>CAVUPF010000006.1:0-78367 GCA_963743285.1 uncultured Solirubrobacterales bacterium
ACGGTGTCACCTACTGCCCGGAGGGCAGACATCCTCAAAGCGGCTGAAACGCTGGGCAAAGTCGAGCAGGCCGATCCGAGCTGTCCGGCGAGTTCTGAAATCGGCACCTCGAACGTCGCCGCTGGACCTGGCTCACATCCCTTCCACGCGGTCGGCAAGATCTACATGGCGGGTCCCTTCCAGGGCGCCCAGCTCAGCCTGGTTGCGATCACCCCGGCGATCGCCGGACCCTATGACTACGGCACCGTCGTCGTCCGCGTCGCCCTCCACATCGACCCCACCGACGCCCACGTTATCGCCGACTCAGAAACCGTGCCGGAGATCATCGGCGGGATCCCGATCCGGATGCGCGAAATCCAGGTCAATATCGACCGCGAAAACTTCATGATCAACCCGACCAACTGCTCGCGCCTTCCAGTCGTCTCGGAAGGGGTCGGCGACCAGGGCACCGCGGTCGCCTTCAGCTCCCCGTTCCACGCGGTCAACTGCTCCGCTCTCGACTTCACCCCGAAGCTAACGATCGCCCAGCTCGGCGGCCGCAAAGTCGACCGCCCGCGGCAAGCAGCCGAGCCTTCAGTTCAACCTCAATACCACCCTCGGCGACTCCAACCTCAAATCGGTAGCCGTAACTCTGCCGAGAGCTTTTGAGATCGACCAGGAACACCTCGGCGACCTCTGCGACAAGACCGAACTGAATGCCGATCAGTGCAAGGGCAAAGCGGCGATCGGCACGGTGATCGACGAAACCCCGCTGCTTGAACCTCCGCTGCAAGGCAACGCCTACGCGGTCACCGGCCTCGGCGGCGGCGTCCTGCCCCACGTCGTCTTCATCCTCGGCGGCCAGGTGACGGTGATGCCCCAGGGCGAATCGGTCACGATCAACAACGGTGAGCTGAAAACGACGATCCCGGTGATCCCCGACGTGCCGATCGGCCACTTCCGCCTCAGCCTCTACGGCGGCCATCTGGGCTACCTCTCAAACACCCAGAGCCTCTGCTCCTCGCCGGTCACCTCGACTGTAGAAATCGAGGGACAAAACGGCAAGAGCCTTGACCAACGGGTGAAGGCGAAGACCGCCTGCAAGGCCAAGCACAAGCCAAAGCGCCACAAGGCCAAGCGCCACCAGCGCGCCCGGCCCTGAGCACCCAGGCGAGAGGCAGCGAGACTTTGACTCAGCAGAAGGGTTTCTAAAATCAGCGGTGTCTCGAAAGGGGTTATGAGGAGATGAGCAGCAAAGACAAGCGGCGGATTCCGATGCCCTCAGCGGCAATGGCGGTAGCGATCACCGCCCTAATCGTCGCCCTGAGCGGCTCCGCCTACGCGGCCCTCCAGGTCCCCCCCAACAGCGTCGGCGCCCGCCAGCTGAAGGCCAAGGCGGTGACCGGCGGCAAGATCGCCAACGGAGCCGTAAGTGGCGGCAAGATCGCCGAAGAAACGATCACCGGCGCCAACATCAAACTCTCCGAGCTCGGCACCGTCCCCCAGGCGGCAAACGCCACCAACGCCGCCAACGCCAGCGCCGTCAACGGCCATTCCGCCTCCTGTCCCGCAGCGACCACCCTGATCAGGGGCCTTTGCTATGACACCCACTCAAACCCGGTCGCCAACAACCTCGAAGAAGCAGCCGAAGCCTGCGCAGCAAAGGGCGGCTACCTGCCGACCCCGATGCAGCTCTACTCGACCCGAGACGTCCTTTACCTGGGCACCGGCACCGAACCCTCCCAGCACCAATACACCGACGACCTCTACTCCAACACGACCGGCGGCTCCTACCGGACGATCATCGTCGACGGGGTCGGATCGCCCGAGGAATACGAACCGACCCAGCCCTCCGCCTACTACTGCGTCTACCCCTTGGTGCGCTAGGTTTTAGCCGTGGGGCAGGGGAAGAACAAGAAGAGCGCTCTGGCGATCGGCGCCGCGATCCTCGCGACGCTGGTCTGCGCTTCCCTCGCCCAGGCCAGCCTCTCCCAGAAGGGCGTCCTTCAGGTCTCCTTCGAAGGCGGCATCCGCCCCTCGACCCTGCCCCGCACCGACCCCGCCCCGGTCACGGTCGAAATGAGCGGCTCGATCAAAACCACCAACAAATCGGTCCCGCCGCGCCTAAACCGGATCTCCCTCGACATCAACTCCCACGGAGTGCTCTCCGCCAAGGGCCTGCCGACCTGCAACCTGGCCCAGATCTCGACCGGGACTGGGGCCTCGGCCCGCTCGGCCTGCGGGAGGGCCCTGATCGGCCACGGCAACGTCACCTCAAGAATCGCCTTCCCGAGCCAGGAACCCTTCCTCTCGATCGGCGGCATGGAGGCCTTCAACGGCCAAGTCCATGGCCACCCGGCGATCTTCGCCCAGGTCTCCAGCCAAAAACCGCTCTCGCTGACCTACGTGATCGTCTTCGAAGTCAAGAAGACCCACGGCCGCTACGGCACCGCCCTCATAGCCACCCTGCCGCCGATAGCATCGGGCTACGGGGAGATCTCAAGCTTCTACATGACCCTGGGCAGCAAGTTCACCTCCCACGGCCATAGCGAGAGCTACGCATCGGCCAACTGCCCCGCCCCGAAGGGGGTCTCGACGGTCGGCTTCGACCTCGCCAAGGCGACCTATGAATTCGAAGGCGGGGTCACGATGGAAAACGAACTCAACAAGACCTGCAAGGCAAAGGGGTAGCGAAGCGATGAAGATCAAGCTGAAGAGCAACAGGGCAAAGGCGATCTTCGGCCTGATCGGCCTGCTCGCCTTAAGCGCCACCGCCACCGCGATGGCCGAAAAGGTCCAGGCCGGCAACGTGATCATCGAAATCGAAGGCGGCATCACCCCGACCAAGCTCTCCAAGAAGACCCCGACCCCGATCACCCTGAAGATCTCCGGCGCGGTCAAGGACACCGAAGGCACCCGCCCCCCCGCCCTAAAGACCCTCGACCTCGAATTCGACAAGCACGGGATGATCAACACCAAGGGCCTCGCCACCTGCAACCCCTCAAAGCTCCAGGCCACCACAACCGCCGCCGCAGAGAAAGCCTGCGGCAAGGAGCTGGTCGGCAAAGGCACCGTGAGCGCCGAGATCAAGCTCCCCGAAGAGGAACCCTTCTCTGCCGGCGGACCGCTTTTGATCTTCAACGGCCCCCCCCAGGGCGGGAAGCCGGTCTTGGTCATGCAGGTCTACGCCCACGTCCCCGCCGCGACCACCTTCGTCACCGAGGGGGTGATCGGCAAGGGCCACGGGATCTACGGCACCTCGACCCTGATCCAGATCCCGACGATCGTCGCCGGGCAGGGCTCGCTGACCTCCTTCTCGGCCACCCTCCACAAGACCTGGAACTACAAGGGCAAGAAGCAGAGCCTGCTCTACGCCACCTGCCCCGACGGGCACCTCTCCGCCCACGGCGCCTTCACCTTCGTCGAAGGCACCTCGATCTCGGGCAACCTGGTCAAACCGTGCAAGAGCTGAGCTCCAAAGAGAGAAGACCATGAAGACCAAGACCCTGATCATCGCCCTGACCGCCGCGGCCTTCCTGGCCCTCGCCTCGCTCGCCTACGCCGAAGTTAGCCGCGAAGAATACGTCGCCAAGGTCGAACCGATCTGCGAAAAGAACAGCAAGGCCAACGAAAAGACCCTCCACAACGTCAAAGCGGAGGTCAAGCAGGGCAAGCTGAAGCCGGCATCTGTCGCCTTCACCAAGGCCGCCAAGGCGCTGAAGAGCACCCACGCAGAACTGGAAGCGGTTACGCCCCCCGAAGCCGATCAGGCAACGATCACCAAGTGGCTCTCCCAGATCAAGACCGAGGTCGGCTACTTCGAAGCGGTCGCCAAGAAGCTCAAGCAAGGCAACAAGAACGCCGCCGAGAAGATGGTGATCAAGCTGACCCACAACGTCGAAGCGGCCAACGACACCGTGCTCGGCTTCGACTTTCACTTCTGCAAGGCCAATACGGCGAAGTTCACGTAGGCAGGGGAGGGCTTCGCTCCGGTTGGAGACATGGCGCCGAGGAGGTGTCTATTTGCGCGTTTGGTCGCTGTTGGCGTAAATCCGGAAGCCATCCAGGCGCTTGTGAGGAAACGATCGGTAGAGCTGCTGGCCACCTTTGGTCGCCAGTAGATCAATACGCAGAGCACCCGACCATGCCAGCGTCTCGGCGACCAGACGCCTGCCGATGCCCCTGCCGCGCGCCTCGGGCGCGACGAGGAGCCTGACCAGGTACGCCTGGATCTCGCCATCCGTGAGCGCCTGCGCGAAGCCCGCGACTTCGTCGTCGATGAGGGCGACTAGGGTAGTCGCCCCGGGCGCGACGAGAGCCCGTGCTGTCCGCTCACGGTCCTCGCTCAGCGTCCTCCAGCCCTCGGCTCGGAACAGCGCGAGGACACCGTCAAGGTGTGACTCGGGATCAAAACGCGACGAGTTCCATCCGCCGATTTTCCCAGGCGCTAACTCGTCCGGGTCCGGCCTGGGCCACGCTTGCGATCTCGTGCGAAGTATCGGCTTGCTCGCGTAGCTCCTGCACCCGCGCGAGAAGTACGGGACCGATTGCGAATCATGGTCGCGCTGGGCGAACAGCTCCCCCAGCGCGGCGAGTAACTCCCACAGCTGTTGGAGGTCGTCGCCGAATTACAAACCAAGAGTGCCTGGCGCGGGAACAGATCTCCACGCTGTTGGCCCAGGTGTCCTGATTAAGCGCCGAGCAGCTTTTCCTTGGCGCGGTCGAACTCCTCGGCGGAGATCGCGCCCTTCTCCTTCAGGTCGTTGAGCTTGTGCAGTTCATCTGCAGGTGAGCTGTGGGCCTGCTGTTGGATGTAGGCATCCATGTGGTGTTTGGCCTCGGCCTGGGCCTTCAGCGCTCGATCGCGCATGCCGCTGCCGCGTGCGATCAGATAGATCAGCGCCCCCAGGAACGGGATGAAGACCAGTAAGAGGATCCACAGCGCCTTCGCCCAGCCCGACATCTCGTGATCGCGGAAGAGGTCGCCGATGATCGTGAACAGGATCCAGATCCAAATCACGAAGAAAAAGATCTCCACGACCAAGAGGAGCGCGTCTCCGAAGCTGATGTTTGCGAGGGGCAAGGAGCGATCCTTTCGATTGGTGGCCCGCGCCAGATGCAGGGGCCGCGCATTTGAAGTGCAGTTCATCCTCGACGGGCGCAGGCAGCCTGTCAAGGCGGCCTTCGCAGTTCGACGCTCCTGGCCCTACAGATGTCCGAGTGCGCGCGATCACGCAAACCTCCCCAGATCGATCACAGGAATTCCCCAGGTCTGCGCACCAGCGCCGCCTCCGCCGCTTTTGACTTTCGCTACTGCAAGGCGAATACTGCGACGTTCACGTAGGGAAGGGCTTCTCTGACATGCATAAGTCCCTTACAGCCCTCGCCACTGCCGCAGCCTTGGCGCTCGCGATCAGTGGCTGCGGCTCTGCCTCCTCGAGCACGACTGCGAGCCAGGGCACCGAAGCCGCCACCGCGACCGCCGCCACCCCCACATCGGCCCCGACGATCGCCACCACCACCCAGGGAGCTGCACGGAGCAGTCAGGGCTCCTCCCGAGAAGCGCAAGGCTCCTCCCAAACGCCCGAAAGCAGCTTTATGACCTACGGCTCCGCCGCCTCCTCCGCCCAGAAGGCGGCGCTCGCCGCCGCCGCGCACTCCTTCTTCGCCGCGATGGCTGCCTCCGATTACGCCAAGATCTGCACCGGCCTGCAGAGCTCCAACCGCGAGCAGCTCGAGAGCTTCCTCAAAGCCAAACACCAGCGTGGCGACTGTCCGACCGTCCTGAAGAACCTGATCCCCGCCTCGGAGGCCGCGGTCGCCCGCAAGGTCGCCACGGGCGCCGTCACTGCGGTGCGGGTCAAGGGCGACACCGCGTTCGTCATCTTCCGGCCAAAGGGCGGGCGGTCCAGCTACTTGGTGCTGCGCCGCAAGTTCGGTGCCTGGAGAGCGCTCAGCCTCGCTCCGGAGACGCCACCCAGCCGCCTTGCCAGGTTGGGCAAATGAGACACCCGCGGTTCCCGTGACACCCTCACCTTCGCCGGGGGTTCTCACCGCCTGCGACCCCTCCACCCTTGACGATCGGGAGTCCAACCAGCGAGGATGCGTGTCCCATGACCACGTTCCAGCTAGACATCGATACAGAGCTCACTCGAAGGCAGCGTCGGCGACTTCAGCTGGCGGCATTCCGATGGCGAATGCAAATGGATTCCAAGAAGATCGAAGCGCCGTGGAGGTACGACTGGGGTGTGCAATACGCCTGCGATGCTGCCAGTGAGGCAGAGGCCAGGGCACGCGTCATAGAAGCACTAGGCGAAGACCTAGGCGACCGTCTCATCGTGACGCGCAGGCCATCGGACTCCTGAAAGACCGTCGTTGCACCGCTGGCGATCCAGCCTTCCCGGCTGTCGAGTTCGAAACTTCAAGACCAAAGCGGCTCCGTGCTCACCGCACTTTGTACTTTCCGCCCGCTCATAAGCGCCAGGGGAACGCGACACCCTTCGCCTATCGTCGAAACTTCGTTCGCCGCGCGCCGGGGGAGGGGAGGGCCGCCGCCGGCTCGCTCATCAGAGGCGGTCTTCGTAGCGCCAGTGCCTGCCGCCGTCGCTCGAGACGTACACCCAGGTGACGGCCGTCGAGCTGCGGTCGCTGACGGCCTCGATGAAAGCGACCAGACGCCCGCCGTTGTCGACTACCGCCAGCGACCCTCCTCCGAAGGAGGACCGCCACCAATGCTTGCCGCCGTCGTTGGTCGTGTCGACTACTTCACCGCATCCGTCGGCGAAGTAAATGCGCTGGTTCACGGCGCCGACTTCACATACGGCAAGCGGCCCCTGGGCCGCGTCGAGATGCAGGGCGGGACCGCTCACCCGCCATGTCTTGCCGGCGTCGTCGGTCGCAGCCGGATACTGGGCTTGGCCGATGCTCGCAAGCGCGAACCCATGGAGGGGATCGACGAACACGCGATGACCTAGCTCGCGGGCGCCGACGGCACTGTCCGGCCTCAGGGTTCCGGGAACGCGGGCGATCGGCCGAGCGGTGATTGTGCGAGCAGGCGACGGGAATTCGGAAGTCATGGCCGCTCTCGCCGATCGCCCCGAGGCCGTTGTAGCCCCAGCAGCCCCGAGCACGATCGTCGCCAAGACGACTGTTGCCAGCCTCGCGAGCCGATTAGATGCCACGAGCACCTGCATTTCACGAACCCCTCTTTGAACTAGCGGTAAGTGAGCCCAAGATACTTGTTCGGGAGGAGCATGCCGAAGATCGTATTCTCGAAGACCTCGAGAGGGTCGTGAGGCTCGGCTCAACTGATCACCAGCAGGTGCGGGCACTCGACGCAATGTGGCGGTGAGAGGAAGGCCCCAGGCTCGCTCACCCAAAACGTCTTGGACGCGCTACAGTCTGGGGACGTCATAGAGAACGTGGCGTACCGGGAATCATCCTGAAAAGTCACTGACATGAGTCAAATCGCAAGGCGAGCCCTCGCCGCGATTCGCGACGGCAAGCTTGCCAACCAGACCAAGCCCGCTTGCGGGTTGGACCGCCCCAGCGCAAAGCCCCTGCAATTCTGGGAGACGAGGGCGGGGGACTAGATGCGCCGGCGAACCTGGCTGGTGCCGGCCCTCGCCGCCCTGGCGATCGCGGCGCTGATCGCCGGCCCGGCCTTCGCCGAACGCTCCGAGAGCGGCGGCCTGATCGTCTTCCTAAACGGCGGCATCGCCCCCCGCCGGCTGCCCCGCCGCCACTCGGCCCCGGTGGCGGTCCGCCTGCAGGCGGGGATCCGCACCGCGGAGCGCATCCCACTGCCGCGGGTCAGGGCGATCAGGCTGGAACTGGCCTGGAGGGGGGCGCTTGACACGCGTGGGCTGGCGGTCTGCCGCCAGGCAAAGCTGCGCAGTTTCGACAGCAGCCAGGCGATCGCGGCTTGCGGGCAGGCGCTGGTCGGACGGGGGCGCCTCTATGACCGGGTCTTCATCCCAGGGGAGGTTCCATTTGGCCTTCATGCTCGCCTGCTCGTCTTCAATGGCCGAACCAAGCAAGGACACACGGCGGTCTGGGTGCAGGCCTACAGCACGAGTCCGCCGGTCTCCTTCGTCTTGCCCTTCCACGTCCGCCACCAGCCCGGCCCCTTCCGCACCGTCTTGGTCAGCGTCGTGCCGCGCTCGGTCGGGCCCTGGCCCCACTTCGCCCACTTTCAGATCGTGGTCGGGCGCCGCTTTAGCTATCGCGGCCACGTCCACAGCTACATGAGCGCCTCCTGCCCGGTGCCGCCCCGCTTCAACGAGGGCTTCCTCTCCTTCGCCCGCGCCACCTTCAACCTCGCCGAAGGCAGCCCGGTTGCGGCAGAAGCCGTGCGCAGCTGCCGGGCGCGCTGAGCCATGGACAGCGCGCTACCTCAAGACAATGACCGGCGCCGGCCCTCCCTGGGCCATCTCCGCAGCAGCTCGTCGCCAGCGCGATCAGCCTGGGAGCGGCGCTACTTGAGAGCGGAGCAGAAGCTGGCAGCGAGCCGGCCGGCTAGCGGCCGGCTCATCGAGGCAATCCGATATCGTCGGTACGTCATGTTCTTAGATCTGCAAAGTTAAATAAGCTTAAGAAACAGCATTTCATTAACAAATTGGTCTGGCTATGTACTAATCTAGTCGGGTCTGCGGGCAAGGCATCCGGATGCCGTAACCGCAGCTTCCGGTCTTCTCTCGGCCGGGCCATGGTCGTCCCGCTCTGTCCCGGTGCGGCGCGGCCTTTATTACGCAAACGCTCAAGGCCCGGGGGACTTCCCATCCCCCGGGCCGTTTGCGTGGGCTACGCGCCCCACAGAACTCCGCGATCGCCTCTTCGGGTAGGCGTCGCGAGATAGTCGGGTCCCAGCGCGTCGCTGAATTCCAGCTCTGAGCTGACGACCCGCTACCAGGCCAGGTGGGTCGAGAGAGCCGCCGCTTGCCACCGCTGCGATCGGCACTCGGGGGCGTCGAGAAAGACAGCTGAAGTGCCCGAAGGGGGGGCGAATCCCCCGCCTCCGGCGCTCATCCCTGCGTGCAGACCAGCTCTCTCCCTCGCGCGACTCACCGGGCGCCCGATCCTCGCACTTCGCGTGCACTCCGGGGGTCCCCGCCCCCGCGCTGGGTGGGGCCGGCGAGGAGGGAGGAACGATGAGCGAGCTGGCCGCCCAACTCGACGAGACCGAGCCCGACCTGAGCCGCTCCCTTCAAGCCATCATCGAGGAGAAGACCGCGGCGATCGCCGAGCGCGCTAGGCGCGGTCACGAGCAGCTCGACGCCGAGGACTCACTGACCTACCACGTCCGGCTTGTCCTCGACAACGACGAGGCCCTCTACCGGCATCGCTGCGAGATCGTGCAAGAGCATCTCGCGGCGCAGGACGATTGCCCGATCTTTCGGGGCAGCGGCGAGGGCCCGATCGCCCCCGAGAAGGACCGCGATCACTGCAACGGCACCGGCTTCCTCAAGCGCCTCCCGCACCAGCTCGGCGATCGACTCAAGGACTTCTGCGAAGAGCTGGCCGGCCTGGAATGGGAAGGCGATGCCGGGTCTGGCCTGGCCCGCGAGGTCCTATCCACCGCCCTCGCCTGGGTCGAGTGGGCCGGGCTGGCCGAGGCCTACATCGAGGAGGAGCGGGAGGCCGAGCGCGATGGCTGAGCGCTGGCTCACCGAGGAGCAATTGGTGGGCGAGGGCTTCCTCGACGCCGCCAGGCGCCGCGAGGCCTTCCTCGCCCGCCTCGCCAGAATGAGCCGCGAGGAGCGTCTGCGTGCTTCGCGCTACGGGTTCGACCGTTGGGAGCTGGCAGTCTGGGTCGGTCATTGCCCCGAGGAGGCACCGCTCGTCAACGGCGAGCTCGCCTGGATCGCGCTCCGCCTAGCCGATCTGGATTGACCGATACGCCACGCCCGATGAAAACTCGCGCCAATGCCTCGTATAAGCAGCTTTTACGGGATTGCGATCACGATGTACCACAATGAGGGCCATCACCGTGGCCGGCCACACTTCCACGCGACCGATAGCGGCGATGAAGCCTCATTTGACATTGAAAATCTCGAGCTGATCGTTGGAGGCCTGCCTACCACTGCTCTCAGGCTCGTCCTGGAGTGGGCGGAGCTCCACCGCGCCGAGCTCAATGCAAACTGGACGCGTGCCCGTGAGCATCAGCCCCTGCGGAGGATCGAGCCTCTACCATGACATTGATGCGCGGCACCCCAATCTTGTCAGAGGCAACGCCGATCGAGGGCTACACCGTCCACGTCCGCTTCGAGGATGGCGTAACCGCCGACGTCGACCTTTCCTACCTGCTCGACTACGGCGGCGTCTTTGAGCCGTTGCGAGATCGCGATTTCTTCTCCCGCCTGCGGGTCGATGATGAGGGTGCGACGATCATCTGGCCCAACGAAGCCGACATCGCGCCGGAGACGCTCTACGCACACGCCCAGCGGGCCGCTGGCGTGGCGGCGTAAAACGTCGTGGTGTCCCAGCTTCATGAGCGAGATAATCCACGTCACCGACATCGAGCCCTTGGAGGGGCTGTGGATTCGCGCCAGCTTCTCTGATGGGGCCGTGAAGGAGATCGACCTGAGCGAGCTGATCGGCGGCCGCAGCGGTGGTGTGTTCGCCCCGATCCGCGAGCGCCGCGAGGTCTTCGAGCAGGTCCGCGTCAACCCCGAGACCCGCACAGTCGAGTGGCCCGGCGAAGTCGACCTCGACCCCGAGGTCCTGTACGGACGTTTTGAGCCCGCCTCGGGCGCACGCGTCGAGCGCCGCACGATCCGCGAGCCTGCGCACACAGCCGGTTAGCCCGCTCCTCCGGGGCCAGCTCCCCTGCTCCACGCCGACTTCAACGCGGGCACCATCGTCTGGCCGAGTGACGCCGAGATCGCACCCGAAACCTATATCTGTCCGTCGCCCGCCCGGTGTCGCGCCACAACTGCCGCATAGCAGTCTGCGAGCTTCTCGCCACCAGCCGCGCTACGGTGAGCCGGTGCCACGCGAGCCGCTTCCCCTCCGCTTCCTGATCGACGGCCGCCTCGTCGACGGCGAGACTCTGCACTGTGACGCCGGCGCCGCGGTGCTGGTCCTGACCAGCTGCTCGGCCGAGCTGGGCTTGGAGTTGCGCAGCGCCTATCTCGCCGGCGAGGGGCGAGATGAGGTGCTCGTCGCCGAGAGCGCGATCGTCGGCACCGGCGAAGCGGAGCTCGACTCGCGCATCCTCGCCCAACCCGCCGAAGCTCTCGTCTACGTTCGCCGCCATCTCCTCTACGACCATCTCCAGCGCCTCCAAGACCTGGCGCAGGCGGGCGGCTGGGAGCTGGCCATCGAGGGCATCGACGAAGCGGCTTCCCAGCTCGATCCACTCGCGCCGCGCGCCTAAGCGCCGCCTTGCGGTCGCGGCGGCGCGCGGAGCCATTGCGTTGGGCGACCTGATCGATCTCCATGCCGATTGCGCGTGCCGAGCAAGGCGAGCGGGTGAAGTTGCGGCTGGGCAAGCAGGCTGTCGCGCAGCTGATCGCGCTTCCGCCTCTCGGTCCATTCGGCGCAAGCCCGGCGCCTTTGAGTGCCCGCCAAAACGTTCGCGCCCCTGCGCCTCAGAGTTCATCAGTAACCGCCTGGACCGCCGAGGTCGCCCCGGGGATTGCCGCCCCGTCCCTAACTCTTCCTCCGCGTGGCTACCAGACGATCCGCGCTGGGTCGAAGTCGGTGATGTCCGTGTCTCGGCTGACCAGCCGTGTCCCACACTCGAGGGCCGTCGCGTAGATGATCCTGTCGGCGGGGTCGCCGGGAAAGGCGAGGTCGAGCGAGCCTGCCCGCAGGGCGATCGCGACGGTGGGGGGGAGGGCGCTTACATCATGGGTGCTCAGGGCGTCACCGACCCAGGCGCCGACCGGACGATCCAGCTCCAGGCAGCCGCGCAGGGTGAGGTAGGCGATCTCCTGCACGCTGATCGCACTGATTGCCAGTTCGGTGTCTTCGGCGATCGCCTTGCGAGCAGGCCCGCTGAGTCGCTCGGACCCGTCGGCCAGCCAGACGAAGGAGTGGGTGTCCAGCAGGATCAATCCCGCTCGACGTCCCAGGGGCCCATCGAGAAGTTGACGAGCTCCTCGTCGGAGATATTGAACCTGACGCTGCCGCGCAGGGCCTGCCGCGGGCGGGTTGGCTCGACCCGGACGACCGGACGACCGCGCTTGGTGACGACAAGCGTCTCGCCGGTCTCCGCGACCTCGTCGAGTAGCCGCAGGCAGCGAGCCTTGAACTGGGTCGCGGTGATCTCCTTGGCTCCAGACATAACCACGGTCATCATACTAGGGTCATATTGTCGAGCCAACCCCCTTTGTCTCACCGACCCAACACCTCTTCCCTAACCACTCCCGCCCCCGATGACAAACCCAGAGCACCGGCGTCAGTCCTGCGCTGGCGAGGGTTGGCATGGGTTCGCCTACGGGAGCAGGCTTGGGCGGTGAGGGCACCAGATGGGCCCCCGATCTCCCTACGCCCCGACCCAGGGAGCGGGCTGGGGCACTACGCCGCGGGCAAATAGCGGCGTGCGGTGACGTACTCATCGCCGAACGCCGCCAGCGGGACGATGTCCACAGATCCGGCCGAGTCCGGGGACTGGATGACGCGCCCGCCGCCGACGTACATGCCGACGTGTGTGACCGCCCGCGAGGGCGGTTCGGTGGCAAAGAAGACCAAATCGCCGGGCCGCAGCGCCTGCTGGGCAACCGGCCGGCCCACCTGGGCTTGCAGGGCGGCGGTGCGCGGCAGCAAGACGTCGAAGGCGTCGTAGACGGTGTAGGTCAGGCCCGAGCAGTCAAAGCCGAAGGCCGAGGTGCCGGCCCACAGGTAGCGGACTCCCAGGAACTGCTCGGCGGCGCGAACGAGTTCGCGGCCGCTGGGGGGCGGCGCTGTGGCTTGCGTCCGCACGGCGACGGCCGAGCTTGGAATCAGCGCCGAGGCCCCGGTGGGCGTCTGCACGACGATGAAGCGCCCCCGCTGACCTAGCACCGGCAGCCTGGTGTTAAAGCTCAAGCGCAGGAGGCGAGGGCCGGGGCTGCCCGTGGTTGTGCGCCCGAAGAGCCAGGCCGCCGGCTTGGTGACGATCGCCAGCGGCGTCGGGGTCGAGCCGGAGGAGGCCTCGGTCGAGCTGGATGGTCCTGAGGCCGCGAGCGGAGCCGTTGTCGCAGGAGCGCTCGGCGCCATCACGAGCTGGCGCGCGGGCAGCCAGCCCGGATAGCTCAGGTGGTCAGGCGTTGGCTGGTCGGTGAGGGAGACCTCATCCCAGGATCCGCGCTGCGCCCGGACCACGACTTCCTGTCCGTAGAGGGCTTGGGTGACCAGGCGCCCCACCAGCCAGAGCCGCTGCGGGGTGCCCATCGCTCCCAGCCAGGCGCCCAGTCGCACCGGGTTGGCGAGCGAGGGCTGATCGAGCGGCCGCGTGCGGGCCGGCTGCATCCAAAGGGTCGCCACCGAGACGTCGACGAGCACCCGCTGTTTGCCCTTCGCCGGTGCTCCGGTGGCGGCGCTCGATGCGCGCGAGGTGCCCGATCCGCGCGAGGTCCCCAGCGCGCTCGGGGTGCCGGCTCCCAGCGGCCCGATGCTCGCCAGCAGGACGAGGGCGGTGAGGATCCCCGCCGCCCGCCTGGACAGCAGATGCATGACGCGAGGCCGTTTGGTAGGCATGCTCGAGACGGGTGATCATCCCACAGGCTGCTCGTGATCGCCCCGAGTCCCGCTTGCGTTTCCCCGCGACCGCCAGTCCGGCGGGCCGTAAAGGTGAGCCTCGGGTGGGCGTGGTCCCTCGAACCACACTTTCGAGAGCCTCACCGAGCCCCGAACATCGCCTCCGGGCGTACGGCGAGAGCGAGGTCTCCCTCGATGCTGCAGCGACCGGCGACCATCGCGGTGAGGGGATCCTGCACCCCCGCGACCACGCCGCGCCAACAGCGCGGTCGAATCGACCGGTCGCTGAACACGACGATCGCCACTCTGCCGCTGCGCGACATCGTCTCGCACCTCCGCTAGAAGGAGCCGAATTGGTCGTCGGGCCTCGCTGGGCGGAGGAGGGGCGGCTAGTGGACCATCTGGTTGGACCCTCTCGTCCGATTCAGGAGCGTGAGCGGCAGCCGTCGACGCACTCGAAGCCAGGCGTGAAAGCAGCGCCGCCGGTTGCTATTTGCGACTGCAACGCGGATATTTTTGGTTCCGATCGGCTTAACTTGACGGTACTCGACCCATCGAGAGCGCAGCATCGGTGGTGTCACAAACCGGCATGCTGTTGCGTCTAGTGAATATGATCTCTCCCAAAACAGCCATTGTCGTGGGCGGTGGGCCCGCCGGGCTCGTCGCGGCCGGCCGGCTGGCGGAGGGCGGCGTTGCTACGACGCTGCTCGAGGCCAGCGCCAAACTTGGCGGCCGAGCTGCCTCCGAGCGTCGTGAGGGGTTCGATCTCAACCAGGGCCCGCACGCCCTCTACGTAGGCGGGCCGGCAATCCGCGAGTTGGGCGCGATAGGCATCGACCCACCCCGGTGGAACCCGGTCTCGCACCGTTCGGTGTTTCTTCGCGGCGGCAAGCCGACGCGCCTACCGGGTGGATCTCTAGGGCTGACGCGCTGGCTGATCGGCGTCGCCCGTAGCCAACCCCAGGACCTCGCCGAACTGTCCGTTGCTGAATGGCTGCAGCGGACCCTGCGCTCCGAGAGCGCCCGGGCCAGCGCAGGCGCCCTGGTGCGGGTGACGACGTTCGTCGCCGACCACGACGCGCTCAGCGCCGACGTGGCCGCCAGCCAGCTTAAGATCGGTCTCTTCCCCGGCGTCCGTTACCTCCGGGGCGGCTGGCAGTGGCTGGTCGACGCCCTCGCCGCCCGAGCCGAGCGCCAGGGCGTGACGGTGCGCACCGGAGCTGGCGTGCGAGCGGTGGATCGCGCCGCTGATGGGTGGGTGGTGAGGTTGGACGAGGAGACTCTGCGCGCCGAGATCTTGGTCATCGCGGCCGGCGGGCCCGACGCGGTCGCCAAGCTTCTTGGCGAGCGCTCGCCAGCCGCGCCGGGGCCGGCCGCCGAGCTGAGCGTGCTCGATCTCGGGCTGAAGAGCCTGCCGCGAGCAGGCCGCAGGTTCGCGCTCGGCATCGACGCGCCCACCTACCTCTCCAAGCACTCTCCACCCGACCATCGCGACGGTGTCCTGCTCAGCCTCGCCAGCTATGCGCGCGGGCCGCGCGCCGAGCTCGAGGCGATGGCCGACGCCGTGCAGCCAGGTTGGCGCGGACGCACGACGCTGCAGCGGTTCCTGCCACGCATGGTCGCCGTGTCCGCGATCCCGAGCCCGGCCGACGGTGGCCTTGCCGGGCGCCCGGGGGTCGACCGCGGCGAGGGCCTGTATCTGGCCGGCGACTGGTTGGGGCCGAAGGGTTGGCTCGTCGACGCCGCGATATCCAGCGGCGCCGCGGCCGCCGCGGCGGCCTTGCGGAGCCCGGTGCCGGCGCTGGCGTGAGAGACGATGCCTTCACCGCTTGCCGTCCGCGTTTGCTGGGAATCGCCTACGGGATGCTGGGCGAGCTCAGCGAGGCCGAGGACATCGTCCAGGATGCCTGGCTGCGCTGGGACCGAGCCGACCGGGACGCCGTCCGCACCCCCGAGCCCTTCCTGGTCACGGTCACGATGCGGCTCGCGCTTGAACGCCTGCGTTCGGCTCGCGCCCGGCGCGAGGTCTACGTCGGCCCCTGGTTACCGGAGCCGCTGGTCACCGACGCCGAGACTCCGGAGGCGAAGGCGATCGAGGCCGAGCGTCTTGACCTCGCGCTGCTCGGCGCACTGGAGCGCCTGAACCCGGCCGAGCGTGCCGTCCTTGTCCTTCGCGACGTCTTTGACCTGGAGTACGCCGAGATCGCCGACGTCCTCGACAGGACGCCGGCCAACGTCCGCCAGATCGCCAAGCGCGCCCGCGACCACGCCGGAGATCCGAGCCGCCGGCGGACCGTGAGCGAGGAGGAGCGCCAGCGTCTCGCCGACGCCTTCCTGGCCGCTTCGGTCTCCGGCGATGTCGACCGGATTCGCGACCTGCTTGCCGCCGATGCGGTCATGTACTCAGACGGCGGCGGGGTGGTGGCCGCAGCGCGAAAGCCGATCTACGGCGCGGCCAAGATTGCGCGCTTCATGGTGGGTGTACAGCGAAAAGCCGACTACCCCACCGACCCAGTCTTCACCCGGGTACTGGTCAACGGCGATCCGGGGGTGCGCCTGGACAGCGCCGCCGATGGCTTCCTGAGCATCATCGCGATCGAGGTGGCTGACGATCTCGTACAAGCCATCCGCTTCTTCACGAACCCGGAGCGATTCCCGGTCGCGTTTCCAAAGCAAGGCGAAGACGAGGCACGACGGGCTTCGATGCCCCGCTGAGCCCCAGAAAGCCGGGCAAGGCGACGCGAAGCCACCTGCTCTGACGACGGCAGGCTGATGTCTGGATCTCGTATGCCGACTCAGGCCGTCGCAGTGGCGTCCAGGTCCAGGCGGATGTAGGTGATCGTCGGCTTCGGGCCCAGCGCGGTGTGCACCTCATCGACGTAGCGCTCGCGCAGATCCTCGGGCAGCCGCAGCAGATGGGCGCTGAGGGCATTGACCTGCAGCCATTCGCGTAGGTCCTCATACGAAGCGGGGCGCTGCACCAGCCCGGTTCGAACGTCAGTGAAGCCGGCTGCGCGGAGGCGATCCGCGGTCACCCCCGGGCCGGCGAAGTTCCACGGCGACCAACTGTCCAGGTAGGGCGCGAACGGCTCGCGTGCCCCGACCGCGAGCGTCGCGGTGAGCAGCTCGGGCGTATTGCCCTCACCACCGCACTGTGCGACGAGCCGACCCGCGGGGCGCAGGACGGCGTGCAGCTGCCCAAACAGCACCTCGTGGTCGGCGAGCCAGTGGAAAACGGCGCTCGAGAAGACCGCGTCGACCTGTCGTCCGCCGAGGTCGAGCTCGGCCAGGTCCCCGACGATCAGCTCGGCGCTGTCACCGAGACGTTGCGCAGCCGCCGCGATCATCCCCGCGGAGCCATCGACGCCGATCACGTGGCCTCGAAGCAGCCGCTGAACCAGGGCTTGCGTCACCCGGCCAGAACCGCAGCAGGCGTCGAGTACTGTCTCGTCGCCGCGCAGGATTAGGCGGTCCAGCACGGTGATCCCGTTGCGCTCCAGGGGCGCGGAGATACGATCGTAGGTGGCTCCATCCCAATCGTGAGCGGCGATCTCCGTACGTTATCGCGTACGGATGTATGTCCGCGCTTTGAGTATCGCGCAAGCGATTCGCGACTCTCGCGCGTTTGCGGGTGGTTGCGAGCGTCGACGGACGCCACTCACGCTTCCGCCTCGGGGGAAAAGGAGCCGCGTGGCGCCATTTCAGTGCGGCAAACACGACAATCCCCACATCCGGGCTCGACGACGCCCGCCGATCCAGCGGATCGACCTTTCAACGAAGAGGCGGTGTGCAGATGGCGAAACGGAGCATGAACGAGGACGATCCGCTCGAGGACTTCGATCCCCGCATGGTTACTCTCGACGGCGTCACGAAGACGGTCCACGTCGCCGGCCAAGGGCCGGCTGTGATCGTGATGACGGAGATGCCGGGCATCAGCCCGCACGTCGCTCGCTTCGGTCGCTGGGTCAGAGATGCAGGATTCACGGTCTACATGCCCTCGCTGTTCGGCCGCGACGGTGCGGTGCCGAGCGCCGAGGAGGGTGCGGCCACCTTCCAACGGGCCTGCGTCAGTGCCGAGTTTTGCGCGCTCGGCGCCAACCGGTCGAGCCCGGTGACGGTCTGGCTTCGGTCGCTGGCAAGACTGGCGCACGAGGAGTGCGGCGGTCCGGGCGTCGGCGCTATAGGTATGTGCTTCACCGGCAATTTCGCGCTCACGATGATGCTCGAGCCTGCGATGCTCGCGCCGGTCCTCTCCCAGCCGGCGCTGCCACTGGACGACCCAGCCGGGCTGGAGATCGCTCCCGATGATCTCGCCGCCGTCAGAGACCGCCTTGAGCGGGAGGACCTGACCGTGATGGCCTATCGCTTCCGGGGCGACCAGGTGTGCAGGGCGCAGCGGTTCGCGGCCTATTCAGAGGCGCTCGGTGACCGGTTCATCCCGCGTGTGCTCCCCGACAGTGCCGCCAACCGCGAAACCTCCCCATTCTTCGAGAAGTACGTTCCAACTCCCCACAGCGTCGTAACCGCCCATCTGATTGACGAGGCTGGCCAACCGACGATTGCTGCCCGCGACGAGATCCTCTCCTACTTCACCCAGCGTCTCGCCTCATGACCGCGGCAAGGAGGCCGCTGCTTGTGGCCGAGAGTCGGCGCTTCGCACCTAGCGCCCACGCTCTCCTGCGCAGCACGATTCCCGAGCGCACCGAATGGGCAGTCGCGCCACCGCGCCTGCGGCGCCAAGTCTGTGAGCTCCTTGACCACCCTTGCGGCCTTGACCTGGTCGCGGGCCGGCCCATAGGGTCGGGGTCCACCCTCAGACGCTTGGAGACCTATATGCGATTCGTGATCATTTACCGACCGAAACATGCTGCCCCGGCCGATCAGCTGCCAGAGTTGCTGAAGGGCATGGGGGAGTGGATGCAGAAATACGCCAGCCGCGTGGAGGGCACTCAGTTCTTTGTCAGCGGCGGCGGGTTCGGCACCATTGAGACCGACGACGCGGGCGAGCTTTCGCGTCTCATCGCTGAGCACCCGTTCACGCCCTACGCCGACGTCCAGATCGAGCCGCTAGTCGATCCGCAGACTGCGATCGAGAATCTCATCGCGGCGAATTCCTGACCAGCCAGCAAGTGTTAGCGGCGTTGATGCCGTTACCCTGCGAGAGCAGTCCAGAGCCGCGACCTGGTCCGCGTGGGCGGCAACGGATGGGCTGCCGCGACTTTGAAGCGACGAGCAGCTCTATGAAGGCCGCCGCGATGAGCAGCCGCTGATCTACTTCCGCGAGGGCGCGGCGCGGCGCCGCCCTCGCGGACGAGCGGGAGCGCTGGCGCTGGCGCCGCCGCCTTCGAAGTGAAGGTCGACGGCCATGGTCGCTATCATTGCTAGCATGGCCCAGCTTCTCGTACGCGACATCGAGAGCGTCGTGGTCCGCGAGCTGAAGCTCCGCGCCGCCCGGCATGGCCGCTCCGCCGAGGAGGAGCACCGCGAGATCCTGCGCGGCGCGCTTCGCCACCCCGGCCCCCCGACCTCGCTGAAGCAGCTCCTGCTCGAGATCCCCGACGTCGGCGAGGACCGCGACTTCGAGCGACCGCGCGACCTCGGCCGTTCGATCGAGCTGTAAGCGTCGGCTGCTGTGGCCTACTTGATCGATACGGACGTCATCTCCGAGCTGCGCAAGGGCAAGCGCGCCGATCCCGCCGTCATCTCCTGGTTCGCGGACCTCGCCGACGAGGACGTTTACCTCAGCGTGCTGACGCTGGGTGAGATGCGCAAGGGGATCGAGAGCATCCGGCCTCGCGATCCCAAGGCGGCGGAAGCCTTGGAGAGCTGGCTGGGCCGAATCTCCGAGGCGCATCGAGATCGCGTCTTGGGCGTTGACCGCGCGATTGCGGAGGAGTGGGGGAGGGTGAACGTGCCCGATCCCCTGCCCGTCATCGACGGTCTGCTCGCCGCGACCGCGAACGTGGTCGGCCTTACCCTCGCCACCGGGAATATCGCCGATGTCGCGCGAACCGGCGTCAGCCTGACCGATCCCTTCGCCGATCGGCTGCCGGCCCGTGGAAGCTGATCGGTCTCGTTGGGCACCGAGCGCGAGCGCTCGTCCCGACCAGACAGAGGCAACCGAGGCGAGATTCGTCGACCTGGACGCGCCCCCAGCACCGCCCGCGGCCTTCCGTTGGATCTTCGGGGTCGCGATGCGGTGGAAGGGAGGCAATCGCAGCATGGCCATTCTCGGTCTTGCCTTCGCCCTCTCCATGTTCGCGCCAGCCTCCGCATTCGCAACGACCGGCTCAATCGAAGGCGTCACGGTCGAACCGTCACTGGCCCACGCCTTGGTCCAGAACCTCTCCATCACTTACAGCGAGTGTCCCTCGACTGAACCGAACTGCGCGTGGTCGGCAACTGCCACCCTCGCGCCTCCGCCTCCACAGCGGACCTCATGCCCCGAAGTTTGGTCATGGATCTTGGAAATGGCTGGACATCCTCCGGGTATGCCGCCACCTCCTCCTGGCTGGCACCCCGAACGCCGCATCTGGAACCTTGAATCCAGCGGAAATGGATCTGTCCAAAGCGGCCCTCTACAGCTTGATATCGAAGGGGTCAACGACTACCGAGTCTGTCTCTACGCGACGCATTTCTTTGCGGCCCAAACTTCTACGCGTTTCGGCGCAGCTCAGCCTGCCTATACCGCCAACCCGGAATACCCGGATCTCATCGCCGAACAGCTCCTGCACGTCGACGTTCCGCCGAGCCAGGAAACCCAGCCTGCGGTCTCCGCGACGCCCATGCACAAGCACCGCGTGCCGGACGTCGTGGGCTTGAAGCCCACAGCCGCTGAACGTGCACTGGCGCGGCGTCACTTCAAGGTGAAGTACACAGCTCTGAGCAATTTGTGTGCGGGGATCCCGCCCCACGGGCACATCATCATTCAGAAGCCGAGGGCGGGCAGGCTGGTTCGACAGGGAACCACCGTTCGCCTACAGACCAGCTGCGGCTGAGTAATGAGGTTAGCGGCAAGCCTAATTCCAGAGCCAAAAACCATTGGCGCGAGCGCACCCTCGCCGAGGCGGTCCCGCTTCGAAGGACGAGCGGGCCTCAAGCAAGTTATACTGCTGGGTATGAATTATAAGGTTGGAACCAAAGGCCAAGTGGTCATACCAAAGGCGATCCGTGAGCAGATCGGGATCAAGCCGGGCGATGAGGTCGTCTTCGAGCCCGACGGCGCCGAAGTGAGGGTACGCCGCGCCGAGGAGGACTCGGCGCAGCGCGCCAGGGACATCCAGGCCCTACGCGGCATCTGGGCGGATATCCCAGGGAGCGGCACGGCTGCTCTGGAAGAGGAGCGGCGCATGGAGCGCGAGCTGGAGGAGCGCAAGGCCCAGAGGTGGGGCGTTGGTCGTCCTCGATAGCTGGGCGCTGCTGGCCTACTTGAAGGACGAGCCGGCGGCTGGACGCATCGAAGAGGAGTGGCTCTCGCGAGCGGTGGCGATCTCTTCGATCAGCCTTGGCGAGGCGCTGTACATTCGCATCCGCGAGCGCGACGAGGACGCGGCGCTGGCGGAGATCGCGACGATTTGGAAGCGCAGCACACTCGTCGAGGCGGACTGGATGATGGTTCGTGCTGCCGCGCGAGTCAAGGTGCGCGGCGGCCTCTCCTACGCGGACGCCTTCTGCGTCGCGACGGCCGAGCGCCTGGACGCCCCGCTTTGGACCGGCGACCCCGAGATCCTCGCCTTCGAGACCGAGGTCGAGCTGGTCGATCTGCGCTGATCGCAACCGACCTCGATTAGAGCTCACCAGGGTCAGGATTCCGAGACGACAGGGATGCGCGACAAGCTGATCCACGACTACTTCGGCGTCGACCTCAGCCTCGTCTGGGACGTGGTCGCATCCGAGCTGCCCGGCGCCCCGGAAGCGAATCGATGCGCTGCTCGAAGAACTCGATTGGTAGCGGGTTGCCCTGCTCCCGGAGTCTGAGTATCGCCTCATGACCGAGACCCAAGACCAGCCGATTCGCGTCGTCTCCTACGATCCCGCCTGGCCCGCACGCTTTGAGGCCGAGCGAGGCGCGCTGGATGAGGCGATCGGAGAGTGGGCTACGGGTGGCATCCACCACGTCGGCAGCACGGCGGTGGCGGGTCTCGACGCGAAGCCAATCATCGACATCCTCGTCGGCGTCGAGAGCCTTGAGACTTCGCGAGCCTGCTTCAGCCCGCTGGCAGAGCTGGGATACAAATATGCGCCGTATCGGGCAGAGGAGATGCACTGGTTCTGCAAGCCCGATCCGCGCCGCCGCACTCATCACTTGCACCTGGTCCCGAAGGACTCGTCCCGCTTCGGTGACGAGCTCGCCTTCCGCGATCTCTTACGCTTGAACTCGGAGAGGGCAAAAGAGTACGCCGAACTCAAGTACCGCCTCGCCGCCCGCTTCGAGCACGACCGCGAGGCCTACACCGACGCCAAGGCCGACTTCATCCGTAGAGCACTCGCTCACCAAGGGCGCCGCTGCCTGGATGAACGCGGCGACGATGAGATCACACGGCACACTCTGTGAAGGGGACTGGCAAGAAGGCGGCCACCGCCGCGACCACCTGGGGATGGGACCAACGGGCAAGCCCCCACTTCGCCCCTTCGCCGATCCCGAGGGGCCCGCACAATCGGCTTGATCACTCAGCCGGGCTGGTCGGATGCGGTGGGCGGGGAAGCCGGCTATCCCTCCGTCCTGCTCAGCCCGGACCGACATTTGGTCCAGGCTGAGCAGCGGAGCCTAGCTGGGTCTCTAATGAAGCAGTTCGAGCGTGTTGGAGCCGTCGTTGACGTAATAGAGGCCTTGGCCGTACGGCGCAACCGCAAGTCCGAACAGCGTCCCTTCTCCGCTTGCGTCGAGGGTGACGGGGGGGAACTGCGTGCCGTTGGGGGCGGTCTCAACGGCGTTCCCATCGCCGGCATTGACGGTGAGGATGTCGCCGTTGGGAGCGATCGCAAGACCGAGCGGGCTGTTCAGACCCCCGCCTTCGGTAAGGGTGGTTCCGACTCCCGCGCTACTCGATCGCACCAGTGCGCCAGGAATGGCCTGGATCCGGTTATCGACCGTGTCTGCCACGTACAGGGTGCCGTTTCGGCCCAGGCCCACTCCGGTTGGGCCGACCACAAGCGCAGCGGGATCGGTCCTCTCGGCGAATCCCGTCCCGATTTCCTTGACATTGATGACACTGGGGACATTCGATCCACCAGATGGGCCATGGAAGTCTCCGAACCGATCGTGGCGATCACCGAACCCGAGAATGAGGCGAACGACCGTGCCGCCGTTGACCGTAGCTCCGTCGGCCTGAACCGTGCCGTTGAGGACGTTGGTGACGAACACCTCTGCGAGGTTGCCGAAGCTCACGGTCGTCAGATCCCAGGGGCCGTTAATCGGTGCGCCTTTGATCGCCCGGAGCAGGCGCCCGTTGCTGTCGAGCACCAGCAGGCATCCTGCCTTGGCGTCTTTGGATTCGCCGCTCTGGTCGGGCAGGCTGCCAACGATCACGTCCCCGTGGGGCAGGAGGCCGAGTGCCGTGGTCAGGCCGATGCCACCGGGGCAGACGCTATTGGGGATCGAGGCAAGATCGGCGAATACCGTTGCCTGGCCGCTGGGGGATATCTCCACGATGGTCGTCCCGGTGCCCTGGAGGTTTTCTTCGTTGTTGAAGTTGCTGACCAGGAGGTCGCCCCTGCGCAGATCCCCCTGCGTCTGCGGCACGACGACCAGGCCATAGGGATTGACGTCGTTTTTTGGAGGCAGGACCGTCGAGGCAATCAGGCTGTTGTTGGAGAAGTTGCCCAGGAACGATGTTGAGTGCGCCCATGCAGATGTCGCGCTCAGCGAGAAAACGATCAGGCAGGCGGTGGCTACTGCCCAACCGCGATGATGTCGAGGCATGTTGAACTCCTTTGTCCGAGGGACGACGCTCGGGACTCGAGGCCGCCAGATGGCCACTTGGAGTGGATACTGAGCGAGGGCCGGAAAGGTTCATCGAGCCGATCGGCTGAGCTCAAGGAAGGCGCCATAAATCATCCAGGTGCGATGATGATCGAGACGACGGCGAGCCCGATCACGGCAAGGGGATCCGGTGTGAGGACGGGCGGCTCTCGCTCGCTCAAAGAAAGCAGGCGCTATGGCAGAAGACCATCAGCGCAGCCCCGCTGCTTCATGCCTCCGCGCCCGCCGATGTCTCGGGCGCCGCTGCCATCAGCAGCCGGTAGGTGAAGACCTTCTCGAAGCCCATTGCCGTGTACAAACTCTCACCCATCGGTGAGGCCTGCAGCGAAGCGATCTCTGCCCCGAGATCGAACCCGGCGTTGACCGCGGCCGCCGTGACCGTCCAGCCCAAGCCCCGACCCCGCGCCTCCTCCACGCTTCCGACCCAGTAAATGCCGGCGACCCCATGGCTGATGATGGTCATCGCGACGCTGACCGGCTTCCCGTCCTGATAGGCGAGGAAAGCGACGACGTTGTCGGCAATCAGCCCGGCGTGGTTCGTGTAGGAGCCGAAAGTCTCCTCAGGAAAGCCAAGGCTGGAGTAGGCGAGGTCCGCGACCTCCCAGTACTCGCTCGCCTCGGCGGCTGAAGTTACCCTGCGCAACTCGACGCCTTCACCGAGCGGGCGCTCCTGCGCTCGCTGCCCGATGATCATCTCGGGCATCTCATAGACGGATTGCAGGCCGCCAGCCTCAGCCGCCGCGATCAGATCGCGATCCTCACCGATGCCGGCTCGGGCCCAGACGCTGAAGCCGCGCCTCCGCTCGCTGAAGAAGGCTCGCGCCCGCGCTAAGAACTGATTTGGGTCGACCTCGTCGTCGGTCCGAAACGCCGCGTTGGAGATCACCGGATGAGAAGGCGTGGCGGCGCCCAGTATCCAGCCGTTGCCGACCTCGACCACCGCGCCGGGGTCGAGCTCGAAGAGCTGCTGTGAGCTCCGAGCCAGGTTGAGGTGGACCTTCCTGGTGTGGATCAGCGTTTCACCACCAGATGCGCCTTTACCCCGCCGCCCAGCGGGCGGCGGGGATAGGTACACCACTTGCTGAGCCCTACCGCTCAATGGGTACTTTCTCGTCCGTCGACTGTCAGGATCAACCACGTCGGAATCGTCCCAAGCTGATCCGACCCCAAGCGGATCGCGCACTCCCTCAGCCCCCCGCTACCCAGCATCTTCGCGGCCGAGCACCGCATCGCGGATGGTCGCGGTGTCGACGTACACTCGCGCTCGACGCAACGCACCATCCTCAAACTCATAGATCCAGACGTTGTCTGCCTCGACCACCTTGCCACCGTGCGTCTTGGCTTTGACATGCACTGGGACGACGAGCTTGTCACCGCCGTCGATCAGGTCCGTCGGCGTCGAGGAGAACTCGGCCCACATCTCCCAGAGGTCCTCTGCGAACCATTGCGCGATGCGCTCCCGACCGTGAAACACACCCCCGCCATAGGGCAGGCTGTTTGGCACAATGAGCTCTGCGTCGACACGCACGCCATCGCCCAGCTCGGGAGGCTTGCCCTTGCCCCAGCCGGCGAAGGCGCGCATCAGGATCTCAGCGTTGCTGGCCAACGCCCCCAAGCCTACGTCACGAGTCTGCACGACGGAAGTCTCTGGAGTCCCTTCACCGCTGCTCAGCGGACTAGCGATTAAGGGCATCGCGCTTGTCGGCGCCGCTCATCGTTGGTTCCCCGGCTGCGACCGAGTCGCCGACGGCCGCAAGGTCGCACTCTGCGTGGGCGTGGGTGGCCGCATGGCAACCCGACCGACAAGCGGTCGGCACACACACTCAAGCCCGCCGGGGCTTGAGCTTCACCTTCTTGGTCGCTGGGGTCGGGTCGACACCTGCGGAGTTCAAGGCGCGGACCTCGAACCTGTACTTGCCAGGCTGCAAGTGCTTGTAGGTCTTGGGTGACTTGCAGGCCGAAAAGGCAGCCTTGGGCTTCTTGTGGTGTCTGCCCCGCGGCCTGATCAGCTCGCATTCAAAGCCACTGGCATTCCCGACGGCCTGAAAGCTGAAGCTCACCTTTCTCTGGCTGCGATCGATCTTCGTCTTCGTGATCGTCGTATTGGGCGGCAGGGGAGGCGCGCAGGGGGGCGCGACGGGCACGAACTCATATGCGCCGACGTCCGTCACCGCCGGTTCAGGCGCTCCGCAGGTCAGTCGAGCTGGGAGTGCCCGCAGATTGCCGTCGAGGTCAGTTGAGCCATCTTCGGGACCATTGATCCCTGCGTCGATTGTGGGTGAGCCTTCGGCCTCATGGAAGTCACCAGCAGCCGCGTTCACGAACAGCGGGGCGCCAGTTTGATTGGTGGCAGACCCCGCGGGGGTGACGCTGGTCGTGCTTCCACCGCCTTCGTTGCTGATCTGGACGTTGGCGTAGTTTGAGTGGTCTGCGTTGACGATCGCCATCGATTTAGGATTCGAGTCGGTGCTCGCGGAAATGTCGGCACCAACGCCTCGGGCGATCGTGTTGGTCAGGTTGAGGGTCATCGTGCTGCCATCGATCGCGTTGGCGGCAACCGCCATGCCACCGCTTCCCGAGGCGATCAGCGTGTCATTTCGAAGCGTGGCGCTCCCGCTCAGAAGGACCAGCAGCGTCGCTGCGGTTCCACTCGGCCCGCTCGACCAGCAGACGCTGTCGGTGACCGTTCCCGATGGGTAACAGGCGACCGCATTGGCGGCGGAGACGTGTGAGATGACGTGGTCGATGGTCGCTTTGTACAAACCGCTCACATAGATCCCGTTCGTACCGGCCGTGTCCTCAAGGTCCAGATCGCTGACGCTGCTGTTCGCGCCCAGCAGCTCAATGCCGTAGCCAGCCTGCGTGATGATCACCGGCCGCGGCTGGCCTGCCTCGCCATGGATCGTGAGCGTATTGCCGCCGTCGTCAAGCGTCGTCGTCAATGGCGTCGGCGAGCCGTAGGTGCCTGGCTCGATCGTGATGTCGTCATTGTTCATGGCGTCGTTTACGGCCGTGACGATTTCGCACGGCTGCGCTTGAGTACACGCCGTTCCCGACCCGGTCGGGCTGGCGAACCGCGCCGCCGCACTGGCGCTTGACGCGGCGATCAGCAAGCTGAGTCCCGCGAGTCCGACTACTCGCCCTACGCATCGCCTCATTGCCATGATGGGCACCTTACTCGCGCCATTACAGACGGCGGAGCGCGAGCTGGGGCGCCGCGTATGACTCTGGGCCGGCGCAGGTAGTCAGGACCGGGCCGCCGAGCACTTCGCCCGCCTCGCTGGCACCGTCCCCGTCTGGTCGGCGACCAGCGGATCTCCGGCAAGGGCACGATGCTCGGAGTGGGGGAGGGACTCCTCTGGGCTGGAAGGTGTGGGCGGTGTCCGGAAGCCTCATTCGTGGACTTTCGCCTTCGTCCTGGGATCGGGTGAGGAGCGGGTCGAGTATCACGTCGATGCCGTCCAGCACATCGCCGCGATAACCACGAAGAGCAACGGCACCGGAAAACGCAGAAGGCTGCTGGGGCGGCGGCGAGCTTCCCAGAGGGCCGGCACCGTAGCCGCAAGCCAAAACGCAGCCAGCCAGCGCAGCAGCAGGATCTTTGGATTGGCATGCGGAGCGAAGGCCAGAGTCATGAAGAGGACGCCGAAGGCCAAGAGCACGACGCTGACCACGTGCCAGGTAAAGCGCACCATGCCCAACGTCATCGCCGGCGGGCCGAACGGCGTGCTCGGCAGGGCTCCCTTCGTGAGATTGGGAAGCACCCAGCGCGCACCGATCGTCGTGTGACCGACTGCGAGTAGGAAGCAGCCAAGGCCGGCGATCACCAACTCAGCGTTCATCCGTCTCGCGTCTTCTTTCGCATTCCGCCGCCAAGAAGTAGCATACATACGCGCATGTAAGTATGTCGACTTCGATCAACAGCCCGACGGTGCCGGCGAGCCGCCGTCGCCCAACCCAGGCTGAGCGGAGCGCCCGCACCCGCGGCGCCTTGCTCGAGTCCGCCGCTCGGGGCCTCTCCCGCTGCGGCTACGCCAACCTGGTGCTTGAGCAGGTGGCGCGCGAGGCCGGCTATACGCGCGGCGCCATTTATCACCAGTTCAAGGACAAGGAGGACCTGGCGTTGGCGGTGCTCCAATGGGTTGACGAGACCTGGTGGCGCGAGGTGGGTGGGAGGGCCGAGCACCAACCCGATGCAGCGACGGCTCTGATCGCCCTGGCGCGCGGTCACGCCGTCTACTGTCGGCGAGACGTGGCCCGCGTGATGATGGCGCTGAGAATCGAGTTCAGCGGCCAGGACCATCCGCTCGGGCGCGAGATCAAGCGGATCTCGGAGATCCTGGTCAAGCGCTGCGCCCAGCTGATCGACGCGGGGCGAATGGACGGGTCGATCCCGCCCGGCCCGCCGGCCGCGGAGGTCGCGCTGGCCTTCGTCGGAGCGATCGAGGGCGCCGTGATCGCGCTCGCCGGGCATGCGCCGCACGACGAGCTGCTGGCCGCCCGCGCGGCTGCCGGCGCACTCGGGCTGGATGGTCTGCGAACACTTCCGCCCGGCTGATCGGGATGCACAAAGACTCTTCACCCGTAGAACTGGTCGAGGAGCTCCATCGGCGCCAGGGTGAGATGTACGCGGGCGGTTCGCTCGACCCGGCCATCGAGTTACTTGCGGAGGACATCATCTGGCACGTACCGGGCAAGAGCCCGATCGCCGGGGACCATCGCGGTGTGGCCCGGGTGATCGACTACTTCGAGAAGCGCCGCCGGCTCGCAAACGCGACGATGCGCATCCGCCTCGGCGAGGTGATCTCCGAAGGCGATGCGGTCGCGCAGTTTGTCGAGGGAAGCGCCGTGCTGAATGGTGAGGCGGTGACCTGGCAGACGATCGGCATCTATCGCGTCGACGTCGGGCATGGTTGGATCTGTGAGGTCTGGCTGGTGCCGCTCCAAGGCGAGCTGTTCGACCGGATCTGGTCCGCCGTCACATGACCAGCGATCTGGCGCCGCAAGGCGACAGCGACGCTGAGATTTACACCTCCAACGCTGCGCCAAGCAGCCCCCAGATCAGCTCGAAGTGCGGTCCAGTCCATAGTCGGCTGCTCGCTCGAGCTGCTCCGCGATGTCCTCGCCCGTCACTGCTTCGGCATGGCCGGTCCACACGCTGGTTGCCCGTAGCGGGATCAGCCGGCGGATCGACTCGCGCGCCGTTTCCGTATCCCAGTTGCTGAAGGGGTGCGGGACGCGGGGATGGCGGATAGCGACTCCAGGGCCTCGAGCGCGATCTTCCCTTGGTCGTCGAACGGTGTGACGAGCGGAACCAGGGTGCCGATCGGGCGGAAGTCGCCTGTGATCGAGGCCGCTGATGCTACCCACCCGCAACGCGGCACTTCACCGGGGGGGAGGAGCCACTTTGAATCGACTGGCAAGACCTGATCTCTTCGTCATATGCGGCGCAGCTCAAGGTTGCGGTTCCGCCACCACGAACCGATGCATCGCCGAGGGCCGTGCCCGGCTGGGCCAGCTGGCGACCGGATGAGATTCGCGAGGCACCCTGGCCGATTCGCCGCCGATGACCGCGCTCAGGCCGGAGTCAGGCTCGCCCATAGATGTTGCACTGCATAGGCTCGCCACGGTCTCCAGCGCTGCGCCAAGGCAGCTACGGCACGCGGCTCCACCGGCTGTCCCATCGACCACAGGGCGCGTCGTATCCCGAGGTCGGTCGGAAGAAAGGCATCGGGATCGCCGAGGCAACGCATGCCGATGTAGTCGGCGGTCCAGGCTCCGATCCCAGGAACAGCAAGCAGACTGGAGCGGACCTCGCCCCGGTCGCTGCTCGGCTGTGGGACGATCTCTCCAGCTGCCAGCAGGCGAGCCAACAGCCGCAGGGTTTCGCGACGTCGACGCGGGCCTGGCAACAGCTCCGAATCTACCTCGGCGATGGTCTCCGCACTTGGAAACAGATGCGTCAGCCCCCCGTCCGGTGCGGGCAGTGGTTTGCCTAGCGAAAGCGTGATCTTCCCGAGTGTCGTTTGCGCCGCGGCGACAGAGACCTGCTGGCCAAGAACGGCGCGCAGTGCCAACTCATCGCCGTCGACTGCGCCCGGCACTCGTCGGCCAGGCGCCCTCCGCACGAGCGTCCCCAGCAGCGGATCGGTGGCGAGTTCCTCGTCGATTGCGATTGGATCGGAATCGAGATCGAGGAGTCGTCGGCAGCGCTGGACGGCGGAGCCAAGGTCACGCAAGTCGCTTAGGTGCAGCCTGCACTCGATATAGCGATCGCCCTGTCGAAGCTCGGCGACACCCCAGCCGTGCGGGAGACGCAGCGTGCGTCTGTAGGCGCCGCCCACTACCTCCTCGACGCCAGGGATTGCGCGGGCCGCCAGAAATGACATAAGGCCCGCCCAATCCAAGGGATCGCGGTAGGCGAGGCGCACCACGAGAGCGTCTGGCGCGACGAGCGTGTCCTTCTCGGTTGAGGCTTTCTTGCGGAGCTCGCTGGGCGTCCTCCCGTAGGTGGCGCGGATCGTCTCGTTGAACTGTCGAACGCTGGAGAAGCCCGCCGCGTAGGAGACCTCCACGAAGGGGAGGCGGCTGGTCTCGATCAGCATCCGCGCGCTCTGCGCCCGCTGGGCCCGAGCCAAGGCCAGTGGCCCGGCGCCGAACTCGGCGAGGAGTTGGCGGTGCAGATGGCGCTCGCTGTAGGCGAGCCGACGGGCTAAACCCCCTATGCCCTCGCGATCTACGACGCCGTCGGAGATCAGCGCCATCGCGCGACCAGCGAGATCGGCACGTCGGTTCCAATCGGGCGAGCCGGGGGAGGCGTAGGGATGGCAACGCAGGCAGGCCCGAAAGCCGGCCTCCTGGGCGGCCGCGGCAGTTGGATAGAAGCGGACGTTTTGGCGCTTGGGGACTACCGCCGGGCAGCTCGGTCGGCAATACACGCCGGTCGAGGTGACCGCGACGAAGAACTGCCCGTCGAAGCGGCGGTCCCGGCTGCCCAGAACCTTGTAGCGCGCCTCGAAGTCCTTGTCCACGTTCCGCAGTATGAGCGCCGGTCCGCGCCAGGCTCGCGGTTTTCGGACAGAGACAACTGATGGGCCCTCCACGTCTGATTTCCGCCAGACACACGCAGGGTCGCGTGCCAGGGTCCGCTTGCTTCGACACGGAATCAGAGGAGGAGGATCCGATCAGCGCGACGCAAGACATCCAGATCGCCCACGGCTACGCAGACCTCAACGGGGTTCGGCTTCACTACGCCCACACCGGCGCCGGCCCGCTCGTGATCTTCCTCCACGGCTTCCCCCAGTGCTGGTACATGTGGCGCCACCAGCTCGCCGATCTCGGGCGAGATCACCTTGCAGTTGCCCCGGACCTGCGTGGCTACAACCTCTCCTCAAAGCCCGAGGCGCTTCGCGACTACGGCCCCTGGCCCGCGGCGCAGGACATCCGGGCTCTGGTGGCAGAGCTTGGGCATCAGCGCTTCGTGCTCGTCGGCCACGACTGGGGTGCTGCCACTGCGTGGTCCTTTGCCCTGCACTACCCCGATCTGCTCGACGCCCTCGTCATCCTCGCCACTCCGCACCCAGCCACTTTCGATCGCGCTCTACACGAGGACGCCGAGCAGCAGCAGGCGAGCCAGTATCTGCTTTCCCTGCGTCGAGCCGATGCGGGATCGGTAGGTGAGCCCGATGCAAGCGCAGCGCTACGCACCACGCTCGATTTGCCGTTCCTCACTGAGGAGGATCTCGACGTCTACGCAGAGAGCTGGCACCAGCCTGGCGCCCTGGCTGGCATGTTGCGCTGGTACCGCCGCGAGGGGTTGGGGCCGCCCAATGAGGGGACTCCGGCACGCGGCAATTACGCGCCCGAGGTCACGCCGCTGACGGTGCGGGTGCCGACGCTGGTGATTTACCCCGACGCCGACGTCTACACGCGCCCGGCGGCCCATGAGGGGCTGGAGCGCTACGTGCCCGATCTCAAGTTCTCGGTGGTAGAGGGGGCGTCTCACTGGATCGCCGAGGAGTACCCGGAGCTGGTCAGTCGACAGATTCGGGAGTTCGCGCTGGCCCATACACGCATCACTGGTTCCTGAACCCGCTGGCGTTGTCGATCCTGATCGGTCAGTTGCTGGGGCGAGGCCCACAACCAGACAGCGGTCGCCTACTACCCTGGCCTCGGGACGGGGCTTCAACTACGCTTTCACGAGCCACAGGGGCCATTTGACTATCTGGGGCGACCCGGTCAGGCTTACAGCGCGACGGTCGATATCGACCCCGTGGAGAGGTAGCGCATGAACTACGTCATTCTGGACAGCACCGCCAACCTCCTCGACTCCTTTGACAGCGGGGCCGAGGCGCGTAAGGCCCTGGAAGAGATCGTTCGCCTTGACCCCGACTCCGCCGGCGAGCGCGCGCTGCTCACCTATGGCGAGAACGGTAAGCCGGTCGGCGATGCGGTTCTGGGGTCCGGGCTAGCCGTCACGCCTCGCTCCGGGCGCGCATCTGCATGACGTCCATGCTCTACCCGACAAGACGCCGGCGACCCGAGGCGCCTCTCATCCTCGATGTCGCGGGCATCGGCGCCCTGGGGACTCTCTGATGGCCGCGCCCGAGCCGGCCATCACGCCGGGAATCGAGCGCAGCGACGAGTTCACGGTCGAGGGGCGACTCGTCACCGACGTCGGCGGCACAATTGGCGCCAGCGTCCTTTCGACCCCGGGGATGATCGCGATGATGGAGGGCAGCGCGGCGGCGCTCACCCACGAGCACCTGCCGCCCGGACGAGCAACGGTCGGCTTCGAAGTCTGCGTCAAGCATGTGTCGGCGGCGGCTCAGGGCGCAACCTGCCGGGTCCGCGCGTCTCTGCGCGAGGTCATCGACGGGCGCAAGCTCCGTTTTGACGTCGAGGTCACCGAAGGGGAGCGGACGATCGGAGTCGGCACTCACGAGCGTCGCGTCATCCAGGTCGAGCAGCCGGGCTCCTCGGCGGCCTGACCTGCGCCGCTGCGGACTGTCATCGTGACGGTCGTGGGCGTGAGGTCACGGGGTCGATCCCTTCCGACGACCCTGGCCTCGAGCGGCTGATCGAGTTGGTCGAGGAGCGTGGATCCCATCCCTTGACGACCCCAGCCCTTCGGATGCGCGAGTGGCGTCGCACGCGACTCCGGGCAGCGAGCGTGACCATGCGGGCAAGCTGGTTGGCGGTTTTGAGGCCCAGGTCAAGGCCACTCGCATTCCATACCCAACGTGCTTAGGTGAGGTTCCAGCCGAAGTAGACCTCTACCTTGCAGATCATCTCGCCGTCGAATGTGAGGACCTCGGTGTTGCGGAATCGGTTTCCGTCGGTCTTCACGCTCTCGTAGGTGACCACGACCTCGTCGCCGGCCTGCATCAGGCGCGTGAGCTCGATGGTCTTGATCAGTTCGGAGTTTGGCCAGCAGCGCTCGAAATACCGCGCGCGGTCGATCCCCACGTCGACAGGGCTATAGAACGTGAAGTCCTCGCTCAGCAGATCCTCGATGACGTGACGATCGCCGGCCTCGTAAGCTTCGTAGGCGTCGCGGGCGAGCTGCAAGCGGTCACGGACAGGCACGTTTTCGCCTCCTTATCTCGCTTGCTCCGTCAAAGTCGCCTCTCCCCGCCCACGCGCACCGCCGGCATTGCTCTCTTGTGCCTGTCGGGTGTCGCCTGACACGGCCGGCACGACCGCGATCGCGGTCGCGGTGAGCCCTGCGGCGATCCAGAACGCGAGGTGATAGCCGCTGGTGAGCGCCGCGGCGGTGGACTGGCCGTGCGCGAGCAGGTGCTCGCTGCGCGAGGCGGACAGCGTGGCGAGTACCGCCAGTCCGAGCGCGCCGCCGACCTGCGCGGTCGTATTGACCAGGCCGGAGGCGAGACCGGCGTCTCGCGGGTCGGTGCCGGACATGGCGACGTTCATCAGCGCGGGGAAGCACACGCCCGCGCCGATGCCGAGCAGCAGCATCGAGGGCATCACGTGGGCGAAATAGCTGCCGTGGACGGGCGCCTGCGCGAACAGGACGAGCGCGAACACGATCAGCACCAGTCCGGGCACGAGCGTGTTGCGTGCCCCGAAGCGTGTCACCAGGCGCTCGGAGTAGCGGATCGAAAGGGTTCCCATCGTGAGCGTGACGGGCAGGAACGCGAGCCCGATTTGCAGCGCGTCGTAGCCGAGCACGCGCCGCAAGTACAGCGCGCCGAGGAAGAACATCCCAAACATCCCCGCCACGCACAGCACCTGGATGGCGTTTGCCGTGGCGACATTGCGTGAGCGGAAGATCCGCAGCGGCACCAACGGGTTGCGCGCGGTCGCCTCGCGCGCGAAGAAGCAAGCCAACAGCACGACCGAGAGGCCGCCGAGCGTGAGCGTGCTCCCCGCCCCCCAGCCGGATTCAGCGGCGGGCTTGACAATCGTGTAGACGCCCAGCATCAGCGCGGAGGTGATCAGCACCGCGCCAGGGATGTCCGCGCCCTCGCCGAAGCCGATGCCCGCGTCGCGCTCGAGCAGGCGTGTGGCAAACACCGCCGTTGCGATCCCGATGGGGATGTTGACGAAGAAGATCCAGTGCCAGTCGATCGACTGCGTGATCACCCCGCCGGCGAGCAGGCCGACCGAGCCCCCGGCGGAGGCGACGAACGCGTAGACGCCGATCGCCTTGGCCTGCTCGCGTGGGTCGGGGAACATCGTGACGATCATCCCGAGGATCACCGCGGAGGTCATCGCGCCGCCGATGCCCTGGACGAAGCGGGCGGCGATCAGCAGCGTCTGGCTCTCCGCCAGGCCGCACAGCAGCGAGGCGGTGGTGAACAGGCCGATTCCCGCCAGGAAGATGCTGCGGCGTCCGATCAGGTCGCCGAAGCGCCCGGCCAGCAGCAACAACCCACCGAAGGCGATCAGGTAGGCGTTGATCACCCACGCGAGGCTCGATGTTGAGAAGTGCAGGTCGTCCTGGATCGAGGGCAGCGCTACGTTGACGACGGTCACGTCGAGCACGATCATCAGCATTCCCACGCACAGCACATACAGCGCGACCCAGCGCTCGTCGCGGGGCGCGGCTTCAGCGTGGAGCTGCTCGTCGGCGACTGCGTTCATGCCCCATCTCCCGCGCTCTCGACGTGGGTTGCGAGCGTGTCCAGCAGCTCGCGCGTGCCGTGCTCGCGCTCGGCGGGCGTGTCGAGTCCGTCGAGGAACACGCCCTGCTCGGTCATCGTCAGCTTCGTTCCCGTGCCCGCCGCCTCGAACTCTACGGTCGCCACCGAGACCGAGATGCGCGCGTCGTCGCGATACATCTCATACGTGTGGATGAACCGCTCGCCCTCGACGATGTCCTGGTAGCGGGTGGCGAACGTGTAGAGCGCGCCGTCAGGTGCCTGCACGGTTATGCGCTCGATTCCGTCCACGCGGAACTCGAGCTCGTGCTCTGGCTTTGTCAGCACGCGTGGGCCGAACCACCGTAGCTTCTCCTCGGGGTCCGCCCACGCCCTCCACACCCGCGAAGGCGCGGCCTCGTAAATCCGCTCGATCACGAAGGTGGCGTAGTTGGTCGATCTGTCGCTCATTGCTTGCTCCTTTTCGGTGGTTCGTCGGGGTGCTCGGCGAGGTACTCGCCGAGGCGGTCGAGGCTTTCCTCCCAAGCGGTGCGCCGCTCGGCGATCCATCCCTCCGCGGCCCGCAGCGCGACGGGCTCGATGGCGCAGGTGCGAACCCGGCCCAGCTTCTCCGAGTGGACGAGGCCGCTGGCCTCGAGCACGTGTAGGTGCTGGACGACGGCGGGCAGCGACATGTCCAGCGGGCGGGCGAGCTCGCTGACGGACGCCGGTCCACGGGTCAGGCGGTCGACCATCGCCCGCCGGCTGGGATCGGCGAGTGCTTGGAAGAGAAGGTCGACCTCCCGGTCAGCAGGTTCGCATTGCTTAAGCAATGACTTAAGTATTGCACAGGTGTACCGACGGTGGCGAACTCGAAACGGACAACGCCCGCATAACGTCTCGCGAGGCCCGCCCCGGCACGGATGCGAGCACCAAGATGCCGACCCACCGCGTGCCCGGTTTGGACGACGAGCAGGGCCGCGGTGTTCCCCGTAGCACAGACCTGTTTCGCTGTCGCGGCGAGGGTCCCGTGCAGTCTGTTCTGGGCGAGCCTGCGCACGGTCGCTGAGCCGAAGCCTCTAGCGCCGCGGTGACGATTGCCGAAGCGTTACGAGGTCCGTGAGCACTCCTTGCAGATCGATCTCGCAGGCCGGTGCGCTACGCCGCAATCGGCGGTCCGAACCAGATGGTCAGCGCTTCAGGGAGTCCGAGGTGGGTTCGGTCTCCGACCCAGGCAACGTATCCGTCGGGCCGGATTAATACGGCAGTGGGAGCGGTGACCGCGCCAAGTACCGGAAGCTCCCACAGGCCGACATACTCGGCATCGACCAGTTGGACCCGATCAGCCCACGGAGTGATGTCAAAGCCGCCGGGCTCACCGAGGTTGAGCAGCACCGGCTTGGCGTCGTGCAGCAGGGTGAAGACCCGCAGCGGGCCGTCGGCGGTCACAAGGTCCAGATCGGGCATGCGGCGTCCGAGCAGGGGGTGGCCCTCGCCGAGGTCGTAATGAATGTCCAGCCCGGAGATGATCCCGGCAAGCCGTTTGCGAGGCTCGTCCATGCTCGCCAGCTCCGACACCACATCGACCAGGGCCTTGATGCGCTCGTCCTGGCGCTGGAGCGCGCCCTGAGCCATCGTGTGCTGAAGCGCGCGGGCAGCGACCGGGTGGCGCTCGTCCTGATACGTATCCAGGAGGCTCTCGGGTGAGGTCCCGTTGACCACCTGAGCCAGCTTCCAGCCCAGATTCACCGCATCCTGCACACCGAGGCTGAGGCCCTGTCCACCCGCCGGGTAATGCACGTGCGCGGAGTCGCCGGCGAGTAGGACCCGTCCCTCGCGGTAGGCCGCTGCCTGACGTGTCATGTCGGTGAACCTGGAGATCCACGTGGGCTTGTGGATCCCGAAGTCGGTGCCGTACACGGCGATCAGCGCCGCGCTTAGATCGCGCAGGGTGGGCTCGGTGCTCGGCCCGAGCTGTTGCTCGGTCACGACGACCCGCACCGTCCTCCCGTCCTCCATCGTGTGGAGGGCGTGGACGCCGGTGGCGTCGTGGCGAATGCCCCGCGGCGGTTCCTCGGTCACCTCGACCTCGGCGATCAGGTTGCTCCTGGTCGGATCCCACCCCGGGAACTCGATGCCGGCTGCTTTACGGATGACGCTGCGTCCTCCGTCGCACCCGACGAGATACTGCGCCCGCAGCGACTGGTCGTCGGACAGCTTGACGTCGACGCCGGTGTCGTCCTGCGCGAAGCCTTTCACCTCATATCCGTAATAGATCCGTACCGGCAGCTCGGCGATCCAGGCGGCCATGATCCGCTCGATCTGGTTCTGCCAGATCCCGAGCGAATACGGATGACGCGTCGGGAAGTCGCTCATGTCCAACACGGTCGTGGCGATCATCGCGGCCTGAGCCACCTGACCCTCCGCGAGAAAGCGATCAGCGACCCCACGCTGATCCAGCACCTCGATCGTGCGCGAGTGAAAACCGCCGGCCCGTGAGCCGACGAGCACGTGATTGGGACGCCGCTCGACGACCGCGACCTCGACCTTCGCCAACGCCAACTCAGCCGCCAGCATCATCCCCGCCGGGCCGCCTCCGGCGATCACCACCGCATGCTCGGTCATAGCCACACTCCCGTCGGATACGTCGACAACAACACACACATTTCGCGACTCCCAACTCCGTAGGTTCTGGTCTCGGCCGGCGGTTATACAGCACGGCCCGGGGCTTCATGAAGGCCCCGTGTGTGGTATAAATTAGAGGTGGAGGGGAGCGGGTAACCACCTTTTCACCTTCGGCAGGTCTTGGTCCGCGTCGCCCGACTAGACCTCTTCGGATGGATCTGGCAGCTCAGCCGTGAGGCCCTGCTTGCGTTCGACGACGAGCATTTTGGCCAGCTGGACACAGGCCCTGCTCAACGCGGAAAGGATGCGCGCCTCGCGTAGCGAGTGAGACGCCCGAGTTGGACGAGAGCGGAGCTGAAGGCGAAGTCGAACATGCCCCTCCTGTCGTCTGCAGAGGCGCGGCAGGCCATGGGCTGGGTGCGATGGGTGTCAGAGCGTGTTAAAGCATCCGTAGACGATGTACAGCGGGTTGGCGACGCTGTGCCCCTGAGCGTCGAGCATCGTCGGACCGCCGATGAACGCGGGCGGGGACTGGGCCTTGTAGCAGCCGTCGTATTCCACGCTCACGTCATACTCGACAGAGGTCGCGTCAAACGGCACCGAATGCGCTTGCGGCAGGTAGACGTTGAGGCTGCAGTTCCAGTCCCCCGGCCCAACCGCCTTCGTGGCCCGGCGGTTGCAGTTGGGGAGGATGTCGAGCTTTGCTCCGGCCGGAACCTGCCGCCCGATCAGCTCCTGCTGTAGAAGCGACAGGTTGTTGAACTCTGCCCCGATGGCTGCGCTGAGGCGGTGGTCCGTGTCTCCGGTGGGACCGACGTTGGCGAGCAGGGCGAGCACCGCGACGACCGCAGCGGTGATTGCCACCGCCCGGATGGGGGTGCGCCAGTCGGGCCCGCGGTCCACCGTGCTCGCCAGGAAGTCGCGGCGTCTGAGGATCCTCCAGCTCGCGGTGATGCAAACGGCGATCCAGGCGACGCTCACGAGGCTCGAGATCACGAGGGGGCCGTAGAAGCGGTGCGTGGTGAACAGGCCGTGCCAGCCCGCGAACGCCGATCCGATCAGGAGCAGATGCACGATCACGCCCTTGCCGATCAGGTCCAGCAGCTGGGTGAGTAGCGCCACGAACAGCGGGCCAAGCACGCCGACGATCCCGTTGCGCGTCGCGACCGAGAACAGGATCGCGACGCTCGTGTACGCAAGCGCCGGCAGCAAACACAGGATCCAGCTGAGCAGAGTCAGGGCAACCAGCTCGCCAGGGGGGGTGGGCACACCGCTCAGGTCGACGAGCGAGTGCGCGCCCATGAACAGGATCCCTGCGATCAGGCTCGAGAGCGCCAGCAGCAGGGTGAGCGCGACGGTGAGCGTCCCGGCGGCGAGAAGCTTGGCGACGTAGAGGTCGGTGCGGGTGCAGGAGCGGGTGAGGATCGTCTTCCAGGTCCCGTGCCGGTCCTCCGAGGCGAACAGGTCCCCCCCGAGCAGTCCGGCGATCGCCGGCAGCCCCCAGTTCCCGGCGAAGCCGAGGATCACGAGCGAGACCGCGAATCCGGAGGAGTGCACCCAAACGCCGAACAGCGCGTCTGAGGGAGTGCCGCTCTGCACCTTCAGCACCGCCGCGAACGCGAACGGGCCGGCGATGCAGACGATCACCAGCAGCCGGCTGACCAGCTGGGCGCCCAGCTTCTGCAGCTCGGTCCGGAAGGCGTTCCAGATCGGGTCCTCCCCGCCGAGTGGCAGCGAAACCCCGGCCGCGGGCGCTTCGGGTGCGATCGTGCTCATTACCCGGCCAGCACCGCCTCGGCCAGCTCCTCCGGCCCCAGCCCGTCGATTGGGGCGCCCTCGGAGGTGAGGGCGAAGAACATCGTCTCCAGCGGGTTCACGAGCAGGTCGAGACGCCGGATCGCCACACGCGCATCCCCTAGCGCCAACACGAACTCGTCCAGGCGGTCCGATTCGACGGTAAGCGCCAGATCTCCCCGGCGCGAGCGCCCGGCTCGCACTCCGGCGTGGTCCTCGGCGATGCGCAGCGCCTGCTCGTCGTCGCTGGTCACAAGCGCGTACGTCGACGCCGGCGCCTGTGCGATCAGTTGCCCGGCCGAGCCGTCCCAGACGACCCGCCCCTCGCGCATCACGGTGTAGGCGTCGCAGACCCGCTCGAGCTCCCCGATCTGGTGGCTGGAGAGCAGCATGGCGACGCCCTCGGCGGCCAACTCGCGCACCAGCGATGCGACCGCCTGCGTTCCCGCCGGGTCGAGCCCGCTCGTCGGCTCGTCCAGTAGCAGCAGGCGCGGTGAGCGCAGCAGCGCGGCGGCGAGCCCGAGCCGCTGACGCATCCCGGTCGAATAGCCGGCCACGCGGTCATCGCCCCGGCGCTCCAGACCTACACGGGCGAGGGCGTCCTCGACGGCGCCCGCGGTCGGGCCGCTGTCCAGCCTCGCCAGGAGGGAGAGGTTCGCGGCCCCGGACAGGTACGGGTAGAAGGCCGGCTCCTCGACGAACCCACCAACTTCCTTGATGGCCTCGCCGCCGAGCCCGTCGAACGCCCGCCCCAGCAGCTCGACGCTGCCCGCATCCGGGTTGATCAGTCCGAACAGCATCCGCAGCAGCGTCGTCTTGCCCGCGCCGTTCGGGCCGAGTAGGCCCCGCACCTGTCCTGGTGCGACCGCGATGTCGACGTCGTCAACCGCGGTGATCGCCCCGAAACGCTTAACCAATCCGCTCGCTCGGACCGCGTCCACGCACGGAGCCTACGAGGAGCCAGGAACGCGGATGTAACGCGCCTGTGAATGCGGTGACGAGTTTGTGAAGGGAACGTAACGGTCACACTAAGGACGCGAAATTTTCACACTACTTTTAACCGTCTGGTAACCGCTGCAACCTGGACGCGGGTACGGTGGTTTCGAATCAGCGCCCCAGCGGTTCGACCGGCTAACCACAGTAAAGACCACGCGTCTACACGAGGAGGCGACCACCTATGGCCAGCTCGTTTCCAACTCTTACACTTCGTACGCGACTGAGTGTCCGGCACAGGCGCTTGGGCGCCGTCGCAGTCCTCCTCGTCGCGTTCTTGGGGGTTGTGGGCGCCGCCTCGGCTGCCATCGGGGGCTTCAACCCGTTTGGCAGCGAGGAAGTCGGCCAAACCTACAACGGCGCGCTGCTGCTACCCACGAACCAGTGGATCTCGTCGATCGGGACGAGGATCGAAGATCCGAAGGGGCGGATCGAGTCGAGTACGCTCAGCCCCAACGGCGAATACATGGCAGCACTTACCTGGCACGAGTTCACCGGCTACCTGACGATCTTCGACCTCAAGACGGGCAAAATCGTTCAGGAAGAAGGCGCCTACCCCAACACCCTCGATCCTGCGGCCGGAGAACCGGGCGAAGAGGTCGCCGCCGACGGCCCCTTCTACTCGCCGGACGGAAAGACGCTGTGGGTCCCCCAGACGGGCGACATCGCCAAGTTCACGGTCGATCCGGAAACCGGCATGGTATCGGAAAAGGTCATCATTTCGATGCCGAAGGCCGCCAACGGCCCCGCACCGGAATACAGCACCGAAGCGACCCATCCCGGCGAAGCCCTGCCGTCGGGCATGGCGCTCTCACCCGATGGCAGCAAGCTCTACGTCGCCCTGAACGGATCGAATGCGCTCGGCGTGATCAACACCTCGACGGATGAAGTCGAAAAGGAAATCCCCGTCGGCAACGCGCCGCGTCAGGTCGTGCTGGACGGCAACTCCGCCTACGTCTCAAACGAGGGCGGCCACCCCGCGATGCCGGGCGAAACGACCAACCTCTCCGACGGCACCCCGATCGTCTCCAACCCGGTCACCGGAGCTGCCACAAGCGGCACGGTCTCGGTCGTCAACCTCACCACGGATAAGCAGGAAAAGGAAATCCCGGTTGGACTTGAGCCGACCGCTCTCTACCAGGACGGCCCGGCGCTGTTCGTCGCCAACTCGAACGACGACAGCATCTCGCTGATCGACACGGCGTCAAACAGCGTCGTGCAGACTGAGAGCACCAATCCCTTGCCGGGCGCCAAGGTGGGCAGCTATGCAAACGCGATCACGATGCCCGATCCCGACCACGTGCTGGTCAGCATCGGCCGCGACAATGCGATCGCCGTCTACGGCTACAGAGGCCTCACGAGAGAGCACGGGCACTGGCACAGAGGTCGCGGAAGTGCGACGAGGCCGCTTGAGTTCGAGGGTCTGCTGCCGACCGACTGGTACCCCGTCGAGGTGCAGCCCGACCCGACGCTCGGGACCGGGGACATCGTCGTCACCAACGCCAGGGGCATCGGTGACCGCGGCCCGCAGGCGAAGATCTGCAAGGGCCCGGAAACCTCCCCGGCCACCGAATGCGCGAAAGGCTATAACACCTACGACGAGACCGGCACTGTGACCACGTTCAAGATGCCGTCCGAAGGTGAACTGGTGCAGGACACCAAGACTGTCTTCACCGACAACGACTGGAACAACGTCCCCGCCATCAACAGCGGCGCGGGCGACACCGTTCCGAAGGTGATCCCGAGGAAGAGCGGCGGGCATTCACCGATCAAGCACATCTTTGTGATCGTCAAGGAGAACCGAACCTATGATCAAGTGTTTGGCGACCTTGGCGAGGGCAACGGCGACCCCGAACTCGCACAGTTCGGCGAAAATATCACACCCAACCAGCACGAGCTCGCCAAGCGGTTCGGCGACCTCGACAACTTCTACGATGAGCCCACGCTGTCAGCCGACGGGCACAACTGGATCGTGCAGGCTGAGGCCAACGACTACATCGAAAAGGAGTTCGGAGCTTTCTACCGCTCATACCCCGCAGAAGGTGGCGACGCGCTCGGCTACCAACGTGACGGTTTCCTCTGGAATGCGGCCGAGAGGGCGGGGCTGAGCGTCAGGGTATTCGGTGAGTACAACCGGTACATAACCGGACCCGGCAACGGCGGCGACTGGAAAGAATGGTACGAAGACTCACAGATCCTCGAAGGAAAGAAGGAAGGGCCGTTACCGATCCCGACCACCGAGTACAAGACCAGCTCCGACATCCCGTCGCTGAATAAAATCACCGACCACTCCTACCCGAGATTCGACCTCGAAATCCCCGACCAGTACCGGTTCGACATCTGGAAGGCCGAATTCGAACACGAGGAAGAAGCTAACGCTGTTCCGAACCTGACGCTGATCTGGCTGCCCGACGACCACACCGGCGGTGCGCCGGACCCGGTGGCCGAGGCGGCCGACAACGACCTTGCGCTAGGTCGGATCGTGGAAACGATCTCCCACAGCAAGGCGTGGAAGGAGTCGGCGATCTTCGGCGTCGAGGACGACACGCAGAACGGAGTCGATCACGTCGACGGGCACCGCGGACCGGCGTTCGTGATCAGCCCGTACTCCAAGGGCGGCGTCGACGGCGAATACGCAACTCAGCCGAACATGGTCCGCACGGTCGAGCAGATCCTCGGGATCAAGCCGATGAACCAAGAGGACTACGCTGCCGAGCCGATGTACGGGGCCTTCACCGACAGGCCGAACTTCTCGCCCTATGCCGCCATTCCCAACAAAATCCCGCTGACACTCGGCGTGCCGGGCTACCCCTCGACGGCGGTGGCGCAGACCGGCGGGCCTGTCGAGGGCGCGGTGCCGGCCTCTATGCAGAGCACCTATAAGGCCTGGATGAGCTGGAAGCGTGAGCAGGGTTTCCAGGGGCTGCATGGTAAGCCGGACTCGGCCAAATCGGTGCTGCTCAACCACTTCGACTGGTACTCCGCGCATGATTGGAAGGTGGCATACCCGGGCGACCCGAAGATCTACCTTCCGAACGAAGTGCCCGGTGGTAACCTCCCAGCCGCCTTGCTCGGTGGCTGACTGAGATCTCGGGTCATTGTGGCGCCGGCCGCGCCGAAGCTTGGTGCGGCCGGTCCGTGGCAGCCGGGCGCGACCTTGACGTCGCCTACAGCGGATTCTCCGCGGCCCCAGACGCCCATTTCACTACGGTGTACGATTCGTGCGCGAGAACGCCCTGCACATCGAGAATCTGGCCAAGCGCTACCCGACCGGCGTCGAGGCGCTGCGCGGCGTCTCGCTCGAGATTAAGTCCGGCGAGTTCTTCGGCCTCCTCGGACCCAACGGCGCTGGCAAGTCGACCCTGATCCACTGCACGACCGGGCTCGCGCAGCCGACCTCGGGGACGATCAAGGTCTTCGGCCACGACGCGATCGACGACTACGCAGAGGCGCGCCAAGCCGTCGGGCTCGCGCCGCAGGAGGTCAACCTTGACTGGTTCCTCACTGCCGAGGAGACGCTCGACTACCACGCGGGCTACTTCGGGATGCCCAAGCGCGAACGCCGCGAGCGCGTCAAAGAGCTGCTGGAGACGTTTTCGCTCACCTCAAAGCGCGACGAGCGCACCCGCACGCTCTCCGGCGGGATGAAGCGGCGCCTGATCCTCGCCCGTGCGCTGATGCACCGCCCCCCCTTGTTGATCCTTGACGAGCCAACCGCCGGAGTCGACATCGAGCTGAGGCTGGAGCTGTGGCACTACGTCCAACGCATCAACCAGGAGGGGACGACGATCCTGCTGACCACTCATTACCTGGAGGAGGCCGAGCAGCTCTGCGACAGGATCGCCTTCATCGCCGACGGCCAGATCGCTGCGCAGGGCTCGACTTCGAGCCTGACGGACAGCTACGGCGTCGCCAACCTCGAGGACGCCTACCTGGCGCTGGTCGGGCGCAGGGAGCTCTCGCGCTCTCGCGTCGAGGAGCTGGCCCCTTGAGCGGACCAGCATCGCAACCTGATCCTCTGCCGGCCCCGCGGAGCGAACGCTTTTCTATGAGCACCGCCCAGATCCGCTTCTTCACCCTGTGGCGGCGCGAGGTCAACCGATTCATGAAGATCAAGAAGCAGACGATCGGCGCCCCTCTGCTGGAAACCTTCCTCTATATCTCGGTCTTCGGCGCCGCGCTCGGCTCGCGGATCAAGGAGCTGCACGGCTTCGAATACATCCTCTTCGTCATTCCCGGCCTGATCATGATGGCCCTGGCGACCAACTCCTTCGCCAACAACGCCTCCTCGATCCTCCAGCAGAAGTTCCAGGGAGCGATCCACGACCAGCTCTCCTCGCCAGCCTCGCCGCTGGAGCTGCTGCTCGCCTTCTCGCTCGGCGGCTTCGCCCGGGGCGTGCTGGTCTCGGCACTAACCTTCATCGTCGCCTCCGTCCTGGTCGGCCTCCCGGTCGAAAACGTCTTGGTCCTGATCCCGGCGCTGTTTTTGGTCGGCTTCTTCTTCTCCCAGCTCGGCGTCCTGATCGGCGTCCGCGCCGAGCAGTTCGACGATGTCGCGATCGCCCAGACCTTCGTGCTGACGCCGCTGATCTTCCTGGGTGGGGTCTTCTACTCAGCCGCACTGCTGCCCGAGCCGTTTCGGACCCTGACCAAGTTCGACCCCGTCTATTACATGATCGGTCTCGTGCGGTACGGCTTCCTCGGCTTCTCCGAATTCAGCGTCGCGCTGTCGCTGCTGTTCCTCACAGCCGCTACCGCTGCCCTCACACTGGTCAACTTGCGCCTGTTCTCGAAGGGGTATCGACTGCGCTCATAGCCGAATGCCGCGACCCCCAAGCGCTCCCCCACAAATGTTCTCCCGGCCCGCCGCGACCCTCAGCCGCCGGGCGAGGAGTCGCAATAGGGTGAGAGCGGGCCCGTTGTACGGCTGGATCGAGGCCCAGGCATCGCTGCGGCGATTTGCCGGGCAAGCGCATCGACGCGATCAGTGGCGGTCATGATGGCCCTCCTTACGGTTGCCCTGGAATGCTCATTTCCCCCGGGTCCGATCGCCTATCGTGGTTGCGATCCTATCCTCGGGCGGCACACCCGCGAGCCCATTCGGTGTTTGATGGTCAACGTTGGCCCAGAAGTCGTCCATCTCCAAGAGCTCTCTGCCGGTTTCCTCGGCGGCGCGCAGGAAGACGATTCGCCTTCCGGTCGCGGCGTTTTTGATCTCCTTGGATTCATGTTCGCCCGGCAAGCACAGAGACGATCAGCCGCAGCCCAACGTCAAGCTCCTCCATTCCGCGCAGGTGCCCGTAACGCTCCTCCCAGGTGCCGTCGTCCAAGTCGCCGCGGAGCTGCTCTATCGCGCTTGAGACTTCATTGGCGGGGAGGCGGTGAAAAACCGAGATGCCGTCGCGGACTCCCTGGTGGAGGTAGGAGTGCGGGCGTCGCCAGTACGCCTGGTAGAAGCCGTCGCAACAGCCGTGCGGCACAGGGACGGTGCGTACCTCAACCCTGCCTAACAGGTCTTGCAGCTCTTGCTGCCAGTAGCCCGAGCGCCTGTATCGCTCGGGAATGAGGCCGAGGAACCCCGGCAGGTAGTCCCCCGTCAGCCAGAAGCTCTCGGCGAGAGCGGGGTCAGCGTTGAGGATGAGAATGCGGCGCCGCGCGACGCGGAGCATCTCGCGTAGGCCGGCCGCCCGGTCGCTCCAATGATGGTCGCTGATGATCGCCATCGCCGCGTCGAAGCTGTCGTCCGCGAACGGCAGTTCCTCGGCGCGCGCCTGGACCACAGGCGCAGAATCGGCCGGCCGCTGGGCGATCATCTCGGCTGACGGCTCGACGGCAACCACGTCGCGATCGGCCGGCTCATAGGAGCCTGTGCCTCCACCGACGTTGAGGACACTGCGCGCGTCGCCTAGCGCCTCGTTGATCTTCGCCGCGATCCTTGGATCGGTGTGGCGGACCTCGCCGTAGCCGGCCCCGATCCGGTCATAGCGAGCCTCGTCCACGGACCGCACTGTATGCAGGTTCAGGCGCAGTCCGCCGACCCCGCCGCTGGCATATGGGCCACCGCGACGCGAACCCCTGAGCGCTGCCCTGCCGCCACGTCTGGCGTTACGTATGGCACTTTGCTGGAAGTGTTTCAGGCGTGTAGGGAGGATCGGGGATGGCACATTCGGTTTCGGGCCCCCATACGACCGCCTTTAGCTTTTTCGGTTTGCGCGGGTTGCCCTTGGAACAGTAGCCGCTATGGAGGTCTTCTCCCGAACTGGTGGGTGCCGAGACGACGCACGTAAAGCCATAGGGGTGGTTGCTGCCGTCGACTGCCAGCGTCGCTATTACGGCTGGATCGGATGCGACGGACAGGTGCGGCCTGTGGCACATCATATGAGTCACGCCGTAGCTGTAGAAGTAGCCGCGGATGTGTTCCGCATCTACCCACTTGGTAGCCGCTCTGAACAGCCCGCAGTGCTTTCCCTTGGACAACGTGTTGGCGCCCCCATTCGTGGGTGAAAGCAAGAGCACCAGACCTGCCGCGCAAGCGCCGGCCACCAACGGCATGAGCAGCCGAGCGAGGCGCCGTTTGCAGTAGGCGATCATGCTCAGTGCCAGATCGTACATCTGAGCAGCCCGGCCATTTCGGCTGAGGCTGTTCACCCTGGCCGCCGAAGGCGGGCGAACTCGGTCTTTATTCCTTCGAGTTGGGAGGACATCTCTTGAAGTTCCTTCGTCATCGGATCATCTCCGCTCGCCCGCCGCTCGGCCTCGGCGCGCGCCACGAAAGCGCTGCTGATCGCTCCCGTCACCACTGCTAGCAGCGATAGCCCGCCGACCATCATGAAGGCGGCGATGACCTTCCCGATCGTCTGCTGGGGAACGATGTCGCCGTAGCCGACAGTTGTGACCGTCTCGGTAGCCCACCACATCCCGAGCCATATCGAGTGAAACGTCTTTGGGTCGACGAGGCGCTCGACTACACCAGAGACGACGATGGCAGCCGTCCAGAAGGCAATGATCACATAGGCCGCATATCGAGGTCGCAGGCCATTGGCCTTTATGCGCCTTGCCATCCACCGGCCGGATCGACGCGATTCCAGCTGGTTTGCCATTTCTTGGAGTTCGTCGCTTCGCTCTGTCTTGGGTTACCCAAACCCATGCGACGCAGGAATCCCCCTAAACCCTTGGAATCCCCTAAACCCTATATGGAAGACATTTCAGTAGCCCCTTGGCGGGCCCAACCCGCGTCGCCCAGCCTGAGAACAATGCCCGATGGCAGCGCCCGACACCTCGACTGGGAGGGCGGTTTCAATCTTTGCGACCTCGGTGGTCTGCGCGCGGCAGACTGCTACGAAACCCGATGGGGCCGCCAACGCTCGCGCGTATGCACCGGACTGGTTGAGGCAGGGGGTTGGCTCGCCACTCAGTTTTCGGACACCTGGGGAGGTTAATGGATGAGGGCTTTCCGGAAGCGAACACCCCACCTTCCGACAGCGCTGTTCGGACTGCCGGGCGGTATCCCCATCGTCCTCCTCATCGGCGTCGTGATCTGCATCGCCACCCTATTCGGTAGCACCGGTGGATGCGGCGACGGCTCGGTCAGCTCAGTTCCGGGAGTGCCAACGAAGCTGATCCCGATCTATGTTGAGGCCGCCGCCAGTTACGGGCTCGGCGCCCAGGGATCTTCGGTGCTCGCGGCGATCAACGAGGTCGAGACGGATTTCGGCCGCGACACCTCGACCTCAAGTGCGGGCGCAATCGGCTGGATGCAGTTCAAACCCTCCACCTGGGCCACCTATGGGGTTGACGCTGACGGCGAAGGGGTCGAGAACCCAAACGATCCGTGGGACGCAATCTTCGCTGCCGCTCGTTACTTGCGTGCCTCTGGCGCGCCGGGCGACTGGCAGACCGCGATTTTTGCCTACAACCACGCTGAATGGTACGTCGCCGAGGTTCTCGCTGATGCACAGCGCTTACAAGGCGCGATGAGAGTTCAGGCTGCAGCGTTAGGCGATTGCGCCACCGCCAACTAGTTTCATATCAGCCTGGTTGTGCCAGGACTGCCGGACAAGATTTGTCTCGGTTTCGGAGCGCCGGGATAAACCGGCATGGAGAAGGGAAGGAAGGTGTCCCACATCGAAGGAGTAGCGAACCACGATGGCCCCGAGTCATACGTTGGCGTCCGTGAGGGCGCAAGCGAAGCGTTGACAGGGGGCGTGCAGGCAGGCCATTGAGCCGCGAAACGAGCAATCCCGGGTGCCGACGCTGTCGAAATGAGCGGAAGGCAACACCGCCTGCGACGCCAACTCGCGAGCCGCAGGAGGACCCGGCGCGGTCAAAGACCCCAGGCATGTACGCAGATCTCCAGGCGCGAGAACCGGGAGGCCCGACGATTGCCCGCCTGACGCAAGGGCGGGCCGCAAGGGGAAGGCCGAGGCCGTAATCCCTTGATGAACGATCGCCGGGAATCAGACGGCCCCGTAGTACCAGCGAAGCCGCCGAACAACGCCGCCTCCCCGGCGGCCGCGGAGGCGGTGGAGGGAAGGGGGCCGGCCAAGGGGAACGCGGCGGGTGAAACCCGCTCCGGACGCAGAGCCGGGCCAACCGGGTCAAGCGATCTCGACCGCGTGCGGCAAGCAGCACGGAAAGATAAGGAGGCGAGGTTCACGGCGCTCCTGCACCACATCACCTACGACCGCCTGCTGGCGGCCTATCGGGCGATCAACCCGAAGGCCGCCCCGGGGGTGGACGGGGTGACGTGGGAGGCCTACGGATGGGAGCTGGAGACAAACCTCCGGGACCTGCACGCAAGGCTTCACCGCGGGGCGTACCGGGCAAGACCCGCTCGCAGGTCCAGCATCCCCAAGCCGGATGGGCGCACGCGCCCGCTGGCAGTCGCGGCGCTTGAGGACAAGGTCGTCCAGCGCGCCACGGTGGAGGTGCTGAACGCGATCTAGGAGCAGGACTTCCTCGGCTTCAGCTACGGGTTCCGGCCCGGGCGCAGCCCGCACCATGCGCTGGATGCGCTCGCGGTCGCGATCACGCAGCGGAAGGTGAGCTGGGTACTCGACGCCGATCTGCGCGAGGCTTTCACCAGCCTGGACCGCACCTGGATGGAGCGGTTCCTCGAGCACCGGATCGCGGACAGACGGGTTCTGCGGCTGATCCAGAAGTGGTTGGGCGCAGGAGTGATCGAGGAGGGGTCCTGGGCGCCGGAGGAGGGCGTCGGGCAGGGGACGAGCATCTCGCCCCTGCTCGCCAACGTCTACTTCCACTACGCCCTCGACCTCTGGGTCCACCAGTGGAGGAAGCGCAGCGCGCGCGGCGAGGTCTACGTCGTGCGCTTCTGCGACGACTTCGTGGTGGGCTTTCAACACCGTGACGACGCGGAGCGGTTCCGAACAGCGCTCGGCGAGCGACTCGCCGAGTTCGCCCTGGAGCTGAACGCCGACAAGACGCGGCTGATCGAGTTCGGGCGCTTCGCCGCCCGCAACCGAGAGGCGCGTGGCGAAGGCAAGCCTGAGACGTTCTCCTTCCTCGGCTTTACGCACGTCTGCGCGAAGACGAGAAGGGGACGCTTCAAGCTCAAGCGGGTCACGGAGAAGAAGCGGATGCGCGTGAAGCTGCACGAGGTCAAGGCCGAGCTGCGGCGACGCATGCACCTGCCCATCCCTGATCAGGGGCGCTGGCTGCGGAGTGTCCTGCAAGGGCACTTCAACTACTACGCCGTGCCCGACAACAGCGAGGCGCTGAGCGCCTTCCGTTACGAGGTTACGAGGCTCTGGCTGCACTCGCTCCGGCGGCGCAGCCAGCGCACGCGAGTGACCTGGGAGCGGATGAACCGCTACGTGTCCCGCTGGCTACCGCCTGCGCGCATCCTGCACCCCTGGCCTGGAGTGCGTTTCGCCGCCAATACCCGAGGCAGGAGGTGACTGTTCAGGTCCCCGATGCCCTCAGGACGCAGCGGCGTCGGGAAGCCAAGGGTCCCGCTCGGCCAAGCGGGTGAGAACATCGAGGACGTCCTGGCCTTGCTTGGCAGCGGTACTGAGATAGGAGCGCAGGGCGAGGAACCCCTCGGCACCTGAGATCGTCCGCCAGCAGCCTGAGATCTTCTGCTGGAGCTTGATCATGCGCAGATCACGCTCGGCCTGGTTGTTGTCGAACGGGACACCGAAGTCGTGGGCGAAGCGCAGCACCTCCTCGCGGTGCTGGTCGAGCCGGCGGTGCAGGTTGGCGGTCTTGGAGCGGCCGATGGGCCCTCGCCTGCCGGTGCGCTTGGTGGGCGGCGGGTTCTGTTCGTGCCCGCGGGCGATGACCTGCTCGTAGCGCTTCTCGAAGGCCTCGAGAACCCGGGCGTCAAGCGCGGTGGCGCCGGCGGCTCGGGCTAGGTCGACCGCGCCCTTGACCGCGCGCAGCAAGGAGTCCATCTCCTTGGCCCAGGTCTGGGTCTCGGGGTCGCGCTCAATCGCCCCCACCAGCTCGCGCAGGTGGTGGACGTTGCACAGGGCGTGGGTGGCATCCTCATAGTTTCGGTAGGTCGCCCAGCCGTCGTGGACAGCGACACCCTTAAAGGGCCTGAGCACGCCCAGATGGTCGATCCCCTCTTCCCCGCGCCGCTCGTGCAGCCGGTAGAGGGTGAGGCGCCCGGTGGAAGCCGAGTGCACCCAACGCAGGGCGCCCTCGGCGCGGGCGCCGGTCTCGTCGAAGTGGGTGACCGCGGAGCCGATCAGTCGGTCACGGATGAGGACCTCGAACTCCTCAAGGTCCTCACCGCCGCGCTCGACAATCGCCTGCAGGGTTCCGGTCGAGACCGGCGTCCCGAGCCAGTCGGCCAGGAGTCGCGCTGCGCGCTGGTAGGGCAGATGCTGAAAGCAGATCAAATAGATCGCCAGCGCCCGCAGCTCCGGCCCGTACTGGGCCGGAGCGCTCAGACCTTGGGGAAAGGGAGCGGCGCTCGTGGCCCCGCAGCTACAGCGCCGGCGCTGGGCGCGGTGCTCGGTGACGTGAAGAGCCACCGCAGGCAGGTCGAACACCTGCCGTGCCTCCTCGCTCAGGACCTCGGCGCCATCAAGGTCTCCGCCGCAGGCAAAGCAACGCTCCGGCACGTGCACGATCACTTCGTCGGGGTGCTCGACCTGCTTCAAGTAGCGGCCTGGGTGACCGGGCTGCCCGCCGGGCTTTCGGCCCGAGGGGCGCCGCAGGCTCTTGGGAGCGGGCTTTTCATAGCCGTCTGAGGACGGCGGCTTGGAGGAGTTGCGTGAGTTCTGGCCAAGCCGCCCTCGCAGCTCGCCGATCTCGGCTCGCAACTTGGTTATTTCCCCGCGCAGCTCGCCGATCAGCGTCGCCTGGGAGGCAACAAGGGACTCGAGTTCCTCATATGACGGGCGCTGCGCAGGCACATGGGGAGGTTCGCGCCCAGAGTTATGTCACCTGCCGGGGACCTGAACAGTCACGGCAGGAGCCCAGTGCGTTGAACGCGCTCGCTGGGATCTGTGCGGGGGGCCGCCCGAACGCCTGCATGGACTGATGTCCCGAATGGCCGAAGGGCGGTCCCTACCGCGATTCCAAGTTAGCCCGGGTAGCGGTGTTCAACATCTCGATCAACCGAAGGGCAGCTGGTAAAATTGGAGACACTCCCTACGTTCTCGTAGCCGCAGCTATCACCTCGCCAAACGCCACCTGGTCGACAGCGCCAGTAGCGAAATTTTCCATGGGCCGTTCATCTGGCCGAAGCAGTGGAGGGGCTCGCCAGGGCATTCGAAGGACTGGCAGACCTGAACTGCGCCCAGGCAGGAACGGTGCTCACCGCCGCTTCTGATGGCTTGCAAGGGACCCCGGAACTCACGGAAGGATTCTTCAACCTGCGGGACGCCGGAAAATAACGGCCAGAGCGGTCGCTCGCTGTTACTTCTGACGGCGATCACCGCCCCCGGCACATGCTAACTGCCACGGCTATGACTTGTCGGGGCTTGCTCTGCCCGAGGTCGGGACCTCTACTTTGCAAACACCCGATCGAATACCGTCGCGTCGCCGAGCGTGTCGAACTCGACCAGCTTGCCGTTCGCGTTGTAGGTGAGGATATTGGCACTCTCGATTTCCTCGCCCTCAAGGTGGGCGGTGGTCAAAACGACAACCTTGTCGCCGTCGGCGACGAAGCTGTGCGGCTCATTGCGGAAGCTTTTGCTCATGAGCTTCCCCCAAAGCTCACCGACCTCCTGCTTGCCGTTGTAGGTCCCGGTCAGCGCGTTATCGCCGCGCGCCGTCCAGACAATTGAGTCGTCCATATTTTGCATCGCTCCGGCCGCGTCGCCGCTAGCAAATGCTGCGTAGGCGTCCTTCGCCGTCTGCTTGTTCTCCTGAGCACCCAAGACTGGATCCCTCCTGTAGTTCGTCGGATGGAGAGTCGATCATATCCAGGCGGCTCGAACCTGCAAGCTGCGTTTGAGTTTCGTCTTTTGGGCGACCCCATGCGCCGCTGGCAGGCTCCCGCGTTCGGTCGACTCATACGCGCCAGAGATGCCACGTAGCTGGAGGCCCGCCGCCTCCATGCCAAAAAGAGATCCGCAAGAGCGGCGGGGCTACGCGCAGAGCTCATAACCGAACCCGCGATCACCGCTCGAAACCGAGCGGCGCTAGAGCAGCCCCTTCTCCCGCAACTCCGCCTCCGCCTCGGGCGTCTTGCCCAGCCCCTCGAGACCCAGCTTGCGCATCACCGCCTCGGGCTTCGTGAACTGGATCTCGTCATAGCGGACGACCTGGACCCGGTTGCCCCAGGGATCGAGGAAGTCGAGGCCGCGGCCGGGGAGGATCTCGACTCCCTCCCGTTCGAGCGTCCCGCGCACCGCCTCTGAGTCATCGACGACGAGGCCGAAGTGCCGCGAGTCATCGGCGGCCTGGCGGCGGGGCGCCGAGAGAGCGATGAACTGGTCGCCGGCGTCGAGAAAGGCCATCTTCTGACCGATGCGGCCGCGCAGCTCGAAGTCGAAGAGCCGGCCGTAGAAGCCGAGCGCCTCATCGATGTCCCCGACCTCGAGGGCGATGTGGTTGATGCCAACCAGCCGGGCTTTCTCACTCATGAGAACAGTCTTCCACCACGCCGGTCCTGCCGATGCCGCTTTCTGTCGATTGGCGCAGATGAAGACCCTGTGCAGCAAGTCCACAAATAGAAGAGATCCGCAAGAGCGGCAAGGGCCACTACCGCCTCACAGTCAAGGCAGACGCCTGATTGAGTACCAGATCAGCATTGCGCGGCGTTAGGTGTTGAACAGGCCGCCAAGCCGCTTTTCGAGATCTCGGATCTTTGCTTCGAGATCGGAGGGGTTGAACTCGACCTCGTGGCCATTTGGGCATCGAGCGGTTTTGGGATTCTTTCGCGCTTGCCCGATCGTCAACGGTATGGATGCATTGCAGAGCGGACACGCCGGATTCAATGGCGCCTGATCGAGGATGGTCCGCGCCGAGTCCGGATTTTTCCACTCAACTCCCACCCATGAAGCATTGCACCGATCATCGAGCTGGCCGCTGCACCCGTCGCACCTCGGCATTGGCGCTTCGACTGCCCACGAGTCAGATCGTCGGTAGACCGCGCCGATAACTCGCCGCAGCCCCTCGGCTCTCCCCGCTGCCTTCGCCACCCCCAGCCTGGCACGCCGCGTCCATCGACCGAGTGGCGCCGCTTCCGCTCGCCGTTGGCAATTGCTGATGCCGAGCTCCTTGGCAATCGCTCACCGATTCGCTTACAGTATGCGCGTATGAATCGCATAACAATCAGCCTCCCCGACGACTTCGCCTCCGCGCTGCGGCGCGAGGCTCGGCGCCGCCACACCTCCGTCTCGGCCGTCGCCCGCGAGGCGCTCGCCGAGCGCCTCGATCTCACCGGCGCCAAGCGCGAGGTTCCCTTCGCCGCCCTCGGCCGCAGCAGCGACGGCCGCACCGCCCGCGAATCCGACCGAGTCCTCGCCGAGGTCTTCGAGAAGCGCGATCGGCGTGGGGCCGATGGACGTCGCGGTCGCTGACGCCAGCGCTCTCTACGCGGCTGCCGACGCCGACGATCCGGATCACGGCGGCTGTCTTGTGCAGCTTCAACGGGACGATCTGCGCTTCGTCGTCCCGGCCCTGGTCCTCGCCGAGGTGAGCTACCTGCTCGGCGAGCGCCTGGGCGCCAAGGCCGACGCGGCGTTCATGCGGCCGATGGCTGCTCAGGAGGTCGAGCCGCCCGCGTCCGAGGACTTCACCCGCATCGCCGAGCTGATCGAGCAATACGCCGACTTCCCGCTCGGCGGCGTCGACGCTTCCGTCATCGTCCTCGCCGAGCGCCTCGGCACACCGCTAGTCCTCACCCTCGACCGCCGCCATTTCGCTGCCGTTCGTCCCAAGCATTGCGACTCGCTCCAGCTGCTGCCGGCCTGAGCGACTACGGACCCGACGACTACATCTTCCGCACCTCCGAGCGTGAGCACTGGGTGGAGACCGACTGGCGCAACTACCGCTCGCGCCACTTCATCCTGGCCTTGAAACGAGTCGAGGCGGAGTGGGGAGGATGGCACGAAGGTCTCTCCCAGTCCGAGCAAGTGCGCGGGTCGAGCCCGGAATCGAGTTTTCGTCCGTATCCGCATGTGCTATTACTTAAAATTCATGATCGTCCGAAGGGAGCCGATATGAAGCGCAGGATGCAGCCGCGACAGTTGAAGGCCCTGATCGAGACAGGTCACTACCAGCCTGAGCCTCCGCTCATAGCTGAGGCGATGCTGGAGCGCCGAGGGGTGCGCATGTTGCTGGTGGACTGGCCGTCGTCGCTCAGCGCAGCAAGTCGAACCCTTTCGTCTCCGGTGGCTGGCCGCCGGGCAGTCTGACCTCGACCCTCGCCGGTGCTGACCACGGGCTGCCTGGGCCGGCGCCGCTTCTACCGCTGGGCACGGCTCGGGTTGAGTGACGTCCTCGAGACCCAAATGGCCCGCTACGACGCGGTGATCTACTTCGCCAACCCCAGGCCGCGCGCGCAACTGGAGCGCCTCAAGGCCGAACACCACTGGCCGAAGCTGGTGATCCGTGACATTCCGCAGCCATCGCGATGACGCGGCGACAGCCGAGCTTTAGCGCTCCGCAAAGCTTGCCGATATCGCACGCATGGAGGCCGCTCAGGCTGATCCCCAGATGCCCCCGCAAGAGGGCCGGATGGCACGCGGGTGGCGGCTGACTGGAGCCGCCTGGCGGTTGATGCGGCACGATCGCACGATGATCGCCCTGGCGCTGCTCGGGGCTGGATGCGGCATGGCTGGCGCCGCGGTCGTTCTTTACTTCGGAGGGTACTTCCACCCTCACGAGCACTCGCGCGGGCACTTCATCTTGGTCGCTGCGATTTCCCTCTACCCGCTCACCTTCATCAGCGTCTTCTTCAACGTCGCGCTCGCCTCTGCTGCGGCGGCGAGCTTCGATGGCCGCCAGCTCAGCCTCCGCGAGGCCTTGGGAGCGTCATGGGAGCGCCTCGGCCGCATCGCACTTTGGTCGCTGCTCTCCGCCGGCGTCGGCTTTGTGCTCAGTCAGGTCGCCTCAAAGATCCCGGGGGCAGGAAGGATCGCCGTCTGGCTGGTCGGCGCCGCCTGGGTCCTGGCGACGATCTTCGTTATCCCGCTCCTGGCACTTGAGGATCCTGGTCCGATCGAGGCGCTGCGGGGTTCCACACACCTGGTCAAGAGTAAGTGGGGAGAGGGGCTCACCGGTTTGGTCGGGATCGGGGCCTGGACCGTCGTGGTCGCGATTCCAGCGGGCATCATCTTTGGAGTCGGCTTGGTGCTGAGCGGCAGTCATCCGGCCTCTGGCGTTCCGCTGATTGCGGTTGGGCTGATCGCGTTGGTGACCGTCTCGGCCCTGGCGACGGCAACCAGGCAGGTCTTCGCCGTGGCGCTCTTTCGCTACGCCACCGACACGCCGGCTGGTGGCATCACCGTCACCGACTTAGAGCATCCGTTCGCACTGAAGCAGAAGCGCCGGCGCGGCCAACGGGTTGCTTACGCAACTCTGGGTATGATCGTGGCCTTGGTCGCTCTGGCCGCCATTCTGCTTCCACGGCGCGAGCCTCTGACCGATACGAACGGGTATGCTCACACCTACTTCGCCGTCGATCCCAAGGCCGAGGCCGAGATCCACAATGGCATGCCTGTCGTCTATGGCGATCAGCGGATTGGATATGTCATCGCCCACCAGATCGAAGGGTCTGAAGAGTACGTCCGCTTTTACGTCGCCCGCGGGTTCCGCGGGCTCCCTGGCGATGAGGGAACGGAATTGAACTACTCGGACCCTGCCCATCCCTATATCCGCCTATTCGACGACCACGCGGGATAGCGGTCCCAGCGTCCTCCATGCGGCCTGCGCAATGTGGAGTGGCCCCTCCAACTGGCCTCTGTGACGCAGAAATGATCGTTCGGGCTCGTACGTGTGAGCGATCAGGGTTGAATCACCTAAATAATGAGTTGAAAACCAGATCAGTCTCGCGCGGCATTAGGTGTTAAAAAGACCGCCAAGCCGCTTTTCGAGATCTTGAATCTTTGCTTCGAGATCGGCGGGGCTGAACTCGACTTCGTGGCCGTTGGGCATCGAGCGTGTTCAGGGCACTTTCGCGCTTGCCCGATCGTCGACGGTATGTACGGCGACACTTCTTCTAATCTCCAATCTCGGTGGGTTTGCCATCCCGGCGGCAGTGCGCTAGCCTGCGCGGGTGGCCATAGTCCGGTTCGACCACGACCACGCGATCGCCGTGCTCGACACGCGGAGGGAGGTACAGCTTTTGATCGAAGCGACCCGCCACGAGGGCATGGTCGTGCCGATGATCGAGCTCCAGGTTTCTGCCGGCGTGGCGGTTTCGGTGAACGCCGACGCCATCCGCACCATCGAGGACGACTAGCCGCACCGCGCTCTAGCCTCAACTTGAAAGCTAAATTGGTACACGTTTGGTACCCGCTGCAAAGCGTCGACCGAGACGTTAAGCATAGAAAAGACCTCGTTTCCTCGGCTTTTTCTTATAGCGGAGGCGGGGTACGTACACATATCCCTGCCGCGCCTGGCAGTTGTCGAATCAATTGAGCTCTAGGTTCTGCGCGACGGGCTCGAGCGAGTCCTCGCCTGTAGTTGATACTGCGCGGCAAGCTTGACCTTGCAGGCACCAGCTGGACCCGCTGCCAGCCTGAGAGACGTCCTGAGCCCGAGCGCCAACAATCGCGACCAGCTGGATCTCCGCTGTGCTACTTCCTTGCTCGCGCGAAGCGCTTCTTGGCGGCGACGACGCAGTGTGCGCGCTTGCCTTTTTTGAGCTTCTTACAAGACTTGAGTGCCCGCGCGAGCTTCTGCGCGCCACTCAGTGGCTTGACCGGTCCACCGGCTCCCGAGGAGGAGCCAGTGCCCGAAATCGAGCCGCTCGCTCCCCCCGAGGAACCGGGGCTAATGCTGGACCCAGAGACGGTGTATTCGATCGTCGCTTTGCTCCGCAGTCCGTCGTGGCTCACGGCGGTCACGGTGTAGGTGTATGACCCGGCGGTGGAGGCGTTGAGGCTGCCGGGGCTGGCACTGCCATTGGAGTCGGTGCACGATTCGACCCCTGGACCGCCCGCCGCTTCGGTGCAGGAGAACTTTGAAGGGATGGTTTCGCCGGCCACATACGTCTGGTGATCGGCCGGAGCTTCGATCGTCGCCGACGGCGGGCCCACCGCCGCGCCGGTTACGTTTATAGGCAGGGTCTGCGTGGAGGCATCTGGCGTCCCGTTGCTGTCAAATACCGTCAGCGACACCTGGTATTCGCCCGGCTTGAGGTAGCTGTGAGTGGCAGTGGAAACGCTGGTAGTGTCGACCGGCGAGCCGTCACCGAAGTTCCATTCGTAGGTGGTGATCGGCGCGCTAATGTCGTAGGACGCGCTCCCGGCGAAGCTGATGGCGTGGCCGGTTTCGCCGACGGCGGGCCCGGTGAAGGAGGGCGTGGGGCCGATCCGCGCGGCACATCCGGCCGCTTCGTTTTTGTTGGCCGGCGCTGGCGTCTTCGTTGGTTCCTGGCTCCAGATCTGCTGCGTGTAGTAGCTGTGACCGTTGATCAGCTGGTTGAAGGCAGTGTCTTCGAGGAGGCTGCCACCAAGCGGGGTTCCGTAGACCTCCGGCTGCAGTTCGACGGTTGGCCCCGTGCACTTGTCGGCGACCTCTTCGTGGTGTTCATCGGTGTAGCCAGTTTCGGGTTCGGGATCGGTAGCGGACTCCACGATCTCGTGGATCTCGGAGTCGAGTGTGCCGTCCGCGTCCTTGTTTCCGCCCACACCGGTAGGCGCTTGACCGGAGTCGCATTCGGGGACGTAGGGCAGGTCGCTGTATACGGCCACCTTCTTTTCGGGGCCGAGTTCGGTGATCTCACTGTGGTAGGCGCAGAATTCTTCGGGCGCGCATTCGCCGAATTCGCACGTCGTGACGCCTTTGGGTGTGTAGAGGAGATACTGCGCCTCAGGCGCGCTCGCGGGGTCGGTCGGCCAGTGGTTGGCTTCGATCTGTTCAGCGATCTCTTTGCGGATCTGCGTGTCGGTCACGCACGGAGCCTTGGCTTTGGTGCAGCCTTCGGATTCTTCCAGCGGGGGATAGGGACCAGTCGCGAACACGTCGTCGCCGAATTCAACCTTGCCGGTGATCGCCCTTCCTTCATTGTTGGTGTACTGCTCGGCGACGGAGAACTCATCCGTGGTCCGCGAGTCTTCGACTTGGAGGTCCTTGGCGTACTGGATGATCGGTCCGGTGTATTCGCTTGGAAATTCTCCAGCTTTCTGCTGCCAGAAGATCAAATACAGTTTCGAGGTGAGCATCAGGGGACCGTTGTGGTACACGACCGGCGGCTGGGGCCCGCCGGTGCTAAGCGCTGTCGCGCGGCCACGCGAAGCGAAGAGCGCCTGCGCTTTCCTAACTTTGGGCGTGGGCGTCACGCCGTAGGCATGGCCGTGGGCAAACACCACGCGGGCCTGCGCGACGCCATCGGTGAGGGCGAGCAGCGCGACTGCGAGCGCGAGCATCGTAACTAGAGGGGGCGCAAGCCAACCACGCACCGGATTGGGAGGAAGGTGGGCTGGCAGCTCGGAGCGCATTGCCCTCAAAGCTTATGTGTGCCCGGACATGCCGTCCGGCAAAGTGGCTGCCGGTGGGTGCACCGCAGATCGACCCAGCCTGTGCGCCAGGAAGCCTAGGAACTCGATACGCGCGGCTGCGCCTACCCACGCGCGCGGACTGCAACGCTCCCCCTGCGCCCACGGGCGGCAGGGCTCGGCGAGGTCGTGTCCGCAGCGTCCTGTCCTTCTCGCGCGTTGGCGGTATCTGGGCGCGAGCGCATCCTCGCCGAGGCGGTCCCGCTTTGAAGGACGAGCGGGCCTACCCGTTTCACGTCCGCGACGCGTGGCAGCGCCCGGCCTGGCCTCCGATTCCTTGTGTAGCCATTCGATAGCGCTACTCTTTGTCGACATGACTGCTACGGCCACTATCCGCGTCCCGCGTGAGACCCGCGACGCGCTCGCCACCCGCGCCCGCGAGCGCGGCGTCTCCCTCTCCTCGTTGCTAACCGAGTTTGCCCGCCGCGCCGAGCGGGCCGATGCCCTGCGCTCCGAGCGCGAGGCGACCCGCGCCGAGGCCGATGACCCAGCGGCCCTTGCCGAGGTTGGACTATGGGAGGCGACGCTCGGTGACGGAATCGACTGAGCCGCGCCGCGGCGAGATCTGGCTCGTCTCATTCGCCGCCCGCCGCGGCGAGCCCGGCAAAAACCGGCCCGCGATCGTCGTCTCGGTCGACGACCTGCTCGTCGGCGCCGACCACGAGCTGATCGTCGTCGTTCCCCTCTCCAGCTCCCTTCCTCGCTCGGCACTGCGACCCCAGCTTGATCCTGAGACCGGGATCGACACTGAGAGCATCGCGATTCCGCGGGGGATTCGAGGGGTCGCCCGTCGTCGCCTCCTGCGCCGCAACGGCGAGGTTGGGCCGGAGAAAATGGTCGAGGTCGAGCGCGCCTTGGCGCTCGTTCTCGGGCTGGGCGTCCTCGCATGACGGAGGGTATCGATCAGCCGATCCGCAGCGTCCGCAACGACTCCGCGTGGCCCGCCCGCTGAGTCGAGCGAGGCGCGCCAACCGGCGCTACCTTGCTGAAGCCATGTTCGCCTATTACGACCCAGACGCTGACATCGCCTGGTTCCCGACCGGGGACTCCGACGACGTCGTCAGCGAGCGCGTCCCGGGCGGCCTTCGAGACTACGACCGCGCCAGCCACAAGCTCGTCGCGATCGAGGTCTGGGACACCAGTACCCGACTGGCCGCGAGCATTTGGAAGCGCTGCCGGCGCCCAGCGCCGCCGACGGCACTGCTGCCTGACACCTTCCTCAGCCCCCCGCTACCCAGCATCTTCGCGGCCGAGCACCGCGTCGCGGATGGTTGCGGTGTCGACGTACACCCGCGCTCGACGCAACGCACCATCCTCAAACTCGTAGATCCAAGCGTTATCTGCCTCGACCGCCTTGCCACCGTGCGTCTTGCCTTTGACCGGAACCGGAACGACGAGGTCCAGCAAGGAGCTGGCGGCGATGGGCGACGCCTTCCTGGTCAGCTTCACGGAGATGGTCGGCTGTCGGCCGGGAGAGGCGCTGGCCGTGCGCTGGCGCGAGATCGAAGGGCGGGTTGCGATCACCCGCGGACTGAGCGGCAAGCAGATCGCCGATCAAACGAAGACCGATCGCGACCGCCAACCCGCCATGCCCGTGCATCGCCGTGACTGGCACCCGCCCTCACCGGTCCTCGAACAGTCCCTCCACCGAGCTACTTGACCAACTTGGCCAACCGCTGGTATCCTGGCTCACATGACCCGGACCTTCTCCATCGGTGAGGCTAAGACCAACCTCTCCAAGCTCGTCGCCCTCGCCGAGCAGGGCGAGCGCGTGGAGCTGCGCCGTGGCAAGCAGCCGGTCGCCCAGTTGGTGGCGCTGCCGGCTTCCGGCGCCGTGCGCCGCAAGCCCGGGGCCCTGGCCGGGCAGATTGAGATGGCCGAGGACTTCGACACCTGGCCCGAGGACGTCGCCCGCGACCTCGGAGTCATCGACTGAAGCTCCTTGCTGACACTCACGCAGCATTGTGGTGGTTGGCCAACGACGCTCGTCTTTCTGAGCCGGCCCGCGAGGCGATTGCCGGTGCCGAGGAGCCGCTTTTCGGCGCCGGCACCCTCTTTGAGGTGTCGATCAAAGCCTCGCTTGGCAAGCTTGAGGTCGCCGAGGGGTGGGCAGAGGAGCTCCTGGCGGAGGGCTTTTCCCTGCTGCCGATTTCTCTCGCACACGCCCGCGCCTATCGAGAGCTGCCCTATGTGAAGCTGGACGGCAAGGGGCTGTGCGACCCCTTCGACCGCCTGCTCGTCGCGCAGGCTGAGGTTGAGGGAGCCCCGATCGTCACCCGCGACCCGGCGCTCGCCGCCCAAGGTGCCTCGACGATCTGGTGAGCCTCACTCAGCCGCCGGCAGCGTCCAAACGTACGGCAAGTCCTCGGGGCCAGTCCGCCACGAGTCCACGGCGCAGCCGACACTCCGAGGATTGCAAATTCGCAGACAATACGTTTCGACAGCGCGAGTTTGTCAGCTGTAGCAATCGATGCACGTGGGGTTTTCGGGCAGTCGCTCAGGTGCAGTTGAGCGGAAAGTCAGTGCCGCCGACGGAGAACCACCTCTGACCGCGTGACATAACGAAACCGTAGCGGTCGGCGATATGAAGATGCCAGCCATCGAAATGGTGCAGCTTCAGCACTGGTACGCCAGCGTGATGAATGGTCAGACCCTGACAGCGATAGAGATGCGGGGCTCCGTTTTCTTCGTTGATAAAGCGTGCCAACGCAAGAACCGCCGTACACGCCGTACTGCGACTGACGCGATGGACGTCGTACGCCTCCTCGGTCGCGTAGGTAGAAGTGGTGTAACGAGCCCGAGGTAGGGCCGGGAAAAGTTCCGGCCACCGCGGGCCCCAGACTCGTCGGTTGACCAGCAAGTCAACGACGAAAGGAACACCACGATGGCCGAGAGCCAGAGAATGACGACCGCCGAGGTCGTAGCAAAGACTCTGATCACCGAGCACGCCGACTTCCTCCGCGACGCCGTCGCGCTGGTCGCCCGCGAGCTGATGGAGGCCGAGATCTCGGGTGAGATCGGTGCCGGGCGTGGGGAGGTTTCAGCGGAGCGCTCGACCCACCGAAACGGCTACCGATCCCGCGGCTGGGAGACCAGGGTCGGGGAGATCGAGCTCCTGATCCCCAAAAAGCGCGAGGGCAGCGCCTACTTCCCCTCCTTCCTGGAGCCGCGCCGGCCCGCCGAGCAGGCCCTGCTGGCCGTTGTCATGGAGGCCTACGTCAACGGGGTCTCCACCCGCAAGGTCGACCGCCTCGTCTCTCAGCTCGGCATCTCGGGGATGAGCAAGGACCGGGTCTCGGCGATCTGCCGGTCACTGGATGAGCGGGTGGTGGCCTTTCGCGAGCGTCCATTGGAAGGCGAGTACCCCTACCTCTGGCTCGATGCCAAGCAGGTCAAGGTTCGATCCGATGGCCACGTGCGCTCCAAGGCCGTTGTGATCGCCTACGGGGTGCATGAGTCAGGGAGACGCGAGGTGATCGACCTCGACGTCGGCGAGATCGAGTCGGGCGCCTTTTGGGTCGAGTTCCTGCGCTCCCTGCGGGCCCGTGGCCTCAGCGGCGTCCGCCTCTGCGCCTCCGATGCCCACGAGGGACTGAAGGGGGCGATCGCGCGGGTGCTGGGCTGCCCCTGGCAGCGCTGCACCGGGTGGATTCAATTGGACCTCGCAACACCTGATCGAGGAGGTTGCGATGAGAACGCTGAAGGACAGGGCGTCAGGGCGGACGAGGAGGACGGCAACGGGCTGGGCGGGTCATCCAGGAGTGGGACGCCGCGAGCACCGTCGGCGGTTCTGGGCGGCCATCGCGAGGGGGCTCCCCAGCGATGCGGCCGGCGTCGAGGCCGGCGTGCCGTCCTCGGTTGGCAGCCGGTGGTTTCGGGAGGGTGGCGGCATGCCGACCGTCACGCAGGCCCTGCCCTCGGGTCGATACGTCTCGCTCGCCGAGCGCGAGGAGATTGCAATCCTGCGTGCCGGTGGTCACGGGGTGCGAGAGATTGCCCGCCGCCTGGGCCGCTCGCCGTCGACGATCTCCAGGGAGCTGCGTCGTAACGCCCCTGCCCGCGGCGGGTACCGCGCCACCGTCGCGCAGTGGCATGCCGAGCGGCGCGCGCGGCGCCCGAAGACTGCGAAGCTCGCGATCAACGAGGAGCTGCGCCGCTACGTGCAGGAGCGGCTCGCCGGCCAGGTCCGCCGGCCCGACGGCGCGGCGGTGCCCGGCCCCGCGGTCAAGGCATGGAGAGGTCGCAACCGCCCGCGCCGTCAGGACCGCAGGTGGGCAAGCGCGTGGAGCCCCGAGCAGATATCGAATCGGCTCCGCCTGGACTTCCCCGATGATCAGTCGATGCGCATCTCCCACGAGGCGATCTACCAATCGCTCTACATTCAGGGCCGGGGAGCGCTGCGACGCGAGCTGACCGCGTGCCTTCGGACCGGCAGGGCGCTCCGTGTCCCCAGGGCCCGCGCCCGTCGTCGCGGCAAAGGCTTCGTGAGCGAGGAGGTGATGATCAGCCGCCGGCCCGCGGAGGCCGCCGACCGGGCGGTCCCTGGCCACTGGGAGGGAGACCTGATCCTCGGCGTCGGCAGCTCGGCGATCGGCACGCTGGTCGAGCGGACCAGCCGCTTCGCGATGCTCCTGCACTTGCCGCCGACCGACGGGCCCCGGCAGAAGGACGGTCCCGCCGCCTCCGGTCATGGGGCCGAGGCGGTGCGCGATGCGATCGCCACCGCGATCACCACCCTGCCGGAACAATTGCGGCGCTCGCTGACGTGGGATCAGGGGATCGAGATGGCCTACCACGCGCAGCTTCGGGTCGATACCGGCCTGCCGATCTACTTCTGCGACCCACACAGCCCCTGGCAGCGCGCTACCAACGAGAACACCAACGGCCTCCTGCGCCAGTACTTCCCGAAAGGGACCGACCTCGCCCGTCATAGCGTCTCCGACCTTGCCGCCGTGGCCTCCGCCCTGAATTCCCGCCCGAGGAAGACCCTCGGCTGGAGGACCCCCGCCGAAGTGCTCGACGAGCACCTCGCCGCCCGCTGAACCCGACACGAGGACGAAGACGATCTCATTCCGATCCGGCAACCGCCGGTGCGGGCCGGCCACGTGTGGGTGTCGTCGCTACGGCCGCCCTCCGGGCGACCTCCACGACGACACCCACACGACGTTCTCTGGCCAGGCTTCCGACCTACCGCTACGGTTCGTTCACTAATAACCCGGTGTTGCAAGGACCGGTTGAGTTCGGGCCGTTCATTTCGTCAGGGACATGCACCAACACTGCCGCCCGGCCCAGCGCGGCATGGTCTCCGCGGCGCTGCGCGAGGTCTTTGTCGCCGAGGGCCATGAGCAGGCCCGCGAGCGCGCCGGCGCGGTGATCGAGCGCTTGGCTCCCAGCGTGCCCAAGGTCGCCGAGCTGCTCGAGGACGCCGAGGAGGACCTGTTGGCCTTCTACCGCTTCCCCGCAGCCCACTGGTCAAAGCTGCGGAGCACCAACCCCCTGGAGCGGGTCAACCGCGAGGTCGGCAGACGCTCCGACGTGGTCGGGATCTTCCCCGACGATGACTCGGTGATCCGCCTGGTAGGAGCGCTTTTGATCGAGCAGAACGACGAGTGGCTGGTTACCCGCCGCTACCTCTCAGAGGAGTCGCTCGCCCTGGTCCTTAAGGACCAGGGCGAGGAGGGAAGGGAGGTGGTCGGAGAACTACAAGCCGCGAGAAGGGACTGACGAGCGGGTTACACCACTACCGCCGACTTGACTGCCTCCTCGCCCGTTGTCGGTGGATGCTGGCATTCGTAAGACCTTTCCTTGGCCATCGCCGACTCGCTGGTGGCGAGTGTGAAGGCTGGAATCATCAGCAGTACGACAAGCAGTAGCGCGCCAGCTTTTCCGCTCCGTACCTTGATCACCGCCATCGCGAGCAGAATATCGAGCACCGCTCGAGCCTGTCAACGCGATCCGCGGCGCCCCGCCGGCATGCTCAGCAATACGATGGTAGTCGCCCTCAAGATCGCCGCTCGGCTTTATGCGAGGCAGTCTGTCCACGCTCGATGATTGCAAACCCACAGACAATTCATTTCGACAGCGGATTCCGCCTTGAGACGGCTTCTCAGGGGACGGCGATGATCGCGTGGGAGCCGACGCGGCGCCACCGTATGCCGGTCTCGCCTTCGATCTCGACCCACTCCCAGGTGGCGCGCCCGTCGGGATCGGTGAAGCTCCAGGTCATCTCCCAAACGCCCGGTGCGCCCTCGACATCCTTGACCCGCAGAGCGCCTGGCCAGCCGCTGCCTGGCTCTGTCACTCGACGCTCGAGGGCCGGGACGAAGTGTTCTTGGATGACGCGCTTGAACTCCTCCCGTTCGGATTTGTCCAGGCGCCGATAGTCGCGCTTGAAGCTCTCGGTGCGCTCGTACTTCACTCGCTATCGAGATCGGCGAGGAACTCCTCGGCGCGATTGAATCCCGCCACCCGCCCGGCGGCAACGTCGGCGTCTGCCTCGCGCTCCATCGCCTGCCAACGCTCGGTCCAGAACCACTGCTGGTCGGCGGGCACCGCGACGTGAGGGCGCAGCTCGATTACCCCATCGGGGCGCTCGGAAACCTCGACCTGAGCCCCCGGCTCATCGAGACGGTGGCGCCGACGCAGCTCGGAGGGAAGGCTGATCACCCCCCGCTTCTGGACGGCGACGTAAATGTGTTCAGCCATGCGTTGCAGTTTAGCGGTAATGCGGCAATGCCGCAAGCTCGGACGCGATCCGCAGCGCCCCGCCGGCGTGCTCCAGCAGGACAACGAACTCGTCCTCGGGGTCACCGCTGAGAGTTACGCGAGACAGCCCATCCATGTCTGGAAGATTGCAGTCAGACATTCCTTTAACACACGCTGCCTTGTCGCCGGACGGACCGCCTCGCATCGCCGAGACCCTCAACGGCTCGACTTTCTGCGACCCGGGGGTGGGACGAGTCGCCCCCGGCTGCGTCTTGTCGGTGATGGCCAAGAAAAATGCCCACCACAGGACGAGCCGAGAGCTGCGCATCGCGCCGATGTCGCCCGGCTGCTTTCTGCCGCCGCGCTAGCCCAGCTCGAGGCCGTGGTCGACGACCCCGACAACGTTTGCCATGCCTGCGACGAGTTGATCTCGAGCGAGTGGGTCGAGGTGATCCTCCTCGCCGGGAAGCCGCTGATGATCGCCAGGCTCGCCCACCCGGGCTGCCTGCGGTCCTGTGTCTATCCGGGTCCAGGACCCCAGCGCCAGCTTGAATGGGCGTCCGACGCTTGCGCTCGCGGTGGTTTTGAGATGGCGACCGTCCTCGCCCTGCGACCGAACAGGCCCCACGCCCTGCTCTTCCTCGAGCCGGCGACGCTGATCGCAGGGCTCGGACAAGACCCGTTGGAGATCTGGGCACTGGGCCTCGGGCTCTCCCCGGTCTCTGGTGAGATCGAGCAGCTCGCGCCACCGCCAACCGACGCCTTCACGATCGCCCGCCGCCCCGCCGGCCTCGCCCTCCACCACTCCTGCGGCACCGACACGGTTTGCGCCGAGCCCGCCGAAGTGGACGATTGGTGGCGCGCCGCCGAAGGCAAAGCGCTGGTGGTCACGGCCCGCGGCCTCGGTCTGCGTCGAGCCGAGCGAGCGATTGAGGAGGCTGTGCGACTGCGGCCGCCTGGGCCGCGGTCGCCACGCTTGAGGACTTCGTCCCGCCACCGCGCCCGCACGGTGCGCTGCGCGGCCTCGCACGAAAGCTGCTCCAGCCTGCTCCGCGATGACAGCGACCGAGCCCGCCCGGCAGGCCCGGAGGCCTGCCTGGGCAGGCTGGACGGGCCGACCGTCGGAGCCGTGCAGCGCCCTACAGATGCCAATCAGCTCAATCCCGTATCGGGCCGCCCGCTCGAATTCCAACGGCCTTAAGTCCGGAGTCGACGAACGCTTTCAGCGCGTGTCGCGCCGGCCGCGGCGACCCCAACACCAAGACCGCGGCGCTGAAGCTGAAAGCGAAGAAGTAGCCACCAATCACCTCAATCCATCACATATCAGCACGGTGATCTTGCCTTCGATCACCGGCGGGGAGCGGCTTTGTCGACTCCCTGAGACGCTAGCATCTCGATCTAGATGAGCTACCACGTACCCGCCAAGCACTACCTCCTCGCGACCTGTCTGCTTGTCGCTGCGCTTCTCCTCCTCGTGACATCTCCGTCCGCCCGCGCTGCCGACAGCATCTATTGGGCCAACGAAAACAGCCCGATCTCCCACGCCAACCTCGACGGCTCAGGCGGGGCTGACCTCGCCATCCCCGGCCCGACGACAGAAGAGCTGGAGGGGATCGCGATCGACCCCGCCGCCGGCAAGATCTACTGGACCAACTGGAACAAAGGCATCATCGCCTCGGCAAGCCTCGCCGGTGGCGCCGCCACGGAACTCAAAACCGCTGGCGCCACGGTGAACTTTCCAGAGGGGGTGGCGATCGACCCTGCCGCCAACAAGATCTACTGGGCCAACAACGACGGGGGCACCGGCGGACAAGGAGCGATCTCCTACGCCAACCTCGACGGCAGTGGCGGCGCTGGCGATCTCAACACGACCGGCGCCACGCTGGAACATCCCTGGGCGCTCGCCATAGACCCGACTAGCGGGAGGATCTACTGGTCCAACGAGGTGACTGACGGGTCGATCTCCTATGCCAACCTCGACGGTAGCGGCGGTGGCGATCTCAACACGTCAGGTGCTACGAAGGAAGACCCCGAGGGGATCGCGATCGATCCCGCCACCGGGAAGATCTACTGGGCAAACGAGGCAGCCAAAACGATCGCGTACGCCAACCTCGACGGCAGCGGCGGAGGCGGCGAACTTAACACGACCGGCGCCACGATGGACGATCCCAACGGCATTGCGATTGACCCTGCCGCGGGGAAGATCTACTGGTCCAACTACGAAGGGGGCCCGGGCAAAGAAGGGGTGATCTCCTCCGCCAACGTCAACGGCAGCGGCGGTGCCAAAGACCTCAGCACCGCAGGCGCGACCAACCACGAACCCGCACTCCTCGCCCTCCTCAAAGTCCCCTCGGCGACGGCCGCGCCGCTCCTGAGCGGAAGCTCGCAACTTGGAGCGACTCTCTCCTGTTCGCAGGGCGGCTGGGCGAGCGACGCTTTCAGCTCGCTCCTTTACCAGGCCCCACAGAGCTTCGCCTACCAGTGGTTAAGCGACGGTCAGCCGATCGCGGGAGCAACGGCCGCCTCTTTCATCGCGAGCCAGCCCGGCAGCTATACCTGCCAGGTCACCGCCACCAACGCCGCCGGCTCGGCCTCCCAGACCAGCGCTGCTTTCGTTATCTCGACGCTCAAGCTGACCAAGGTCAAGCTGAACAAGCGCAAGGGCACAGCCACCATCTTCGCCCAGGTTTCGGGCCCCGGGACCTTGACCCTGACCGGCAAGGACATCGTCAAGCAGGCCGGTTCCTCTCAAGGGGCCGGAACCGTCAAGCTCGCCGTCAAGGCCAAGGGCAAGGCGAAGAAGCTCCTCGCCAAGAAGGGCAAGGCCAAGCTGAAGGCAGAGATCACCTTCATGCCTCAAGGCGGAACGGCCCTCAGCGCGACGAAATCGGTCACGCTGAAGCAGCATCTGCGGAAGTAGATCGCGCCCGAAGCCCGGCAATGTCCTGGCGCCCGGCGCCAAGGTCAACGTCAAGCTGGGATAGCCGGCTCACCTCAGCAGCGCCATTACGCAGTTCATGTCGGTCGCTGGCTGGCGCCGCCGACGTGGGCGTGAGGGAGAGGCTGTCTTGAGCACCCGACCCAACGCCGGTATCCGCTAAACGGCTACCCCCAGCCGAGATCCGTAGCTTGGCCCCCGGGCGATCGAAGCGCCCTCACCCTTCCCCCGCTACCCTTACCGCCTCCTCGCCCTCCAAAAACGGCCTCAGCACCAGCTCGACCAGCGCCCCCTCGGTGGTATTCGGGAGACTCCTTCGGAGCCTTTAAGATCGGCCAGTGATGACGATGTGGAAGCAGAGCCGCTACGGAGACGCTGGACGGACCGATTTTCAACCTCGTGTCCCATATGTGTCCCATGGGGCTTTTACGACCACAGAATTCATCACAATAATTTGGCTCTATATGCCAAATCCGCCCGGATAGCTCAGTTGGTAGAGCACTTCCATGGTAAAAATAGCTTTACTAATTTCCAGCTAGACGTTTTTTGGCTCTATAGCTTGAGAATCGGCGGCTAATCCGGCGCTACGAACGTCGCAGTGTGCAAGCAATCTCAGGCACGGCGCCCCATTTCGCCTCCCATCTGGCTCCCACTAATTTGTTCGCAAATTGCGAACAAATTAGTTCGCAAATTGCAAGCTTTTGACCGGGGTGAGCACTTCCATGGACACGAAGTGCTCACGATGCCGCTCTTGGGGCTGATTTTTGGCTCTGTACCGCCGATCTCCGCTGGAGAGAAAAGGTGAGCCCCTGCCATGCGGCCGAATTCGCTGAAGACGTCGTTTGCGACCTCCCATTGTCTCCCATCGTCCTCCCATCGTCCTCCCATCGTCCGCGGCTCAGGGTGAGCCCTTCTCGGTCGCGCACCGTCTCATCTCCTGAAAACTGACCCCCCGCCTGGGCGCGCAGGACTCCCACCAGATAGCACGCGAAGCGTGCTGTGGATCGCCCATGCACGCCCAGACGGAGAGCACTCAGGCCCGGCACAGCGGCGCCGTATCTCTCGCCGCGCTCCGCGGCCTCGCCCTCTACCTGCTGACCCTCTCGGCAGAGGCCGTGCTCGGGGTGCCGGTCCGCTGGCTCCTCGCCTACCTCGGCGCCGCGATCGTGGGGGCATTAGTCCCCCTCGGGATGAGCGCCGAGGTGCTCGCCTGGCTCGCCGCCCTCACGCCGATCGCCTTCTCGATCGCCGGCCTCCTTCTCCCGTGTCGAGGCCGGGTGTGGGGGCGGCGGCTCGGCGCCCGCCGCCCCAGCGCCGAAGAGTCCGACCTGCTAGCCGATGCCCTGGCGTTGCTGCGCAGCGTCTACCCGAGCCTTCCGGAGCCCGCCGGCCTCTTTGTCCTCGACGACCCGCTGCCGGGAGCCGCGGTCAGGGGCGCCGCCGTGGTCCTCAGCCGTGGCCTGATCGAGTCGGAGTCCCTTTCCGCCGTGCTCGCTCACGAGTTCGGCCACCTCAACTCATCCGATGGCCGCCTCACCGAGGCGCTCAGCCGACTTGCCCTCTGGGACGATCCGCTGGCACCGGCGCGAGCGGGCGGTGAGGGACAGAGTGGGGTGGAGGTCTACGAAGACCCCGGAGGTGGCCTGCTCTGGGGCCTGACCCGCTGGACGTTGCGCCTCGCCGGCGGCAGCTTTGCCCAGCGCCTCCTCGCGCCCCTCTGGGCGGCCCACTGGCGTTCCCGCGAGTACGCCGCAGACGCATACGCCGCCTCCCTGGGCCAGGCCGAGGATCTCGCCCGCCACCTCATACCACTTCGCACACAAGGCAGGTGATAGCGTGGGGAGGTCGAACTTCGGTGGTATGGCTACTTCGATTGCGTTCCCAGAAGGCACCCTCGAGCGTATGGACGAGTTGCTGGCCGACAACAGGCTCTCGGCCCGCGAGCGCTCGCGGATAACGTGCATCCGTCTCCTGGCCCTGGGGTGGGAGGCTCAGGATGTCGCGGAGGCGGTTGGCATCACCCGCAGCAGCGTCTATCGACGCAAGGCGGAATTCCTCAAGGACGGTGAGAGCACGCTTCACACCGATCGCTGGGGTGGGCGCCGCGGCGGGGTCCTCACCGAGGCCCAGGAGGCCGAGTTCGTCGCCCACTTCGAGGCGGCTGCCCGCCAGGGGCAGATGGTGAGCGCCGCGGCGATGGCGGGCGAGCTGGCACGGCGGGCCGGCAGGCCGGCCTCCCCTGCGACGCTCTACCGGATCCTCGCCCGCCACGGCTGGCGCAAGGTGGTGCCGCGGCCGCGGCACCCCGAAGCCGATCCCGCTCGCCAGGAGGCGTTCAAGGAAACCTCCCGCAGCTCCTGGCGTCCGCCCGGGCGGACGATCGGCGCCCGCTGAGGCTGATGTTCATGGATGAGGCGCGCTTCGGGCGCATGAACCGCCCGGTGCGCTGCTGGGCGCCGCCCGGCGTGCGTCCCGTGGTGGACTGCCAGACGGTGCGCGAGTACACCTACGCCTACGGCGCGGTGTGCCCCAACGACGGGGCGCTTTGCTCGCTGATCATGCCCACCATGCATAGCGAGTGCTTTGAGCACTTCGCGGCGGAGGTCTCCAAGCGCCACCCCGATGAGCTGATCGTCCTGGTCTGCGACGGAGCCGGATCGCACACCGCCACAGAGCTGTCGCTGCCCGGGAACATCCGCATCCTCACCCTGCCGCCCTACAGCCCCGAGCTGAACCCCACAGAGCAGCTCTGGGACCTGATCCGCGAGCGGCGCTTTGCCAACAAAGCCTACGAGAGCCTCGGCGAGGTCGAGGACGACCTCGCCGAGGAGCTGTGCGCCCTGGAAGCGGACCGCCCCACGATTCAGTCCCTCACAAGTCATCCCTGGATAACAGCGTCACTCAACTTGGTTGAGGATTAGTATCAGAGATCAGGAGCTGCCCTTCGACGCGCCCCAGCCGGGCCTCTTCTTCAAGGCCTCCCAGCACCCACCGGTGGCGCTCCGCATCGACCGCCTGCTCGCAATCATTGATTCGGGTGTATCGAGATGAGCGCCGCGCGCGTCTTGTGGGCGATGAATGCGCCGCGCAGATGCGATCACACGGGTCTCTCGATCCCCGAGTGCTGCTGTCGGCGCTGCGTCGAAGCCCGGCTGCGTCGCTATGCGACACACGTGCCTCGCCGGGCCCCCTGGCCGCCGTCGCAAGGCCGGCGCTCCGCGTCATCGCCGAGGTCGACATGACCACCGCCCGGCGTTCTCCTCGCCGAGTTCTCAGTGAGGCCGAGCGCGCCGACAGGCGCGCCGCCGAGCGCGAGCAGATGCAGGCGGCGATCGAGGCGCTGCGAACCAGCGAGGGCTGGAAGCGCTGGCTCAAGGTCCGCCGCCACTTCCACACCTACAGCTTCCACAATCAGCTGCTGATCGCCACTCAGTGCCCCGAAGCGACCCGGGTTGCCGGCTTTCGCAGTTGGCTCTCGATCGGGTACGCGGTTCGCAAGGGAGAAAAGGCGATCCGCATCTGGGCGCCCTGCCCCCCGTCCAAGCGCCAGCTCGCAGAGTGGAAGCGCAGTGCTTCAAATCCAGGCGACAAACCGCCGACGTACTTCCGCCTCGTAGCCGTCTTCGATCGATCCCAGGTCGACCCCCTTCTCGATTTCCCCGGCGGCGCGGTGGAGTTAGATCTGCCCAACGAGCCGATCGATGGCGCCGGCCTGGCGCCCCTCTTCAGCCCCTCGCCAACTTCGCAGGGTCGATCGGCTCGCCGATTTCGGTTGCCGAGATTCACGGAGCCGCCGAGGGCTACTACGAGCCCTCCACCAAGGAGATCCGGATACAGCCGGTGTCGGCCCACTTTTCCCCAAATGCCCAGGTCAGCGTCGGCCATCCAGAGCTTGCCCATGCCCTGGTGCGCCACGACCACCACGACGACGATCCTCGGCCTACCTACGCCGAGGAGGAGGTGATCGCTGAGGCCGTTGCCTACAGCGTCTGCTCGACCGTCGGCCTCGATACCAGCGGCAGTTCGATCCCCTATCTCGCCGCATGGAGCGAGGGTGCCTGCACCGAGCCGATTGAGCGCTACGCGGCGCTGATCGACCGTCTCGCCCGCGGCCTCGAGGACATCGCGCTCTCGGCAACGCCCGACGAGACCCCCTTTTCGCAAACGCTTGCGGGCGCATCGGATCGCAGCATCGACCGCCTGCTCAGCGCCCCCACAGCGGGGGGTATCGGAATGAGGCCGGCGCGCGTCTTGTGGGCGATGAATGCGCTGCGCAGATGCCATCAGACAGGTCTCTCGATCCCCGAGGCGCTGCGTCGAAGCCCAGCTGCGCCGCTATGCGACACACATCCCTTGCGGGACTCCCTGGCCGCCGTCGCAAGGCCGGCGGTCCGAGCAGGCTGTCGGTCCCTGCGTAGATTCCTTCCAGCTGCACCTGGACGCCCAGGCCGGAAGGTCGGACCTATGAGCGCCGCGCAGATCCTCGACAGCGAGGGTTTCGGCGAGGAGGCCGTTCTCACGATCGCCGCAACCGGCCGCACGCTACGCACCAACGCGGGAGGCATCGGAGACGCGACCTTCGGCGGCGACTACGTGCGCGTCGTCTCCGCCGATGGCCGCGAGGTCGCTTACTGGGACTGCGCAGAGTGGGCCGAGGACCCCCAGGTGGTGATCGGCGCGATCTTCGGGGCCTGCGCCGGCATCGAATCGTCCCCGGTCCATGGCGGCACGACAGGGCCATCAAAGACGGACGACTCACGGCAGGGACGACAGGGAGGATCTCCCATGTTCAAGCTAGACGAGCAGTACCTGCGGGGGGCGCTCGCAAACCCCGGCAACGACGACATCAAGCCGCTCGATCGGTGGCCGGCAGGGGCCGACGATCTCGACGAGCTGATCGACTACCTGCTCCAGGACGAGATCGTCGAGCGAGAGGCAAGGCGAGCGACGATCGGCGTCTACCCAGCTGTCCGAATGCGACCCCACGCCGCTGATCGCGGTCGGGCCGGGGCGGCCCTCTCTGCCTGCTCGGCGGCGAGGTCCGCTTCGGTGAGGAGCGCCGGAGCGACCCGTTCGAGGCGACGATCGAGGTGGTGAGGAATGTGGTGCAGGACGCCAACGCACTCCACGCCTCGCTCGTGGCGCTGATCGAAGCAGGCCAGGCCTCGCTCAGCGACATCGCGCCCCTCGCCGGCGCTCAGCGCCCGAACCCCGAAACGTCCGCGGCATGCCGCGATGCGGACCAAGCTCGCTTCGACCGGACGAACCCCAGGCAAGCGCAGAAGGTCCACGCCTTCCGCTTGCCAACCCGTTCCCAGCAGCCAGAAATCACGAGAGGAGACCAACGATGAGTGCTGAACTGATGGCAGCCGCCCTTGTCATCGACAACCAGCGCCAGCCCGATTTCAAGGCGGGCCACAAGGCAATCGAGCGCCTCAAAGCGACGGACCTCGAGTTCCCCAACGAGTACACCGATGACGATCCCGAGACGCCCGAGGGCCTGGCCCGGATCCGCGCCGTCCTCGCCGAGGCCCTGAGCCAGCTCGAGTGGTTGCTGACCGACGACCGCGAGGTCGACTCAATCGAGGTGCGCGGCGCAACCGTCCACATCACCGGTGGCGTCAGCTACGGCGACCCCCCGACGGACCTCTTCGCGCTGATCACCCGCCTCCAGCTCGCCAGGGGCGTGCTGCACGCGGTCGGCTTCGAGAACGAGCCCTGAGCAAGCGGACGACCACCAGAGCTTCCTTGCGCAACCCGGCATCTGCCGCTACCTGGCTGTCCGCTCCGGCCCCGCAGCACTTCAGGCCGAGCGAGGAACGAAGCACCGAAGCGAGTAGCGGAGAGAGGTTTGCAGCGTCATCCCCGGCCATCAGGCTGGCACGTCGCGGCCGAGCACCGAGCCGAGCCGATCGTCGCTGCGGTCGACCGGCGACATGCACCAGCCGGCGACTTCCCAGCCGCACCCACCAACCTCCCGTGCAGCGCCCGCCCCTCCTCGACCGACATCACCGGCCTGCGCCGCGACAGGTACCAGGCCAACATTCGTGGCATCCAGGTCGCGGCCATTGAAGGCTGCAAAGGCGACCCTCAGGAACTCCTTGGCTCGGGTCAGCAATCAACCCTAGGTGCAGGCCCCCCGCCGGCTCCCGCCTTCCCGCAAATACCAGCGATACGGACAGCGGTTTGCCTCCGTGGGTGGTCCTAGGCTTCATCCCGATGCCGGAGAAACCGCCGAGGACCCTCGACCAAGCTCTTCTTGATGAGGCTGTGGCGCTCGCCCGCAGGATCGAAGCACAGGCTGAACAGGCCGAGCGCCTCCGTCTTCTCGCCGATCGCATCGACGATCAAACACAGCGCGAACGGAGACTCCTGGAGCAGCTTGAGGGCGCGCTTGGCCGCTCCGTTCAGCTCTCAATCGACGACATCGACGGTCGGCTCAAGGGCCAGCGCCTCCTTGATGTCGCGATCAAGCTGCTCGACGAGCAGGTAGGACGCGGCCAAGAGGTCCATTACCGTGATTGGTTCCAGCTCCTCCAGTACGATGGCTACCGAGTGGGTGGCAAAGACCCCCGGTACTTTCCTCGCGCAGATCAACCGCGCCGAGGCCGTGGAGAAGGTCGGCAAAGGCTCCGGCCGCTACCGGCTAAGAGCTGCGTAGTCCCGAATCTGGCAGCTCGGAGAGCAGGACGCCAAGGCGTCCGCCGATCTCCTTAGCATTGTTCCTGCACGTACGTGCGTTCCGAGAACAAACCAGGATCTCGCCCAAAGACGACCCCAGCGAGGAGGAATCGGATGACCCCTAAGGACAGCGATGCGCCAGGGATGCGCGGTGACCGTTCTCGAGACGAGGACGGAGAGCTGCGCCGCGAACGCGGCGACACCTACGTCGGCACGATCGAGGACCAGTACAGCCGGGACTTCGGCGTCCGCAGCGACATGCACCTGAAGACGCTGCTCGAACGCGAAGGCGTTTCCTCGCTCGACGAGCTCATCCACAAGCGTTAGACAGGATCCACGATGAGACGTCTACTTCTCGCTCCTGGCGGTAGTCGCGCTGTTTGCTTACTATCATCAGATCGGCCAGCTCACGATGCAGCTGGTCGACATCACGGCAAAGGACATGAGCTCCGTATTGCGGCACATGGTGCGATCTTTGCTCCGCGTCTTTCCCCATTCTGCGCACCGGCTGTCAGCTTCGCGGCAGAGTCCCTGAGCGAGCGGCTTCTCGTTCAGGATCTGATCTGATTCGGCCATCGATCCTGAGGCCAACAGCGTCGAGACCGCCCGGGAAAGTTGACAACCAATCTACGATTCGGCGTCCTCGTCCCTGCGTCGCTGGCGTAGCGCCTCCAAATACTGGGTGGCATCCTCGAGATCCGTCTTGCTCAGCCCCTCCAAGAGGTTGAGCGCGGCGACGAAATAGGCGCTTTGAGCACCGGGTTCGTCACTACCACTCCCGGTCCACTCCGACATGCTGAAGTCCAGTTCGTATAGCCGTGACAGCTTCCAGATGATCTGCTGATCTGGGCGCCGGATCAGGCCTCGCTCGATTTGGGACAGGTGAGGATTGGGAATCCCCGTCCGCTCTTCGACTTCGCGCGGTAGAGCTGCGTCAGCCGGTGATGCTTCCGGGCGCTGCGCAACAGCTGGCCGAACGGCATCCGCGTCGCTGGCGTGCGCACTTCCCCTGCGCTCTCTCGCGGACTTCACAGCCATGAGAACAGGGTACGGCAGAACCGGCAGACAGAGGAATCTAAGATCATTTGCACAAATCCTTAGATTCATGATAGGTTCCGCCCGATCTGAGATGAGCATCGAGTGGATCACCAGAAATGTCGTTGCTCCAGAAGATGAGCTGGAGGGCCTTTGGGAGTCGATCATCGTCGATGAAAGCCTCAAGGAGCGCCTCCAGAATCAGGTTCTGCTCAGCCTCACCATTCGCGCCCTAGTTCCCTTCAGCGTCAGCGCGCTACATGCCCTGATCCTTCTACATGGTCCTCCCGGCACCGGCAAGACGACCCTCGCCCGAGGGCTCGCGCAGGTGCTTGCTGGCGACGGAGGCTGGGTCGATCCGCCTACTTGAGGTCGATCCACACGGCCTGATGAGCGCTGAACACGGCCAGTCCCAGCAACGGGTCACCGAGCTCCTTTGCGAAACCATCCCCGGTCTCTGCGAAGACGGGATTCCCTCAGTTGTCCTACTGGATGAGGTCGAGTCAATGGCGGTGGCACGCAGTGAAGGTGTCACTGGCAGCGAATCCGGCCGATGTCCATCGTGCGACCGATGCCGTCCTCATGGCTCTCGACCGCAATGCGAACAGCTTTCCTCACATTGTCACCATCGCCACCTCGAACTTCACTGGGGCTCTGGACGAAGCATTTCTCTCCCGCGTCGACCTCAGCCTCGAAGTTCCCCTCCCCAACGCCGAGGCGGGCGCGAAGATCGTCCGCGAAACACTGCTCGGCTTCGCCGACGCCTATGCAGCACTGGGCAGGCTCGCCGAGGCAAAGGAGATCGAGAAGCTCGGTGGCCAACTCGTCGGTCTCGATGGCCGCCAGATCCGCAAGCTCATCACTGAGTCGATGGCGATGCGTCGTGATGTCGTCATCGACCCTAGCTCGCTGACCATCGTCGATCTAGCTGGGGCGATCAAGCGGATGAAGGCGGAACTTCCCGAGGAGGAGGACGCACATGCTGCGGCATAGGAAGATCGCGGCGGCGCCGGAGCGCACCGCATTTGAGTGCTGGGAGACGATCACGGACCTGATCAGGAAAAGCGTCGCCCGTTCCAAGCACATCACTGAGGCCGAGCTTGAAACCTCGCTGGAGGTCGCAGGGGGGATTGGGAAGATGCTGGTCGCCGCTGGCCATCTCGACAAGCACCCGCTCATCGTCGTCGCCTCCGATCTCCACCTCAGCCTGACGACCGTCTCCGGCGATGCGGCGCTGAGCCTCGACGAGAACCTGAGCCCGGTTATGGGCGCCGCCGAGGCCGAGACGTGGACTCTCTACCTTCCGTCTCCGTCCCCTTTGGAGAATGCTGTTCGGGATATCGCCGCAAAGGACGATCATCTCTCCTCCGAGGACCCGCCGACTAGCGCCGGGGCAAGACAGGCCCCAGCATCGCTCGTAGACCGAGATGCTCTCAGGAAGTTGGCGAGTCCCGATCAGTGACCCCGACGAGTACGTCAACGAGTGTCCATGTCCGCACCCGGACGGCCACCTGCCTCTTCCGAGCTGGTGATGGGGACCATCGGAGACATTCTCGCCGAGCTCGGGATAGACCTGATGCGCCTCTACAGCAACTGGGCCCAGGACCAGGCCGCGATCAAGGCCTGGATCGAGGAGGGGTCGCTTGAAATGGTGATCATGGAATAGCCGGCTCGACGGCGTCGTTAAGCCGATCTTTGAGTT
>CAVUPF010000007.1:0-100279 GCA_963743285.1 uncultured Solirubrobacterales bacterium
CAGTGGGGCCAATTGAGGCGTCTACACCCAGGCTAGGTCGACCGCGCCCTTGACCGCGCGCAGCAAGGAGTCCATCTCCTTGGCCCAGGTCTGGGTCTCGGGGTTGCGCTCAATCGCCCCCACCAGCTCGCGCAGGTGGTGGACGTTGCACAGGGCGTGGGTGGCATCCTCATAGTTTCGGTAGGTCGCCCAGCCGTCGTGGACAGCGACACCCTTAAAGGGCCTGAGCACGCCCAGATGGTCGATCCCCTCTTCCCCGCGCCGCTCGTGCAGCCGGTAGAGGGTGAGGCGCCCGGTGGAAGCCGAGTGCACCCAACGCAGGGCGCCCTCGGCGCGGGCGCCGGTCTCGTCGAAGTGGGTGACCGCGGAGCCGATCAGTCGGTCACGGATGAGGACCTCGAACTCCTCAAGGTCCTCACCGCCGCGCTCGACAATCGCCTGCAGGGTTCCGGTCGAGACCGGCGTCCCGAGCCAGTCGGCCAGGAGTCGCGCTGCGCGCTGGTAGGGCAGATGCTGAAAGCAGATCAAATAGATCGCCAGCGCCCGCAGCTCCGGCCCGTACTGGGCCGGAGCGCTCAGACCTTGGGGAAAGGGAGCGGCGCTCGTGGCCCCGCAGCTACAGCGCCGGCGCTGGGCGCGGTGCTCGGTGACGTGAAGAGCCACCGCAGGCAGGTCGAACACCTGCCGTGCCTCCTCGCTCAGGACCTCGGCGCCATCAAGGTCTCCGCCGCAGGCAAAGCAACGCTCCGGCACGTGCACGATCACTTCGTCGGGGTGCTCGACCTGCTTCAAGTAGCGGCCTGGGTGACCGGGCTGCCCGCCGGGCTTTCGGCCCGAGGGGCGCCGCAGGCTCTTGGGAGCGGGCTTTTCATAGCCGTCTGAGGACGGCGGCTTGGAGGAGTTGCGTGAGTTCTGGCCAAGCCGCCCTCGCAGCTCGCCGATCTCGGCTCGCAACTTGGTTATTTCCCCGCGCAGCTCGCCGATCAGCGTCGCCTGGGAGGCAACAAGGGCCTCGAGTTCCTCATATGACGGGCGCTGCGCAGGCACATGGGGAGGTTCGCGCCCAGAGTTATGTCACCTGCCGGGGACCTGAACAGTCACAAATCGGTCCGATCTCTATGAGAGTCCTTCCCGCCCACGACAATGGGCAAAGGAGGACCGACACAGGTGAAGAGGCGAAAGCACACGCCCGAGCAGATCATCCGCAAGCTCAGGGAGGCAGAGCAGATGCTCTCCGAGGGCAAGACGACAGCCGAAGCGGCGAAGGCGCTGGGGGTCGCCGAGCAGACGCTCTACCGCTGGCGAAACCAGTACGGCGGGATGAAGGCGGGCGATGCAAAGCGCTTAAAGGAGCTGGAGCGAGAGAACGGCCAGCTAAAGCGCCTGGTCGCCGACAAGGAGCTCGAAGTCCTCGCCTACAAGGAGATCGCCAAGGGAAAATTCTAAGCCCGGCCCGGAGGCGCCAGGCGGTCCGCATGCTCCAGGACCGCCTTGGCCTCTCCGAGCGTCGGGCGTGCCGGATCGCCGGCCAGAACCGCTCCACCCAGCGCCACGAGCCTCGGCTTGCCCCCGATGACGCCGCCCTGCGCAGGCAGTTGGGAGAGATTTCTGCCGAACGCCCCCGCTGGGGCTACCGCAGAGCACACGCTCACCTCCTCAGCGAGGGCTGGGCGCTTAACCGCAAGCGGGTACAGAGGATCTGGCGCGAGGAGGGCCTGCGGGTGCCTGCCAAGGCCAAGAAGCGCCGTCGCCTCGGCGACTCCACTGTCTCCGCCAAAAGGCTCAGGGCCTGCCGTCCCAACCACGTCTGGGCGCTTGACTTCCAACACGACGCGACCGAAGACGGCCGCGAGCTGAAGTTCCTGAACGTCGTCGATGAGTTCACCCGCGAGGCGTTGGCGATCGAGGTCGAGCGCACGATCAACGCCGATCAGACCGTTCAGGTATTGGAGCGCCTGAGCAAGGAACGCGGCGCCCCCGCCAACCTCCGCGCCGACAACGGCCCCGAGCTGATCGCCGGGGTGCTGCGCGAGTGGTGCCAGCGGGAATCCACCGACACCGCCTACATCGACCCCGGCTCGCCCTGGCAGAACCCCTACATCGAGTCGTTCAACAGCCGGCTTCGCGACGAGCCTTAAACGTCGAGGTGTTCACCTCCCTGGCCGAGGCCAAGGTCCTCGCCGCCGACTGGCGTGATGACTACAACGCCAACCATCCCCACTCGGCGCTGGGGATGATGGCGCCCGAGCGCTTCGCCGCCTCGCTTCACTCGCCCTCCGGGCTCGCTACGCGAGGCGGCGAGCAGGCCCCATACTCAGTGAAGACAAACCCCGGGCTCTCATACGGAGTGGACCGATGAACGGGGGCTGGTCACGTAGACCGGGCGCGAAGAGAACATCGGCACCGGCTCGCTCATAGGCCTGCAGGCGGGCGATCGTATCGTCGAGGTCGGGATTTCCCCGGACGTGGTTCTCGGCCCTGGCCGTCAGCGTGAAGGGGAATTCAAGGCAGCGCGCGGCCTCACAGGCGGCGGCGATTCGCTCGCTGGCGTGCTCGACCTCATAGATGCCGTCCTCGGGGTCATAGTCCTCGATCGAGCCGCCGACGGCGCCCGCCTCGACGATCCGACCGATCGCTCCCGATGCATCCTCGGGGTCAGGTCCGAAGCCGTTCTCAAGGTCGACCGAGAGCGGCAGGCTGCTTGCCTCATCGAGGAGCCGAACGTGATCTACCAGCTCCTCGAGCGTGACGCCACCGTCCGGGCGTCCGAGGGTGAAGGCGAAGCCGGAGCTGGTGCTCGCCAGGGCCTTGAATCCGAGCCCCGCCAGGACCTTGGCCGAGCCGGCGTCCCAGGGATTCGGGATCACAAACGGCTCGCCCTCGTGGAGAGCACGAAAGACGGCGGCCTTCTGATGCTGAATCGGGTTGGGCATGGAGGCGGTGGCGGTGTGGGGAGAGATTCGAGCGTTGTCGAGCTTGATAGCAGCTACGACGAGAGTCAGATCATCAGGCGCTCCCTTCAATCCCGTCGACCGAGTCCGCTCGGGCTGCGGTGGTAGCCGGGTCACGCCACATCTCGCGGAGCGGCGGCCCGCCCGCAGGCATCTCGAAGGTCTCGGTCAGGACAAAACCATTGCGCTCATGCAGCGCCCGAATGCGCTCGGTGCTCGACTCCAGGCGGGCGGGTACCGTCACGGTCACACAACTCCAGAACCGGAGCGAGCGGAGCTGTGCCGAGGCCCGGTCGTCGGCGAACGCCGGCGCAAGCGCCCCGGCGGGCGCTTCGTGGTCAACCTCGAGCGCCGGTCTGACCAGGGGATTCTGCTCCACCATCGATCCCCCCCTGTCGACGCTGCGCACTCCTCAGGAGAGAGTCGACGTACCCAGGGCGCTCGATGCCAGGCGCGAGCCGCTCGTCGGGCTCGGGCTCAGCGGCGACAAGATGCAGGCCTACCACCCCCGCCCAGATGGGCAACTCGTGATCGGTTTCATCATCAACCGGCGGGCCGCCCCTGACCTTCGCTGAGGCCTCATCCAGGGGAATCCTGAGAACCGAGGTGGCACGCAGCTCCTTGTCCGTCGGCAACCGAACGTCCGCCCAGCGTCCAGGCACGAGCTTCTCGACAAGGGCCTCGAGCGCGCCGCGCTTCTCGCTGGCGTCCTCGATCTGCTCGCCACAGCCGAAGAGCATCACCGAGCGGTAGTTCGCCAAGTGATGCATGGCCGCGCGGGCGAGAACCAGGCCATCGAGCAGGGTCGCGGTCAGGCAAACCTCCGATCGGCCCGCCCTGCCGAGCGTGCGACTCGCCGCCGAACCGTGAACGTAAACATGCTCGCCTACCCGCACGTGCAGCGTCGGCGTGACCACCGGGCGCCCACTCTCGTCGATCGCTCCGAGATGGCAGACGATCGCCTCGTCGAGGATCGCCTCGATGACCTCGCGGTCATGGGAGCCGCGCCCGGGCTTTCTGCGCAGTGTCGTTCTTGGCGTCGGGATCATTGTTACAGTACAGATCAGGTGTCTGAACTGAAACAGTATCGAATCTCTGGAAAGGGTGCCCGGGAGATCGCCGCCAGCGTCGAGCGGGCGATCGAGGCGGGCGCGCTCAGCCCCGGCGATCCGCTACCCGCGGTTCGCCGCCTGGCTTCACAGCTCGAGGTAAGCCCGACGACTGTCGCGGCGGCGCTCGCAGACCTTCGCTCCCGGGGGCTCGTGGTGACCCGGGCGCGGAGTTGCTCCTATGTAAGTTGGCGCCCGCCGGTGGCGGGAGCCTGGCTTGGATCGGCGATTCCAGCTGGAGTTCGCGACCTCGCGAGTGGCAACCCCGACCCCACCCTGCTCCCCGACTTGGGGCCATTCCTACGCCGGATCGAGCCGCCTCGCCAGCTCTACGGAGGCGCGCCGGTAATCCCCGAGCTACTGCGTCTGGCCGAAGCGGAGTTCGGGGAGGCCGGAATCGACTCCGGGGACATCGCCGTGGTCAGTGGCGCCCTCGACGGGATCGAGCGGGCGCTGCAGGCGCAGCTGCGTCCCGGTGACGTCGTCGCCGTGGAAGACCCTGGCTATGCGGGCCTCTTCGACCTCCTGCGAGCCCTGGGGCTAGCGCTGCGACCGGTCCCGGTAGACGAGAAGGGGATGACCCCGGCGGCCCTTGCCGAGGCCCTTGGCGAAGGCGCCACCGCAGTTGTGGTCAACCCGCGCGGCCAGAACCCGACCGGGGCATCGCTCGACGAGGCACGGGCGAAGGAACTGCGCGGTGTCCTCGACACCGCGCCCGAGGTGCTGGTCGTCGAGGACGATCACCTAGGTCCGATCGCCGGGTCGCCACGACTGTCGCTGGCGATCGGCCGGAGCAGGTGGGCGGCGGCCCGCTCGGTGGCAAAGTCTCTCGGCCCCGATATCCGCCTCGCCCTCCTTGCCGGCGACGCTCAGACGATCAGTCGGGTTCGCGGCCGCCAGGCGGTCGGACCCCAATGGGTCAGCCATCTGCTTCAACACCTGGTCGCGATGCTGTGGTCAAACGCGGGGGTGACCGCAACCCTGGAGCGAGCCGCGGAGGTTTACGGTGCGCGCCGGGAGCGCTTCGCCGATGCGCTAAGCGAGCGCGGGATCGAGGCCCGGAGATCGACCGGCATCACGGTGTGGATTCCGGTTCCCGAGGAAGCGCCTGTCGTCCAGTCCCTGCTCGAGAGGGGCTGGGCGGTCTCCCCTGGGGCGCCCTACCGGCTGCAGAGCGGGCGCGCAATCCGGGTCACAACCAGCACCTTGAATGAGCGCGAGGCAGAGGTGCTCGCCGAGGCTATCGAGGCTGCGCTGCAGCCCACGCATCGGACTCGGACGGCTTGATCGACACCGCTATGCAGAGCCAAGCGCGCGCGGCTTCGCCGCCGTGGAGCGGCGAACCAGGTAGACACCATCCGGAGTCGCTAGCTTCGACACGAAGCCGTGGTTGAGCAGGGCCCTGATCGCGACACGGCGGTCGGCGATCACCGCTCCGATGTGCAACCGCAAGACGAGGCGGGTGGGATTGGCCCTCCTCCCGTCGAGCACGGCGTAGGTCCCGCGAAGCTCCGCCGCTGAGAAGTGTTCCAGCCACCCGTCGAGCTCGACCGGCGTCCGTGGAGATCGCCATAGCATGTAGGAGCCAACGCTCGCGTAGCTGGCGATGTGCCCTGTCCGGGGGGGGTGCTCGGTGGCGTAGTTGACCAGCGTCGAGCCCAACGGCTGTTCGTTGCGCGCTGGGCCGACCGTTGCGACCCAGATCAGCGCGGCGGAGGCGGCTGCCCCGATGGCAAGTCCGACCAACCGGCGAGGGACGACCGCCTCGCGGTCTGGAGCCGAGACGGCGATTTGCAAGGCGAGCGCCGGGCCGATGAAGACCAGGTTGCGCAGCGCAAGAACCGCGAAGATTAGAAATCCCGCGGTGACCAGCAGTGGACCGATCGGCCTGGGAGCGGGCACCCTGGACCAAAGCCAGGCGGCGAATCCAGCGGCAATCGCCAAGTACGCCATCGCCAGCGGCGATCGCAACGCAGGTTCCCATTCGCTGCTCACAAGCGCAATCGCGGGGTTGCGGAAACTGAGGATGTAGGCCCAGATTTCAGCGCCAAGCGGCGTCGCAATAGTGACCGTGACCGCCGCCAGTGCGCCGGTCAGACCCAGAATGAAGAGTCGGTGGGCCCCGACGGCCTCCGACATCCCGCGCACTCGATCTAGCGCCAGCCCCGCGGCGACGACACCGATCAGTAGCAGGCCGGCGATGAACCCTCCGTGGAGGTTCGCCCAGAGCGCAAACACGACCAGGATCGCCGGTAGACCGAATCTAAAGCGCCGGCTGGCCCCGGGGGTGGATACCGGCGCGAGCCAAGTCAGCGCCACGATCCCGACGATCACGGAGAAAGCGAGCAGAGTAAAGCCCGCGGCCCGGGGATGGACGATCACCCATAGTCCGGGGCAGTAGAGCACCGCTAGGGCGACCATCATCGCTGTGCCCTTGCGCCGGCAGATCCAGAGAAGCAGGGCGAGCGGCACAGCCAGCAGCCCCGCGTAGGCGATCGTCAGTCCGGTTACCCCGATCAACTGGACCACCTGGTAGACGATCAGCTCGGCGAGCCATTGCTGATTGAGCCAGGAGCTCCCCTGGGCGATAGTCGGGAACGGATCGACGTTGGTGAACCCGTGCTGGGCAATCAGCCGTCCGCCGAGCATCTGCAGGTACAGGTCGCCGTCCCGGGTCCCGTCGAAGCACAGCATGAGCGCGGCGACGAGCAGGACCAGGGCGCCGATGAGGGCGTGGGTGCGAGTCAACAGACCCGGCAGCATGCCAACCCAGGCCTATGAACGACTTAAAGCGCTAAGGCCCAATGCCGGCGTCGCAATCGCCTGGCGCTAAAAGCCGCAAAGCTCCCGGTCACAGGCCGGCGATCGCTCAGCGACTGACCCGGCGGCGTCAGCTCAGCTCGGCGCGGCGACACCGTCGTGGCGGAACTCCATCACGACTTCCTCCATTGCGACGGCGTCGCAGGGGACCATCTCCGGCCAGGGCCTGATCGGCTGCTCGGCCAGGGTCTTTAAGCCGTTGCCGCTGATCACGACGACGACGGTGTCCTCGGGGTCAAGGACGCCCCGCTCGGCGAGCTTCATCGTCGCGGCGAGGGTGGTGCCGCCGGCGGGCTCGGTGAGCACCCCCTCGGTGGCGGCGAGCAGCTCCATCGCGGTGATGATCTCCCCGTCGGCCACCGCCGCCGCGGTGCCGCCGCGGCTGCGCACGGCCTCGAGGACGAGCCGCCCGTCGCCGGGGGCCCCGATCGCCAGCGAGTGGGCGAGCGTCTCGGGGCGCTGGGGGACGATCTCCTCGCTGTGGGCGAGGATCGCCGTCGCGATCGGCGAGCAACCAGTCGGTTGGCCGACGTGGAGCTTGGTCGGGGTGGTCTGCGCCAGGCCGACGACCTCCAGCTCGTTTAACCCCTTGTGGACGCGCGAGGAGAGGGTGCCGCCCGCCGCCGGCATGACGATGTGCTCGGGCGAGCGCCAGCCGAGCTGCTCGACCACCTCGAAGGCGAGCGTCTTTGCCCCCTCCGCGTAGAAGGGACGCAGGGTGATGTTGGCGAACTGGATGCCGCTCGCTTCGGCGAGGGCCCGGCAGGCGCGGTTGGCCTCGTCATAGGTGCCGTTCAGCTGGCAGACCTGGGCGCCGAGCGCGCGGCAGCTGCGCGCCTTGGCCCGCTCCAGGTTGGCGGGGTAAAAGACGTAGGGCTTCAGCCCCGCCTTGGCGGCGAGTGCGGCGGTGGCGGTGCCGACGTTGCCGGTCGATACGCAGCCGATCTCGGTGGCGCCCAGCTCCAGGGCGCGGGCGACGGCGATCGCGACGACCCGGTCCTTGTAGGAGAGCGAGGGTCGGTTGGTCGAGTCGTCCTTTAGGTAGAGGTTGCGGAGGCCCAGCTCGGCGCCGAGGCGCTCGGCGCGGATCAGCGGGGTCTGGCCGGAGAACTGACCGACCCTGGCCTGGGCGCCGCGGTCGATGATCGGCAAGAGCTCCTCGAAGCGCCAGATGTTGGGCGGGCGACGCTCGGGGGGGGGCTCCGCCAGTCGCGCCCTGGCCAGCTCATAGTCGTAGTCGATGTCGAGTCCCGCGTCGCAGCCCGGGCAGCGGAAGGTCGTCTCGGCGAGCGGGCAGCGGTAGCCGCAGTCGCGGCAGACGAGTTCCGTCGCGCAAGAGCGGGTGCGCGAAGACTCGGCCCCCCTCGGATCTGTCGGAAACCCCTCGGCCATAGCGAGATTCTGCCTATCAGCTTAAAGGGCCGACGGGCGTTGGTGAAGCCCCCTGTGAAATTGGACGTTTTGTCAGCCGGCGAGAGGCTTGGGCTCCACCGCGTCGAAAGCGGAAGCCGCCTCCGGCCACGGCCCCGGCAGACCCGGCCCGTCCTCTTGCCCCGAGGCGATCAGCAGCCCCTCGGCGGCGTGTGGGGCGAACGGGGCGAGAGCCTGGGCAAGCACGACGAGCGCCACGACCTGGGCATCGGCGTCCTCGCGACAGAGTGCGCCGCGCCGCTGCACGATTCGCTTCTCGAAGTCCTGGATCCGCTCGAAGAGGCGGGTCACGTTGCGCACCGCCGTGTGCATTTGCAGGTTCTCAAGGTCAGCAGTGATCCGCTCCAACCCGTTCTCGCACCATTTGTGCAGGCGCTCGCGCAGGAATGCGGTGTCGGCGGCCGCCTCCGCGTCGGTCGGCGCGCTCGCTGCGGCGGCAAAGCGCTCCTGCGAGTAGTCCCAGACGCCCAGTAGGAAACGGCGGGCGAAGCGGATCGCACCATCGTTCCAGTTGAGCGTCTTAGCCGGCCCGGCGGCGTAGAGGACAGCGAGGCGCACAGTGTCGGCGCCGTAGCGCTCGACCAGCTCGTCGGGGTCGACCACGTTGCCGAGGTGCTTGCTCATCTTGCGCCCCTCGGCGATCACCATCTCGTGGAAGAGGCAGCCGGCGAAGGGCTCGCCGTCCATTAGAAAGGAGAGCGGGCCGATGTCGCGCAGCGCCTTGGTGATGACTCGCTGGTCGAAGACGAAGCCACCGCTGTCGGCACCGGCGACCAGACGCTCGGCCGGCAGCCACCGGCGTAGGTCGGGGTGGTCGAACATCCTCTCCTCACGGTCCTCGGGAGGCACCGCGGCGGGTATCCACAGCCACAGCGCGTCGAAGTGGCAATCGAGGGTGTCGGTCTCGCGCTTAGCCGGCTCGCCGCACCGCGGGCAGGTGGCGTCGACGAAGTCGGGACGCTCGGCTAGTGGGTTGCCTTCTCCGGTCGGCTCGATGTCACGCGGCAGACGCACCGGCAGCTCCTCAAAGGAGACCGGGACGGAGCCGCATCGCTCGCAGTGGACGACCGGAATCGGCGTCCCCCAGTAGCGCTGGCGGGAGATTGAGAAGTCTGAGGCGCGGTAACGGACAGCATCCCGCGGCTCGGTTGCCAGCGCGGCCCCCCCGGCCGGCGCCTCGACCGGGGTGCGCGGCATCCGCCGCCCGATCGCCTCATCGGACTCATCAACTGCGGGGATTCCGAGCACCGCGGTCGGGCCAAAGCGGGCGTCGACGATCGGTGAGACGAAGACCGGAAGCTCGCCGCCAGCAGGACCGGCAACCGATGCCCCGGTGTCGATCGCCGGCACTGCCGACGCGTCGCGGGCGCTGCGCTCCCAACCGCCGGAGCGCATCGCGTCCAGCTCGGCTCCGACGCCCGGCCCCGAGGCCCACGCCTCGATCTCTGGGTGGCGCGGCGAGAGCAGCACGAAACGCGCCTCGCCGATCGAGTCCCGGTAGGGGGTGAAGACCGTAAGAGCGTAGCCGGCGGATCCGTCGAGGTCGAGCTCCGCGCCGTCGCTGCGCCCCAGGATGTAGCGCTGAGTGGCAAGGGAGAGTTCGTCCCAGCGCTTGAGCCGGTCGAGGTTGCGGTCGTTCTCCTCGAGGTATGGCGCGATGCGCAGGAACCAGGTCGGGCGGCGGATGAGGCGAACCTCGTTGTGACAGCGCCAGCAGCGACCGTCTTCGACCTGGAGCGAAGCCAGCGTAGTCTGGCAGTGATCGCACCAGTCGACGGTGGCGTCGTCGCGGTAGATCAGACCGGCGTCGAGCAGGGTGAGGAAGAGCCATTGCGACCAGCGGTACTGCCCCTCGTCGGAGCTATAGAACACCCGGGCGTAATCAAAGGAGAAGCCGAGGCGCCTCATCTGGGCGAGCATCCTCTCGCCGCTGCGGCCGACCCACTCGGCGGGTGGCTCCTGGCGCTCGATCGCCGCAAGCTCAGCGGGCAATCCGAAAGCGTCGAAGCCGAAGCCGAAGAGCACGGCATCGCCGCGGGCACGGCGAAAGCGCGCGTAGGCGTCGCCGATCGCGTAGTCGCGCACGTGGCCCATGTGGAGGTTGCCGGAGGTGAACGGGCTAGAGGGCTTTATGTAGACCCCGGCGCGCCCATCGGGAGGCACCGGCGTCTCGAATGCGCCCCGTCGCGACCACGCCTCCTGCCGTGCCGCCTCCACCGCCGCGGGGTCATAGGTCGCTCGCTCGGTCGTCATCTAACTTCCATGCGCCCGGTGGGAATCGAACCCACGACCTTCGGTTGGAAGGTCAAAGCCTTTTGGCGCGGAAACGGCACTATAAAGCCGATTCGAGGTTGAGTTGGGGGCACTACGTAGCCGTAATGTAGCCATATCGAAGACAGGCACCGGCAACGGGCTCGCTCAATTTGCGTCCCGCGCGGCGCGTGTCGCGGCAGTGGAGTCGCGTTGAGGCGGATCGCGACCGCGATCGGGTCACGTTCGAGACCCACGAGCACGAGCTGCGCGAGGTCGAGGTCGATACCACGAAGTTCTCCAACCTCAACCTGGGCTACGCCATCCACATCTACAAGGCGCAGGGCATCAGCGCCGAGGCCTCGGGAATAATCACCGGCGGCTGGCAGACCGACATGGAGAGCGTCTACGTCGCGCTCAGCCGCGCCCGCGAGCAGACTCAAATCTACGTCTCGCGAGAGGATCTGGCCGAGGCCGGGATGGACGTCGGTGCGGTCGAATGCCTCGGTGATCGCATCCGCCGCACGGCGCCCAGGAAGCAAGCATCGTCAGGGAGACTGACGAGCTGGCGGTGGAGCGTTCACCACAGATCGACCGCGAGATAGACCGAGATCGCGATCTCGACTGCGGTTTCGGGATCCAGTAGGCCCGACGCATACCGGCCTCTCCTCGCATCTAGGGTTGCCAAATGAGTCAAGGGCCGATCCGTTGCCACGGCAGATGACGAAAGCGCGGCGATCGGGCTGGGCGCCCCTGCGCTACGCGACCTTTCGCGAGATGTGGGGCGCTCAGTTCGCCAGCAACATCGGCAGCTGGATGCAGACGGTCGGTGCCCAGTGGCTGATGCTCTCGCTCACCACCTCGACCACCTTCCTCGCGCTGATCCAGACCGCGGCCAGCTTGCCGGTTCTGCTCTTCGCTCTTCCCGCTGGAGCCGCGGGCGACCTCGTTGACCGCCGTCGTCTGCTGCTCCTCACCACGTTCTTCATGACAGCGACGACGGCCGCGCTCGCCGCGCTCGCCGCCGCCGGAATCGTCACCCCGTGGGCGCTACTCGCCGCGCTTTTCCTGGTCGGCGTCGGGCAGGCTTGGACATCCCCGACCTGGCAGACACTCCAACCCGAACTTGTGCCTGAGGAGGAGCGGACGCAGGGGATCGCGCTTGGCGCCGTCAACCAGAACCTGGCCCGCGCGGTCGGCCCGGCTCTGGGTGGGCTGCTCGTCGCGCTCACCGAACCGAGCCTGGTCTTCCTCGTCAACGCGGCCACCTTCCTGGCGGTCATCGTTGTCGTCTGGCGCTGGCGCGATGCGCGCACGACGACGGCGGCAAGCGGCCTGCCGCGCGAGCATGTCGGCGAGGCGATGCGCGCCAGCGCCCGCTACGTCGCCAACAGCCCGGCGCTGCGCACCATCCTCTTGCGCGCCGCCGCCTTCGTCCTCTTCGCCAGCGCGATCTGGGCGTTGCTGCCAGCGGTCGCCCGCTCCGATCTCGGATTGGGATCGGGCGCCTACGGGCTGCTGCTCGGCTGCGTCGGCATAGGAGCCGTAACTGGTGCGACGATCCTGCCCCGTCTGCGCGAAAGGCTTTCGGCCGATCAAACCCTAACCGCAGGATCCCTCGCCGTCGCCCTTACGGCACTGGCGATGGCGACCGTCCACTCGACCGTGGTCGTCGCCGCGCTCCTCGTCCTCGGGGGCCTCGGATGGATCCTCGCCCTGGCGACACTGAACACCGGTTTCCAGTCCATGCTCCCGGGTTGGGCTAAGGCGCGAGGCATGGCCGTCTACCTCGTCGTCTTTCAGGGCGGCAACGCGATCGGCAGCGCGATCTTCGGGGTCTCCGCATCCAATGCCGGGCTCGACACAACGATGGGGATCGCGGCAGTCGGACTGGCACTCGGCCCCCTTCTCTCTTTCATGCGGCCGTTTCCGCGGATCGCGGCCGCCGAACTCGCGCCCGCCTGCGACTGGCCGATCCCGGTCATCACCCGGGCCGAGGATGATTCCGCCGGCCCGGTCATGGTGAGCGTCGAGTACCGGGCGCGGGCGGGAGAGTCCGAGCAATTGCTGGCGGCGCTGGGCCGGGTCCGGCGAGCACGCCGCCGCACCGGCGCAGTCTCCTGGCGGGCGTGGCGCGATGCCTCCGATCAAGATCGGATTCTTGAGCAGTTCGTCGTCGGCTCCTGGGAGGAACACGAGCGCCAACACACCCGTTTCACCAGTCGCGATCGCGCTCGACTTGAAGCAGTTCACGAGTTCGCCAGCCAGGCCCCAGTCGTTTCGCATTGGAGCAGCGCAGAGGTCGGGCGAGGACAGGAACGAAGCGCCGGGCCAGACCCCGGTGATCTCAGCGCAATGGCATGAGACTCTGTCCGAGGAGCGGCCCATTCGCTGCAGAAAGTTCAATCGCATGGCTGAGTCCGATCCCCACGCCGCCCCGGACCGTGAGCCTGTTCGCTGTCTCGTCTTCTCCGCGACGCTTAGAGCCAAATTCGCTCAACGGTCGGCTGGCGCTGTGCGCCGAGGGCGGAGAAGCGCTGCCGTCAGGGGCGAAATCTCAGGGCTTTGCCACCGGCCGCCGGACCTGTGTTCAGGGTCTGCGGGCGTAGCCAAAATGTAGCCATCAGCGGCTGGCGAGAGTGGGCAGCGCCTGGAAGCGAGCGGAACGGAGATTTGCGAGGACTAGCGAGATTCCGCTTGAACGACACGACGCGGAAGGAGACGGAATGCGCCCGGTGGGAATCGAACCCACTGGCCTTCGGTTGGAAAGCTCGGGGCTTGGCTCGACTCCCTCCTAGCCTGACTCCTGAGGTCGCTCCTGAGTCACTCCCATTGCCCGATTGCATCTGGCCTGGCGCCCCGATTGCGTCTGGATTGCATCTGGGAGAACCCCGCAAGACTCCGCAGCGCCGCCCATTGCGCTCGACGGCTTGGCTCTGTGCGGGGCCTTGCGGGGCCACGCGGATCTATAGATCCAATCGGGGCGCCCGGATTTGAAGCGGGGACCGTGATCCATGCCAGGGGAGCGCCGACCATGAGGATCAGGCCGAGCGCAATCATCCAGTAGATGGCGGCCTCTAGTTCGAGGCCAACCCGCCCCATTTCTGAGCCGCTGATCGGAGTTGACGCCCGCTTTGCCGCGAGAGGAAGCGTGCTGATTGCTTAGTTGTGATGGGCGTGCGTACCGACGCTCAGATTCGGCCTGGCTACAGCTGGACCGATCTCTGCCGCCAGCGTTCGTACCGAACCATTGTCGGCGCTCGAGAGTCGAAGGGTCTCGCCGCCTGAGGCCAGCAGGCGGGCGATGACCGATCCGAGCGTCCCAGTGCCGATGACCGCGGTCGTCATGACTCCTTGGCGGACGTACTCGATAGCCACTGAGGGGGGGTCCAGTCCCCCTCGGGGTCTGTGGTTTGCCCCACCTCGATCAGATGACCGTCGGGGTCGCGGATGTAGCAGCGGATCTCGTACTGGTGCTGCTTCGGCGGCGTCAGGAATTGAGCACCACGGGCGCTCCATTCGGCGTACACGGCCTCGATGTCTTTGACCCGGATATTGAGGAAGCTGCTGACTCGGTCGAGGTCGGGTGGCGTCTCCAGAGTGACCGCGGGCTTGTCGTCGGTCGGGCCTCCCCCGACATTGATGATGATCCAGCTGTTGGATAGTGCGACGTAGGTTGGCTCTCCCGACCGGGCCACCGTGCCGCCGAGCACCTCGGTGTAAAAGCGGCGGGAACGCTCTACATCATCTGAAACGATGAAATGAGCCAAGACCATCTGCTCGTCGATGCTGCTCATGCTGGCCTCCGTCGTTGGAATTGACTCAATAATCACGCCACGGTCAGTGTCCTGCACTTTGGCCGCCGTCGATGTGCAAGATCTCTCCAGTCACGAAGGGCGCCGACTCGAGATATAGGACTCCACCGACCACATCATCGATCTCGCCCACCCGACCGAGGGGGTGCAACGCATCCATCCCTGCGTAGGAGCTGTCGTCGTGCGTTTTGATCACACCCAGAGAAACGGCATTTACCCGCAGGCCGCGTGAGGCATACTCGATCGCGAGCGATCTGGTGACCGCAGCCAGCCCCCCCTTGGTGAGGGTTTGCAGTGCGGCCGGAGTTTTGCTTTCCGCGTCCTCGACCAGCGTCGTCGAGACATTGACGATGTGCCCGGCGCCACGATCGAGCATCTGTCTGATCGTGCGCGTCGTGATGTGGAAGAAGCCCGCGAGGTTGATGGCGATCAGGGCGTTGAAGTCCTCGAGGGTGTAGTCCGTGAAATGCTTGCCGATGTAGATCCCGGCGTTGTTGATCAACGTGTCGATCCGGCCATAGCGCTCGATCGCCTCGCTGACGACACGCTGCGCCGTGTCGGGGTCGGCGATGTCCCCTGCGACGGTCACGATGCCGGCATCCGCGGAAGGCTCGACCGAAAGGGCAGTCGCGATCACGATGTACCCGAGCTCGCGGTATGCGCTCGTGAGGCCCGCGCCGATCCCCTGTGAGGCGCCGGTGATGATCGCGACCTTCCCGTTGTTGGGCTCGGGCGAAGAGTTCATTCGACGAGGTAGGTCTCGTAGATCACGCCGTCGGCCTGGCGAGCACCGACGCTGATGAAGACGCCTTTGTTCAGCCAGTCGAGCTCGGGGGCGGCGGTCTCGATCTGGGTTGAGGTCCGGAAGGTGTACTCGCTCGCATCGACGTCCTCCCCGCGTCCGAGACGGGCGAGCACCTCGGCGTCGCCGTGGCGGATGCTTCGAGATTGCACGTAGAGCAGATCGCCGTCGTCGGTCTGCAGCGTGTAGCGGATGTCGCCGAATGCGGTCCCGTCCGGTAGGACGATCTGCCAGTCGGCGCTGGCGCCGGGGAGCAGCTTGCCGTTGAGCTCGGGACCGGTGAACGTCCCGCCGGTCTGGGGCACGATCCGCCGGTGGCCCTGCGCGACCTGACCGAGATCCAGTGGCTCAGCGAGGGTCGCTTCAAGGCGGTAGACCTTCCTGAGGCGGGGAGCCGAAAGCTGACCGCTCATGGTCATGACGCTCATGTTGGCACCTGCGGGTCGGTTTCGGTATCTGGTATCGATCCAGGGTTGTGCGGGTGCCTGGCGACGCGGCCGCGGTTCGCTATTCAGCGTTGCCTGACTCGTCAAGCGGCCGCGCGGGAGGGCCTTGACTTCTGCTCGGATGAGAGGAAGGTATGGGCGGCCCGACGGGAGCGTGGAGGCGATATGAACAGTGTCCAGGCCGGTGAGTTCAAGCTCGAGGTCGTGGTAGTGCCGGTCTCGGACGTCGACCGGGCGAAGCGGTTCTATGGAGACCTCGGCTGGAGGCTCGACGCCGATGTTGCGCGCGGCGTGAGCCTCCGTTTGGTTCAGTTCACGCCTCCGGGCTCCGCGTGCTCGATCCAATTTGGCACGAACATCGCATCGGGCGCGCCCGGCTCGGCCCAGAGCCTGTACCTCGCCGTCCCCGACATCGAAGCTGCGCGTGAGGAGCTGCTCGCCCACGGCGTGGAGGTGAGCGAGGTGTTCCACGAGGGGACGCCCGGCGCTCGCTTCCACGAGGCCGGACGTGAGTCCGGGCCGGCGTCCGACCACGGCACTTACGGCTCCTTCGCGACGTTCAGCGATCCGGATGGCAACGGCTGGCTGCTCCAGGAGATCACCACGCGTCTGCCGGGTCGCTGAGGAGCTGCCGATATGAGCAGCGACTATGACGTGATCGTGCTCGGTGGCGGCTCGCCGGGCGAGCACTGTGCGAGCGCCCTTGCGGAGGGCGGTCTGCGGGTGGCCGTCGTGGAGCGCGAGCTCGTGGGCGGGGAGTGCTCCTACTGGGCTTGCATCCCCTCGAAGACGCTGCTGCGGCCGGGCGAGGCGGTCCATGGGGCGCGCGAAGCCGCCGCGACCGCGAAAGTGGATGTGCAGGCGGCGCTCGCCTGGCGTGACCTCATGGTCTCCGACTACTCCGACGCCGGGCAGGAGCGCTGGTTGGCCGATCGCGGCATCGAATTGTTACGCGGCAGCGGCCGTCTCGCCGGCCCGGGCGTCGTCGAGGTCGACGGCGTGCGGCACACCGCGGAGCACGTGGTTCTCGCAAACGGCGCCGATCCGGTCGTGCCGCCCGTACCGGGCTTGCGCGAGCTCGACGGCGTTTGGACCAATCGCGAGGTGACATCCATGAAGGCCGTTCCCCGCCGTCTGCTGATCCTCGGTGGCGGCCCGGTCGGCGTGGAGATGGCGCAGGCCGTGCGTCGGCTCGGTGGCGAGGTGGCAGTCATCGACATGGCCGAGCACGTGCTCGGGCGGGAGTCCGCGCCGCTCGGCGAGGCGCTCGGCGAGGTTCTGCGCAGTGAGGGCGTCGAACTCGTCCTCCCCGCGAACGTGAGCGCCGCGCGACGCGAGGGCGAGGACTACATCGTCGAGATCGATGACGGACGCGAGTTGCGCGGCGAGAAGCTGCTCGTCGCCACAGGCCGGCGTCCGCGTGTGCTCGGGCTCGGCCTGGAGACCGTCGGCGTCGAGGCGGATGCGCACGGAGTTCCAGTCGACGCGCACCTGCGCGCGGCGGCGAATCTGTGGGCGATCGGCGACGTGAACGGCGTTTGGCCGCTTACCCACGTCGGCAAGTACGAGGGCGAGGTGGTCGCCGCGAACATCCTCGGCGAGCCACGAAAGGCCAACTACGAGGCCGTTCCCCGGGTCGTCTACACCGACCCGCAAGCTGCGGCGGTGGGCGCTTCCGCCGGCCGCTTCAGCGCCATGGTCCCGCTGTCGGAGGTGGCGAAGACCGCGACCTACACGCGAGCGTACGCCGACAGCAACGGCTTCCTGACGCTGCTCAGCGACGGCGAGCGGCTGACGGGCGCCTACGCGCTCGGCCCCGAGGCGGGCGAGTGGTTGCAGCAAGCGACGCTCGCGATCCGCGCCCACATCCCGCTTGACCTGCTCACCGACACGATCCAGCCGTTCCCGACGTTCTCGGAGATCTTCGTCGCCGCGCTGAAGACGCTTCGCGGCGAGATCGCGGCAACGTCCAAGACGGTCGGCGCGGGACCACCAATGGCGAGCTGACGGAGAGACGACGATGACCGCAACGGGTGCGCGTGTCGATGCGCATCGACGCAGGTCGTCGTCCATCAGGCCATCCCCGGCGTTCCGCTGGGACTGGCCTTCAGTTGCCTGCTCACCGCCGTCCTGGGGTCGTTCGCGGGCCGCGCCGTTCGCGGTGGTGCTGCTGGGCGCGTTGCTGACCCGCGTGGGGCCATTGGAGACCTTCCCCATTCTGATTGCGCTCGTCACCGCGTTCCTCAGCACTGAAGGCGCAAAATACTTCCTGGCAAGCCACGAGCAGCGGGCGCCCACAGGGACGCTCGGGTCCGGGGCTCTGAACAGCAGGAGGCACCAGTAATGTTTGTTGGCCGCTACCGCGAGACCGGCGCGCTCGACCGGCTGGCCTCCAGGCTCGGGCCACCGGATCGCCACGTTTGGGCTTTCCCAGCTGAGCAGGCGTCTGAGCGCAGACGGCACAGACGATCGGATCGGACGAGTTGGAGCTGCCGGCGCCAACGGTGCCCAGACCATCGCTTCGCCCCGGCACAAGCGATCGTGTCGCGAGCCTGCTCTGAGGCGACAGCCCGTCCGCAATGCCAATGAGGCGCAGACCTCGCGAGTGAGCCACACCGACTTCGACGGCTTGTGGCAGACCTCAAGGCCTTTCTCTTCGCCGGTTTTGAGACCCGTCTGAACGATTTCGCAATCCTCGCTGCATCGGCCGAAATGGTCGAGCTCGGCCTGAAGCCGCTGCCGGGCGGGTATCGGCTGCGCCTACAACACGCCTGCGATTTGGTACCGGTATCTGGTACCCACGGCCCTGATCACCCGACTGCCAGCACCGCATGATGTGCGTTTTTTGGCTCTGCAATTGGGTTAACAGGGAATGCGCCCGGTGGGAATCGAACCCACGACCTTCGGTTGGAAAGACCGATGCTCTTTGGCCTCCTTGCAGAGACCGTTGACCACTGAGCTACGGGCGCGGACGCGGCTGAGTCTACCCTCAGGCGAAGGTCCAGAGTCTGTTGCCGAGAAAGTTGAACGGCATCGCGACGGCGACCGCGATCGCCTGGGCGGAGAGGTCCCCCATGTGGGCGCCGGAGACCAGGGCCTCGAGGACGACGAGGTTGATCGCCAGTGAGGCGAGACTGACCGCGAAGAAGCGAAAGACCTGGAAAGCCGGGTGGCTTTCGCCCGGGCCGAAGGTCCAGTAGCGGTTCCAGAGGAAGTTGTTGGTGACCGCGACGCAGAAGGCGCCGATCGCGGCGATCGCGTGGTGTACGCCGAGGTTGTCGACCAGGACGGCGAAGATGGCGAGGTTGATCAGGTAGCCGGAAACGCCGACGATGCCGAACTTGAGCAGCTGCCACCAGTTCGCAGGATGACGGGCAGCTGCCCCCAGCCGATCGGCGAGTTCCGAGGCGCTCATCGTGGGGTCGTCGCACTAGCCGGGCCGACCGGTACCGACCCCCGCGGGCCTCCGTCAAGGGCAGCGTACCGCGGCACGCCCGCCTGCGCCGGGAGTCCGTCGATCAGGACTGCATTGCGTCCAAAGCCAGTCTGCAGGTGATAGAGGCGGTTGAATGAGACTGTTATCGGTCGATTCGACACGTAGCGGCTAAGGGTAATGCGCGCGGTCTTGAAGCGCCCCGCGAGGCGGAACGGGGACGGTACGTCGACGAAGCGCCCCGCCAAGATAGACGGCTTGCTGATGATGTCGACCTCCTTGACCCGCAGCTTGCCCGCCGAGAGCCGCTGGGCACCGTCTGACAAATAATAATCGACCGTGTCGATACCGACTTTCCAGGTGACGATCGCGCGGGGCACGTGCGTCGGGCCGACCCGCTTGACGATCGTGCGGTAGTCAAGCTTCTGCAAGCTCGGGGTCTGGGTGACGAGAACGTCGAAGGCCAGCCAGTAGACACAGAGAGCCACCGCGAGGCCCAGTCCGAGTCGGCGGGCCCCACTGGAGGCGAACCCGATCGAGGCGACGACGCCTAGCGGCACGATCGCGGGCAGGAGGTTGCGAGACTCGATGTAATCCTTGCCGACCAGGGCAGCGGCGAGCGGCAGCAGCAAGACCCCAGCACCTACTGCGGCGGCGAGGGCCGCACCACGCTTCTCTCGCGGCGTCCCGCGCATCACAACGAGGAGGAACGCGAGGCCGACCAGCAAAGTCGGGATCAGGGCGTAATGGATCCGCGGCGGCTCGGCAATCACATTGCCGGTCTCTCCGATCAGGAAGGCCACCCCGCTTTCCCAGATACGAGTGAGCAGCGGGATGTGGTGGATCCAGCCGATGTGTTCCGGATTAGCCTGGATCAAGATCAGAGGAACCAGGGCCAGCCCTACTGCGGCGACGCCCGCAACCGGCAAAATGACCTGGCGCCAGCTCGAGCGAAATGCGATCAGCAGCCAGGCTGCCTCAACCGAGACAGCGAAGAAGGCGAAGTAGTGGGTACAGAGCGCCAACGCCGAGGTCAGCGCCCAGAGGACTAGGTCGCGGCTCGCCCGGGTGCGCAACGCCCTCGCAAAGAACAGCAGGGACAGCGCCGCCAAGAAAACCAACAGGGCGTAGCCGCGTGCCTCCTGCGAGTACCAGATCAGCATCGGGCTGACCGCGACCAGCGCGGCGGTAATGAAGCCTGCGCGCCTCCCCGAGAGCTCCCGGCCGATCAGGTAGGCGACCGGAACGGTGGCCGCCCCGAACAGCGCCGAGAGCGAGCGCAAGGCGACTTCCCCCACGCCGAACACTTTCGCCCACCCCCAGGCGAGCACGTAGTAGAGCGGCGGGTTTGACTCACTTGCCCTGATCTCATGCAGCATGTGGCCGAAGCTGCCGGGAATTACCCGCGCGGCGGTGATCACCTCATCGTGGTGGTAGCTCTGCAGGCCGAGGGTCGAGAAGCGGATCGCGACGCCGAGCGCGGTCAGCCCGCCGACTACCCAGAGGACGGTCGAGCGAGCAGGCGCGGTGCGCTGGGTGTCCGTGCCGATTGCGGCAGCCGGAACGGTGGCTGCGGAGGTTTCCACGTGGTTAGAGATTCGACGGAGTGGGTTAGGTGGCCTTCAAGGACAGGTAAAGCAAGGATAAAGCGCTCGGGCGACTGATCTCGTGACGTGCAGGAGCTTTCGGCATCCGCCGGCTCGGTGGCAAACGACGGGCGTGGCGGCGGCAGAGCTGCCCCACCTCAGCCGCTCCCCACGGGGGAGGATTCAATCGGTTCGGGTCGTGAGCAGGAAGGGAAGGGCGCCACAGGGGGCCCAACCGGCGCCGCCAATCGCCCTGGCCCTGGGCGGCCGCCGAAGGGCCGCAACGGCCCGAAGAAGCGCGAGACAGGCGCCCTGCATGGGATCTTGGTCTTGAGGATCGTCGGCCTGCTCTTTGGGGATGAAGCGCTGCGCCCTGGAAAGGCCGCACACGATAGTCGGCTCCCTTGAGGTCAACTCTGCGACTTGCGCTAGAGAGCGGCCGGGCGCGTAGTCTTCCCCCACTCTATGCGGGGCAGAATCGTCATCCTCGCGGTCGCCCTCGTGGCGGTCGTCGCGCTCGTTGCCGAGCTCACATCCAGCGGCGGCGGCAACAGCGCTCTACAGCAACTCCACCAGAGGCTTCCCCAGTACAAGCCCACCCCGATCCCCGGTGAGCCCAGCGTCAGCGTGATCTCGCCGCGCAACGGCGAGCGCCAGACCAATGGCGCGGTCATCGTTCGGGTGGCGATCGAAAACTTCCGTCTCGACCCCCAGCAGTTCGGCCACGAGCCCGAACTCGACGAGGGCTATATCCGCTTCCAGCTGCACCGGGTCCCCAACTGCGTTGGCGCAGAACGGCTTCGTCAGGTGCTGAAGAGCCCGCTCGGCAACGGTCGGCTGCTGGGGGCTTCCTTCGATTACCCGCGGTACGCGGGGCCCAACGGCGTCCTCGCCGAACAGCTCCACGTCGCCGGCAGCTACTCGCCCGCGACGCGGCCGGTGATCTACTACCACGACCTGCCGGCTGGCCTGTACCACATCGTCATCAGCCTGGCCAACAACAACGGAACGATGACCCCCTTCCACGGCGTCACAAACTTCGAGATCCTGGCTCCGACCGGCCAGGCCGAGATCAGCCCTTGCAAGAAGGGGATGGTCGCCAGCGCCAGAGCGGCGGCGGCGCTCGAATAGGTAAGGCGCCCAGAGACGGGACCCGTCACCTGCTCCGAGCTACCAATACTTCACTTTGTATAGTGAGTTAGATGGCGAATTTCCGCCGCTTGATGGGTTTTCTTCGCCCCTACCGGCGCGAAGTGTGGGGCTCCCTCGCGTTCGCCTGGCTCGGAATCGGCGTCTCGCTGGCGATCCCGTTGCTGGTCGGTCGCGCCGTCAACGAGATCCAGTCGATCGCGACTGATCACGGCCATAAGCCCGACCTGCTGCCGCTGGCGCTCGCGATAGCCGGGGTGAGCGTCTTGGGGATGGCGTTCACGATGGTGCGCAGGCTGATCTCCGGCAGAGTTTCCCTCGGCGTCGAATTTGACCTGCGACAGCGCTTCTATGCGCACCTGCAGCGGCTCGAGCTTGGCTTCTTTGACTCCCAGCAGACGGGGCAGCTGATGTCTCGAGCGACGGTGGACCTCGGTGCGATCCGCTTCTTTTTGGGCTATGGGCTCATTTTCATCACGCAGAGCATGCTGACGATCGCCCTCGCCGGCACCCTGATGGTAATCCTCAACCCCTGGCTGGCGTTGATCGCCCTCGCGCCCGCTCCACTCGTCGTTTTCACCGCCGCGCGCTACAACCGCCTTTCCCGCCCGGCGCTGCAGGAGGTGCAGCAGCGAATCGCGGAACTGACTGTCGAGGCCGAGGAGAGCTTCTCGGGGATCCGCATCGTCAAGGCGTTTGCGCGCGAGGAATACCAGCTGCAGCGCTTCCGCCACGCCGTCACTCGAGTTTTTGACCAAAGCATCTACTCGACCCGGCTGCAGGCGTTCTTCTCTCCCCTGATAGCGCTGCTGCCCGAACTCGGAATGGTGGCTGTGTTTGTGATCGGTGGCCGGGCGGTTATCGCGCATGAACTGAGCCTTGGCGACTTCAGCGCTTTCTACCTCTTACTGTTGAGGCTGGGGCGGCCGATGCGAATGCTCGGAACGGTGATGGCGATGGCGCAGCGCGCGGCCGCCTCGGGCAACCGGATGTTCGAAGTCCTCGACCGCGAGCCAAAGATCGAGAGCCCGCCCGGCGCACCCCCGCTGCCCGCGGGCGGTGGCGAGGTCGAGCTCCGCGGCGTCACCCTCCGCTACGACGGCGCCGCACCTTCGCTCACAGACGTCAGCCTTAGCGTCAACGGCGGCCAGACGATCGCCCTCGTCGGTCCCTCGGGCTCGGGCAAGACGAGCCTGGTCGCGCTGATCGCACGGCTCTATGACCCAAGTGAGGGGACCGTCCTGATTGACGGTGCCGACATCCGCACGATAGATCTCGTCTCGCTTCGCTCCGAGATCGCCTTCGTCGCCGACGACAGCTTCCTGTTCACGGCGAGTGTCGCCGAGAACATCGCCTACGCCCGCCCGCAGGCCTCGCAGGGGGAGATCGAACTGGCCGCCCAGCGCGCCCAGGCCGAGAGCTTCATCGCTGAATTGCCGCAGGGATATGCGACGCGCATCGGCGAGCGCGGTCTGACCCTCTCCGGAGGCCAGCGCCAGCGCGTCGCAATCGCCCGCGCCCTGCTCGCCGATCCGCGCATCCTGATCCTCGATGACGCCACCTCCTCGGTCGACGCTCGCACCGAGGCCGAGATCAAGGCTGGCCTTAAGGAAGCGATGCGCGGGCGCACGACCTTCGTCATCGCACACCGGCTCTCGACCGTCTCGCTCGCAGACCAGGTGGTGGTGATGGACGGCGGTCGGATAGTCGACCGAGGCACTCACGAGGAGCTGATCTCGCGCTGTGGCTTCTACGTCGAGATTGCCGAGCACGGCCTTGCCGACTCGGTCTTTTTGCAGCGCGACCTGGAGCAGCGCGAGGCGACGGCGAAGCTATGAGCGAGCGCGAGGAGGTTCGAGCCGAGGAGGAGATGGCGGCGGAGGAAGCCGCCTACTCGCCCGACCCCAACCGCCTGCGGGCGATCCTTATGCTGTTCGCGGCGCTCTGGAGGCTTCTCCGCGGCCACGACCAGCGCGCCCGCAAGGTGCGCTGGATGATCGGACTGATGCGCCCCTACCGCCGCCGGGTTGCGCTGATGTTTGCGGCCCTTCTGGTGGAGACGGGAGCGGGCCTTGCCCCCCCACTCCTCGCCGGCCTTGCAATCGACGCGGGCATCAAGGCGGCAAACGTCGGCGCCCTCGAGCTGATCGTCGCCGCCTTCTTCGCCGCGGCCCTGCTCAACGCGGGCGGTACCTACGCCGAGACCTACCTGGTCGGCTGGGTTGGAACGCGCACCCTCCAGGACCTGCGCGAGCGGCTCTTCTCCCACATTCAATCGATGTCGATCGGCTTCTTTACCCGGCGCAGCCCCGGCGTTTTGGTCTCGCGGATCACGAATGACATCGAGGCGCTCAACCAGCTCGTCACCGACGGCATCGTGACGATCTTCTCGAGCACGCTGTCGCTGGTCGGGGTGGTCGTGATCCTGCTGGTGCTTGACGTCAAGCTGGCGCTCATCACCTTCATCACGTTCCCGCTGCTGGCGGCGGCGAGCCTCGTCTTTCGGATCGCCTCCGCGGGCGCCTACCGCGCAACCCGCGAGCGGATCGCGGCGGTCACGGGTTACCTCCAGGAAACGCTGAGCGGGGTGCGGGTGGTCCGCAGCTTTGGCCAGGAGCCCCGCCACAAGGCGGTGATGGGCGACCTCAACGAGAAGAACCGCGCGGCCGCGATGAAAACCGTCTACCTGAACGCCGCCTACTTTCCGGCCGTGGAAATGCTGGCGACGGTCGGCACGGCGGTGATCATCCTCTACGGCGGCAATCAGGTGGTCTCGGGAGCTATCGAAGTCGGTGTGGTGGTTTCCTTTGTCACCTACCTGACAACTTTTTTCGAACCGATCCAGGAACTCTCCCAGTTCTACACCACCTACCAGGAAGGGATGGCGGCGCTCGACAAGATCTTCGATCTGCTCGACACCAAGCCCGAAATGGCCGACGCTCCCGGCGCCATCGACCCCGGGCCACTTCAGGGGGCGATCGCGATGGAGGGCGTTTCCTTCAGCTACGCAGGGGAGGCGGCTAGCTCCGCTGAGGCCTCCGACTGGGCGCTGCGAGAAATAGATCTGCGCGTTCCCCCCGGCCAAACGCTCGCCCTGGTGGGGGCCACAGGCGCCGGAAAGTCAACCTTCGCCAAGCTCGTCGCGCGCTTCTATGACCCCCAGCAGGGACGGGTGCTTGTCGATGGGCACGACCTCCGCGATCTCCAGCAAACGGCGCTGCGCCAGCAGCTCGGAATCGTTCCCCAAGAGGGCTTTCTCTTCTCGGGCACGGTGCGAGAGAACATCGCCTTCGGGCGCCCAAAGGCAACCCAGCAAGAGCTCGAAGAGGCGATTCGCACGGTCGGCGCAAGCGACTTCGTCGCCGCCCTGCCAAAAGGCATCGACACCCAGGTGGGTGAGCGCGGAGTCCAGCTCTCGGCGGGGCAGCGCCAGCTCGTCGCCTTCGCGCGAGCGCTGCTTGCCGAACCGCGGATCCTGATCCTCGATGAGGCGACTTCGAACGTCGACGTTCGGACCGAGAAGACGATCGAGAGGGGGCTGGAGCGCCTCCTGGCCGGGCGAACGGCGATTGTCATCGCCCACCGCCTATCGACGATCCGTCGCGCGGGAAAGATCGTCGTCCTTGAAGGGGGACGGATCGCCGAGGAAGGCACGCACGAGGAGCTGATCGGGGCCAGCGGGCCCTACGCTCGCCTCTACGGCGCCTGGGTGCAGTCCTCAGCCGCATAGAGGGATCGACGCGGATGCGAGTTAGGGAGCTGAGCCCTACCCAGGGCCGATGCCGCCGGACCCGGTACCGCCGCTGGATGAGCCGCCGCCACCCGATGTCCCGCCGCCGGCCGCCCCACCCGTCGCCCTCCCGGTTTCGCCGGCCGCGCCGCTGCTCGGGGCCGGTGCGGCTTCCGGAGCGGCTTCGGGCGCGCTCGTCGCTTCGGGCGTACTCGACGAGGACTGCGTCGTCGAGCCCGGCGAGGCCGAAGGCGCCTTCGGCCCTTCGCTGCAATTCTTGAAGCCATAGGCCTGCGCCGCCGTCTGGAAGGAGGTGAGCGCCGAGGTAGCACTTGTCTCGGCGGCGCCGAGCGCGCTGCTGTCGCTCCGCTCCTCGGCGAGTTTGGCTTCGCCCTCAATCTTCGAGAGGGATTCGGCGGCTGAGATGAAATTGGAGTCACCGCCGCCTTCAGGCGTCCCCAATCCCTTGAGGCTGCTGACCATGCCCGTGTAGATATCCGCCACCTGGTTGACCTGGTTGACCTTGCTGGCTGAACTAGTGCTCGACGAAGCGCCGACTGAGCCGACTGCCGCATTTACCTCAGCGCAGATCGCATCGCCCTGTTTGATGTATTCGGCCTTGCCGAGCGCGGCGGGCGGCGGCGTCGTTGTCGCGGCGGTAGACGCAGTCGATCCCCCCCCTCCCCCACCGCAACCGGCGATCGCCAGGGCGGCAACGGACAGGGCGAGCAGGCAGTTTCGTGGTCTCATCCCGGTGCGCGACGCTAGCAGAGAAATTGGAGCCCGTGCAGGGCTTTGCCGTTGGGACCCAGGGCTTAAAACGTCAGCGCCCTGCCTTCTCGGCCGCGTCAGCGCCAGCCCCGCGTCTGATCAATGCGCGCGGCACGACCAGGATCGGTGTATCGCCGAATCCGTGCTCGGAGTGGCCAGCGAGCCTCATACACGAGACGCTGAGCGTCGAAGAGGCCGCTCCCGGGTCAGAGGCGCCCGATCACGATGATGCCCGCAAGACAGCTTGCGGCGATGACCGTCAAAGCCATGTTCTCCCTGCCTCGCTTGGTCTGGGCGTACTCGATGAAGTCGTCAAGCCGATAGCGGATCATTGTGCCTTTAGTAACACACTCTGCTTCAATTCAATGCGGTCTCGCGCCCGGATTCTCAAGCCCGCGGCTCAGGGGATTCGAAACTCGGAGCGCCGACTCACGGCTCATGCTCAGCGGCTATGCCCTCGCGAGTCGGGCAGCTGGCGAGTGGTGGCTCGGAGTTCTCCTAGCGGCCATCAGGTGCGTCCCTCATGCTGGACACCCTCGAAGCAGTAGGCGAGCAAGAGGCACAATCCGTTCTCCTCAACTCCGTACTTGCGTTTCGCGTCGGCGGCGCTGCCCAGGCGCTGAAAGAACTTCAGCATCGCCGCTCGATCCTCATCTTGATAGAGGCTTTGGTCGATTTCCGGCTCCTTCTCGTGAAGCCACAGGAACAGACCGCCACTGTCTATCTGCTCGTGCAGCTCGTCCACGGCGTGTGATGCGCCCCGATCGATAGCTGTGATGATTTGGACGCCCATCACCGAGTAGCGCAGCTGCCCGTCCATTCAGTTCTCCTTCCACTCGCTCGGCAGGCCACCGCTGTCGAGCTGGGTCAACTTGGCGGCACGGCGCTGCCTTTTGCGGTGGGCGACGAACACCCCGACGACGAGCAAGGCGGTGACAACATATCCGCCGATGGTCAGCCAGGTGAGATGTTCGCCTCCGGCCACCCTTTTGAACCTTCCGACTGCAGCCAGCAATATGATAATCGAGCAGTCCGCTCGTGTAATCAGATGCATCTGCGGTTGCAGGGTAGCGGCGCCGGTAACTTGCTTCCGATCACGCTCGGATCGCAGTGCACACCCACGGGTTTGGTCCCAGTCCCAGAGAGCTGCGGCCAGTGGCCCAAACGGGACCTGCAGCCGCAATCCTCCCTGGCTCTCGCAAGTCATATTCAGAAGCTGCGGCCCAGGGACTCGAAACTCACATGCCGTGCAGCGCCAGCGGTCCCCTGCGGCTTCCTGCGGCTTATCCATGCGGTTTAGCCGCTGGCTCGTCGTCCCGATGTACGCACGATACTGCTGGGCGACGCTGGTGGCTGGCGCACGACTGGCGCACGAGCCGCTACGGCTCAGCGGCCCAGCGGCCGATAACACCGGCGGTGATCTCTCCAATTCTCAGGGTTGGAATCATCCTCGCGGCGCTTGCCTTTGGAATATGGCGCAGCCGACGGGAAGCGCGCAAGAAAATGGATTGGCCTCCCGACAAGCTGAGGGCAGTGGCTACTTCTAAGCGCCGAGCACAGGCTCATCTTTGGCTGTTCGGAGCCATCCTCGCCACGATGTTTCTTCTCGCCGTCGCACTTGGGTCCAATCGCCCTGCCTTTCGGGATCATTGGGCGCTCCTTCTTGCGGTATTCGCAGCCATCGATGCAGTCTGCATACCTAAGCTCGTCATAGCGTACAAGGACGCCGGGCGCCTCAGCCGGGGGCCCGTCGATCTGAACTGAGGGGGAAGTCGCTGATCGTTTGGACCATAAAGAAATCGCCGAGCTTCTTGATTAACTCGACTTTCGTGATCTCACGCCGCGGTACTGAGCGCGGGTAGCCGCGAGCGGATGATTTTCGCCGTGGTGCGCCTGCGCACCGCTCCTGCCAGAAATTCAGCTCGGATCAGCTCGCGGCGCAGCGCGGCGAGCACGTCGAGCATCGAGGGATCGCGCTTTTGTGAGTACCAGGGCGCTGCCCGCCGACGGCGAGCGACGTCTGCGACAGGGTCAGCGTAAAGCGCGTACCAGGCGACGGCGATCGACTGGCAGAGGAGGCCGAAGGGCACCGTGCGCTCGACCGCCTTGCGCACCCGGTTGCGGGCCTCGCCGACACCGACAACGTGCTTGGCATCCTGGAAGGCGACCTCGATCGACCAGCGATCGGCGTAGCGGGCGATGATCGCGGCTGCCCCTGCCTCGGTGTCGGTCGTGAGGAGCGCGATCCGGTAGCCCTCGGCGTCGGCGAGCTCGCGGACGATCACGACTTGGACCGCCCGCGGGCCGAAGACCGAGTACCAAAGGCCCTCCACGACGAGAGCCTCGACCTCGCCTCGGCCGGGGACCGAGAGGCGCTGCCACTCGCTCGCCCCCGCCCGCGCGGCGATCTCGCCCGGCGTGCCGAGCCGGCAGCCCTTGACCCGCGGAGGCCCGCGGCGCCCGTTCGGCCCTGGCTTGGGGCCGTGGATCACGGCGTTTGAGCGCAGCCTCGAGGTCAGGGTGACGCGATCGGTTCCGGGCGCCATCGCCTTGCAGGCAAAGGCCGAGTCGCCGACGATGTCGACCTGCCGCTCCGGATAGCGCTCTGCGATCAGCCCTACGAGCGCCGCAGCCAGGTCCTGCTGGGAGGGCCGGCGCTCGGGGTCGGGGCGCTCCTTCGTCGGCTTCGGCGAGGGCCGCCAGAGCCGGAAGAGCACCGGCAAACACCAGGCGCGCTCGCCGAGCGCCGGCACCCTGACCACGAGGCCGACCACGACGAAGCAGTTGCCGAAGCGAAAGCCGCCCCTCCTCGCGGCGGCGTTGTCGTGGTGCCAGCTCGTCCCGAAGACCTTGCGGCCGGCCCGCCCGAAGACGGTGCCGTCGACCGCGAGCGTGATCGGTGCGCCTGGGCCCGAGAGGCGCTCGAGGAGGAAGTCGAGCAGGAGCAGGCCGAGGCGGTCGGGGCACCAGGCGGCGCGGGCGAAGAAGTCGTGGGCGCGGGAGTGGTGCAGCTTCCCGGCCAATCGGGCGGCCTGCCACATGCCGGTCACCGTGTGCTCGCCGACGCGGGAGAGGAAGCCTGCCAGCAGCGCCTCGAAGATCTGGAAGGTCGGGGCGCTGAAGACGGGGCAGAGCAGGGACGCGATAGCGCTGAGCGAAGATGGCAGGACGGGCATCGGCGGTGGACCTCCTTGGCGTTGACACCTGAGGGGTTCGCCGTCGGTCGCCCCATTCTTTCGGTGCCTCAGCTCAGCGCTTCATACCGTCGCTGTCAGCTCCCGGTCTCCTGCAAACTGGCCCGAGGTCAATCGCGGTAGGGACCGCCCTTCGGCCATTCGGGACATCAGTCCATGCAGGCGTTCGGGCGGCCCCCCGCACAGATCCCAGCGAGCGCGTTCAACGCACTGGGCTCCTGCCTCGGGTATTGGCGGCGAAACGCACTCCAGGCCAGGGGTGCAGGATGCGCGCAGGCGGTAGCCAGCGGGACACGTAGCGGTTCATCCGCTCCCAGGTCACTCGCGTGCGCTGGCTGCGCCGCCGGAGCGAGTGCAGCCAGAGCCTCGTAACCTCGTAACGGAAGGCGCTCAGCGCCTCGCTGTTGTCGGGCACGGCGTAGTAGTTGAAGTGCCCTTGCAGGACACTCCGCAGCCAGCGCCCCTGATCAGGGATGGGCAGGTGCATGCGTCGCCGCAGCTCGGCCTTGACCTCGTGCAGCTTCACGCGCATCCGCTTCTTCTCCGTGACCCGCTTGAGCTTGAAGCGTCCCCTTCTCGTCTTCGCGCAGACGTGCGTAAAGCCGAGGAAGGAGAACGTCTCAGGCTTGCCTTCGCCACGCGCCTCTCGGTTGCGGGCGGCGAAGCGCCCGAACTCGATCAGCCGCGTCTTGTCGGCGTTCAGCTCCAGGGCGAACTCGGCGAGTCGCTCGCCGAGCGCTGTTCGGAACCGCTCCGCGTCGTCACGGTGTTGAAAGCCCACCACGAAGTCGTCGCAGAAGCGCACGACGTAGACCTCGCCGCGCGCGCTGCGCTTCCTCCACTGGTGGACCCAGAGGTCGAGGGCGTAGTGGAAGTAGACGTTGGCGAGCAGGGGCGAGATGCTCGTCCCCTGCCCGACGCCCTCCTCCGGCGCCCAGGACCCCTCCTCGATCACTCCTGCGCCCAACCACTTCTGGATCAGCCGCAGGACCGGTCTGTCCGCGATCCGGTGCTCGAGGAACCGCTCCATCCAGGTGCGGTCCAGGCTGGTGAAAGCCTCGCGCAGATCGGCGTCGAGTACCCAGCTCACCTTCCGCTGCGTGATCGCGACCGCGAGCGCATCCAGCGCATGGTGCGGGCTGCGCCCGGGCCGGAACCCGTAGCTGAAGCCGAGGAAGTCCTGCTCCTAGATCGCGTTCAGCACCTCCACCGTGGCGCGCTGGACGACCTTGTCCTCAAGCGCCGCGACTGCCAGCGGGCGCGTGCGCCCATCCGGCTTGGGGATGCTGGACCTGCGAGCGGGTCTTGCCCGGTACGCCCCGCGGTGAAGCCTTGCGTGCAGGTCCCGGAGGTTTGTCTCCAGCTCCCATCCGTAGGCCTCCCACGTCACCCCGTCCACCCCCGGGGCGGCCTTCGGGTTGATCGCCCGATAGGCCGCCAGCAGGCGGTCGTAGGTGATGTGGTGCAGGAGCGCCGTGAACCTCGCCTCCTTATCTTTCCGTGCTGCTTGCCGCACGCGGTCGAGATCGCTTGACCCGGTTGGCCCGGCTCTGCGTCCGGAGCGGGTTTCACCCGCCGCGTTCCCCTTGGCCGGCCCCCTTCCCTCCACCGCCTCCGCGGCCGCCGGGGAGGCGGCGTTGTTCGGCGGCTTCGCTGGTACTACGGGGCCGTCTGATTCCCGGCGATCGTTCATCAAGGGATTACGGCCTCGGCCTTCCCCTTGCGGCCCGCCCTTGCGTCAGGCGGGCAATCGTCGGGCCTCCCGGTTCTCGCGCATGGAGATCTGCGTACATGCCTGGGGTCTTTGACCGCGCCGGGTCCTCCTGCGGCTCGCGAGTTGGCGTCGCAGGCGGTGTTGCCTTCCGCTCATTTCGACAGCGTCGGCACCCGGGATTGCTCGTTTCGCGGCTCAATGGCCTGCCTGCACGCCCCCTGTCAACGCTTCGCTTGCGCCCTCACGGACGCCAACGTATGACTCGGGGCCATCGTGGTTCGCTAATCCTTCGATGTGGGACACCTTCCTTCCCTTCTCCATGCCGGTTTATCCCGGCGCTCCGAAAGTCGAGTTACAGAGGTCATCGAGCATTACATCTGCCTTTCCGCACTTCTCGGGTCCAATATCCGCCCCCCATCTGGCGGGTCGATCAGTGGGTGTAGGCAGCTGCTGGCACGCCGAGCAGCTCGAGCACTTGGGCCTGTAGTGGCTTGAGTTCGGGCGGGAAGTCCTTCAGGTGGCGCCCGTTGTTGTAGAGGCGGTGGCGGGCCAGGCCCGAGAACAGCTCCAGGGTGCGCGCGGCGCTCGGCGCCTTGCAGGCGCGCTGCTCGGGGAACAGCGGTAGCTCGCCGATCCCCTCGCCTGCCATCGCCTGGCGCAGCTCGCGCTCGATCAGGCAGCAGCAGAGCAGCGCGATGAAGTGGCAGCAGAACAGCGCCTCGATCCGCTCGGGGCTCTTGAGCAGCACCGGCGTTGCCTCCTGGACGGACTTGAGCAGGTGGTGGCGCTTCTCGAGGTTGGGCTGGTAGCGGTAGGCGGCGAGGAGCTCGGGGTCGGTGAGCCGGCGGTCGTTTGAGATCAGCGGGAAGCAGCCGTCGGTGTGGGCATCGTAGGCGACGGTGGTGGCGTTGACGGCGAACCGCAGCTCGAAGCTGGCGGTGGTGTGCTTGCGGTAGCGGGTGTCCTTGCCGGGCCGGCCGCGCTTCTCTTGGCGGTAGGTCTCCTCGACGGTCTCGGTGAGGGTGAAGCCGATCCAGCGCTCGGCGCCGGCCTTCGCGAGCGCTGCGGCGGCGGCCTGCTCGACCGCCTGGCGGGTGCGGAGGCGGCTCTTGGGGCCGGCGAGCTTGGCCTGGAGCCTGGAGAGTGCCTTCAGCCCGCGCTCGATGCGCTCCTGGCGCGCTTGGGCGTCGCGGCCGATCTTTGGGCTGGAGCGCACCCAGACGATCCGGTAACCCTCGGCGGAGGGGATCGGCGCCGGCGCCGTCCACCACACCTGGTCGGGATCGTCTGAGCGCTTGCCGTTCTTGCGCTCCGCCTCTGACCACTCGGGCGTTGTGGCCTGCACCCAGTCGCGCAGGAAGCCGTCCTCCTTGCGGCTTTTGGGCAGCACCGTCACGAACCGCCCGCCGCCCGCGTCGAGATGCCCCATCTGCTCGCGCGTGCATAGCTTGCAGTCCGCCACGTAGAGGAAGTCCGCACGGCCGACGAGCGCCCGCAGCCCCTCCCAGGTCTGGATGTGAGTCCGGTCGTCGGTGAGGTTGCCGTCGGCGAGCCGATGGGCGAGCGGCACCGCCCCGTCGGCGGAGACCGTCAGGATCCACAGCAGTTGCTTGAGGTCGGGACGGTGGTCCTTGTTATGACCGTGGCAGACCCGGGGCGTCGGGCGGCCGGCTGACTGGTGCCCGTCGGCGGAGCGGTAGGCGCCGTGCACGGTGATCGAGGTCGAGTCGTTGTGAAGCTGGGTGCAGTCGACCTCGAACTCGGCGATCGCGCCGAGCACAAGCTCGGTAAGGAGCGACGCGCGGTCGGCGCAGAAGAGGCGATCGAGCGCCCGCCCGACCTGATCGTCTGAGAGCAGCTCCACCTCCTCGGCGCTCAGGCCGAGCAGCGCCGGCTCAAACGGCAAACCCCACTCGCCCAGCCGATAAAGCGGCTGGTGCGAAACGCACAGGTTGCGCACCAAGAGGCCGATCGCACGCGCCGGCTCAAGCGCCACGCGGGCGTCGGCGGGCGGCAGGTGGCGCTCAAGCAGCCCAGCCAGTCGCATCCGCTCAAGGAACCGGCAGACGATCGGCAGCGCGCCCAGCGCCCGGGATTCAAGCTCGAACGGTTCCTGTGCGTTCATCGCGATCGTGTTCCGTCGGGAGCTTGAAGTAAGCTACGTCAAGCTCCGGACGGAAACGATGACCGAACCCCCAGCCGCCCTCGAAAGCCAACGCCAGAAGCTGATCGCTGAGATCTCAAAGCTCGGCTTCGTGCTCCCCGGCAGCCTCACTGCACGGCACACCCGCTGCTCCAGCCCCGGCTGCCACTGTCGCTCAGAGCGACCAGTGCTGCACGGCCCCTACCACTCCTGGACGCGCAAGATCAACGGCAAGACCGTCACCCGCCAGCTCAACGCCCAGCAAGCCGAAAGCTACAAACCCTGGTTCGACGACGCGCGCAAGCTACGAGCCCTGATCAACGAGCTCGAGACGCTCTCACTCCAAGCCGCCGAGTACCTCAACGGGTGGGGGCGCAAATAGCGATTCAGAAGTGCGGAAAGGCAGTTACATCGTCCATTTGAGGGCAAGCCTATTCAGCCTGCCGAGGATCTAGCGCTTCCTGGCGAGCTTGACTTTCTTGGCCAGGGTCTTCGACGTGCCTCCGGTTGGGGTGAAAGTCACAGAGACCGACACGGTCGCCTTGCCCGACTTCTTGAGCTTGCGGACGAGCTTTCCCGTGGGGGTGATCTTCATCGCTATCGTGGCCATCCCCGAGGCGGTGAGGCTGGCTTGCTTTACCTGCTTGCCCGAGAGGACTATGAGGCCTGCGCCCGGGACCATCACCTGAAGTGAGGCCGTGCCTTTGTGCTTGTTCAGTGTCACCTTGCCGAAGCTGAACAGGTTCGACGGCGCTGGCGGAATTGGCGCCTTTTGCGCTGGCGGCGCCGGCTTGAAGTCCGTCTCGGCCTGTTCGGCCAAGGCAGCTACTTCCGTGGAGCTGTAGGCCTGCGCGTAGGCCGTCTGGATCGTCGCCGAGCCTCCAGCTGGGACGTTGGCCGTCTGGTGAAAATAGAATTCGCTCTGATTTGAGTCGACCTGGTTGAAGGTTGCTTCGGAGGCTGGCTGGCCAAGGATGATCGCCCCTTGGCCTGTTTCCATGTCGCCTTCGGAGGCGCCTTCGACGTTGATGAACGTGGCGCTCGGGGCTTCGCCGGGGAGGCTGACGCTTTCCCCGTAGGCGTGCTTGGCGAAGGCACCCTGGCCGGGGAAGCGGTAGGCGATCACTTCCCCGTGGAGGTTTGGGCGGGAGGCGAAGTACTGAGAGTTCTGTGGTAAGAGGCTCAGCGAGTGGGACTGACCGTCGGTGCTTTCGTAGTGGTCGGTGATCGTGACGAGATGCCCTTCGTTGGTCTGTTCGATGGTGCGGCTATCAGTCACGCCGGTGGACTCGAACATCGGGCAGCTGACAGGAGTCGGCGGGTAGGTCGCTTCCGGGCACTTGACGATGGGGTCTGACTCTTTGATCGTCAGATTGCCGTTCGCCGGGTTTTGGCTGTAGGAGTAGGAGAAGGTTGGGAAGTCAGGGCTGGCTTCCTTGTTTATATCCTCGGCAGCGTCGGGGGTATAGGCGTTTGCCCCGTCGACCTGGATCTCCGAACGGGTCGAGGCGGAGTTTTCTTTGTTGTTGTCGTATTGCTCGAACCAGTCGTTGCAGTAAAAGGTCGTCGTCGTCAGCTTGAATTCGGAGTCAAAGAGATAGCCGTCGTCAAGGCCGCAGCTGCCCAGAGAGTCATAGTCATCGGCTGCGCTGAGCTGTTGGCCCCAGATGTAGAGGTCATAAGGCTGGCCGTTGTTGGGCCCCGTTTCGATCTTGGCGGTTTTTGCGCGTTCCCCGGTCGCGATGACTGGGCCGCTGAAGGGCGAGAGGTCCGCCGGAATCGTGCTCGCCGGAACCGCGCGCAGCCGGCAGACTTGGTCCTCGATGCTCGCGAGTTTGGCAGCGGGAACCGAGAAATCGCCTTCTGAGCTCAGCGGGACTTCTTTGGCGAGCGTCAAATCTTCTGGACCGGGCCCGTAGAAGCAGTCGAGGTCGACTTTGTCGGTTGCGGGGTTCCCGCCGCTAGTCGTCCCCGACACGGCGATCGTGCTCGGCGCTTCTTCGTCGTTGATCGCGAAGGTGGGGCTCGCAGGCGTTGTGATCTGAGAGCTGGTGATCGCAGCTCCCGCTGCCGGCGCCACCGCGAGCGAGGCGAAAGCTGCGATGGGAAGGACAAGTAGCGAACGCCAGCGGTTGGTCATCTATCTCCCGTCTAGAGGTGTTGAGCGGAGGGGAGCCTAGTGGTTGCGACTGCGGCAAAGCCAGCGGGGCAGCCGGCGAGCGGACGAGAGTTTGAGGCGGCTGGACACGCCGGCCATTCACCGCTGGCACTTTGGCCTCAACTCGGGGGTAGACAGTCGAAGGATGCGAAGCGCCGGGGCAGACTGCAAGCGGGAGAAAACCAGAGGTGAGGGGCACCAGCCCACTGACTGGCGCACAGACTGGCGCACGGCGGTCGTTGCCACCGTCTCGCTGGCTCTAGCAAGCCAGATCCGAAAGCTGCGGCCCAGGGACTCGAACCCCGACTACCTCGTCCAGAGCGAGGCGTGCTGCCATTACACCAGGCCGCAAAGAGAGACCGGAGGATAGCCGGAGGGCAGGGGCGAAAGGATCAGGCGCCGATCTCGGAGAGGCTGCTTGCGGGGTCGGCAATCCAAGCCGTTGCCGTGGAGACGTCGACACCATCGGCGAGCATGCGCCGGGCCTCGGCGAGATCCTCGGATCGGCCGACACTGAGCGCGCCCGCGACCCTGCCGCCCTTCAGGTACCAGACAGAGAACTCACCGGAGTCGCGATCGCCGCGCCAGATCTCCTCGTCCCACTCGGTGGCGGGGCCGATGTACTCGATGCTCGCCCAGTCGGCAAGGTCGCTGAAGAAGTAGGGGACGACCTCGTAGTCGCGAGCCTCGCCGAGCATATTGCGAGCGGCGTGCATGCCCTGCTGCATCGCCACGTCCCAATGCTCAACCCGTAGCCGCCGACGGTGGACGACGCTTTCATACGAGCAACAGTCGCCCGCCGCGTAGATGCCTGGAGCGGAGGTCTGAAGTTTCGCGTCGCAGATGACCCCGTCGCCCACATCGATGCCCGCCCGCTGGGCGAGCATCGTGTCGGGGCGCACGCCGGCGCCGATTACGACCGCGTCGCACTCGATACTCAGCCCGCTCTTCGTCACCACCGCCTTGACGCGCCCGTCCCCCTCGAAGGCCTCCAGTTCCTCGCCGCCGTGGACGGCGACGCCCTTGGACTCGATCAGTCCCTGGAACCAGCGGCCGGCGTCCTCGCCGAAAGTCCGCGCGAGCACTACCTCCTCCATCATCACGATCGTGCACTTGACTCCCCGGGCTGTGAGCGAGGCGGCGACCTCCGTGCCGATGTAACTACCGCCGATCAGCACCACGTGCTCAGCCGCCTCGGCATCGGCGCGGATCGCGTCGGAGTTGCCGAAGGCGCGCAGGTAGTGGATGCCCTCGTTCTCGGCTCCCTCGACACGGAGGATGTTGACCGTCGCACCGGTGCCGAGCAGCGCCTTGCCGAAGGACACCTCTCCCCCGCCCTGTAGCTTCGCCACCCCCGCCGCCGGGTCAAGGGTCATCACGTTGCACCCGCTCAGCAGCTCAATCTGGCTTTCCTCGTACCAGGAGGGAGGATTTACGTATGCGTCCTCGCGCGTGGCCTCGCCGCGCAGGTACTCCTTAGAGAGCGGCGGTCGTTCGTAGGGCGGCTCGGGCTCGCGCCCGACCAGGAGAATCGATCCCTCCGCCCCGCGCCGCCGTAGCTCGGCCGCGCAGTGGGCGGAGGCCATGCCGCCGCCAATCAGCAAGAAGTCGACAACACGATCAGTCATCGTCGCCCGTACCGTTCCCTCGCGGCCCGAACAGCGCTTTGAGGTCGTCCTCCCTGCCGGGGTCGAGTACCGCAAGCACCTCGTCACCAGCCTCCAGCACGGTGTCGGGGCCAGGGACAAAGCCCTTGCCTGAACGCAGGATCGAGATCAACAGGCTGCCTTCGGGCATCTGCAGGTCGCCAACTCGCCGCCCTGTCACCCCGGAGTCCTGGCCGAGCAGCATCTCGATGATCTCCAGCTGCTCTTCCTGCAGGTCGAGCAGGTGGACGAGTCCGTACTCCGGCACCTCGTGCTCGAGCAGGCGGATGATGAGATCCGTCGCAGAGACAGAGGGCTTGATGTTCAACAGGTCAAAGTGCTGACGGTTGCGAGGGTTGTTGACGCGGGCGATCACCCGGCTAACGAGGTACTTCTCGCGGGCCACCTGACAGATAAGCATGTTGTCCTCGTCATCGCCAGTAACCGCGATCACCATGTCTGCCCGCTGGATGCCGGCCCGCTCCAGCACCCATAGCTCCGAGGCGTCGCCGTAGGAGATGTTGTGCTCGAGCTCCTGCTCGACAGTCAGGTAGCGGCGCCGATTGCTCTCGATGGCCGTCACCTCGTGCCCCTTATCGAGCAGCTCTCGCGCCAGGTTCCAGCCGACCTTGCCCGCTCCAACGACGATTATGTACATGCGACTCCCCTCTCCCCCGTCGCCTCAGGCGGCTTCCGCGGAGTCTTCCGGCCCGCCGCCGCCCCTCTGGTCGCCCTCACGGACAGCGTTCTCCAGCATGTCGATCGCGACCCGGGTCGGGCAAACCGTGTGCAGGCCCTGGCGCTGGTACCACTCGGCCCGCAGCGGATCTAGCACCCGCGCGATCACCGTCGGAACCCCGTAGCGGCGTTGGGCAATCTGGGCGATGATGATGTTGGTGTTGTCGCCGTCGGTGGAGGCGATGAAGGCATCGGCGCGCTCGACCCCGGCGGCGATCAGCGCCTCGGTCTCCAGACCGGCTCCTACCGTGAAGTGGCCGCCAAGATCCTCCCAGCCCTTCTCGAGTCCGACCTCGAGCCTGGCGTGGGACTCTGGGTCCTCGTCGAGGCAGGACACCTCATGGCCCTCCCGCAACATCGCCCGGGCGACCGAAGATCCAACCCGGCCGCAGCCGACGATCAGGATGAACATAGCCGGATACTAGTCGGCTGTCGAGGCCTGGGCCGCCGCCCTTGGAGCGACCTCCGGTGGCGCCGTCAGGAGCACCCGGCAGGGAGATTTCTTCAGCACGTACTCGGTCGCGGCACCGATCTCGGCGGGCTTGGCGGCACCGATCCCGCCTAGCGTCGCCCCACCCCTGATCTTGGTCGGAGGCTCACCACCGACGACGATCGCCTCAGCGCCGCTACGCCGCGCCGCCTCGACGATTCCGGCGCCTACGTTGCGGGCGCGCACCACCTCGGCACTCACTTCCACGTCCTCGTACTCCTCTCCGACCTGCTTGGCCCGCCCGAGGGCGCGCCGTGCTTCCTCCTCCTCCTCCGGCGGCAGCTCGGCGTCCAGCGAACGCGCCAGCGGAACTTCGACCACGTACACGATGTCGAGGTGGGAGTCATAGCGCTCTGTATCCGCCTCCTGCTGCTCTGCCGCAGCGAGACGTCCGGCTGTGGCGACTATGTCGTCGTCCAGCTCGGTCCCAAAGACAGGCACGAGAATGCTCCGGAAGGCGACCTCCGGCGCCTGCCTGGTAAGGGCCTGCTCGGTGACCGAGACTCGCTTGGTAAGCGTCGTTTCCTCGAAGACCTTGCGGTAGATGACGTAGAAGAGGAGCCCGAACGCCATCCAGCCGATCCCAACCCAGCGGGCAACATCGTGGTAGGCGAGCACGCTGAGGAAGGCGAGCCCGCTGATCAGCGCCGCAAGCATCGACGGGATGGGAAGGCTGGCGCCGCGCCATGAGACGTTCCACGGGACCCGGAAAGGCCGTGGCCGATCAGGTTCCCTGATCCTGAGGCGGATGATCGAGAGGTGGGCGATGGTGATCGCCAAGGTGGCGCCGAAGGCATAGATGCTGGCCAGCAGCTCGACGCTGGTCGGCACGACTAGGCCGATCGCGATTGCGCCGGAGATCGCGATCGCGACATAGGGCGTGGCGTGAGGCTTGCTGAGCTTTCCCAGCCAGCTGGGAATCTGGCGGTTGATCGCCAGTGTGTAAATGTGGCGAGAGACGCCGAGCATCGAGATGCTGGCCGCCCAGAACAGCACCGGGGTGGCGACCAGGGCGACCATCCAGCGCATCGCATCGGCGACCCCGGCGGGGTGAAAGGCGGAGACCACTCCCAGCACCGGTGCATCGACGTAGCGGCCGCCGAGCGCCGTCTCCGGCCCGTGGGGACCGGCGACCACCGGCACCGCCATCAGGGCGATCGCCGCCATCCCGGCGTAGACCACCGGCACCGCGATCGCCCCGAGCGAGACGATCCGCTTCAGCTCGCGCGGCTCGACCTCGATGTCGGGGGCAAGGTCGGAGGCGGCCTCGATACCGGCGTAGGCGAGCATCGCGAGAACCGCCGCGTAGACGATGTCCTTGAAGCTGGGGCTGGTGAAGAGATCGAGCTGGGCGGTCAGACGGGCCGGATGCCAGACGGCGAGGACACCGACCATGATCACTGCGAGCTGGAGGCTGACGTCGGCGAGGGCGAGCACGGCGAGCGAGCGCTGGCGCCCCCGCCCGGTGACGTTGAGGACGTTGAGGACGCTGACCGCGACGATGACTAGAGTGGCCACCCCGATCTCCAAGCCGGGCCTGCCGAGGCTGGGGGAGATCGGCTCAAGGTAGTGGGGGACCGAGATCGCCGCCAAGGCGATCACGATCAGGTAGTCGATCAGGATCGCCCAGCCGGCGATGAAGGCGATCAGCTCGTTGAAGGCGTGGCGGGCAAATGTGGAGGAGCCGCCGCGCTCGCGGAACATCGCGCCGCCCTCGACATAGCTGAGCGTGGTCAGCGCAAAGAGCAGTCCCGCGGCCAAAAAGATCAACGGGGTGAGCCCGAGGCCGCGGCCGGCGACGACCCCGAGCGCGAAGTAGATCGAGAAGCCGACGGCCGAGTAGGCGGTGGCGAAGAGCCAGGGGACGCCGAGTCCGCGGCGCAACAGCGGCGCCGAGTGCGACCGCTCCGCCTCCGGCTCGCTCACCGATCCATCCGGGATGCTGCCCACAGCCGCCCCCCACCGACCGCGGCGAAGGCAACGCCCATCACCACCCCGACCGAAAGCGGCCCGCCGCCAGCGGCAAGGGTGGCGATGAGGATCACCAGGCCCAGCGCGAGGAAGACAAGCGAGAAGGCCCGAACGGAGCCGCGGTAGATCCCCTCTGGCGATGCCATCGTCGCGATTCTAGGGCGCCCTCTGAACGTGAACGCGGTCCAGGTCCGCAGGCGAGGCGCAGCCACAGAGGGCCAGCGTCAACTCCAGCTCGTCGCGGAGCAGCTCGAGCACGCGCCGGGCGCCCGCCTCCCCAGCCGCGGCCAGCCCCCAGAGGGCGGGGCGTCCGACCATTACCGCATCGGCGCCGAGCGCGAGCGCGACCGCGACGTCGCTGCCGCGGCGCACGCCGCCGTCGATGAATACCGGGGCCCGGCCCCCGACGGCATCGACCACCTCCGGCAGAGCATCGACGCTGGCCAGCACGCAGTCGAGCTGGCGACCGCCGTGGTTGGAGACGACGACGCCAGCGGCGCCGTGCTCGACCGCGAGCGCCGCGTCCTCGGGGGTCAGCACGCCCTTGACCATCACCGGGAGACTGCATTCCGAGACGAGACCCTCGAGGTCTCGCCAGCTCAGCGCCGGGTCCATCAGCGAGAACGTCTCCTCGATCGTCACCTCACGGTTGACCCCCAGGGCGGCCTGCACACTCGGCACTCCGAGTCCTCCCGGGATCTTGAATCCGGTCCGCAGGTCACGCTCGCGACGGCCTCCGCGCGGCGCATCGACGGTTATCACAATCACCTCGAAGCCCGAGCCGGCCGCCTCGTCCACCAGCGCTCGGGTGAGGCCTCCGTCCTTGAAGCAGTAGAGCTGGAACCAGCGTCGCCCGGCCGGGGCAGCGGCGGCGACCTCGCTCGGCCGCACGGTCGCCAGGGTTGAGAGGCACATCACCGTCCCCGCGGCGGCCGCAGCGCGGGCCATCCCCAGCTCTCCATCGTCGTCCACCAGCCGCTGATAGGCCACCGGCGCAACGAAGACGGGCATCGAGACTTCAGAGCCCAAGATGCTCGCCGAGGTCCTCACCTCACTCACATCGACGAGCACCCGCGGCCGCAGCCGCCAGCGCACGCCAGGCATCGATGTTGTCCCGCAGGGTCACCTCATCGCAGGCGCCCCCGGCGAAATACCCCAGCGCCCCTGCCTCCAACTTCTGAGCGGCGAGCCTCTCGAAGTCGGAGACGTTGAGTGGCGCGTGAGAGCTCAGAAGTGAACGATGGGAATGATCAGGATCGCGACGATGTTCGCGACCTTGATCATCGGGTTGATCGCAGGGCCGGCGGTGTCCTTGTATGGGTCGCCTACCGTGTCGCCGGTGATCGAGGCGGCGTGAGCCTCGGAGCCCTTGCCGCCGTGGGCGCCGTCCTCGATCAGCTTCTTGGCGTTGTCCCAGGCCCCCCCGCCGGCTGTCATCGAGAGCGCCGCAAAGAGACCGACGACGATCACGCCGATCAGCAGGCCACCGAGCGCGTTGACGCTGAGCAGGCCGACGACTACCGGCACGGCGATCGGGATCAGCGCCGGGAGGATCATCTCCTTCTGGGCGGCGGCGGTGACGATGCTGACCGTCTTGCCGTACTCGGGTTTCTCGGTTCCCTCCATGATCCCCGGGTGCTCGCGGAACTGCCTGCGCACCTCCTCGACGACCTGGCCGCCGGCGCGGCCGACCGCCTCGATCGCCAGCGCCAAGAACAGGTAGACCATCATGCCGCCGACAATCAGCCCGATCAGCACTTCGGGGCTGGTCAGGCGGAAGAGGTTGCTGAGGTCGAAGCCCGCCGGAGCGTGGTCGCCCAATTCGCTTTTGAAGGCGGCGAACAGAACCAGTGCGGCAAGTGCAGCAGAGCCGATCGCATATCCCTTGGTGACGGCCTTGGTCGTGTTGCCGACCGCGTCAAGCGGGTCGGTGACGTTGCGCACGGCCTCTGGCAAGTCCGCCATCTCGGCGATGCCGCCCGCGTTGTCGGTGATCGGGCCGAATGCGTCGAGGGCGACGATCAGACCGCAAAGCGAGAGCTGTGCCATCACGGCGACGCCGATCCCGTAGATACCGGCAAGCTGGTTGGCACCGAGGATCGCCAGCGCAAGGACCAGAGCCGGCGCAGCGGTCGACTGAAAGCCCTGGGCGAGACCCTGGATGATGTTGGTCGCGTGGCCGGTCTCTGAGGCCTTGGCGATCGTCCGCACCGGGCGAAAGCGGGTCGAGGTGTAGTAGTCGGTGATCACGAAGAGGAGGGCGGTGACCGCGACGCCGATCACGGCGCAGAGCCAAAGGTCGGTGGTGGTCACCGTCTTGGCGGCGGTGCTGAGTCCCAGTCGCACGGGGTCGCTCATCAGCCACCTTGTAACCGGGTAGAAGGCGGCGATCGAGAGGATCCCTGAGACGATCAGGCCCTGGTACAGAGCGCCCTCGACGCGGTCAGATTTGGTTCGCACCGAGAGTGCTCCGATGATCGAGGCGATGATCGCGACGCCGCCGATCACCAGCGGGAAGATCGCCACCTCGCGTGAGAAGTCCCCACCGGCTCCGGTGAAGGTGAGCACTCCGAGCAGCATCACGGCGACCGAGGTGACGGCGTAGGTCTCAAAGAGGTCGGCTGCCATGCCGGCGCAGTCGCCGACGTTGTCGCCGACGTTGTCGGCGATCACCGCCGGGTTGCGAGGATCATCCTCGGGTATGCCCGCCTCGACCTTGCCGACCAAGTCGGCTCCGACGTCGGCCGCCTTGGTGAAGATGCCGCCACCGAGCCGGGCGAAGACCGAGATCAGCGAGCCGCCGAAGCCGAGGCCGATCAGCGCGTCGACAGCCTGCTTGTCGGTGCTGCCGGTGAGGATCAGGAGGCCGTAGTAGCCGGCGACGCCGAACAGCGCCAGGCCTACCACCAGCATGCCGGTGACCGAGCCGCCCTTAAAGGCGACGTCGAGCGCCGGCGGGACGCCGCCGCGGGCCGCCTCGGCGACCCGGGAGTTGGCCCGCACCGAGAGGTTCATGCCGATGAAGCCGGCCGAGCCGGAGAGGAAGCCGCCGATCACGAAGCCGATCGCGGTCTTGTAGTCCTGGAGGATCCAGAGCACGATCGTGAGCGGCACCGCGACGGCGGCGATGATCGTGTACTGACGGGTGAGATAAGCCTTGGCGCCTTCCTGCACCGCTCCCGAGATTTCCTGCATGCGCTCGTTGCCCGGCGATTTCGCGAGCAGGCGCTGGGTGATCACCAATCCATACACAACGGCCGCCCCGGCACAGACGAGCGCGACGACGACTCCGTAATCGGTCAAGAACTTGGTCAAGTTAGGCTCCTCCGGCTGGTTTAGCGGCGCGGGAGTCTATATGCGAGTGCGGCGCCCCCGTCCCGCGACCGCTTCCTACGCGGGCTTCGCGGCTCGCTCGGCGGCCGTGTAGGTGCGCTTCGTCTCCGTCACCGCGTCGCGGTAGACGTCTTCGATCGAGGCCCCGGCGTCGAGCGCCTCGCGGGCTCGCTGGGCGCCATTTCGCTCTGGCAGCTCAACCTCGATGCCAAGCCGCGAACGGCAGGGCTCGGTCCAAGCGAGCACCGACTCCAGCGCCGCCCTGGACTCGACCACCTCACCGCGCCGGAAGTCGATCGTTCTGCCGTCCATCCCGTGGCGGATCGCCCGCCAGAGGTTCTCCTCAACCTCACGGTCGGCAAGCGGCTCCCCGGCACCCTCATAGCCCCGCTCGTCGTAATCGAGCGCCGTCTGGGCAATGCAGGCCGCGATCAGCCCGGCGAGCGCGAAGGACTCGTCCCCCCTGCTCTGCGCGTCGCAGATCCGCACCTCGACGGTGCCGAAGTGATGGTGGGGGCGAACGCTCCACCAAAGCTGGGTCGACTCGACGATCGTCCCGGTCTGCTCCAGCATGCCGACGAACTCGGCGTAGCGCTCCCAATTGCCAAACGCGGACGGGATGCCGCAGCGCGGGAAAGTGCGGGTGAAGATCTCGGTGCGAACCGTGTGCAGGCCGGTGTCGCGACGGTCGAGGAAGGGCGAGTTAGCCGAGACCGCGAGCAACAGCGGCAAGAGCTCCCGCATCCAGTCGCAGACCGCGATCGCCCGGTCGGCGCCGCGTACTCCCATGTGGACGTGCGTGCTCCAGGTGTTGTTGCGCTGGGCGACCCAGCCCAGTTCGTGCCGCAGGCGGGTGTAGTGCGGGGTGTCGATGATCCGCTGATCGAGGTAGCTGGCCCAGGGGTGGGTGCCCATCGCCCCCAACGCCAGGCCCATGCCAGCAGTTAGCTCGAACAGTTGGGCGCGACGGTCGCGCTGGCTCGCCAGCGCTTCGGCGAAGGTCTCCGAACGCCCCGAGCGGATCTCTATCTCGGAGGCGATTAGCTCGCCGGCCGCCGACCCGGCGAGCACCGCGTTGCCCTGGCAGGCCGCATAGACGTCCTCGAAGCGGTGCTCCAGCTCCAGCGTCGTGGGGTCGAGGATCGCAAACTCCTCCTCCAGCCCGACAGTGAAGTCGGTGGAGGACTCGAATCTCTCCCGAACGAGGTCGAGGTCGAGGGACAAGGATCAGGCGAGGTAGAAGTAGAGCGCGTAGAGCAGGTCGACAGCGGGACTGGAGGTGTGAACGGTCACCTCCGGCGGCACCTGGAGAAGCTGCTCGGAGTAGTTGAAAATGATCTTGACGCCGGACTCGACCAGGCGGTCGGCGACGTCCTGGGCGGAGGCGGCAGGGACGGCAAGCACCCCGACCACGATCTCATCCTCGGAGACGATCGCCTCCAGGTCGCCGAAGTCTCGGACCCGCATGCTGCCGACCTCGGTGCCGACAACACCGGGGTCGACGTCGAACATGGCGACGATCTGGAAGCCGTGGTCGGCGAAGATGTCGGAGCTGGCGATCGCCTGGCCGAGATTGCCGGCCCCGAAGAGAGCGATGTTGTGTTGGCCAGAGGTTCGAAGGATCTTGCGGATCTCGGCGACCAGCGACTCGACGTTGTAGCCGACGCCCCGCTTGCCGAACTTTCCGAAGCCGGAGAGGTCGCGGCGAATCTGGGTCGGGTTGATATGGGTGTACTCGGAGAGCTCCTGCGAGGAGATCGTCTCCCGCCCCATCTTGCGAGCCTGAGTGAGGACCTGGAGGTAGCGCGAGAGGCGCGCGGCGACGCCGAGCGAAAGCCGTTCGCCGTCGACGATCAGCCCTTCGGCCACCTCACGCTCCTCGATCGCCTGTGCCATCCGCCCCCACGATATCGAGCCTCGCCCGCAGGACCGCCTCGTCGAGCGAAAGCTCGGAGACGACCTCGCCGCCGACCTCGACTACCGGGATGCGCTCCAGGTAGGCGCGCAGCAGTGCATCGTCGCCCTCGATATCGACCTCGCGCAGCTCAAATCGAAAGCCCTCGGAATGCAGCGCGAGGATCGCGTCCAGCGCCTCCTCGCAGAGGTGGCAGCCGCGACGCGAGTAGACGATCACCTCGGTCATGCGACCGGCGGGGGGTCGGAGGCGAAGGCGTCATATGAGAGGTAGCCGGGATAGGGGATCGCCTCGGCGAAGCGCGCCGCGGAGCCGATCATCGCCGCATTGTCGGTGCAGAGCTCAAGCGGGAGAAGCTTCAGCCGCAGCCCGAGGCGGTCGCAGAGCGCGGCCACCGCCTCGCGCAACGGCCCGTTCGCCGCCACCCCTCCACCGAGCGCAACCGCCTCCCATCCTCCCCGGCCAAGGGCCCGCTCCAGCTTGGCGACGAGTTGGCCGACGACCGCGGCCTGAAAGGAGGCGGCGAGGTCGGCGCCCCGCCCCAGCACCTCATCGGATCCGAGCTCGCGACAGCGGTAGACGAGCGCCGTCTTTAGGCCGCTGAAGCTGAAGTCGAGCCCTGGGTCACGGGCCATCGCCACCGGCAGCTCGAAGGCGGCGGGGTCGCCTGCCGCCGCCAGCCTCTCCAGGGCGGGCCCGCCGGGGTAACCGAGCCCGAGCATGCGCGCCGCCTTGTCGAATGCCTCCCCGGCGGCGTCGTCGAGGGTCTGGCCGAGAGCCTCGTGACCACGGCGGTCACGGACGGCGGCCAGCAGGGTGTGCCCGCCGCTGGCAAGGAGGCAGAGGAACGGCGGCTCCAGCGGCTCGGGCTCGAGGAAGTTGGCGGCGACGTGGCCCTGCATGTGGTCGACTGGGATCAGCGGCAGCCGCCGTGGCGCGGCAATTGCCTTCGCGGTGCTGACCCCGACCAAGAGGGCGCCGATCAGGCCGGGACCGGCGGTGACCGCCACCGCCTCGACGTCATCGAGCGAGGCGCCCGCCTCCTGCATTGCAGCTTCGATCACCGGCGCGGCCAGCTCCAGGTGGTGGCGAGAGGCGACCTCCGGCACGACGCCTCCGAATCGCTCATGGGCGACAGCCTGGGAGGAGATCACATTGGCGAGGACGCACGGGCCGTCGAGCACGGCCGCGCAGGTGTCATCGCAGGAGGTCTCGATCGCGAGGACCAACGACGCTAGTCCAGCCACATGATCAGCGCGTCCTCGCCGTTGTCGTGGTAGTAGCGAGGGCGGACGCCAGCGGAGCGGAAGCCGAAACGCTCATACATCGCGATCGCCGCAAGATTGGAGACCCGCACCTCGAGGGTGAAGGGCAGCTTCCCCCGCGCCTCTTCGATCAGCCGCGAGATCAGCTGCCCGGCGACCCCCGAACGGCGACGCTCCGGCGCGACGGCGACGTTCATCAGGTGCCAGACTTGGTCGTAGCGGGAGCAGACGGCGTAGCCGAGCAGCTCCTCGCCGGTGCTCGCCGCGAGGCAGAGCCCGGACGGCTTGGAGAGCTCCAGCACGAACATCGCCAGAGACCACGGCGTCGGGAAGGAGCGCCGCTCGATCGCGATCACCGAAGGCAGGTCGCTGTAGGCGAGTCGCCTCACCTTCACCTCGTGGGATACCTCACTCGGCTGTCTGGACAGTGTCTCGCTCATGCCACCGCACCGCGTCGGGGGGTCTCAGGTAGATCGGGCCGAGCGGCTCGGCGTCCCCCGCCTCCCCGGCCGCCGCAAGCGCGCAGATGTGCCGCGCGGCGACCCGGTGCACGGGATCGTCGTCTTCGGCCATCTCGACGCCGTACCGCATCAGCTCTTGGCGAAATCGTAGCGCCCCAGATCCGGCTGCCCGGGGAACCTGCGCCAACTCCGCAACCCGCGCCGCGAGATCGGCAGGCGAGGCAACGAACGGCTCCCAGAGCCGCTCGCCCAGCTCCGCCGCGTAAAGCGCAGCGAAGACCTCACCGCGACGGGCATCGAGAACGGCGAGGCGACCGGCCCCGTCACCGCTCTCGCCCAGCGCCCGCCCGATGGCGTCGAGCGTGCAGACTCCGACCACCGGCAGGCCCGTGCTCGCCGCCAGGCCCCGCGCTGTGGCGATCCCGATCCGCACCCCCGTGAACGAGCCGGGCCCGAGGCCGACCGCAATCAGGCCGACCGCGCCCCAGCCGCCGCCCGCGGCGGCTGCGCGCTCCACCTCCTCCAGCAGCACCGTTGCGTGTCGGGGCCTGCCCTCCGCCGAGAGGCCCAGCAGCGACTCGTGCAGCACATCGCCACCGCGCGCGGCGCAGACGGCGGTATCGCCGGTCGCGGTGTCGAAACCGACGACTATCAGCTCGACGCTACTTCCCGACGGTGAAGGAGTAGGAACCGACGGGCTTGCCCGAGACGAACCAGGTCACTTTGTGCTTGCCGGGGATGACGTCGTGGGTGATTTCGTTCACATACAGCTGCCCTTTGACCGCTTCCTGCTTGACCTTGCAGAAGTGCTTCCGGTTCGGGAACTTGACGCAGACGGTGTAGAAGACGTCGGCGTCGAGACTCTCGAAGAAGGCACCCTTTTTGCTCTGCTTCGAGCAGGCGCGGGCGGGCGCCGTTTGTTCGGTGAGACCGCAGCCGACGTAGTGTCTGTAGCCCACCGCCCCCGCCGAAGCTGGCGCCGGGCTGGCGAGCAGGGCAACCCCCAACACCGTTGCCGCCAGCGCCTTCAGTCCCTTCATGCGGAAATCACTTCCTTTTGGATCGAGTTTCAGAGCCGATGCTACAGCGCCCTTTCACATTCCCGAACACGACTCCGAGCCGGTGGATGCGCCGCTTCCGGGTAAGGTTCGGTCCCCTCGTCCTGAAAGGAGATCCACTTGAGGAGATTCACCCGCCGGGCGACGCCGCTCGCGGCCCTGCTGACGATAGCGGCGTGTGGCGCGATCTTGGCCGGCTGCGGAGGAAGCAGCACCTCCAACAGCATCAGCAACCAGGTCAGCGGCGCCAAGGAAGATGTCAACAAGGCCCTCGAACAGGGCCAAAAGCAGCTCAACAAAGCAACGAATCAGGGCCAAAAGACACTCAAGGAAGTCCAGAGCAAGGGCAACAAGGCGATCGAAAAGGCCCAGAAAGGCCTCAACAGCGGCAAGGTCAGCAAGGAAGCCCAAAAGAAGCTGGACGAAGCCAAAGGCAAGGCCAACGAAGCGATCGAAAAGGCCAGCAAACAGCTGAAGAGATCGGGTTACTAGCAGCTCAGCCGAATTCGATCTTGCGGCGGTCCTCGCCCGCGTGGCGAAGCCGCACCTCCAGCGCCGGGCGCCCGAGGCGCGGCTCCGCCACCGCCGGCCACTCCAGGAAGCTGACCCCGTCGGGGTCAAGATAGTCATCCAGCAGGGCTGGGTCCTCGCCCTCAAGGCTCTCCAATCGGTAGAGGTCGAGGTGGGAGATGGGCAGCCGCCCGGAGTAACGCTGGCCGATCGTGAAGGTCGGGGAGGTAACCGGCCCCTCGACCCCGAGCGCCCGGCAGGCGCCGCGGATCAGCGTCGTCTTGCCGGTGCCGAGCTCGCCGCTGACCAAGACGACGTCGCCGGGCTCCAGCCGGGCGGCGATGCGGGCGCCGAGTGCCTCCGTCTCCGCCGCCGAGCGGCTCTCCGCCCTCTCCATCCGGAGCCTAGCCGAACAGGTCAAGCTGATCGACCCGAGGCGGTAGTGGTGGGCCCTCGTCTCCGGCCTCAACCGGCTCGTGAATCTCAGCCTCCGAGGGCGGCAAGGGCCCGGCGAGTAACCCAGGCAGGCGTTCGAAATCGCCGCGCAAGGTCTCCTTCACCGCTGGGGTCCGGAGCGCCGCGGCGGGATGGAAGAGCGGCACCAAGAAGATGGTGCGTCCGCCCAGCTCGTGCACCTGAGGCACTCCCCGCACCTTGGTGATCCCAGCCGGGCTGCCGCTGAGCAGCTTGGTGGCGAAATTGCCCAGTGTGCAGAGGACCTTCGGCTCGATCAGCCGTACCTGCTCGAACAGGTAGGGCCGACAGGCCTCTATCTCCAGGGGCTGCGGGTCCCGATTGCCGGGAGGCCTCGACTTGAGAACGTTGGCGATGAAGACGTTCTCGCGCGACATCCCGATGCCCTCCAGTAGCTCGCCGAGGAGCTGTCCCGCCCGCCCGACAAAGGGCAGACCCTGACGGTCCTCTTCGGCCCCCGGTGCCTCGCCGACGAACATCAGGTCGGCATCGGCGTCGCCTGCCCCAAAGACAGCCTTGGTGCGCGTCTCGTGGAGGGGGCATCTGGCGCATGCTTGGACTTCTTTGTAGAGCTCGACGAGCCTGGCGCGGCGCTCCTCCGGAGACAGACTCACTGCGGCCCCTTTCGGCGGCGCGGCGGCGGGGCATCTCCGGCCGCGCGCTTGCGCTTCGTCGCCGCCAGGCGCTCGCCGCGCGCCGCTTCGCGCTCGCGACGGCTCGATTCGCCGGACCTGACGCTCGCGCCGCGCGGCTGGCGACCCGGCGGGGCGGGCAGCGAGAGCAGTCGGCGCGCTCGCTCCGATCGACATCTCGGACAGACGGGAGTTCCGGCACCCGGGTGGATTAGCTCCTCAAAGCGATTCCCGCACTCCTCGCACTCGAACTCATAGATCGGCATACGAGGAACCTTTATAATCGTTTGAGGCCGTGACCCCAAGGGCATGGACCCCATGGAACCCCGACTAAGCGACCCCCCGCCTGCGACAAACGACGGCGTGCGAACAGTTCGCGCCAAGGCCGAGCTGCACGACGCGCTGGCAGAAGCGCGTGGCGTTGGGTGCTCGGTCGGGCTCGTCCCGACCATGGGCTACTTGCACGGGGGGCACCTTTCGCTGCTGCGCGCCGCTCGTGCCGAGTGCGACGTCGTCGTCATGAGCCTCTTCGTCAATCCCGCCCAGTTCGGTCCCGGCGAGGATCTCGACCGCTACCCCCGTGACGAGGAGCGCGACAGGCGTCTCGCCGCGGACGCCGGCGTCGACCTTGTCTACGCACCGCCGGTCGAGGAGGTCTACCCGGCGGGCTTTTCCACCGAGGTCGAGGTCAGGGGCCTGACCGAGGTGCTGTGCGGCGACCCGGCGCACCGCGGTGCCGGCCACTTCCACGGCGTCACCACGATAGTCGCAAAGCTCTTCAACACCGTCCAGCCCGAGGTCGCCTACTTCGGCCAGAAGGACGCCCAGCAGGCGGTGGTGATCCGCCGCATGGTGCGTGACCTCGACTTCCCGGTGCGAATCGAGGTGCTGCCAACTGTGCGTGAGCCGGACGGCCTGGCAATGAGCTCCCGCAACACGTACCTCGGCGCCGAGGACCGCGGGCGGGCGGCGGCGATACCGAGGGCGCTGCACGCCGCCCTGCAGCGAGCGCGAGCCGAGTCGCTTGCCGCCGGACTCGCCGCCGCTCGCGGCGAGCTGGAGTCGGCTGGCATCGAGCCCGAGTACCTCGAGGCATGCGACGCCGAGGAGCTCTACCCGGTGGGCGAGCTGAACGGCCGGCCGGTGCTTGTCGCGCTAGCCGCCCGGGTCGGCGGCGCCCGCCTGGTCGACAACGTCCTGATCCAACCCTGAACGAGGCAAGGGGAAGCTAAATGCAGAGACAGATGCTGAAGTCGAAGATCCACCGGGCCACGGTGACCGACTGCGACGTCGACTACATCGGCAGCATCACCATCGACACCGAGCTGATGGCAAGCGCCGACCTGCTCACTAATGAGCAGGTGCATGTCTGGGACATCGACAACGGCGCCCGCTTCATCACCTACGCGATCGACGGCGGGGCCGGCTCGGGAACGATGCAGGTGAACGGTGCCGCAGCGCACCTGACCCGGCCCGGTCATCGGATCATTGTCGCCTCTTTCGGCGCCTACGACGAGATCGACCTGGAGGCCTACTCGCCGATCGTCGTCCACGTCGATGACGCCAACCGAGCTGTCGCCGTCGACAGCCACCCAGAGGTGCTCCTCTCATGAGCACGGGCGTCCGCGGACAGACTGACCCGGCGGCCGCCGCGCGCAATCCCGTGACACTGCCCCGCCTCGCCGAGATGAAGGAGGTGGGCGAGCCGATCGTGATGGTCACCGCCTATGACTATCCCTCGGCGAGGGCCGCCGAGGAGGCCGGCGTCGACATCGTCTTGGTGGGCGATACGGCGGCGATGGTGGTCCTCGGCTACCCGGGCACCGAGCCCGTCTCCATGGAGGAGATGGTGATGCTCGGCAAGGCAGTCCGCCGTGGACTGCGAGTGCCGCTGATGGTCGGCGACATGCCGATGGGGAGCTATGAGGCCAGCAACGAGATCGCCGTCCAAAACGCTCAGCGACTGATCAAGGAGACCGGCTGCCAGGTCGTGAAGCTGGAGGCCGGGGGGACATCGGTCGAGCGGGCACGGGCGATCGTCCGATCGGGGATTCCGGTGATGGGCCATGTCGGACTGACGCCGCAGACCGCCACCGCACTCGGCGGCTACAAGACCCAAGGCAAGACCGCCAAAGGGGCGATTCAGCTCTGCGAGGACGCTCTGGCGTTGCAATCCGTCGGCTGCTTCGCGATCGTCTTCGAGGCCGTTCCCGCCGCAATCACAGAGGCAATCGTCGAGAAGCTGGACATCCCCACGATCGGGATAGGCGCAGGTCCTGCCACCTCCGGGCAGGTGCTGGTCTTCCACGACCTGCTTGGCATCACCACCGGCCGCATGGCCAAGTTCGTCAAGCGCTACACCGACATCCACGCGGAGATGGTGCGAGGACTGGGTGAGTACACTGCGGAGGTCCGTTCCCGCCACTTCCCAGAACCCGACCACGTCTACAGCGTCGAGCCGGCTGAGCTGGCGGAGTTCAGGCTATACCTGGATCAGGAGAGCCTGACGTCGCAGAAGGCGTGGGACTGGGAGCCGTTGCCGTAGGAGAGCTCACCCAGTCCACTCGATCTTCCTGACCACCTTCGCCGGCGCCCCAGCTGCGATCACGCCCGCAGGCAGGGAGGTGGTGACGACGGAGTTGGCGCCTATAACGCAACGATCACCGATGCTGACGCCGCTGGTGATAACGCAGTTGACGCCGAACCAGCAGTTGGAACCGATCTCGACCGGGCCCTTCGAGGTAAAGCCCTGCCAGGTGATCGGAGTGTCGGGGTCGGCGTAGCGGTGGTCGGCGTCGCCGACGAAGCAGCCGTTTGCGAACATCGTGTGGTCGCCGATCGCGATCCGCTCATAAGCGGCGAGCATCGTGTTGCGGTTGAGGAAGCAGCCTGCTCCGATCTCGATCCTCGCCTCGGGCGCCAGGGTGATCCAGCAACCGGGCTCAAGCAGGGTGCCTTCGCCGACCTTCAGCCGACCCTCCTCGAGCGCCTCCAGCACCTCGCCCTCGACCGGCATGCGGATGAAGAAGCCGCCGCGGGCGGCGTGGCGAGCAAGCCGCCAACGACGCAGGCGACGGCGGTTGCGCTCATACCAGCGCCGCTTCGCCCACCACAGCCTCCAGCCACGTAGCTCGGACATGCGCCTAGCTTTCCAAAGCCTCCCCCAGTAGGGTCGGCTCGCAATCCAGCCAGGAGGGAATCGAGCGTGAGTCCGACCAAAGACGAGATGCGCGGGGGCATCGACCTGGGGGGAACGAAGATCCAGACCGCAATCGTCGACCGCGCCGGCAGAGTCCTGGGCGAGGCGCGCCACCCGACGCCGACCAGCGGCGGGCCGCAAGACGTGGCGGACGTGATGGCCGCCGCGCTGCGCGAGGCGGCTGGGGAAGCCGGGGCCGAGGCCAGCGGCCTAGGCGGCGTCGGCGTCGGCTCGCCCGGCGACGTCGACGAGGCTAGCGGCGTCGTCTCCGGCGCCCGCAACCTGCCCGGCTGGGACGACAGCTTCCCGCTCGCCGAAGTCCTGAAGAAGGACCTCGGCACCGACGTGCGGGTTGGCAACGACGTCCAGGTCGCTACCGAGGCCGAGTTCCACCTCGGCGCCGGCCGAGAGTTCAAGAGCCTGATCGGAGTCTTCTGGGGCACCGGAGTCGGCGGCGGGCTCGTGCTCGGCGGCAAGCCGTGGCTGGGCCGGGGCGCCGCCGGTGAGATCGGCCACATGGTCGTCAAGCGCGGCGGTGCCGAGTGCCCGTGCGGGCGCAAGGGCTGCCTGGAGGCCTATGCCGGGCGGGCCGCGATGGAAGCCGAGGCGAGGCGCCAGCACGCGGAGGGGGTCAAGACCGACCTCTTCAAGCTGATGCGAAGACATGACCGCGACCGGCTGACCAGCAGCATCTGGGAGCGTGCCCTTGATCACGGAGACCACCTCGCCGAGAGCCTGCTCGATCGCGCGATCGAGGCACTCGGCACCGGCATTGCCTCGGCGGTCAACCTGCTCGACCCTGAAGCCGTGATAGTCGGCGGAGGGCTCGGCGTGCGTTTCGGCGAGCGCTACATGGAGGCGCTGACCAAGGAGATGGGCAAGCACCTCTTCGTCGACGAGCGGCCTCCGGCGGTCCGGGTCGCCTCACTGGGCGACCTGGGCGGGGCGATCGGCGCTTCGCTTCTCTTCGCCCGCTAGGCCGCGACCGGCTCGCGGCGCTTGCGGGCGGCGCGCTTCGGCTTGGCCACTTCGAGCAGGGCGGCGAGGAAATGGCCTGTGTAGGAGGACTCAGCCGCGGCAACGTCCTCAGGCGTGCCGGTGGCGACCACTTCGCCGCCCTCTTCGCCGCCCTCTGGGCCGAGATCGATCAGCCAGTCTGCGGTCTTGATCACATCGAGGTTGTGCTCGATCACGACGACCGTGTTGCCGGCGTCGACAAGCCTCCCTAGCACGTCGAGTAGGCGCTGCACGTCGGCGAAGTGCAGGCCTGTGGTCGGCTCGTCGAGGATGTAGAGGGTGTCGCCGGTGGCGACCTTCGACAGCTCGGTCGCCAGCTTCACCCGCTGCGCCTCGCCCCCAGACAGCGTCGTCGCCGGCTGGCCGAGGCGGATGTAGTCGAGCCCGACATCGTGCAGAGTGCGCAGGCGGCGGGCGATCTTCGGCACGTTCTCGAAGAACTCAACCGCATCCTCGACCGACATCTCGAGCACGTCGGCGATGCTCTTGCCCTTGAAGCGCACCTCCAGCGTCTCGCGGTTGTAGCGCTTGCCGTGGCACTGTTCGCAGGGGACGTAGACGTCGGGCAGGAAGTGCATCTCGATCTTGATCTGGCCGTCACCGCGGCAGACCTCGCAGCGGCCACCCTTGACGTTGAAGCTGAAGCGCCCCGGCTTGTAGCCGCGCGTCCGCGCCTCCTGGGTCTGGGCGAAAAGCTGGCGGATGTGGTCGAAGACGTTGGTGTAGGTGGCCGGGTTGGAGCGCGGCGTGCGACCGATCGGCGATTGGTCGATGCTGATGATCTTGTCGATCTGAGCGAGCCCGTCGATGCCGTCGTGGGCGCCCGGCCGCAGCTTCGCTTGGTGCAGGCGGTTGGCGACTGCGTGGTGCAGGGTCTCGTTGACCAGGGTCGACTTGCCCGAGCCCGAGACCCCGGTCACGCAGCAGAAGACGCCGAGCGGAATCTCGACGTCGATTCGCTTGAGGTTGTGCTGGCTGGCGCCGCGCACCAGCAGTGACCCGCGCGGCTCGCGGCGTTGCGCCGGGACCACGATGCGGCGCTTGCCGGAGAGGTACTGGCCGGTCAGCGAGGCCGGGTCTCTGGCGATCTTTGCGGGCGGGCCCTCGGAGATCACATGGCCGCCGTGCTCTCCGGCTCCCGGCCCGAGGTCGACTATGTGGTCGGCCGCCATCATCGTCCCCTCGTCGTGCTCGACCACGATCACCGTGTTGCCGAGATCGCGCAGCCGGTTGAGCGTCGCGATCAGCTTCTCGTTGTCGCGTTGGTGCAGACCGATCGAGGGCTCATCGAGCACGTACATGACCCCGACTAGGCTGGAGCCGATCTGCGTCGCCAGCCGGATCCGCTGCGCCTCGCCGCCCGACAGCGAGCGTGCCGAGCGGTCCAGCGAGAGGTAGCCGATGCCGACGTTCTCGAGGAAGGCGAGCCGTTCGGAGATCTCGCGCACGATCAGTCGCGCGATCGCCTGTTGGGTCTCGGTCATCTCCAGCGCTGCGATCCACTCGCGCGCCGCCCGCGCCGACATCGCGCTGTACTCGGCGATGCTGATCCCGCCGACCTTGACCGCAAGGGTCTGCGGGCGCAGTCGCGCCCCTTTGCACTCGGGGCAGGGCTGCTCGGCCATGTAGCCCTCGATCCGCTCGCGGTTGGTCTCGGAGTCCGTCTCCTCGTAGCGGCGCTGGAGGTGGTTGACGATCCCCTCGAAGCGGACGTTGTAGGAGCGCCGCCGGCCGAAGCGGTTGGTGTAGGTGACCCGGTGGCGGTCGCCGCCGGTCCCGAAGAGGAAGACCTCGCGCTCTGCTTTCTTCAGCTTCGCCCACGGTCTCTCGATGTCAACGCCGTACTCCTCGGCTACCGCCGCGATCAGCCGCCGCCAGTAGGCCGTGACGCCGCGGTTCCAAGGTTGCAGCGCCCCCTCGGCCAGCGAGAGGGTCGGGTCGGGGACCACCAGCTCGGGGTCGATCACGCGCTGGAAGCCGAGGCCGTGGCAGCGCTCGCAGGCGCCGTGGGGCGAGTTGAAGGAGAAGATCCGGGGCTCCAGCTCGGGAATCGAGGTGCCGCAGCTCAAACAGGCGAACTGCTCGGAGAAGAGCATCGTCCCTGCCTCTCCCCGGTCGACGAGCTCCACTTCGACCAGGCCGCCGGCGAGCCTGGCCGCCGCCTCGACCGACTCCGAGAGCCGCCGCCGCAGATCTTGCTTCATCACCAGACGGTCGACGACCACCGAGATGTCGTGTTTGAACTTCTTGTCGAGGACGATCTCCTCGTCGAGACGACGCAGCTCGCCGTCCACCTTGGCCCGCGAGTAGCCCTCGAGGCGCAGCTGCTCGAACCGCTTCCCGTACTCGCCTTTGCGCCCCCGCACGAGCGGCGCCATGACGATGAACTTGGTGCCCTCCTCGAGGGTCATCAGCCGGTCGACGATCTGCTCCTGGGACTGGGCGGCGATCGGCTCGCCGCACGAAGGGCAATGGGGGGTGCCGATCCTTGCCCAGAGCAGGCGCAGGTAGTCGTAGATCTCGGTGACCGTGCCGACCGTCGAGCGCGGGTTGCGCGAGGTCGTCTTCTGGTCGATCGAGATCGCCGGCGAGAGCCCCTCGATCGAGTCGACGTCCGGCTTCTCCATCAGGCCGAGGAACTGGCGCGCGTAGGCGGAGAGCGACTCGACATAGCGGCGCTGCCCCTCGGCGTAGATCGTGTCGAAGGCGAGACTCGACTTGCCCGAGCCCGAGAGCCCGGTGATCACGATCAGCGCGTCGCGCGGCAGCTCGACGTCGACGCCCTTGAGGTTGTGCTCACGGGCGCCGGAGATGACGATTCGCTCAGAAGCGGCCACTGCGCCCGATTCTACGCAGGCGAACGGTTGTTCCCCTCGCCTTGCGTCGCGGCTCGAGCGGCGTTGGCGTTCGAAGCTGGGCGGCGACACCGCTACTAAGGAGGAGAGATGTCGAACCTCGACACAGCCCGATCCGCATATGAGGCCTGCGGCCGCGGAGACTTGGCGGCGCTCGAGGAGTCATTCGCAGTGAACGCCATCTGGGTAACTTCAGATGAGCTACCGCGCGGGGGGAGGACCAGTGGCGGTGAGCAGATCATCGCCAACTTCGCCCAGATCCCCAACTATTGGTCCCTCGTTCAGGGTCGAGCCGGAGGAGTTCATCGACGCCGCCGATTACATCGTGGTCAGAGAGAAGCAGCGCGCCGGCAATGAGCGCGGCAGCTTCGAGTCCCGATACGTTCACGTGATGAAGTTCGAGGACGGCAAGCCGGTGCTGGGCGAGTTCCTTACCGACTCTGCCAGAGCCGCGAAGCTGTCGGCCTAGGCACCCGCCCGCATCCCATCGAGGTCGCGGCGCAGCTCCTTCAGCTCGTCGCGAATTCGGCCTGCCTCCTCGAAGCGGAGATCGTCGGCCGCCGCGAGCATCTCCTCCTCGAGGGCGACGATGGTGCGCTCCAGCTCGGCAGGGTCGGCAAAGTCCTCGCTGCGGCCGCGACGGCGTTTTCGCGGCGCCCGGTCCTCCATCGCCAGGAACTCGGCCATCTCGGAGATACCCTTGCGGACCGTCTCCGGGGTGATCCCGTGCTCGGTGTTGTAGGCGATTTGGATCACACGACGGCGGTCGGTCTCGCGGATTGCCGCGCGCATCGAGTCGGTCTCGCGATCGGCGTACATCAGCACCCGGCCGTTGACGTTGCGGGCAGCGCGCCCGATCGTCTGCACCAGGCTGGTCTCGCCGCGCAGGAACCCCTCCTTGTCGGCATCGAGGATCGCGACCAGCGAGACCTCGGGCAGGTCGAGCCCCTCGCGCAGGAGGTTGACCCCGACCAGCACGTCGTACTCGCCGAGCCGCAGGTCGCGGATGATCTGAATCCGCTCCAGCGTGTCGACCTCGGAGTGCAGGTAGCGAACCTTGATCCCGTACTCGAGCAGGTAGGCGGTCAGGTCCTCGGCCATCTTCTTGGTCAGGGTGGTGACCAGGACCCGGTCGCCGGCCTCAGCCCGGGCCTTGATCTCGTTCATCAGGTCATCGATCTGGTTGCGGGTCTCGCGCACCTCGATCGCCGGGTCGATGATCCCGGTCGGGCGGACGATCTGCTCGACGATCCGGGTCGACTCGGCTCGCTCGAAGGGCCCCGGCGTCGCCGAGACCATCACCAGCCGGTCGACCCGCGCGAGGAACTCGTCGAACTTGAGCGGCCGGTTGTCGATCGCCGAGGGCAGGCGGAAGCCATAGTCGATCAGCGTCTGCTTGCGCGAGCGATCGCCCTCGTACATGCCGCCGATCTGGGGAATCGTCTGGTGGGACTCATCGACGAAGACAACGAAGTCATCGGGGAAGTAGTCGATCAGCGTGTGCGGCGGACTGCCCTCGGGCCGGCCGTCGAGGATCCGCGAGTAGTTCTCGATCCCCGAGGTGAAGCCCAGCTCCTTCAGCATCTCGATGTCGTAGGCGGTGCGCTGGCGCAGCCGGTGCGCCTCGAGCTGCTTGCCCTCGGCCTCCAGCTCGGCGGTGCGCGCGTTCAGTTCGGCGCGGATCTCCTCGACCGCGCGCTCCAGCGTCTCGTCGCGGGTCACGTAGTGAGATGCGGGCCAGACCGAGACGTGGTCGATCGTGTCGAGCACCTCGCCGGTGAGCGGGTCGAAGTGCTGAATCCCCTCGATCTCCTCGCCGAAGAGGGAGATCCGGTAGGCGGACGCCGCGTAGGAGGGCATGATCTCCAGCACCTCCCCCCGCGCCCGGAAGCTGCCGCGCCCCAGCACCGAGTCGTTGCGCTGGTACTGCATCTTCACCAGCTTGCGCAGCACCTCATCGCGCTCGATCTCCTCCCCGACCTTGAACAACTGCATTTTTTCGTTGTAGACCTGCGGTGAGCCGATCCCGTAGATGCAGGAGACCGAGGCGACGATGATCACGTCGCGGCGGGCGAACAGAGCCGCGGTGGCGGCGTGGCGGAGACGGTCGATCTCGTCGTTGATCGAAGAGTCCTTCTCGATGTAGAGATCCTGCGCCGGGACGTAGGCCTCCGGCTGGTAGTAGTCGTAATAGGAGACGAAGTACTCGACCGCGTTCTCGGGGAAGAACTCGCGGAACTCGTTGCAGAGCTGGGCGGCGAGCGTCTTGTTGTGGGCGATCACCAGCGAGGGCCGCTGGACGGCGGCAATCGTCGCGGCCATCGTGAAGGTCTTGCCCGTACCGGTCGCCCCGAGCAGCGTCTGGAAGCGCTCCCCAGCCTCCAGCCCCGCGGCCAGCCCGGCGATCGCCTGCGGCTGGTCGGCGGTCGGCGTGTAGGCGGGATTGAGATTGAACTCGGGCACTGCGGTGAAGATAGCGTGGCCTCGCGCCGGCTCCCCCCCGCGGCCGAGCCGACCTGGAAGACTGCTCGGCCGATGGCTCGATCGCGACGACTACTGGCCGGCTTCTTCGCCTTCGCGGGCACAATGCACTTCGTCATCCCGCGCAGCTATGAATCGATCGTGCCGCCCTGGTTGCCGCTCCGTCGCGAGGCAGTGGTCATCAGCGGCGTCGCCGAGGTCCTCGGCGGCGTCGCGGTCCTCCCCCGCGGCAGCCGCCGCTTCGCCCGCTGGTGGCTACTCGGCCTGCTGGCAGCCGTCTTCCCGGCGAACGTCCATATGGCAGTCAACCCCGAGCGGGTCCCGGGGCTCGACCTGAGGCGCATCCCTCGTTGGGCGCTGTGGGCGCGGCTGCCACTGCAGCCGCTCGCCATGCTCTGGGTTTGGCATGCGACTCGTGATTGACTCGAATCCAGTAATGTTTTGTCTGTAGAGCTTTCGTCTTCAGGCACCGAAGATCGGCTGCATGGAACCGCGTGAGCGCTTTGCCGCCAACCTGCGCCAGGCACGCCGGAGACAGGGCATCTCCCAGGAGGAGCTTGGCTTCCGCTGCGAGCTTCACCGGACCGAGATCTCCCTGCTCGAGCGGGGCGGGCGCGAGCCGCGCCTCGGCACGATCGTGAAGCTCTGCGGCGCCCTCGACACGACGCCCGCCGAGCTCTGCGCCGGCATCCGCTGGCTACCCCGCCCGGGTCGCTTCAAGATCGAAGCGACGGGCTAGGCCGAGGCTCGGCTCAGGGCAGGAACTGCTGCAGCAGACCGCTAGCCGGGCCGAGAAAGGTCTGGACGTTTTCGAGCAAGGAACGGGCGTCGTGGATCAGCCTGAGCGCTTGGCCGATCGGGATTCCCTGGACGGTCGTGCGGAGCGGGGCGGCGATGATCGGACTTAGGGCGCCTGCCCTTTCAGCATCGCCGACCGCGCGCAACAGGCCGGCGCGGACCGCTTCGGCAAGCATCGCGCCGTCGATCCCGTAGCGGCGGGTGAAGTTGGCGCGTGACTGCGGCGTCGCCAGCGCCCGGGCCAGCGCCTCCCGCGTCACCCCGAGCTTGCAGGCCGCACCGTCCAGTGCCGAGAGGGAAAACTGCTCGGCGATCGCCTGGATCCCTTCCGGGTTGCCCCAGGGCCTCTGCTTACAGGGATCCTGGGTCTTCTCCGGCACGTAGGAAGCGCCCCCCGCCGCGAGGTAGGCGCCGACCAGCACGAGCACGGCGACCACCGCGCCGCCGACCAGCAACCGGCCCCTCAACGCGGCGTTCATAGGTCCACCCTCCTCGCCAGGCCGATCGGCAAGAGGGCCAGCAGGCCCAGCAGCGCGGCGAGCAGGAAGGAGGGGCTGAAGGCGTGGGTGGCACCCCGATCGAGCTGGTCCTGGAGTTCGGCGCGGAGCTGGAGCACCGCCGCCCTTTCGCCGGGATCGCTCGGCAGCGGTTCGAAGGCGGGGCCGATCGTCGGCACCTTCCCCCGCTGCGCTTCCATGCGGGCCGCGAGGCGCTGGGCAAGTTGGACCTTCAGCAGCGGTTCGACGCTGGATTCGAGGACGACCGCGGTGCCGGCTTCGATCGCGTCATGGCGCTGCTGGGCAATGTCGGCGGTGAAGACCGGCGTCAGCGCCAGCAGGCCGATGACGACGCCAGCGTGGCGGGCCGAGATCGTCCAGCCGCCGTGGATCGCCTGCGAGGCCCGTCCGCGCAGCGCGGTCTCGGTCAGCGCCGAAAGCACCAAGGCGAGCCCGACCCCGACCAGGATCTGGGGCGGCAGCGTCAGCGCCACCTCGGCCTTTGGCAGAAGCGCCAGCCCGGCCAGACCGCCGGAGACGAGGATTGCGCCGGCGGCGGCGCGCGCCCTGGCACTGGGCACCAGGAGGCCGATGCGGCTGCCGACCAGGGCGGAGAGTGGCATCACCGAGACGACGATCGCGGCGGTGATCGGGCTCAACCGCCAGCCTTCGATCAGCAGTAGGACGAGGAGAAAGAGGGCCGCGGCGATCGCGGCCGAGACCATCGCCAAGGCGAGGTTGGCGAGCAGGTGCGGACGACCCGTCTTGCCCGATTCGGGCTCGACAATCCCAGTCGCCGCCTCGTGCCTGGCGACTGCGAGGATCGGCACCGCGGCGGCGATCGCCACCGGCGCCTGAAGCAGGAAGATCGACTGCCAGGAGACCAACTCGGTGAGGATGCCCCCGACCGCCGGGCCGAGGGCGGCGCCGGTCGCGCCGGCGCTCGCCCAGACCACGGCGGCGCGGCGCTCCGAGCCGACCGTCGCCGGAAGCAGCTCCAGCGCCGCGGTAACCGCGGCAGCGCCACCCAGCGCTTGCACGCAGCGGGCGACGATCAGCGTCGAGAGCTGGTCGGAGAGACCGCAGGCGAGCCCGGCTCCGGCGAAGACGGCGAGCCCAACCGCGGCCGCCCGGCCGGGGCCGACCCGGCGCGCCAGCAGGGCGGCCGGCACGGCGGCCACGGCCATCACCAGATTGAACGAGACCAGCACCCAGGTCACGCCGGCGACGCTGGTGCCCAGCTCGCGGTAGATCTGCGGCAGCGCCAGCACGACAACCGAGGAATCGGCCAGCACCAGGCCGACCGCCAGCGCCAGGGCGGCGGCGCGCGGTCTGGGCGCCCCGGCGCTCAGTAGCCCAGCTCCTGCGCGTACTTTTCACGGTAGGCCCTGCGCTTTTCGAGCACCTCGGCGACGTAGGCGCGGGTCTCGGCCAGCGGGATGGCGTCAAGCGTCAGCGAGGCCCCACCCCACTTGTCGGCGTTGCCAGGCCCCGCGTTGTAGGCGGCGAGGGCGGCAACCTCGTTACCGCCGTAGCGGTCAAGCAGTTGGCGCAGATAGAAGGTCCCGTAGCGTATGTTGAGTTCGGGGTCGGAGAGGTCCGCGAGCTTGAAGGTCGTGCCGCCGCTGAGCCGCTCGATCTCCTTGGCCGTGGCGGGGGTGATTTGCATCAGCCCCCGCGCCCCCGCGTTCGAGGTCTGTTCACGAAAGCGCGACTCCGAGTAGATGACGGCTGCGATCAGCGCCGCGTCGACGCCCTTTTCCTTCGCCTGCTGGCGAATGATGTCCTCGTCGTGAAGGGGCAGGGTCAGCTGTTGGAGGGCGTAGTCGACGTCGCCGACTACGCCGAGCAACAGGGCAACCGCTACGCCGGCGGCGACGGCGACACCTCCGATCGCCCACCTCTTCATTCCCTCAGGGTCTCGATCAGAGCGGACAGCGCGCGCTCCAGATCCTCGACCGTGCCGTCGTTGTGGATCACGTGATCAGCGCCGGCGGCCTTCTCTCCCTGCGGCAACTGGCGAGCCTCGCGCTCGGCGACCAGTGCCTGGCCGCGCGCCTCGGCGCGCGCGCGCCGCAGCTCATCTGGGGCGACGATCGCGACCGTGGTATCGAAGAGGCTCTCCATCTTCGTCTCGAACAGCAGCGGGACCTCGACGACCGCGATCTCGGCGTTGACGGGAAGCGAGCCCAGCCAGGCCCCGATCCGCTCGCCGACCAGGGGATGGACCTGCTGCTCCAGCCAGGTCAGCTGCTCTGGGTCGGCGAAGACGATCTCCCCGATGCGATTGCGGTCGACCTTGCCCGCGGAGGCCACCTCGGGGCCCCAGTGCTCGAGCAGGCGGCCCTGCAGAGGCTCGGAGTCGAGCAGTTCGTGGACCACCGCATCGCTGGAGATCGTCGCCGCGCCGAGCCGCCCGAAGGCCGCGAGCGCCTCGGACTTCCCGGCCGCGATACCGCCGGTAAGGCCGATGGTCAGCGACATCGCCTGGGACTAGGAGGCGGCGGGGTCTTCGTCGGAGGGGGGCGACTCGGGGTCGGTGCTAGCGGTGGCGGCCTCCACTGGCTCCGAGACAGTCAGATCCTGATCAGAATCAGATGAAGCCGGTGCCTCATCCACCGTCGCCTCCGCGGCTTCACCGCCCGGAGCCGCGGTCGTCGCGCCATCGTCCTGGGAACCTTGATCCGCCTGATCCTCGGCCTGGCTGGCTTCGGTGGTCTCCTCCTCGGCGGGCTCAGCGTCGTCAGCGTCGTCAGCGTCGTCAGCGTCGGCGGGAGTCTCCTCTGCCGCGCTGTCCTCTGCCGCGCTGTCGGCTGCCTCGGCCGCCTGGATCTGGTCGCCCAGGTCCTGCATCGGCATGTTCTGGTCCTCGACTCGCTTGATGCTGAGCGAGAGGCGGCGGCGCTCCTCGTCGATCTCGAGAATCTTGACGTCGAGGGTGGCACCCGGCTCGACCACCTCGCTGGGGTTCTCGACGTGATGGTCGGCGAGCTCGGAGATGTGGACCAGGCCCTCGACGCCCGGCAGGATTTCCACGAAGGCGCCGAAGGCAACGACCTTGGTCACGACCCCCTCCAAAACGTCGCCGGGACGGTGGGTGCTGACCACGCGCTGCCAGGGGTCCTCCTGCGTCTGCTTGAGGCCCAGCGAGATCCGCTGGCGGTCACGGTCGATGTCGAGCACCTTGATCCGTACCGTGTCACCGATCGCGACGACCTCGGAGGGGTGGTTCACGTGACTCCATGAGAGCTCGGAGATGTGAATCAGGCCGTCGATCCCGTCGAGGTCGACGAAGGCGCCGAAGTCGACGATGTTGGAGATCTTGCCCTCAACTACCTGGCCGGGCGCCAGCCGGCCGAGGATCTGCTCGCGGACCTCCTTGCGCTCCTCCTCCAACACGGCGCGCCGTGAGAGCACCACGTTGTTGCGACTGCGGTTCAGCTCGATCACCTTGCACTCAAGCGTCTGGCCCATGAACTCGTCGAGGTTGTGGACGCGGCGGATGTCGACCAGGGAGGCGGGCAGGAAGCCGCGCACCCCGAGGTCGAGGATGAGGCCGCCCTTGACCACCTCGATCACGCTGCCTTCGACCGGTTCGCCCGACTCGGCCGCTGCCTCGATCCGACGCCACGCCTTCTCAAAGCGGGCGCGCTTCTTGGAGAGGATCAGCCTTCCCTCGGCGTCCTCCTTGGTGAGCACGAGGGCGTCGATCTCTTCGCCCAGCTCGACCTCTTCGGCAGGGTCGACGGACTTGCGGATCGAGAGCTCGCCGGAGGGGATGACTCCCTCCGACTTGTAGCCGATGTCGACCAGGACCTCGTCCTTGTCGATCCGTACCACCTTGCCGTTGACGACGTCGCCCTCGTCGAAGGAGACCATCGTCGCCGCATAGTTGGGGACCACATGGCCGTTGACCTGGAGCAAGAGGCCGTCGGATCCCTCAACGGGCGTGCCCTCAGGCGCCGCGGTCGCAGGGGCAGTCAGTGTGTCGGTGGCGGACACGGCGGCGAATAATGGCAGAATCGTTCGCAATGCCGGAGCGGGCGACAAAGCGCGGCGAGCAGCGGACTCCGCTCGACGGGACTTACGACGTGCTGGTCTGCGGGGCGAGCTTCGCGGGGCTCGCCGTGGCGCGCGAGCTGGCCGGCTCGGGGGCCGAGGTGATGGTCATCGACCGTTACGAGATCGGTGAGCGGCAAACCTCGGCCTGCGGCGTCCCGACCGAGTGGCTGCGGCAGCTGGGCCTGATCGGTGCCGAGCGCCAGCGCTTTGACTCGCTGCTGATGCACACCCCCCACGGCGACACTCGCTATCGCCTTCCCTGGACCTTCTCGACTTTCGATTACCGCGAGCTCTGCGAGCTGCTCTGGCGCGACTGTGAGGCGCGATTTGAGACCGCGACGGTGATCGGGCGCGCCGTCGCCGCCAACCGCGACGGCGCGCGCCAGATCGAGACCGACCGCGGCCTGCTCTCCTCGCCGCTGGTCGTCGATGCGCTCGGCTGGCGCCGGGTGCTGGCCGCAGGCGAGCGCTACCAGCCGCCCGCTGCCCCGCTCTCGCGCGGTCTGGAGGTCCACCCCAAGGGGAGCGGCGAGGACCTGGAGATCTGGATCGACCGCCGCTACGTTCCCGCCGGCTACGGTTGGTCCTTCCCCGCGAAGGACGAGCTGCGGATCGGCATCGGTTCCTTCGACCCCCGCTTCCATGTCCGCGAGACAACCGAGCTCCTCGCCGAGGACCTGGGGCAGGAGCGGTTCGGCTATCAGGGCAACTGGATACCCCACAAGCTGCGCGGGGCGACCGGGGACGGGGTCTTCTTCGCCGGCGACTCAGCCGGGCACTGCCTGCCGCTGACCGCCGAGGGGATCAGGACGGCGCTCTACTTCGGGATCGCGCTCGGCCGCGAGCTGCGCGGCGTCATCGAGGGTCGACAGAGCCGCGAGACAGCCGCCGCCCGCTACGCCGCGTTCAACGATTCCCACGAGTGGAAGTTCCGCTCGCTGCTGCAGGTCCAGCGACTGATCCCCCACGTCCCCCCGCGCCTGCTCGGCCCCCTGCTCCGCCTGATGGGGTCCAAGCGCTTCGTCGACTGGTCCTTCAACCACTACCTGCGGATCGCCCCACCGCAGTTCGCCGCCTCAGCGGACGATCAAGACCGTCCCGACCAGCAGCAGGACGACGCCGGCGATCCGCCCCGAGCTGAGCGGGACCTGGTCCAGGCCGAACAGGCCTAGGCGATCAATCGCGACCGCAGCGGTGAGCTGACCGGTGACGGTCGCCGCCGCGACGCCGCCAGCGCCGATCACCGAGACGGCGATCAGCGCGTTTGCGACGTATATAGCGCCGAGCAGGCCGCCGAGCAGGTAATACCAGCTGACGCTGAAGGTCGAGGAAAGTCCACCCGCCTTGCCGCTGAGAACGACGATCGCGGCGAGGGCAACCGCCCCGACCGTAAACGAGATGAGCGCCGCCGGCAAGTCACCAGTCGCCCTCGCCAAGCCGGCGTTGATCGGCGCCTGGAGGGCGATCAACCCGCCCGCGCCGGCGGTCAGGATGACGAGCAGGCTGCGGTGGTCCATCAGCAGCCCCCTCCTCCTTTCCGACCGCTCTGCGTCATCGCGATCACTTGGCATCGAGCCAATCCTTGCCGATCCCGACGTCGACCTCGAGCGGTGGGTCGAGCTCGTAGGCAGCGCACATCTCGCGGCGCACCAGCTCAACCGCGTCGTCCATCTCCCCCGCCGGGCCCTCGAAGAGCAGCTCGTCGTGGATCTGGAGGACCAGGCGGGTCCGCATCGCGGTTTCGGCCAGCGCCCGGTGGCAACGGACCATCGCAACCTTGATGATGTCGGCGGCGGTCCCCTGGATCACCGTGTTGACGGCGAGCCGCTCGCCGAGGCGGCGGGTGTTGAGGTTGCCCGAGCGCAACTCGGGGATGGCGCGGCGGCGGCCCATCAGGGTCGTCACGTAGCCGTCGGCCTGCGCTCGCTCGACGACCTCCTCGCGGAAGGCGCGGACCGCGGGGAAGCGCTCCAGGTAGCGGGCGACAAACTCCTCACCGTCCTTGCGCGGGATGTTGAGCCGATCGGCCAGACCGAACCCGGTCAGCCCGTAGACGATCCCGAAGTTGACCATCTTCGCCTTCGAGCGCTGGCCGACATCGACCTCCTCGCGAGAGATGTCAAAGACCTCCGCCGCAGTGGCGGCGTGGACGTCATCGCCAGCCCTGAAGATCTCTTTCAGCACCTCCTCCTCGGCGACCTGGGCAAGGACGCGCAGCTCGACCTGGCTGTAGTCGGCGGAGAGAAGCCGGAAGCCGCGCGCGGCGACAAAGCAGGCGCGGACCGGGCGGCCCAACTCGGTGCGGATCGGAATGTTCTGGAGGTTGGGGCTGGTGCTGGAAAGGCGGCCGGTGGCGGCTGTGGTCTGGTTGAAGGTGGTGTGGATACGGCCGGTCTCGGGATCGATCAGGTCCGGCAGCGAGTCCAGGTAGGTGTTCTTCAGCTTGGTCAACTCGCGCCAGGACTCGATCTTCTCGACGATCTCGTGCTCGTCGCGGATCTGGGCGAGAACGCGAGCGTCGGTCGAGAAGCCGGTCTTGCCGCGGCGCTTGCGGGTCAGGCCGAGCTCTTCGAAGAGAACCTGGCCGACCTGCTGCGGGGAGCCGATCGTGAACTCGTGCCCGGCCAGCTCGAAGATCTCCCCCTGGAGCGTCGCGATTCGCTCGCCGAAGCCGGCGCCGACCTCGGCGAGGCGCTCGGCGTCGAGCTTCAGCCCCTCCCGCTCCATCGCCGCCAGAACGTGGACCAGCGGCAACTCGACCCCGCGCAGCAGGGGCTCCAAATCGAGCTCCTCGAGCCGCGGCCGCTGGGCCTCCGCCAGCACCGAGACGAGGCGGGCCTCCTCGGCCGGCTCAAGACCTGTCTCGCCCTCCTCACCCAACGAGAGCTGTCCGCCCGCCGCATCAGCGCGATCCTCCGAGCCCGACCCGGCGATGCCGATCCCGGCGTCGGCGGCCAGCTCGATCAGCTCGTAGGTCCGGCGCTGGGGCTCGAGCAGGTAGGCGGCGATCATCGTGTCGTGGGCGAGGTCAAGCTCGACCCCCTCGCGGGCGGCCGCGGCAAGCAGGCCATGGCGGCCGCCGCCGAGAGACTTCGCATCGTGGGCGAAGATCGGGCGCGCAGCCAGCGCCACGACTAGCTCGTCCAGGGTCGAGCTGCCGGTCAGGACACGATCGGCGGCGGCTGCCCAGCGCTCGCCCTCGATCGCCAGAGCCACCGGGCCGTCGGCCAGATCGGCGGGTGCCCCTTCCACGGCCTCGACCTCCAGCTCCCTCTCGACGCTGCGGCCGGGCACCGCCTCGCCCTCGGGGAGGGCTTCTTCGAGCCGTTCCATCACCGCCCTCAGCTCGAACTCGCGCATGAAGTCGCGCAGCACACCGCGATCGGGCTCGGTGGCCATCACCTCGCCCAGGTCGACGCCCGTATCGATCTCCTCGATCACGGTCGCGAGCCGCTTTGAGACGCGGGCGTCCTCGGCGTGCTCGAGGAGGTTCTGCTTGCGCTTGGCGCCGGAGACCTCGCCGACATTGGCCAGCACCCCCTCCAGCGAGCCGAACCTCTGCAGCAGCTGAGACGCGGTCTTCTCCCCGATCCCCGGCACGCCGGGGATGTTGTCGGAGCTGTCACCCTTCAGCCCGATCAGATCGGGCACCAACTCGGGCGGCACGCCGTAGCGCTCGACCACCGCCTCACGGTCATAGACCTTGGTCTCGGTGATGCCACGCGTGGTGCTCATCACCCGCACCCCGTCGCCGACCAGCTGGTAGACGTCGCGGTCGCCGGAAACGATCATCACCGCGATCCCCTCCTCGCGCGCCTGCCTGGCGAGCGAGGCGATCACGTCGTCGGCCTCATACCCCTCCACCCTGACGTTTGCGTAGCCAAAGGCCTCGACCAGCGGCATCAGGTGCGGCCACTGCTCGGAGAGCAGGTCGGGGCGGGGCGGTCGCTGTGCCTTGTAGAGGTCGTAGGCGATCTCGCGCCCCGACATCCCCGCGTCCCAGGCGACGATCACCCCGGCCGGCCGGTGCTCGGCGATGATCTTGACCAGCATCGATGCCAGCCCGTAGATCGCGTTGGTGGGCTGCCCGTCGCTGGTCCCAATCGACTCCGGCAGCGCGAAGAACGCCCGGTAGGCGAGTGAGTTCCCGTCGATCAGGAAGAGCTCGCGACCGCCGCCCACTACTGCAGCAACTCCGGCGGCGTCATCTCCTGGGGGACCTCGCGCACGTAGAAGCGACTGCGGCCGATCTCCTCTTCGCCGACGCTGATCACCGCCGCGTGGGGGCCGGTCATCGAGAAGGCGAGGCTGGTGGCCAGGGAGACGACAATGCGCTGCTCGGCGCCCTCGACGCTCCCGGGCGGGCGGCCGGCCTCGAACTGCATCGTGAACTCCTCGCCGATCACCTCGCCGTCGGGGTCTTGGACGTGGAGCGAAAGCTCGTGGCGACGGTTGGTCTCGCTCCACGGAACGTCGACGGCGAGGGCGATGCCGAAGGAGTACTCCAGTGGCAGCGACGGCAGGCGCAACTCATTCCAGCCCGCGCCGAGCGCGTAGATCTTGCCGTTGATCGCCTCGCTCGAGTCGGCAAGGATGAGGAATCCCAGGTTCATCGATGCCCCGATCCTAGTTCGTGGGGCAGCGCCCCTCCGGGCGGCCACAGGCGGGCGGGCCGAATCTGATTCGATAGCCGCCATGGCCGTAAGCGCCCAGTACAGCGTCACGATCCGGGTCGAGCTCGACGCGCGCCAGGAGCCGCTCGGGAAGCTGACCGCCGCGATCGCCGCAGCGGGCGGGCAGCTGCAGGGCGTCGACCTGGTGCCCGGCGCCGGCAGCGAGGGCAAGCGGGTGCGCGAGTTCACGATCGACGCCCAAGACCGCGAGCACTGGGAGCGGATCCTGCGGGCGATTGGCTCGACCCGCGGCGCCAAGGTGCTCGACTACGTCGACCGCACGATGCAGATGCACCGTGGCGGCAAGATCGAGCTGCACAACAAGTACCCGCTGAAGACGCGCGACGACCTCTCGATGGCCTACACGCCTGGCGTCGCCCGTGTATGTCAGGACATCCACGCCGACCGCGCCAAGGCCTTCGAGTACACGATCAAGAAGAACACGGTCGCGGTCGTCTCTGACGGCAGCGCCGTGCTGGGGCTGGGCAACATCGGGCCGGAGGCGGCGATGCCGGTAATGGAGGGCAAGGCGATGCTGTTCAAGGAGTTCGCCGCAGTCGACGCCTTCCCGATCTGCCTCGACACCCAGAACGCCGATGAGATCGTCAAGGCGGTGGAACTGATCGCGCCGACCTTCGGCGGCATCAATCTCGAGGACATCTCCGCCCCGCGCTGCTTTGAGATCGAGGACAGGTTGAAGGAGTCGATCGACATCCCGGTCTTCCACGACGACCAGCACGGCACCGCGGTGGTGGTGATGGCGGCGCTGTTCAACGCGCTGAAGATCGTCGGTAAGCCGATCGAGGAGCTGCGGGTGCTGGTGGTCGGGCTCGGCGCCGCCGGCGTCGCGGTGACCAAGATGATGCTCGCCTCCGGCGTCACCCACATCGTCGGCTGCGACCGCCGCGGCGCCCTCTCGACCGAGCGCGAGGACTACGTGTCGGGCGAGATGAGCTCGATCAAGCGCTGGTACGCGGAGAGCTCCAACCCTGAACGGCTCTCCGGCCAGCCAGCCGACGTGATCGAGGCCATGGACCTGTTCATCGGGCTCTCCGGCCCAGGGATCATCCCGGCGGAGGCGCTGAGCAAGATGAACGGCGATGCGATCGTCTTCGCGATGGCCAACCCCAACCCCGAGGTGATGCCGGAGGACGCCGCCCCCTACGTGCGGATCATGGCCACCGGGCGCTCCGATTACCCAAACCAGATCAACAACGTGCTCTGCTTCCCCGGGATCTTCCGTGGCGCACTCGACGCCGGCGCCCCGCGGATCACCGAGGAGATGAAGCTGGCGGCCGCCAAGGGGATCGCCGAGGTGGTCACCGAGGAGGACCTCTCCGAGGACTACATCATCCCCAGCGTCTTTAATCGCGAGGTCGCGCCGAAAGTGGCGCAGGCGGTGGTCGAGGAGGCCAAGCGCGCCGGCCTCGCCCGCTTCAGCGAGGAGACGGGCACCTTCTCGACGGTGGAGGTCCGACCCCCCTCGTGAAGGTCCTCCTCAGCGGGGCCAGCGGCTTCATCGGGCGGGCGCTCTGCGATGCGCTGCTGGTCCGGGGCGAGGAGGTGGTGGGGTTGACGCGCGACCCCGAGCGGGCACGCCACACGAACCCGAAGGTCGCCTGGCAGGCCTGGGAGCCGACCCTCGAACGGCCCCCAGCCGACGCCTTCGAGGGGGTCGAGGGCGTCGTCAACCTGCTCGGCGAGAAGATCAATCAGCGCTGGACCGACGACGCCAAGCATCAGATCATGGAGAGTCGCCGGACCGGCACCCACAACCTGGTAGGGGCGATCGCCTCGCTGGAGACCAAGCCCACGGTGCTGGTCAGCCAGTCGGCGATCGGCTACTACGGCGACCGCGGCGCGGCGATCGTCGACGAGTCCGCGGCGCCCGGCGACGGCTTCGATGCCGAGGTGGTGCAGGAGTGGGAGAAGGCGGCGCGGGAGATTGAGGCCAGCGGCGTGCGCCTGGTCGTGGTCCGCACGGGGCACGTGCTCGACCCCGGCGGCGGGCTACTTGCCCAGCTCCTGACGCCGTTTAAGCTCGGGCTCGGCGGCCCGATCGCCGGCGGCGAGCAGTACATGTCCTGGGTCCACATCGACGACGAGGTCGGGGTCCTGCTCTGGGCACTCGACGAGGCGAAGGTGAGCGGCACCATCAACTCGACGGCGCCCAATCCGGTCACCAACCGCGAGCTGTCAAAGGCGCTGGGGCGCGCCCTCGGCCGCCCGGCCCTGGTCCCCGTCCCGGGCTTCGCCCTCGACCTGATGTTCGGCGGCGAGTTCGCCGCGGTGCTGAAGGGTGGCCAGCGGGTGGCGCCACGGCGAACGCAGGACCTCGGCTATGAGTTCGCCCACCCCGACCTCGACGAGGCGCTTCGCGACCTGCTTCCTAGCGCCGGTTGAGGCGGTCGCGCACTGCTTCTCGAACTTCGCCCGATCCCCCTGATTCGCGGATCGCCTTCAGCAGGGCCGCCATCGCCGCGCGGCCCGACGGACCGCCGACCTGCGCGATCCCCGCGGCGCTGAGGATCGGCCGCGAGAAGCGCGTCGCGGCGGGATCGAGCTCACCGATGTAGCCGACCGAGGTCGAGTCCTGAGAGGCGCGGCGGGCGTCGTAGCCGACCGCGGCGAGGCTCCACCTCGAAGCGCCCCCGGTGTCGTCGAGGCAGACGGCCCGGACCCGCAGGAGGCCCGCACGGCCGCCGCTGCGTGCAAGCTCCCGGCGGGCCTCGGCGCACATCGCCTTCCCCGCCGCCGCCTGGGCACCGTGCAGCGGTGAGCTCACGTAGACGGTCGCGGTCGCCCCTCTTGAGACTCCGCCCCCTCCCCCGCATCCGGCGAGCGCTGCGGCCAGGGCAGAGGCGAACCAGAGGGCGGTGGCGCGGCGCACGGGCGGCGATCATAGACTCGCCCCAGATGAGAATCGGCGTGCTGACCGCGGGAGGCGATTGCCCCGGTCTGAACGCGGCGGTCCGCGCGGTTGCCCGCTCGTCGATCGAGAACGGCGACGAAGCGCGCGGCATCCGCCCTGGCTATCGCGGACTGGCCGAGGGCGACTACACGCCACTCGACGTGCGCGGCCCCGAGGTCGTCGCGTTCCCGCTCGAGAAGGGGACGCACGTCAAGGGAGTCGACCTCGGCGTGCTCGAGATCGCCAAGCGATTCCTCACCTGAGGCACCGCTCCTAGGGCTTCGGCTGGGCGATGCGGGTCCGGGCACCGATCAGCAGCACCGTGAAGAAGACAAGGCCGGCCACCGGGCCGCCCTCGCCGAGGGCGTAGGAGACCGTCATCGCGGCGAGCGCCAGAAAGAGCGTTACGGCCAGTCTCATGCGGCGCCGATCCTAGCTTGCCAGGGCGACGCGCGCCTCCTGCAGGAAGGCGGCGACCGATTCCGCGGCCGTCTCCGGGGAACCCGCCTCGCCGGCGGCCCGGACCAGCCGGCTACCGATGATCACGCCGTCGGCGAGCGCTCCCACCTGGGCGGCCTGCTGCGGCGTCCCGATCCCAAAGCCGACCGCCACCGGCGCCTCGGACTCCGCCTGGGTCGCCGCCACCAGCTCGGCGAGGTCGGGCGCAAGCTCGTCGCGCTCCCCCGTAGTGCCAAGCGTGGATACGACGTAGACGAAGCCCCGGGCGAGGGCGCAAATCCTGGCGCGACGCCCCGGCGGGGTGGTCGGCGCGACCAACGGCACCGGCGCCAGCCCGGCGGCGCAGAGCGCCGCGCGGGCCTCATCCCATTCGCCGAGTGGCAGGTCGGGGACGATCACCCCGGTAGCCCCGGCCTGGGCGGCGCGGCGGGCGAACTCCGCCGCTCCCCCCTGTGCCAGCACCATGTTGGTGTAGACCATGAGGACGACCGGCACCCGGTCGGCGACCGACGCGCAGGTCTCCAGGGCGCTATCCAGGGTGGCGCCCGCGGCCAGCGCCGCGGTCGCGGCGGCGTGGATCGTCGGGCCGTCGGCGAGGGGATCGGAGAAGGGCACGCCCAGCTCGATCAGGTCGGCGCCTGCGCCGGCGTAGGCGGCGGCGATCGCCAGCGAGGACTCGCGGTCAGGGTAGCCGGCCATCATGTAAGGCATCAACGCGGCGCGGTTCTCGGCGCGAGCAGCGTCGAAGGCCGCTGCGATCCGCCCGACCCCGGTCAGGGTCGCCTCAGCCACCGGTCCGCTCCATCACCTCGGCCAGGTCCTTGTCGCCGCGGCCGGAGAGGCAGAGAACGTCGAAGCCGCCCCCTCCGCCGTGCTCCAGGAGCCAGGCGATCGCGTGGGCGGACTCCAGCGCCGGGATGATCCCCTCGAGGCGGGAGAGCTGGGCAAAGGCAGCCAGCGCCTGCGCGTCGGTCACCGCGTAGTAGCTGGCTCGACCTGTGTCGCGCAGCTGGGCATGCTCGGGCCCGACTCCCGGGTAGTCGAGGCCGGCGGAAACCGAGTGCGCCTCGAGGATCTGGCCCTCCTCGTTGGCGATCACCGAGGAGAGCGAGCCGTGCAGGACCCCGACCCGGCCGGCGAGCAGCGAGGCGCCGTGGCGACCGCTCTCCAAGCCCTCCCCCCCGGCCTCGACTCCGATCAGCTCTACCCCCGCGTCATTGACGAACGGGGTAAAGATCCCGATCGAGTTGGAGCCACCGCCGACGCAGGCGATCACCCGCGCGGGGAGCGCGCCCTCGGCGGCGAGCGCCTGCTCGCGCGTCTCATCGCCGATCACCCGCTGGAGGTCGCGGACCAGCGCCGGGAACGGCGCCGGCCCAACCGCGGAGCCGATCACGTAGTGGGTCGTCTCGACGTTCGCCACCCAGTCGCGGATCGCGGCGCTTACCGCCTCCTTCAAGGTGCGAGCGCCGGCCTTGACCGGAACCACCTCGGCCCCCAGCAGCCGCATCCGGTCGACGTTGGGCGCCTGACGGCGGATGTCTTCGGTCCCCATGTAGACGACACACTCGAGGGCGAGCAGGGCGCAGGCGGTGGCCGTCGCCACCCCGTGCTGGCCGGCGCCGGTCTCGGCGATCACCCGGGGCTTGCCCATCCTTTGCGCGAGCAGCGCCTGGCCGATCGCGTTGTTGATCTTGTGGGCGCCGGTGTGGGCGAGATCCTCCCGCTTTAGGTAGACGATGCGCCCGACTCGCTCGGTGAGCCGCTCGGCGCGGTAAAGCGGCGTCGGGCGACCGATGAAGTCTCGGTGCAGGAGGGCGAGCCTGCGTTGGAACTGCGCGTCCTCGCGCGCCTGTCGCCAGGCATCGGTCAGCTCGTCAAGCGCCCCGATCAGCGTCTCCGGCACGTAGCGGCCCCCGTAGGGTCCGAACCGCTCCTCCACCGCACTCATGCGGCGGGGACGCTAGCTGCCTTTGCGGCCTCGAAGAAGGCGGCCATCGCCGCGTGGTCCTTGCGGCCGAGCTCGACCTCCACCCCGCTCGCGACATCGACCGCGTAAGGATGGGTGACCGCGATCGCCTCGGCGACGTTCTCGGGGCGCAAGCCGCCGGCGAGGATCGCCGGCACCTCGGAGCGGCGCTCGGCCAGCAGCTCCCAGTCGAAGCGCTCGCCGGTCCCACCCCAGAGGCCGCGGCTGCGCCGGTCGAAGAGATGGAAGTCGGTGCGGTAGGCCTCGGCCGCGTGGATGTCGGCGGCGCTGGCGACGTGGACCGCCTTCACCACCTTGACCCCCGTCCGCCGCGCCACCTCGGCGCAAAACGAAGGACCCTCTTCCCCGTTCAGCTGCACCATCGTCAGGCCGGCGTTCTCGACCGCCTTGCCGACTTCCCCAAGCTCGGGATTTACGAAGACGCCGACAACCTCGCACTTGCGCCGGAATGCGGCGCCGATCTGCGCGGCGCTGTCCGGCTCGCATCGCCGCGGGCTCTGCTCGTAGTGGATGAGGCCGACGGCCCACGCCCCGAGGCGCACCGCCTCGGCGGCGTCGTCCAGATTCGTGACTCCGCAGATCTTGACCCGCACTCCCTCAGGGTAGGGGAGCTAGCGGCCCAGCGGCCCGATCGACCCGGACTGGGCGTCGCGGATCGAGGCGGGACGTTCGCCAAGCGTCACGGTCACCGTCTTGGTCGAGCTGCCATGCAGCACGGTGACTTCGAGCGATTCTCCCGGCTTGGCGGTGTTGATGATGCTGACTACTTCGTTCATCGAGGAGATCTTCTTGCCGTTGATCTTGGTGATGATGTCGCCGCCGAGGCTGAAGTTGGCGCCGTCGATCGTCGCTGCCGTGGTGCCGCCCTTGATGCCCGCCTTGTCGGCGGGTCCGTTCTTGACCACTTCCTGAATGAGCACGCCTTCCTTGACCGGCAGGTTGACTGCCTGGGCCAGGGCCGGGGTGACGCTGGTCCCGGTGATGCCGAGGAACGCGTGCTGGACCTTGCCCTTGGTCTCCAGCTGGCTGATCTCTTCCCGCGCCGTGTTGATCGGGATCGCGAAGCCGATGCCGACGTTGCCGTCGCTGCCGTTGCCGCCGGTCTCGATCTGGGAGTTGATCCCGATCACGTTGCCGGCGGATTCGATCAGCGGGCCGCCTGAGTTGCCGGGGTTGATCGCCGCGTCGGTCTGGATCACATTGGAGATCGAGAAGCCGTCCGGAGCCTGGATCTGACGCTGGAGCGCCGAGACGATGCCGCTTGTTACGGTGCGATCGAGGCCGAAGGGATTGCCGATCGCGACCACCGGGTCGCCGACTTCCATCTTCGAGGAGTTGCCGAGCGGCAGCGGGTGAAGCTGGGAGGACGGGGCGCTCACCTTGAGCAGCGCCAGGTCGGTCGCCGGGTCGGTGCCAACCACGGTGGCTTCGTAGGAGGTGTTGGAGGCGCCCAGTTTGACTTCGATGTGGTTAGAGCCGGCGATCACGTGGTTGTTGGTGAGGATGTGGCCATCGCTGTCGATCACGATGCCGGAGCCGGTCGCAGTGCCACCGCCTTCTTTTTCCGATTCTTCCCCGAACGCACCGAACGGCGAGGGGGAGCGTTTGGCCGGAATTTCGGCCTGGATGAAGGCGACGCCTTGCCCGTCGCGGCGGTAGATCTGGTTGACGACATTGGTGCTGCCGCTCTTGCTGGCGGCGGTGGTGGCCAGCGGTGCGGCGAGCGTCGTGGTCGAACCGCCCTGGGCATCGATCCAGCCGGCGGCGATCGCGATCCAGCCGAAGACGCCGACGACCACGCCGCCCAACAGGGCCGAGCCAAACGGGGTGCGGAATAAGCGCTGCGCCTTGTGGATCATGGGGAGATCGTCCGGGACGGCGTTGAGTCGCCCCTAAACGATCCTAAAAGACTTCTTAAATTCGGCGGGCGCTCAGGGGAGAGGGCGCTCGCGGGCGCTCGCGCGGGTGCCGATCAGCTCGCGGGCCTTTGCCTCGGGATCGGCGGCTTCCATCAGCGCCGCTCCGATCAGCACGGCGTCGACGCCCGCCTGCTCCAGCGCCTGCAGCTCGGTACGGGTTGAGATGCCGCTCTCGGCGACGACCGTCTTACCCGCCGGCACGCCTGGGATCAACTCGTAGGTTGTGCGGAGGTCGACCGTCCCCTGGTCGAGGTCGCGGTTGTTGATCCCGATCGTCTCGGCGCCCAGCTCCAGCGCCCGCTCCAGCTCGGCCGCGTCGTGGACCTCCATCAGGCAGTCGAGGTCGATCGCGCCTGCCTCTTCGCGCATCGAGCCCAGGGCGCGATCGTCGAGGGCGCGAACGATCAGCAAGACCGCGTCGGCACCGTTGAGCGCCGCCTCATAGAGCTGGTAGGGATCGACGATGAAGTCCTTGCGGAGGATCGGCAGCTCGCTGGTCGCCCGGGCAGCGCGCAGATCGTCGAGTGAGCCGCCGAAGTGGGTCTCGTCGGTGAGAATCGAGAGGGCCGCCGCACCCCCCCTCTCATAGGCAGCGACTTGATCGGCGACCTGAGCCGCAGCAGAGATCTCCCCGGCGCTAGGCGAGCGCCGCTTGAACTCGGCGATCAGCGAGAGGCCGGGGCGGGCCAGCGCCTCGCCGAAGGCGCGACCCTCCTTCCGCTCGGACAGCCGCGACTTAAGGTCGGCTTGGGGAACCTCGCGGCGACGGCGATCGACGCCCATGCGGGCGGCGTAGATGAGCTGCTCGATCGTCCTCACTTGACCGACCGAGCCTGGTCGCTGAGCTTGGCGCTGGTCTCGATCAGACGGTCGAGAACCTGGCGGGCGGCGCCCGAGTCGATCGCGGCGGCAGCCTTGGTAACGCCCTCGCCGAGGTCGGCGGCAAGGCCTCCGACGTAGATCGTGGCGGCCGCGTTGAGCAGGACGAGGTCGCGGCGCGGCCCGCCCTCGCCCTCCAAGACAGCGCGCGTCGTGGTGGCGTTCTCCTCCGGCGTGCCGCCGGCCACCTCCCCAAGCGCGGCCTCGACCAACCCGAACCCGCCCGGCTCCACGAACCACTCCGAGGTGCCGCCGTCGGCGACCTCGATTACCCGGGTCCGTGCCGAGATAGAGAGCTCGTCGAGGCCGTCTTCGGCCGCGACCACCATCGCCCGCACCGAGCCGAGGCCGACCAGTGCCTCGGCGATCGACTCCTGGTAGTGGCGGTCGGAGACGCCAAGCAGCTGGCGCTCGGCCCCGGCCGGGTTGGTGAGCGGGCCGAGGAAGTTGAAGATCGTCCGCACGCCCAGCTCCTTGCGGACCGGGACCACGTGGGCCATCGCCGCGTGGTGGCGGGGAGCGAACATGAAGCCGAAGCCGACCTCGTCGATGCAGCTGGCGACCGCCTCGGGGCCGAGGTCGATGCTCACCCCCAGAGCCTCGAGCAGGTCGGCCGAGCCGCACCTGCTCGTGTTGGAGCGGTTGCCATGCTTGGCGATCGCGCAGCCGGCGCCCGCAGCGACCAGCGCCGCCGTGGTGGAGACGTTGAAGGTCGAGGGGCCGCCGCCGGTTCCGGCGGTGTCGACCAGCTCGGTCCGCGCGGCGCTGACCGGGACGGCGAGACCCCGCATCGTCCGCGCCAAGCCGACCAGCTCGGGCACCGTCTCCCCCTTGGCGCGAAGGGCGATCAGGAAGGCGCCGGTCTGGACCGGCTCGCTGCGCCCCGCCATGATCTCGGCCAGCACCGCGGCGGCGTGGTCGGCGGTGAGGTGGTCGCCACGGCAGACCGCGTCGATCGCGCGGCTAACGACGTCGTTTGGCATCAGCCCGTCCGCAGGAAGTTGGCGAGCAGGTGCTTACCCTGCGGGGTGAGCACAGACTCTGGGTGAAACTGGACGCCCTCGGCCGGCAGCTCGCGGTGGCGGGCGCCCATCACGACATCGTCCAGCCTGGCGCTCAGCTCCAGCTCCGCCGGCAGGTCGGGGTCGGCGACGAGCGAGTGGTAGCGCCCGGCGAGGAGCGGGCTCGGTAGGCCGGCGTAGATCGTCCTGCCATCGTGGGCGACCTCGGCGTCCTTGCCATGGACTGGCTCGCCCTGGATGACGCGTCCGCCGAACGCCGCGACCATCGCCTGGTGCCCGAGGCAGACCCCGAGCACGGGCGTGCCCGCCTCGGCGAAGGCGCGGATCGCCTCGACCGAGATCCCCGCCTCGGCGGGCGTGCAGGGACCGGGCGAGACCACGAGGCGGTCCGGACCACGCTCGAGCAGTTCGGGCACGGCCGCCTTGTCGTTGCGCACGACCTCGATCTCCGCCCCCAGCTCGCCCAGGTACTGGACGAGGTTGTAGGTGAAGGAGTCGTAGTTGTCGATGATCAGGACGCGCATCGCTACGGCCAATCTGGTTGTTGGCAGGCGAGCTCCACCGCGCGGAAGACAGCTTTCGCCTTGTTGACCGACTCGTTGTACTCATAGGCGGGCTTGGCGTCGGCGACTGTGCCTCCACCTGCCTGCACGTGGATCTGGCCGTCCTTGACGACGACGGTGCGGATGTGGATCGCCGTGTCGAGGTCGCCGTTCCAGGAGAGGTAGCCGATCGCGCCGCCGTAGGAGCAGCGCTTGACCGGCTCCAGCTCGTCGATGATCTGCATCGCGCGGACCTTCGGGGCGCCGGACAGCGTCCCGGCCGGGAGCGCCGAGCGCAGCACGTCCATCGCGCCTACCCCCTGGCGCAGCCTGCCCGAGATCTGGCTGACGATGTGCAGGACGTGGGAGTAGGTCTCGACCACCATCAACTCGTCGACGCTCACCGTCCCGTACTCGCAGACCCGACCCAGGTCGTTGCGGCCGAGGTCGACCAGCATCACGTGCTCGGCCCGCTCCTTGGGGTCATTGACGAGGCGCTCGGCGAGGCGACGGTCCTCCTCCTCGCTGCTGCCGCGCGGGTAGGTGCCGGCGATCGGACGGGTCTCCACCCGGTCGCCGTGGACCTTGACCAGCGGCTCGGGTGAGGCGCCGGCGATCTGAAAGTCACCGAACTCGAGGAAGTACATGTGGGGAGAGGGGTTGACGGCGCGCAGGCCCCGATAGATCGAGAACGCCTCGACCGGGGCCGGGGCAGAGAAGCGCTGCGAGGGAACCACCTGGAACGCGTCCCCGGCATGGACGTAATCGACGATCCGCGCGACCGCGGCTTCGAAGCTCTCGCGCTCCATGTTGGAGGTGAAATGAGGCGGCTCGGCGAGGGCGGGCCGCTCGGGCGCCGGCACCGCGCCGCGCAGGAGGCGGTGGGCATCGGCGATCTGCGCGGCGGCGTGCGCGTAGGCGACCTCGATGCCGCCCACGGAGTCGGTGAAGGCGCAGGCGAGGATCGTCAGCTCGTGGCTCAGGTGGTCAAAGACCAACATCGCGTCGGTGACCATCAGCGCCATGTCCGGCAGGCCGAGTGGGTCTGGGTTGGGCTCGCCCAGCGGCTCGACCGTGCGCACCAGGTCATAGCCGAAGAAGCCGACCGCACCGCCGACGAAGGGCGGCAGGCCCTCGACCGGAGCGAGGCGGAACGCGGCGAGGCGCTCGGCGACCGCCGCATAGGGATCGGGGGCGTCGCGGTCCTCACCGCCTGACTCCGAGAGCACGCCGTTGCTCCAGCGCAGCATCGAGCGCGGCCGGAAGCCGACGAACGAGTAGCGGCCAACCTGGCCCTGCTCGGCCGACTCCAGCAAGAAGCAGGGCGCCCCCTCGGACTCGCCGGCGCGCAGCTTGAGAAATGCCGAGACCGGCGTCTCGCAATCGTCGACGATGCGGGCGCAGACGGGGATCACGTTGCCCTGCTCGGCGAGCCGCCGCGCCTCCTCCAAGCTCGGCTCCAGCCGCAACGCAGACTCAGCCACGACGGCCATTAAGCACTTCCATCACGGCCGACTGCGCCAGCCCGCGCGAGGCCAGCAGGACGCTGAGGTGGTAGAGCAGGTCGGCGGCCTCCTCGGCAACCCGCTGATCGGACTCCTGACGCGCGGCGCGGATGACCTCCTCAGCCTCCTCTTCGACCTTTGCGGCGATCAGCCTCGGATCGTCGAGCAGCTTCACGGTGTAGCTGCCCTCGGGGCGCTCGGCGGCACGGCTGCGCAGGGTTCGCTCCAGGGCCGCCAGCGCCTCGTGGGCGAGGAGGGAGGGCTCGCCGCGCACCGCCGCGGCGTCCTTCTCGGTCGATGCGGAGCCGCCGAGCGCCCGATAGAAGCAGCTGCGCGCCCCCGTGTGGCAGGCGGGGCCGGTCGGCTCGACCAGCGCGACAATCGCGTCCCCGTCGCAGTCATAGCGGAGCTGGCGTAGGCGCAGCACGTTTCCCGAGGCTTCCCCTTTTCGCCAGATCTCCTCGCGCGAGCGGCTGTAGAAGTGGACCTCTCCGCTCTCCAGGGTCAGCCGCAGCGCCTCCTCGCTCATGTAGGCCAGGGTCAGCACCTCGCCGCTGGAGAAGTCCTGGGCGACGCACGGCACCAAGCCGCGCTCGTCGAATTGAACGCCCTCGTACATCGGACAATCGTAGTTGGCGGCGCCTATTCGATTCCCAGGCGGTCGAGCAGGTCCTCATCGCGGCGCCAGTGGCGGCGGACGCGGACCTGGAGGTCGAGGTGAACCTTGGCGCCGAGCTCGCCTTCCAGCGAGCGCCGGGCAGCGGCGCCGATCTCGCCGACCTTGGCACCGCCCCTGCCGATCAGGATGCCCTTCTGGGACTCGGCCTCCGCCCAGACCTCAGCGCGAATCAGGATCAGCCCGTCCTCGCGCGGCGCGATCTCCTTCACCGAGACCTCGACCGAGTGCGGAATCTCCTCCCGGGTGCGGTTCAGCACCTGCTCGCGGATCAGCTCGGCGAGCAGCACCTCACTCGACTGGTCGCTGTGGTCCTCCGGCGGGTACAGGTAGGGGCCTTCCGGCAGCAGCTCTCCCAGCCGCCCGATCAGCGCCTCCAGCCCCTCGCCGCTGCGGGCGCTGATCGGGAAGACCTCCCCGACGCCCTCAAGCTCGGCGGCCGCGGCGAGGACCGGCACCAGCTCGTTCGGTCCCACCCGGTCGGCCTTGTTAACCGCGCAGAGCACCGGCAGCCTGCGCCCCGCGCCCAGCAGGGCCCTGGCGATGAAGCGATCGCCCGGCCCCACCCCCTCCTCGCCGTTGACGACGATCAGCGCCAGATCGGAGTCGGCCAGCTCGCGCTGGACCCGGCGCTGCATCCGCTCGGTGAGGACATCGCGCGGGCGCTGGACGCCCGGCAGATCGACGAGGATTAGCTGGCGACCGGCCTCGAGGTCGGTGGCGACGCCGCGGATCGCCCGCCGCGTCGTCTGGGGCCGGATCGAGGCGATCGCCACCCGCAAGCCGACGATCGCGTTGACAAGCGTCGACTTGCCGACGTTGGGACGGCCGGCGAGCCCGATGAAGCCGGCCCGGGTCACCGCAGGCCGTCCATCACCCGCGCCTGGAGCGCGAGCATCTCCCCGGCATCGGTCTCGTGGTCTAGCTCGCATAGGTGCAAGGTGCCGTGGACCGCCGCTTCGGCGACGTCGGAGCAGTACTCGACGCAGATCGCCACGTCGCCCAGCTCGCGCGGGCCGGCGGCCGGGCCGACCCCGTCGAGGGGAAAGGCGAGGACGTCGGTGGCGGCGTCCCGACCGCGGTGCTCGTGGTTCAGCTCACGGATCCGGGCCGCGCTGACCAGCTCGACCGCGAGGTGCCCGTCGCTGACGCCGGCCCCGTCGAGCGCCGCGGCGACGGCGGCCCGCAGGTCCGCCGGCACGTCTGAGAGATCCACCCTCTTCACCGCGGGCGGTGCGACTCGCGCTCGGCGTGCTCCCCGTAGGCCGCGACGATGCGCTGCACCAGCTTGTGGCGGACCACGTCCTCGCCGCCGAAATGGACGAAGGAGATGTCCTGGACCTCGACGAGGATGTCGCGAACCGCGATCAGGCCGGAGCGCTGGTCGCTCGGCAGGTCGATCTGGGTGATGTCGCCGGTCACCACCATCCGCGAGTTGAAGCCGAGCCGGGTCAGGAACATCTTCATCTGCTCGGGACTCGTGTTCTGGGCCTCGTCGAGGATGACGAAGGAGTCGTTGAGGGTGCGGCCGCGCATGAAGGCGAGCGGTGCGACCTCGATCACGCCGCGCTCGAAGTAGCCATTGACCCGGTCGGGGTCGAGCATGTCGTAGAGGGCGTCGAAAAGCGGTCGCAGGTAAGGGTCGACCTTGGCCTGGATGTCGCCGGGCAGGAAGCCGAGCCGCTCCCCCGCCTCTACCGCAGGCCGGGTGAGGATGATCCGCTGCACCTGGCGCTCGGCCAGCGCCGCCGCCGCCATCGCCACCGCGAGGAAGGTCTTGCCGGTGCCGGCCGGGCCGATCCCGAAGCTGATCGTGTGGCGGCGGATCGAGTCGACGTAGCGCTTCTGGTTGAGGGTCTTCGGGGCAACCTTGGTGTTGCGGTGCCGCCAGACCACGTCCTCGAGGATCGCGGCCGGGCTCTCGTTCGCGTCGAGCGCCCCGGTCACCGCCTCGATCGTCCCCGGCGCGACCTCGTGACCCTGCTCGATCAGCTCGACCAGCTCGTCGACCACCGTCGCCGCGGTCTGCACGTCACCGGAATCTCCGTCCAGGGTGAGCACGTTACCCCGCAGGTGAAAGTCGCAGTCGAGGCGCCTGCGCAGCGCCTGAAGCACGGCGTCCTCGGAGCCCGCCAGCTCCGCGGCGACGTTGTTGTCGAGGGTCAGCTGCCTACGCGCCAAGCTTCTCTCGCACCGCCGCGCTGGCCCGCTTGCCGTCGGCCCGACCACCCAGCTTCGGCACCAGCACCGCCATCACCTGGCCGATCTGACGGGGCTCGCTGGCCCCGGTCTCGGCGAGCGCGGCATCGACCAGCTCGCCCAGCTCCTCCTCCGAAAGCTGCTGCGGCAGGTAGGCCTCGATCAGCTCGCACTCAAGGCGCTCGTCGGCCGCCTGCTTCGCGCGTCCCGCCTGCTCGTAGGCCTCCGCGGCCTCCAGCCGCTTCTTGCGCTCCCGCTGCAGCACCGCGACCTCGTCGCCGTCACCCAGCTTGGCGTCCTGCTGGAGCGCGTCGACCACCATCCGCAGTGCCGCGGCGCGCTCGCGCTCCCGTGCTTTCATCGCGGTCCGCACGTCCGCCTGGACCAACTCGAGGATCGTCTCGCTCATCGGCTAAGGGTAGAGGCGTCGCCGTCCGGGAGGGAGACAGCCTCGACTTTCCCCAGCGGCATCTGCAGGAAACGGGTGGCGAGGTCACGGAAGGAGTCGGCGTCCCCGGTACACAGGAAGCGGTAGGCGCCCTCGCCGTCGGGCTCGCGGGCCAGACCGCGGCGCTCCAGCGCCCGCTGGGCGGCGGCGGCGACCGCGTGGCCACCGCTGATCAGGCGCACGTCGCGGCCGAGGATGCGCTGGAGCATCGGGGCGACGAGCGGGTAGTGGGTGCAGCCGAGGATCAGGGTGTCGACTTCGGCCCGCTTCAGCGGCGCGCAGTAGGCGCGCGCCATCGCCATCGTCTCCTCGTCAAAGAGGGAGCCGTCCTGGATGAAGGGAGCCAGGTCCGGCGCCTCGACCTCGGTCACCTCCAGAGCGCGGCCCTGGGCCTTCAGGGCGCGGCGGTAGGAGCCGCTCTCCACCGTGTTTGGCGTCGCCAGCACGCCCACCCTGCCGCTCTCGGTGATCGCCGCCGCGATCTCGGCCTGTGGCTCGACCACCGGGACGACCTCCACCCCGCCCCGGTCGGCGACCTCGCGCGCCACGTCCTCGCCGATCGAGGTCGCCGTGTTGCACGCGATTATCAGCAGCTTGGCGCCGCCGCCCAGCAGCAGCTCGGCGATCCGGCCGATCCGTTCCCGCAACCGATCGGGATCGCGCGTCCCGTAGGGGAACATCGCCGTGTCGCCGAGGTAGACGAAGTCCTCCTCGGGCAGCGAGACCAGGCACTCGTGCAGCACCGTGAGCCCGCCGACCCCGGAGTCGAACATCGCGATCGGCAGTGAGGCGTCGAGCTTGGGGGCGACGGCGGACAGGAGCGTCAGGGTTTGACGACCATGAAGAAGATTGCCACGACGACGATCAGGCCGGCGAGGGCGCCGACCTGGCCGATCCGTCGGGAGACGGCTAGGAACTCCTCGCTGAGCACCTCACCGGACTCCAGATCGCGCTCGGCCAACGCCTTCGCCCTGGGGACCTGCGGCTGAAAGAACCCGTGCTGGAGGCCGAAGAGGACGATGATCGCCGCGATGCCGACGCCGACGAACGCTTCACTGCCCCTCCAGGGCCCTTCGGCGAGCAGGTAGATCCCGGCGAGCAGCAGAACGATCATGCCCGGGTTGACCAGGTAGCGGTCGGTCTTCTGCACCCCGGCGAGGATCGCCGGGGTCGCCTGCGGGAACTGGGGTACCACGGAGAAGAACAGCGCGTAGCCGAAGGTCGGGCCGAAGGCCAGGACGACGGCCAAGACGTGGATGAAGAGGCCAACGCCGTAAGCGGTGATCGTCGCCAGCATCGGCGCCAACGATATGCCAAACCCCGGCGCGAACCGGCTCAGGCTCGGCGTAGCAGCAGCGCCGCCCAGTCGCCGTCGCGGCGACGCTCGGCCTCGGCGAGGGCGGCGGCGCCGAAGGCCGCTGAGACCTCGTCGAGCTCGGAGGGAAGCAAGCCCGAGCAGACCATGGTGCGGGGGGCGCCCCCATCGCCCAGCCGCGCGGCGACGGCGCGCAGGACCGGGGCGGTGAGATTGGCGACCGTCGTCGGCGCGAGGGCGGGCAGGCGCTCGCGCAGGTTGAGTCGCTCCAGCTCGACCGCGACGCAGTTGGCCTCGGCGTTCGCCGCCGCGGTCTCGATCGCCGGCGCCTCGTGGTCATAGCCACGCACCGGCCCCCAGCCCAGCTTGGCGGCGGCTATCCCCAACACGCCGGAGCCGGTGCCGAGGTCGGTGAGCGCTCCGCAAGCCTCGCCCGCCGCCTCCAGCTCGAGCAGCAGCTCCAGGCAGAGGCGGGTGGTGGGATGGGCGCCGGTACCGAAGGCGCGGCCGGGGTCGACGACGAGGTCGACCGCGCCCTCGCGGGGCTCCTCCCAGGAGGGCCGCAACCAGAGGCGGCCACCGACCAGGAGCGGCTTGTGGAAATCCTGCCAGCGATCTGCCCAGTCGTCGGGGACCTCTGTCGCACTCACCTCGACCCGCCCCCCGCCGACCGCGGCCTCGATCTCCCCAAGCTCTGGCAGCTCTCCCTCGCCGCCGTAAATCGCGTACTCGACGTAGCCAGGGCCACGCTCTTCCTCGGCTCCGTTCGGCGCCAGCACCACCAGCTCGGCGAGAACCAGATCGGCCTGCCCCGGAGAGCAGCGAACCGCGAGCCGGATCAACCGAAGGCTCTGCGGACGCGGGAGAAGAAACCCTTCATCGCCGCCGTGTCGAGAGTCGAGGTTGGCGGGCCCGAGCGTCTCTCCCAGCCTCTCTGCCAGCTGGCGCTGCTCCTCGGAGAGGTTGGAGGGAACGACCACGTGGACGACGATCACCAGGTCGCCGGGCGGGCCGCCGCCCGAACCGGGCAGCCCGTGGCCACGCAGCGCGTAGCGGGTGCCGTGCTGGGTTCCGGCCGGGATCTCGATCTCGCGCTCACCCTCGTGGCTGGGGATCTTCACCGACTCGCCGAGCATCGCCTCGACTGCGCTCAGCTCGACCGCCTGGATCAGATCCTGGCCGCGCATCGGGCCACGCCGCACTTCGAAGCCGAGCCCGCCTCCGAAGAAGGCCTGGAAGATGTCCTCGATCGAGCCGAAGCCGGCGCCGCCGGGCGGGAAGCCGCCGGATCGCAGGCCATCGTGGCCGTAGGCGTCATAGACGCTGCGGCGCTCGGGGTCGGAGAGCACCTCATAGGCCTCGGCCGCCGCCTTGAACTTCTCCTCCGCCGCCGGGTCGTGGTCGTTGACGTCGGGGTGCAGCTCGCGGGCGAGGCGACGGAACGCCTTCTTTACGTCGGCCTCGGAGGCGCCTCGCTCGACACCGAGGACGTCGTAGTAATCGCTCGGCATCCGCGATCAGTCGCCGTAGACGGTCTCGAAGTAGCGCGAGAGCTCGCGCGCGGCGATCTGGACGGAGGCGATCGCCGTCGCGTAGTCCATTCGTAGCGGCCCGACCACGCCGACCGAGCCAAGGTTGCGGTGGCCGAGCCCGTAGTTGGCGCCGACGACGCTGACCGAGCGCAGCTCGGGCTGCGGGTTCTCGTCGCCGATCCACCAGAAGACCGAGCGCTCCTCCAGAGCGGAGCGCAGCATGCCGAGCACGTCGGCGCGGCCTTCCAGCGCGGTCATCAGCCGGTCGATCCGTGGCAGGTCGGCGAAGTGCTCCGCGGAGAGGAGCCGCGCGGCTCCGTGCATGTAGAGGGTTTCGCCGAGCGGCGGCGCCGTGGCGAGGGCCATCAGGTCGGTGACCTTGGCCAACACGGTCGTCGTCTCCCGCATCGCGTCATCGACCTCGCGCCGCAACCAGGAGAGCTCCAGTTCAACCCGCGCCCCGACTGCAGGTGCCCCCGACTGGACCAGCGCATCGACGTAGCGACGATAGCCGGCATCGGTCGGGACGCGACCGGCCGAGGTGTGCGGATGCGTCAGGTATCCCGCCGCCTCGAGCTCCGCCAACTCCGCCCGAACCGTGGACGCCCCCCACCCGATATCGGGTCTCTCGGCGATCTCCCGGGACGCGACCGGCTTCGCCGAGACGAGATATGAATCGACCGCCAAGCGAAGGATCAGCTCTTGCCGCGTGGAGAGCATCGCCCCCCATTCTAGGAACCGCTAGAACTGAACCTCGGCCTCGGCGTTGCGGATCGTCTGGTTATCGCCCTGGGCGGCTACCGTGTCGATCACCACTCGGTCGCCCTCGACCGCCTTGACCGTGCCGGTCACGACGATCTCCTGCTCGGGCATGCCCATGCCGCGGAACTGCACCGTGAGGCGTTTCAGCGCCCTGGGATCGCCGCCGGCGAGGGCCGCGTTGGCGCGGGCGACTAGCCCCATGACGTAGAGGCCGTGCAGGATCGTGCCCGGCAGCCCAACCGCCTTGGCGAACTCGGGGTCGATATGGATCGGGTTGAAGTCCCCTGAAGCGCCCGCGTAGCGGTGCGGCAGGTATTTGTCGGGGGTAACCCTCAGCTCCGGGATCTGGTCTCCGACCTCCAGCTCGCTCATCCTCACACCCCCCTGACGATGTTGGTCCAGACGCCCCGCACGACCTGGTCGCCCCCCTGGTTGACCGAGCTGGACTCAAAGACGTAGAAGCCCTTGCCGTCCTTCTCGAAGATCTCCAAGCACTTCGCCGTCGTCGTTATCTGATCGCCGGAGCAGGCCGGCTCGCTCCACTCGAACTCCTGGCCGCCGTGCACCATCGCCGCGAAGTTCATCCCCACCTCGGGGTCGAACATCGCCGGCGCCAGCGCGGGGGCGCTGTAGACGACGCAGAACATCGGCGGTGCGACCACGTCCCGGAAGCCGGCCGCCCGGGCGGCGACGCGATCGAAGTGGACCGGGTTGTCGATCCCAAGCACCTTCGCGTACTCGCCGATCTTCTCCTTGCCGACCTCATACGTCGTGGCCGGCCACTCCTTGCCTACCGCCTCTGCCTTGATCGCCACCGCGGGCAGCCTACCTATTCGTCGATCTCCAGCACCGCGAGGAACGCCTCCTGCGGCACCTCCACCCGCCCCACCTGCTTCATCCGCTTCTTGCCCGCTTTCTGCTTCTTCAGCAGCTTCTGCTTGCGGGTAACGTCGCCGCCGTAGAGCTTCGCGGTGACGTCCTTGCGCAGGGCCTTCACCGTCTCCCGCGCCAGCACCCTCGAGCCGATCGCCGCCTGCACAGGGATGTCGAACAGCTGCCGCGGGATCGTCTTGCGCAGGCGCTCGACCAGGGCCTTGCCCTGCTCGTAGGCGAAGGCGCGGTGGACGATCACCGAGAGCGCGTCGACCTTGTCGCCGGCGAGCAGGATGTCGAGCTTGACCAAATCGCCGGGGCGGTTGCCGATCGTCTCGTAGTCGAGCGAGGCGTAGCCGCGGGTGGAGGACTTCAGGTAGTCGAAGAAGTCGAGCACGATCTCGGCCAGCGGCAGGTCGTAGCGGATCTGCACCCGCTGCGGGCTGAGGTAGTGCATGTCGACGTGGGTGCCGCGGCGCTTCTGGCAGAGCTCCATCACCGCACCGATGTAGTCGGAGGGGGCGATGATCGTCGCCCGGATGTAGGGCTCGTCGATCTCGAGGATCGAGCCCGGGTCGGGCATCTCGGTCGGGCTGCGGACCTCGATCGCCTCGCCCCCGATCAGCTTGACCTCATAGCGCACGTTCGGGGTCGTCGCCAGGAGCTCAAGTCCGTACTCGCGCTCCAGCCGCTCGCGCACGATCTCCATATGGAGGAGGCCGAGGAAGCCGCAGCGAAAGCCGAAGCCGAGCGCGTCGGAGGTCTCCGGCTCATAGGAGAGCGCCGCGTCGTTGAGAGCCAGCTTGTCGAGTGCATCGTGGAGGTCTTCGTAGCGGTCGGTGTCGATCGGGAAGAGCCCGCAGAAGACCATCGGCTTCACCTCGCGGTATCCCTCGAGCGGCTCCGAGGCGGGTCGCCTGAGCGCGGTCAGCGTGTCACCGACCCGCAGCTTGGCGACGTCCTTGATGCCGGTGATCACGTAGCCGACCTCGCCCGCCTCCATGCCGGGTACGGGAGACATCTGCGGCCTGAAGAAGCCGATGTCGTCGATGTCGGCCTCGGTGCCGTTCTGCATGGCGAGGACCTGCTCGCGTTTGCGGAAGACCCCGTCGAACATTCGCACGTAGGCGATCACGCCCCGGTAGGGGTCGAACTCAGAGTCGAAGATGAGCGCTCGCGGCGGCGCCTCCGGGTCGCCCCGTGGTGGCGGGATGCGCTCGACGATCGCCTCCAGTACCTCGATCACCCCCTCCCCGGTCTTGGCCGAGATCCGCAGCAACTCGCCGGGGGCGACGCCGAGCAGGTCGGCGATCTCTCCGGCGACGCGCTCCGGCTCAGCACCGGGCAGGTCGACCTTGTTGATCACCGGGATCAGCTCGAGCCCGTTCTCGATCGCCAGGTAGGTGTTGGCGACGGTTTGCGCCTCGACCCCCTGGGCGGCGTCGACGACCAGCAGCGCCCCCTCGCAGGCGGCGAGGCTGCGCGAGACCTCGTAGGTGAAGTCGACGTGCCCGGGGGTGTCGATCAGGTGCAGGTGGTAGGTCTCACCGTCGGAGGCGCGATAGTCGACCCGTACCGCCTGTGCCTTGATCGTGATCCCCCGCTCGCGCTCTAGGTCCATCGAGTCGAGCACCTGGGCGCGCATCTTCTTCGGGTCGACCGCCCCGGTGATCTCGAGGATGCGGTCGGCCAGGGTCGACTTGCCGTGGTCGATGTGGGCGATGATCGAGAAGTTGCGGATGCGGTCCATGGGCCGGCCGGAGTATGGCGGCTGCACAAATGCGCTCGGCCGTCGTGGGCCTCGTTGTCGTGATGGGAGTCCTGCGCCGGTGAAGGACGGACGGAAAAGGGGGCAAGGCCCCGCGAGGGAGGGGCGGGCCCGCTCAGGGCAGCGCGCCGGCCAGGGACGGCGCCACCGACCCCACCTGCAGACGACGCGTTAATCGCTGGGGCAGGACGATGGGTTAAGCGGGGCCGTGAGGTGGAAGACGACCGTGGGTGCCCGGCGGAGGATGACGGTGGCGCCTGGAGCTTCGGTCCATTGAGCCGCTGGAGGATAGGCGGGCTTGCCCGCTTCGATCCGATCGCGGCTGGCGATCACGTAGTTGTAGTGGCCGGCGTCGATCAGGCGGCGCCATGAGCGGCAGGTGGCGGGGGCGACGAAGCCGCCGTGGGGACGCTCGATGCCGACGTACTGGACATGGTTCGAGAGTTCGGTTCCGAACAACGGGTACAGGCGGGTGCTGGTCGTGGCGATGCGCGCGCCAGAGATCGAGCTTGCCCAGCGGAAGGCGGCGTCGAGGCCCTGGGTCGTGAAGCTCGGATGCGCGTAGCGGTGCTGGAGGTAGTTGCGTTGCTCTCGATAGCCGAACACCACCGCCGCCAGCAACAGCGCCCCGAGGGCCAGCGGTGCCCAGGCGGGCGGCGCCCAGCGGCGGCGGGGGCCGAGCGCGGCCCAGCGGCGAACCCGCTCCCTGAGGGGAGGCGCGATCGCCAGCAGCGCCATGCCGAGGATCAGGGTCGGGGCCAGGTAGCGCAGCGCGGACTCAAAGCCGCGCGGCATCCCGGCCGGCCCCTCTGCCGAGGTCGGCGCGAGCAGCCAGGTCAGCGCCGCAACCAGCCCGACCATCCCGAAGAGGCGCAGCAGCGGGCTGGCGCCGCGCCCGAGGCAGAGCAAAAGCCCCGCCAGCGCCAGCCCGCCGAGCAGCGGCCAGATGATCCAGAGGCCCTGGTGCAGGCCCGGCAAGAACCAATGCGACCAGACTGAGCCGTCGGTCAGGTAGCCGAAGACGCTGTGGGCTTCGCGGCCGCCCAGCGGCTGTGCGGGGGCCGGCAGGGAGATCGGCCCCAGGTGACGCACCCAGGGCAGCGGGTTGCCGGCCTTCACCAGGTTGCGAAGGTACCAGTAGCCGCCTCCAGCCAAGGCGGGCAGACCGGCAGCGAGGAGGGTGCGCCACCTTCGCCCTCGGGGCGCGATCACCGCCAGGCCGATCACAAGCACCACCGCTGCCGGCACGAAGTTGAGCTTGGTCCCCGCCGCCAGCCCCGCCGCCAGCCCGACGACCACAAGCGCCCCGCTCGAGAGCCGCCGATCCGAGCGAGCCTCCCAGTCGTTGACGGCGATCGCGACGGCGGCGAGCATGAAGAAGATCCCAACCAGATCATTCCGAGCCTCCCCGGCCTGATCCCCCAGCACCGGCACGCTCAGCGCAATCGCGACCAACGCCAGCGACACCGGCCCGACCCGATAGGCCCGCCCGATGCACCAAGCGGCCAGCAAGCACCCTGAAAACCAGACGAAATTGATCAGCGGCGAGAGGATGTCGCGACTGAACACGACCATCCCGACCGCATGGAAGATTTCCGCGTTGTCGGGGTAGAACCACGCCAGGTACTGCGGCGCAATGAAGTGCAGGTCGAACGTGTTCGCGGTCTGAAAGAACTCAACGGCAAGCGGCCCGTGGTACCAGGTCGAATCGAACCCGGTCATCCCCGTGCTGAGGCGCAACCGCACTCCGGCGGCAAAGCGGACAACCGCGACCGCGACGACCAGCAGGCTGACCACCGTGAGCGCCGAGAAAGTGGCGCTCCTCCCGCCGATATCGCCGCAGTGGGGTGCCCTGGCGGAAGCTGCGGAGGGCGAGCCCTCGGTCGTGGGGGCACGACGTCGGAGCAGCGCGCGACCCGAGACGGACAAGCTCCGAGGGGCGGATCCGCGACCGAGTGCCCATCCCCCGAGCCCCACCACCACGACGCCCAGCAGATACGGCAGCGCCTTGAACAGGCCAAACGAGCCCAGCGCCTCGGCAACCCAGATCAGGATCGCCGCAGCGAAGACAGCGCTCGCCAGCCAGGCGGGCGGTCCCGCCAGCCTCGGCAGCAGCCGCGAGCGCACTCCCGCGGCTCCCAGAGTTGCGAAGCCCACAAGCACCGCCAGCTCGGCGACCCCCAGCAGATAGCGCCCGGCGTCGAGCATCTAGCGGCGACGCAGAAGGCGCAGTATCTGCTCCAGCTCGGCGATGCGCAGGAGTTTGGCTAAGGCGAAGTAAACGGCGGCGCCGAGCGCCAGGCCGCTGCCGAGCGAGACGATCTGGCCGAGCAGAGACGACCCAAGCACCTGGCTCAGGACGTGCCAGACGCCGTATCCAACTCCGGCCAGGGCGAGTGAGGCAAGCGTGATGCGGAGGGCTGTCGAGAACAGCCTGTCCAGCTCCAGCCCATCGAAGTGGCGGCGCAGCACCACCGCCTGGGCGATCACGGCCGCCGTGGTGCCGATCCCGGTTCCGGCGACGATCCCGCCCACGCCGAACGGCTTGTAGAGGAACAGCGCCGCCAGCGCCGAGACGACAAGGTCCACCACGGCAAGGCCGGTCGCAAGCCAGGGTCGCTGGAGGCTGAAGAAGGTGCGGGTCTGCAGCAGGTAGACGCCGTTGGTCGGCAGCGAGAAGGCAAACCAAAAGAGCGCCGTGGCTACCAGCGTGGTCTGTGCCGAGGTGAAGGCGCCGCGCTGGTAGACGAGCCGGATCATCGGTTCAGAGAGGGCGAAGATCGCGGCCGCGGCGGGGACCAAGACGAAGAGGATCTGGCGCATCCCGTTCGCCATCGTTGCGCGCAGGTTGTCGATCTCACCGCGATTGGCGAAGCGCGCCAGGGTCGGGAAGAGCACGGTCGCGATCGCCACCGAGAAGATCCCCTGCGGCAGCTGATAGATGCGGAACGCTTTGTCGATCGCCGCCGGTGCTTCTTCGGAGACCAGGCTGCCGAAGAAGCTGTTGATCAGCTGGTTGAAGTTGATCAGGCCGAGGCTGATCGTCACCGGCAGCATCAAGAGCAGGACGCGGCGCACCCCGGGGTGGCGCCACTCGAAGCTCCAGTTGAACTTGAACGGCGTGTGGCGCAGGTCAAAGACGGGGATCAGCAGCTGGATCAGGGTGCCGACGAGGATCGCGATCGCGTAGGCGTAGATGCGGTCGTGGCCGTGGAAGGCCGGGATCAGCAGGACCAGCACGGCGATGATCGTCAGGTTCCAAAACAGCGGTGCGATCGCGAAGGCGCCGAAGCGGTCATAGCTGTTGAGGATGCCGACGACGACCCCGCTCAGCCCGAGCAGGATCAGGATCGGAAAGAGGATGCGGGAGAGGGTGATGGTCAGTTCGAGGGTCTCGCCCTTAAATCCGGGGGCGAAGATCGGCATCACGATCGGGGCCACCACCACGAAGAAGGCGGTGATCGCCCCTAGGACCATGGTCACGATCAGCAGCAGGGTCGAGGCGAGCCGGAACGCCTCCCGGTAGTTCTTCTGCTGCAGCTGCTCGGTGAAGATCGGCACGAAGGCCGGCTGCAGCGCCGCATCGGCGAACAGGCTGCGGACCAGGTTGGGGACCTGGAAGGCGATCGTGAAGGCCGACATCGGCCCGCTGACCCCGTAGTAGCCGGCCGCGACCACTTCCCTGGCCAGACCGGCGATCCGCGAGGCAGCTGTGGCAATCGAGAAGAAGGCGGTGGAGCGGGCGATGCGCCCTGCCTGGTGGCCGGGGGCCGGCTCGCCGGTGAGGTCCTCGCCCGGGTCAAATGCCTCGGCGGCGCGAAGCGCCGCGTCGGCGTCGACCGCGGCCTCGTCGCGCTCGGGAGTGTCGGGGGCCTTGGGCGTCTCCAAGCTGGTCTCAGTCGCTATAGTCGGCGGCCGCCCGGAGCCGGCTCGGCGCCCGCCCAGGCACACGACTCATGGCCAACATAGCCTCACAGAAGAAGCGCATCCTACGCAGCGAGCGCGAGCGGGCGGAGAACCGTCTCTTGACCAGCACGGTCAAGACCCACTTCCGTCGCCTGCAAAGCGCCGTGGAGGGCGGCGAGGCGAGCGCGATCGAGGCCGAGCACCGCGGCCTGGTCTCGAAGATCGACAAGGCAGTGCAGAAGGGCGCCTTGCACCGCAACACCGGCGCCCGCAAGAAGTCCCGTGCGGCCAGGCTCGCCGCCAGCTCCGCCAAGTGATCAGACCGGGGAGCCGGCCGCCCGCCTGAGGGCCAGCGTCAGCGCCAGCTCGTCGCCATAGTCGGCCCCGCCGCGGCAGGAGACCTCGAGGTCGGCGAGCACCTCGGTCGCGACCCGCAGCGCGCCTGGGTCGACCTCGCGGGCGCGGACGAGGAGCTGGCGGGCGGCGTAGGGGTGCATCGCCAGGCTCGACTCGATCTGCTTGGCAGGAACGCCTTCTTCCAGTTGGACGGCTGCCGCGAAAGCACCCCGGAGCCGCGAAGCGAGGCCGTAGATCAGGCCGGTGACCTTCTCGCCCTGGTCGATCAGCCGCTCGCCGATCTCAAGGGCGCGGGCCGGGTCGCGCTCAAGGAGCGCGTCGGAGAGCGACCAGACCGCGGTCTCGGAAGTGTCGGCGACCATCGCCTCGAGGTCGGCGGCGGTGACCTCTCCCCCCTGCCCCGCCCAGAGCGCCAGCCGCTCCAGCTCGTGAGCGAGCCGGGTCGGGTTGGGACCCATCCGCTCGACCAGGATCCGGGCGGCAGCCGGCTCGAGCCCGAACCCGAGCCGCTTGGCGTCGGCGAGCAAGGCCCGCGGCAGGTCGCGGGCCTTCGGCGCCTCGAACTCGTGGATCTCACCCGCCGCGGACTTGACCGCGCGGGTGAGCTTGGCCGGCGCCTTGGCGCGCGCGATCAGCACCACGGTGAGGTCCGGGGGAAGCCTTGCGAGCGCCTCGGCAACCGCCTCGACCTGGCGCTCGCGCCAGCGCTCGACGCCGTCGGCGAGCAGGTAGCGGCGCGACTCGGTGAGCGAGAGCGCCGGGATCGCCCCCAACAGCGCATCGTGATCCGGCGCCCCCCGACCCTCGCTCGGCTCGAAGACCTCCAGCGCCGCGGCGCCGCCCTGCTCCTCGGCGCGGGCACGCAGCCTGGCGCGGGTGGCGTCGATCTTCGCCTGGTCGGTGCCGGCGATCAGATAGAGCGATCGCATCTCCTCGGCCATTGAGCCGAGTCTAGTGACGGCCCTGGCCGACTCCCCCGGCCTCTCGAGCGCAGCGGATCGAGCCGCACCGCAAACCGGGGGCGACGGACGCCCTCGGGGCTTGTGGTGCATGCATGACGGGCAGGTGGTGCGCCACCCAGCCGGCGCTCAGGGGGGTTGCCTAGGGGCCTTCGTCGTCCTCGTAGCCGGAGACCTCGGCCATCTGCTCGCTGTAGAGCTCGGCGACCGAGACCGGCGGCGACTGGACCGAGACGCAGGCGAGCTCACCCTCGCCGTCGTTGGCGATCGAGTGATCGGTGGCCGGCGGGACCAGGATCAGGTCGCCCTCCCCGACCGGCTGGGTATCTCCCGCCACGGACATCGTGCCCGCCCCCCGCACCACCACATAGACCTGCTCACCCTCCTCGTGGGAGCGCAGCGCCTGCTCGGTCCCGGTCGGTATCTCCAGCCAGGTGACCGAGAGGTTGCGCGAGCCCAGCTCCCCCGCGTCCATGAGGACGTGGGAGCGGAGACGGTGCCACTCCTCCACCGGGGCTTCGCCGAGGCGCCTGACGAGCATTCGCGCGCTTTCTACCAGATGCCGGAGCCGGAGACCCCACCGGCGTCTCAGCGAACCACCAGGTTGACCAGCTTGCCCGGGACGACGACCTCCTTGACGACCTCCTTGCCATCGAGGTGCCGGCTTACCTTCTCACTCTCCCTGGCAAGGCGCAACAGCTCCTCGCGGGGGGCCTCGGAGCGAGCCTCGATGCGGTCTCTCAGCCTGCCGTTGACCTGGACGATCAGGGTCACCGTGTCGCTCGCCAGCAGCACCGGGTCGGCGACCGGCCAGGGCTGCTCCCAGACGCGCCCTCCGTCCAGCCGCTCCCACACCTCGGCCCCCAGGTGGGGAGCGAACGGGAAGACCAGCGAGGCTGCGGTCGCCGTCGCGAAGCGGACCGTGGCGACGCCGGTCGGCTCGCCGTAAAGGCCGTCCTTGAGCCGGTAGGCGTCGTTGACCAGCTCCATCACGGCGGCGATCGCGGTGTTGAACTGGAAGCCGCGCTGGAAGTCGCGGGTGACCTTGTCGATCGCCCAGTGGGCCTTGACGAGCAGGGCCCGGGCCTCGCCGCTGGCGGCGCTTAGGTCGACCTCGCCGGCCTCCTTCGATGCGACCTCCTCGCAGAGCCTCCACAGCCTCGCCAGGAAGCGGTTGACCCCCCCCACCCCCTCGTCGGACCAGTCACCACCACGCTCGGGCGGGCCCATGAAGCAGATGTAGGTGCGGGCGGTGTCGGCCCCGTAGCGCTCGACGTACTCGCCGGGGCTGACCGTGTTGCCCCTCGACTTCGACATCTTCGCCCCGTCGCGGGTGATCATCCCCTGGGCGAAGAGGTTCGCGAACGGCTCCTGCACGTCGAGGTGACCGAGGTCGGCGAGCGCCTTGGTCAGGAAGCGCGCATACATCAGGTGCAAGATCGCGTGCTCGACCCCGCCGATGTACTGATCGACCGGCAGCCAGTGCTCGGCCGCGGAGCGGCTCCAGGCCGCTGCTTCGTTGCGCGGGTCGAGGTAGCGGATGAAGTACCAGGAGGAGTCGACGAAGGTATCCATGGTGTCGGTCTCGCGCTGGGCAGCGCCGCCGCAGCGCGGACACTCGGTCGCGACCCACTCCTCGGCGGCGGCCAGCGGGCTGCGGCCATGCGGCGCGTAGTCCTCGATTTCGGGCAGCTCGACCGGCAGCTGCTCCTCGGGAACGGGGACTACCCCGCATGCCTCGCAGTAGACGACTGGGATCGGCGCACCCCAGTAGCGCTGGCGGGAGACCAGCCAGTCGCGGAGGCGGTAGTTGACGGCGGGCTGGCCCCGCCCCTCCGAGGCGAGCCACTCGACGATCTCCGCGTAGGCATCGCGGTTGCCCCTGCCGTCGAAGCGCCCGGAGTCGACCATTGGACCGTCGCCGGGATATGGCAGGCGATCGTCGTCGCGGGCCACCTCGGGATCAAAGCCCTCGATCACGCGGCGAACTGGCAGGTTAAAGGCCTTGGCGAAATCGTAGTCGCGGGCGTCGTGCGCCGGCACCGCCATGATCGCCCCGGTCCCGTACTCCATCAGCACGTAGTCGGCGACGAACATCGGGATCTGCTCGCCGTTGACCGGGTTGAGCACGCTGCGGCCCAACGGCACGCCGGTCTTCTCGCGATCCTCAGCGCCACGCTCCTCGGCCGACTCGCGGGCGACCCGGTCGACGTACTCGCGCACCGGCACCTCGGCCGGCGTACCCGCGACCAGCCGCTCCAGCTCGGGGTGCTCGGGGGCAAGGGCGAAGAAGGTGGCGCCGAACAGCGTGTCGGGGCGCGTTGTGAAGACCCTGAAGTCGAGGTCGAGCTCCTCGCAGCGAAAGACGACCTCAGCCCCCTCGGAGCGGCCGATCCAGTTGCGCTGCATCGTGATCACGTGCTCGGGCCAGGACTCAAGCGCGCTGAAGTCGGCGAGCAGGCGCTCGGCGTACTCGGTGATCCGGAAGAACCACTGCTCGAGCTTGCGCTGCACGACCGGCGTCCCGCAGCGCTCGCAGCGCCCGTCGACGACCTGCTCGTTGGCTAGCACGGTTGCGTCCTTCGGGCACCACTGGACCGGCGCCTCGGCGCGGTAGGCGAGGCCGTGCTCGAGTAGCTGCAGGAAGATCCACTGAGTCCAGCGGTAGTACTCGGGGGTGTGCGTCGCCAGCTCTCGCGACCAGTCGATCGAGATCCCCCACGCGCGGAACTGGCGGCGAAACGAGTCGATCGAGAGCTCGGTCGCCTCGAGGGGGGGCTCGCCGGTCTTGATCGCGCTGTTCTCCGCCGGCAGGCCGAAGGAGTCATAGCCCATCGGGTGGATCACCTCGAAGCCGTGGCGGCGGCGGAAGTGGGCGATAGCGTCGCCGACCGCATAGACCTTGAGGTGGCCCACGTGGGGCTCTCCCGAGGGATAGGGGAGCATCTCCAGCACATAGGACTTCGGCTTGGAGCCCTCGAAGCCGGGCTGACCCGGGTTGGCGACCTCCCAGGTCCTCTCCTCAGCCCAGATCTGCTGCCACCTGCTCTCGATCGCCTTGGGGTCGTAGCCGCTCACTGGCGGCGATCTTCTCAGACGACCGGCGAGAGGGCCGTGAGGATGTGGGGCCAGACGTAGACCTCTATTGTCGCTGCAACGACGAGGGTCGGGATCGCCAGCGCGACGGTGATGAAGGTAGCGGCGAGCAGCTGGTCCCACTCGCCGCGACGACTGGCTATGAGCCAGGCAGCCAGGGGGAGGAAGAGGGCCGTCAACTCTGGGATGGCGTGCGGAAGGACCGAGAGGATGAGCGCGGCGCGGGAGATGTGGAGCTGGAAGGCGAGGGTCGAGCCTTGAAAGCCGAGGTAGAAGGCCTGGGTGGCGAGGGAGAAGAGCGTCACCGCGCAGACGAAGAGGATCGCCAGCTCGCCCGCCTTGACGTGGACCCAGCGCGAGAAGCCGCTGCGCTGCGCGGCGGCGATCGGCATCGAGGAGCCGGCGATGAAGCCGGCGATGCAGGCGGTGGCGTGGAAGGCGAGGACCAGCCCGTTACGCTCGAGGATCGGCAGTAGGTCGCCAGGGCTGGACGGTTCGGTGATCCCCGGCAGGTGAACCAGGGGTCAGGTCTGGCGTCAGCAGGCCGGCCACGAACCAGACGGCGAAGAGCAGCGTCAGCGCGATCACTAGGCTCAGCGCCAGCCACCCTCGCAGCACGGTCCATGGCCGCCCATTCCAGGCCTCGAAGGTCTCTCGCGTGTCGCGCATCCCGTGCGAGAAGACATGTTGGTTGGCGCTCACCGCTCACTCATCGGCAAGTGGCGGCGAGATTCTGAGATTCGTCGGGCCGAGGCGAGCGAACGGGCGGCCGCGACGGCGGATCAAGATGTCTGCGCCAGCCGCGGCGCGCTCCATGTAGTAGCCAAAGTGTTGCGGAACTGATGGGCTCCAACTTCCTCGACACCACTCGCCACATCCTCATTTCCTGAAGTGGGCGAAACTTGTCTCTGGGCAAACCACGTGCTGATCGCGGCGGCAGCGGTCGGATCGCCTGACGCGGAGCCCCGGCCTACTGCGTGATCAGTTCGTAGCCATTCCGAAGCTCGCGCGCTATTTGCCTGGACCCGGTCGGGGAGTCGGTCGCGGCGAGGATCCGCCGCGACCCTCCTCGATGCCAATCGATGTCGAGGGCGTTTTGATCTGGTCCGGCGGTAGAGGCTTAGGTGCCATAGCCTTAGCGTACCGCCAGGGCGGCCAGCCACGCGAGCGTCTGTACGACCATGAGCACGCCCAGTGTGCAGGACAGCCGCGACATGCGTCGCACCTTCGCTGCGTTCTTCTTGCGCAGGGCCTGGTATCCGTAGTCCGCTTCCGCCAGCCAGCCGAGGGTGTCCGCCGGCGCTTCACGCGCAGCCTGCTCGTAGAGCTCGTCGTACAGCTCTTGTGCGTCGATTGCGAACTTCAACTTCCAAGGGGCAAGCAAGATCGCCCCGGCGATAAGTCCTAGAACGAGCGCCGAGCTCAAACGACGAGAAAAGTGGCCGCGGGCGTGCAAATCGCCCTGCAAGTGCCGCTGATGGCTATGCTGACCGCCGGATCGACTGAAGCGCGCCTACTCATCTATCAGGCAGCTGAGTCACCTACCGCGTGGGTGCGCCCGCGGTTTTCGCACAGACAAAGTTG
>CAVUPF010000008.1:0-231643 GCA_963743285.1 uncultured Solirubrobacterales bacterium
AACGCACACATCAATACTCCCTGTACGCGGGTCGAGTTCGCAGAAGGGAACGTTCCCGGTGAAAAATGCCCTGTTGGTTCCGATATAGGATATGCGAAGGCGACCTCCCCTCTACTCGACAAACCCCTCGAAGGCCCTGTTTACCTGCGCACCGGTGGCCACAAGCTCCCCGACATCGTCGCTGCCTTAAACGGTCAGATCGACGTCACACTCGACGGTCACGTCGACGAGATTAAGGGCGGCATTCGTACCACCTTTGAAAATGTCCCCGACGCGCCCGTCTCCAACTTCTCCCTCACTCTCGACGGCGGTAGAAAGGGTCTCCTGCAAAACGACACCGGACTCTGTGCCCAATCTCTCCATGTGACCGCCCAGATCTCCGGTCAAAACGGGAAGACCGCCAATCAACACCCAGTGTTAAGCACTCCCTGCTCCAAGGCCAGGCGGAAAAACTTCAATATCCACGAGCAGTCGGGTGACCATCGATGAGCGCCTTCACGAGGGTTCCCTCGCATCTCTCCGTAGTTGCGGTCATCGCCTACGATCCCAGATCACCGGCGTGGCTGACCAGCGACACCGATAAGACGTTGTGGAGCGAGCGCCGCAATCCGAAGCCCCAAAGCGCAAGCGCCATTTACAGCAGGGAAGGCGGTGCGTTGAGCGATGGCTAAAACCCAGTCACGACCGGCGACACACAGCGTGCTGCAACGCAGATCAACCGCACGCGTGACGGCATGGCGTACATGCCACCGTCAACTGCACTCGGTGGGTGTTAGCTTGTTCCTATCACTGGTCATTATTGTTGAGCCAGCGTCTGCTTTTGCCCTACAGAAGCACTCGCTGTCCACGGCCTTCGGCTCGTTTTCGTCTCCCACAGGCTTAGCCGTAAACCAAGCAACCAATCAAGTGTACATCGCCAACGGTACGAAAGTACTGGCGTACAAATCCTCCGGAGCCCCCGACGCGATTCATCCGGAATTGACTGGCCAGAATCTTGTATGTCCGCAAGGAATTGCAGTTGATAATTCCACGGGACCAAACGCTGGGGACATCTATGTCGCAGACCAATGCGCCGCCACTGTCTACCGCTACAATCCGAATGGGGAATACGTGGGGATATTCGCAACGACCCATAGCATTCCCAACCGATATTTGGGTACGGAAGGGACCTTCAGCCCGATTGGAGTCGCCGTCGGACCAACAGGCGATGTCTACATTACTGATCAAAATAACGAGGTGGTTGACCAGTTGTCGTTGTCTGGTGACTTTCTCACGCAGTTCGGGCGTAACAATGTCGGTTACAACGCAGGAATCGCCGTCGCGCCATCCGGCAACGTATATGTAGCGGGCTACTACAACGGTTTGATCGAGTTCACTCGGACGGGAGCGTGCATGAACAACTGCTCGCCGGTTGATTTGGGCTTCGAATCTCAAGACTGGGTCGTCGCCACAGACGAACAAGGCAATGTCTATATCGGTGGTCTCTCAGGAAGTTTATCGAGCTATGACTCGCTGGGCCTGCCGATTGAACAGCTCGGTCCGCGAGCAAGTCAAATCGATGGTATAGCCGTGGACGACTCGACCGACACCGTGTACGTAAGCGAACCTGGTGCTTCTGAGGTCAGTACATTCGTCCTTGAAACTGTTCCGGGTCTAGAAATTAGCCCGGTGACCGACCCCGGACCTACGTCGGTCACGGTAAACGGTCAGGTCGAACCCGCTTCTGGCGAAGAAATCACCGGGTGCCACTTTGAATACGGCGCTTCAACTTCTTATGGTCTCGTTGTTCCCTGCCTGGATCAACACAATGTCGAAGTGGGGACCCCAGGAGAACCGATCAAGACTGGAACCGAAGTGCACGCACCGATTGCGGGTCTCGCCGCTGGCGCCCTATACCACTATCGGTTAGTTACCTCTGGAACAGGCGGTATTAGGGAAAGCATCGACCGTGTGTATAGACCGGAAGCCGTAGCAAGCCTCGTCACAGAAGCTCCGACCAATGTCACTGGGACGAGCGCTGTGCTGCACGGGTCCTTTGTCGGAAATGGAGAACCCACAATGTACTACTTTGAATGGGGCTCCGATGGCACCTACACGGGCGCAGTTCCGCTGTCGCCTGTTTCTGGGGGTTCGCCATCAGGACCGAATTCCACAGCTGTGTTGGCGAATTTAGAAGGTCTTCAGCCGGTCTCGACTTATCAGTATCGGATTGTCGCAAGTAACGGTATCGGTAGTAGTGCCGGTGAAGGCGAACGGTTCACGACCCCTCTGAATGCTCCCCAGGCTCGTCACGAAGGAAGTAGTACCGTACACGCCGATAGCGTGGTGCTGCATGCCGAACTTAACCCCGGTGGAGCGGACACGAAATACCACTTTGAATATGGCACTGATGATGTTTGGCGAGCCCTAATGCCTGCGCGAGTACGCCGGCCCCTGATGCGGCCACGGGTGAAGGTACGAGCTTCGGAGAAGTCAGTTCGCAGTCTACTAACCTGTCTGCTAGTACGTCCTACTATTGGCGATTGGTCGCGGAAAACGTGAGTGGAGTCCTAGATGGACCTGAACATACGGTCACGACGTTCCCTTACGGTGCTGTCCGTCCTGAAGAATGCCCGAATATGCTGGCCCGTCAGCAGACGCGTGCAGCGTTGCTTCCTGACTGCCGCTCCTATGAGCTCGTTTCCGCTCAATACGCCGGTGGATATGACGTTGAGTCGAACTTGGTAGCGGGCGAGAGTCCGTACGGTGACTTTCCTAGCGCCGAGAATCCGCCTCGAGTCATTTACGGGATTCACGACGGCGCAATCCCTGGTGTTTCAGGAGACCCTACGAATCGCGGTGTAGACCCCTACATTGCTACGCGTACCGAAGAAGGGTGGCATACCGAATACGTTGGTATTCCTTCGAACGATCCTTTCGCAGTTAGGCCCTTCTCCTCAGTTCCGACGGGTGCTAGTTCGGATCTGAAAGCCTTTGCCTTCGGTGGGGAAGAGGGCTGCTCGCCGTGTTTTGAAGGCGGTTACACTGGTATTCCTGTGCGCCTTCCCGATGGGGAGCTCGTCCAAGGTATGCTCCCAGCTTCTAATGTCACCTCTCCGGGGCCTTCGGCTAAGCCGGATGGTTACATATCCCAGGATCTCTCCGCTGATGGTTCCAATCTCATTTTCGGCTCGACCTCAAAGTTCGCCGCAGGCGGCAATGACGAAACTGGCGATGTCTCGATCTATGACCGCAGCCTAACTAGCGACGAAACCCATGTCGTTTCTAACTCGCCCGCCGGCGGCCCTCTGGCCTGTTTGCAGGGAGCTGGCAGGTGCGACTCGGTCGACGGAAACTCAAACGGAATCTCTGAGTTGGCGATTTCCGCAGATGGCTCCCGTGTCATCTTGGGACAGAAGGTTGGCGAAGATGCCGACGGCAACGTCTACTGGCACCTATACATGAACGTCGGAGGTGAAGAAAAGACGATGGACCTAACTCCCGGCGTGATTTCCCAACATGGCGGCGCCGGCTTCTCCGAAGGCGTTCTCTTCGACGGTGTGACCGAAGACGGCTCCAAGGTCTTCTTCACGACCAAAGACGCGCTGACGACCGCGACAAACCAAGATATAGATCGTTCCGCAGATCTCTATGAGGCCGAAGTTTCCCCAACTGGGCAGATGACCCTGATGCGGACTTCCACAGGTGAAGGCGCAACTGGAAACACGGACGCCTGCGACCCGGTGTCCAATTCAAATGGGCCGCATTGGAACGTCGTCGGGACCGAAGAGAACTGCGGTGTTGTCGCTATCGGCGGCGGCGGCGGAGTCGCGTCGGAAACCGGCGCCGTGTACTTCCTCTCGCCAGAGCAACTTGAAGCCGGCAAGGGAGGGCAGAATCAGCCCAACCTGTACCTGGCAGAGCCAGGGCAGAAGCCTCACTTTGTGGTGACATTGAATCCTGAAGACTCGGTTGTGCTGGATTCCGTCACGGAGGCCGAGGCGAGGAAGACGGCTGACTTCCAGACAACACCGACCGGGCAATTCGCCGTCTTTCCGACAATTAATAAGCTCACGTCGTATGAAAATGCAGGGTACACTGAGTTATACAGATATGATGTCACCGGCAACGAAGCGCTCTGCACATCGTGCGATCCCACAAACGCCGAAGCCACTGGCGATGCGAGCCTGGCTTCCAACGGATTAAGCCTCACCCCGGATGGTCAGGTGTTCTTCAACTCCACCGATGCCCTTTCGCCGTCGGACCTTGACGAAAAAGAAGATGTCTACGAGTGGGAGGAACTTGGCGCCGGCACGCCCGCATGCGACGTGCGTGGCGGTTGCGCAGCCCTGATATCTTCCGGTACAAGTCGCTTTGCGTCGAGTCTTCTTGGCGCGACCTTGGACGGAAAGAATGTTTACTTTTTTACGCGTGATTCGTTAGCTCCTCAGGATCACAATGAACAGCTTGTCAAGCTGTACGACGCACGCGTCGATGGTGGCTTCTTCGATGTTCCCTCCCCGCCGCCATGTAAGTCCTCGGATGAGTGCCACGGAGCCGGCTCCGCTTCGCCAGCGCCCCCTGCCTTCAAGAGCACCTCCTCATCTGGATCTGGAAATGTCACCGAAACAGGCAGCAAGAGCTGTGTAAAGAGGACAGCGATCAAGCGCGGTAGGTGCGTCCGCGGGCGTAAGCATCACCGCAAGTATCACTACACGAGACACCATCCGCGTCGGCACGGGAGCCCGGGGAGATGACTAACAGCCTGCCTGGATCGAATAGTGGTTCGCTTATCAAAGGCGTCGCGCTCGCTGTCGCCTTGGCTGCAGTCTGCATGGCAGCGGCTCCATCACTCGCCCTCGCATTGGAGCCGATTAGCTCTTTCACCACAACCACCTCCACCACCCAGGCTGGCGGCCACCCGGATCTAGAAACGTCATTTAAATTAAGCAATCCCGGCAGCCCGGAGGCGGCGCGAAACGTGACATTCAACGCGCCAACTGGAATCTTCGGGAACTCCAACGCTGTTAACCACTGTGCGTCGGCGGATTTCGCTCTCGATCAGTGTCCCTCCAGCTCGCAGGTCGGCTTGATTACCATTTACGCCAATTACGAAGGTGACGATGAAGATCTGCTCGGGACCACGCCTATGTATCAGATGGTCCCGGGAGTGACGGAGGCGCTCTTCGCTTTCAACGTGCCAATGCTGAATATCCCAATAGAGATCCCTGTTTCGCTGCGCACCGAAAGCGACTTCGGCCTCAGCTTCACAGTCTCAAATATATCGGAGATCACGCCACTGGCAGGAGCAGATCTGACATTTTGGGGCTTCCCTGCACTCGAAGTCCACGACCCCCAGCGGTTTCCTAAAGGCTCTTCCGGAAACCCACCCGGTTGCGTCGGTCTTGCCACCACAGAATGCTTGACTGGCTCCGTTCCGGCCGCCATCAGAATTCACCCGCTGACGGACAACCCAACCACATGCACTGCCGAACCACTGTTGACCAGTCTTGAAGTGGAAACCTACCAACAGCCAGGGGAAGTGTCGACCAGCGAATCCGACTATCCAGCCTCGACGGGTTGTGAAGCGGAGACATTCAAACCCGTCCTCTACGCCAGCCCGACAACCGAATCGACAGATACGGCATCGGGACTCAATGTGATCCTTCAGGATCCTCAGTATGAGGACTTCGCCGCGTCCCCGTCGGAGCTAAAGGCAGCGACTGTTACGTTGCCGGAAGGCTTTACGATCAACCCTGACGCTGCTGATGGTCAGAGCGAGTGCTTGGAATCTCAGGCGCACTTTGACAGCCGCGGCCCTGCCGAATGTCCTGATAATTCGAAGATTGGGACCTTCTCGATCGCCTCAGCCGCGCTTGAAGGCCCGCTCGAAGGCTCGATCTACATCGGCGAACCAAAGCCGGGCGACCAGTACAGACTATTCATGGTCGCTTCTGGTTTCGGGATCAACGCCAAGTTCCATGGCTCGGTCAAGCCAAATCCGGAAACGGGGCAGTTGACTGCCTATTTCAATGAATTGCCACAGGATCCGTTTGAAGAGATTCGACCTCCACCTGTTCGCCGGTGAACGGGCGCTGATGGCTACTCCGACGAGCTTGCACTATCTACCATGTTCAGGCGACTTTACTCCGTGGAACTCGTCTCAACCGGACCAATTCTCGAGATCAATATTTTGGCTTGACTAGCGGCCCCCACGGTAGTGAATGCTCCGGTCAGATCCGCCGTTTCACCCTACTCTAGAAGCCGGCACGTTGAATGCCACCGCCGGCGCGTTTTCCTCGTTCGCCCTCAAGCTGAATCGCGAAGACGGCGATCAGTATCTCGGCCAACTGAACTTTACGATGCCGCCTGGTCTCACCGCCAACCTGCACGGTGTCACCTACTGCCCGAAGCCGACATCGTCAAGGCGGCCGCGACCCTCGGTCAAATCGAGCGAGCGAACCGAGTTGTCCGGCGTCGAGCGAAATCGGAACTGCAACGTCGCGGCCGGCCCTGGCACTACATCCCTTCCACGCGATCGGAAAGGTGTATATGGCTGGGCCTTCGAGGTGCGCCCCGCTCATTGGCAGCGTCACCCCGCGATCGCCGGCCCCTACGACTACGGCACCGTCGTCGTTCGCGTCGCCGTTCACGTCGACCCGACCGACGCCCACGTGATCGCCGACTCCGAAACGATCCCCGAGATCATTGGCGGCATTCCACTGCGGATGCGCGAAATTCGGGTCAACATTGAATCGCGAACCTCATGATCAATCCGACCAACTGCTCGCCGTTCTCGGTGTTTCCGAAGGAGTCGGCGATCAGGGGACGGCGGTAGCTTCTCGGCTCTTATTTCCAGGTCGCCAATTGCGCAGCTTGGGTTTACCCCGATGCTGTCGATCGCCCAGCTCGGCGGCCGCAAGTCAACCGCCCGCGGCAAGCAGCCGGGCCTTGAATTCAACCTGACGACCACCCCAGGCGACGCCAACCTCAAATCGGTATCGGTGACCCTGCCGAGGGCCTTTGAGATCGACCAAGAACACCTCGGTGACCTTTGCGACAAAACAGAACTGAATGCCGACCAGTGCAAGGGCAAAGCGGCGATCGGCACGGTCAAAGACGAAACCCCACTCCTGGAACACCCTCTGGAAGGTAACGCCTACGCGGTCACCGGCCTGGGCGGCGGCGTTCTGCCCCACGTCGTCTTCATCTTGGGCGGTCAGGTGACGGTGATGCCGGAAGGCGAATCGTCCACGATGCAGGACGGCCGCCTCACACCGTGATCCCGGTGATCCCCGACGTGCCGATCGGCCACTTCCGCCTCAGCCTGTACGGAGGCAAGCTGGGCTACCTCTCAAACACCCAGAGCCTCTGCTCTTCGCCGGTCACCTCGACGGTCGAAATCAAGGGACAGAACGGCAAGAGCCTTGACCAGCAGGTCAAGGCGAAGACCGCCTGCCCGGCCAAGCACAAGACTAAGGCGTCACAAGGGCAAGCGCCACAAGCGTGCCCGCCGCTGAGCGACGGCCCACCCGCCACTACCCAGGAGAGAGATATGGATCAAGGACAAAGCAAGCGCCGCTTAAGGATGCCCTCAGCGGCGATGGCGGTCGCGATCACCGCCCTGGTGGTCGCCCTGGGAGGCTCCGCCTACGCGGCCCTCCAGGTCCCCCCCAACAGCGTCGGGGCCCGCCAGCTGAAGGCCAAGGCGGTGAGCGGCGGCAAGATCGCCAACGGCGCCGTGAGTGGCGGCAAGATCGCCGAAGAAACGATCACCGGGGCCAACATCAAACTCTCCGCCCTCGGCACCGTGCCGCAGGCCGCAAACGCGACCAACGCCGCCAACGCCGCCGCCGTAAACGGGCACTCCGCAAGCTGTCCCTCGGGCACCACCCTGATCAGGGGCCTTTGCTATGACACCCACTCAAACCCGGTAGCCAACAACTTAGAAGAAGCAGCCGAAGCCTGCGCTGCAAAGGGCGGCTACCTGCCGACCCCGATGCAGCTCTACTCGACCAGAGACGTCCTTTACCTGGGCACCGGCACCGAACCCTCCCAGCACCAATACACCGACGATCTCTACTCCAACACGACCGGCGGCTCCTACCGGACGATCATCGTCGACGGGGTCGGATCGCCCGAGGAATACGAACCGACCCAGCCCTCGGCCTACTACTGCGTCTACCCCTTGGTGCGCTAGGCGCGAAGGGAGACGCGGGTCGTGGCGGCTTTCGCCGCACCCCCTGATTCATCGAACCTTTCCAGAGCCGTCCCAACCTCCGTTTGCTCTAGCGATCGCCTGGCGGTCTTTACCTCCATCCGCCAGCTGCTCGGTAAGCGGCTAGATCGGATCTCCGGGACGTGCCGATTATGGGCGGCCGCTCCATCCACTGACGCTGACCTAGAGCCGTCGCCTCAAGTTGCGCCCCCAGCGCCAGCAGCGTCGCCTCGTCGTTTTCGCGCCCCAGCAGCTGCACCCCGATTGGCAGCCCCGTCGGTGGTGAATCCCGCCGGCACGCTGAGTCCGGGCCAGCCGACCACGTTCCAAGCCCAGGCGAAGGGGCAGGCGGCGCTGGCGGCGGCGCTCGTCGCCCAGTAGCCACGACCATCCTGGGAGCCAATCCGCGGCGGTGGCTTCGCCGTGGTCGGAGTAAGCACCACGTCGACTCGATCGAAGACGCGGCCGATCCGACGCCGAAGCGCCGGCTCGGCCGCCCGCGCCGCGCGCAGCGGCAACCCGCTCAGCAGGTGACCCAACCGAGCGTGGACCCGGGTACGTCTCTCCAGCGGCGCACCCTCGGGCAGATGTTCCCCCAGCCATTCGTGCACTCCCGCCATCCCGCGCGGGATGATCCCGAGTCCGACCAATCCGTAGCTGGGATCAGCTTGAACTACCTCGTGACCCAGCTCACCCAAGTGCTCGGCGGCGCGCTCGGTCGCCGAGCGGATCTCGGGGTCGACCTCGTCGGGCACCCCGAAGGGGGTCGCGAAGGAGAGGCCGATCCGCAGCGCCGCGGTGGCTCGGCTGCGGCGCTGGCGAATGGAGCACAGGGGGGAGGGGGGCGGTGCAGGTCACCGGCGCGGTTGCCCGCCACCGCATCCAAGAGAAGGGCCGCATCGCCGACGCTGCGGGTCAGCGGCCCGAAGCAGGTCAGCCCGTTGAAGGCCTCAGGCATCGGGCCAGGTGGAGATCCGCCCGCGTTGGGGCTTCAGGCCGACCAGGCCACACCAGGCGGCCGGGATGCGGACCGAGCCGGCTCCGTCGGAGCCGATCGCCGCCGGCAACAAGGCCCGCCGCTACCGCCGCCGCCGCGCCGCCACTTGAGCCGCCTGGGGTGTGCTCGGTGCTCCAGGGGTTTCGGGTCGCGCCGTAGGCAGGGGACTCGGTGAACGGCCACTGGCCGACCTCGGGCGCGTGCGTCTTGCCGATCACGATCGCTCCGGCGGCCCGCAGGCGACGCACCAGCTCCGCGTCCTTCGCTGGCCGCCCGATGCACGCCCCCGCAGCCGAACGGTGTCGTCTCTCCGGCCAGGTCGACGTCGTCCTTGATCGCGATCGGCACCCCCAGGAGCGCAGCGCCGTCGCCAGCCTCAAGTCGCTTGTCTGCGACCTCGGCCTCCCTCAGCGCCCCCTCCCGAGTACGACACGGAAGGCGTTCAGGGTCGGCTGCGAGGCGGCGATTCGTCGCAGACTGAGTTCTACCAGTTCCCTTGAGGAGGTCAGCGCCGGCCACCAGCATCCGCGCCTGCGTCGCGAGCCCCGCGAAGGCAAGATCCTCCCCAGGCTCGGCGCTCGCCGTCAGGATCTCGTTAGCGGCCATCTGGCTCCGAGCTGCAGGTTAGTTGAACAGGGGTAGATCGTTTTTTGCATTACTTGCCGCCTTTTTCCTCCATGGACACATTGTGAAGCCAGATCTTTGCTACGAGGCCTTTCGCGATTGCGTTAGGATACTTGACAGCAATAGGTATATATGTTTATCTGAGATCCTCAGCGTCACTTGAGGGAAATAGGGAAGACACCAAGCTTCATCCGTCGGCTGCCACAGAGCGCGCGAGAGGCTCAAGCAGCAAAGGGGATCAACTGTGAGGACAACTACTTCGGCATCGGCTCCGCGCATTGGCCATCCGGCGCGCCGCGCGAGTTCGCCATCAAGCTGGCCGTCGTCTTGTTTTCCCTGGCAGACGACGACCATGGAGCAGGGCAGACGGCTTTCAAGAGCTAAGGGGACTTCCCAATCTCCTGGCTGGGGTCGCTCTCCGCTGCTTCGCTGTTACCTCGCCCCAGGCCGTCCGTGCCGGCGCGGACGGCCTGGGCTCCGAGGTCGTCCCACAGTCGGGGCCATTCCTACCTCGCTCAAACCACTGGCGCCTTCTGCCTATGCCGCGGGGATATGTGTTCCGCTGTGCGCAGAGTGTCCGAATATCTCCATTAGGAGCCCGGACTTTCCCCGGTTCGCGCTTGGAAATTGAGCGCGATAAGTGGGCACGAGCCCGATCGGCATCCCCGATCGCCGGCCGCAGCGGCCTGTCGGTTTCCGGTGAACTTCGGGTCGGCTGTCGCTGGACCTACAAGGGCCACCACTACAGCTACATCAACGCCGCTGTGAAACCAGCCGCCTGCAGGCCAAATCGAATTCAGCTTCGGGGGTGGCACCTTCCTCAGCGGCAGCTTCTTTTAAGCCGTGTTCGGTGCCGTGGTAGTCGGTCGGGGTTGGCGGGTGCTGCGGCAGGACCGCTACGTCGATTGCTCCATCTCCCCATAGGCCTTAAGCAGCTTCAGATCGTTGCCCACCTTCACCTTCATCGCCCGTCATTCCGGTAGCCCAGCGGCCCCCGGATGGCGCTACAGTCTCAGAGCGCCATAGAAACGTGGCGTAACCGGGATTCAGTAGAGACGTTTCGCATGAGTCAAATCGCAAGGCGAGCCCTCGCCGCGATTCGCGACGGCAAGCTCGCCAACCAGACCAAGCCCGCTTGCGGGTTGGACCGCCCCAGCGCAAAGCCCCTGCGATTCTGGGAGACGAGGGCGGGGGACTAGATGCGCCGGCGAACCTGGCTGGCGCCGACCCTCGCCGCCCTGGCGATCGCGGCGCTGATCGCCGGCCCGGCCTTCGCCGAACGCTCCGAGAGCGGCGGCCTGATCGTCTTCCTGAACGGCGGCATCGCCCCCCGCCGGTTGCCCCGCCGCCACTCGGCCCCGGTGGCGGTCCGCCTGCAGGCGGGGATCCGCACCGCGGAGCGCATCCCACTGCCGCGGGTCAGGGCGATCAGGCTGGAACTGGCCTGGAGGGGGGCGCTTGACACGCGCGGGCTGGCGGTCTGTCCCCAGGCGAAGTTGCGCAGCGTCGACACTCGTCAGGCGATCGCGGTCTGCGGGCGGGCGCTGGTCGGACGCGGGCGTCTCTATGACCGGGTCTTCATCCCGGGCCAGAGTCCGTTTGGCCTCCACGCCCATCTGCTCGCCTTCAACGGCCGGACCAAGCAGGGGCGCACGGCGGTCTGGGTGCAGGCCTACGCCGGTAACCCACCGGTCTCCTTCGTCTTGCCCTTCCACGTCCGCCACCAGCCCGGCCCCTTCCGCACCGTCTTGGTCAGCGTCGTGCCGCGCTCGGTCGGGCCCTGGCCCCACTTCGCCCACTTTCAGATCGTGGTCGGGCGGCGCTTTAGCTATCGCGGCCACGTCCACAGCTACATGAGCGCCTCCTGCCCGGTGCCGCCCCGCTTCACCGAGGGCTTCCTCTCCTTCGCCCGCGCCACCTTCAACCTCGCCGAAGGCAGCCGGCTGAGGGCCGAAGCGGTGCGCAGCTGCCGGGCGCGCTGAGGCACCGCCGGCGCTCAGGCTCCACGCTCACGAATCTGACGGTCCGCAGCAGATGCATTTGCCGAGCACATAAGGCTCCGCTTCGCTGAGTCCTTGCCCTGGTGCGGATTCGGCGCCGGGATGACTGCGTACCGGGTGGCTGGGGCTACCTTAGAATTGCTGCCATGGGGGGACTCGGCTGCTGAGCCTTCGCAGGCCCGCCCTGGGCCTTGCCGTCGTTCTCGCCGGCTGCTTGGCGCTGGGAGTGTTGGGGATCGGCGTGGAGGGAAAGCTGCAGCCGACCTCGCTGACCGTCCCCGGCACCGCCTCGGCTCAGGGGCAGGCGCTTGCCGAACGTCACTTCGGCAGCTCCTCGCCCTTCATCATCCTCTTGCGAGGCCCCGCCGCCTCGATCGATCGCCAGGGCCCGCGCTTGGTCGCGGCCCTGCGCCGCAAGCCCAGCGCGACCGTCATCTCGCCTTGGGACCGCGGCGAGCTCGCCGCACTGCGCCCCGGCCTGCGGCGCGCCCTGATCCTCGTCGACTTCCACGTCCCGCTGGCCGAGGCGATGCGCCACACCGTCCCGGCCCTTGAACGGACGCTGGAACGCCGGGTTCACCCGCCGCTGCAAGCCATCCAGTCCGGCTACGCCAGCATCTCGCGCGCCCTGCAGCAGGAATCGCTCGGCGCGACCGAGCGCGCCGAGCTGCTCGCCGCCCCGCTTCTGATCATCGTCTTGCTCTTCGTCTTCCGCTCGCTGATCGCCGCCGCGATACCCCTGGGCTTCGGGGCGCTCACCGTCCTCGCCGGCCGCGGCGTCCTCGTCCTGGTCGGCTCCTTGGTCACGATCGAAGCCCTCTCCCTGGTCGTCTGCACGATGATGGGCTTGGCGCTGGGCGTCGATTACTCGCTCTTCATCGTCTCCCGCTTCCGCGAGGAGCTCGCCCGATTAGACCCGACCTACTTACCTGGCGCCCGCCAGAAGGAGGGCAAGGGCGCGCAGACGGGTGGGGAGTGCGGCACACACCCCCGTACCTGACCTGACCGGGCCGAGCCAGGACGCGGCGGCGCGAAGCCTCCGCCGCCGCCAGGCGCGTGAGGCGGCGCTGCGCACCCGCCAGAGCGCCGGCCGAACCACGGTCTTCGCCGGCATCACCCTCTTCTCGGCGATCTTCCTCTCCTCCTTCCTGCAGCCGGGCTCGCTGCTCTTCTCGCTGGCGACGGCACTCGTCATCGTCACCGCGATCAGCGTCGTCATCGCGACCGTGGCGCTGCCCTCGCTGCTCGCTCTGCTCGGCGCGCGGGTCGACGCGGTGAGGATCGGCGGGGGCCCCCGGGCCGGCGGGCGCTCGCGCGTCGCCGCCGCGGCCGGTGCCGCACTGCGTCGTCCCGGCCTCGCCGCCATCCTGGTCGCAGCCCCCCTGCTGCTGCTCGCCGCTCCTGCGCTTGCCTTCAACACAGGCGCCCCCGGCGTCGGGGAGCTCTCCGCATCCAACCCTGCCCGCAGGAGCACCGAACAGATCGACAGCGCCGTCGGCCCCGGCTGGGAGGCGCCCTTCATCATCGTCGCCGAAGCCCCTGCCGGCCCGATCACCACGCCGAAGCGGCTGGCCTTGCTTGCCCGCTGGCAGCGGCGCATCGCCTCCCAGCCCGGCGTGCGCGCGGTGATCGGCCCCGGCCAGATCGTTCACGCCGCCGCTCCGCTGCGCAGGCTGGGACAAAGGATCACCGCCCCGGGCAATCGCGGCCCTGCCGGGCTCGCGCAGCTGGGCCCGGGACTGCGCCGCGCCGCGCGCGCCGTCGGGCACCTACGCGGTGGCATCGCCCGTGCCGCGGAGGGCAGCGGCCTGCTTGGGCAGGGAGCCGAACGTGCGGGGCAGGGCGCCGGCCTGCTCGCGGGAGGGCTTGCCACTGCGGCTGGCGGCGGCGCCCGGGCGGCCGCCGCGCTACCGCAGCTGCAGAGCGGGACCAAGCGTCTCGCCACGGGCCAGCGCAAGGCATCTGCGGCGGGCTTCACGCTCGCCACAGGCCTGAACTCCCTCCTGCCCACCGTGCGCGGCAACGGGCTGGGGCGGGCGCGACGCTTGGCGAATCAGCTCCGCAGCGCCGCTCGCAGCGATCCCAGCCTGCAGCCGGAGGCGACGCAGGCCACGATCGTCGAGCGAGCGCTCGAAACCACCCACGAAGAACTGCAGCGCCTCAGCGGCGTCGCCAACGGGTTGAACGGCGGCCTCGAACGCCTCGCCTCCGGCGGCAAGCGCATTGCAGGCGGGACGCAACGCCTCTCCGCCGCGGCAAGCGGTCTGGCTGGAGGCCTGCAGCGCCTCCAAGGCGGCGCCCGGCGCCTCGCAGGCGGCCTCGGCGAACTCAAGGGCGGTGCCGGAGCTTTGCAGCACGGCCTGGCAGGTGGTTACCGGCGCTCTCACCCGTTGCAGGCCGGCCTGCGCCGCGCCGGCGTGCGCGTCTCGGCGACGGTTGCGCCACTGGCCCGTGGGGTGCGCCGGCTGCGCCGCGACTCGCCGCACCTCTTCGAATCCGGCTACTTCGTCATCTCCGCGCTCGACGGCGCCCCTCCCGGCGCCCGCGCCCTCGCCGGCGAGTCGGTCGACCTGGGCGGCGGCGGCCAGGCGGCGCGGATGCTTGTCATCTCCACCCAGGCCCTCAACACCGCCGGCTCGCGCGCGGTCGGTGAACAGCTCAACTCCGACGCTGCGCGGATGGGCCGCGCAGGCGGCGTCCTCACCGGCGTCAGCGGCGGGGCGGCGATCCTCAACGACTACAGCTCCGCCACCAAAGCGCGGATCCCCCTGGTAATCGCCGCGGTCATCCTCATCACCTTCCTGGTCCTCGTCGCCATTCTTCGCGCCCTGCCCCTCGCCGCGCTTGCCGTGGTCCTCAACCTCGGCTCGGTCGGCGCCGCCCTGGGGGTGATGACCCTCGTCTCGAAGATCCCCGCCGGTTACCCTCTCGGCGGCCATCCCTACATCGACACGGTAGGCGCCGCGGGGATCTTCGCCGTCACCTTCGGCCTCTCGATCGACTACGCGGTCTTCCTCATCGCGCGGATGCGTGAACGCTATGACGTGGACGGCGACAACGCCGCGGCGATCGCCTTCGGCCTGGAGCGAACCGCCTCGGTGATCACCGGGGCCGCCGCGATCATGGCCGCCGTCTTCATCTCCTTTGCCGCCGCGCCGATCGCCACGGTCAGCCAGATGGGCTTGGGGCTGACCGTCGCCATCCTGCTCGACGCAACGGTGGTGCGGATCGTCTTGCTGCCGGCGCTGATGCTCTTGCTCGGCGATCGCGTCTGGTGGCTGCCGAGACCGCTCGATCGCGTGCTGCCGCGGTTTAACGTTCATGGAGCGCCGCCGGGTGCGCTCAAGGAAGGGACGTAGGGCATGCAAGAGATCGGAAATCGCAAAGTCGCGCTCACGGCGGGATGGGCGCTGCTCGGCGCGCTCGCGGCGGCTCTCTTGCTCAGCACGCCCGCCGTCGCCGAAGGGCCTCCGACTCGGTCCGAATACGTCGAACGCCTTGAGGGAATCTGCAAGCCGAACGCATTGGCGACCCAGCGAACGATGAAGGGGATTCGCGCCCTGGTCAGCGCCGAACGCCTCAGCCTCGCCGCAAGCAGGTTCTCCCGCGCAACGCAGTTCTTCGACGACACCGTGCGCGAAATCGCCGTCGTCACCCGCCCCCCGGCCGACACGGCGAGGCTCGCCAAGTGGTTCGTCTACCTCGGCCGCCAGGAGTCCTACTTGAAGGCGATCACGACGCAGCTGCGCGCCGGCCACACGATTTCGGCGCAGCGACTCACCGCGCGCTTCATCAAAAACGGCAACCTCGCCAATAACACGGTGCTCGCCTTCGGCTTCAACTACTGCAGCTTCAAGTTCTCGAGGTATGGCTAGCCCCGCCGCCTGCCCGCTCTGCCTTCATCGCGCCGCACCGCTGCAAGTCGCGCCGCCCATTCCTCTTCGGACGGCGGGCATGCCCGACAATCGGGACCATAATCGGTATGCCATAGGACCGATACGTTGATCGCGAGAAATGCCTTATCTGAGCAAATTTCTCGGTAACCAACGCCCTTTAATCGTCGATAACCTGGATCTTCGGTCCGCCATCGTTCTCTGATTTCGCTACCCTTACGGGTGGCCTGTCTACAGGACACGCGCCACCTCGGATCAGTAGGAGCCTGGGTGGCCGATCTGTTCTCGTCGTCGATGGCTCGCGCCGGACGCAGGCTGATCGCAAAGCGAAGGGCTGCACCCAGATATGAGCGACGTTCAAGAGGCTCCGCCAGCCGACTTCGAGGAGGCCTCCTCGCGCCTTGAGGCCGCAGTCATCGATGCCTGCGGGCAATGTATGGAGTGGCCCGCCAAGGTGGCCGCAGGCATCTACGCGACGCTCGACTTCGCGGTGGCCGACGAGGCGGCCTGCTGTTGCTTTGCGATCGAGCCGCCGCCGTCAGGGCCCGAGGAGCAGCACCGCTATGCGCTGGCGATCGACCACTTCGCCGAGCTGCTCGGAACGGTCGCGCCACAGCGCCGCCCGGTCTCGACCGACAGGGCGGTGGTCCGCTCGGTCGCAGCGATGATCGCCGAGCACCTGCGTGGCGGCAGGCAGCAGTGCCTGAGCGCGATCGGCCCGGATCTGGTCCAGCTGTGCCTGCTGCCCTATCTCAGCTTTGCGGAGGCCAAGAGCTGGGCGGAGCGGACGTCTCGTCCTTTGGCATTGAGCTGATCTCGAACCCTTAAGGCCTTTCGCCCAGCGGCCGTTGCCGTCGGTGATGATCGCTACGTATCTGGGAGGCCGTTCTCAGCCATCGCCTTGAAACCGCATCGCGACGATGATCGGTCGCACCGTGGCGCCAAGGGAGTCGATAATGCGGGTGCGGATTGGCTCGGCATAAGGGGTTCGCGCCTCAGGCGTACTCAGGTAGAAGCCGGCGACGCCGGAGAGGATGGCGGTATGCCGTGGGCCGTGACGGAGCTGGGCGCTCGCCGCCCTCGCGCGGGCGCTGATCAGGGCGAGGCGGTCGGCGGCCGCCAGGTTGCTCGCGTAATAGGTCATGTAGTTGTGGGCGCCGGTGGCGAGGTCATCGTCGCGATCGACCAGGTCGTCGAGCAGGACGCTCAGCGCTCCGATCGGCGGGAAGTAGGCGGCATCGATCAGCGCCGCCTCCTCCTCGGTGGCGCTTGGATCTGCGGCGGCGGCGATCAGCGCATGCGCCGCGACCGATGAGCTGGCGCCGGCGGCGACCTCCCACCACAGATAGCCCGGCGGGCACTCTTGCCGCGACGCCCAGGCCTCCAGCTGCGCGGGCCCCTCCTGCGCGGCGGCGTGGGTGTAGCTCTGTCCCTCTGCGCAGCGCCCGGCGGCCCGCCTTGCCAGGGGCAGGGCGCTGGCCTGCGATGGCAGCGAGCCAACCGCCTGCCGGCATGCCGTGACCAGGGCCTGCAGGTAGCCGCCGTCTTCGCGCTGGGGGTGAAGGCGGTACCAGTCGGCCAGCGCCGCGCCGGGGGAGAGCGCATCGGTCAGCGCCCGGTGAAGCTGCAGGCCGCTTGCGAGCTGGTCCGCGGCGTCCTGCTCGCTGAGGCTGTCGAGGTAGTCGACGGCTACCTGGAAGGCCGCCATCGCCCCTACCGCGGTGCCTCTGTAGCGGCGCGGCGCCAGGATGGCGAAGACGGCGGTCGCCTCGACGTTTCGGCCCTTCTCGCGCAAGGCGGCGAGGGCATGACCGCGCAGGGTGGGATCGGGGATCGCCTCGGCGAGGGCTTCCCAGCGACGCAGCTCACGGTGGACCCGGGGGACGATCGAGCGCCGATAGACCGCCAGGGCGTACCCCACGGCGACCCCATCTCGGGCGGCGCTCACCGCTTTAATATGAACCCCGGCCTTGGACCCTTGAGCCACGTCTTTCCGGAGACTCTCTGAAACTCGGCCGCAGTGGTGGCCCGAGGTCGACTGCCTCCTCATCGGCCGCATAGATGTGAACGCGGACGGCGGGCTTCGCAATCTCCGGCTCGCTTGCTCGGCGGCGCCTTTTCCCGAGCTTGGCTGTGGCGCCCCAAGATGCAGCGGTTGCGATCTTTCGGGGCTCTGATCGGCCGAGCGCTAGCCCCGCACAGCGGTCCGAGGGACCCACCACACCTCGCGCGCTCGCCGTTGCAGACGGCTTACCCTTAGGCCCGAGCCGGCAATCTGCTCGACATGGCCGCCGACGTGGGCCACCGCCTCCCGCCCCAGCCGCCTGGCTTCGCCCTCGCCGAGTCCTTCGAGACGACGCAGCTCGGCGACCACGTCCTGGTCGCGCACGGCCCAGATGCCCGTGCTGTTGTCCTCGAGCTGCGAGAGGTTGTCGGGGCTGGTCACGGCGTCAACGGCTGCTTGGGAGATCATCGGCGCAGGGTAGGTATGGCCACGGACGTAGCCGGCCCAGCGCCGATCAAGTCGCGTCGGGTGTAGACAACTCACTTCGCAGCGGCGGAATGCGCACTCATGGACGTGACGGCGCGCTTCGGCAAGAACCTCTCCTGCCGCCGCCACGATGCCGGCATGACCCAGGCCGAGCTTGCGGCCCGCGCCTCGATGCACCGCACCGAGGTCAGCCACCTGGAGAGGGGCGAGCGCTGCCTGCGCATCGAGACCCTCCTCAAGCTCGTTGGGGCGTTCTGGGTCGACCCCGCCGGCCTGCTGGAGCGAACCGCCTGGGTGCCCGAGCCAGCCGGCGACGGGCGCTACGTCGTACCCGATCCTCACTGAGCGCCTCGAGACTCTCACCGGGGGCGAGAGGGGGGGCGAGCTTTCCCTCCGCCGTGCTCATCGAGGCAAAGAGAAAACACCCCGGTTGGCGCGGACAGCCTCCGGGGTCGACACAGGACGTTGAGCTTCCATGCCCCAGAACCGAAGCCCGCGCCGCGAGCCCCCCTCTCCAAGCCCCGAGGACGCGATTCTGCAGCGCGCCGCGCTGACCTATGTCCTCGTCGAGCACCCGACCCGCCTCACCCAGGGCGAGCTGACCCGCGTCCTCGCCGACGACCCCGAGGACGCCGCGCAGCGCAACGCGGTGGTCCGCGCGATCGGCGAGCTCGCCGCCGCCGGCCTCCTGCGCCGCGACGGCCACTTCGTCTCACCGACCCGCGCCGCCCTTTACTTCGACCGCCTTGCCCTGAGCTGACTCTCTCAACTCCGACCGAGTTCCCCGCCCGGGCCGCCCTCCTACCGGCCAGAGAGGGCATTCGAGGCGGCGCGGGGATGAGCCTTGGCCGCCGCCAAGGGCCGGGCCGCAGAGTGCCGACCCGAATTTTGATCATTCGCAGCGATCAAAAGTAGAAGCGCCGCCCGTCCCACGCATCGTGGGGCAGCACTGCGCTGTAGCCTGCCTTCGAGCAGACGTTCGCGGAGGCGTGAGCGGGACCAGGAAACGGAGGAATCTTGGATCAGAAGGCAGGGCACCCGCGATTCATACGCAGGCTCTTGGCCGTCCACCACACGGGTGTCGGCATCCTCGCCGCGCTTGCGCTCAGCGTCTGTGGTCTGCTCCTCGCGCCGGCGATCGCGAGCGCGGGGGCGCCTGAATCGATCAAAGGCACGGTCACCGATGCCGCCACCACGCTGCCGATAGAAAATGCCGCCGCCTGCGCTTACAACATCGAGCGCAAAGAGTTCGAAGAAGAATGTGCCTTCACCAACTCCCATGGCGAATACACCATCTCGGGCCTGGCAGCCGGCAAATACAAGGTCGCCTTCATCGCTGACTTCGAAGGCCTCAACTACATCACCCAGCTCTATAAAGACGCGCCGACCATCAAACAAGCCACCGAAGTAACTGTGACCGAAGTAGGTCCGCTCAGCGAAATCGACGCTGCAATGCAGGAAGGTGGTGAGATCACGGGCGAGGTCACCGACGCGTCGACCAGCAACGGGCTCGAAGGTGTTGAAGTCTGCGCGCTTGAAACCGAAAAATCCGAAGAAGGAGAGCTCGTTGCCGTCAGCTGTACGGAATCGAGCTCCAGCGGCAGATACACCCTCGCCGGCCTTCCAAGTGGCAAATACAAGGTCGAATTCTTTGATGGCGGCGTCAACTACCTCACCCAGTACTACGAAGACAAATCGACGTTCGAAGCGGCCATTCCGGTCGAAGTGACGGCCCCGGGGGGGCGCAAGACTGGGATCGACGCAGCATTGGTCCCTACCTCGACCCTTTTGCCCGAAAGCACCGGGGCGCCGCAGCTCTCCGGCACGCCTGAGCCCGGCGACACCCTCTTCTGCTCGACCGGCGTTTGGAACAACAGCCCCATCGCCTATTCCTACAAGTGGCTGCGCGACGGTGCCGCTGTCGCCGGCCAGACCTCCAGTACCTACCCGGTGGGGAGCACCGATCTTGGCGAGGCGATCTCCTGTCAGGTGACGGCCCTCAACGAATATGGCTCGCGAACGGCTACTAGCAACATCATCGTGGTCTCGGCACCGCCCAGTCCGGCGCCGAAGTCCAAGCCCCTCAAGTGCAAGAAGGGCTTCAAGAAGAAGAAGATCCATGGCAAGGCCAAGTGCGTGAAGGTTAAGAGGCACGCCAAGAAGCACAAGTGAGCCGACGCTCGGCCCGAGCCATGGACGCCGAGCAAACGAGGCCCCGCGGCTGGCCGGTGATCATCGCTTATTCGCTCGTCTGCGCGGGCACCCAGCTGCTCTGGCTGACCTACGCGCCGATCGACACCGACACTGCGCACTACTACGGCGTCTCGGTCTCCGCCGTCGGCTGGCTCGCGGAGATATTCCCCCTGCTCTATGTGGTCTTGGCGATCCCCGCCGGCCGCCTCCTCGACAGCCGCTTCCGTCCATCGCTCGCCGCTGGTGGGGCGCTGATGGCCGCCGGCGGAGTGCTCCGCCTCGGCGGTCAGACCTTCGCCTGGGCGATGGCGGGACAGCTCGCCGTCGCGGTTGCCCAGCCGGTGATCCTCAGCGCGGTCAGCAAGCTCGCCGGCGATTACCTGCCGGCCGACCAGCGTCCCGCCGGCATCGCCGTCGGCTCGGCCGGCAGCTTCGCCGGCATGCTCTTCGCCCTCATCCTCGGCCCGACCCTGGGTGCCCACGGCCACATCGAGCGACTGCTGGTCCTCGAGGCGGCGCTTGGCGTCCTCGCCGCCCTCGCCCTGGTGGCGGCCCTGCGTCGCCCCGTCCGCGAAGGCGAGGAGCGCGCTGCGATCGAGGGCGGCGCCGCGCGGGCGCTCTGGGCGCTGCCGGCGATGCGCACCCTCTGCGGGCTGGTCTTCGTCGGCTTCGGTGTCTTCGTCGGCCTCGCCACCTGGCTGCAGGCCCTGCTTCATCCCTCCGGCGTCTCCGAACAGAGCGCCGGGGCGCTGCTGGTCGGGATGATCGTCGCCGGAATGATCGGCTGCGCAGTGTTGCCCCCGCTCCTGGCCCGCCGCGATGCCGAACGTCCCTTCATGCGCCTCGCGGTGCTGATCGGCGCGGCGGGCTGCGTCGCCCTCGGCACGATCTCCCTGCTCGGCGCCCGTGCCGCCGTGATCGCCCTGATGGGCTTCGTCCTCTTGCCTGCCCTGCCGATCGTCCTCACCGTCGCCGAGCGCCTCGCCGGCGCCGCCGCCGGTACGGCAGGGGCGATCATCTGGATGGCCGGCAACCTCGGCGGGCTGGTGGTGGCGCTGATCGTGCAGGTGCTGATCCACGACCCGCTCGCCGCCTTCCTCGCGATGGCCGCCGTCTCGCTGCTCGGCCTGCCGCTCGCCGCCCGCTTCCCCTCGCTCGCCGCGACTCTCCCCGCTGTGCTTGCACCCGCGAAACAGCAAGCCGCCCTGAGTGCCGACGGGGGGATGGCGTGATCGGGATCGCTCCGCCCAGCTCAGCGTCGGGCTGACGGGCGAGCCGTTACGCTCGGAGTTACTCCAGCGAGCTACGCTGATCCTGCAGCGCCCTCCGATTCCACAGGGCGCTGTCACCGCCGATCCCGAGCTCGGCCACGCCTGGTCGCGTGCGCCCCCTCCGCGGCCCGCGGCTTTGCTACCGGGCGGTTGACGGCCGGGGAAGCACCGTGTAGCCGAAGGTGCTTTCAGCTTCTTCGACCAGGCGCAGGGGTATCGGCTCGCAGTCGGGGGCCGGTTGACGATCAGGCTGATCGCCGTCGGGGCCAAAGAGTCCGACAGAGATCAGCTTCTGCTCCAGGTCGTGTCGGGTCCTCCAGCGGACTCCACCGCCAAGAAGTGCGACCGAAGAGGCGAGCGCCTGGGGAGCGGTGTAGTCATCTCCAGACGTCAGCGCTGCCGTGAGGCCGGCCTGTAAGCCTCTTCTCTGAGTCAGGTCTATGACTGTGACCTCATCGGTGAGCGTGAGAGTCGCGATGTGGCGCTCGTCGACCTCCGCCTGGGTGAGCGCCATCTTGGTCCGAAAGACCTCGACCCATGCTCCGAGGGGGTCCTCGGCCCAATAGCAAATCCCGACATCTCTGGCGCCGAGAGGGTCGAAGCGGCCCTCTCCTCCCCTGGCGAAATACCACGGATCCCCAACCGCGTATCGGTAAAGACGGTAGAGCTTTGTGCCGACGCCGAGGCGGAGCTGGGGCAGCTTGTCAAGATCTGTGCGGGTCAATGCGCCGCTGCGGCGGCATCGCGCTTTGCGACCAGCAGGAGCCTTGCCTCCGCGCGGCGCTCGGCGGCCCAGGTAGCGGGGGAGACGCCCTCGAGCTCGGAGTTCTCGGCGACGCACCACGACGCCGCGCTCCAGTCCGACCCGGACTCGGCGACGATCGCGTGGGCCTCGACGAGCGGGTCAAGGATGCCGCCGTCGGCTCCCTGGAACTGCCAGGCCGGGTAAGAGAGCCTGCCGTCCACGGCGCGCAATGCGATCAGGGTGCCCTCACGTACCCGCTCGCTGACGCGCTGCCGAGAGACACCTAGATATTCGGCAACGCCGGAACTGGTCCATAGATCCCCCCCGATACGGGCTTTCCAAGCCATATCGGCTGCAGCGACGCGGGCGGCGCGCCGCGCCGTCTCGGCATCGATCTCGCCGTGCGGCAAAATTCCCGCTAGCTCCTCCATGATTGCCCGGGCTGCTTCGGGAGCGCGCTGTAATTGGTCTCGCGCCGCTTGCTGGGCCTCTGTGATCAAAGCGCCAAGCCGCTCGCCCTCGTGATGAAGCTGATCCAAGATTGTCTGCACTGGGTCAGCCGGATCAACTTTCCCTTTGCGGCCCTTGACAGCCATGACCAAATGGTACCCCATACTGTCAAGGCAAGCAACCTAGCGCTGCCGGAAGGCGAAATTCGGTGTAGGACGCGAGGTCGGGATGATCTGATCATCGGGAGCAGCACCCCACCAGTTCAGGTCGAGACAGGAGAGCGGTTTCGCTCGGAGTAACTCCTACGAGCTACACTGATCCTGCGATGCCCTCCAAACATTCACGGATAGCAGTCACCGCCGACCCCGAGCTCGGCCACGCCTTGGTGCGCGTGCGCGCCGCCACCGGCACTGAGGAGGCCGACGCAACGCTGGTGCGCCGTCTCGCCGTAAAGGGGGCGGAGGCTGAACTGATGGCAGGTCGCGATCGCCGCGAGGCGGTAAAGGCTCTGTTTGAGGCGATGGATGCCGGTGGATTCGATTTGGACCTCGAGGCGGTCGACCGACTTAACGCTCCGCTACGGAGCACGTGAGCATCAAGCTCTGGGACGGGCGCGGCCCGGTGTTGGCCGACACCTCAGCCTGGGTGGCTGTGCGCCGGATGCCGCCAGCTCGTGAGTTACTCGGCGCCGCGGTCGAGCGTGGGGAGGTCGCCTGGTGTTGGCCGGTGCGCTACGAGTTGATGGTCAACGCGCGTGGTTCAGAGGGGATAGCTGCGGTCGATCGTACCCTCGAAGGCCTGCGCGAGATCGCGGTCGATCGCAGCGTCCAGCGGGACGTGCTGGCGGCGATCCGTGAGCTGGCAAGCGCTGGCTCGCACGGCGCACACCGCTTCCCACTTACAGATCTGACAGTCGCGGTGGCGGCTCAAAGCGCGGGCCTCGACGTTCTGCACTTCGACCACCACTTCGACGATCTCGGCGAGCAGCTCGACATCGAGACAATCTGGATCGCCGATCCCAGTGCCTGAGTGAGACGGGCATGCGACTCAGCTGATGACCACCACGACAGTCCGCTCCCGAGGACGGTCGTCAAAGTCGAGCAGCACTACCTGCTGCCAGGTGCCGAGCGCCAATCGACCGTCGATCACCGGCAGTGCCTCGGAGGGGCCGAGGAGCGTCGCGCGCTGGTGGGCGTGGGAGTTGGTGTCGTGGTTCAGCCGGTTGTGCTCGTAGTCGCCCTGGGTCGGGACCAGCCGCTCGAGCATCGCCTGTAAGTCTCGAACGCCGCCCGGCTCGAACTCCATCGTTGCGATCGCCGCGGTCGAGCCGCGTACGAAGGCGAGCGCCTGCCCCTCGCGGGCCCCGGCCTCCTCGACCGCTTGCTGGAGCTCGGCGGTGATGTCGAGGATGTCAGCGTCGCCCCGGGTCGAGAAGCGCAGCTCCGCAGTGTGAACCGGCACAACCCAAACTTAGCGGAGCACGGCTCGCCGCCATCGGCCTAACCTGCCATCGGTGAGAGCGCTGGTCCAGCGGGTGAGCGAGGCCTCGGTCGATGTCGAGGGCGAGCGGGTCGCCCAGATCGGGTCCGGTCTGCTGGTCCTGATTGGGGTGGGGGTGGGAGACACCGAAGCCGTGGCCGACCGGCTCGCCGACAAGGTCCGCGTCCTGCGGATCTTCGACGACGCCGGCGGGCAGATGAACGAGCCGCTCGGCGAGCGCGAAGTGCTCTGCGTCAGCCAGTTCACCCTCTACGGTGACGCCCGCAAGGGCAACCGCCCGAGCTTCGTGGCCGCCGCTCCCGCCGATCTGGCGGCGCCCCTATACGAGCGCTTCTGCGACCGCCTCGACGCGGCGAGGGGCATCTTCGGCGCCCGCATGCAGGTGGCGCTTGTCAACGACGGCCCGGTGACGCTGTTGCTCGAGGCGTAGTCGTCGCTTGCCGGCCTGGGAGGTATCCTCGCTCGAGATGGCGGGAGCACCTTTGAAAAAGCGCCTCGATGATGCCGCAGGTGCGGCGAGTGCCGCTGAGGCTCGCCGCGACGACCGAGCCGCCAGCGAGGCCTGGCGGCGCTATCGCCTGATCCGCGATGCCTCCCGCAACCCTGACCAGCTGCTGGCCGAGGGGGTTGCTCTCAGCAACCAGGCGCTTGCACTGGCGGCGCTCGATCGCCGTTAGCCGTGAGCGGCTTCGGCCGGATCCTTTCGGACCTCAACCGGGAAGGCGTTCGCTATGTGCTGATCGGCGGTATCGCCCTGATTCGCCACGGCGTCGTGCGAGCGACCCGCGATGTCGACGTGGTCTTCGATCCCGATCCCGCGAACGTCGAGCGAATTCGGGCGCTAATCGAGCAGTGGGGTGCCACCCGCCCGGATGGCTCGCCAATTCCGCAAGACAGCATGACCGGAGATCGGACGATTCATCTGACGACTCCGCATGGTGACTTGGACCTCCTATCCGAGACCGCGACGCCAGTCGGATTCGACGATCTCTTGGCTCGCGCCGACAGCCGTCGCGTCGATGGGGTGCAGGCACCGATCTGCTCCCTCGCCGATCTGGTCGCCTTGAAGCGCGCAGCGGGACGCGAGCGCGACCTCGTTGACCTCAGCGACTTGGAATCCGCCCACGGCAATCTCCCTGACAGCCGCGATATGTCTGGCGGCTGAGTGTGAGACATCGTGGCTGCTGGCGGGGATGATTCGACCCCACACCGCTGCCTGCTCAACCCTGACCAGCACCTTGGCCGGGCGGCTGTCGCCTTCGTCCCAGGGGTAGCTGGCTTGGTCTGGTTTTACTCCAAGACGCAACCGAGCACCCCGTCGGGGGACACCCGCGCGCCGGCTTCGGGCCGCGAACGGGGGAGCGATCAAGGCAAGGCTCCTCAGGGTGCGCGGCCACTTCGCTTGCCAGAGCCGTTTGACGGCGACAGATGACGCTGACCCCGCCCCCTCACGATTGTGAGTTGACGGGGTCAGCGTCACTGTCTCTGAGAGGAAGGGCAAGCGAAGTGGCGTGGTGGAGGGTCTGGAGTTCTTTGAGACCTGAGCAGGGAGGGGGTAAGACCAGTAGAGGTGGATAAAAGGTGTTGGGATCAGATGTTGGTGCCCGGCGAAGGGGAGCGGAGGATCGGGCCGGGCTATGGGGAGTCGGGTCGGCGCGATGAGGTACCGGGTGGGCGCAGCGAAGGCGGCGCGGTTTGTGATCAGGCTTGAGGCACGGCGGCGGCCAGGCTGTTTCGGGCCGCCGCCAGGGTGTGGGAGCAGACGGCCGGCGTGAGTCGGAGTCCAGCGACGGCCCGCTGCGGTGCTCGCGGCACTGCTCCCTGGCCCGTGAGCCGGTGGATCGGGCCAGGCCCATCCTCGCACCGGCACCGAGGACTGCAAGGCCCCAAGGGGGCCTCCTTCGGCCCCTCCGCCTGCGGCTTCGGGATTCCGTCCTCGGATGTCCTGTGCGGAGGGCCTGCCCGTTCGATCCACCGACACGGGAGGTTGCAGTGACCGAGGTACAGCTCGACATAGACGTAGACGCCCTGAAGCGCGAGGGCACCGAGGTTGCCCGCTACCGCGTATCTGGCGGCGAGCGGATCGTGATCGGCCGCCGCGCCGCTGACGGGGCCGAGATCCTCGACGTCCCTGGCGAGGGGCGGGGGCGCTGTTACCAAGTCGATAGCAGTTATCGCGAGGCGGCGGGCCTGGCGGCGTTCGTCGAGGACTACCTCGAGCAGGCGGCCCGCTTCGACGCTTGCCCGATGAGCCGCGAGGCGCTCGGCGCCCTGCTCTGCGATGGCGATGAGGACCTCTACGCGGTGATGCTGGAGGCGCTGTAGGAGGCGGTTGGAGCGAGCGGCCCGGCCCGCTGCTTCGCTCCTTCGCCCGATTTTGCCCCCTGGGAGGGGGCGGGCGCGGAAGCGAAGAGCCGGCCCGCCTGGCCCCGGAAGGAGGAATGCCGATGAACAACGTCAGCCTCTTCGGCACCCTTGACTGCGAGATCGAGCTGCTCGGCATGCCGGGCCGCGACGTCTGCGAGTTCTGACTCGCAGTCCATGGCCACCGCGACAAGCACACCCTCTACGTCAAGGTGACCACCTGCCGCGGCCTCGCCGAGCGCCTCGCCGCCGAGCTACATCAGGGCGATCAGGTCGCCGTATCCGGCCACTCCGATCCGAACCTTGGCCCGGCCAGCGCCGTCTCTACCGCCACCCTGTGATCGCGCGCGACGCTCAGCTCGCCGCTGCCGAGGAGGGTAGGCACGCGGACGACGCTGATCTGGCGACGGAGGATGCGTGATCCTCCGCGTGTCCGCCTATCCTCAGCACATGGCCCCCCAGCTCTCCGATGCCCTCGCTGCCGCGGCGCTCAACGAGACCGAGCGCCGCGTCGTCGAACGCCTTCTGGTCCGCTTGCGCGAGAAGTTGGGCCCCGACCTGCTCGCCGTCTGGCTCTACGGCTCCCGCGCCCGCGGCGAGGCCGACCCGGAGGAGATGGACCCCGACCTGCGCTCCGACATCGACCTGCTCGCCATCGTTGACCCTGCTCAGGATGTCGAGGAGGCCCGCTGGTGGGTGCTCCCGATGGTCGAAGCGGAGGCCGACGCCGAGAGCGACAGCCCCGTTTACTACTCGCTGCGGATCTTCGACGCCGAGTGGCTGCGCGGTCGCCGCGAGATCCGCTCCTTCTTCATCCAGGAGGTCGACCGCGACAAGCGCGTCCTTGCCGGCGGTGAGTTAGAGGCAGGGGAGTACCGATGAGCCCCCGTTCGGAGGAGTTCTTCGAACAGGCCCGCGAGCGGTTTGCCGCTGCGCGCGACGCGCTGGCTGCAGGCCACCGCGGCGTTGCCGTCAGCGTCGCCTACTACTCGATGCTTTATGCGGCCCGGGCGACGCTCTCCGAGGACGACGAGAACGCCCCCAGCCACCGCGGCACGTGGAACCTCTTCCGGATCAAATACGTGACTACCAATGCCTTCGATGCTGGGCTCTTCACCCTGGCTCAGCATGCCCAGGTCGCCCGCGAGGGCGGCGACTACCAGGCCGTCACCCCGAGCGAGGAGGAAGCCGAGCGCTACGTCGCCGGTGCCGGTGACTTCCTTGCCGCCGTCGAACAGATGCTCGCGGACTAGCTGTAGTTCCAAACAACGTTGTTCATCCGGGCCTCCTTGGAGGCTGGGGGTGTCTACGCCACCAGCAACAAGGAGGACACCGGATGAAGTTGCACGCTAATGTCCCCTTCGGCCCGAAGGGGAGACTGACGATGGTCAGGCGGGTTACCGAGCGAGCGCACCTGCTCGAAGTGGACCACCCGCTACCGCGCCGAAGGGGAGGCGGGCCTTGAGGACCGCAGCTCGACACCGCACCTGATCCCCAGCCGCACACCTGAGGATCGCCTCGAGGCGATCGCCGCCCTGCGCCGGCGTCCTGGCGGGGACGGGTCAGAAGATCGCCGCGGTCTGCACCGCTGGCGTTGCGACCACGGCGACCTGCCTGGCGACGGGCCTCGTCGGGCCGGGGATCTCGCAGGCGCCGGCGCCACCAAGCACACCTTCTGCCCCCGAACCGAAGCCCGCGGAGGCGCCCGAACCCAGCTCCAGCTCCTCTCAGGCTTCCGAACCCGGCTCCACACCGGCGCCGAGTGAGACCCCGACGCAGCAGGGCCAGGCCGAGTTCGGGATCGAACACAGCTCACCGCCGGCCTCCGAATCAGCGCCGGCTCCCGAGGCATCGACAGCGAGCTCAGGCTCTTCTTCGTCTGGCAGCGGCTCGGGCTCCGGCGCCGCCAAGGGCGGCACCGAGTCCTTCGGCTTTCAGAAGTGAGCCCGCGCACCTCTCACCAGCGCGCTTTGCCGGCTTCAGACCGCCACGCCGCAGGCAACCGGCGAGCCGCGCGCTCTCTCTGCGCTCGCCGGGCACAATCTTGCCGGCGGCGTGGAGACCAAGGCAAGGCGCGGGTTCTGATTTCGACACACTTCGATGTATAGTGGTGTCGTGAGTAGAACGCAGATCTATCTCGGCGAGGAGGAGCTGGCGCTCTTGGAGCGTGCATCGCGCGCCACGGGCGCCTCACGCTCGGAGTTGATCCGCCGCGCGGTTCGTGCCACCTTCGGCGAGCGCACGAAAGCCGAGCGGCTGGCGGCGCTCGAGGCGAGCGCCGGCTCGTGGAGCGGCCGTCGACTCGGCGGTGCCGACTATGTGGACGCGATGCGCGGCGACCTGAACGAGCGTCTGCGCCGCCCCGACGTCGTGTGAAGCTGATCGACACGAGCGTCGCGGTCGACCACCTGCGCGGCGCGCAGCCCGCGGTCGATCTCCTGCAGCGCCTCGCCGATCAGGACGAGCCGCTGCTCGCCAGCGAGGTCGTGCGCTTCGAGCTCCTCGCCGGTGTGCGAGACGATGAGGTCGAGGCGCTGGAGCAGTTCTTCTCGGCGCTCTCGTGGGTCTTCGTGGGGGAGGAGATCACTCGAAGGGCCGCCGCGCTCGCCCGAAGCCATCGGCGCGCCTACAGCGGCATCGACGATGTCGACTACCTGATCGCCGCCACCGCGCTCCTGCTCGACGCCGAGTTGCTGACGACCAATGCATGCCACTTTCCCATGCTCGCCGGGCTCCAGGCCGCCTACTGAGCTCGGTTGGGCCACCCCTGTCACCTACCCACAACCATCGCCCAGAACGCCACCCGGAGCAGATCGGGATGGTATGACAGATCAGGGATCGCATTTCAGCCGGACATCTCAGGCAGCTCGTTCTGGTCCACCGTGGCCAAGATTCATCCGACCCACGCTTGATCTGTGGTCAGGTGGCCCCGAAATCAAGATACGCTGCGGTCGGCCGTTATCGACGACGAGGGTGCGACGGCAAACCGATGCCCGCCCCACGAGCAGCTCAACCTGCTGGATGCCGATCGCGGAGGGCTTGGAGGCGCGCTCAGCGTGGCGCTGCCCTGGCGATCGTCCTGCTCAGCGGCGACTGCGCGAGCCGCAGGTCATGCGTCTTGCGAAAGCCCGGGCGTGCTCGCCGATGGCATCTGCACGTTCACCTTTATGCAGAGGAAGCCAGTCGGAGCTCGCTGCCGGAAGGCTGGACCGGCCAAGCCTCGCATCGAGCGCCTGAAACGACCCCTCAGATAGTCGTCGTAGTGATCGACTGCTTGGCATGGTGAAGACAAATTGCGGCCGCTTCAAGATCAGGCTAGATCCGCGACGCTCTCCGGTGATAGTGAACTCGTTTGCTTATCTGGTTCGCTCAGGTTTCTATGACGGCTTGCAGTTCTATCGCGTTGGCCCTAACTCCGCTATCCAAGGGGAGACCCAAGGGGAAATGGGACCGGCGGGCCCGGCTACCACGTCGTCGAACCGCCGCCCCCCGACTTCCATATCGACCTGGCACGGTCGCGATGGGGAACTCTGCCGGGGAGCCCCGAGGCTGGGTCGGCAGCAACTTTTTCGTGGTCGTCGACCAAGGTGGCGGGATTTCGCCAAGGTACGCAGTCTTGGCAGGCCGAATCAGATCAGGTATGGCGACCATCAGGCGAATCAAGGGAGTGCATCCGGACCAGCTGGGCGACCCTCCCCTATGATCGTACGGTGCCCACTATCCTCCTCACGGAAGGCAGCCGTGGCTGCCGCGACCCGATCAAAACCACATCCAAAGGGCTGCGCCGGCTAGGCATCCTCTGCGGGGTCATGCTGGCGGCATCCTTCCTCTTGGCGCTGAGCAGCCCGGATGCCCACGCCTCCGGAATGCTGGGGCCACCGCCGGAAAATCTTGAACAGACCTACTACGGCGAAATCACGGCGTCCAGTCATGTCATTCACGCTGGGGAAGAAATAACATTCACAGAGTCGCCCAAGCTTGAAGGAACGTTTCAGGGATGGGGTTACGAAGAACCGGTCAACTTCCCAGGCTATGTAAAAGGCTGCACAAAGACAAGTGTCAGCTGCAGCTTCAGGGAAGAATATGGCTACCCATACCCCGCACCTGGCAAGCCCACGAATTGGGTGATCTACGGGGCCGGGTTTTGCGGCTTCTTTGGCTGCGCAAACTATGACACCTACTACTACACGTTGGGCACGGCATCTATTAGCGGCCATGTGCTCGAAGGCTCAGGCAGACCCGTGCCAGACGCGACCGTGTCCATAGCGGGCCCAGAAGGAACCAGCGCGGAGACCAATGAAGCCGGCTTCTACACGGCATCTCTGGGACAGGCGGGCAACTACAAAGTCAGCGTCTCTGAATCAGGGGGTGTTGAAGGCATAACAGTCAAGGAATGCTCGGGGAAGACCGAAGGCAATGCCTGCGAAATCGAACTCGAATACGGCTCCACCACCGCCAGCTTCACGGCGGTAACAAAACCGTCAGGCGTCTCGATCTCCTCCGGCAACGCGGTGCCTGAGCCCGGCACCGGGAGTGTGCCGGCTACCTTCACGATCAACCTGCCAAGCCCACAGTCTGAACCTGTCACGGTTGACTATAAGACCGCGGATGGCACCGCGACCGCAGCGGCGAATGACTACACGCCGGTCCCGGATGGTTCGGTGACGATCCCGGCCGGCGAAACCAGCGCCGAAATCCAGGTGCTGGTCGACGATGGCTCTGGTCAGGCCAGTGCGCCGACCGAGAGCTTCGAAGTGGAATTGACGAGCACCGGCTCCTCGGGCCTTGAAATCAGCCCCAGGGAGGGGTCGGCGTTCGCCCTGATCGAAGTTCCCGGCCTGCATGGCTCGGTCTATGACCTGAAGGGCAACGGCCTCGAAAATGTGCCATTGAAGCTGAGCGGCACCGCGAGCTCGGGAGCGACGATCTCGCGCACCCTGAGCACCAACACCGCGGGCGGCTACCAGGTAAACGTCGACCCCGGCACCTACACCCTCGCGCCCAACGGCGACCCTCCGAGCGAACCAGCCGGGCTCGAATACGGCGCCAATCCCTGTCCGGGCAGCTCCGTCAAAGGCACCTGCACCGGGATCGTCCTCACCACCGGGTTCGCGACGGCGTCCTTTACATATGGCTGCGGCGCCAACCTCGAACTCAACAGGGTCAGCTACGGGGTCGAACACACCCATGGCGCTCGCATCAACACCCCGGTGACGCTCGTCGGGAAGGGCTTTTGTGCAGGGATGTCGGTCCAGTTCGGCAATGCGAAGGCGGTGGTCAGCCCGCCGCCGGAATCGATTGGCCCTGGCGGAACCTCGGTCGAAGTCACGGTCCCACGGCTGGCCACCAGCGGAACCCTGAGCGTCACCTCTGGGGGTAAGACGAAAAGCCTCTCGGAAACCTTCGCGGTGGACTCCTTCCGCGACACCGACGCCTTCGGCTTTGAAAACTTCGACGCCCCACCGACGCTCGCCGACTTTCTGCACACCTTCGGCGTGCAGAACACGATGCAGCCCTTGGTGATCAACGTCTGCCCCGGGGGCCACTGTCCGACCACCGAGCTGGTTCCCACCCAGGCAGCGCTCGACGCCTACGCCAACCTGAGCAAAGACTTCGGCGGCGGCGTCTGCTGGGGCTGGGATTTCGAGGCCCAGCGCCTCTCATACTAATCCTCAACCAAGTTGAGTGACGCTGTTATCCAGGGATGACTTGTGAGGGACTGAATCGTGGGGCGGTCCGCTTCCAGGGCGCACAGCTCCTCGGCGAGGTCGTCCTCGACCTCGCCGAGGCTCTCGTAGGCTTTGTTGGCAAAGCGCCGCTCGCGGATCAGGTCCCAGAGCTGCTCGGTGGGGTTCAGCTCGGGGCTGTAGGGCGGCAGGGTGAGGATGCGGATGTTCCCGGGCAGCGACAGCTCTGTGGCGGTGTGCGATCCGGCTCCGTCGCAGACCAGGACGATCAGCTCATCGGGGTGGCGCTTGGAGACCTCCGCCGCGAAGTGCTCAAAGCACTCGCTATGCATGGTGGGCATGATCAGCGAGCAAAGCGCCCCGTCGTTGGGGCACACCGCGCCGTAGGCGTAGGTGTACTCGCGCACCGTCTGGCAGTCCACCACGGGACGCACGCCGGGCGGCGCCCAGCAGCGCACCGGGCGGTTCATGCGCCCGAAGCGCGCCTCGTCCATGAACATCAGCCTCAGCGGGCGCCGATCGTCCGCCCGGGCGGACGCCAGGAGCTGCGGGAGGTTTCCTTGAACGCCTCCTGGCGAGCGGGATCGGCTTCGGGGTGCCGCGGCCGCGGCACCACCTTGCGCCAGCCGTGGCGGGCGAGGATCCGGTAGAGCGTCGCAGGGGAGGCCGGCCTGCCGGCCCGCCGTGCCAGCTCGCCCGCCATCGCCGCGGCGCTCACCATCTGCCCCTGGCGGGCAGCCGCCTCGAAGTGGGCGACGAACTCGGCCTCCTGGGCCTCGGTGAGGACCCCGCCGCGGCGCCCACCCCAGCGATCGGTGTGAAGCGTGCTCTCACCGTCCTTGAGGAATTCCGCCTTGCGTCGATAGACGCTGCTGCGGGTGATGCCAACCGCCTCCGCGACATCCTGAGCCTCCCACCCCAGGGCCAGGAGACGGATGCACGTTATCCGCGAGCGCTCGCGGGCCGAGAGCCTGTTGTCGGCCAGCAACTCGTCCATACGCTCGAGGGTGCCTTCTGGGAACGCAATCGAAGTAGCCATACCACCGAAGTTCGACCTCCCCACGCTATCACCTGCCTTGTGTGCGAAGTGGTATCAGACGGTGGCGATACGCCGCTTTCGAGCATCAGCCCGGAAGCCTCGGTCCCCTGGGACCTCTCCGAATCCCCCGAACTCAAAACCAAGATCACGCAGATGCAATGGGCGCAGTACAGCAATCAGGTCAGCGCGATTCAGCGCACCAGCCCGACTCTTCACAACGGCGCCACGATTCTCGCTGAAGTCAGCGCGGCCCTCCAAGGCGGGGTCGAGGCCGGCTCAAACGGCGTGATGATCGGGATCGAAGCCTATTACAAAAAAACTGGCTGGGAGGGGCATGAGCTGCTTGCCTACGACGTCGAACCGCAACCGAACGGCGGCTTTAACATCGACGTCGCCGACCCCAACCAACCGTTCACTGCAAGCGAGAACGCTCCCGACGGCAGCGCCCACGCAGCCGTCCTGCAGCGATCGACGATTGCCGTCGGCCCGGGAGGCCGCTGGAGCTATGCCCCGTTGGGCTGGGAAGGCAACTCACGGCGCATCGATATCGAGCCCTATCCAGCGCTGATCAACGCGATCCATGGCGGCCTGACCTTCTCGCAACCGGGAGCTGGTCGGCTGAAAACGAGTATCGCTCCCGCCACGACGCTGAGCTCCCTGATCGACCCCGCCGGGCAGGCGGTCGAAATCGAAGAACCATCCGCAGCAAGCGGGGTCGACTTCACCCCGGTGCGAAACGGCAGCGGCCCTGCCGACTACTCCTTTGAAGGACCGGAAGGCACCTACGCTGAGACCCTCTCCGGCGCCGCTCCGAGCGAGCTGATCAGCACCGACGGGCTGCTCGCCGACATCGAAGCTTCCTCGGGGACCGACGCGGTGAGCTTCGATCCCCAGACCGCGTCGCTCGAATTCGGCCTTGCCGCGAGTCCCGCGATCCCGAGCGCTGAGGCCTTCAGCTCAAGCGCTCGGGCAAGCAGCGCAGTCGGTAGCGCCTCGCACACCGTCACGCTGTCGTTGGTGGCGACCAGCGCCGCTGCTGAGCGGACGGTGAAGCTGACCGGCCCAAGCGGCGCCGGCCTGAACTTGGCCTTCACCCACTCCGAGGCGGGCGTCAAGCTGAGCGGCGCCTCGGGGACCTACAGCTTGACTCTTTCCGCCGCGGGGCAGGCGAGCGCGGTGAAGCTGAAGGTGGGACGCGGCGAGACAGTCACGCTCAAGCCCCGCTGGTCGGCGCTCAGCGGCAAGGGGGTGATTGTCCAAACACATGGCACTCACGGGCATCCGCGAAGCGAGCTGCTCGGCGATCGGCTGCGCGCCCCCCACGCCACGATCGGGACGATCAAGGATGACGGCCGCTCGGTTGGCGTCGGGCTCGACCTTCCATCCCTGGTGAGCGGATCGAGCGTCAACGTGTACGTGACCGTGTTGCGTGGCTCGCGGAAGCTCGCCCAGCAGAGCGCAGCGCTTCTGCCTGGCGCGCACGCAAGTCACCGCCATCTCCGGCTCAAGCTCCCTTCCACACCGCCGCGTGGCAGCGCGATCGCGGTCCTCGCCCTCACCCGCAGCGACGCCGGCCCGCCTCAGCTCGCCACCAGCGAGCGCACGATCCACCTGCGCTGACCCCAACCCCGGGCCACGGCCTCGACCGGCCTCGCAACCAAGGCCAAGGCCTCCACTCGCCGACCAACGAGAGGGGTATCGAACCCCGATCACCCCGCGTCTTATCGCCGAAGGAAACGGACGATGGGACGAAAGCAAAACGACGTCTTCGTGCTCGGCGATGAGTCGCTCACCGCCGAGCCGATCGCCCCCCGGGACCCTGCCCCCGCCGCGACCACGGACGCGCGGGGAGAGGGCGGCGGCTCACCGTCACCCCCACCCGCGCGCTCGGCCGGTCTACCCACCGGTGCGGCGATCGGTGCGCGGCGACTCGCGGTCCTCGGCCTCGGGGCCGCGGCCGCCGCTACGCTCGGCGCGCTGGAGCTCGCCTCCAGCGCCGGCTCGGCGCATTCCCAGGGCGATCGGACGTCGTCGCGCTCGGCCCTTTTGAGCAGACGCTCGCCGAGCGCCCCGGCGCCGGGCGCCCAACCGGCGCCAGCCCGTCCCGCCGATCCGAAGTCAAGGCCCGATCACCGCAGCGCCCTGAGGCGGCCGCGGGCCCTCCACCGCAGCGAGCCCGAGCGCGAACCTCGCCCAGAAGAGGCGCCCGTCAGTTCGCCCGTGGAGGCCCCCGCCCCGACCTCGGCGCCGGGGGTGAGTCCGGCTCCCCCGCCCCCGAGTCCGCCGCCGCCCTCGGGCGGTGGCGGCTCGGGGGCCAGGGAGCAGTTCGGTTTCGAACGCTGATGGCCGGCGGCCTTAAAGCCGGCGCCCGCGAGCTCTCCGGTCGCGCGCAGAGCAGCTGGCAGAGCGTGCGCCGCGCCCGCTACTCCGCGGCGGCGCCGCGCTACCTGGCGACCAAGGGCCTCAGTGAGACCGTCAACGCGGCGCTGCGCGAAGCTGCCCGGCGCCGCGCGCTGCGCGACTTCGACGTCGTGCGCGACGTCGACGGGACCCCGCAGGAGGTAGCCGAGGGTCGGGAGTCATCCTGATCGCCGAGCAGCCCCCTCGACCGGTGCGGCCTGAAGTGCCGGCGCTCCACGACACCGGGGTCTGGACGTGGGCGCGCGATCGCCGTTTCCCGAATCTCGCCGAGTGGTTCAACGGGCAGGTCGCCGAAGGCCGGGTGCTGGTCTGCGAGTTGGTCGTGATCGAGCTGGTGCGCTTGGCTCCCAACGAGCGCCGCGCCCGCGAGGTCGCCGAGCGGCTGGCAGGTTTCGAGTAGGTGCCGATGCCATCCGGCCTGTGGGGCCGAGCACAGGAGATGCAGCTGGCCCTGGCTGGCAGCGGCGACCATCGCCGCGTCCCGGTGCCGATCTGTTGCTGGCGGCGGCGGCTGAGGAGGCCTCCGTGCCGCTCGTCCACTACGACCGCGACCATGAGCAGATGGCCGCAATCACCGGCCTTGAGCATTACTGGTTCGTTCCCGACGGCAGCTTGGCGTAGAGGGCAGATCGTTTCGCTCGCCGGCCGCTGCAGCTTTGCGCGTCCTTGGCCAAGCACCGATCGACCTTGGTCTGGCGTCAATTGTCTCAGGATATGCGCGAATTCACGCCAGCAATCTGGCGGAACCGCCGACCTCAACCTGACCCTTTCACCGGATCGCCAGTCGTTACACGTTATCCGGGAGTGTCGATCCAGCGGGCGATACGCCCATCCCGCACCTCGTGATACGCCGGAGGTGCGGGCGGAGGATCTTCGGCAAGGCAAGAGATCACCTCACCTGGGCCGTGGAGGTGCTCCTCCGCCGCAGTCGTCCAATGGACTTCTGAGTCGAGCAGACGCTCGAGGCGCGACCAATTGCGGCGTTCGATGGTGTCGAGCACGTCGCAGACAGCTGGTACCAGCTCCGCCACTTGCCTAGATCCCTGCTGGTGCTGGGAAGGTAAGCATATTTCGATTATCGCAGCTTGAAACGGCGCTCCCGAGAGATGTGCTGGCGGTCTGAGCCGGCGCGACCGTCCCGAGGGTAGTCACCGGGGGCTGTCCCTTTGTGACGGACGAGTAACAGTGTGGCGAACTGTGGTGCGTTCACCTGCACTACTTGAAGCGGGATGTCCACCCACGCATACCGATCCCTGACCCCGCCACAGCTGGGGAGACTGGGCGGGGCTTGGCGAAGCGGCTTTATTCCCGCTTTCGGCCCCAGGCTGCCACCAAGCTGCTGCAGGTGAGGACGGAGCTCGGCTGGCTGAAATAGTCTTCCAGGCGGATGACGTTTGCATCCGTAAGGATGCCCGCAGCGGCCAATTTGGGAGCAGACCCAAGTGTTGTTGTTCGCGCAAGCTCGTAGTCAGGCTCGCCTGGTTCACTGACCGGGGTCTCAATTCTGGAACCGAGCAGCGCAAGTCCACACTCTGACAGCAGTGCCGGCAGGCTGCGTCCGAACTGAGCGTTGAAGATCCCCGCTTCCTTCATCGTGTCGAACGTCCGGTGTGCGATTTCGCTCATCTCTAGGGAGTCTGGATGTCCGCCATAGTGAAAGAGGCCAAAGTCGGGCTCCTCGGCAAGGAGTAGGCCTCCCGGCCGTAGCGCTGCGGCCAATTTGCTGAGTGTTTCAGCCGGGTCTGGCAGGTGCATCAACAAGGCTCGGCAATGCACCAGGTCATAGGCTCCCGCCTCGACCTCATCTTCGCGGATATCCAGCGCCCGGACCTCAACGTTGTCGGGCATATCGGTCAGAAAGCGTAAATCGATGTCCACAGCCGTCACCGAACCCGTCGGGGTGACCTTCTCCGCAAGCCAACGGGCAATTGAACCTCGTCCAGCGCCGACCTCAAGGCAGCGCCAGCCAGGCCCAACATCAAGCTCCTCGAGCTGGCGCATGGTCCCGGGATCGCGGGAGGACTCGAGTAGCCCTAGCCGCTCGGACTCCGTCTCTGTGGCGCTGTCGGCATTGATGTACCCGCTGTCATGCGTCATAACCCACTCCGTTCTCGGCTCTATGTTGATTGCGTCGAGCATTATCGGCTTTTGCAGGGGCCTTGCGCGCGGGACAGCCTGAACTCGGGATTCAGGGAGATCGAAGGCCATCCTGAAGCCGACGCTTCGGGCGGGCATGAAGAAGGACCAGCCGCACGACCTCGAGCGGGTCCATCTGAGCTGACTAAGCTGCAACCTTCCGAGGAGCGACGATAGGAGCGGGCAAGGATGAAAGGCGAGATGGTCGACATCAGTACCCAGGACGGCGTGGCGGAGGCCTACCTCTCGGGGCCTCCCGAGCAGGGCGGGAACCGCCCGGGTGTGCTGTTCATCATGGACGCCTTCGGCTTGCGCCCCCGGATCGAGGAAATGGTCGACCGCATCGCAGCGCGGGGGTTCGTCGTACTCGCCCCGAACGTCCTCTATCGCGCCGGTCGGGCGTCAGACATGGAGATGCCCGATCTGGAGGACCCTGCGCAGCGGGACCCGTTCTTCGCGCGGCTGAGGCCTGCGATGGCGGAGCTGACCTCCGAGCGGATCGCCAGCGACGGAGCGGCCTACCTCGACTACCTCGGTGAGCTCGCAAGCCCGCCGTTCGCGATCACCGGCTACTGCATGGGTGGGCGCATCGGCTGGCGGATCGCCGCCGCCTACCCGGAGCGCGTCGCGGCACTCGCCGCCTTCCATACCGGCGGGCTCGTGAGTGACGACGAGGACAGCCCGCACCTGAGCGCCGGCGCGATCTCCGCCGAGCTCTACTTCGGCCACGCCGACAACGACCAGAGCATGACCCCGGAGAACGTAGCGGCGCTCGAGCAAGCCCTCGATGAGGCCGGAGCGAGATACCGCTCAGAGCTCTACGGGGGGGCCGCGCACGGCTACACAATGAGCGACACCGCCGCCTATGATGAGGCGGCGGCCGAGCGGCACTTCACCGAGCTGTTCGCGCTGCTGGATAGGACGATCGGCGCCTGAGGACTACGGTCAGCCGCGCATGCGGGGCCAATGCCCTATTGATTCAGGCTCCCCCAGATCGGATGGCGTAGTCGGAGTGTCCGATCGGGGGATGATCCAGAGAGGCACCCACTCCCTCCGGAGTTCCAGCTGGGGTATCAACCAGGACGCGAGAAACGCGATAAAGCCGATTGGCGCGGCGATTATGAACACCGTTTGGATGGACTCGGCGTAGGCGGCGGCAACGCCGTGATGGACTGCGGGGGGAAGCTTGTCCAGGATGGCCGGTGTGATGCTCGAGCTCGAGAGCCCGGTTGGCAGCTTCGCATTGCCGAGGTGACTCACCAGGTTGCCGACCAGAACGTTCGAAAAGATGGCGCCGAAGATCGCGGCGCCGAAGCATCCCCCGATTGACCGAAAGAAGGTCGCGCCCGAGGTGGCAACTCCAAGCTCTGAGTAGGGGACCGCGTTCTGCGCGATCAGCACGAGCACCTGCATGACGCAGCCGAGCCCCACGCCGAGCACGAACATATACAGCGCTGAGACGATCAAGCTCGTTCCGACTCCGACCTGCGATAAGAGCAACAGCGCGACGGTGATGAGCGCGGTCCCGGCAATCGGGAATACCCGGTAGCGGCCGGTCTTGCTGATCGCTATCCCTGATCCGGTGGAGCAGATGATGAGGCCGACCAGGAGGGGCAATAACTGTAGTCCGGAGGTCGTCGGCGACTCGCCGTGCACGATCTGAAAGAACACAGGCAGGTAGGTGATCGAACCGAACATCGCGAAGCCGACGATGAAGCCGACGAGGCTAACGACCGAGAACGCACGAATCGAGAAAAGATGCAGCGGCAACACTGGCTCAGTCGCACCTCGCTCCACGAAAGCGAAGATGACGAGCAGTACTGCTCCGAGAACCCCGAGGGTGATTATTGTTGGTGAACTCCACGGATATGTAGTGCCACCGAGACTCGTGAAAAGTACGAGGCAACTCACAGAGAGCATCAGGATGGCGGTGCCGAGATAGTCGATGACGTGGTGGACGCGGCGGAGGTTGCCCGGAACCTGGATCGCCACCACAGCGAGCGCGATGGCGCCGATCGGGAGGTTGATGTAGAAGATCCAGTGCCAGGAGAGTTGGTCGACGAAGATGCCCCCAAGCAGGGGGCCGATGACACTCGCCACACCGAAAACTGCCCCGAAGAGTCCTTGGTAGCGGCCCCGTTCGCGGGGAGAGACGACGTCGCCGACGATCGCCTGAGCACCGACCATCAACCCGCCGCCCCCGAGACCCTGAACGGCTCGGAACGCGATCAGCTCGGTCATGTTCTGGCTGAGCCCCGACAGCGCCGAGCCGCACAAGAAGATGACGATCGCCGCCTGGAAGAAGAACTTGCGGCCGTACTGGTCGCCGAGCTTGCCCCAGAGCGGTGTCGAGACGGTCGCGGTGAGCAAATAGGCGACGACGATCCAGGCAAGGTGCGACGCACCATGGAGGTCGGCGACGATCGTAGGCAGCGCGGTCGAGACGATCGTCTGATCGAGAGCTGCGAGGAACATCCCGAGCATCAGCGCGCCGATGATCATCAGCACACGGCGGTGGCTGAGCGCGGGGATGGAGGGCTCCGCCGATGGTTCGGTCGGCACCTCGTTCATTGCTTATCTCTGAACTCGCTCATATCCCGGGTCTCGATGTCGCACCGTGATGACCGGCGCAGCTCGTTGGCACGGCGTGGGGCTACCAATGAACTTGAGCCGCACCACGCGGACTCTAGAGCAGGCCGTTCAGGCGGCTGTCGCCTTGCTCGGACGCTCGATCGGTCACGGAAGGTGCCGTTGAACGTATGACGGCAGCAGCGATGGCGTGGCTGTACGCGACATTGTGTCCGGCGTACAATTTGACTGTGCGGGGCCGGAGCGAAATGTTGGTCGATACGGGGCTGGAGTACCGACCGGGGGACCCTGTTCGTGTCCGTGTCGTGCGTCGTGAGCACCGGATCTCGGTCACCGACGATGGCGCAGCGATCGCCAAGGCCGGACGACCGCACGCCTGGCGCGCGGCCGCCGACCTTGTGGGGGAGCTCGGTGTGAACGTCAGCCGGCGTGGCGTCGTCTCGCTGCCTGTCGTGCCGGTCGGCCCGTGTGAGGAGAAGACCGTGAGGAGAATCGGAGAGGCCTCTCTCTGCCTCTTCCAAGCGATTCTCGAGCAAGAGGAAAAGGCGTGCGCGGCGGCGGGGGTGAAGCGGCAGCTCTAGGTGGTCGGGCCTGGTTCATGGTGACGCTGGCCGAGTTGCGTGCCGCCGGCTACAGGCCGTAGCTCAGTCGTTCTCCAGCTCCCGCAGCGCCGCCCGTCCCTCGGCGAGGCACCGTTTCACTTGGTCTGGCGTCAATTGTTTGGCCCGATCCCAGTGGTCGACGGTCGGTGACGAAGGGCAGGGGAACCGTTGCGCCTCCGATCTGGCTCACGTACAATGTACGGATCATGGAGCCGACCGTGAGCCTGAAGACCCGCCGGATCGAAGTCCGGCTCAGCGACGAGGAGCGCCAACTCGACGCCGCCGCGGCCTCGGCACTGGGCGAGAGCTTGAGCGACTTCTTCCGCCGCGCCGCCCAGGAGCGGGCGCAGGAGGTCCTCGCCGATCGACAGGGGATTGCTCTCGGCGAGCAGGAGGCGGCGCGCTTCCTCGACGCGCTCGAGCGGCCCGACGAGGGCACGATTGCTCGACTCGAAGAGCTCCGACGCCGCGCGTGAGCGCGAAGGCCGGTCTCACCGCACGCTACGACCCGACGCGTCACGATGTGGCGGGCTTTGCATGTGGCAGCGAGCCGCTCGACCGTTGGCTTCGCCGCTACGCCAGCCAGGGCGAGCGACGCGACGCCACGCGCACCTTCGTCGCGACCGGCCCCGGCGGCGCGGTTCGCGGCTACTACACGCTGCTCGTCGGCCAGGTGGAGCACGAGGAGGCAACCGAAGCTGTTCGCAGGGGCCTCTCGCGGCACTTCCCGATCCCGGTGGCGATCCTCGCCCGTCTTGCCGTCGACGCGCGCCGCAAGGGAGAAGCGCTCGGCGCGCGCTTGCTCGACGACGCGTTGGAGCGGGTAAGCCGAGCCGCGCAGGAAGTCGCCGTGCGGGGGGTCGTCGTGCACGCGATCGATGACGGGGCGGTGGGCTTTTACGAGCGCTTCGGCTTCTGCGGCCTGAGCACGGCGCCGCGGACGCTGATGGTGACGCTGGCCGAGCTGCGCGCCGCCGGCTACCGGTCGTAGTTCACTCGTTCGCCAGTTCGCGTAAAGCCGCTCGCCCCTCGGCTGTGCACCGATTGACTTTAGTCTGGCGTCAATTGTTTGGGCCGATCACTCTTTGCGGATCCGAGAGCAAGCGCCCATAGTCTGCTTCTGCCCCGTCAGGCGCCGCGGGGATGCGGCGCTCGGTTCGGGCCGCTGGAGGTCTCGCAGCGATGGGTTACCGGGGACCGCCCGGGTATCATCGGCTTGCGCATGAAACCGATCCGCACCGACTTCACCGGCTACGAGGGCAAGTACGTTGCGACCGACACGCGTACCGGCAAGGTCGTGATTGCCGACGAGGATCCACGCGTCGTCTTCGAGAAGGCCCGCAAGCTCGATCACGTGATCGTCGGTGGTCGCGTCCCCTTCGCGGACGAGCCGATCTACGTTGGCCTTGGCTGAGCGCCGGCCGCTCCCCTGGCTCTACCCCTACCGAGAGGACCCTCAGCACACCCGCCTCGGTCAGCCCGTGTTTCGACCGTGCCCTGCGGCTGCGCCTCAGCGCGAAAGTGGCGCCTGGCGCCGCGCCGACCCTCTGCTCATCGGCCTCCTCCTCAGCCGCCCTCGCCGCCTTCCCAGCCCGCCAGGATGCTCTCCACCTCGCCCCGCACCGCCGCCCTCGCCGCCGCCCTGTCCAGTCCCGACATCAGCAGCTCGTCGTAGCGGGTGTCGGCGTGCCTCACCGCGGCGGTGACGGCGAGCGCCAGCGCCCCGGGCTCCAAGGCGCGCCCGGCGGCGCTACGCCCGACCCGCCCGCTTCCCCGCGCGCAGGCGTGGCGGGCGATCGCAGCCGCCCGCTCGGCGGGGCAGCCCGGGTAAAGGCGCTCGATCTCCCGCGCTGCGTTCGCGCACAGCTCCTCGTCTTGCCCCGAGCGCCGCTCGCGCTCGCGAGCCCGCCGTCGTGCTCGCGCCTCCTGATCGGCCAGGCATTCGCGCTCGGCCTGCTCGAGTGCCGCCTCTTCGACCAGCAGCCCTTGGCGCTCGTAGCGGCGCCGCGAGCGGCTGAAGCGCACGACCACCGCCGCCAGGGCGCTCGCCTTCTTGGCGCGGCGGGTGAGCGCCGCGTCCCCCGCGGCCAAGAAGACCAGGTGGTCCATGTCCGCGCAGCCCAGGCAGAGTGGCCCGGCGTCCTCCATCAGCAGGAAATCGCCACTGCCGGAGCACTCCGCGCAGGTCCAGTCCTTGAGCGGCGAGATCGCCACCAGGTCCGGCGGTTTGCTCTGTCGCTGCACCAGGCGCTGGCGCTCCCTCTCGGAGAGCTCCGGCGCGACCCAGTGCGTCCGCCAGGCCCGCTCCAGCCCGGGATCGCCGCCAGCCGTGAACCGCAGTGCCCGGCGCTCGCGCCTGCCCTCCGGGTAGGGCATCTCGATTGGCTCCAACCCGCGAGCCTCGGCCCAGCCCCCGAGTGCCTCTATCGCGGCGCAGAGCTTTTCCTCACCGACGGCCGCCTCCCCGGCCAGGTGCTCGGTGCGCCCCCGCCGCCAGCGCTCCACGGCACTGGGCGAGAGCCAACCGATCCCGACGATCGCATCGATCGCGCTGACCGCGTGACGCTCGGCGAGGGCCGCTTCGGCGGCCCGGGCGACACGCTGGTCGAGTCTCCGCGCGGAGTCGGTGACCATGGTCCGGTTGTCTAGCGGATTGAGCGAAGGGTCGCAATCACGTCGTCGTACACGGCCGCGTCCCGGATGCGGACGAGCCGCTTTATGTCGGAATGGGTTGAGCCGCAGTCGCAGTTGCCGTAGCTCTATCACCACCGGGAGGATGCGCAGTCGGCGCGGCTCAGTGAGCCAGTCTTTCGACCCTTCGTGCAGGTCTCGCTCGCGAACGGCGGTCAGGGCACCTCGCAGCAAAGCACGGTTGCGATCGCCGGGCGCCCGCCCATATGGGTGTGAAGACCGAAACGTATTGTCTGCGCTATGATGCCCAGCTGAGATGACCATCGGCGAGGCCCTCAACCGTCGCTCCGACCTCCAGAAGCGCATCGCGCAAATTCAGGAGCGCCTCGTCGCCAGCGTACTGGTCCAGGAGGGAGACGAGCCGCCCGAGCGCCCGGAGGAGCTGCTGGGCGAGCTGGACTCGCTCTGTGAGGAGCTGCAGCTGCTGATCGCCCAGATCAATCACACCAACACCGCCACCAAGCTCTCGAGCGGAGAAACCGTGACCGAAGCCCTCGCAAGGCGCGACGTGCTCGAGTTGCGCTTGCGCGCGTTGCGCAAGGTGGTGCGGGAGGCGACCGGTGCAGGAGCGCTGGTGTCCCGCTACAGCCGCTCGGAGATCCGCATGGTCAGGCAGGTGCGGGTGAGCGACGTCCAAGGCCAGGTCGACCTGCTCGCTAAGGACCGGCGCGAGCTCGACACGCTCCTGCAACAGCACAACTGGAGCACGGCCATGGTCGGATAAGGCTCAGCAGGTAGTCCCGAAGGGCGAGCGCCAGGCCAGCGACCCGGCCAAAAGGGCCGCGACCAGGGATCGAAACCCCTACCGGTTGCGCCGGGGCGGCGCAAAGACCAAGCACCGTCAGCCCAGCAACGGGCAACGTGCAGCGCGCATCCGGCATCGAGCACGACCAGGCGCTGACTTCCGGATGAGGGTGGGTAAGGGGACAAGCCGTGGGCCAAGCTCGACCTAAATAAGTAACACGAGAAGTCGATCGCAAGACGCGCATTTGCTATGCGGATCGTCTGACTCCGCATCCACGCCGTCGCTTCAGATCCGCCTGCCGAGTCTTTTCAACCCACCGGTTTGAGTTGGATGATCGATTCCTCTCAGGCGCCCAGCACGTCAATGGAGGGACGATCTAGCCGAACCAAGTCGGTTCTTCGTCGAGTCCACTTTGCCGCTAAGCTCGTGGCGTGGGCGTCGATCTCGGCCGTATGTCGAGATTGGCCTTGCGCAGGCTTGACCCGCCACTACCAGCCGGATAGGGTCGCGCCCACTCCGTCCTCGTCCCCAATCTTAGGAGATACTCCGTGAATCAGATCCGCAATCGGCTCACGTACGCAAACGTGATGTCGACCATCGCCGTCTTCCTCGTCTTGGGCGGCGCCACCGCTCTCGCCGCCGCCAAGCTCGGAAAGAACAGCGTCGGCACCAACCAGATCAAGAAGAATGCGGTCACCACCGCGAAGATCAAGAATGGCGCGGTCACCGGTGCAAAGGTCCAGAGCGGCTCGTTGACCGGCACCCAGATCAACGCTTCGACCCTGGGCACGGTGCCAGCGGCTACCAACGCTACCAACGCTACCAACGCTACCAACGCTACCAACGCCGGCAACGCCAAGACGGTTAACGGTCAGACTGCGACCAAGATTTTCAGGACTCTTACTCCAGGGGAAAAAGAAGTCGACGTCGCGACGATCTCAGGTTTCACGTTCAAAGCGAGCTGTGAAAAAACTGAAGCCAGTGCAACGCTTACAGCTCCGTCCTCGGCGGGTACAGTGCTCAGCGCTGAGGGAAACGGAGAGAATCTCGGTACCGCTACTTCGATCTTCGAATACGCGTCGAGCAAAGCTGGAGAAACATCGACGATCAGCCTTAGTGAAGGTCGCTCCGGGACAGCCACAGTCAAAAACACCTACGGAGAGTCGTCCTTTTCTGGAGCGACAAGCACCGGCACCGTCATTAGCGGCGAGCTGGGCTTTGACTACGGCACCTTTAACGAAGAAGCGCCCGAAAGGTGCGTGGTCTTCGGTCAGGTTACCTCAGGCTGAGTCGGTTCGAAGGTAGCGAGGTGAAGATAGAGCCGGCAAGCCTGGCTCTATCTTCACCTGCGAGTTTCCGATCGCCGCTCCGGATGGTGGGAGCCAACGATCCCGCTCCTTTGGTAGTCATATAGTGGTCCCAAGATTTCACCCAGCGACGCGTGCTCCAAGATCGACTCTCCGACCTCGACTCGCCTTCGATTGCCGGTTCAGGTTCGCAGCGGGTGAAGACTGATCTTGCGGATCTCGGCGGTACGATCGGCCAGACTCATCTCCGCCGGACGACCAACCGGTCGCTGCTCAGTTCCAACTACGCCAGGAATGCGCTGGCAGCTCTAGTACCATCCGAGCCGCTGGCTCCGTCAGCCGATCCCGAGCACCCCGACCTGAGCGGCCTGGATCGCAGAGCCACTCGCGCAGCCGCTGGCGCTGATCGTCATCGTGAGTTTCCTGGACACCGGGCCCTAGAAGTTGAAGTTCGGCTGGGCGCCGAATGGCTGGTTGACCTGTTCGGGAGAGGTGGAGTTACTGGAGAAGTTTAGGCCTTCGCCTTCGCCGAACTTCTTGCCGTCTAGCAGGATACGGATCCGACTTCGCGGGGTTCGGAGCCGTTTGCGGCGGCGACGATCGGCTCGATTTCGCCGTAGATGACCTTGAAGTCGCCGGAGCGCTGCGTCCAGGAGTTTTCGCTGAGCGGGTAGGCAAATTCGCTACGTTCGGACAGTGGCGAGGAGCCGCCGCTGGGGTTGGCGACGAAGCTGACCGCAGTCTGCAGGTCGCTTGCGGTGACCGAGCCTTCGGCGATCTGCTGAGCGCCGACCGCGCCGTTGGCGATCTGGTTGGCGACCACGGCGCCGCGCGCGATCTTGCCGGCCCGCCCCGCTTCGGGAGCGATTTTGTTGGTCTTGATCGGATTGGCGGCGATGTTGGAGGAGTGGATCTCGCCGGCTGCCCAGGCGACGCCACCGGCCGGGGCGAGGCCAGCGCCCCCGCCTGGGTGCGCAGAGCTCCCACTTCTAGCACGCGAAGCGTGCAGTGGATCGCCCATGCACACCCAGGCAGAAAGCACTCGAACCCCCCGCCCCCGCGCCATCTCTCCTGGCGAGATCAGCGGCCTCACCCTCTACCTGCTGACCCTCTGCGTGGAGGCGATCCTGGGGTTGCCGGTCCGCTGGCTCCTCGCCTACCTTGGCGCTGCGATCGTGGGAGCGGTCTTCCCACTCAGGCTGAGCGACTCGGTGCTCGCCTGGCTTGCCGCCCTGGCTCCGATCGCCTGGTCGCTGATCGCCCTTGCTCTACCCGGTCGCGGCCGGCTCTGGGCCCGCCGGCTCGGCGCTCGTCGGCCCAGCGCCACAGAGGCCGGCGCCCTCGATGAGGCCCTCGCCATGCTGGCGAGCGCCGACCCGAGCCTCCCCGCCCCACCCGCCTGCTACGTCCTCGATCAGCCGCTCCCCGAAGCGGCGGTTCGCGGCGGCGCCCTGATCCTCAGCCGCCCCCTGCTTGAGTCCGAATCGCTCACCGCCATCCTCGCCCACGAGCTCGGCCATGCCGAGAGCCTCGACGGCCGCCTCACCGAGGCACTTGAGCGCCTCACCCTCTGGGAGGACCCGCTGGCCCTGCCCCGCCCCGACGCCTATCCCGCCGCGCAGGAAGACCGTAGCGGCGCCCTCACCTGGGCCCTTGCCCGCTGGACGCTGCGCCTCGCCGGCGGCAGCTTTGCCCAACGCCTCCTCGCGCCCCTCTGGGCCACCTACTGGCGCTCTCGTGAGTACGCCGCCGATGCCTTCGCCGCCTCCCTGGGCGAGGCCCAAGACCTCGCCCGTCACCTCGCCGATCAGGAGCTGGCATTCGATGTGCCCCAGCCCGGCCTGCTCTTCAAGGCCTCCCAGCACCCGCCGGTGGCGCTGCGCATCGAGCGACTGCTCGCAAGCCCCGAGCCGGGGAGGTTGCGATGAGTGTCGCATCGATTCTGGAGGCGAGCCGCTACAGGAAGGCCCCCACATCCAAGAGCCGGTCGCGACCCCGAGGCTGGCGGTTCTCGGGAAGGGCCTGCTGCGCCGCCACGCGGCCTGTCGACTCGCTTTTTCGCAACTTGCGCTGCGCCACCGGTTCGCCCCTCGAGGTCTACGTGCCGACGTAGCGGGCGAAGTGATGCGAGACGATGACCAGGTCTGCGTTCAGGTAGAGCCGGTGCGCGTCGGCTCGGTCCAGGCCGACGCCCGAGTCGAGGTGGAGCTGCTCGCAGCCGAGCCGCTTGCCCTCCTCGAGCAGCCAGTCGAGCAGGCTCCGGCCGCGGCCCCGGCGCCTGGCCTGCGGCAGCGTAGAGAGGTCATCGACGTAGAGGTAGTGGCCCCATGCGAGGCTGTTGCCGGTGCGAAATCCCGCCACGGCTACAGCGCTTTGCTCCCCCTCCTCGAACGCGCCGATCAGGCGGTAGCCCTCCGGTCGCTGCAGGTCATCGACGCGACGAGCGAATGACTGCTCGTCTGCGAGCTCCGTCCGCAGCGCCTGCATCGCATCGAAGCCCAGGCCGGTATCGGGCGGGAGCAGCTCGCGAATCACCGCCGCATCGTAGGCCCTCCACTTTGTATTCGCCGCCGGCGAGCTCTACCCCCTCTCTCGCGCGGCGAACCGGTGGATGTAGGGTCCTCGTCCAAGGCTCCGGAGAGGAGGAGGAATGGCGGTCAAGCTGCATTGCTGCTCGCACACATGGGTGAAGGTCAGCGCGCACCCATGCTGGAAGGTGCAGAAGGCGTTGGACGAAGCGGAGGTGGACTACGAAGTGGTCAAGCACCCCGCATTCCCGCGCAGCAAGCGCACCGCCTACATCGAGCTGACCGGAGGGGAGAAGGCGCTGCCCGCGATCCAGCTCGAGGACGGCACGGTGATCCGCGAAGAGTCGAGCGACCTCGCGGCGAGGGTGCGGGAGGGCAGGCTCAGCGCCGCGAGCTGATTGCCGCAGCTCGACGCCCGCTCGCCGACCGCCTCGAGGTTGGCGTGCCCGGCTTGGCGGCGTTCGCTGCGCGGGCTTGCGCCATCTGCCCGAGCCCCTTCACGGCCGTGGGCGCTCGCAAGCCTGGTGGCTGACGAGCGGCCTGGCTATTTATGCGAGCCCGGATCGCCTATGTCGTCGAGCAGCTCGAGCATCTTCTCGTGGTAGGCGAGGCCGGCGATCAGGGTGCGCTCCGAGCGCTCCCAGCCCTCGATCTGGCGCACCTCGTCGAGATAGCCCCGCAGCTCCTCCAGCTTGGCGTGGTGCCAGGCGGCGCGCGCCTTGACCAGCAAGCCCGGCTCGGCGCCCGCGAAGACCTTGAGCATGACTTCGTCGCGCAGCTGCGGAGGGGCGGCGCTTGGCTCCGCAGCCCAGGCGCGCAGCGCCTCGCGGCCTTCAGTGGTGAGCGTGTAGCTCTTGCGGCGACGGCCGCCGGGCTCCTGCGTCACCGATAGGTAGCCGCCCTCGGCGAGGCGGGCCGGCTCCTCGTAGGCGGTCGTGTGGGGAACCGGCCAGAAGTTCTCAATTGACTTCTCGAGCGCCTGCTTGATGTCGTAAGAGGTCGCCTCGCCGAGCTGGTCGAGCAAGGCCAGCAGCGCATAGGAGGTGGTCGTCAGGCGGATCGACTTGCGTTTCATGGTTCGTGTCGTATAGTACGGGACGAATTGTCAATAGAAAGCTACGCGCAGCGGAGGTCGGCATGAGCGACAGCGGAAACGGCAACGGCAGGTCCCACGACTACGACGCGGTGATCGTCGGCGCGAGCCTAGCGGGCGCTACCACGGCGATCCTGCTCGGGCGCGCCGGAGCGAGCGTCGCCCTGGTCGAGAAGCAGCCTGACCCGCAGGCCTTCAAGCGCATCTGCTCCCACTTCATCCACGCCTCCGCGGTGCCGACGATCGAGCGGCTCGGCCTCATGGAGCCGATCATTGACGCGGGTGGCGTGCGCTCGCGGATGCACGCCTGGACGCGCTGGGGCTGGATCGAAGCGCCGTCCGATCGCGCCGGGCTGGGCGTCAACCTACGCCGCGAGCTACTCGACCCGATGGTTCGAGAAGCAGCGGCGGCGACCCCGGGCGTCGAGCTGCTCCTCGGCCGGGCGGCGCAGGCCCTGCTGCGCGACGGCGACGCGGTCACCGGAGTGAGCGTCCGCGCCCCCAGCGGCGAGGAGTCAGAGCTGTCGGCGAGGCTGGTGGTCGGCGCTGACGGCCGCGACTCCAAGATCGCCCAGCTCTCCGGCGTCGAGGAAAAGGTCCTCCCCCACGGGCGCTTCGCCTACGGCGGCTATTTCGAGGGCGAGCAGCCCAAGTACGCGCCCGACGGCTCGATCTGGATGCTGGACCCCCACTGGGGCGCGGCGTTCCCGACCGACAGCGGCCTGGTCTTCTACGCGGCGATGCCGACCATGGAGCTGCTGCCCGAGTTCAAGCGCGATCCAACGGCGGCGCTGATCTCTTACATCGAAGCCCTCCCCGAGGCGCCGCCGATCCACTCCGCCCGGCCGGTGGAGCAGGTCCTCGGCAAGATCGAGATGCCGAACCGGGTGCGCGTCCCGACCGCGCCGGGGCTGGCCCTGACCGGCGACGCGGCGCTGGCCACCGACCCGCTCTTCGGCGTCGGCTGTGGCTGGGCGTTTCAGTCCGGCGAATGGCTCGCCGACAGCGTCATGCCGGCGCTGCGCGGCGAGGAGTCCCTGGACCGCGGCTTGAGGCGCTATCGCCGGCTCCACAAACGCCGGCTGGGCGGTCACGCCTTCATGATTCACGACTACGCCACCGGCCGCAGGCTCAACCGCGGCGAACGGGCGCTGTTCGCCGCCGCCGCCCGCGACCCGAAGGTCGCGGCGAGGTTCGACAAGTTCGCGACCCGCCAGGTCGGGCCGGCCCGCATGCTCGCGACCACGATCCCGCGCTCGCTGATGGTCAACCTGCGGCACTCGCGGAGACGGCGCGAGGGGACGCCCGCCGGCGGCGACGGCCGCGCGCAGGCCGCGGTCCAATGAGCCCGGCGACGCTGGAGCGCACCCGGCTCGAGCTCGGCGGGACCAAGACGCGGCTTGTGCAGTCCGGCCCGCCGGAGGCGAGCGAGGCGGTCGTCTTCGTGCACGGCAACCCCGGCTCCGCCGACGATTGGGAGGCGCTGGTCGTCGCGGCCGGCGACGCCGACCTGCGCGCGGTCGCCTTCGATTTGCCCGACTTCGGCGAGACGCCGGCGCCTGCGGGCTTCGAGCACACCGCGCCTGGCTACGCGGCCTTCCTGGCCGAGGTGATGGAGGTGCTCGGGATCGACCGCGTCCACCTGGTCCTGCACGACTTCGGTGGCCCGATCGGGCTGATCTGGGCGGCGATGCACCCCGACGCCCTGGCCAGCGTCACCCTGATCGACACCGGGATCCTCCCCGGGTACAAGTGGCACCGGCTGGCGCGAATCTGGCGCACGCCGGTGCTCGGCGAGATCATTCAGGCCACCGCCACCCGCGGGGCGTTCCGCCGCCTGCTCAACCGCAACGAGCCGCGCGGCCTGCCCCGTCCCTTCGTCGAAGCGATGTACGACCACTACGATCGCCGTACCCGCCGCGCCGTGCTGAAGCTCTACCGGGCCACGGATGACCCGGGGGCTGGGGGCGCTGAGTTCGCGGCGCTGATCGCCCCGCGCGACATCCCGGCGCTGGTGATCTGGGGGGAGGATGACGCCTACCTGCCGGCCGCATACGCCGCCAGCCAGCGCGAAGCCTTCCCCTCCGCCGAGGTCCACGTGCTGCCGGACAGCGGCCACTGGCCCTATGCGGACGCTCCCCAGACGGTCGAGCGGCTGCTGGTCGAGTTCCTCCCCAAGGTGGGGACGGCTGCGGCCTGAAAAGATTGCGCGAGCATCGCCAGCTCGGGCAGCCGGCTGCCGTGCGCGTCGCGCATCAGCAGCGGCTCGTGGAAGCGGCACCCCGCGCCATCTCGACCGGAAACGCTTGATCGTCCCCGGCATGCGGTCCGCACTCGCATCGGCGACACCGCACCCCGGCAGCCGAGATGCGTTTCGACAGTACTTCCGCAGGAAGTGTGGTCATGCGAGGTGCCCTCTTCTCGCGCCGGCGAGATCGCATCAGACCGTCGAGTCGACTCCACTCAGCCTGCGGTTAGCATCGGCTGAGTGCCAGAGCCGATCCTCATTCTCACCGGGCCGCCCGGTGCTGGGAAGACGAGGACGGCAGGCCTGCTGACCGCCGGCTCTGAGCGCACGGTCCATCTCGAGTCGGACACGTTCTTCCACTTCATCCGGGCGGGCTACGTCGAGCCGTGGAAGCCTGAGTCGGGCGAGCAAAACACGACCGTGATGCGCATCGTCGCCGCGGCCGCCGCAGGCTATGCCGAGGCGGGTTACTTCACGATCATCGACGGGATCATCAGCCCGCGCTGGTTCTTTGAGCCGTTGCGTGACACCCTCCAAGCAGCCGGGCACGCCGTCGCCTACGCCGTGCTCCGCGCCCCGCTCGACGTCTGCACCGCACGGGCGGGCGGTCGCGAGGCGAGTCCGATCGCCGACCCGTTGGTCATCGAGCAGCTATGGCGCGATTTCGCCGAGCTCGGCTCGCTGGAGCACCACGCGATTGAGAGTGACGGCAAGAGCGCCGCACAGGTTGCCGAAGCGGTGACACAGTCCCTAGGGGAGGGGCTTTTGGGTGTGTGAGGGTGAACGTGCGGCATAGACTCGGCGCCGTGCCGAACATCTACACGCCGAGGTTCGAGGAGGGGGAGCGCCCGGAGGGTTTTCGGGGGCGTCGCGCCCGGATCGGCTACGAGCTCGGCAGCGAGCTGATCGGGGCCAGCCTCTGGGAGCTGCAACCCGGAGAGGCGGCCTACCCGTACCACTTCCACTACTCCGACGAGGAGCTGGTGATCGTTCTCTCGGGACGCCCGAGCCTGCGTACGCCGGAGGGGATTCGTGAGCTGGAAGAGGGCGAGGCGCTGCGCTTCGGGCTTGGCGAGGAGGGGGCGCATCAGGTCCTCAACCGCACGGAGGAGGTGGCGAGGTTCCTGGCGATCAGCAGCCACGGGCGTCCGGACATCGTGGTCTACCCCGACTCAGACAAGATCGGAGTCGGCGAGCGGCTTGCTCAGGGAGGCGGCCTGCGTGCCTTCTTTCGCCGCGCCGCTTCGGTCGACTACTGGACCGATGAGGAGCCTCCTCGCCCGACTGGCGGGGCCCCGCAGGCGTCGGGTCCCGACCAGGAGTGAGCGTCGCTCAGGATGGCCTCGCCTGACTTGACCGATTGGAGGATTCGCAGCGCAGGGGAGGCCGAGGCCCCCTTGGTCTTGGCCCTTTGGCGGGCAGCGGAGAGCCCGCCGTCGGTGACCGACACCGAGGACGCTCTCGAGCGCCTGCTGAGGCGCGACCCGGATTCGCTTCTGCTCGCCGAGGCGGGCGGGGGGGTCGTCGGCTCGCTGATCGTCGCCTGGGACGGATGGCGCGGCAGCTTCTACCGGCTTGCCGTTCACCCGCAGTGGCGACGCCGGGGGATCGCCACGGCGCTGATCGGTGCTGGTGAGAGGCGACTGCAGGAGCTGGGGGCGATCCGGCTGACCGCGATCGTGCTCAGCGAGGAGCGCGTCGCGATCGATCTATGGAGTGCGGTGGGGTATCAGCGCCAGGCAGGGGTCAGCCGATTCGTACGAGTCCTCAGCGACGACGGAGGCTGAGCCGCCTAGGCCTAGGGTTGCGCGGCTGGCGCCGGCCCCAGCAGCCGCTCAACCACCAGCACGTCCCGCCACTGGCCGTCGAGCCGTCCGTGCCGGCAATGGACGCCCACCGAGGAGAAGCCGCATCTCCCAACCAGCCGGATGCTGGCGACGTTGTCGGTGAAGAGCTTGCCCAGCAGCTTGTGGAAGTCGTTGAGCTCGGCCACGACCGCAAGTGCCTCGGCCAAGGCAGTGCCGACGCCCTGGCCCCGCGCCTCTGGTGCGACATAGACGCTTGCCTCACCGACCCCGGAGTAGCAAGGGCGATCGCTGTAGGAGGCGAGGCCGGCCCAGCCGATCACCGTTTCTTTCACTGCAGCCACGAGGAGCGGAAATCGCTCGACTCCGATTCTCGCCTCGAAGTCCGCGGCGCGGTGAGGCTCGGTCTCGAAGGTCGATTCTCGGGCGGCGATCGCCGCGTTGTAGATCGCGCAGATCGCCTCGGCGTCAGCAGGGGCCGCATCGCGGACGACGACTCTCTCGGCTTCAGGCACGACCTCATTTTCGACCCAATCATGTCCGCCCGCAATGGCCGGCCGGCCAAAGCGGTTTGGCCAGAGCGCCTCGCGCCGGCCACGGCTCGGTGGCCGGGCTCGATGGTCCCGGTGAGCCTTTGTCGACCCCGGCGGGCTAACTTTGAGCGCCAACGAGGAGGAGGATCGCTATGAGCAGGCTTGTCGTATCGGAGTTCGTCTCGATTGACGGCGTGATGGAGGACCCTGGTGGAGCGGAGGGCTACAGGCACGGCGGTTGGACCTTTGAGATCGACCGCGGCGAGGAGGGTGACAAGTTCAAGCTCGAGGAGGTCTTCGAGGCTGAGGCGCTGCTGCTGGGGCGCCTGACCTATGAAGGGTTCGCGGCCGCCTGGCCGACGATCACCGACGAGGTCGGCTTCGCCGAGAAGATGAACGCGATGCCAAAGTACGTCGTCTCCTCGACCCTGGAGGAGGCCGGATGGAGCAACTCGACCGTTCTCAACGGTGATCTCCGAGACGAGGTCGCGAAACTGAAGGACGAAATCGATGGGGTGATCTTGGTCGCGGGTAGCGCCCAGCTCGTGCAGGCGTTGCTCGAGCACGACCTCGTCGACGAGCTGCGCCTGATGGTATTCCCGGTCGCCCTCGGCCCCGGCAAGGGCCTCTTCGGCGAGCTCAGCGACAAGAAGCCGTTGCGGCTGACCGACTCGAGGCAGGTGGGCGACGGCATCGCGATTCTCACCTACGAGCCGGCCCGCGACGGCGCCGCATGAGGGCTGCGCGACGCGCTGCCGATGAGTGCCCCGACCGAGAACGTCGCGTCTCTGGGTGATGGCGATCTCAAGCTGCGGCCCTTCGAGCCCGCCGACGTAGGGCTGCTCCAGGCCCTGCTCGCCGAGCCCGAGGTCAGGCGCTGGTGGCCGGATGGCGACTATGACGTCGAGAACGGCTGGGTCGTGGAGGTGGGCGGTGAGTTCGCCGGCTGGGTCCAGTATGTGGAGGAGGCCTACGAGTACTACCCGAGCGTGGCACTCGACATCGCGCTGAGGACGGCCCTGCACGGCCGCGGCTACGGCCGCCGCGCCCTGCGGCTCGCGGTCGATCACTTCGTGGCGAAGGGGCACCACCGCTTCACGATCGACCCCAACGTCGACAACGAGCGTGCGATCCGCAGCTACGCCGCGATCGGCTTCGAGCCGGTTGGGGTGCTGCGCTCATACGAGCGCAACCTCGCCGGCGGCTGGGACGATGCCCTGCTGATGGACCTGATCGTGGCTGGGCGATAGCAGGGCCGGCCTGGCGCCTCGCCCTCTCCAGGCAGGCCCATGCCTGGGGTCCAGCCCTACGACGTCAAGGAGTAGGCGAGCTCCACGGATCCGTCCGGGAACGTCCGTTGCGTTTCGAGCTGGAGCAGGAGGGGTGGCGTGCCTGGCGCTGAGAGGGAAAGTCCTTCGCCGAGCAGGATCGGCAGGAGGACGATCTCCAGGCGCTCGGGCACGCCGAGTGCCGCGAACGCCCGGATCGTCCGCGGGCCGCCCACCAGGTGGACGTCGCCGTCGCGCTCCGCGGCCCGCATCTGCTCGAGCAGCTCGGCCGGAGTCTCGGCGGGAAGCGGCCGTGAGGTGAGCACGTAGACACGCTTACCGGGCCACGGCCAGCTCGGCACCCCGAGCGCCGGCTCGAAGGTGGTGCGGCCCATCAGGACCGCATCGCAGCCCTCGATGAACTCGGGATGGCCGTGTGCTCGCCGGGCCGAAAGTCGGGCATCGACAGCAGTGCCGGGCGGCCCTCAGGCGTCGCGACGAAGCCGTCAAGGCTTTCTCCGATGCGGGTGCGGATCTGCATGGCGCTCACCCTCGCCTGGACCGGGTTCCCCGCCGAGGTTCGCACAGACGACCCGGTTGAATCGTCCGGTTGGCTTTCGGCTCCCCCCTTCTCTTGCGCGGATTCCGAGAGTCTGAGCCTCGCTCGGCGGGTCAGGCCGATGCGGGCGGCGCCGCTCAGGCATCGCGGCTTGCGACTCTCGCTCAGCCGCTGCACGAGTCCTTCGAGACGTATTAGCTGTCGTTGGGCATCGTTGTACCGTTGTCGATCTATGGCCTTGCGCAGCTCCCACCTGAAGCGCGACGAGGTGCGCGTCCTCCAGCCCCAGCTTGGCGAGGCCCTGATCGTCGAGCGCTACAGCTCCAAGCACGTCAAGGCGGTGCTCCACCCCGACGACTTCACCGAGTCGCAGGACAGCTCTGTGCTGCCTGACCGACCAGCCGTTGCTTCGCGGACCGAGCTCACTGAGCTCCGGGCCCGGGTCCACCGGGTTGCCGAGTCGCCCGAGGCCGAGCTGGTCGACGACGAGGCGTCCACCGAGCGCTTTCGCGGACTTTGACCGTTGCCGCCGACCAGGTGCACCGGGCCCTCGTCACTGCCTCCCGCCGATCGGGATGAGGATGCAGGCTAGCTCGGCGTCCGCGTCCCCGGAATCTGCCGAGCTGGCGAATCGATCCTGGCTCCGCCGCCACAGACGGAGCTTGCTGGTAGCCGTCCTTGGCTTGATCGTCGTCGTGGTCGCCGTGGGGGCCGCCGCGAGCTGGTACTTCTCCTCGGAGGTGCTGGTCCCCGAACGCTCGGGCTGGCCCCTCGATGCGACCGTGGAGGGGCTCTCCCCTGGGCGAGTCGTCCTCTCGCGCTCCGAAGACACCCTGCGCCCCGGCGTCTACGGCCTCCTCTGGCAGGGTGGCAATGCGATTCTCGGCGAAGTGGTGAAGAGCGACGCCGAGACGGTGACGCGGCGGCTGGCGGCCGTGCACGGCTACTACCTGCGGCCGGGGATGAAGGTGGCGCTCGACACCGATGTCTATGCGGGCAACCCGCGGCAGACCCTGGGATTGCCCTTCACCAACGTGCTTGTCCCCGACGAACTGGGGCCGATGCCGGCCTGGCTGATCCCGGGGCGCACGCATACCTGGGCGATCATCGTGCACGGGATCAACGGCGATCAGCAAGCGGGCCTTCGCATCGCGCCCACCCTGCACCGAGACGGTCTGCCCGCGATGCTGATCACCTACCGCGAGGACCTCGGCGCTCCGCCCAGCCCCGACGGTCTGCACCACATCGGCCTCACCGAGTGGCGCGACCTGCAGGCGGCGGCCCGCTACGCGCTCTCCCACGGCGCCCGTCGCCTCGTCCTGATCGGCTACTCGATGGGCGGTGCAATCGTCGCCCAGTTCATGGAGCGCTCGCCGCTCGCGCATCGGGTCGGCGGCCTCGTCCTCGACGCCCCGGCTCTTGACTGGAAGTCGATCCTCGAATTCAACGCTGAACAGATGGGTTTGCCCGGGTTCCTGGCGACTCCGGTCGAGTGGGCGATCGACGCCCGCATCGATCCGGACTGGGGCAGCCTCGACGCGCTCGATCACCCCGAAGACTTCCACCTGCCGATCCTGCTCTTCCACGGCACCGAGGACAAGCTGGTGCCGATCTCAAGCAGCGACGCCTTCGCCGCAGAGCTGCCCCACTGGGTCACCTACTACCGGGTGGCAAAGGCCGGTCACACCGAGTCCTGGAACGTCGATCCAAGCCTTTATGAGCGGCGGCTGACGGCGTTCCTGCACCGCATCGGCGCCTGAGCTTCAGTCAGGCTTCGAGACGACGAGTCGCAGCCCGAGGTCCAGCTCCGGAGTCGAGCGCAGGTGGCCGTGGCGTTCGTCCCAGGCGCCGCTCTCGAGGTCTGTCCGCAGGGCCTCGAGCCCGCGCTCGGCCTGCGCGGCTTCCGCTGCACCCATCAGCTGCCAGACCGAGCTACCGCGCCGTATCGCCGGGTCGAGGTGCAGCTCGGGACGGTCCCAGAGCGCGCAGAAGAACCCGTCCGTGCAGAGGCGGGGGATCGGCACCGGCACGACTCTGGCGCCGGGGAGCGCCGCCACCAGCTCGGCAATCGACGGCATCAGCTCGGTGTGGATCTCCAGCAGACGGGGGACGTAGTCCCGCACCATCCACATCTCCGCCAGGGCCGGGCCGTCGAAGGTAAGGACGACGACTCGCCCGCGCGAGACCCGGGTCATCTCGGCCAGGCCGGCGGCGGGATCCGCCCAGTGTTGGATGGTGATGATCGCCATCGCCGCGTCGAAGCTGTCGTCCTCGAAGGGGAGGTCTTCCGCCGTCGCCTGGATCACCGCCGCGGCGCTGAGCCCTCGCTGGGCGATCATCACCTCGGAGGGCTCGACCGCGGTCAGGTCACGGTCGGCCGGCTCATAGGAGCCGGTGCCGGCGCCGACGTTGAGGACGGTGCGGGCATCGCCGAGGGCAGCTTCGATGCGGGCCGCGATCCGCGGATCGGGCTGGCGTACCTCGCTGTAGCCGCGCCCCAGTTGGTCATAGGCGGCGCCGGTCAAGGCCTCGGCTCGACCACGATGGGGCAGCTGATCCTGTTGGCGATCATGTAGTGCTGACGGGCGCCGTGGTGAAGATCCATGGCTCTGCCCCGGGTCCTCATTGAATGAGACCCGGGAGCAGAGCACGGCGCCGGCGGCAACTATCAAAATTACGACAGATAGGGCTAGAAAATTCGGATGTTGAAAGAGCGGGCGATAGAAGCCAGGGCTGGGTTCTCAGGCTCGATGGGCTGTCGTAAAAGCTCTTTGATCTCGACATCGTGAAAGACAGCCCAGCACTCCCACTCGGTGTTAAGGCGAGATAGGTAGCGGATTCCGGCAAGGGAAGGCTGACCTCCTGGCTCCCGCTGCTCAAAGGCCCACTTCCCGATCCAGCGCGTTATGCGTCTATCCCCGCCCCGAACTGTGGGCACGTCAAGCTCGAGTAGCCGTAGTAGGCGAGGAGCGGGGCAAGCTCGTCCTCCAAGTGGCGACGCGTTTTTAGTGCCTCGACATCGAGAAATCGGATAACAGGAAGACTTTCGGTTGGAACGAAGGTCGCTTGAACCGCAATTCGTTGATTGCGCCAATCCGCAGGAACCTCGCCAACGTTCATAAAGCCATCCTCCGCCGCTGCCGCCGTCAACGCCGGGTTAGGGCGAAAGCGCGAAAGAGTCTCTCCAAAACACGCCTTTAGATCCGTGGCGAAATAGCAGACGCCATAGTTTTCGGTCGGGCTATCGAATCGATTACCGGCCCTCGGATAGTCAAGATCGCCAGCGCGGGGAGGGTCGGGGAAGCTGATCGGGTCTGGCGTCCTGCCTACCCGCCACACTCCCGAACTGGGCGGTTTGACGATCTCTACGGCGATTCAGCTCACCCCCCCGACACATATGCTTTCGCCGCCACCATGACCTCCTGAAAACGCCCCTCGTTGATCGCCAAGAGCGGTGATTCGTCATTGAGTTGGGGATTGAGCCCAATGAACCACGCACGAATCGTGTACCTGGACTCCTCCGCAAGAAGCAAGCGAAATACCTGGTAGGCAATACGAAGACGCTCCTCTGCCGCAGGGCGGGGCGAACGCGCCCCTTCTGCCCAGCGTCCAACCGCCTTTGGGTCCTGAACACCGGCCAAGGTTGCAACCAGCTTTCGTCCGAGAACCTCTTCTAGGAACCTTGTGATCTGCTGAATGGTTGATTCAGTCGTCTGACGATGCGCCTCTCTGGACACGATTGTCAGGTCTGCCATGCGTAGCTCCTCCTGGTCGGGTGCAGTCCAAAAGCTATGACGCCTATCGGACGTACCTATGTCGGCCTTGCTAATGCCTTGTTTAAAGACCCTTAAAAATATTACATTGGCCCAGGAAATGCCACCTCAAGCGCTGACTTTTACGCGTCGTCATTGACAGTTGCCACGCCTGTGAACCGGCGCCAGAGAGATGAGCGCAGCATGCGGCGGGCTCGACCGCGGTCACGTCACGGTCGGCCGGCTCATAGGAGCCGGTGCCGGCGCCGACGTTGAGGACGGTGCGGGCATCGCCGAGGGCAGCTTCGATGCGGGCCGCGATCCGGGGATCGGGCTGGCGTACCTCGCTGTAGCCGCGTCCCAGTCGGTCATAGGCGGCGCCGGTCAAAGCCTCGGCTCGACCACGACGGGGCAGCTGACGCTGTTGGCGATGAAGCAGCGCTCATGGGCGCGGCGGTGAAGGTCGACGACGCGCTCTGCCCCGGGGTCCTGATCGAATGCGGCCCGGGGGCGTAACACGACGCCGGTGAACCGGGTGGCGTCCATCGTCCCCTCCGCCTCGTCCTCATAGGCCATGACCCGCAGCTGCTTCTCCCGCGCCAGGGAGATGAACCAGAGCATGTGGCAGCTCGAGAGCGAGGCCACGAACAGCTCCTCGGGATCGGCCTTGGCGGGGTCGCCTCCGAGCGCCGCGGCGCCGGAGGCCGCCAGCCTCTGAGCGGCCAGCCCGATCGTGTGGGCGCGCAGGTCGCCGCGATCGGCGTCCCAGCTCACCCGGGCCCGGTGCCTGCTCGTCTTCTCCTCGGCCATCTGTCTATCTTCGCCTGGCGCTGCTCGTCGTGCTGTCGAGCCTCTGCAAGGTGTGGCGCCGGGCTGCCATGTGGGCCGAAAGCGCCTCCGCCGACGTCTTGCTGGGCATGACAGCGCAAACGACACTCGCTCCAGCGCGGCCCGCCTATCAAGACGAGGACCTGCTGATCGCGGCGGATGCGGCTGCGATCGCCAATCGCAGCGTGCGGACGATCCGCCGCGCCTATCGCGGTGGCACCCTTCCCGCCTACCGCGATGCGCATGGGCGCGGCGTCCGCATCCGCTATCGCGACCTCCGCGACTGGATGATGAGCGAACTGCTCGCCCCGAAAGTCGACCGTCCCGCTCTTGACGGCGCGCCGCTGCTCGGCTCGGTCTCTGGCGTGAGGCCGATCCCGAGCGGCTCACAGAGCGAGAACCTCGCCCTGCTCAACGCGGCCCGGCGGGCGCGCGCGAGGCGCGGGCTCGGTGGCGCTGCTGGGCGTCTCGCTGCGGCCCGGCCCGTTTCCCGACAGGCTTAAACGGCTCGGCTTGCACTCGCGCTCGCGCCAGCTCGCACTCCTCGTCCAGGTCGATCGGGTCGAGCCCCTGGTAGCGGGCGATGATGTGGGCGTAGTAGCGCTGCAGCGTCTGCACGTCATGACCCGCCCAGCCGGCCAGGTTGTGGAGGTTCATCCCGTGCGGCCCCATCACCAGCGTCGAGTGCAGCGCCATCGAGATCGCCGTGTGCCGGCAGTCGTAGAAGCGCATTGTCGCCAACCCCTTGGGCATCCCCTCGGCCTGCGCCGCAACTTCCCGGGCCGGCCGCCAGACCCGCGCCGTCCAGCGCTTGTAATCGTCATAGCTCCAGGGCACCGGGATCGCCGCGCCGCCGCCGGGGGCCGAATCCCACAGCGGGCCGTCCTCGCCGAGGGCCTGAAAGACCAGCCCGTCGTCGGGCTGAGCGCCGTGGCGCGCCTCGAGCGCCGCTCGGTAGGAGTGCAGCCGCGCGCTCGCGTTGGGCAGGAGCAGCGCCGCCCGGGCGCCGGTCTTCAGCCCGATCCGTTCCTCATCGACGCCGAGGCCACTGCGTTGCAGCTCCACCGAGCGCTCGTGTACCCCTCCCCAGCTGGCCGAGTAAAGCCACTCCGAGGGGCGGGCGGCGACCGTGAAGCCCATCGCGGCGACCAGGGCCGCGTCGCGGATCGCCAGCAGCCCGTCGCGTGCCGGCCTGCTCTGGGTCGCCTCGATGATCCGCTCCAGGCCGTAGGCGTCGGCGGCGTAGGCGAGCCGATTCGGTGTCTGGGTCGGCAGCTCAAAGAGCCCCGAGAGCTCGACGGTCAACGCGTTTGGATGCCGCAGCCTGCCCCAGCGCAGGACCGCTCGCAGCGTCTTCAGGACCTGCACGCGGTTGGATGCGGTCACCCCTGCCGCCGCCAGTTCATCCTGGAAGCGGGTGATGATCGAGGGATCGCGCGAGAGCCGCTCGAGCCGCACCCGGGCGATCGAGCGGCTCGCGACCTCTCGGTCCCAGCGTCGCACCGCGTCCTCCGCGTAGCGCTTGGAGAGAGCGGCCCCGCGTTTCACGCACCACTCCTGAAACAACTCCGCGACCGTCATCGTCGCCGCCGGATCCGACCTCAGCACCGCGCCCTCGAGCCGCGCGATCCTGACCGCCTGCTCGCGATAGGCGATCGCCGCCTCCAAGGCTCGGTCCGGCGAGCCGAGCTTGCGGACCGAGAACGACTTGGCTGCGTTGCGCGGCACGCCGTCGCGGCCCTCCTCGCGCCAGCGGATCTTGTAGCTGGCCGTCGTGCCGTCCTCGCGCACACAGCCGTAGACCCCGCGGGGGAGGGCGCGACCAAGGTGATCGACGCCGGTTTCGGTCAGTTTCATCGCCATCGGGTGGGAACAGAATCTAGCCGATTGTTCCTACCTTTGTTCCTACCCACCAAATCCTAGACAATCTCCGCCGAGCCCTTGTTTCAAATTTAGCTCTGTAAGGGGCTTTGCGGCGATGCCCCGAGCAGGATTCGAACCTGCGGCCTACTCCTTAGGAGGGAGTCGCTCTATCCGGCTGAGCTATCGGGGCTCGACGGCTCATCGTAGAGGCTCTCCGAGGCCAGCTCTTGGGCCCGGCGGCTCCAGAGCTTGACTTCCATGAAGATGTCGTCGCCGTAGCCCTCGAGCGCGTCGAGGGCGATCAAGGTGAAGCGTTCTTTGGAGATCGCCTCCTGGTCGACGGTCTCGGCGTCGAGCTCGGCGGTGGCGGCGACCGCGCCGCGAATCAGGGGTCGGCCCCAGACGAGGGTGATCGCGCCCGCCCGCCCGCTCTCGCCGCGCCAGCGGCCGATCACGTCGTCATTGAGGTCGATCTTCCAGTCAGGGTTGTCCTCGGCGAGCACGTCGGTGAAGTCGACCTTGGCCTGGAAGTCGGCTGGCTCGCCGTCGGTCGGCTGCACGTATGAGACGTGGCCGAACAGCTCCAGTGCGCCCTCTGGGCCCTCGGCAAGGACCGAGCAAGGCACCCAGACGCGACCGCCCCAGGCGCGCTCCGGGAACCAGTCGATCTCGGAGGGAACCTCGACTCCGCCCGGTAGGTCCTTCAGCTCCGCAGAGGCCTTCCCGAAAGCCTCCGCCAGCCGCTCGACAAAGCGCCCGTGCGGAATCCCCTCCTGGGTAGAGTCGGCGATGAAGCGCGGGATCGGACGCGGGTTCGGCGGCATTTACGCACCCTACAAGGGGCGTCTGAGTTTGACCTCCATGCTGGGGCAGCTCAGTCGCCGAGTGCTTCTCGGAGGTCTGCCGCGGCGCGCTCAGGTGGGTAGACGTTGATGTCAACCCCGGTGCCTAGCTCAAACCCCGCCTTGACGGTGAGACGCGGGGCGATGTCGACGTGCCAGTGAAAGTGCTCTGCTCCGCGAGGGGCGGTGCGGACCCAGAGGTTGAGTTCTGGCGTCCGGCTGAAGCGCTCGGCCAGGGCGCGCAGCGCGGTGCGGATCATTGTGGCACCGGCCTCGTCGTCGGCGAAGCTCGCCGCTTCGCGCCGCGGCACCACTCGCAGCTCGAAGGGGGAGCGTGAGGCCCAGGGGCAGATCAGCGCTGCCTCATCGTCGATCGCGACAAGGCGATCGCGGCGGCGCACCTCCTCGACCAAGACGTCGCTGAGCAGGCCGCCACCCCCGGAGCGCTCGCGGTAGGCGCCGAACCGCTCCCGCTCCCGCGCCACGGCCGCCGGCACGAAGGGGAGCGCGTAGAGCTGGGCATGGGTGTGCTCAAGCGAGGCGCCCGCCCCGCCGCCCTCGTTGACAATCACCTGGACGTAGGGGGCGCGAGCGTGGGCCCGCATCCGCTGGCGCCAGACGGCCACCGCCTCGGCGAAGCGCTTCTCGCTCAACTCGGCCATCGCAGTGAGGTGCTCGGGGGCGTTGACGATCACCTCGTGGGCGCCCAGGGCCGGGCGGGAGGAGAAGAGGTCGGGCTCGCCGGCGCGGCGGGATGCCAGCAGCGGGTCGCCGGTGCTGGCGAACGATCCCGCCTCGGCGGCGGCGCTCTCGAGTGGGCCCTCCGCCCCCTCGGTGGACAGCACCGGGTAGAGGTTGGGGACGACGCGCGTGGTCCAGCCCGCGGTGTCGGCTGCGCCGCCGCCGGGACGCACTGCGTAGATCTCGGGTGGAGTCCGCTCCTCGCGGCCCTCGCAGAACGGACACTGCGCCGGGTCCTTCGGCTCGCTCGCGGCTGGCTCGAAGCCCTCCGGCCGCTCGGCCCGCCCCGCCGCGACGATCGTCCGCAGCCCGGTCAGCTGGTTGATGCGTATCTCTGGCGTGCTCAGGAGCGGGAGGGTGGGAGGTCGTCTGTCTCGACGTCGGTCGGGGGCGGCGGTGGTGGTGGTGGCGGTCGACGGCGACTCTCGGCGCCGCCCGCCGCCCCTTTGCCCATGAACGGCTCGAGCACGTCCATCGGCAACGGGAAGACGACCGTCGTGTTTTGGTTGCTGCCGATTTCGAGCAGGGTCTGCAGGTAGCGCAGCTGGAGCGAGGCCGGGTTGGTGCTGATGATGTCGGCGGCATCGGTGAGCTTCTGCGCAGCCTGGTACTCGCCCTCGGAGTTGATGATCTTGGCGCGCCGCTCACGCTCAGCCTCGGCCTGGCGCGCGATCGCCCGCTGCATCTGCTCGGGGATCTCGACGTCCTTGATCTCTACTGCGGTCACCTTTACTCCCCAGGGCTCGGTCGACTCGTCGATGATCTTCTGAAGCTCCTCGTTGAGCCGCTCGCGCTCGGAGAGGAGCTGGTCGAACTCGGCCTTGCCAAGCACCGAGCGAAGCGCCGTCTGGGAGATCTGTGAGGTGGCCAGCAGATAGTTTTCGACCTCGACGATTGCTTTGCGGGAGTCGATCACACGGAAGTAGGCGACCGCGTTGACGCCGGCGGGAACGTTGTCGCGGGTGATCACCTCCTGCGGCGGGATGTTGAGCGTGACCGTGCGCAGATCAACCTTGACCATGCGGTCGATGAACGGGATCAGCAGGATCAGCCCCGGTCCCTTCTGGGCGATCAGCCGGCCGAGTCGGAAGATGACGCCGCGCTCGTACTCGCGCAGCACTCGCACCGCGGCACCGAAGAAGATGACGATGACGATCGCCAGGAAAATCGCTATCGCTAACGCAGCTGCCATCTACCCACGTACTCTTTCCTCGGTTCCGGCTGTCGGCCGGACGATCAGGGTCAGTCCGTCGACTGAATCGATCGTGACTCTACCCCCCACTGGTACCGCGGCCTCCCCCTCGGCGAGCCGAGCTCGCCACACCGACCCCTGCACGAACACCTGACCCTCGGGGTCGATCGGGGAGCGGACCTCTGCGCTGGCACCATTTAGCTCCTCATACCCGGTGCGAACCGGCTGGCTGCGGTAGCTGGCCAGCACTTTGCGAGAGGCAAACCAGACGAAAGCACCGAGCGCGAGGGCGATGACGATGATCAGCGCGACCGGAACGTCGTGGCCTTCTTCGCGGTAGAGAATCCCGGCGACGACAAAGGCCACGATTCCGAACGCGCCGAGGACGCCGCTCGGCAGGTGCGCCTCGGCGATCAAAAAGGCGACGGCCAAAGCCAAGAGGAGGATGACGACGAAGCTCACCGCTCCATTATCGCCTCACTCGCGCGATCGTCTCCTGGCAGCGGGCGACTATTCGACAGGGCGGGAATGGTCAGCTGTCAAGGGCCCAGACCGAGAAGGTCGCCGGGTAGGAACGGATGGCTGGCAGGAGCGGATGGAGATGTCGTTCGAAATCGGGGCTGGTGAGACGAGCGTCGACCCAGCATTAGGCCGCGAGACCACGGCTTCCCCCGCCGCTCGATCTCGTCTGCTGCTGCCTCTTGGGGAAGAACCGACCAAGAAATGGGCGTCCCGCTTATCAGCTGGCCAGCGCGTATCGCGTGAGGTCGGCCTTGAGTTCTGAGGGGTGCGCGTAGGGGCCCTGTTTGAGGTAGACGAGTTTGCCCTGGCGATCATAGAAGGCGGTGTCGGGGATGCCGACGGTGACGTGGAGCGCGCTGGCGATCCTTTTGTCGGGGTCGGAGTAGCTGGGGTAGGGGACGGGCGCCTCCTTGAGGAAGGTGTGCGCGGAACCGTCTGAGTCGTCGGAGTCGACGCCGAGGAAGGCGACGCGCTTGCCGTATGTCGCCGAGAGCCTCTGCAGGACCGGGAACTCGGAGCGACAGGGCCAGCACCAGGAGGCCCAGACGTTCACGACCACTGGGTAGCCCCGCAGGGCGCCGATGCGCTTTTCGAAAGCCTCGGTTCCTCCCGCTAGAAGGCTGTCATGCTGGGCGTGCAGTGCGGCCAGGGGGGCGGGGGAGTCGGCCAGCGCTCTCGCGTAGTCGGGATGCTTGCCGCCATAGTCTCCGCCGGCCGCTGAGCTGCCGCAGCCGGCGACGGCAAATGCCGCAGTCACGACGCACAGCAGGGCGATCGGCAGGTTGCGTCCCGAAAACCTCAATCTGTTGGTTACAATACGGTCGTTCGGTTCGCTCCGATGCGGGCCGCTGAGATCGCCGGGGGAAGTGACCTCGGCCTCCTCACCCACTTGTCCCGGCCGCACGTCTCGCGTCTCGGCTGGGACGGACCCAGAAGCCTTGATGGCCAAGACCAGCGAAGTTGCCGCGCAGGCGGCAGTACCTTCAGGCGCCGATATCGAGCGTGCGGCTGAGTTCGCCCGCGAGCCCTTCCTGCTTGACGGAGAGGGGCCCGAGGCGCTGGCCCCGGGAACGGCGCGGCGGCGAGCGCTCGACGCGGCGCTGAGGGAGCTGGAAGAGGGGGCGGAGGAGCCCTCGATCCAGTGGCGACAGGACTTCTCTTTGCTGCTGGGGCTGGAGCGGCTGCTGGCCGATGAGCCGCCGAAGCTGCGCGACGGAGCCGAGCTCTCCCCCCACCAGGTCGACGCCCTATCGGGGACGCTGGCCGAGCTGATGACCGAGCAGCAGACAGCGGCCGACGTCGACCGGCGCAACGGGGAGGCGGCCGCGGAGGCAGAGGCCGCCGAGGCGACGGAGTCGACCGCCGTGGCCGAGCTGGATGGCGAGGAGCCGCTGGAGGATGAGGAGCTGGCACCCGACGAGGAGCCTCGGGACTGGGAAGAGCCTGAGGCCGAGGCGGAAGAGGCGATCGAGGAGGCGCCGGAGGACCCTGGCGCCGATCGGCGCTTTTGGTTCGAGCACGCGACCGGCGCCGGCAAGACGGTCGCCGCGGTCGGCTTTATCGACGCCTCCCGAACCGGCGGCGTGCTGATCCTCACCCACCGTCGCAACCTGGTCGACCAGTTCATCGGCGAGATCTCCAGCCGCGGCTACAAGGAGCGCCTGCGCCCGCCGTTGTTGGACGGGCGCGACGACCCCGACGGGCCGGTCACGGTCGAGACCTACCAGTGGTTCGTCCGCAACCACAAGCGCGTCTCCGACGCCTACTCAATCGTGATCTGCGACGAGGCGCACACCGCGCTGGGCGAGAAGACCAGTGCCTGCATCCGCGCTTGGACCGGCCCCGTCTACATCGGCATGACCGCGACCGGAGCGCTGATCGCCCGCCACGTCGCCGACCTCTTCCCGACCCAGACCTCGCGCTTCGACCTCGCCCAGGCGGCGCGGCGCGGCGTCATCTCGCCGCTGCGTTGCCTGCGCATCCCGCCGGGGCCAGGGGTGCGGACGATCGCCAAGGTGCCGCTGCGAAAAGGCGAGGTCGACCAAGACTTCGACCAGGAGGAGCTAGCCGCGCTACTCGACCAGGAGCCATTCAACGTGGCAATCGCCGACCTCTACCAGTCGCGCTTCAGAAAAGTCCCGGGCGTCCTCTACACGGCTGGGGTGCAGCACGCCAAGAACGTCGCCAAGGCCTTCCGGGACGCGGGGATCGTGGCGCGGGCCGTCTCTGGGGAAACGCCGAAGCGCGAGCTGGCCGAGATCCTCGCCGCCTTCGAGCGCGGTGAGGTCGACGTGCTCTGCAACGCGATGCTTCTGGCGGAGGGGTGGAACTCGCCGCGGGCGACGATCTGCATGCACCTGGCGCCGACCGCCTCGCGGCGGGTCTACCAGCAGCGGGTCGGCCGCGTGACGCGACGGGCACCGGGCAAGGAGGCGGGGCTGGTGATCGACTTCGTCCACCCGGCGACCACCCACGACGAGACGATCGTCACCCTGCACAGCCTGCTCGACCGCGACGTCTACCGCGGCGGGGCGATCGTGGTCGGGCCGGTGCGACGAGGGCGCGGGCGCAAGGTGAGGGTGGAGCGGCGGATCGTCCCCGTCTCTGACTCCGAGCAGAAGCGGATGGAGGTGCTGGAGCGGGAGATCTGGCGGATCGCGGTCGAGAACCTCGACTACCCCGAGCAGCATGCCTGGGCGGCGCTGGCGGGGGCGCGAGTAAACCCCCAGGGCTGGCGACGGGCACGGGCGATGCTGCAGAACGACCCGACCAAGGAGCTGCGCCGCCGTTTCCTGCTGACCTGCGTGCAGCGCAACCGCAACGCGCAGCTGCGACTGAAAGCGCTCGGGGAGATCGCCGACCTGGGCGACGCTGATGCCTTTGACGACGCGATCGACATCGTCGGCACCTGGAGCCGCGACGACAAGCGGGCGGGGACGAAGACGCTGCTGCAGGCGCTGCTCGACAAGCGGATCGGCCGCCGCGACCAGGCGCAAGCATGGGTTTGGCGGCTCGCCTCCTACACCCGCGAACTGCACGAGGAGTACGCGGTGCAGCGCTGGCCGGAGACGAAGCGACTGCTGGGCCTGCTGGTCAACTCTTCCGGGCGGGCGCACGGTCGCAACGCGCGGCGGCTGGTGCACGCGGCGCGCAAACAGGACCGGCGCCTGGCTGTGGCGCTGCTCGCCGCCGCGGTCTCTCATACCCCGGAGGGCGAGGAGGTGCTTCGCGGAGCGCGAATGCGGATGGCCCGCAAACCGTCGGCGATCGCGCGGGAGCTGCTGCGGAACTTCCCGAAGGGGGGCAAGCGGCGGCGAAAGCGCGGCAACAAGCGCCAGCGCGGCGCGGCCGACAACGGCGAGCTGGGGACCGGCGCCGAGAATGGCGCCGTCGAGGAGAGCGGCGCGGTTGAGGACTCAGGCGCCGGTCAGATGAATCTCGCCGGCGCTGAGGGCGAGGCGCCCGCCGCCGGGGGTGATGACCAGGAGGCTGCCCCGGTCATCGACGCCGTCGGCGACTCCTGAGCCGTCGCTCCAGGCGACTTCTCGGCCACGCAGGACGTCGCGTTTGCGCCAGGCATCGAGGATGTCCTCGCGCGCCGCGTCGAGCCGGAAATCGAGCCGCTCATCGAGGCAGCTGCGCGCCCCCTCGGGCGTGGCGTCGCCGCCAAGCGAAGTGGCGGTCTCTCGCAGCTCGCCGGGGAAGTCCCCAGGCTCGATCGCCAGGTTGAGCCCGACCCCGATCACCGCCCAGTCGTCCTGGGGCCGGGTCTCGATCAGTACCCCTGCGAGCTTGCGCTCGTCAAGGAGGACATCGTTGGGCCACTTGACGCCGCACTCGACACCTGAGCGCAGCGACTCGGCCGTCTCGCAGACGGCGATCGCAACGGCGAGGGGGAGCAAGGAGAGGGGCCATGCGCCGAGCGGGCGCAGAATCGCCGAGTAGAGCAGGGCCTTGCCGGGGGGCGCGGTCCAGGTGCGGCCCTGGCGCCCGCGTCCAGCGCTCTGCTCGGCGGCGGTGATGACGGTTCCGTGCGGCGCTCCGGCGGCGGCGAGCTCGCGGGCCCGCATGTTGGTCGAGTCGGTCCGCCGATAATGGCGGTGCGGCGCGCCGAAGCTCATCGACCTGCGTCCTTGAGGATGGCGGCGACAAGTCCCTCGATATCGTGGCGCTCGGCTTCTACATGGACATCGAGGCCCGCATCGCGAGCCGCCGCGCTGGTGACGGGGCCGATCGAGACGACACGGGCGGCGGCGGGGAAGCGGTCGCCGAGCGCCTCGGTCAGGTTGCGTACGGTCGAGGAGGAGGTGAAGGTGACGTAGTCGGCGTCCTGAGCCGCCTCGACGGCCTCGGCGTCGGGCTCCTCCCGCACTGTCTCATAGAGAGCGACGACATCGACCACAGCGCCGCGGTCGCGCAGCTGCTCGGGGATGACGTCGCGGGCAGCGGCGGCCCGAGCGACGAGCACGCGCCGGCCCTTGATCTCGACTCCGGACAGAGCCTCGACCAGCGCCTCGGCGACAAAGCGCTCCGGGACGACGTCGGCGAGGATGCCACGCCCGGCGAGGGCGCGGGCGGTGCCGGGCCCGATCGCGGCGACGGTCGCCCCCCCCAGCGCCCTCGCGTCGAGACCAGCGGCATTGAGCGCATCGAACAGCAGGCAAGCGCCGTTGGGGCTGGTCAGGCAGATCAGCGCGTACTCGCTGATCTCTGCGGCTGCACGCCGCACTGCGGCCGAGTCGATGCAGGGCTCAATTCGGATCGCCGGCAGCTCGATCGCCTCGGCTCCGAGGCTCCGCAGGGTGGAGGCGAGGCCGCTCGCCTGGGCGCGAGCGCGGGTGACCACGACTCGACGGCCGTGCAGCGGGCGCCGCTCCAGCCAGGCGAGGTCCTCGCGCCGCTTCACCACCGGCCCGACGACGATCAGCGCCGGCGCTGCGATGCCCATCCGCTCGACCGCGGCGGAGATCGTCCCGAGGGTGGCAGTCACCGTCCGTTGTCCCTCCATGGTGCCGCGCTCGATCGCGGCTGCGGGCTCGCTCGGATCGCGTCCGGCGCCGATCAGCGCCGCGGCGTTCTCAGCCAGCCGTTTGACGCCCATGTAGAAGACGAGGGTGCCGGGGAAGGCCGCCAGCGCCGACCAGTCGAGCGCCGTTTCACCCTTCTCGGGGTCCTCGTGGCCGGTGAGGAAGGCAACCGCGGAGGCATCGTCACGATGGGTCACCGGGATGCCGGCGTAGGCGGTCGCGGCGACCCCGGCTGTCACCCCGGGCACGACCTCGAACTCGACCCGGGCGGAGCGCAGCATCTCTCCCTCCTCGCCGCCGCGGCCGAAGACGAACGGATCGCCGCCCTTGAGGCGGATGACGCTGCGCCCGGCCCGCGCCGCTTCGATCAGCCGTTCTCCGATCTCCTCCTGGGAGACCGAGGGAGCGCCGGCCCGCTTGCCGACGTAGACGAGCTCGGCGTCATTGCGGACGCCCTCCAGAGCTCCGGGGGGGATCAGCCGGTCATAGAAGATCACGTCGGCGGAGGCGATCAAGGTCAGCGATCGCGCCGTCATCAGCCCGGGCTCGCCCGGGCCGGCGCCGACCAGATAGACGATCCCAGCCCGCGCGCTCATGCGCTCGCAGCGCGGTCGAGGATGTCGCGGGCGCCTGCGGCGAGGAGGCGCCGGGCCAGCAGCTGGCCAAGCGCCGCCGGCTTGCCGGCTGCTCCGATGACGCGGTCCCGGATCCACTCGCTGCCATCGGGCAGGCCGACGAACGCTTCGACTGCAACCTCTCCCGCCTCGAACTGCGCCCGGACGCCGACCGGGGTCGTGCAGTCGGCTCCGAGGCGGGCGATCGTGGCGCGCTCCACGGCCAGCTCGGCCAACGATGGCGCGTGGCCCACCCGCGCCGCGGCGGCGCGAGGAGCCTCGTCGCCGCTTCGCACCTGGAGGACCAGGGCGCCCTGACCGGCGGCCGGGACCATTGCCCTGGTCGGGATCGAAAAGGTCGCCGCGTCCGTTCGTCCCAGCCGCCGAAGCCCCGCAGTGGCGAGCACGATCGCGTCGAGCTTGCCCTCACCGAGGCGGCGCAGGCGGGTGTCGACGTTGCCGTGCAGCTCCTCTATCAGCAGGTCGGGCCGAGCGGCGAGAAGCTGGGCACGACGGCGCAGGCTGGCGGTGCCGACCCGGGAACCCTCGGGCACGTCGCCGAGCGAGGAGCCGGCGCCGATCCAGGCGTCGGACGGGTCCTCGCGGAGAGGCACGGCGGCGATCGCCAGCCCTTCCGGGATCTCGACGGGCAGGTCCTTCGCTGAGTGGACGCCGATCTCGGCCTCGCCGTCCAGCAGCGCCCGCTCGACTCCGCGCACGAAGCGGGCCTTGTCGCCAGCCTCGCCGTCGGAGGAGACCTCGACCAGCTCGGCAGCCCCCAGCAGCTCGGCAACCTGGCGGGTCTGAGCCAGCGCCAGGGCGCTTGCCCTTGTGGCGATGCGGAGCCTCAAGTGGCCTTGCGGCGCAGCTCGGTGACACTGGCGCCCGCCTGGTCATCGGGCTCGGTCTCCGCGTCCAGCCCGAACAGCTCGCGCAGCGCGCTGACGTAAAGGTAGGCCTCATCGCTGCCCGCCGCGCGCTTCATTCGCAAGGTTGGCTCGTGCAGGAGGCGGGAGGCGATCGCCCTTGCCATCGTGGCGAGGCGTTCGCGGTCGGCCTCGCTGAGGAGCTCCCAGCGAGGCTCGTTCTCGGCGAGGACGCGGCGCACGATCTCCTCGCCGCGCTCGCGCATCGCGACGATCGTCGGCACCACCTCCAGCGAGGCGAACCACCGCTCGAAGCGGTCAACCTCGACCTCGATGATCTGCTCGGCGCGCTTGGCCTCTGCCTCACGGCCGCTCGCGTTGCGCTCGACGATCTGCTGGACGTCGTCGATGTCGTGGAGGCTGACGCCAGCGATCTCGCGGCAGGCCGGCTCGATGTCGCGCGGCACGGCGATGTCGACCAGCAGCAGCGGGCGGCCCTCGCGGTTCGCCATCACCTGGGTGATGTCGTCGCGCTCGACGATGTGGTGCGGGGAGTTGGTCGCTGAGACGACGATGTCGGCCACCTTGAGCTGCTCGGGCAGCTCGTCGAAGCGCACGGCGTTGCCGCCGAAGCGCTGGGCGAGGCCGATCGCGCGGTCATAGCGACGGTTGGCGACGAAGACGGTGGTGACACCGCGGGCGACCAGCGCCCGGGCGACCAGCTCCGCGGTCTCCCCGGCGCCGATCACCAGCACGCTGCGCTCGCCGAGGTCGCCGAGTGTGCGCTGCGCGAGCTCGACTGCGACCGAGGAGATCGAGAGGCCCTTCTCGCTGACTCCGGTCTCATTCCGCGCCCGCCCGCCTGCGGCAAGGGCGCCGCGGAAAAGGCGGTTGAGGATCGGCCCGGTGCCGCCCTCGACCAGGGCAAGCTCATAGGCGCGTTTGACCTGACCTTGGACCTCGGCCTCGCCGACGATCATCGAGTCGAGTCCCGAGGTGACGCGGAAGAGGTGGCGCACCGCATCGGTGAAGCGCATCGAGTAGAGATGGCCGAGCAGCTCGGTGGGCCGGATCTCGGCCTGGCGGGTAAGGACGCTGAGCGCGGTCGACTCCGCCTCGACCGGGTCGGAGACGACCAGGTAGAGCTCGGTGCGGTTGCAGGTCGAGATCGCCGCCGCCTCGTGGATCCCGGCCGCGGCGGTCAGCTCGCGCAGCGCCCCGACGGCGCGACCCTCGGTCAGCGAGAGACGCTCGCGAAGCTCAAGCGGCGCGGTCTTGTGGGAGACGCCGAGGGCGAGTAGCTCAGACACCGCCGCCGACCTCCTCGCGCTCCTCGCTTCTTCGCTGCTCCGCGAAGCCCGCCAGTTCGCGCAGCTCCCGCTCGATCCGCTGGAGTTTCGCCGCCATGATCCCGACGTAGATGACGATCAGGACGAGGAAGGCAATGTAGGCGGCGGCGACGTACCTGCCGGCTTCGCCGAGCGGCAGGGCGGGCATTCAGCGCACCTCCGGAGCCACGCGGGACTGGGCACTCGGCGCCGGCGCGTCGAGCGCGATTCGTAGCCGCTTCACCTGCCCCGAGGCGCTCTTCGCGGTCAGCTCGAGCTTGACGAGCGTCATCCAGAGCAGCGCGATAGCGACCAGGCAGACGAGGAAGGTGATCAGCATCGAGGTGGGCAGCCCGCCGTTCGCGGTGGCGAAGACGCGCGGATGCACGAGGCTCGGCGTCAGCCGCACGGCGAGGAAGTTAAGCGGCACGAAGGCGCCGGCCGTGACGGCGAAGACGGAGGCGTAGCGGGCCTGGCGCTCGGGGTCCTCGATCGCGTAGCGGAACGGGTAGTAGGTCACGTAGAGCAGGAAGACGATCAGAAAGCTGGCCAGGGTCGGTTCGTCCCAGACCCACCAGTGCCCCCATGAGGCTTTCGCCCAGATCGAGCCGGTGATCAGCACCGCGACGGCGAAAATCACCGACATGTGAATCGAGACGTAGGAGTAGGCGTCCCAGCGGCGATCGCCGCTGCGCAGGTGGGCGATCGCGAAGAGGCCGCCGACGATGAAGCCGACCAGCGCCGTCATCGCCAGCGGCACGTGCAGGTAGAAGATCTTCTGGATGAAGCCCTGGTTGGCTTCGAGCGGCGCGTAGAAGAAGGCCAGGCACAGCCCCGTGGCAAGGGTGACCACGGTGGCGATCGAGAGGGTTCTCAGTCCTTTGCCGTACATGCGTGCCTCGCGGTGGGGGAGCGGCAAGGGCCCGCTCAGTCCTCTAGGAGGAAGTCGAACACCGCGTATCCGACCAAGAGGAAGATCAAATCGTATAACCCGAGGATCGCAAGCCAGGTGCCGAAGCGGTGATAGCCGGGTCCGCCGACCGCCATCAACGGCTCGGTTGCACCGGTGGCGGCGATCATCAGCGGCACGACCAGCGGCAGCAGCACCAGCGGCACCAACAGGTCGCGGGCGCGGGAGTTGACCGCCATCGAGGAGATCAGCGTGCCGGTCGCGGCGAGGCCGAGGTCGGTGAGGACGATGACCACGGCGAGCGGCGCCAGGGCGGCGGGGGAGCCGAGGAAGAAGAGGGCGAATACCGGAACGGCGACCAGCTCGAGCACGAGCAGGTAGACGAGCAGCGCCGCGGCCTTGGCGGCGAAGAGGGTGGTACGGTCGATCGGCGCGAGCCGGATTGCGTCGAAGCCTCCCTCCTCGCGCTCGCTGACGAAGAGTCGGTTGATGCCGAGCACCCCGGCGAACAGCAGCGTCGTCCAGAGGACACCGGCGGCGAGGCTGCCCGCGAGGCTGGTGCGGTCGAGTCCGAAGCGGAAGATGACGAAGGTGGTGATCGCGAACAGCGCCATCGCCGGCACCGACTGCAGGGTGCGTAGCTCCGAGCGAAGGTCCTTGGCTAGGATCGCCGCGAAGGCGGTGCGCGACGGCGTCATCTGCTCGCCCCCACACTGGCGAGGCGGGCCTCGTCGAGGTCAAGGTCAGCCGCGGCGCACTCGCGCACAGCATGGCCCCCGTGGCCGAGCAGCAGCGCCCGGTCGGCGTCCGGCAGGGTCCGCTCGGGGTCGTGGGTGACGAGCACCCGGGTCCGTCCTTCACCAGGCCCGATCAGGGTGCCGGCCAGCTCGCGTCCCTCGGCGTCGAGGTTGGACTCGGGCTCATCGAGCAGCAGCAGCGTCGGCTCGTGCAGGACGCAGCGGCAGACGGCGATCCGCTGGCGCATCCCGGCCGAGAGCTCCGCGACCCGCCCGTCGGCGCGCCGCTGCATCCCGACCGCGGCGAGCAGCTCAGCGATCCTCACCTCGGCCGCATCGCGCTCGATCCCGTGCAGCCTGGCGTGGAAGCGCAGGTTCTCCCGTCCGCTCAGGTCGCGGTAGAGCAGCGGCTCGTGGCCGAGATAGCCGACCCGCCCGCGTAGCTTCCAGGCCTCGCCAGGCAGCGCGCAGCCCAGCACCCGGACCTCACCGCCGCTTGGGCGCAAAAGCGTCGCGAGGATGCGGAGCAGGGTCGTCTTGCCGGAGCCGTTGGGACCGAGCACGACCAGCGAGCTGCCGCTGGCCAACTCGAAGCCGACCCCGTCCAGGGCGGTCCGCTCGCCGTAGTCGCGTCGCAGCGCGGCAACCGCCAGGCCGACCTCCCCGCTCACCGTTCTCGGGTCCATCTCGGGGGGATTGTGAACCGTATGAGCCGCCGTGGCATGGGCATCGGCTGGGGGCGCGCGACCCGATCTCCTCAGGCGGGACTCTCGCCGGGATGCTCAGCGCCGCTTGCGAAGCGTGCGGGCGCCGACCCGCAGCAGTGGCCCGGTGCCCTCGCGCAGCGCCTGGGTGCGCATCGCGCCCTTGCCGTAGAGGAGCTTCGCCGAGGCGCGGACCGCTTCGCCGAGGGTGCGGTCGTAGGGATGCCACCAGAAATCACGAGTGAGGCCCGGCTCCCAGGCGTTCATCTTGATGTTCACGCACTCATAGAAGCCGAATTTGGAGTGCGAGCGGCCGACTCCGGAGTCCTTGACCCCACCCCAGGAGCACTGGCAGGCGCCGTGGCTGAAGGAGTGGTCGTTGACCCAGACCATTCCCGACTGAATCCGCCGCGCGATTCGCGCGCCCTTTTGGCGGTCCTTGGTCCAGACCGAGGCGCCGAGGCCGAACTCGGAGTCGTTGGCGAGGTCGATCGCCTCCTGCTCTGAGTCGACCACGACGATCGGCAGCACCGGGCCGAAGATCTCCTCTTGCATGATCCGCATCTGATGGGTGACGCCGGTGAGCACGGTTGGGGCGATGAACTTGCCGGTCAGCCCTGGGACCTCGGTCGGGCCGCCGCAGAGCTTGGTCGCGCCGGCGCCGAGAGCGTCCTCGATCAGCTCGACGACGATCTCGTACTGGCTCTCGGAGGTCATCGGGCCGATCTCCGTCTCCCACTCGACGGGGTTGCCGAGGCGTAGCTCGCGGGCACCGCGGGCGACGCCGTCGATGAAGCGCTCGGCGACCTCCCGCGCCACGTAGACGCGCTCGATCCCCGAACAGGTCTGCCCCGCGTTGGCGAAGCCGCCCCACAGCGCGCCGGAGATCGCGTTGTCGAGGTCGGCGTCAGCGCAGACGATCATCGGGTCCTTGCCGCCCAGCTCCAGCACCGCGCCCTTCAGCCGCTGGGCGCAGACCTCGCCGACCTTGCGACCGACCTCGACCGAGCCGGTGAAGAAGACCTTGCCGACGCCCGAGCGGGCCAGTGCGTCACCGACCGCGCCACCGCCGTGGAGGACTCGGACCAGGCCCTCCGGTAGGCCCCCCTTCTCGAACACCCGGCGGATCGCCTCGCCCAGCAGCGGGGTGAGGCTCGCCGGCTTGAGGACCACGCCGTTGCCGGCCATCAAGGCGATCGCGACCTCGCCGAAGGGGATCGACCAGGGGTAGTTCCAGGGCGCGATAACCCCGACCACCCCGATCGGCTCGTAGGTAAAGCGGCCTTTCTTGCTCAGCGTGAAGGCCTGGGTCATTCGCACCTTCTCCTCGGCGAGGACCCGTGGACCTGCCTTGGCGCACCAGTGCAGGGCGTCGACGGTGGGCAGCAGCTCCATCGTGTAGGCCTCGGTGCGGGGCTTGCCCTGCTCGGCGACCAACAAGTCGGCGATCTCGTCTATGTCGTCGAGCAGCGCGTCGGCGGTGCGGCGCATGTAGCGGGCGCGGTCGATGAGGCTTAGCTCGGCCCATGCCGGCTGGATCCGGGCCACGTCGTCGATGACCGACTGGACCTGATCCGGGGTGATCGTCGCTACCGAGCCGACCAGCTCTGCGGTGGCCGGGTTGAAGGACTCAAGGGTGGACTGGGTCGGTGGGCTCTGCGTCACGGTGTCCATCGGCTCAGTCTAGGTGTTGGATTTCTGGCCGTCGAGTGCGCAGATCCGACGGTCATACTCAGCCGCGTGGAAGATCGGCTGTTCGACAGCGGCGATGCCGTCCAGCGCCCGCGGCGCCCGGCGGGGCCCGATGCTCCTTTGGCGGTGCGGATGCGGCCACGCAGCCTCGAGGAGCTGGTGGGGCAGGCGCAGATCGTTGGCAGCGGGTCGGCTCTGCGCACGGCGATCGAGAGCGGGCACCCCCACAGCGCGATCCTCTATGGGCCGCCGGGATCGGGGAAGACGACTTTGGCTCGGATCGCGGCGGCGAGGGCCGAGGGGGCCTTTGAGGAGGAGTCGGCCGTCAATGCCGGGCGGGCTGAGATTAGGGCCGTGATCGAGCGGGCCCGGGAGCGGCGGGTGGCTGTGGGGCGCCCGACCGTGCTCTTCCTGGACGAGATCCATCGCTTCAACAAGGCCCAGCAGGACGCCCTGCTGCCCGCTGTGGAGGAGGGGTTGCTGACCCTGATCGGAGCCACGACCGAGAACCCCTACTTCGAGGTCAACTCGGCGCTGCTGTCTCGCTGCCAGGTCTATGAGCTGCGTCCGCTGGAGCCAGAGCAGGTGGAGGCGCTGCTGCGCAGGGCACTGGGCGATCCCGAGCGCGGGCTCGCCGACCCACCGCCGATCTCCGACGCGGCGCTGGAGATGTTGGCGCAGCGCTGCGGCGGGGATGCTCGAGTCGCGCTCTCGGCGCTTGAGCGGGCAGTTGAGAGGGCTCGGGGCGCTGCGATCGAGGTGGCCGCGATCGAGGATGCGCTGCAGCGTAAGGCGCTTGACTACGACCGCGCGGGCGACCGCCATTACGACTTCATCTCGGCCTGGATCAAGGCGACCCGGGGTTCCGACGTCGATGCCTCGCTCTACTACCTGGCGGTGATGCTGGAGGGGGGCGAGGATCCCCGCTTCATCGCACGGCGCATGGTCATCCTCGCTTCCGAGGACGTCGGCAACGCCGACCCGCAGGCGCTGGTGGTGGCAGACGCGGCAGCGCGGGCGGTCGATCGGGTGGGCCTGCCCGAGTGCGCGCTGAACCTGGCCCAGGCCGCCGTATACCTGGCGCTGGCGCCGAAGTCGAACGCTTCTTACAAGGGTCTTCTCGCCGCCCGCGCCGAGGTTCGCGAGAACGGGGCAAAGACACCGCCGGACTATCTCCGCGACGCCCATTACCCCGGCGCCGAGAAGCTCGGCCGCGGCAGCGGCTATCGCTACGCCCACGAAGAGCCCGGCGGGGTGAGCGACCAGCCGCTGCTCCCGCAGGGTCTCGAGGGCCGCCGCTTCTACGCTCCCACGGACCGTGGCTTCGAGGCCGAGCTGGGCGGCCGGCTGGAGCAGCTGCGAGAGAGATTTCGCAAGTTGTGATCGCGGCGCAACTTCCCCAAGGCGGCAGTGTTTTAAGGTCGGCTTTCCAAGTTAGAGCCAGGGAGAGCCGATACACCGGCCGGGGGCCTGGACTGGGGGCCTCCGGCCGAACTCTTCACAGGGAGGGGTGTCGGCGGCCGTGCCGGGAGGGGCGCGGCCGCCGACCGATTGCTCCCCGGCGAGTCGGGGCGTCTATGGTGAGGCGGTGAGTTCCGAGCAGACCCTTCGCCTCGGTGGGATGGCCCTTCGCAACGGCCTGCTGATCCACGGCCCGACCCACTGGGCGGCCGCCGTCCGCGACCGTTACGGCGAGATCCAGGTCGCCTCGGAGCCCAAGCCGACGCTGGCGCCGCAGCTCGCCGCGCGGCTACCCGGGGTGCGGGGGCCGCTGAAACTCGCAGAGGCGATGGCGGTACTGCCGTTGGTGCGGCGTCGCCTGCCCGCTACGCGACTGCCGTTTGAGAACTGGCGGGTCCTGGCCGCGGTCGGCGCGACGCTCTTGGCCACGGCACTGGTGCGCAAGCGGATCGCCTCCTCGGCTCTGCGCGAGGGAGTCGTGCAGGCGATCGGCGCGCTGCCGGCTGTCGTCGCCCTGATGGACCGCGACCTCGCCGCCTACCACGGCGTCGAGCACAAGGCGATCGCCGCCTATGAGCAGGGAGTCGAGGACCCGGCCGGCGTGCCCAAGGAGCATGACCGCTGCGGCTCCAACCTGATCGCGCCGATGATGCTGCTCTCGGCGGGAGGCACGGTGCTGCTCGAGCGCCTGGTCGAGAGCCCCGGGCCGCTTGCCCGCGCCGGGGTTGGGCTGGGCGGCGCCTCGCTCGCTGTCGAGATGTTCGCCTGGAGCGATCGCCACCACGATACCCCTGCCGCGCGCGCCTTCCACACCCCGGGGCGGGAGATCCAGCGCCTCCTGGCGACCAAGGAGCCGAGTGCCGAGCAGCTTGAGGTCGGGGTCGCGGCGCTGGCCGAGATCCTTCGTGCCGAGCAGGCTGCGGGCGCCGGCGGCGAGTCTGCCGCCGCCGCATAGACTGGCGCCCGTGTTCGAAAGGATCGACCACATAGGTGTCGCCGTCGAGGACATCGAGGCCGGGATCGCGCTCTACGGGCAAAGCTTCGAGCTGGAGCTCTCCCACCGCGAGACGGTCGCCTCCCAGGGCGTCGAGGCGGTCCTGCTCGACGTCGGCGAGGGGCACGTCGAGCTGCTGGCGCCGCTCGGACCCGACACCGCGGTCGGCAGGTTCCTTGCCCGCAAAGGCCCTGGCCTTCACCACGTCGCCTATGCGGTCGAGGACATCGATGCGACCCTGGCCCGGGTCCTCGCCGCCGGGATCGAGGCGATCGACGCCGAGCCGCGCGCCGGGATTCGCGACAGCCGCGTCGCCTTCCTACATCCGCGCTTTACCGGCGGGGTGCTGACCGAGATCGTCGAACCAGCGGGAGGGCATTGATGGCAGACGCGCAGCGGGTCGAGATCGGTTTCGAGGGCGGCCAGGTGATCTCCGCAAGGCTCACCGACGCGGACCTGAAGGACCTCCGCAAGCAGCTCGAGAAGGGCGGCTGGCACGATGTCCATACCGAGGACGGGGTCCTCGCCCTCTACCTCGGCAAGATCGCCTTCCTGCGCATCGAGTCCTCCGATCACCGGGTCGGCTTCAGCCGCCAAGACTGATGCGGGCTCGCGCCGTGCTCTGCGCCAGCGGCGCGGCGACGCTCGGCGCGGCGCTGTGGTGGCGCAAGAACCCTTCGGCCTGTCCTTACGGCCAGCGCTTCTGGGTCCAAGCCCCCCACCCGCTGATCACCCGCGACCGCCTTCGCTTGGTCCTGCGCCCGCGGCCCGGCGAGCGGCTACTGGAGATCGGACCCGGGGTCGGCTACTACACCCTCGCGCTGGCGAGCTGGGTCGGCACGGCCGGCAAGGTTGAGATCTTCGACCTCCAGCAGCAGTTCCTCGACCACACCATGCGGCGCGCCGCCGAGCGCGGCCTGCGCAACGTCCTGCCTACCCTGGGCGACGCAACGGCCCTCCCCTACGAGGACGCCTCGATCGACGCCGTCGTCCTGACCGCCGTCCTCGGTGAGATCTCCGACCCGAGCGCCACCCTCACCGAGGTCCGCCGCGTACTCAAGCCCAGCGGCCGCCTCGTGGTGGGCGAGCTGTTCGGCGATCCCCACTTCACCACCCTCGCCGGCCTCAAGCGCCGGTCTGCCGGCGCGGGCTTCACCATCGAGGAGCGCTCCGGCAACTGGCTCGGTTACTTCGCCCGCCTGGCGAGAGGCTGACGGCTGGGTCGCCCCCAAATGGCGACGCGGGTCCTTAACCTTGGAGCGGGTTTGGGGGCTTGAGCTGGCCACCTGGTTGTCTGAGGGGCTCGGCGTCGGTGTCCTGGTGGTGGGCGGGCGATCATCGGCGCCTGCGGGGCGCTGTTCGAGTCCGCGCCGGCGGCGGCCGGGTCGAGGTCGATTTCCTCTCGGGCCGAAGCGGCGCCTTGCAGGAGCGAGTCGTCGCCTTTGCAGCCGAGGAGGCGCATTTCGGCTGCGGCCGCCGCGGCCGCTGGTTTGGCCGCTGAGCGGCCCTCAACGGTCCCTGCCGAGGGCGCTCCAGAGGCGCTCCTCGGCCTCGGCGACGCGGCGGGCGGCGGCGTCGATCTCGCGCCAGAGGGCCGGGTCGGGGTCCTCGCGCTCGCTGGCGGCGCGCAGGGCGCCGGCAAGGTCGGTCCAGCGGGCCGCCGCCACGGCGGCGAGGGTGGCCTCGGGCCGGTCGGCCTGTTCGAGGAATCGCGAGTACATGAGGCGAAAGGCGCCGCCGCCGGTGCCGCGGCGCTCGATCACCTGGTAGCCGAAGCGCGCGCACCAGCGCCAGTCCTCGGTGACCTCGGGCCAGGCCCCGGCCTCGGCGGCGAGGCGCTGGACGGCGGGCAGGCCGGCGAACTCGCCGAAGCTCGGCTCGAGCATCCTCTCGGCGGCCCGCTCGATCGCCGCGGGGATGGCGGCCCGGAGTCGCTCGGGGTCGATCGGGTCAGAGACGGTGAACATCTGGCCTTGGAGCGGATAGGCGGGGTGGTTGCTGTGGCGGGCCTTGTCGAGGTTCTCGATGCGGGTCACCTGCAGCTCCGCAAAGCCGGTGTCGGAGAGCTGGGCGACCGCCTCGTCATAGCCGGCGAGAACGACCGCGTGGCCTGGGAAGTGGGCGGAGCTGCCGTAGTGGTCGAGGTAGTAGAGGTCGGTGAGCAAGAGCACGGGTCGACCGGCGTCGACCTCAGCGCGCGCCGCCTCCCAGGCCGCGCCGTCGCCTGCCTTAAAGGTGCGCATCCGCAGCGCCGCGCCGGTGAGGTCGCGGAAGCCCTCCTCGAGGCGGGCGGTGCGGCCGTTGAACCAGCGGCTGGGTGAGGCCTGCTCGAGGGCGACGTAGTAAAAGCAGGCGCCGGCTCCCAGCCCGAAGGCCATCTCCTCGCTGATCCGTACCCCGTGGAAGGCGAGCAGGTTGCGCAGCGCGGTCGAACCGCAGTGCTGGCCGGGCGTGTGGGTGTAGCCGGGGACCGAGGGCATCGAGGGCGGATTATCCTGCGCCGCCGATGCGCGACTTCGACCTATCGCTGCTGCAGGTGATGCGGACGCGCTGGCACACGCCGGCGATCGAGGGCGCCGCGAAGGCGCTCGGGAGGGCCGGCAACAACGGGGCGATCTGGCTCGGCCTCGGCATCGCGCTCGCCGTCCTTGACCCCTCCGATCGCGAAGCGTGGTTGATCTGTGCGGCGCTGGGGCCGCTGGCGATCGGGCTTAACTACGTTGTGAAGCTGATCGTGAGGCGGCCGCGGCCGGTGCTGGATGGGCTGCCGCCGCTCGGCGGCGCCCCGAGTTCGCTCAGCTTCCCCTCCGCCCACGCGACCTCCTCCTTTGCCGTCGCGACCGCGATGACCCGGGTCGAGCCGCTCGCCGCGCTCACCCTCGCCCTCGCCGCGGCGCTCTCGCTCGGGCGCCCCTATCTCGGCGTGCATTACCCCTCCGACGTCGCGGCCGGCATCCTGCTCGGCGTCGCCCTTGGTCTGATCGTGCCGCTCTCGCTATGAAGGTTGGGATCGTCGGACTGCCGAACGCCGGCAAGTCCACGCTCTTTAACGCCCTGACCAAGGCGGGGGCGCAGACCGGGGACTACCCGTTCACGACGATCGAGCCGAACGTCGCCGTCACGCCGGTGCCCGATGAGCGGCTGCGGCGGGTCGCTGAGACGGTGCGAAGCTCCGAGCTGGTCCCGGCAACGATCTCCTTCCACGACATCGCCGGACTGGTCAAGGGCGCCTCGGAGGGGGAGGGGCTCGGCAACCGGTTCCTCGCCTCGATCCGCGAGACCGATGCGATCTGCCACGTCGTGCGCTGCCATGCCGACTCCGGTGTGCCCCACCCGGATGGTCGCGTCGACCCGATCGCCGACGTCGAAACAATCGAGACCGAGCTGGTGCTGGCCGACTACGTGCAGGCCGAGCGTCGCCTGGGGCGGCTGAGGAAGCAGGCGCGATCCGGTGAGGCGGAGGCGATCGCAGAGCTCGGCTGGCTGGAGGCGGTGCGCGAGGCGCTGGGAGCAGGACGGCCGGCACGCTCGGTCGGGGTCCCCGATGCCGCCCCCGCCGCGGCGCGCCACCTTCAGGCGCTGACCTCCAAGCCGGTCCTCTACGTCGCCAACGTCGATGAGGGCGAGGCCGTGGTGCCGGAGGCGCTCGCCGCCCACGCCGCCGCGGAGAGCGCCGGAGCGGTCGCGATCAGCGCCCGCATCGAGGCCGAGCTGGCCGAGCTCGACCCGGCTGAAGCGGAGGAGATGCGCGAGTCCTACGGGGTCGAGGGCTCGGGCCTGGCGCGCCTGGTCCGCTCCGCCTATGAGCTGCTCGAGCTGATCACCTTCTTCACCGCCGGGGAGGGGAACGAGGCGGTCGCCCGCCCCCTGCGCCGCGGCGCCAGCGCCTGGGAGGCGGCCGGCACGATCCACACCGAGATCCAGGAGGCTTTCGTCAAAGCCGAGGCGATCGGCTGGGAGGAGCTGGTCAAATGCGGTGGCTACACCCAGGCCCGCGACCGTGGCCTGCTTCGCATCGAGGGCCGCGGCTACGCAGTGCGAGACGGTGACGTGATCACGATTAAGGTCTGAGCCAGCATGGATGAAGCCGCGCGCTTCCCCGCTGTGCCGAGTCAGGCCGGCCACTACGAGAGCTTCTACGTCAAGGCCTGCCGGCCGGGGGGCGGGCAGGGGATCTGGATCCGCCACACCGTCCACAAGCGCCCCGGCAAAGAGCCCAGCGCCTCGATCTGGTTTGTCTTCTTCGACCGCGACGCAGGGCGGCCGCGCGCGACCAAGGTGACGGTGGCGGGCACCGAGCTCTCGGTGCCCGCCGGGGGCTGGGTCCGGGTGAAGGGGGCAGAGATCGGCCCGGGGTGGGCCCGGGGCGGGCTCGAGACCGAGGCGCTGAAGGCCTCCTGGGACCTCACCTTCGACGGTGAGGCCAAGCCCTGCCGCTACCTGCCTGCCGACTGGCTCTATGCGGCTCCGCTGCCCCGCACCAAGTTCATCGCCCCCTACCCCAGCGCCCGCTTCGACGGTCATCTGGCCCTCGACGGCGCCTCGATCGAGCTCACCGGCTGGCCGGGGATGGTCGGCCACAACTGGGGCACCGAGCACGCCGAGCGCTGGGTCTGGCTGGAGGGCAGCGGATTTGAGGGCTCCCCCGAAACCTACTTCGACGCCGGCGCGGCCCGCGTCGCGCTCGGGCGCTGGAAGACCCCCTGGGTTCCCTCGGGGATGCTGGTCCTCGACGGCGAAGCCCACCGCCTCGGCGGCCTCGGCCAGATCCGCTCCGCCTCGATCAGGGAGTCATCGAGCGCCTGCGAGTTCACCCTGCCCGGCAAGGACATCGTCCTGCGCGGCAGGGTCTTCGCCCCCGCCAAGGACTTCGTCGGTTGGGTCTACGCCGACCCCAAGGGCCCCGAGCACAACACGATCAATTGCTCAGTCGCCGACCTGGAGCTGACGATCGAACGCCCCGCGCTCCCAGCCCGCCGGCTCAGCCTCAGCGCCGGCGCCGCCTATGAGCTGGGCATGCGGGAGACCGACCACGGAGTCCCGATCCAGCCCTACTCCGACGGCTGAGGGGGCGCCGGGCGCTCGCCCCGACCCGCCTCACCCCGAGATCGCTCGGAAGCTCATCCAGCTGCTGTAGGCGCCGAGCGCGGCGGTGAGCTGATCGCCGCGGATCCTGGTCACCCCGCCGCTGCCGTAAAGGAGCGCCCACACGATCCGCGGCGAGACGCCCCGCCGGGTCACGACGATCCGCTTCAGTTGACCGTTCAGATAGGCGCCGAGCCTGGCGCTGATCTGCGCCCCGCTGAACCGCAGCGTCCAGCTGTGCAGCGGGCAGTAGTAGTCGTAGGGGTCCGGGACGCCTACCAGGTAGGGGATTGCCGGGCCGAAGAAGACGTTCTGGACGCTCTCGGTGTACCCGCCCGAGCAGGCAGAGTAGAAGGTCTCCGCGACTTTGCCCCGATACATCACGACCTGGCCCTGGGTGGAGTCCGCGGCCAGGTCGGTGCGCGGGGTCTCGCTCCCGAGGCCCTTGTAGACCTGGCTGGCGGTGCTGCTGTAGAGGTCGAAGCCTTGGCCGCCGACCTGGACGCTGAGCGCATAGGAGCGCGAGGCGACTGCCTGGGCGCGCAGCTCGGCCAGCGGCCATGAGGGCGGCGACTCGTTGGGAATCACCCCCTTCACGTACTGGTTGACGCCCAGCGCGTCGATCAGGTTGAGCCCGCCGCCCCTCCGCGCCAGGACCTCAAGTGCCCCGCCGTAGGCCCCCAGGCCGGCAACCTTGACGCCGCCAGCGCCCCCGGTCGCCCGCAGCTCGCCGCCGCATTCGGCCAACCGGCGACCGGCGGAGCTCTGCAGCCTCACGCTCGAGGCGATCGGGTGGGCCTCATAGTTGCGGCTCGGGCGCAGCGCCATGCCGCAGGCGCTGCGCGCGCCGCTGAAGCCGACCTCGCCGCCGGCTTCCTCGAGCAGCACCCGCACGATCGGGTCCGAGTCAAGCGTGCCGAGCCCGGTGCCCGTGTAGTAATGGCCGAGGATGAAGCGGTAGCCCTTGCCGTGCTCGGCGTAGCCGTAGGCGCCGTACTGGCTCATCCCGACCCCGTCGCCGAAGCCGTGACCGTGCACGACCCAGGTGACGGCGGCCGCGGCGCTGGGCGCGCCGCTGAGTCCGCTCAGGGCAAGCGCCACTCCGAGGCAGAGCGGGAGGAGCAGGCGCGGGCCGCGGGGCATCACTTCTGCACAGATTCGAGCTGGGCCGGACGCGGCCTGCTCTAGTCTGGGAGGCGCAACGCGAGAGGAGGACCGGATGGCGACGCAAACTGTGCAGGCGGTCGATCACAAGCTCCTGGTGGCCGGCGAGTGGGTGGGGGGCGGCGAGTGGGAGGAGGTCCGCAGCCCCTATGACGGCACCGTGGTGGGAAGGGTCGCCCAGGGCGACGCGGCGACGGTCGACCGCGCGGTCCGGGCGGCCCGGGCGGCCTTTGAGTCCGAGGACTTCCCCCAGCACGCCCGCGCCGAGACGCTCGAGCGGGCCGCCGAGTTGGTCGGCGAGCGGATCGAGGACCTGGCGCTGACGATCGCCTCCGAGGCGGGCAAGCCGCTGAAGACCGCCCGCCTTGAGGCGGCGCGCTGCGTCGATACCCTCGTTTTCTCCGCCGTGGAGGCGCGCAAGCTGACCGGCGGCACCGTGCCGATGGAGGCCTCGGCGCCGGGCGTCGGCAAGCTCGGCGTGATGCTGCGCGTCCCCTACGGCGTCGTTGGCGCGATCAGTCCCTTCAACTTCCCGCTCAACCTCGTCGCCCACAAGCTCGGCCCGGCGATCGCCGCCGGCAACGCGGTGGTCCTGAAGCCGGCCGGCCAGACGCCGATCTCGGCGCTGAAGCTGGCCGAGGTCCTGCTCGAAGCCGGGCTGCCGGAGGGCTGGCTGAGCGTCGTCCCCGGCCCCGGCTCGGTGGTCGGCAACGCGATCGTCGAGCACGAGTTGACCGCGGCGCTCAGCTTCACCGGCTCTGCCCAGGTCGGCTGGGGCATCCGCAGCCGCGTCCCCCACAAGAAGGTGAATCTGGAGCTGGGCTCCAACGCGCCGCTGATCGTCCACTGCGACGGCGACTGGGAGCTGGCCGCCGACAAGGCGAAGCTGCACGCCTTCTCCCACGCCGGGCAAAGCTGCATCTCGATCCAGCGGGTGCTCGTCCACGAGGACGTCGCCGACGCCTTCATCGAGCGGCTGATCGCCAACACCAAAACGCTGCGGGTCGGCGACCCGCTCGATCCCGCGACCGACGTCGGCCCGCTGATCAGCCCCGCTGATCGCGATCGCGTCAAGGCCTGGGTCGATGAGGCGGTGGTAGGGGGGGCCGAGCTGCTCACCGGCGGCGAGCTGGTCGACGATGGTCGCTGCCTCGCCCCGACCCTGCTCGGCGCCCCACCGCGCCAGGCCAAGGTCTGGTGTGAGGAGGTCTTCGGCCCGGTAGCGACGATCGACCGCTACTCGAACTTCGAGCAGGCGCTGGAGATGGCCAACGACTCCCGCTTTGGCCTGCAGGCCGGCGTCTTCACCCGCGACCTCGGTCGCGGCCTGCAGGCGGCCCGGACCCTCGAGTTCGGCGGCGTCTTGGTCAACGAGGTCCCAACCTTCCGCGCCGATCAGCAGCCCTACGGCGGGGTCAAGGACTCCGGCAACACCCGCGAGGGCCCCGCCTTCGCGGTGATCGAGCTGACCGAGGAGCGCTTCGTCACGCTGCAGGGCTAGGGCCGGGCGGGTCGGGTCCAGGCTCGCCCGCGGTCCGCAAGCTCGGCTCCTGATAGAGGCCGAGGACGTTTCCGGCCGGGTCGCGGAACCTTGCGGTCACCTCGGGCGCGTCGGCGCCGACCGGCTGGACAGCTTCGCCGCCGCCGCCGACGATCGCCTCGATGGTCCGCTCGATGGTTCGTAGACCATCACGTAGATCAGCAGCCCCGGGTCGCCCTGCGCCCGCGCACCCAGGACCCGCTTACCTCGCCGGCGGTGTCGTCGAAGGCGATCGTGCCGTCGCCACGTCGCCGGATCCGCCAGCCGAACACCGACTCATAGAAATCCGCGGATCTGGGGATATCGGTGGCAGGGATCTGTAGGTAGCACAGCTTCCCGTTTGCCAGCCTCGGGCCGTCGGCCATCGTCTAGCCGTGGGGACGGGCCATCCGGCGGTGGTCCAGCGCCTCCTCCAGCACCCCCGGCTCGACCCCCTGCTCGAGCGCCACCTCGCGCAGCGAGCGGCCCGACTCCGCCGCCACCTTGACGATCTCGGTGGCGCGGTCATAGCCGATGTGGGGGTTGAGCGCCGTCGCCGTCGCCAAGGTCGCCTCGGCGTGGCGCTCGGTCATCTCCTCGTTGGCCTCGATCCCCGCGACGCACTTCTCGCCGAGCAGGCGCGAGGCCGAAGCGAGCAGCTTGATCGAGTCGAGCAGGTTGCGGGCGATCAGCGGCACCCGCACGTTCAGCTCGAACTGGCCCTGGCTGCCGGCCACCGTGATCGTGATGTCGTTGCCGATCACCTGGGCGGCTACCTGGATCACCACCTCGCAGATCACCGGATTGACCTTGCCGGGCATGATCGAGGAGCCCTTCTGCAGCTCCGGCAGGCGCAGCTCGGCGAGGCCGGCCCGCGGCCCGGAGCCCATCAGCGCCAGGTCGTTGGCGACCTTGTTGAGCGAGACCGCGTAGACCTTGAGGGCGCCCGAGAGCTCGACCAGCGCGTCGCGGTTGGCCTGCGCCTCGAAGCGATCCAGCGGCTCGGAGATCGCCAGCCCGCTCTCCGCGGCCAGCTTCTCGCGCACCTTGGCGGCGAATTTGGGGTGGGTGTTGAGCCCGGTCCCGGTCGCGGTGCCTCCGAGCGGGATCTGGCCAACCCGGCGCAGCGTCGCCTCGACCCGCTGGATGCCGAGCCGCACCTGCGCTGAATAGCCGCCGAACTCCTGGCCGAGGGTGATCGGCACCGCGTCCATCAGGTGGGTGCGGCCCGCCTTGACCACGTCGGCGAACTGCTTCGCCTTGCCCTCCAGCGCCGCCTCGAGGTCGCCCATCGCCGGCAGCAGGTCGTGGGTGACCTCGTCCAGCGCCGCCAGGTGCACGGCGGAGGGGAAGACGTCGTTGGAGGACTGGCCCAGGTTGACGTGGTCGTTGGGGTGGGCCCCGCTGCCGGCCAGCTTGGCGATCACCTCGTTGGCGTTCGTGTTCGAGGAGGTGCCGGAGCCGGTCTGAAAGACATCGACCGGGAACTGGTCGTCGTGCTCGCCGGCGGCGACCGCGACCCCCGCTGCCGCGATCCGCTCGGCCAGCTCGGGGTCGAGGACTCCCAGCTCGGCGTTGGCCTGCGCCGCAGCAGCCTTGAGGCGGCCCAGCCAGCGCAGCACCGCCACCGGCACCCGCTCGCCCGAGACCGGGAAGTTGTCAACCGCCTTGCTCGTCTCGGCGCCCCAGAGTTGCTCGCTCAAGTTATTCCTCCGTCGAAGTCGTCGTGGCTCAGCGTATTCGGCGGCGGACATGGCCGGCGTCTGAGTCTCGCTGAGCCGCTCATCGGGCCGGCCCATCCTAGGTCGCGCGGATAGGGTTCGACTCGATGCCGACGGTCCGCGACGCCAGCTTCGACTTGTTCCGCGCGCTTGGGATGACGACGATGTTCGGCAACCCCGGCTCAACCGAGCTGCCGATGCTCGCCGATTTCCCGGGCGACCTCCGCTACGTGCTCGGCCTGCAGGAGGGGGTCGTGGTCGGGATGGCAGATGGCTTCGCGCAGGCCTCCGGCCACACCACCCTGGTCAACCTGCACACCGCCCCGGGCCTCGGCAACGCGATGGGGGCGATCTTCAACGCGCAGGCCAATCACTCGCCGCTGCTGATCACCGCCGGCCAGCAGGCTCGGGCGCAGATCACCATGCAGGCGAATCTGACCAACCGCGATGCGGCCCGGATGCCCCACCCGCTGGTCAAGTGGGCCTATGAGCCACCGCGGGCGCAGGACGTCCCCCTCGCCCTGGCCCACGGCGCCCACCTGGCCGCCCTGCCGCCGCGGGGACCCGTCTTCGTCTCGCTGCCGATGGACGACTGGTACGCAGAGGTCGATGAGGCCGACGCGCGCGAGGCGATCGGGCGGAAGGTGAGCGGGCGTGCAGGGGCCGACCCGGAGGTGGTGCGAGCGCTCGCCGCGCGCCTCGAGACGGCGCGCAGCCCGGTCTTCGTCGCCGGGCCGGAGATCGACGCGAGCGGGGCGTGGGACGTCGCGGTCGCGCTCGCCGAGCGCCAGCGCCTGCCGGTCTGGGCAACCCCGGCGACTGGCGGCGGGCGGATCGGCTTCCCCGAGAGCCACGCCAACTTCCGCGGCGTGCTGCCGCCGGCGATCGGCCCCCTCGCCCAGACCCTCGAGGGCCACGACCTGATCCTCGTCGCCGGCAGCTCGGTCTTCCCCTACTACCCCCACATCCCCGGGCCGCTACTGCCCGAGGGGGCGAGTCTGGTCGCGATCACCAGCGATCCCGACGAGGCCGCCCGCGCCCCGATGGGGGACGCGCTGCTCGCCGACGTGAAGCTGACCCTGGAGGCGCTGCTGGAGGCAGTACCGGAGTCGGGGCGCCCGGCGCCAGAGCCAAACGAGGGGCCCCAGGAGATCCCCGCCAGCGACCCGCTCAACCCCTCCACCGTGCACTCCGCCCTCGCCGAGGTCCTCCCCGAGGACGGCATCGTCGTCCTTGAGTCGCCCTCCAGCACCCTGGCGCTCCGCAACCAGCTGCGCCTCTCGCGCCCCGGCAGCTACTACTTCGCCGCCGGCGGCGGGCTCGGCTTCGGGCTCGCGGCGTCGGTCGGCGTCCAGCTCGCCCAGCCCGACCGCCCGGTCGTCTGCGTGCTCGGCGAGGGCTCGGCGCAGTACGCGATCACCGCCTTCTGGAGCGCCGTCGCCTACAGAGTGCCGGTCACCTTCCTCGTCCTGAGAAACGCCGAGTACGCGATCCTCAAGTGGTTCGCCGAGGTCGAGCAGGTCGAGGGGGCGCCGGGGCTCGACCTGCCAGACCTCGACGTCGCCGCGGTCGCCGAGGGCTACGGCGTCCGGGCCCACCGCGTCAAGGAGCGCGATGAGGTGCGCGACGCGCTGGGCGCCGCTTTAGCCTCCGCGGCGCCGGAACTGGTCGAAGTCCCGGTGGCGCCGGGGATGGCGCTCTTCTGAGGCGATATGGCGTTGCTTGAGCGCAACCTCTCCGCGCTGGCGCCCCCACCGGCGCAGCCGGCCCCCGATCGCGCGCCCGACCTGATCGCCGCCGGGGCGCCGCAGCCGCTGCGCGGTGAGCTGGAGGCGCTGCTCGGCGCTGACCGCGTCCTTGGACGCGCCGGCGACCTCGTCCGCTATGCCTCCGACGCCAGCCCCTATCGGCTCTTCCCGCAGGCGGTGGTGATGGCCCGCGACGCGGGCGAGGTAGCCAAGGTCCTCTCCTACGGTCGCAAGAAGGGCATCCCCGTCACCTTCCGCGCCGGCGGCACCAGCCTCAACGGCCAGGGCCAGGGCGACGGCATCCTGATCGACGTGCGCCGCCACTTCGCCGGCGTCGCGGTGGAGGAGGGCGGCTCGCTGGCCCGGGTAAAGCCCGGCACGGTGCTCGGTCACGCCAACCGCGTCCTCGCCCCGCACCGGCGCAAGCTCGGCCCCGACCCGGCCAGCACCGAGATCGCCACGGTCGGCGGCGTGATCGCCAACAACTCCGGCGGGATGCGCTGCGGCGTCCTTCGCGACTCCTACTCGACCGTTCGCTCGCTCACCTTCGTCCTACCCTCCGGGACGACGATCGACACTGCCGCGCCGGGCGCCGAGCAGCGCTTCGCCGCCGCCGAGCCCGAGCTGGCCGCCGGCCTCGCCGCGATCCGCGCCGAGATCCTCGCCGAGCCTGAGCTCGCCGATCGCATCCGCCGCAAGTTCGCGATCAAGAACACGACCGGCTACCGGCTTTGCGCCTTCCTCGACGCCGAGCAGCCGCTGGAGATATTCCGTCGCCTGCTCATCGGCTCCGAGGGCACGCTCGCCTTCCTCGCCGAGGCGGTCTTCGAGACGGTGCCGCTACCGGCCCGCACCACAACCGCCTGGGTCCATTTCCCCGACATCGAAGCGGCGATCGCCCCGGTCCGCGAGCTCCTCGCCTGCGGCGCCACCGCGGTCGAGCTGATGGTCGCCCCGGCGCTGATCACCGCCGCCTGGAACATGGTCGGGGCGCCCCAGGAGTGGAAGGAGCTGCCACCCGCCTCGGCGGTGCTGCTGGTCGAGTTTGGCGCCGATAAAGACGCGGAGCTCGACGACTACCTCGAGCGGGCCGGTGAGGTCCTCTCCTCGCAGACGACGATCCGCCCGATCGAGTTCACCCGCGATCCGGCGGAGATCGAGTTGGCCTGGCGGGTGCGTGAGGGCCTGCATGGGCTGATCGGTCGACTGCGCCCGCCCGGCACGGCGCTGATCGTCGAGGACGTCTGCGTGCCGCCGGAGCGGATCGCCGAGGGGGCCCGCGACCTGCAGGCGCTGCTCGGCGAGCACGGCTTCCTGGCTGGCGTCGCGGGCCACGCCTCGGCCGGGAACCTCCACTTCATGCTCACCCCCGACTTCGCCAAGCAGGAGGACCTCGAGCGCTATGAGGCCTTCATGTCGAAGCTGGTCGAGCTGATCGTCGGCAAGTACGACGGCTCGCTGAAGGCCGAGCACGGGACCGGGATCAACATGGCCCCCTACGTTGAGCGCGAGTGGGGGGAGCGGGCGACTGAGCTGATGTGGCGGGTAAAGCGGCTGGCCGACCCCGACGGGGTGCTCTCGCCTGGCGTGGTGCTTAACCGCGACCCCGGCGCTCACCTGCGCAACTTGAAAACGACGCCGCCGATCGAGGAGTCGGCAACCGCCTGCGTCGAGTGCGGCTTCTGCGAGCCGGTCTGCCCCAGCCGCAACCTGACCACGACGCCGCGCCAGCGGATCGTGCTGCGGCGCGAGATGGCGCGCCAGCCGGCCGGCTCGCCGGTGCAGCGAGCGCTGCTTGGGCGAGCTCTCCTATGAGGTCGCTGGAGACCTGCGCCGCCGACGGCTCCTGCCAGCTCGCCTGCCCGGTCGGGATCGACACCGGCAAGCTGGTCAAGGAGCTGCGCCACCGAGCGCCACACCGGGCGCGCCGAGAAGGCGGCGCTGGCCACCGCCAGGCATTGGAACATGGTCGAGGGCGCCTCACGCGCCGCGCTGCGCCTCGGCGGCCCGTTGGCGCGGCGGACGAGGCATGGCCGGGCGCTGCCGCCGCCGGCGCCGGGGAAGCTGCCGGGGACCCTGCGCGAAGGCGCGGTCGCGGTCTACGTCCCCGCCTGCACCAACCGCATCTTCGGCGGCGGCGCCGGTGACGGCGCTGGTCGAAGTCTCTCGACGTGCCGGGCGGCCGGTCTGGATCCCCGACCGAGGTCGGCGGCAGCTGCTGCGGGCTGCCCTGGAGCTCGAAAGGATTCGTCGAGGCCCATCGCCACAAGATCAACGAGATGGTCGAGGGCCTCTGGGCCTGGAGCGGCGAGGGGGAGCTGCCGATCGTGATCGACGCCGCCTCCTGCACCCACGCCGTCGCCGAACCGGGCGCGGGCATCCTCAGCGAGGCCAACGCCGAGCGGCTCGGCGAAGCTCGACGATCCTCGACTCGGTCGCCTGGGCCGCACGATCGCCTGCTGGCCGTCGCTTAAGGTCGGCGAAAAGGTCGGCTCGGCGACCGTCCATCCGACCTGCGCGACCCGCCGCTGGGCCTCGCCCGCCGCCTTGAGTCGCTCGCCGGCGGCGCTCGCCGAGGACGTCTACGTTGCCCCTTCGGCGACCTGCTGTGGCTTCGCCGGCGACCGCGGCATCTCCGCACCCCGAGCTGACCGAGGCCGCGACCCGCGATCAGGCTGCCGAGCTGGCAGGCCGCCGCTTCGACGCCCACCTCTCCAGCAACCGCACCTGCGAGATCGCCCTGACGCGCGCCACCGGCGAGCCCTACGAGTCGATCATCATTGCTGCTCGAGCGGCTAACCCGCCCGCTTGACGGCTCTGGCCGGCGTCGACGGCTTTCGCGTCGAGGATCGCGGATCAGCGCCGCCGACCTCTTTGCGTCTGCGTTTTCCATGTGGCGGTCGAGCAGCGGGTTGATCAGGCCGCGCAGGGCGGAGATGTAGCGCCACCACTTCGGCACGAAGACGCGCGGGGCACGTTCCTCGATGCCGCGCACGAACCGGCACGCGGCCTCCTCGGGCGTGATCCGCTTCAGCAGGAAGGCGGGGGTGAGTTCGCTGACGCTTCGGGGCGTCGGGTTGGGCGAAGGCGTCCTGGACCATTTTCGTGTCGACCCAGCCGAAGTAGGCGACGGTGGCGCTGGCGCCGTGCGGGGCGAGCTCGACCCGCAGCGCCCGGCCCAGCGACTCGACCCCGGCTTCGCCACCGCGTAGGGGCTGTTGCCGCATGCCGTTGGCGAAGGCATAGACGGAGGAGACGACGACCATCTGCCCGCGCCGCTCGACGATCTGCGGCAGCGCCGCGCGGGCGGTTCGCCAGACGCCCAGCAGGTCGACCTCAAAGACGCGTTCCCACTCCTCGCCGGAGATCCCGCGCGCGGTCGCGAACTGCGACTGCGCGATCCCGGCATTGGCGACGGCGACGTCGAGCCCGCCGAGCTTCTCGACGGTCTCGGCGACCGCCGCGATCATCGCCCCCTGGTCGGTGACGTCGGCGGCGATCCCGATCGCCCGCGCGCCGATCCGCTCCGCTGCCTCGCTTGCCTGCGCCGGATCGAGGTCGAGCACCGCCACCGATGCCCCCCGGAGGTGCATCTGGTGGGCGGTCTCGAAGCCGATTCCCCGGGCGGCGCCGGTTATAAGCGCCACCTTTCCGTTCAAGTCATAGGTCACGGCCCGGAGCCTACCCGGCCATTCATAGAATCGAAGTGTGCCCGGCTTTCAGCCCGTAGACCCCAAGCAGTCCTTTCCCGAGCTGGAGGAGCGGGTGCTGGCGCGCTGGCGCGAGGGCGACGTCTTTCACCGCTCGCTCGCCAACCGCGACGGGGCCGAGGTCTGGAGCTTTTACGAGGGGCCGCCGACCGCCAACGGTCGCCCCGGCGCCCACCACGTCCTCGCCCGCGTCTTCAAGGACGTCTACCCGCGCTACAGGTCGATGTGCGGCTACCGGGTGCCGCGCAAGGCCGGCTGGGACTGCCACGGGCTGCCGGTTGAGCTGGAGGTCGAAAGGCAGCTCGGCATCTCCTCCAAGCGGGAGATCGAGGAGCTCGGGATCGACAAGTTCAACGCGCGCTGCCGCGAGTCGGTCTTTGAGTACGTCGAGGAGTGGAACCGGCTGACCGAGCGGATCGGCTTCTGGATCGACCTCGACGACCCCTATGTCACCCTCGAAGACTCCTACATCGAGTCGGTCTGGTGGTCGCTGCGAAGGCTCTGGGACGACGGGCGGCTCTACGCAGGGCCACAAGGTCGTCCCCTACTGTCCGCGCTGCGGCACGGCGCTCTCCTCCCACGAGGTGGCGCTCGGCTATGAGGAGGTCGAGGACCCCTCCATATACGTCCGCTTCCCGCTGCTCGACGAGCGGGGCGCCGAGACGGGCGAGTCGCTGCTGATCTGGACGACGACTCCCTGGACCCTGCCCGGCAACGTCGCCGTTGCGGTGGCGCCTGAGGTGATCTACGCCAAGGCGCGGGTCGAGGGCGAGACGCTGGTCCTGGCGGAGCCGCTGGTCGAGAAGGTGCTGGGCGAGGGGATCGAGATCGTCGGTCACATCCCCGGGCGGGACTTGGTCGGCCGCCACTACAAGGGCCCGATCTTCGATCTCTCCGATCGCCCCCCCGGCGGCTTTCCGGTAATCGTCGGCGAGTTCGTCACCACCGAGGACGGCACCGGCCTCGTCCACATCGCGCCGGCCTTCGGCGAGGACGACTTCGACGCCGCGATCGCCAGCGGCATCTACAAGCCGGCGGAGGGGGTGCAGTCCCTCTACAACCCGGTCCTTCCCGACGGCACCTTCGACGATCGCGTCAAGGGCTTCGCGGGCCGCTTCGTCAAGGACCCCGAGGTTGGCCGCGAGCTGATCGCCGCTCTTGAGGAACGCGGCCTGCTCTTCCGCGAGCAGGTCTATGAGCACTCCTACCCGCACTGCTGGCGCTGCGGCACGGCGCTGATCTATTACGCGAAGTCGAGCTGGTACGTGCGCACCTCCGAGGTCAAGGACCGGCTGCTCGCCAACAACGAGACGATCGGCTGGCACCCCGAGCACATCAAGCACGGTCGCTTCGGCAAATGGCTGGAGAGCAACGTCGACTGGGCGCTCTCCCGCGACCGCTACTGGGGGACGCCGCTGCCGATCTGGCGTTGCGTCGGTCAGCGCTGTGGCAAGGTCGACTGCATCGGCTCGGTCGCCGAGCTTCGGGAGCGGGCCAAGGGCGAGGTCCCCGACGACCTCCACCGCCCCTATATCGACGAAGTGGTCCTCGCTTGCGAGTCCTGCGGCGCCGAGATGCGCCGCGTCGACTCGGTGATCGACACCTGGTACGACAGCGGCGCGATGCCCTTCGCCCAACTGCACTACCCGTTCGAGAATCAGGCCGAGTTCGAGGAGCGCTTCCCCGCCGACTTCATCTGCGAGGCGATCGACCAGACCCGCGGCTGGTTCTACACCCTGCTCGCCGAGTCGACGCTGCTCTTCGAGAGCTCCAGCTACCGCAACTGCGTCTGCCTCGGCCTCATCCTCGACCCCGAAGGCCAGAAGATGTCGAAGAGCCGCGGCAACGTGGTCGAGCCCTGGGATGTGATCGACGCCCACGGCGCCGATGCCTTCCGCTGGTACTACCTGACTGCGCAGCAGCCCTGGTCGGGCTACCGCTTCTCGGTCGAGACGGTGGGGCAGTCGGTGCGCCAGTTCTTGCTCACCCTCTGGAACACGTACTCCTTCTGGGTGCTCTACGCGAACGCCGAGAGCCTGGCGCCGTCCGATTTTGCCGCGCTGCCGCAGCCGCTCGAGGACCTCGACCGCTGGGCGCTGTCGCGCCTTCAGGCCACGATCTCAACCGTCCGCGAGCGCATGGACGCCTTCGACTGCACAGCCGCCGGCCGTGCGATCGCCACCTACGTCGAGGAGCTGTCCAACTGGTACGTGCGCCTCTCGCGCCGCCGCTTCTGGGAGGGAGACCGCGCCGCTTTTGCCACCCTGCGGCATTGCCTGTTGGAGACCGCCGCCCTGCTCGCCCCCTTCACGCCATTCCTCGCCGATGAGGTCCACCTCAACTTGGCGTGGGGCGAGTCAGGGAAGCCAGGCGATCTGCCAGATTCCGTCCACCTGCGCGACTTCCCCGAGCCCGACCCGACCCGGGCCGACCCCGGCTTGGAGGCGGCGATGGAGGCCGTTCGCCGCACCGTCGAGCTGGGCCGCGCCGCCCGCGTCCAGGCCAAGGCGAAAGTCCGCCAGCCGCTGCGCCGCGCCGTGATCGTCGCCAGCGACGCCGAGCGGGAGGCGATCGAAGCGCGCGCCGAGCTGGTCCGCGCCGAGCTGAACGTCAAGGAGCTGGCCTTCGTCACCGAGGAGGCCGAGCTGGTCAGCTACGCGGTCAAGCCCAACTACCGCTCGCTCGGCCCCCGCTTCGGCAAGCGGATGCCGCAGGTGGCGGCCGCGGTCGAGGCGCTCGACCCGGTGCAGGTGGCGAAGGTGATGGCGGGCGGTGGGGAGGTCGGCATCAGCATCGATGGCGCTGAGCACACCCTCGGCCCCGACGAAGTCACCCTCGCCCTGACAGCCGCTGGAGGGCTATGAGGTCGAGGCCGAGGCCGGCCACGCGGTTGCCCTGCAGCTGGAGCTGGACGACGGGCTGCGCCGCGAGGGCCTGGCCCGCGAGATCGTCCACGCCGTCCAAAGCGCCCGCAAGGAGGCCGGCCTGGAGATCACCGACCGGATCGAGCTTGGCCTCGGCGGCGACGAGGAGCTGCTGGCCGTTGCTCGCGAGTACGAGCCCTACCTGGCGGGGGAGGTCCTCGCCAGCTCGGCCTCCTATGACGCCGCCGAGGGCACCGTCGCCAAGATCGAAGGTCGCGACCTGCGTATCGCTCTGACTCGCGCTTGAGGGCGAAGACGCGTTCGCCGCACAGCCGGCGGCGGGCCCTACTCGCCCGGCTTGCCGATGATGAAGTCCGACTTCGAGGAGTCAGAGAACTTCACCCAGCAGTGCTCCGGGGCGGCGCCGGCCACCTCGACTAGGGCCTCCTCGACGCGCTTGGCGATCTCCGCCTTCTGCTCGTCGGTTCGCCCCTCGAACCAGTGGACGTGGACGAACGGCATCGGTCGATCTAGGCGAGCGCCGGCTCCAGCTCGGCCTCAAGGCGGCGCTTGGGCATCGCCCCGACCACCTTCTTCGCGATCGCCCCGTCCTTGAAGAGGATCAGGGTCGGGATCGAGAGGACGTCGTACTGGGCGGCGGTCTGCTGGTTCTCATCGACGTTGAGGCTGACGATCCGCAGGTCGTCGCGCTCGCCGTCGATCTCCTCGAGGACCGGGTGCACGACGCGACACGGCCCGCACCAGGGGGCCCAGAAGTCGACCAGGATCGGTTCCTCGGACTCCAGAACCTCGGACTTGAAGGTGGCGTCGGTCACGTCGCGGAGTTTGCCTGTCACTTGAATCGGTCTCCCGGGTGTCGAGGTTCGCTCAATACTTCAGAAAGTATAGCGACGGCTCTCGGCGGTGGTGTCTCAGTTCGATCTTGGGCCAAGATAGGCCCTAAATCCGCTGAGGCCATCCGTCGCAGTCAATCTTTAACTTCAAACTGACCCACTACGCTCTTGGCGGCCGTCCCGCGTTGCTTGGCGGGCCGCTCGCCGAAGCGCAGAAGGGGAACGCGCCAGGCTGCCTCGACGACGATCGAGCGGTCCATCTTCGAGGAGCCTGCCTGCCGGTCGCGGAAGACGATCGGCACCTCGACGACCCTGAACCCGAGCTGGATCACCCGGTAGGTCATCTCCACCTGGAAGGCGTAGCCGTGCGCCCGGATCGAGTCGAGGTCGATCGCTTCCAGCACCTCGCGGCGAAAGCACTTGAAGCCGCCCGTCAGGTCATGCACCCCGACCCCGAGCACAAGCCGCGCGTAGGCGCTGCCCCCGCGGCTGATCACCCGGCGCAGCATGCCCCAGTCGGAGACCCCGCCCCCTTGCACATAGCGCGATCCGATCACCAGGTCGGCTCGCTCGGCGGCCTCCAGCAACCGCGGCAGATAGGCCGGGTCGTGGGAGAAGTCGGAGTCCATCTCCAAGACCAGCGCGGCGCCGCCGGACAGGGCGCGCCGGAAGCCGGCGACGTAGGCGGGGCCGAGCCCTTCCTTGCGTGGCCGGTGCAGGACGCTGACCTTCTCGTGGCGCTCGGCCAGCCGGTCGGCGATCTCCCCGGTGCCGTCGGGTGAGCTGTCATCGACGATCAGGACGTGAGCGGAGCTGGGCAGCTTGCCCCGGGCCGCGTCGAGGAAGGCCTCGATGTTCTCGGCCTCGTTGTAGGTCGGCAAGACCAACCAGGCGGGGCCTGTGGCGGACTGGGGCACCACCTGGATGCTATTCGCCAGGCCAAAGGGCGTCTAAAGAGGCAGGTTGCGCCAGGGCGACTAACTTGCAGCCGTGACCAACGCCGAGATCGCCGCCGCCCTCGAGGAACTGGGGACCCTGTATGAGCGCGACGGGGCGGACCGCTACCGGGTGCGCGCCTATCGGACTGCGGCGCGGGCGATCCGCGACTACCCCGGCTCGGTGGCGCAGCTGGCGGCGACGGGGCGGGTCAAGGAGATCGCCGGGATCGGCAAGACGCTGGAGGAGAAGATCCGCGCCCTGCTTGAGACCGGCGACATCCCCGCGACGACGAAGCTGCGCGGGAAGCTGCCGGCGGCGAGCGCGGAGCTGGATTCCTTCCTCGGCGAGAATCCCGCGGAGGGCCTCGTCGAGCTGTCCGACATCCGCGGCGACCTCCACGCCCACACCACCCTCTCTGACGGCCGCAACACGCTGGAGGAGATGGCCCAGGCGGCGCAGGCACGGGGCTATGCCTACCTGGCGATCACCGACCACTCGGCCAGTCACGGCTTCGGCGACAACGTCACCGCCGAGCAGCTGTGGGAGCGGGTCGAGGAGGTACGCGCGTGGAACGCCGCCAAGCGCGGCCTTCGCCTCCTCGCGGGCTCCGAGGTCAACGTCGGCCTCGACGGCTCACTCGACTACCCCGAGGACCTGCTCGCCGAGCTCGACTGGGTGATCGCCAGCGTCCACACCTCCTTCTCGATCTCAGAGGAGCGGATGACGAGCCGGATCCTGGCGGCGATCGAGAGCCCTCACGTCGACTGCATCGGGCACCTGACCGGGAGGCTGATCGGAAAGCGCGAGCCTTACGCGGTCGACCTGGGCGCCGTCGTCGCTGCGGCGGCGAAGACGGGCACCATGCTGGAGATCAACGGCAATCCGAATCGGCGGGATCTGCGCGAGGAGCACGCGAGGCTTGCGGCGGAGGCCGGGGTCATGATCGCCCTCAACACCGATGCGCACGGGATCGAGACGCTCGACAACATGAGCTACGCGGTGATCGTCGCTCGGGGTGCCGGGCTTGCTCCGGACCAGGTGGCCAATGCCAGGGGTTGGCGAGAGCTCGCCCGGCTGATCGGGGGATAGGGGCGCCCTATGCGGGACGGGCTGCGGAAGGTTCGCTGCGGAGCCCCGGGGTGCGGACTAACTTGATTGGCTGCAAGGCTGAGTTGGGGATCACATAGAACTTGACGCCATCGCGGTGCTCGATCGCGAGGACGGCTGCCTCCCGCGTGTGCCAGGCCAGGGACACCAGCAGGGCATAGCCGGCTCCGATTGCCGCAACGCCGGGGAAGAAGATGCCGAGGATGCCGGCCGCGAGCGCGGTCAAGGCGATTGGCCAGAGGCGGCCTATGGTAATGCGGGCCGGAGTCTCCTGGGGGAGGGAGGTTGCGGTGCGGGCTTCGCTCAGGGCCTCCCGGACGCCGTCCGCGGCTCGGGCCGGGCGGCCCAGGTACAGGCCGATCGCCACTGAGGCCAGCCACCAGGCCGCCGCGACGAGGACGGTCGTCGCGTCGTTGCTCTCGCTGGCGGCGATCGCCGTGATCGCACCGAGGGCGGTCGCCTCGGCGCCGGTGAGGAAGACCGTGACGCGGAGGAGGTCGGTGTAGGGCATCTCTCACTCCGCCAGGAACTCGAGAATCGTCAGCCAACCGGCGGGGCCGTCGACAGTGAGGTCGGATTCCTCTGCCAGCCCGGGCGGGGCCTCGGGGGAGGTGACGCCCACGCAGACCGCCTCCTCCAGCTTGCCGAGCTCGCGCAGCTCGCGCAGGCGGCGGAATGCGTCGAGGTCGGTGCGGTCATCGCCGGCGTAGGCGGCGCGGCTGATCCCGTCAGCCGCGAGGAGGGCCGCCACCGCCGTATCCTTGCCTCCCCCTCCGGGCGGGCGCAGCTCAAGCACCTTGCGCCCCCAGTGCGGCTCCAGGCCGTGGCGACCCGCCTCGGCGGCGATCTCGTGGGCGCGGGCCTCGGCCGCCCGCTCATCGTCGGCGTCGCGCCAGTGAAGCGCCTGGATCGGTCCCTTGTCCTCCGCCCGCAGGCCGGCCGAGGAGATCTGATCCGGGTCGAGCTGGGCCACGAACTCCGCCGCGCCGCGCTCGCGTCCCTGCAGCGAGGGGTCGAGCCGCGGTGTCTCCTCGCCGGGCAGCAGGAGTTCCAGGCCGTGATTGCCGGCGTAGGCGATGCCCTCGACGCCGACCAGCCGCCGCGCCGCCTCGGCCCGGCGGCCGGAGATGCAGCCGACCACTCCGTAGCGCCTGCTCAACTCGAGAAGCGCGGTCCTGGCGGCCGCGGGCAGCGCCGCTCGCTCGGGCCGTGCGACGATCGGCGCCAGGGTGCCGTCGATGTCGGTGAGGATCGCGGTCCGTGCGGGCTCGGACCGCAGCGCCGCCAGCGCTTGGCGGGTACCGGCGTCCCCTGTGGCAAATTCGCGAGACACGGCATCTAGTATCGCCGCACGATGCCCTCGCCAGGTGCCCGATGCCCTCGCATCAGACCCTGAAGCTGGCGGCGATCGGCACCGCCGCCGGCGCCTTCAGCGGTCTCTTCGGGGTGGGCGGGGGCACGGTCATCGTGCCCCTACTGATCCTCTGGTTCGGCTACGGGGAGCGGCTCGCGACCGGCACCAGCCTGGCGGCGATCGTCCTCATCGGCCTGTTCGGCACAATCGCCCAGGGGGGCATCTACGGCAACGTTCACGTTGTCACCGGGCTGTTGCTCGCGATCCCTGCGGTCGGCGGCGTGGTGATCGGAACCACGATCCAGCAGCGGATCCCCCAGCGCGCCGTATCCCTCCTCTTCGCGGCGCTGCTGGTTGCGATCGCGATCGAGCTGGTCCTCTCGTGAACGAGGTCCTCGCCGCCCTGATCGCCCTCGCCGGAGGCCTCGCCGGCGGGCTGGTCGGCGTCGGAGGCGGGGTCCTCTTCGTGCCGGCGCTGACGATCTTCCTCGGCCTCTCCCAGGTCCAGGGAGAGTCGACCTCGCTGCTGATGATCGTCATCGTCGCCGCGGTCGGCGCGCTCCGCCAGAGCTCCTATGGCAATGTCGACTTTCGTCACGCGGCCGTGATCGGCGCCCTCTCCCCGCTCGGCGTCCTGATCGGCGTCGGGATCGCCAACCGCGTCCCCGAGCGGGCCCTGCAGCTCTCCTTCGCGGCGCTGGCCCTGCTCATGTCCCTCCAGCTCCTCCGCCGAGCCCTCTCCAGAGCGCGATAGCGAACGGCGCTACGCTCAGAGCGTGGACTCTCTCAACTGGGACGGTGACGTCCCCAAGCTTCGCGCCCCGATCCTCGTCTGCTCGTTTCGCGGCTGGAACGACGCCGCCGCCGCTGCCTCGACCGCGTTGGCTACCGTCGCCGAGTCGCTGGACGCCGAGCTGATCGCCCAGGTCGATCCGGAGGAGTACTTCGACTTCCAGGCAACGCGACCGACGATCACCCTCGCCGAGGGCCAGGCCCGCAGGATCGACTGGCCCGAGAACAACCTGATCGCCGCCCGTGTCCCCGCCGCCGACCGCGACCTGGTGCTGCTCGACGGCACCGAGCCCAACCTGCGCTGGCGCACCTTCTCGGAGACGATCGCCGCCGCCGCCGACGTGCTCGGGGTGGAGATGGTGATCACGATGGGGGCTCTGATCGCCGAGGTCTCCCACACCCTCCCGGTCCCGATCACCGGGCTCGCCTCCGATCAGGAGCTGGTCGAAGAGCTCGACCTGGAGCGCTCCAGCTATGAGGGGCCGACCGGGATTGTCGGCGTCGTCCACGATTGCTGCCGGCAGGCGGGGATGAGCTCCGCCTCGCTGTGGGCCGCGGTGCCCCACTACGTAGCCGCCGTCCCCAATCCCAAGGCGGCCCTCGCATTGCTGCGCCGTCTCGAAGGCCTCACGGGAATCGCGGTGGATGCCTCCGACCTCGAACAGGAGACTGCGAGCTATGAAGAGCAGATCGGCCGAGCCGTAGCGGCAAATCCCGAGATCGAGGAGTTGGTCGAGCGTATAGAGGCCGAGCAGACCGCACAGCTCGGGAGCCCCGAGGACCTACCCTCCGCGGAGACGATCGCTCGCGAGTTCCAGCGCTTCCTGCGCCAGCAGGGCAGCTAGCTCTCGGCTGCCGGACAGATCAGCCGGTAGTCGCACCACCCGCAGACGGTGGAGGAGGGGCGCGGCTCGAAGTCCTGGCCAAGCACCGCCTCGCCGACGCCAAGCACAGTCCGCTCGACCCGCTCGGCGTCGTCGGGCTTGATCGGCGCCGCGACCTTCTCGGCGTCGAGCACGTAGTAGTAGCTGCCGGCGCCGGCCTCGATGTCCCACGCCTCGCGGGCGGCGAGGCGGTAGAGGGCGAGCTGGAGGTCGCTCTCCAGCTCGCCCTCGGTCTTGCGCTCGCCGGTCTTGTAGTCGATCAGCTCGTAGTCGCCGCCGGGCAGGCGGTCGACGCGGTCGACGCGGCCGCGCACGTAGTGCTCGCCGATCCGGATGTCGAACTTCCGCTCCAGCCAGACCGGCTCGCCCTCAGTGGTGCTCTCCCGCTTCCAGTAGAGGCGCATCGCCTCCCGCCCCCGCTCGCGGTACTGCAGTTCGTCGTCGCCGGCCCCGAACCCCGAGCGCCGCCACCCCGCCTCAAAGAGCCCGACCAGGCGGCGCAGGCCCTCCTCGCCCGCCTGCTCCCCGTCCTTGTGAAAGCGCTCAAGCACGTTGTGGACGAGGATGCCGAAGCGCTGGTTGATCGTCGGCTCCTGCGGGATGCCGAAGACCCGCGCGAACTTGTACTTCAGCGGGCAGGTGAGGTAGAGGTCGAGATCGGAGGCAGAGAGGCTCAGCGCCCCGTCGCCGCGGCGCGGCAGGAAGGCGGCCAGCGAGGGCTCCTCGCGGGCGGCGATCAGCTCCAGCCTCAGCCCGCGCTCGCGCTCGGAGTCGAGCAGGTAGGAGTCCAAGGAGGAGGCGTCCAGCTCTGCCTGCTGCTCGGGCGTTGCCACCTGGCGCAGTAGCCCGTTGACCGCCTCGATCGCCTCGACGGTCGCCTCGTCTCCCGGCCGCTGGGCCAGTGCCGCAAGCTTCAGCAGCTCGAGGTAGCGGGCGATTGCCCGGGTGATGTCGATGGCGGTGTCCAGGCGCGGCTCGGAGAGCTCCCGTCCCGCCTTCCACGATGCCTCCAGCACCTCCTCGCGCAGCATCCGGTAGGTGGCGTGCAGGCCCTCCGCCGGGCCGAAAAGCTCCTCCTCGTGGAGCTCCTCGGCGGCTCCCTCGGAGGCCCGCATCTCCTCATAGAAGGACGCGGGGCTGCCGCCAGCCTCGCTCTGGACCCGAGAGAGGACCAGCCCCGCACGGGCAGGGCTGCCGATCAGACCCCACTCGCCGCGATCCTCGAGGCCGAGGGCGAAGACACGGTCGAACTCCATCCCCTTGACGGTGCCGGGTTGAAGGCCGAGCACCGCTCCTGGCGAGGGCGGCTCCTCTTCGCCCGTCGGCTCGACCCCCGCCTCGGCGACGGCGCTGAGATAGCTGACAAAGCCCCGGGTCGACCCGTTCGGCTCGCGGCGCGCCCAGGCTGTCGCCAGCTCAGCCAGCCGCGAGAGCCCGAGCAGTCGCTCCGCCACCTCGGGCTGCGCCGCGAAGAGCCGTTGCCGCCGCAGCCCCACCCGCTCGATCAGCCGCCGCACGAAGACGTCGGCGCGCCGCTCCTCCATCACCGCCTCAGCGGCGCGATAGAGCTTCAAGAAGGAGTGGATCCGCTCCCGCGCCTCGGGCTGGATCTGTGGGCTGTCGAGCGCCGCCTCGCAGGCCGCGACCATGTCCAGCTTGCGTCGTCGTGAGATGGTCGTGAGTCGCGCCAGGTCTCCGGAGCGCAACTCGATCGGGGGCCGGGTCAGCGCCCTTGCGGCCGCGGCTGAATCATCGGGATCGGCAAGGACGCGCAGCCAGGCGATTGCGTCCCGAACCTCGGGCCGCTGAAATAGAGCGGCCGGACCGGAGAGGTGGAAGGGGATGCCCCGCTCCTCCATCGCCGCCGCGACGGCGCCACCACGGCGCACAGGATCATCGATCAGGACGCAAATCCCCTCCGGCTCGGTGCCCCCGGCGATCAAATGCTCGACCTCGCGGGCGACGGCCTGCGCTTGCGCCCGCTCGTTGGTGCAGCGCCAGAGCCGAACCTCAGGCTTGCGGTAGCGAGACTCGAGCACAACGACCTCGCCCTCGGGGTGGAGATCGTGAAACCAGGCGTCTGCCCGTGCCTCGCGTCGGGGCAGGGAGGTCGAGGGGCCCGCCCCCATGCCCTCCTGTTCGGCCGAGCGGTACCGCGGCCGAGCGTCGGCCCCTGCGTCCTCCAACGCATAGAGGTGGTTCGGGTTATCGACAGCCAGCTTGGCGAGGACCCCCCGCTGGGCTCGGGTCGCCTCCTCCAGCTCGTCGACCATCACGAAGCGGAATTGAGTCGCGATCTCGCGGCGCGCGTCGGGTCGATCTGCCAGCAGGCAGTTGAGGGCGAGGAAGACGTCGCCCCGGTCAAGGCTGCCGGCGGCGGCGAGGATGCGGTCGTGGGCGTCGAAGAGCTCGGCGAACTCCCGCTCTCGCCGAGCAGCCTCCCGGGATGCCTCATCGCGCCCCCCGGCCTCCTCTTCGCGAGCCCGGGACTGGATCGCCGCAGCTCCGACGGCCTCAGCCTTGAGGGCGTCGATCCGCTTCAGCAGCCGGGCCAGCAGGCCAGCCGGGTTGCCGCGGATCTCGTGGCGACGCAACGGCAGCTCCTCGAGCCGGTCGAGCAGCATCGCCAGCCGCTCGGCGGGCCCGAGCACGTCGAAGAAGGGGTCGAGTCCAGCGGCGCTCCAGTTCTCGCGCAGCATTCGCTCGCCGAGCCTCGCCCAGTCGCCGATCCAAAGCTCCTCGAAGGGCCCGGCCAGGAGCACCTCGACGCGCTCTCGCAGCCGCCTTGCCGTGGCGCGGGTCGAGGCGAGGACCAGAACCTGCCCGGGATCGGTCCCGGCGGCGGCGAGGTGTGCCAGGCGCCGGGCCAGCGCCTCGGTCTTGCCGGTTCCGGCCGCGCCCAGCACCAGCAGCGGGCCGTCGCCATGGCGGACGGCGCGCTCCTGTGCTTCGGCCAAGGCAAGCATGGTCCAACGCTACCGAGTGGGCGGCCTCATAGGATGGGCTCGGTGGACGTTTTCTCCGCAGACTGGCCGGGAATCTGTCGCCGCGCGGTGGTTGCCCAACGTGAGATCTTCGAGCAGGTGCGCGGCATCGAGGCGCGCACCGTCTATGAGGGGACGGGGGAGGGCGGTGATCGCAGCCTGGCAATCGATCGCCGCTGCGAGGACGCCGTCTTCGTCGAGCTGGAGGCGCTCGCCGCGCAGGGCGCCTCCTTCCTCGCCGTCTCTGAGGAGCGCGGCGAGGTGAGCTTTGGCGCGGGCGGCGCGGCCAGGGTCGTGATCGACCCGATCGACGGCTCGCTCAACGCCCGCCGCACACTTCCCTCTCACAGCCTCAGCATCGCGGTTGCGTCAGGAGGCTCGATGGCCGACGTCGAGTTCGGCTACGTCTACGACTTTGGCGCTGGGGAGGAGTTCGTGGCGCGGCGGGGCGGCGGCGCGACCCTGGGCGGAGAGCCGATCCGGGTGGGCCCTGACTGCGACAAGCTGGAGCTGCTCGGAGTCGAGACGGCCGAGCCGGAGCGCTCGCTGGCGGCGGTCGAGGCGCTGGCCGGCAAGGTCTATCGCCTGCGCGTGGTCGGCTCGATCGCGATCACCGCCGCCTACGTCGGCGCCGGTCGCTTCGATGCGATGCTCAGTCTGCGTCCCTGTCGCTCGGTTGACGCGGCCGCCGCGCAGCTGATCGTCCGTGAGGCAGGCGGGGAGGTCGCTTTCGGCGACCTCGGGCTGGAGGGGACCGACCTCGGCCTCGAGGCCCGCTATCCGATCGCCGCCGCGAGTGGCGAGCGCAGCCTCGCGATCGCGAGGCAGGCTCAGGCCGCTTCAGAGTTGGCCTGAGATCTCGCTTCGGTAGCTGGCCTGTAACCATCGGTCTCGACTGGTTTTAGAACGTGTGTTCGTAAAGAACATATGTTCGCTACACTCGCGAACGCCGAGGCAGGCAATCCGAACGATCGAAGGGATACCACTTCTATGGCAACTCAGACCAGCAACGGGAAATCCACCAAAGCGCCGGCGAAACGCACCGCCACGACGCCGGCGAAAGGCACCGCCACGAACTCGAAACGCACCGCCAAATCCGCCGGCGCTGCCCAGGTCGCGGCTCCCGAGCGTAACCAGATCCAGTCCGTCGCCGAGATTGCCGTCGACCTCCCGGTCGGCGCCGTCCTGGGCGTCACCGAGCGCATCTCGGGCCTGGTTGAGCCCTGGACCGGCCGTCGCGCCGCTGAGAAGCAGATCAAGGCCTACCGCACCCAACTGCGCAAATCGGTGAAGCGGGCCGAGCGACGCGGCGCCACCGCCCGTCGCAAGGCGACAGCCGAAGCAAGGAAAACGCGGGTCCGGGTCGAGCGTGAGGCGCGCCGGCGCCAGCGCACCGTCGAGACCACCCTGAAACGCAACCGCGAAGAGGTCGAGCAGCGGGTCCGTAGGGCGATCGACGATCAGGGTGCGCGTGCCCAGGATCTGGTCGACCAGGTAACCGACCAGCTCTCTGCTCTGCGCTAGCAGCCGCCGCGCACGCGACTGGCTTCGGGTCGCCGACTCCTGCGGCCAGTCGCGCGCCGGGACGGTCCCTCCGCCGCTGGGCGCTCTCTGGGGCTGAGAACTCTGAAATTGCACGCAAGCCCCAGCTTGGTATTGGCGCCCGAACCCAGGTAGCATCGGCCGGCGATGAGCACCTGCGTGGTCACCGGCGGCGCCGGCTTCCTCGGCTCTCACCTCTGCGAGCACCTGCTCACGGAGGGGCACCGGGTGATCTGCCTCGACAACCTCGAGACCGGCTCGCTGCAGAACATCGAGCACATCCGTGACCCGGGCTTTGAGTTTCGCAACGTCGACATCACCGAGCACGTCGATGTTCCCGAGCAGGTCGACTTCGTCTACCACCTCGCCTCGCCGGCGAGCCCGATCGACTACCTGCGCCTGCCGCTGCACACCCTCAAGGTCGGCTCCTACGGCACCCATCACATGCTCGGCGTCGCCAAGTTCAAGCGCGCCCGCTTCCTGCTCGCCTCGACCTCGGAGGTCTACGGCGATCCCCAGGTCCACCCCCAGACAGAGGAGTACTGGGGCCACGTCAACCCGATCGGTCCGCGCGGTGTCTATGACGAGGCCAAGCGCTACGCCGAGGCGCTGACCATGGCCTACCACCGCCAGCAGGGGGTCGACACCGCGATCGTCCGCATCTTCAACACCTACGGACCCCGGATGAGGCCTCACGACGGGCGGGCGATCCCGACCTTCCTGCGCCAAGCGCTGCAGGACCGGCCGCTGACCGTGTTCGGCGACGGCAGCCAGACGCGCAGCTTCTGCTACGCCGACGACCTGATCCGCGGGATCGTCGCCCTCGCGCAGGCCGACGTCCACTCGCCGGTCAACATCGGCAACCCCGACGAGTTCACCCTGTTGGAGCTGGCCAAGACGGTGGTCGAGGCGACCGATTCCCGCGCGGAGATCGTCTATGAGCCGCTTCCGGTCGACGATCCCCAGCAGCGCCGCCCCGATATCAGCCGGGCGCGCGACCTGCTCGACTGGGAGCCCCAGGTGGATTTGCGCGAGGGTCTGCGCAAGACGATCGAGCAGTCCGGCGTCGAGCGTCTGGTCGGCGCCTCGGACTGACGGGCTGGCCTCCCCGCCTCAGCAAGATATGGGGCGTCGGGTTGGCTGTCCCTGCGGCGATATGTGGTTCTGCTGGGTCGCGCCGTGGGCGTCTCGATTCGATGCCCGGCCGAGCTTGCCTGGAGCTTTTCATCGCCGCGGAGTCGGACTCGGTCTCCACTTCGACTCCGCTGTGAACCAGTCGGCCCCAAAATTCGGCGACCGTCGAGAAGGCGGAGCCCGGGTCGATCCCGGCTCGATCGCATCTGCGCTCGCGGGCGGGACGGGCTGCCGAGCGGCGCCTCGCAATATCCTCCCCGGCGATGGCGAGCAAGGCCGACGAGTCCTTCGAAGACGACATTCCGCGCACGATCGCGCCGCTGGTCGGCCCCGATGACCCACGCGTCTTCACCGACTCCGGGATCGAGATCCAGCGCCTTTACACGGCCGAGGACGTCGCTCCGGGCTTGGAGGAGCGCTTGGGCGAGCCCGGCTCGCCACCCTTCACCCGCGGCATCCACGAGGGCATGTACCGCGACCGGCTCTGGACGATGCGCCAGTACGCTGGATTCGCCAGCCCCGAGGACACCAACGAGCGCTACCGCTACCTGATCGCCCATGGCTCGACCGGGCTATCGATGGCCTTCGACCTGCCGACCCAGCTCGGCCGCGACTCCGACGACCCGCTCTGCCGCGGCGAGGTGGGCCGCACCGGGGTGCCGATCGACACGATCGAGGACATGCGGATCTGCTTCGCGGAGATCCCGCTGGACGGTGTCTCCACCTCGATGACGATCAACGCGCCGGCGGCGATCCTGCTGTTGCTCTACGAGTTGGTCGGCGAGGAGCAGGGGGTGGCGGCGGCGAAGCTGCGCGGCACCGTTCAGAACGACGTGCTTAAGGAGTACATGGCGCGCGGCAACTACATCTACCCGCCGACCCCGACGATGCGGCTCACCACCGACATCTTCGAGTATTGCCAGGAGAGCGTGCCGAAATGGAACACCATCTCGATCTCCGGGTACCACATACGCGAGAAGGGCTGCTCGGCTGTTCAGGAGGTGGCTTTCACCCTCTCCAACGCGATCGCCTACGTCGAGGCGGCGCTCGAGCGGGGGCTGGCGATCGACGAGTTCGCCCCCCGCCTCGCCTTCTTCTTCAACTGTCACAACAACGTCTTCCAGGAGATCGCGAAGTTCCGCGCGGTGCGGCGGATGTGGGCGAAGATCGTCGCGGATCGGTTCGCCGCCAAGGACCCCGACTCGATGAAGATCCGCTTCCACACCCAGACCGGCGGGGTGACGCTGCAGGCCCAGCAGCCGGAGGTGAACATCATCCGAGTCGCCCTGCAGGGCTTTGCCGCGGTTAGCGGCGGCACCCAGTCGCTGCACACCAACGGCTTCGATGAGGCGCTGGCGCTGCCGACCGAGCGCTCGGCGCGGATCGCCCTGCGCACTCAGCAGGTGTTGGCCCACGAGTCCGGGGTTGCCGACACCGTCGACCCGTTCGCCGGCTCCTACTTCGTCGAGTCGCTGACCGATGAGATCGAGGCACGCTCCTGGGAGCTGATGGGAAAGGTCGAAGAGCTGGGCGGCTCGGTCGAGGCGCTGGAGTTCATGCAGCGCGAGATCGAGGAGTCCGCCCTCTCTTACCACGAGCGCTACCGCAGCGGCCAGGACATCGTCGTCGGCGTCAACAAATACGTCAGCGATCAGGTCGACGATGTCGACATCCTCAGAGTCGATCCCGAGTCCGAGCAGCGCCAGCTCACCCGCTTGCGGGCCTTCAAGGAGTCCCGCGATGGGGCGGCCGTGGACAGCCGCCTCGACGCCCTGCGCGACGTCGCCCGCGGCGAGGGCAACCTCCTGTATCCGATCCGCGCGGCGCTTGCCGCCAACGCCTCAATCGGCGAGGTCTGCGGCGCGCTGCGCGACATCTTCGGGGAATACCGCGGCGGCGCGTTTTTCTAGGCTCTGAACGGTTCCATTCAGGCCCAGCCGGCGGCAGGAAACAGCCCTGCCCCGGTTGAAGCCGCCCTCAATGATCGAGGCCTCCAGGACTCTCGTGAAGTCAGAGCCGGAGCTGGTCGAGCTGATCGCCGCCCAAGAGCAGCTTCGCGAGCTCGAGGTGAGGATGGCGGGTAAGGGCTTCGGGACCCGCGTGGAGATCCGCGCCGCCGAGGACTCCGGGCTCAGCGAGGCCGACCTCGAGTGCCTCCTCGACAGGCTGGCTCAACCGCAGAAGCAGCCGTTCGGCGGCGCCTGAGCACCTCGTCATAGACTTCCGCGCCCAATGCGTGAGCGCAATCCCGTCACCCACGAGGAGAAGCTTGCCTACCTGCGCGAGCTGCGCGAGGCGGCGATCCACTCGGCTTCCCCGGAGGCGGTGGAGAAGCAGCACGAGAAGGGCAAGCTGACCGCTCGCGAGCGGGTCGAGAAGCTGCTCGACCCCGGCTCTTTCGAGGAGCTGGATACCTTCGTCCGCCACCGCACCTTCGACTTCGAGATGCAAAAGCGCCGCCCCTGGGGCGATGCCGTCGTCACTGGCTACGGCACGATCGAAGGCCGCACCGTCTTCGTCTTCAGCCAGGACTTCACCGTCTTCGGCGGCAGCCTCGGCGAGGTGATGGCGGAGAAGATGTGCAAGGTGATGGACCTCGCCGCCCAGGTCGGAGCGCCGCTGATCGGGATCAACGACTCCGGCGGGGCCCGCATCCAGGAGGGGGTCGTCTCGCTCGGGGCATACGGCGATGTATTTGTCCGCAACGTCAAATGCTCGGGGGTGATCCCGCAGATCAGCCTGATCATGGGTCCGTGTGCGGGCGGAGCCGTCTACTCGCCGGCGATGACTGACTTCATCTTCATGGTCAAGGAGACCTCGCACATGTTCATCACCGGGCCCGAGGTGATCAAGACGGTTACCGGAGAGGAGGTCGAGTTCGAGGAGCTGGGTGGGGCGATGAGCCACAACACCAAGTCGGGCGTCGCCCACTTTGCCGCCGAGGACGAGGAGAGCTGCCTGCAGGACGCCCGTTACCTGCTCAGCTTCCTGCCCTCCAACAACCTGGAGGCGCCGCCGCGCTTTGCGCCGAGCGATGATCCCGAGCGCGAGGACCCCGAGCTCGACACCCTGGTCCCCGACGATCCCTCAAAGCCCTACGACATGCGCGAGGTGATCTCTCGGATCGTCGATGCGGAGGAGTTCCTCGAGGTCCACGAGCACTTCGCCCGCAACATCGTCTGCGGCTTCTCGCGCCTGGACGGCTACCCGGTCGGCATCGTCGGCAACCAGCCTGCCCACCTCGCCGGCGTCCTCGACATCGAGGCCTCCGAGAAGGCCGCCCGCTTCGTCCGCACCTGCGACGCATACAACGTGCCGCTGATCACCTTCACCGACGTCCCCGGCTTCCTGCCGGGCACCGATCAGGAGTGGAACGGGATCATCCGCCACGGCGCCAAGCTGCTCTACGCCTTCACCGAGGCCACCGTCCCGAAGCTGACCGTCGTCACCCGCAAGGCCTACGGCGGGGCCTATGACGTGATGAACTCAAAGCACATGCTGGCCGACTACAACGTCGCCTGGCCGACCGCCGAGGTGGCGGTGATGGGTCCCGAGGGTGCGGTCAACATCATCTACCGCAAAGACATCGCCTCCTCGCCGACCCCCGACCAGCGCCGCCAGAAGCTGATCGACGACTACAAGGCCCACTTCGCCAATCCCTACTCGGCGGCCGAACGCGGCTACATCGACGACGTGATCGAGCCGCGCCAGACCCGCCCGAAGCTGATCAGGGCGCTTCGCATGCTGCAGTCAAAGCGCGTCCCCCAGCCAAAGCGAAAGCACGGCAATATCCCGCTTTAGGGCCAGCCCTTCCTCCGCGGCAGAGCGGGCATCCCCCCAGCCATCCCCAGCTGAACCGGGGCGATAGATCGAAGTCGGTGCCGAGCGCTAATAGCCGGCCGGATGGCGAGCCACGAAGCCCTGGTTGTCGAGCAGTTCGGGGTGCCAGCGGGGGCCGGTGCCGCTGGCGTCGCCGGCGGTGTCCCAGCGGACGCCGGCGATCACCGCGTAGGCGTGGCCGGCGTTGGCGTAGACGGTGATCCAGCGGCCCGGACCGGGCAGCCCCCAGCTCTCCATCGGGCCCGAGGGCAGCGGACTGTTGAGAAAACCGCCGCCGTGCAGCGCGAAGCTGACCGAGCCCGAGCAGTCATAGCCGCTGTCCCACCAGCTGGCGTGGCCGCCGCCCCAGAGATACGGCTTGGTGCGGATCCTGTTCGCCGCGGCGATCACAGCCTTGACGCGGGGAGGAGCGCTGACCGGGGGGATCAGCTCCCCGTCGCGCAGCAGCTTCGCCTTCGCGGTCGGGGTGCATTCGTTGATCGGGGCGGGGGTGAGGCCGCCGGTGCTGCAGCTGGCAGAAGCGCCGCTCGGCGCCGTCAGGAGGGCGAGCGCCACCAGCCCCGCTGCTGCCGCTACCCCTGCTTTTAGCTTGAGCTTGTGACTGTGTGGAAGCAAACCGATCTCCTTTGTCGGCCTACGGGGTTAGCTGTCGGGCTAGCGCGAAAGGAGCCTGCGCCCCCGCCTCGATGAGGTGGGTTAGCCCCGAAAACGTGGTTCCCCCGCTCCCGTGGCGCCTCCAAGCGCTCGGGATTCGGCGTTTCGGTTGTTCGGAACGGCGGCAGTGTAGACGATCGATCGGCCGCTTGCTCACAGAAAAAAAACATTTTGTCGCCTTTCGCACTTGGAACCGATATTCCTGTCGACCGGTCGGCTGCTAGCTTGCGTCTTGGGATGGAACTTGCCGGCCGCACAGCGCTTCTGACCGGGGCCACCGGGGGCCTGGGCCGGGCGATTGCGATGGCGCTGGCGGCGCGCGGGGCGAGCCTCACCCTCAGCGCCCGCAAGGCCGAGGCGCTTGCGTCGCTCGCGGCGGAGCTGCCGGGAGACGGCCACCGGTCTGTGGTGGCGGACCTGGCGGAGCCGGGGGCGGCCGAGCGGCTGGCCGCCGAGGCGGGCCAGGTCGACATCCTCCTCGCCAACGCGGGCCTGCCGGGGGCCGGGTGGCTCGCCGCGTTCACGCCGGAGCAGGTAAAGCGGGCGTTGAGGGTCAACCTGGAGGCGCCGATGCTGTTGGCCCAGGCGCTGTTCCCGGCGATGATCGAGCGTGGCGGCGGGCAGCTCGTCTTCGTCTCCTCGCTATCGGGCAAGGCCGCCAGCCCGCGCAGCTCGATCTACAGCGCGACCAAGTTCGGCCTGCGTGGCTTCGCGTTGGGCCTGCGAAGCGACCTTGCCTCGCACGGGGTCGGCGTCTCGCTCGTCTCGCCGGGCTTCGTCCGCGAGGCCGGGATGTTCGCCGACTCGGGCGCGAAGCCACCCCCCGGGATGGGGACCGCGACGCCCGAGCAGGTCGGTGATGCGGTCGTCAAAGCGATCGAGCGGGACAAGGTGGAGCTGACGGTGGCGCCGCTGCCGCAGCGGGCCCTGGCCCACTTCGGGATGCTCAGCCCCAGCACCGCGGTGTGGGCGCAGAGCGGCGCCACCGGGCAAAAGGCGGCCGCGGCGGTCGCCGCCGGGCACTCGAAGGACAAGAGGTGAAGAGGGCTCGGAGGGGGAGACGATGAGCAGCGACTCCTTCGGCGCTCGTTCGACCCTCGAGGTGAGCGGGCGCGACTACGAGGTCTTCCGGTTGGCTGCCTTGCGGGAGCGCTTCGACGTGGCCCGGCTGCCCTACTCGATCAAGGTGCTGCTCGAGAACGTGCTGCGCCTCGAGGACGGCGTCGGCGTCACCGCGGCCGACGTGGAGGCGATCGCGAGCTGGGACGCCGCCGATGAGCCGAGCGTCGAGATCCCCTTCCAGCCGGCCCGGGTGCTGATGCAGGACTTCACCGGGGTGCCGGCGGTGGTCGACCTGGCGGCGATGCGCGATGCGATGGAGGAGATCGGCGGCGATCCTGCCTCGATCAACCCGCTGGTCGACGTCGACTTGGTGATCGACCACTCGGTCCAGGTCGACGCCTTCGGCAACGCGAGGGCCTTTGCGCTTAATGCCGAGCGCGAGTTCGAGCGCAACCGCGAGCGCTACTCGTTCCTCAAGTGGGGGCAGCGCTCCTTCGACAACTTCAGCGTGGTGCCGCCGGCAACGGGAATCTGCCACCAAGTCAACCTCGAGCACATCGCCCAGGTCATTTACAGCCGCGAGGCGGACGGCGTCAGCCGCGCCTACCCCGACACCCTGGTCGGCACCGACTCGCACACGACGATGGTTAACGGGCTCGGGGTGCTGGGCTGGGGGGTCGGCGGGATCGAGGCCGAGGCAGCGATGCTCGGGCAGCCGATCTCAATGCTGCTGCCGCAGGTGGTCGGCTTCAAGCTGGACGGCGAGTTGCCGGAGGGGGCGACCGCCACCGACCTCGTGCTCACCGTTACCGAGATGCTGCGTGAGCTGGGAGTCGTCTCCAAGTTCGTCGAGTTCTACGGGCCGGGGCTGCCGGCCCTGGGGCTGGCCGACCGGGCGACAATCGGCAACATGTCGCCCGAGTTCGGCTCTACCTGCGCGATCTTCCCGATCGACGCCGAGACGCTGCGCTACCTGGAGCTGACCGGGCGCGCAACTGAGACGATCGAGCTGGTCGACGCCTACGCCCGCGAGCAGGGGATGTTCCATGAGCCGGGGGCCGAGGACCCGATCTTCTCGGCAACGCTTGAGCTTGACCTAGACGAGGTGGTGCCGAGCATTGCCGGGCCGAAACGGCCCCAGGACCGGGTGCCGCTGGCGCAGGCCAAGGAGGCGTTCCTGGGGGCCATGCGGGAGTTCGATCCGGAGGCGGCCGAGCAGCTTGGCAACGGCCGCGACGAGGCGATCGAAGAGTCCTTCCCGGCTTCTGACCCGCCGGCCGAGGCGCACGACGACGAGCGTGGCAGACCGCGACCGGCGCTGAGCGAAGCGCCGCTGGCAACGGTTGAGCGGGGCAGCGGCGACGCGGTCGAGGTGACGCTGGGAGACGGCACGACGGTCGAGCTCGACCACGGCCGGGTCGTGATCGCGGCGATCACCAGCTGCACCAACACCTCCAACCCGAGCGTGATGATCGGTGCCGGGCTGCTGGCCCGCAACGCTGTGCAGCGGGGCCTTTCCCGCCGGCCCTGGGTGAAGACTTCTCTGGCGCCGGGGTCGACGGTGGTGACCGAGTACCTGGAGAAGGCGGGGCTGACCCCCTACCTCGACCAGCTCCAGTTCAACCTGGTCGGGTACGGGTGCACAACTTGCATCGGCAACTCAGGGCCGCTGGCGCCGGAGATCTCCGCCGCGATCGAAGCGCAGGACCTGGCGGTCTGCGCCGTCCTCTCTGGGAACCGCAACTTCGAGGGCCGCATCAACCAGGACGTGAAGGCGAACTATCTGGCCAGTCCGCCGCTGGTGGTCGCCTACGCGCTGGCGGGGCGGATGGACCTCGACCTGCTCTCCGAGCCGCTGGGCGTGGGCTCCGATGGCGATCCGGTCTACCTGAGCGATATCTGGCCAAGCTCAGCGGAGATCAAGGAGCTGGTCGGCCGCTCGATCCGCGCGGAGATGTTCACCCGTAACTACGGCGAGGTGTTCGCAGGGGATGAGAACTGGAACGCGGTGGAGGTCCCCCCGGGCCGGCGCTACACCTGGCCGAACTCCACCTACGTGCGCCGCCCCAGCTTTTTTGAGGGGATACCAGCCGACCCTCCTGGCGTTAAGCCAGTCGAGGCGGCGCGGGTGCTTGCCGTTCTCGGCGACTCGATCACCACTGATCACATCTCACCGGCAGGGGCGATCAAGAAAGACAGCCCGGCGGGCAGATGGCTGATCGAGCAGGGCGTGGAGCCGGGCGACTTCAACTCCTACGGTTCGCGGCGGGGAAACCACGAGGTGATGGTCCGCGGCACCTTCGCCAACATCCGACTCCGCAATCGCCTGGTGCAGAGGGCCGGAGGGTTCACACGCCACTTCCCCGACGGGGAGGAGGCGACTATCTATGAGGCCGCGATGGCCTACGCGGAGGAGGGGGTGCCGTTGGTGGTGCTCGCCGGCAAGGAGTACGGGTCCGGCTCCTCCCGCGACTGGGCCGCGAAGGGGACCAAGCTGCTCGGCGTCCGAGCTGTGATCGCCGAGAGCTTTGAGCGGATCCACCGCTCCAACCTGATCGGGATGGGCGTCTTGCCCCTCCAGCTCCCCGATCGAGAGAGCGTGGACTCGCTCTGCCTGACCGGGGAAGAGGTCATCGACATCGGCGACCTGGAGGGCGGCGAGGCGAAGAAGGTGAGCGTGAGCGCCAGCCGCGCCGGGGCGGAGCCGACCATCGAGTTCGAGGCGAAGGTTCGCCTCGACACACCGAACGAGGTCGCCTATTTTCAAAACGGCGGCATTCTGCAGACCGTTCTTCGCAACCTGAAGAAGAAATAGGTGCGGCGGGGCCGCGGGAGGCAGGGGGGTCCGCGCGACCCGCACCGCACCTGCGCGCCGGTAGCCAGGGAGGGATGCCGACGCAGCCGTTCCCCCAGACGGGACTGTCCAGAGGAACAGTCACAAGTACCTATACAGGCTCAGCCGGTCGCGGTCAAGGCCGCGGAGCGGTTATTGCGGGTTTGTCCACCGAGCTGTGGGGGTAATCCGCAACGCCCCAGCCCTTGCGCTCGATCAGCTCGATCCCGATAACACTGCCGAGCGGGCCGACCGGCGTCAAGGTGGCGGCGAGCAGGGTGTAAGGCGCCTCGCGGCGGACCGCGGCCACCCAGATCACTATGCAGAGGCCGACGAAGCCGATCCCGTGCGCCCACCCGAAGATCATCGTCTCGGTTTCGAACCCGGGGAGCAGCCAGAAGACGATCAGGCAGGTGAAAATCGTCAACTCGACCCAGGAGAGGCGCTTTACCCACACGAACAGCGGCCCGGGCACCGGCTTTTGCATCAGGCGTCGGGGGTGAGGGCGGTCAGGACTATGCGTTCCTGCTCGCGAACGTGGGCGGCCGAGTAGCCCTCACCGGGGCTGGCCCGGCCCGGGCGGCCGATGTAGGTCAGCGCGACGCCCTCCGGCAGGATCCCCGGCATGCGCCGCGACATCACCTTCCAAGCGCCCATGTTGCGCGGCTCCTCCTGTACCCAGGCGATCTCTTTCAGGTTGGGGTAGGAGGCAATCAGGTCGGTCAGCTGCCGATCGGCGAAGGGGTAGAGCATCTCCACCCTGGCTATCGCGACCTCCGCCGCCGCCGCGCGGCGCTCGCTGGCGTCCATGTCGAAGTACACCTTGCCGGTGCAAAGCACCAGTCGCTCGACCTTCTCGTGCCGGTCGGCGGCGCTGGGGTCATCGAGGATGGCGTGGAACTCGCCGTTTGACAGTTCCTCCAGGCTGGCGCTCGCCCGCTCCAAGCGCAGCAGGCCCTTCGGCGTGAAGACGATCAACGGGCGCGGCTTGCGGATCAGCGCCTGCCGGCGCAGCAGGTGAAAGTACTGGGCGGCGGTGGTGGGGTTGGCGATGCGGATGTTGCCCTCCGCGCCGAGCGCCAAGAAGCGCTCGATGCGGGCGCTGGAGTGCTCGGGACCGGAGCCCTCATACCCGTGGGGCAACAGCAGGGTGAGGCGACTGGTCTGGCCCCACTTGGCCTCGCCGGAGACGATGAAGCTGTCGATGATCACCTGGCCGGCGTTGGCGAAGTCGCCGAACTGGGCCTCCCAGAGGACCAGCGCGCTCGGCGTTGCCGCCGAGTAGCCGTACTCAAAGCCAAGGCAGGCTACCTCCGAGAGCGGGCTGTTGTGCAGCTCAAAGGGGGCGGAGGCCTCATCTAGGTTCTGCATCGGGCAGTACTCAAGGCCGGTGTTCTCATCGTGCAGGACGAGATGGCGGTGAGAGAAGGTGCCACGCTCTGTGTCCTGTCCGGTGAGGCGGGTGTGGACACCGTCGGTCAAAAGCGAGGCGAAGGCAAGCGCCTCGGCGTGGCCGAAGTCGATGCCGCCTGCCTCGATCGCCTCGAGGCGCTTGCTCAGCGGCCGGCGCAACTTGCGGTGGATTGTGAAGCTCTCCGGCACCTTCAGCAGCGCTTCGTTGAGGGCGCGCAGCTTCTCCGCAGCAACCGCGGTGTCGACCGGGGGGCTGGCGCTACGGTCGAGGTCGCCGGTGCCGGTGGAAGTCGCCGTCGGGTCCTCGTAATCACCTGACTCGATCTTCTCGCGCAGCCCCTTCAGCGCAGTGGACATCTCCTCGCGGCGCTCGCTCGCCGCTCGCTCGACGTCCTCGGCGCTGACCACGCCCTCCCCGACCAGCTTCCCGGCGTAGATCTCCGATACCGGCGGATGGGCCTTGATTTTGGCGGCCATCAGCGGCTGGGTGTAGGCGGGCTCGTCGGTCTCGTTATGGCCAAAGCGGCGGTAGCCGATCAGGTCGATCACGATGTCCCGCCCCCAGCGCTCGCGGTAGGCCATCGCCAGGCGGACCGCGGCCGAGCAGGCCTCGACATCATCGGCGTTGACGTGGACGATCGGCACGTTGAAGCCCTTCGCCATGTCGGCCGCGTAGGGGGTGGAGCGGGCCTCCTCGGGGTCGGTGGTGAACCCCACCTGGTTGTTTTGGATGATGTGGATCGTGCCGCCGGTGCTGTAGCCCTTCAGCGACTGCAGGTTGAGGGTCTCGGCGACGACGCCCTGGGCCGGGAAGGAGGCGTCGCCGTGGAGTAGCACCCCGACGGCGCGTCTGGGGTTGTGGGTGAGCTTTGGGCCGTCGAGGTCGGACTGCAGGAAGCGAGCGCCGCCGCTGACTACCGGGTCGACGAACTCGAGGTGGCTGGGGTTGGGGTAGAGGCGGACCGAGATCCTCTCGTCTGCGCTGGTCTCATAGATCCCCTGATGGCCGTAGTGGTACTTGACGTCGCCGGTGCCGCCGTGGGGGATCGCGGCGACTGCCTTCACCGCATCGATCCGCTTATCGCCCTCGAACTCGGCCAGGATCGACTCGACCGGGCGGCCGAGGTTGTGGGCGAGGACGCTGAGCCGGCCGCGATGGGCCATGCCGAAGACGACCTCTTCGGCGCCGCCGCGATGGGCGAGGGTGACCAGCTCGTCGAGCATCGTTACCACCGCGTCGAGGCCCTCGATCGAGAACATCTTCTGACCCAGGTAGGCCTTCTCGAGGAAGCGCTCAAACCCGAAGACGTCGATCAGGCGACCGAGAAGGCGGCGTTTCTCATCGTCATCGAGCGGCCGGCGGTGGGCGCCCGTCTCGATCATCTCCCGCAGCCAGAGCCGCTGCTCGTGGGAGGAGAGGTGCTCGAACTGGTAGGCCATCGTGCCGCAGTAGGCCTCGCGCAGCCGCGGCAGCGCCTCCAGCAGGGTCTCGCCGGGGACACCGATGTGCAGGATCGATGCGGGGACCTTCGCCATCAGCTCCGGGGTGAGGTTGAGGCTCTCGGGCTGGATCGAAGGGTCGCCCTGGGGCACGGAGCCGAGTGGGTCCAAACGGGCGGCGAGGTGTCCGTGGGTGCGGTAGCCCTTGAGCAGCGAAGTCGCCGACGCGACCGCTTCTAGCAGCTCCTCGTCGGGAGCGGTTGGGGAGCTCGCCGGCGCGGCGGCGCCCAGCGGCGGGGCGGAGGCGGAGGCTGGGTGAGCGGCGGCGATCGGGCCCGGGTCGGCGCCGAGCTCGCCGGCGAGCGCCTCATAAAAGCCGTCCTCGCCTTGGAGAAGCTGCTCGACCCGGCGCAGGAAGGCGCCCGACTCGGCCCCCTGGATGACGCGGTGGTCGTAGGTCGAGGTAAGCGTCATCACCTTGGAGACGCCGAGCCGGCGGATCCGATCGGGGGCGGCGTGCGCCCACTCCGGCGGGTAGGCGATTGAGCCGGTTGCGATGATCGCGCTCTGACCGCTCATCAGTCGCGGGACCGAGGCGACGGTGCCAATGCCGCCCGGGTTTGTGAGGGAGATGTTGGTGCCCTGGAAGTCATCGGGGCTGAGCTTGTTCTCGCGAGTCTTGGTAATCAGCTCCTCGTAGTAGGAGTGAAAGGCGGCGAAGTCGAGCCCCTCGGCGCCCTTAATCGCCGGGACCATGAGGCTGTGGGAACCGTCCTTTCGCTCGACATCGACCGCGATGCCGAGGTTGACCGGTCCCCCCTCCAGCGCGAACGGCTTGCCCTCGCGCTCCTCATAGGTGCGGACCATCACCGGCAGCTCCTCGGCGGCCTGAACGATCGCCCAGGCGACCAGGTGGGTGAAGGAGACCTTCATCCCCCGCTCGTTCAGCAGCCCGTTCAGTGCCTTTCGCTTGGCGTCCAGCGTGTCGACGGCGACCGTCCGAAACGAAGTCGCGGTCGGCACCTCTCGGCTTTCGTTCATCGCCGAGGCGAGCATCGCCGCCGGCCCCCGCAGCGGCTTGGCCTCGCCCGGCGCGGTCATCGCCCTCGGGCCAGCGCCATCAGCAGCTGCCAGCACGTCCTCCTTGGTCACCTTGGCACCCGGGCCTGAGCCGCTGAGGGCCTCCAAATCGACACCGGTGGCCGCGGCGACCCGCCGCGCGACCGGCGTGGCCCGCACATCTTCAGCGCCGCCGTTGGTTCTGGCCGGGGCTGCCCCGGCCTCCTGCGGCTGGCGTGGGAGTGCGGTAGAGGAGGGATCCGGCTCGCCGGCGGCACCCCCATGCGTCGCGAGGGGGTCCCCAGCCGAGCCGTCAGAGCCCGCGGCGGACCCCTCCCCGGGCTCAATCTCGGCGAGCGGAGCGCCCACCGCTACCTCTTCGTCAACCTTCGCGATCAGCTTCGTGATCGTGCCCGCGACGGGGGCCGGAACCTCTGCGTCGACCTTGTCGGTCGAGATCTCCACGACGGTGTCGCCCTCGTTGACAAAGTCCCCCTCGGTGACGTGCCACTCGAGCACGATTCCCTCGGTGACCGACTCGCCCATCTCGGGCATCTCGATCTGCACGGTCGCCGTTTGCGCCATCTCTGGATTGAGTGTATGAAACAGAGGTGAATTACTTCTTAACCGGGGCGACTGGGTTCATCGGTCGCAACCTCGTCGAGCGGTTGCTGAAGCGCGAGGGGACGATCTACGCGCTCGTCCGAGCCGGCTCGCGGGGCCGCCTTGAGGAGCTGCGCACCAGTTGGGGGGCCGACGGGGCGCGGATCGTCCCGGTCGCCGGTGACCTCTCCCAGCCGGGGCTGGGCGTCTCCGAGGAGGACCTGGTGACGATGCGGGGCGAGGTCGGCCACTTCTTCCACCTGGCAGCGATCTACGACATGACCGCTGACGCCGAGGTCCAGGAGGTGGCCAACGTCGAGGGCACGCGGTACGCGGTGGGGCTGGCGGCGGCGATCGAGGCCGGCTGCTTTCACCAGGTCAGCTCGATCGCCGTCGCCGGTCTTTACCGAGGCGAGTGGCGCGAGGAGATGTTCGAGGAGGCCGAAGGACTGGACGCCAACCCCTACTTCCGGACCAAGCACGAGTCCGAGCGGGTCGTGCGCGAGGACTGCCAGCGGCCGTGGCGGGTCTACCGGCCGGGGATCGTCGTGGGGGACTCGCGGAGCGGGGCGATCGACAAGATCGACGGCCCCTACTACTTCTTCAAGGCGCTGCAGCGGGCGCGGCGGGTGCTGCCCACCTGGTTGCCGACGATCGGGATCGAAGGAGGCGAGATCAACCTCGTCCCGGTTGACTTCGTCGCCGCCGCGATCGACCACATCGCCCACCGGCCGGGCCTCGACGGCCGGGCGTTCCACCTCACCGACCCCCACCCGAAGACGGCGGGTGAGGCGGTCAACCTCTTCGCCAAGGCGGCAGACGCGCCGCAGATGGCGGTGCGTCTGGAGCCCGATATCGTCGATCCGGCGAGGACGCTGATCGGTACCGGCCTCAAGCTCTTCCCCCCGGCGAGACGGGTGGCGGAGATCGTGCTGAGGGACTTCGGCATCCCGCCCGAGATCCTCAGCTACGTCAGCTATCCGACCACCTTTGACTGCTCGGAGGCCGAGGCGGCGCTGGAGGGATCGGGGATCGAGGTGCCGCCGCTGGAGACCTACGCCGCGCGGCTTTGGGATTACTGGGAGCGCAACCTCGACCCCGACCTGTTCAAGGACCGTTCGCTGTCGGGGGCGGTGCGGGGCAAGGTGGTGCTGATCACCGGCGCCTCCTCGGGGATCGGCAAGGCGGCCGCGGTGAAGGCGGCCGATGCCGGCGCGACGGTGCTGCTGGTGGCCCGTTCGGTCGAGAAGCTCGAGGAGACGAAGCGGGAGATCGAGACGGCGGGCGGCACCGCGCACATCCACCGCTGCGACATGGCCGACATCGAGGAGATCGAGCGGATGGCCGAGGAGGTGCTCGCCTACCACGGCCAAGTCGACATTCTCGTCAATAACGCGGGACGCTCGATCCGGCGTTCGGTCGCGCTCTCCTACGATCGCTTCCACGACTACGAGCGGACGATCCAGCTCAACTATTTCGGCGCGGTGCGGCTGATCCTTGCCATGCTGCCGGCGATGCGGGCGCGCAAGTCGGGTCACATAATCAACGTCAGCTCGATCGGCACGCAGACCAACCCACCGCGCTTTTCTGCCTACGTCGCCTCGAAGGCGGCGCTTGACGCCTTCAGCCGAGTGATCGCCTCCGAGGTGATCGACGACGGCGTCCACATCACGACGATCCACATGCCGCTGGTGCGGACGCCGATGATCGCGCCGACCCGGATGTATGACATGTTCCCGGCGATCACGCCCGAGGAGGCGGCTGAGTTGATCGCCGAGGCGATGGTCGCCAAGCCGAAGAAGGTGGCGACGCGGCTGGGGAACCTGGGCGAGCTGCTCTACGCGGTGGCCCCGAAGGCGAGCGACACGATCCTGAACACGGCGTACAAGCTGTTCCCCGAGTCGCAGGCTGCAAAGGGGAAGGGAGACGAGGCCCCTGATCAGCCGCCTTCCACCGAGGCCGTCGCCTTCGCGCACCTGATGAAAGGCGTCCACTGGTAAGGAGGCTCAAGCACTGGGGGTGGGGTTACGAGGACCAGGCGCCCTCCGAGACCGAGCTGAGCGAGGCTGCTGCCGGGATCAGGGAGCGGCTTGGGTTCGGGGGTCGGCCGGAGGCGCCGGTTCCGCTGGGGGAGGTGGAGCTCCGGGCTCCACGCCTGCGGGTGCCGGAGGAGTTCGGGGAGCTCTTCACGGATCTGCGCTACGAGCGCGTTGCCCACGCATTGGGGAAGGCCTATCGAGATGTTGTGCGGGGGTTCCGGGGGGAGTTCCCGAACCCGCCGGACCTCGTTGCCTTCCCGGCGGATGAGTCCGAGATCGAGGTCGTGTTGAGCTGGGCGGAGGCGGCGGGGGCCGCCGTCGTGCCATTCGGAGGCGGGACCAGCGTGGTCGGAGGTGTCGAGCCCCCGAGCGGCGATCGCGCCGTCGTCTCGATGGACCTGCGCCGCTTGGGCCGGGTGCTGGAGGTCGATGCGGAGTCGTTGGCGGCGCGGATCCAGGCTGGGGCTACCGGGCCTCGGCTGGAGGAGCAGCTTCGCGAGCATGGGTTGACGCTGCGGCACTTTCCGCAGTCGTTTGAGTACTCGACGCTGGGCGGCTGGATCGCGACGCGGGCCGGGGGGCACTTCGCGACGCTGTACACCCACATCGACGACCTGCTCGAGTCGGTGCGGGCGATCACTCCGCGGGGGGCCTGGGAGAGCCGGCGGCTACCGGGGTCGGGGGCCGGTCCCTCGCCCGACCGGATGCTGGTCGGCTCGGAGGGGATCCTCGGCGTGATCGCCGAGGCCTGGGTGCGGGTGCGTCCGCGGCCCGAGTTCAAGGCCGCCTGTGGCGGTCGAGTTCGACGATTTCATGGCCGCAGCCGGGGCGGTCCGTGAGCTCTCCCAGTCCGGGCTGTACCCGTCGAACTGCCGCTTGCTCGATGCGTTGGAGGCGGGGACGACGGGAGCCGGCACGGGCGAGACGAACCTGCTGGTGCTGGGATTCGAGTCCGCTCATCATCCCGTCGAGGCTTGGATGGACTTGGCGCTGGAGGTCGCCCGCGAGCACGGGGGTGTGCCGGGGGAGGTGCGCGGCGGGGGCGGAGGCAACGACGCCGTTGGCGCCTGGCGGAGCGCCTTCCTCCTCGCCCCCTACCTGCGCGACAGCTTCGTCGCCTGCGGCGTCCTCTCGGAGACCTTCGAGACGGCGATCGTCTGGGAGCGCTTCGAGTCCTTTCACACCGAGGCGATGGCGGCGGTGCGGGCCAAGGTCGCCGAGGTCTCGGGCGCGCCGGCCGAGGGGCTGGGCGCGCCGCGCGTCAGCTGCCGCTTCACCCACGTCTACCCCGATGGCCCGGCCCCTTACTTCACGGTGATGGCGCCCGCGGTGCGGGGCGGCGAGGTCGAGCAGTGGGATGAGATCAAGGCCGCCGCCTCGGAGGCGGTGATCGGGGCCGGTGGCACGATCACCCACCATCACGCGGTCGGGCGCGACCACCGCCCCTGGTATGACCGCCAGCGGCCGGCGCCGTTCGCCGCCGCGTTGCGGGCGGCAAAGGCCGAGCTGGACCCGAGCGCGATGCTCAACCCCGGCGTCCTGATCGACCCGGCCTGAGGCTTACAAACCCCTTACACGGCCCTGACCGGGCTCATACGCGGCTGCCCGAGGATCGCTGAAGTTGGACAACCAATAAGGAGGTTTCAGATGTTCCAGGCAGCTCGAAAGCACATCGGCGCGATCGTCATGATCGGCGTCGCGTCTGCCCTGGTCGTCGGCGGCGTCGCGGCGGCCCAGAGCGAATCTCAGAGTGGCTCCCAAGGAAGCCGCGGCGGCGGCTCGGTGCCCGGCCCGCCGCCGATGGGCGCACCGATGAAAGGCCTCACCTACGCTGAATTCCACGTCCAAAAGAACGGGCAGGAGCAGGTGCTGAGGCTCGACCAGGGCAAGATCGCCTCGGTTAGCAGCAGCTCCATCACGCTGACCGAGAACGACGGCAGCTCGGTGACGATCCCGCTTAACGAAAGCACCAAGGTCCTCACCGGACCTGGGCAGAGCGCGACGATCGGCGATCTATCCGAAGGCGAGACGGTGGTCGTTTGCGGACCACAGGGCGGCCCGGCGAAGTCGATCATGGTGGCGCCGAAGCCGGGGCAGATGAAGGGCGCTCCGCCTGCTGGCGGGCAGTTTCCGCCTCCACCCCCGGGTGGCAACTGATCCACGGCGGCTGGGAGGCGGGGTGACCGAACCGGTCGCCCCGCCTCCTCGTGCGGCGAGGGCGAGTGAGAGGCTAGAGGCGTGAAGGGAGCCATTCTCCTCGTCGAGGACGAGCAGGCGATCGCCGAGCTCGTCGGTGCCTACCTGCGGCGCGAGGGGTTCGAGGTCGTCTGGGCTCGCAGCGGCGAGCAGGCGCTGGAGGAGCTCCCCCGCCACCCCGTGCGACTCGTCGTATTGGACATCGGGTTGCCGGGGATCGACGGCTTTGAGGTCTGTCGGCGCCTGCGCGGGCGCACCGGCGTTCCGATCCTGATCCTCAGCGCCCGCGATGAGGAGATCGACCGGGTGGCGGGGTTGGAGGCGGGCGCCGATGACTACGTCGTCAAGCCGTTCTCGCCGCGCGAGCTGGTGGCGAGGGTGAAGGCGATCCTGCGCCGCGCCTTGGGCGGCGGTGTGGTCGGCCACGCCGGGGCGCTGGCCGTGGGCGATGTCGAACTGGACCAAGCGGCGCGCGCGGTGGCTGTCGCCGGCCGTCCCGTCGAGCTGACCTCGCGCGAGTTCGACCTGCTGGCGGCCCTCCTCGCCCACCCGGGCGTCGTGCTCAGCCGCGACCGGCTGCTGGAGTTGGCCTGGCAGGGAGAGTTCGCCGGCGGGACTCGTACCGTCGACGTCCACATCGCCCAGCTGCGGCGCAAGCTGGGGCGCCCGGACCTGGTCGAGACGGTGCGCGGCGCCGGCTACAAGGCTGTCCCGTGATCCGCTCACTGCGCACCCGGCTGTTCATAGCGATCTTCGGCACCGTCGTGCTCGCCGTCGGGGCGTCACTCGCGCTCGGGGTGGTCCTGACCAAGAACGCTGTTCGCGACACGATCCAACTCGAACTCGAGCGCCAGGCCTATGCGTTCTCGGCCCAGCTTGCCCGCCTCCCGGTATCGAGCTCCCTGGGCTTGCGCGGTGCCCCGCCGCCGCCCAACTCTGCGCCCGGCGGCCCCTCTCCGCTCGGCAGCCAGGGGGGGCCGGGGGGTGCCGCACCTCCCGAGCCTCACCCGGTGGAAGTCCTCGGCCTTGCCGGCGCGGCGGACGTCCTGCCCGCGGCGGCGGTCGCGCAGCTGCGTCGGAGCGACTCCGCTGATGGGACGGCCCAGATCGATGGGCGCAGCCAGATCTTCGCGGCACGGCGCATCGGCCACTCGGTCGTCTTGGTGATGCGTCCCGACGTCGTCACCGGCGGCGACTTCAGTCGCTACCTCTCGGCGCTGCTGATCGCCAGTGGGGTTGCCGCGTTGGTCGCGGCTGCTCTCGCAGCGCTGCTCGCGCGGCGGCTCACCCAACCGCTGCGAAGGCTCGCCGCCGCGGCGGCGGAGCTGGCGGCCGACCGGCGGCCCGAGCCGGTCTCCCCAGAGGGGACCGAGGAGCTGGACGAGCTTGCCGAGGCCTTCAACGACATGTCGGCGCAGCTCTCCCACGCCCGCGATGCCGAGCGGGCGGTCCTGCTCTCGGTCTCCCACGATCTGCGCACCCCGCTCACCTCGATCCGCGGCTACGCGGAGGGGATCGGGGACGGCACGGTCGAGCCGCGCCAGGCCGCCGAGGTGGTCGGGCGCGAGGCGGAGCGCCTGGAGCGGCTGGTCGGCGATCTGCTCGCCCTGGCCCGCCTGCGCCAGGGGATGCTTGAGGTGAGGTGGGAGCCGGTCGACCTGGCGGCGGTCGCCCGCGAGGCCGAGGAGCGGCTACGACCGCGGGCCCGCGGGGCGGGCGTGGAGGTGGAGGTACAGGGGGCTGCGGCGCTCGTTACGGCCGACCACGGCCGCACCCTCCAAGTCATCTCCAACCTGCTCGAGAACGCGATCCGCGTCAGCCCCAAGGGCGAGGCGGTGAGACTGGCGGTGGCCCGCGGCGAGATCGCGGTCAGCGACCGGGGTCCTGGCATCGCGGAGGAGGACATCCCCCGCGCCTTCGAGCGCTTTCATCTGCGCGCCCGCTCGGGTCGCGGCTCCCCCGACGGCGCTGGTCTCGGGTTGGCGATTGTCCGCGAGCTGACCGAGGCGATGGGGGGAGACGCCATGGTCGAGAACGCTCCCGGCGGAGGCGCCCGCTTCACGGTCCACTTGCCGGTGCGCGGCTGAGGCTTTGCATCGAGGCGCGCGGAAAGGGCAACGCCCCGGCGGCGGTACCCTGTCGCGACTGGAGCTCTACGTCCTAAGGCGGGTCACCGCGCCCGCCGGGCTTGTCCACGTGGAAACCATCACTTCGGAACATCCGACCGTCCCAGCCGCGGCCATCGAGGCCGAGGCGACGCCCACAGATCCGGCCGTGCCGAGACGCTCGCCGCTGCGGGCGGTGATCAAGACGGCCCGTCCGCACGAGTGGATCAAGAACGTCTTCGTCTTCGCCGGACTGCTCTTCTCCGGAAAGTTCACCCATCCCCACGAGATCCTCGAGGCGACGCTGGCCTTCGTCGCCTTCTGCCTGATCTCCAGCGCCGGCTACTTCGTCAACGACTTGGTTGACATCGAGCTCGACCGCAAGCACCCGAAGAAGCGCTTCCGCCCGCTGGCGTCCGGCGAGCTCTCAGAGCGCACCGCGTTGACGATCGCCCCGCTCGCGGCGGCGGCGGCGATCGGCCTTGCCTTCGGGGCGATCAACTGGCAGGTAGGGCTGATGGTGGTCGGCTACGGCCTCGCCCAGGTGGCCTACAGCCTCGGCCTCAAGCAGGTGGTGATCGTCGACGTCATGACCCTGGCCGGACTCTTCATCCTCCGCGTTGCCGCCGGCGCCAGCGCGGTTGGGGCCCACGCCTCGGAGTGGCTGATCCTCTGCACCGGCATGCTTGCCCTCTTCCTCGGCGTCACCAAGCGCCGTCAGGAGGCGGTCTCCGAGCTGCACCGGGGGACCAGCAGTCGGCCCGTGCTCGAGCACTACTCACTCCCCTTCCTCGACCAGATGGTCTCCCTGGTCACCACCGGCACCGTGATCAGCTACTCGATCTACACCGTGCACTCACCGCTGATCGGCAGTCGCATGATGCTGACCATCCCCTCGGCCATCTACTGCATCTTCCGCTACCTCTACCTGATCTATGACCGCTCAGACGACCGCTCGACCGCGGCGATAGTCGCCCAGGACAAGGGCATGATCGCCGGTGGCGTCAGCTTTGTCCTGATTGCCTTCCTCCTGCTCTACGTCTTCAAATAGGGCTCGCGCTAGCCGGGCTTGACCGAGAGGTCGTCGATCAGCGTGGTCTTGCCGTCGCGGGTGAACTGAAGGTCGACGGTCTCATTCTTGCGGTAGGTGCCGAAGAAGCCCAGGTACATCGCAAGCCACCGGCCCGCGCCCACCTTCTCCTTGACGATCGGGCGGGTGAAGACGATCTCGCCGGCACGGACGTTGTAGTCCTCCCCCTCGACCTGTTCGATGCCGTTGATGAAGACGGCGAAGGGAGGCTGGGCCCGCGCCGGCAGCTTGACGCGGTTGCCCGCGTCATAGCTGCCCTTGGGGATCTCGGTGCTGGAGTCGCTCATCGCGCTCCTTGCGAGAGGGTCTCGCGAACAGCGTCAAACGGCGTCTTGAGCTGCCCAGGTTCTAGCTCCTCGCGCCTAACCGTCCCGCGGTAGGCAACCAAGCTGCCGTCTCCTTTCAGGTCGACGCCGGCAGTCTGCCTGCGCAGCAGCCCCTTGCCGGAGATCTGCAACCGGGCATGGACCTGGTCCCCCGGCGCATAGTCCCGCAGCGCCGCAGAAGGCGACAACGGCCCCTCGGCACGAAACCTCTCAGTTTGCCTCTTCATCGCGGCGATCGCCGCATCGAGGTCGTCAAACGCCTCGTGCTCGACATCCGATCCGTGTCTCACGGTCAACTTCCATGCGACGCTCATCGGCCCAGCGTATGGAACTGGACAGAGGGCCGGGCATTCGCCGGGTCGTCGTCTCAGGCGCCCCGTCGCGGGCGTTTAGGCCTGCGCGCCGGCGGCCCAACGATCTTTTCGGGCCCGTCGCGATCTCCGATCGCTACGTACCCTCGCTGCCGCTCCCCGGTGTAGATCTGCCGCGGCCGGGCGATTTTCTTCTCGGGGTCTTCCTGCATCTCCATCCACTGCGCGACCCATCCGGCGGTGCGCGGGATCGCAAAGATCACGGTGAACATTTCGGCCGGGATCTCCAGCGCCTCGTAGATGATCCCCGAGTAGAAGTCGACGTTCGGGTAGAGCTTGCGCGAGGTGAAGTAATCATCCTCGAGCGCTCGCTTCTCGAGCTCGCGTGCGACCTCGACCAGCGAGTTGTACTCGGTCGCCTCAAAGACCTCGTCCATGTGCTGCTGGATGATCCGCGCCCGCGGGTCATAGTTCTTGTAGACGCGGTGTCCGAAGCCCATCAGTTTCTCCTCGCGCGCCTTCACCCGCTCGAGGAAGTCGGGGACGTTGTCGGGGCTCTCGATCCGCCGCAGCATGCGCAGCACCGCCTCGTTGGCGCCGCCGTGCAGCGGTCCGTAGAGCGCCGCCACACCCGCCGCCACGGCGGAGTAAGGGTCGACGTCGGAGGAGCCGACCCCGCGAACGGCATTGGTCGAGCAGTTCTGTTCGTGGTCGGCATGGAGGATGAAGAGGACGTCGAGCGCGCGTGTGAGCCGCGGGTCGGGCTCGTAGCGCATCTCGGTTTTCTTGAACATCATCGAGAGGAAGTTCTCGGCGAAGCGAAGCTCGTTGTCGGGGTAGACGTAGGGCAGCCCCATGTTGTGCCGGTAGGAGAAGGCGGCCAGGGTCGGCACCTTGGCGATCAGCCGCACCGCCGCCATGTAGCGCTCTTCGGGATCACCGATCTGCTTCGCGCCGGGGTAGAAGGTGGAGAGCGCCCCGACCCCGGCGAGCAGCATCCCCATCGGGTGGGCGTCGTAGCGGAAGCCCTCGAAGAACTGCTTTAAGTCCTCGTGGACGAAGGTGTGATGGGTGATGTCGTATGCCCAGCGGTCGAGCTGCGGCCCGGTCGGCAGCTCACCGAAGATCAACAAGTAGGCGACCTCGAGGAAGTTGGAGCGCTCGCAGAGCTGCTCGATCGAGTAGCCGCGGTGTTCGAGGACCCCAGCCTCGCCGTCAATGTAGGTGATCGCCGAGCGGCAGGAGGCGGTGTTGGTGAAGGCCGGGTCATAGGACATCAGACCGAAGTCCTCCTCGGAGACCTTGATCTGGCGCAGGTCCATCCCCCGCACCGTCCCGTCAACGATCGGTAGCTCGTAGGTCTGACCGGTGCGGTTGTCGGTGACGCTCAGCGACCCCGACTCGGCGGCGGTGGCGCCATCGGCGGTTGCGGTTCTGATCTGCTGCTCGGTGGCCATCACCCCTCCTCGAGCTTGTGTTCGGCTGGAGCCGCCAGTATCGCAGCTTGGATCGTCTGGCTTGTTGACCATCGGGTAACCGGGAGCGCTACTTGGCGGGCGCGGTGAGCGGCTCGAACTGGGTCATCGCGTGCAGCCTCGCCAGTCGCTCGTCGATCTCCTCGCGGGTGAGGCGGGAGACGCGCTCGGTGCCGAACTCCTCGACGTTAAATGAGGCGAGGACGGTGCCGTAGCCCATCGCCCGGCGCAGGCTCGCCTCGTCGATGTCGCCCTGATGGCTGTCGAGGTAGCCGAGGAAGCCGCCGGCGAAGCTGTCGCCGGCGCCGGTCGGGTCGCGCACGTCCTCCAGCGGGAAGCCGGGGAGGGCGAAGAAGCCCTCTTCGGTGAACAGCGCCGCCCCGTACTCGCCCTGCTTGGCGACGACGGCGCGCGGTCCGCGCTCGATCACGGCGCGCGCGGCGCGGGCGAGGTTCGACTCGCCGGTTAGCTGGCGAATCTCGGCGTCGTTGACGATCACGCACTCGACCTCGCCGATCGCCGCCAGCAGCGAGTCCCTCGCGGTGTCGATCCAGAGGTTCATCGAGTCCAGGGCGCTGAAGCGCGCCTCGCCGCACTGGGCGCGGACCTGGCGCTGGAGATCGGGCTGGATGTTGGCGAGGAAGAGGACATCGGCGGCCTTGGAGGCATCGGAGAGCTTCGGCTCGAAATCGCCGAAGACGTTCAACTGGGTGTCCTCGGTGTGGGCGACGTTGAGGTCGTACTCATAGCGGCCGCGCCAGAAGAAGGACTCGCCACCCGCGACCCGCTCGATATCGTCGGTGATCACGCCGCGCCGTTCCAACACCTCGAACTCGGCCGCGCCAAAGTCCTCGCCGACCGGCCCGACCGGGCGCACCTCGGTGAAGAAGCTGGCGGCGAGGGAGAAGTGCACGGCGGTGCCGCCCAGCATCCGCTCGCGCTCCCCGAAGGGGGTGCGGACAGAGTCAAAGGCGATCGATCCGACGACGGTTAGCGACATCGGCGGGCAGCCTAGCGCCTGCCCTGCGAGACTCCCGCTCCGATGAAGGCGATTCAGATCGAGGAGTTCGGTGGGCCAGAGGTGCTGCGCTACGTCGAGGTCGAAGATCCGGTGGCAGGCGACGGCGAGGTCGTCATCGATGTCGCTCGGAGTGGGGTCAACTTCGCCGATACGCACGCGACCCGAAACGACTACCTGGCCGAGCAGGCGCTGCCGCTGATTCCCGGGGCCGAGGTGAGCGGGCGGACGCCGGATGGGCGGCGGGTGGCCTCGATCCTCGCCTCCGGTGGCTATGCCGAGAAGGCGGTCGCCCCGGAGGGCTGGCTGGTTCCCATACCCGATCAGGTCGACGACGAGCGGGCCGCGGCGCTGCTGCTGCAGGGGCTGACCGCGATGGCGCTGGTGGGGCGCTGCGCGCGGGTCGAGCCGGGCGAGACGGTCGTGGTCGAGGCCGCTGCCGGCGGTACCGGCGGCCTCTCGGTCCAGCTCGCCAAGCGGGCCGGCGCCAAGGTGATCGGGCTTGCCTCAAGCGGAGAGAAACGGGCGCTAGCCGAGCGGCTGGGCGCCGACGCGACAGTCGACTCGCGCGCCGCGGACCTCGAGGCGGCGATCCTCGAGGCCAACGGCGGCAAGCAGGTCGATGTCGTCCTGCATGTGAGCGGCGGCGACGCCTTCGACGCGGAGCTCGCGGCGCTGGCGCCGCTGGGGCGGATGGTCGTCTTCGGGATCGCCTCGCGCGAGCAACGCCAGGTATCCACGGCGGCCCTGCTGCGCGGCTCCAGGTCGGTGGTCGGCTTCTGGATCGTCCACCTTCTGCGCCGCCGCGACCTGGCGGTGCCGATGATCGGCGAGCTGCTCGACGCGGTCGCCGCCGGCGAGCTGGAGGTGACGATCGGCGGCGTCTACTCGCTCGCCGAGGCGGCTCGCGCCCACGAGGAACTGATCGGCCGCCGCACCGTCGGCAAGCTTCTCTTGGACCCGAGTAAGTGACCGCGTTCAACGACCTGGGGCTCTCGCCGGAGGTCCAGCAGGCGCTCGACGAGCTGGGCTTCGAGGAGCCGACCCCGATCCAGGCGCAGGCGATCCCCGAGCTGCTCGCCGGCCATGACGTGATCGGCCAGGCCCAGACCGGCACCGGCAAGACCGCCGCCTTTGGCCTGCCCCTGCTCCAATACCTCGACCCCGGCAACGACGAGGTGCAGGCGGTCGTCCTCACCCCGACCCGCGAGCTGTGCATCCAGGTGACCCAGGCCCTGCGTGCCTACGCCGAGCACCTCGACGTCGAGATCGTCGCCATCTTCGGGGGTGCGCCGATCCGCTCTCAGCAGGCTCAGCTGCGAGCGGGCGCCCAGGTCGTCGTCGCCACGGTCGGTCGCATGATGGATCTGATGTCGCGCCGCTCGCTGGTCCTCACCGCCGCCCGCTATATCGTCCTCGATGAGGCTGACGAGATGCTCGACCTCGGCTTCATCGAGGATGTCGAGAAGATCCTGCGGATGTGTCCGAGCGGGCGCCAGACGGCGCTCTTCTCGGCGACGATGCCGCCGCCGGTCCAGCGGCTCGCCGAGGGCTACATGTACGAGCCGACGACGATCCGGATCACCCCGAAGAAACTCACCGTCGACGCGATTGCCCAGGCCTTCATCGAGGTGCCGGCCAAGGACAAGGCGGCGCGGCTGGTCGAGTTGCTGAAGACGGAGGAACCCGAGCAGGCGATCATTTTCTGCCGCACCAAAATCGGTGCCTCGAAGCTGGAGAGGACCTTGAAGGACAAGGGCCTGGACGTGAAAGCCCTGCACGGCGATATGAGCCAGGGCTCGCGCGACGGGGTGATGATCGCCTTCAAGGACCACCGGGTGAAGCTGCTCGTCGCGACTGACATCGCCGCCCGGGGCCTCGACATCGAGCACGTCACCCACGTCATCAACTACGACGTGCCCGACTCCTCCGAGGTCTACGTGCATCGGATCGGGCGCACCGGGCGGGTCGGGCGCACGGGGCGGGCAATCACCTTCGTCACCCCCGCTCAGCGTGACGAGATCGCCCGGATCGAGCGAGACGTGAAAACCTCGATCGGCGAGTGGGAGAGTCCCGAGGACCGCCTCGAACACGCCCCTCGCCCTCGTCGTCGCGAGCGGCCCGAGCGAGATGCGAGGCGCAGCGACGCCAACGGCTCAGGTAGCGCGAAAGTCGTCGCCGAGGGCAACACCAAGCTCTTTGTGAACCGCGGCAAGCGCAGCGGCATCACCGAGGAGGACCTGCGCTGGGCCCTCCGCGAGGGCGCCGTCATCCCCGACGACGATGTCGCTTCGATCCGGATCCTCGAGCGCTTCTCCTTCGTCGAGCTGAGGACCGATCAAGCCGAACGCGCGGTCGAGTTCCTCGACGGCACCAAGCTCCACGGCAAAGAGATCCGCCTGGAGATCGCTAAGAAGTGAGCTCGGCGATGCTGCCGAGCAGCAGCTCGAAGTCGATCGGCTTGGTGACGTAGCCGCTGATCTCAAGGTCGTTTGGGGACCCGGCCGCGGCGCCGTCCTGGTGGGCGCTGACGATCAGCGCCGGAGTGTCGACCCCCTCGGCGCGCAGCTCGCGCAGCGCATCGATCCCGGACTTGCGGGGCATCATCGCGTCGAGCAGGAGGAGCTCGGGCTGGCGGTCGGGTCCTTCGCGGTGGAAGGCTTCGGTCACCTCCTGGCCGTCCGCCGCCGTCTGCACCTGGTGCCCAGCCATCTCCAGCCGGGTACGGATCAGCAGCAGGATCGTCTCGGAATCATCAGCGACCAGGACCCTGGCCATCAGCGGGCCTCCGTCGCGGCGCGATCGGCGCTCGGGCGCGCGGGCGGGGCAAGCGCCGGGAGGCGGATACGGAAAGTGGACCCCTCGCCCGGGGTCGAGTTGACCTCGATCGTGCCGCCGTGAAGCTCGACCAAGGATTTCGAGATCGCCAGGCCGAGGCCAGTGCCGCCAACTCGCTGGGTCAGGCCTGCGTCGCCGCGGGTGAAGCGGTCGAAGATGTGGTCGAGTTGGTCCTTGGGCATGCCCGGTCCGTCGTCGCTCACTGCAAGCTCCACTTCAGCACCGACGCGCGCCGCCGTCACCTGGATCGAAGCTCCCCTGGGACAGTACTCGTGAGCGTTGGTGAGCAGATTGACCAGAACTTGGCGAATACGGTCGGGCTCGACGCCCACCTGGGGCAGACCGGCCTCGACCTCGCACCCCAGCGTTTGGCCGGCCGATTCGGTTTGCGCCCGCAACGTCCGCACCGCGTCCTCGACCAGCGGGCCGACCTCGGTTGGGAGCGGATGGATCGTCAGCCGCCCGGCATCGCTGCGCGCCAGGTCGAGCAGGTCGTTGAGAAGCCGAACCAGGTGGCGGGAGTTGTCGAGGATGATCTCGACCGTCTCGGCCTGCTGGGGGCTGAGCTCCTCTCGCTCCAGCATCAACAGCTCAGCGAATCCCTGCACGGAAGTCAGGGGGCTGCGCAGCTCGTGCGAGGCGGTGAGGACGAAATCGTCCTTCATCTGGTCGAGCAGGTCGCGCTGGCTGGCCTCGCGTTCCAGTTCGTCGGCCATCTCGTTGAAGGCGGTGCCGAGGGTCGCCGTCTCCGACATCCCACCGACCTTCACCCGGGCGGCACGATCGCCCGCGGCGAGGCGCCCAGCCGCCTCGACCAGCTCCTCCAGCGGGCGGCGCATCGAGGCGATCAGGCCGCTGAACAGGAGCAGGGCGCCGGTCAGTCCGGCGATGATCCCAGCCGCGACCAGCAGCGCCGTGTTGCGGGTGTCGGTGGAGATGCTTGTCTGCAGCTGCTGGCGGTCGTTCTGCTGGGCGACGATCGCGGCGCGGGCCGCGGCGGGGCGCCGACCCTGCGCCAGCCGCACCCGGGCGGCCATCTCGACCTGGTAGGAACGCTCGATTGAGCTCTCGAAGTTCTGGCGCTCCTCGATGAAGCGTGCGACGCCGATCACCGCCATCGCGGTCAGTACGGCGAAGCAGATCGCAAAGCCGATCCGCAGCCTGTTCGCCAGCGATGGGCTCAACCGCCGACCTGGTCGGGCATATGCTTGCGCAGCTATGGGCGACGAGGCTACAGGCACCGCCGACGGCTCGATGCAGGCGCCGGAGGGGATCGACCGGATCGGGGTCGAAGGCTGGTTCGCCGAGCAGGTGCCAGAGGCGGAGCCGCCGCTCTCCTTCGAGCGGATCTCCGGCGGACATTCGAACCTGACCTATGGGGTGCGCGACACCGCCGCCCGCCACTGGGCCCTGCGCCGCCCGCCGCTGGGCAAGCGCCTAGGCTCCGCCCACGACATGGGGCGCGAGCACCGGGTCGTCGCGGCACTCGGGCCGACCGAGGTGCCGGTGGCGCCGGTGGTTGGGCTCTGCGAGGACGAGAGCGTCAACGGGGCGCCGTTCTACGTGATGGGGTTTGTAGAGGGGCCGATCCTGCGTGGGGTGGCCGAGGCGGAGGCGTTTGCTGGCGAGGCGGAGCGGGAGGCGATCGGGCTGCGGGTGGCGGATACGCTGGCCGCCATCCACGCGGTTGACCCCGACGCGGTCGGGCTCGGCGGGCTCGGCCGCAAGGAGGACTACGTCGCCCGGCAGCTGCGCCGCTGGCACGGCCAGTGGGAGAAGTCAAAGACGCGCGAGCTGGTGGCGATCGACGAGGTGCACGCGCGGCTCGCGGCGCGAATCCCCGCGCAGGGCGCGGCGACGATCGTCCACGGCGACTACCGACTGGACAACATGATCCTCACACCGCAGGGCGAGGTGGCGGCGGTGGTCGACTGGGAGCTTTGCACCCTCGGCGACCCGCTGGCCGACATCGGCCTGCTGATGGTCTACTGGCCGGAGCGCGGCGAGGACGCGATCGCCCTCGGTCAGCCGGCCAACCTGGCGCCGGGCTTCCCCAGCCGCGGGGAGCTGAGGACTCGCTACGTTGAGCGCTCCGGGCGCGACCTCTCCGACCTCGACTTCTTCATCGCCCTCGGCTACTGGAAGCTGGCGATCATCCTGGAGGGCGTCTACGCCCGCTACGCGGCGGGTCAGTACGGCAAGGTGGACGAGGGCATCCAGCAGTTCGCCCGGATGGTGGAGCGCTTGGCCGAGGCCGCTGATCAGGCCGAGCGCCGGGGCAGCTGAGCGTTACGACGGTCTCCAGCGGCGCTTCGATCAAGCGGTGCAGGCTGAAGGCCTGCCCCACCCTCCCGTGCGCCGCCACGCATCGGCCTCGGACCGCCAGCATCGGTGTGGCGGGCGTAATACGGGAAGTTGCTCTGGCCAACCCTCCTAATGTAGTTGCCTGGCTCTCGCCAAGCGGGTCGGGCTGCGTCCAGGCGCCTCCTCGCCGTTGGCCATTCGGAATAGGGTCGAGGCGATGAAGCTCACGGCCTTTGCGACTCGCGGCGCCTCCACTTCTCTGCTGGCAATCGCCGCCCTCCACGTCAACTGGGCCTTGGGATCGTCGTGGCCGCTGGGCGAGCGCGAGGAACTTGCTGAGGAGGTTGCCGGCAGGGTCGACGGCGAGTCGCCCTCAGCCGCGGCGTGCCTCCTCGTGGCTGGCCTGCTTGGTGGCGCCGCGGCCTTTGTAGACGGCCGCCCGCGCAATGCACCCGGAGTCAGCCGTCTCGGCGCCGCCGGGGTAGTGGCGACGCTCGCGGTACGAGGCGGCCTCGGGATCGCGGGCCGCACCGACCTGATCGCGCGGGGCGCGGTCTCGGAGCGGTTCCGGGCTCGGGATCGCCGCGTCTACTCGCCGCTGTGCCTGACTCTCGCCGCGCTGTCGCTGCCGGCGGTGCGCGGATCTGGGCGGTGAAACGTGGCTCTCGTCCGGCGGGCGGGCGGGGGCGTCAGAGATTCTTGTGCGTCTTGACCGCGGTGCCGTAGGCGCAGACCTCGGTCCAGGTGGTGCCGAGCTCGGAGGTGTCGAAGCGGAAGCCGAGGATCGCGTCGGCGCCCTTGGACTCGGCCGCCTCGATCAGCCGCTGAGTCGCGTGCTCGCGACCCTCGGCGAGCATCTTGGTCATCCCCTTCAGCTCACCCCCGGCCAGCGACTTCAGCGAGGCGCCGATCTGGGAGCCGACGTTGCGAGAGCGCACGGTAAGCCCGAAGACCTCGCCCAGCACCTCTCGGATCTCATAGCCCGGCAGGTCGTTCATGGTGGAGATGATCATCGGCGAGGCGCAGCCTATCGACCTAACTTCACAAATGGATATGCAATGCACTTACTCCGGGGCCGCGCTGTCGCCAAGCGCTTGGCGGTCGCCTGCACCCAATCCGATCAGCACCACTGCTGCCCATCGCCTGCGGCGCTGGGTTTCGCTACCTCTGCGCGGCGGTCGCCGCGGCTTACTCGCTCGCCTGGATCGTGACCTTTCCTAGTTGCTCGCCGGATTTGAAGGTCACGCCGCTGAAGGAGCCGAGCACGTTCGCAGCCGGTTCGGTGAGCGACGCCGGCAGGTTGGCGATCGTGATCGAGGACCCCCTGACCGCCGGCTTCCCGCCCTTCAGGGTGAAGAAAGGCCCCGAGGGCGTGGTCGAGCCGTTGACGTTGGCGGTCAGGTTTGAGCCGCTGCCCGGCCCGAATTTCGCCTTGCCACCGATCGTCACGGTGACGGGAGCGCTGAGCGTGAATTCCTGGGTTCCGCCGCCGAGTTCGAAGACGCCGAAGTTGACCCCCTTCGTGGTCTGGGTCAGTTTGAGGCCGTTGCCGCTCGGCGCGCCCCCGCCGGCGGTAACCGAGCCCGCCCCCGTCGCCGTGTTCAGCTTGCCGGCTGTGATCGGCATACTCACCGACGTGGCGCTGCCGCTCGCCGGTCCGACCGGCGCAAAGGTGAGTTCGGCGCTCTTGAAGGAGGATGCGATCGAGGGCAGCAGGGTAAAGGCGATCGTGCCGCCCTTGATCTTCACGTTCTTGCCCTTGCTCTTTGCCTTGTGACGCCTAGGTGCGCGCTGCGCCGGCCTGGCCGGACTCGCGAGTGCGGTCGCGCTCAGCGCCACGATCGTACCGGCGACCAGCAGCGACGCCCCGAGAAGTGATGACCAACGACCCCGACCATCCTGCATCCCGCTCATCTCCATTGTCTTGGGTGGTTTCGCTCAAGCCGAGCGAGGCGGGGCGAGGCTAGCACCTTGAGGATTGAGCTACGGCGATGCTGGCGGTTCGGCCCAGCCCGGGTCAGTGAGGTCGACCCCGCGGTTGCTGTAGCCATCGCCCCCGATGTGGTCTTGGCCGACGCCGCGCAGAGCCCGTCAGGGAGCTTTCCGGCGTCCGTCTTGGCCGCGATCGCGGCCACGGGAAGCAGCGCCGTGGTCACTTCCACGGCCGTCGGCGATCTTCCGCCTCAAGCCGCTGCCCCCAGCGCCTCGGTGATTTCGGCGATCGCGGCGCTCTCCGCGTCGCTGATCGGCTGGTCCTTTCCCTCGGTCTTAGCTCCCGCGACTCGCTGTGTGAGCGAGCTGATGAAGCGCCGGTAGGCATCGAGGTCCTGGGGGGTTGCCTTCTGTTCGAGCAGCGTGATCGCTTCTCGGATCCGCTGCAGGCCGTGGTCCTTGAGCTCCGCGGGGGAGTGGGCCTTGGCGTGGTCGATCTCGGGCTTGCGCGAGACGATCTCGTCGAGGAGGGCGGAGTCGCCGTGCTCCTTGCGAGCCTCGGTGTAGGCCTTCGCCATCGCAAAGACCTCCCGGATGGTGCCGCCGCGCTCGGCGGTCGAGACGATCATCCCGGCGCTCGTCGGCCCCTCCAGGATCACCTCCCACTCCTCATGGCTGAAGTCGGCCTTGCCTGTCATCGAGATTCTCCTTTCAGCCCTCTGAAACTCTCAAATTGCCCGCGGGGCATGTCTGGTGGTCAGATCGCCGCTGGTCTCGGCCTCGGCTCGCTTCGACCAGCGGTTCAGCTCGCGGCGGGCCAGGACCATCTTGTGGACCTCGTCGGGGCCGTCTGCCAAGCGGAGCATACGGCTAAAGCGCCACAGTGCCGCCAAGGGGGTGTCGTCGGTCATCCCGAGGGAGCCGTGGACCTGGATCGCGCGGTCGAGGACGTCCATGACCATGTTGGCAGCGACGACCTTGATCGCAGAGATCGCCTGACGGGCCGCCCGCTTGCCCTCGGTGTCCATCTTCCAGGCGGCGTAGAGGGTGAGCAGGCGGGCCTGGTCGATCTCCATCCGCGAGCTGGCGATCGACTCCTGCACGAATTGCTTCTCGGCCAGCGGCCCGCCGAATGCCTGGCGCTCGTTGGCGCGGCGGCACATCATCTCCAGCGCTCGCTCGGCGGTGCCGATTGCCCTCATGCAGTGGTGGATGCGGCCGGGGCCGAGGCGGTCCTGGGCGACGGCGAAGCCCATGCCCTGTTCGCCGAGCAGGTTCGAGACGGGCACGCGGCACTCTTCGTAGCGGATCTCGCAGTGCCCCGGCCCGCGGTCATGGCCCATCACCGGGATCGCGCGGACGAGGTTGAAGCCGGGCGTGTCGGTGGGGACGCAGATCATCGAGGCGCGCGCGTAGGGGTGCGCCTCGGGGTCGGTGACGACCATCGCGATCGCCAGCTCGGCGCCGACCGCGCCGGAGGTGAACCACTTGTGAGCGTCGATCACCCACTCATCGCCGTCGCGCACGGCGCGCGCCTGCAAGAGGGTCGGATCGGAGCCCGACACCTCGGGCTCGGTCATCGAGAAGCAGGAGCGGATCTGGCCCTCCAGCAGCGGCTCGAGCCAGCGCTGCCGCTGCTCCTCGCTGCCGTGCTCGGCGAGGATCTCCATGTTGCCGGTGTCCGGTGCGGCGCAGTTGAAGGCCATCGGCGCCGCCGCCGGGCTGCGTCCCATCTCCTCGCAGAGCAGGCCGTACTCCCAGTTCGCCAGCCCGGGGCCGTAGCGCTCATCGGGCATGAACAGGTTCCAAAGGCCCTCAGAGCGGGCCCGCTCGCGGACCTCGACCAGGATCTCCGGGTAGGGGACGCCGGGGCCGACCTCGGCGTCGAGCGCCGCCATGATCTGCCGCTCCTGCGGATAGATCCGCTCGGCCATGAAGTCGAGGATGCGCTCGCGCAGGGCCTCTACCTGGGGGCTGGGGGTGAAGTCCATCGGGCGTCCTCTCCTCGGGGCTTGGGCCCCGGGAACGCTAGCTCAGCGGCGGTGGTAGCGGGCGAACAGCTCGCCATTGCTCTCCAACAGCCAGGCCAGCTCCAGCTCGGCCACGGTCGCCAGTTCGCCCTCGAGGATGCGAGGCGCCGTGCCCCCCGCCAGCTTCGGGGCGATCGTCAGGAAGAGGTCGTCGACCAGCGCGCCGCCCTCCAGCTCGCCGTGTAGACCGGGCCCCCCCTCGCAGAGCAGCGCCCGGATGCCGCGCTCCTGGCGCAGATTGCGAAGCGCCGCGACGATGTCGACGGAGCCCGCATGGCGGACGACCCGCAGCGGCGTCGCGGTCTGCGGCGGTTCTGCCTCGGAGGCGGTGAAGATCAGCACCCGACCGCCCCCGCTGCTGAACAGCGGCGCGTCCCAGGGTAGGTCGAGCCGGCCGCTGACAATGACCATCAGCGGGTCGTGGGGAAGGCCGATCCGCTCGCGGCGCTCACGCTGCTCCTGGCTGGAGATCAGCCGCCCGTAGCGCTCGGCCCGCATCGTCCCCGCCCCGATCATCACGGCGTCGAAGCGGGTTCGAAGCTGGGCCAGCATCCCGGTGTCCGTGGCGGAGCCGATCGGCCCCGAAACGCCGCCGATCGTCGCCCGCCCGTCGACCGTGGCGGCGAAGTTGACGGCGACGAACGGGCGATCTTCTCGCGGCTCCTCCCAAGGCCGGTAGGAGGCGAGCTGTCGCTCCGCCGTGGTCGGGCCAGGATCGGGAAGCAGGCGCTGCACCAGCCTGAAGCCTAGTGGGGCCGAGCGCTGGGTCTCTGCTCAGGAGTAGTCGTTCCAGCCGGCGAACTCGCGGCCGACGAAGCGCTGTAGGGCCGCGACTTCTTCGCCGAAGCGACCGCGGAGCGTCTCAAATAGGTCATCGGGCAGCTCCGGCTTGGGCGCCGGCGGCTTCTCGGGGTCGTGGACGACCTTCTCGACGATCCAGCGCATCGACTCGGGCAGGCGGTCGAAGTTGCGGTCAAAGGAGCGGAAGCCAGGCAGCTTGATCAGCCTCTCCATCAGCTGGTATTTGTCACCCTGCTTCGCCGCCGACTTCTCCCACTCGCGGCCGAACTGCACGGAGGTGAAACCCTGATCGACCCCGGCGAAGGCGAACGCCTTGCGCATCGTCGCCTCCCGCTCGGTCTGAAGCTCCTCCTGGGTGAAGATCTCGATCTGAGCGCGGTCGAAGCGCTCCAGGTAGGGCTGCAGCTGCATCCAGTACATCGAGCGCTGCGTGTAGGAGCAGCCAGGCTCCGAGAGGGTCGCGACCATCTCGCGGGTCTCATACCCCGCCCCGGTCGCGTGCACCCAGTGGGAGAGGATGCGCTTGATCGGGTCGCGCACCATGTAGATCAGTTGCGCCTCGGGGCAGTGTTCGTGGATCCGCTCGGCGACCCCGCCGAAGCGGGGCAGGTTCGTGTAGTGAGGGGAGGACTCGCCCCGAACCCCGAAGCGGTCATCGAAGCGGCTGGCGTACCAGTTGAGGCCCAGGTCCCAGTTCAGCTCCTCGACGAAGAAGTTCAGCTCCTTGGGCTTCGACATCTGGATTTCCGGGTGCAACCCGAGATAGTGGTGAATGCTTGTCGTACCGCACTTCAGCCCGCCGATGATGATCAGGTTCGGTCGCCCGGCGTGTCGCTTGCGACGGCGCCGGAAGACGCTGCTCCGGTCGGCGCTGTAGCGCTCGCGAGCCCGCGCGCACATCGCCTCGTCGGCTGGGTCAGGCGGGATCTGGGTGGACGGGATCTGCGTCTCGGCCTCTGACACGAGCAGGCTAGTGTAACTGCGATGCAGTCAGCCGATCTCGCCTCCAGTTTCAACTCTTTCTTCAACGCCGCCGGCGCGTTCTTCAAGCATCTCACCGACATCCACTGGACGCCCTTCGCGATCGCGCTGGGGTTCCTGTTGGCGATGCAACTGGTGCGCGCCTGGTCTTGGCGCAACGTTCTGCGGGCCGCCTATCCCGGCACTCGCATCTCCTTCACGCACCTCTGCGCCGCCTACCTGGCGGGGGCGGGAATCAATGCCGTGATCCCGGCCCACGCCGGCGACGTCACCAAGGTCTTCCTGGTCAAGCGCCAGATCCCCGGCTCCTCCTACCCGGCAGTCACCTCCTCCTTCTTCGTCCAGTCCATCTTTGACACCGCCGCCGGCCTGCTCGTCTTCCTCTACGCGAGCAGCCAAGGCCTGCTGCCAAGCCTGCCCGAACTCCCGCACCTGCCGGCCTTCGAGATCTCCTTCTGGGCCGACCATCCGCAGGTGTTTGCGATCACGGCAGGAGCGCTGCTGCTCGCTATCGCGGTGGCGATCTACTACCTCGCCCACCACGTGCGCCGCTTCTGGGCCCGGGTCAGGCAGGGGGTTCTCATCCTCGCCCAGCCGCGCCGCTACCTGCGTGAGGTCGCCGCCTGGCAGGGGATCGGCTGGCTCTGTCGTTTTGCTGCCTTCTGGTTCTTTCTTGAGGCGTTCGGGCTCGCCGGCACGGTCGCCAACGTGATGTTGGTGATGAGCGTTCAGTCGATCTCGACGATCATTCCCCTCACGCCCGGCGGTGCCGGCGCCCAGCAGGCGCTGCTGGTGGCGACCCTGGCCGGGCCGTCGCGCACCGCGGTGCTCTCTTTCTCGGTCGGGACGCAGATCGCGATGGCCGCCTGGTCGGTGATCCTCGGCTTTGCCGCGATCCTGCTCGTCTTCCGCACAACCGACTGGCGCGGCCTGATTCGTCAGGCCCAGGAGGAGGCGGGTCGGGAGGAATCGGCCGTCCCCCCACACGCTTCCACCGCCGGCACGCGGTGAGCGCCTGCCGGCGGTGGAAGGTCAGGCTGTCGTAGCCGCCGCCGCGGCGAGCGGGTCGCCCTCCCCCCAGCGCCCCACCGACCCATACGGCCGGAAGCGCACGAACGCGGACTGGTGATGAAACGGCTCTGCCCGGTGGGCGCTGGCCGCAGCCGGGTGCGCTCCACCGCTGCGCGCGTGGGCGTAGTCGCGCATCCCCTTTGCGCTTCGCCACAGCGAGAACGTCGCGACCATCCGGGGCGGGCGCGCCAGGCCGGTTGCGGCCAGCAGCGCCGGGTCGGCGATGGCCTCGCCCTCGGCCCGAGCGCTTGCCTGCAGGAACGGACCCAGGCGGCGGATCCGGAGCTGACCCAGGGTCAGCACAGCCACCGGCTCCTGATCGGTGACCGGCAGCTCCTGCGCGGGGAGATCGGGCATCCCCGACCAGGCGCCATAGACGTGCAGCGGCTCCAGCCGCACATGCAAGCCGCCGCCGAGCTGCGCGGCGAGCGGGTGGGTGGCGGAGAACTCATCCAGCGCCCTGTCGTCATCCCAGGATGCGATCAGCCCGACCCGGCCGAGCCTGGGGGAGGGGAGGAGGCTTCCGCTCAGCGGCGCGGTCAGCGTGGTCTCCGCGTAGCGCAGTCCCTCAACCGCGGCGAGGCTTGCTTTAGCGCGCAGGACGCGGGGCACCGCGCGCCAGCCGACGTCGGCGAGATGCACTGAGACGATCATCCGGCTCCTTCCACCCGAAGGTCTAACCTAGTGATAATTAGGAAGTGGCCCGGCGAACCGTACCTAGGAGCGCCTAGGTTGTCAACTGAAACCGAGAAGAGCGCAAAGCCCCGGAAGCGCATGACCGCCGCGGCGCGTCGCGAGGTGATCGCGAAGGCCGCGACCGAGGTGTTCGCCGAGCGCGGCTACCAGGGGGCCTCGATCGAGGAGATCGCGAGGCGCTCGGGAGTGACGCCACCGGTCGTCTATGACCACTTTGCTTCAAAGCAGGACCTCTACAAGTGCTTGCTGGAACGACACTTTGCCGATCTGCGCCAGGTGTGGGCCAGCAATTTCACCGGCGAGGATCCGCCGGAGCGGCGCGTCGCGCGCTCGTTTGACTCCTGGTTCGCCTACATCGAGGCGCACCCCTTCGCGGGGCGGATGCTCTTCCGCGACACCACCGGCGATCCCGAGATCGCCGCCATGCACCTCGAGGTGGCCGCCCGGAGTCGCGATGCGATCCTCCCCCTCTTCGCCACCGAGCCGGGCGTCGAGGGGGTCACGGGCTCGGTCGACGGCGAGGGGCTGGACATGGCCTGGGTGGTCCTGCGCGGCGTCCTGCAGGGTTTGGCCATCTGGTGGCACGAACACCCCCAGGTGCCTCGCGAGCGGGTCGTCGCGACCGCGATGAACGCCCTTTGGGTCGGCTTTGAGCGGGCGCTCGGGGGCGAGGTCTGGCGGCCGCCTGCTGAGCAGCCTGGTTGACCTGCCACCTGGGCGGGCGCCGTCAGGCCCGCCCATGCCTCAAAGCCTGGGCGGCTTGGTGCACCGGGACGGGCCGAGAGCAAAGACTCTGCGCCGTCTTCTGGCCTTTGCTTTCATGTCGGGTATGGAGGGAAGTCCGTTCAACCTCTTCGGCGACCCGGACGAGTTCCGGGCTCGCATGGAGGAGCTGTCGGAGCAGATGCAGTCCTCACAGCGGGTCGCCTGGGCCGACAACGCGATCAAGCTTGCGGTTGAGATGACCGTCGCCTCGATCGGCCAGATCGACCTCAGCGGCAGCCCCGACGAGCAGGCGATGCAGGTGCGCGACGCGATCCGCGTCCTCTTCCCGGAGGCCGTGACGCTCGTCCGCGAGGCCCGCGAGGGCCTCGCCTAGGTCCCGCTAGAGCAGCTCGAGGGACAGGTAGATCGCCGCGCCGCGGCCGACCGCCGCGCCGGCCAGCTCAATCGGCAACGCCATGAGCAGTGCCGGGACCGCCAAGACGACGCTGATCAGGGCGTCGATCCGGCGCTGCCACGGCGCCTCGGCCGCGCTCGCTTCTCCCCATCCCAGGGCGCCGAAGGCGGCGTTGCGGCCGAAGGTGAGGCTGTTGAGCAGCGTTTGCCAGGTGATCGCCAGGCCGAGGGCAGGCACCCAGCGCCGCCGCTTGACGACCTGGTCGCGGCCGGCGACCAGGCGCCGCACGGCCTCGAGCGTGAACAGGTAGCGGGCGCTGGGCTGAAACCCCGCCCAGCCGGCCCCGCCGAGCCAGGCCGCGAAGCTCGCCCGGTTGACGATCCGCAGCCTCCCCTGCAGCTCGAATCGGTCCAGCTCGCGCCGGGCCTCCGCGGCGCCGCCCGGCTTGCCCACCACGCCGAGGCCGCAGCTCTCACAGCGGCTGACCGCACCACGCAGACCCGGCCGCGCGGCCATCACCCCGAACAGCGGCTCCCCACAGGCGGGGCAAGGCGGATTGTCGGGGCTGTGGCCCGCCTTCAGCGGGACGACGGGAGTGTGCCGCTCGGCGCTCATGCGCGGTAGCGTACGGCGAGTGCGGCTCAAGGAGATCATGACCGCGGGCGTCGTCACCGCGGCGGGGGAGGCGAGCGCCATCTCGGTGGCGCGGCTGATGCGCGATCACCGGGTGGGATCGGTGGTGATCGTCGACCCGGCCGGCGCGCCGACGGCGATGGTCACCGATCGCGATCTGGCGCTGCGTGCCTTCGCTGAGGGGATCGCCGCCGAGTCGCCGGTCGGCGAGCTGGCCTCGCGGCCGCTGGTCTCCGCCGAGCCGGAGATGGAGCTGGACGAGGCGGCGGCGTTGATGGTCCAGCACCGGGTGCGGCGGCTGCCGGTCATTGACGCCGAGGGCCTCGCCGGGATCGTCACCCTCGACGACATCGCGGTGCGGACCGGCGACCTCGAGGTGGCGCAGAAGATGACCCAGGAGGTCATCGAGGGCGCCCTGCCGCAGTTCTACTTCCACGACCGGGGCTGAGCGCAAGCGTGCGGGCGAGCAAGGCGGAGGTACTGGAGTGGGAGCGCCGCTGGGCGGCCCCGGCGGCGATCGCGGCATTTGCCGCGGTGGCGCTGGTGATCGTCGCAATCGCGATCGTCACCCAGGCGGTTGGCACCGGCAGCAGCGACGCGACCTTGCTGCGGGACGTCAACCAGCACCGCAGCGCCCAGATGCTCTCCAGCATCATCCAGGCGATCGGTGTGGGGCTGCTGGCGGCGCCGCTCTACTACCTCTTCCGAGCCGCGAAGGCGCGCAGCGAGAAGATGCGCGGGCAGCTGGTCGGGGTGGTCATCGCCGCGCCCCTGTTCCTCGCGGCGCTCGCCATCCTCAGCGGCGTCTCGACGCTTCACGCCGCCTCGACCTTCGTCTCCACCAACGTGCCGCAGCTGCTCGTCCACCGGGTCTCGCTGAGCGGCGAACGGGCCAACAAGATCGCCACCGAAGCGATCGACAACGCTCCGCTGCGCCCGCTGGCCGCAGGGTTCGGCATCGCTGGGCAGCTCGGCTTCCTGGTCGCGATGGTCTACACCTCGCTGTATGCGATGCGGACCGGCCTGCTGAGCCGCTTTTGGGGCGCGCTCGGGATGGCCTTGGGCGCCGTCTCCTTCATCTTCTTCCAGTTCGCCCTGCTCTGGTTCATATACATCGCTCTGCTGCTGCTGGGCAAGGTCCGCGGTGGCCGCCCGGCTGCCTGGGCCGCCGGCGAAGCGATTCCCTTTCCGACTCCGGGGGAGAAGGCGAGTGCGGCCCTTAGCGGTGCGAACGGCGACGGCCCGGCGGCAAGCGAGGACCCCGAGGAGGCGGCTTCCCCCGAACCGCAGAATGGCGAGCGCCGCAAGCGCAAGCAGCGCGATTAAGGCGACGCTCAGCCGAGCGGGTTGAGCCCGGGTGGCGAGGCGACGTGTTCGGCGGCCTGGGTCCGCTTGCGCTGGGTGCGGATCTCGCTGAGGATCCGCTCCAGGCGCGGCTCCTGTGAGGTGTCGACGTGGGTCATCGCCGCGGCGACGGCGGGGTGGATGGCGGCAATCCTCTCGTGCATCGCCTGGGCGATCGCCCGGTAGGTCGGGTGTCCCTCGCGGCCGGAGCGCAGCTCGATCAGGTGCATCGCCTCGCGGGCATTGAGATCCAGCCTGTAGCGGATCCGGTAGGCGAGACTGAGCGCGTAAGGGGCCTGCTCGCGCAGGCCGGCGGCGCTGAGCCGCTCGTACTCGGTGCGGGAGATCTCCAGCGCCCGGTCGAACTCCTCACCGATCCCTGCTTCGCGGACCTCGCCGGGCACTCCCGCCCCAAGGTCGGGACCCAGCCGCTGCCACTGGCAGGTCAGCATCCGGTGTCGCTGGAGGTCGCGGAAGGCGCCGTAGTCGGAGACGATCTCGAAGCGGTAGCGCAGCGCCTCAAAGCCGCGGCCGGGGCGGTGGCGGCGGTTGCCGCGCTCGCCGACCAGCGCGCCGAGCAGCTCGGCCCGCTCGTAGCGGTCGAGCACGTCGAGGCGGGCGAGGATCTCGGTCTCCGGCGTCGCCGAGGACTCAAACAGGCAGGCGGCGAGCAGGTCGCCCTCGCTGCCGTCGACGTGGACCAGCTCGACTGAGGGGGCGTCCCCGCCTGCGCCCCGGCGATCGAGCCCGAGCCGCGATACCCAGCCCTCGGTCGCCTCGCGACGCCGTCGTAGGTAGCTGACCCACTCGCCGCCGCGGTCGGGCCGCTCGACCCGGGAGACGAAGCTCGGCATCACCTGCTGCAGCTCCTCCAGGATCATCCCGCCGTACTCGCGCGCCTCCGGCAGCGGCGAGGACATCAGCCGCAGGATCAGCTGCTCGTAGGCCTGCCCCGAGGCGAAGATGCCGACGTGGCTCAGCGTCGCGGCGGGGAGCAGGCCGCGCAGCAGGTCGAGCGCCTTGGCCCGGATCGAGCGCTCCCAGGCGCGCTGCGGCTCGGCGTCGCCCCGCGGCCAGCGCTCCGCCGCCCAGGACTCGACCTCGCGCAGCGAGCGCGAGTAGATCCCGAACAGCTCGTCCATCGCCGCCCCGAACTGTGGGCCAAGCTGCTCGTCGCGGTAGTAGCGGTAGCCGCCCCCGGAGCCTTCCTCGAGCGGTCTGTCGTAGGGGATATAGCGGGTCGACTGCTCCAGGTAGGCGGCGAGGCGGCCGCGCTGGAGGAGCTTGGTGAGGATGTTGGAGACCCACTCGCAGGCGACGTGGGCGCCGCCGACCTGGGCGATCGAGTCATCGCCGTAGCCGAGGAACACCCGCTCATACAGCTGCGCCGCTCGCTCGCCCTCCTCCGCGTCGAAGGGGCGCCCCCCGGGCGGTGAATCGGCGGCGAACTCCTCCAGGTAGAGCCGCCGCACGGTCCCCGAATAGCGCGAATAGCGGGCAAAAAGCGCCCCCTTGACGGTCTCCGGCAAGTTGACGAGGGCGAACACCGGGCGGTCGAGATTGGTGAAGTGGGGAGCGAGGATCGCTCTCTCCTCGGGGGTGAAGTCCTCGACCGGGTAACGCACCGGGCGCATCGTAGCCGCGCCACACGACGGGCCCCGCCGGGCGGCAGCCGCCAGGAGGCCTCGCGCTGAGAAGGGCCGCCTCTCGGGCCAAAGGCGACGAGATCGCGCGCCGCCCGTGGGCGGCCGGGTTAGGAGGCCCCCTCATCCCGGCGGCCACCGCCCGGGGGCGGCGTGGCCACGAGCTCGACCCGGTGGCCGCCCGGGGCGATCGCGAGGGCACGGGGGAGCCCCAGAGCTCGCGTTTGCCGGTCACCTCGAAACCGTGCTCACGCAGCGCCGCCACGGCTAGCCCGAAGTCCGGCGGGACGATCGCCAGATGGCCGCGGCGCGGGACGGTCGGCTCCTTGGAGGCGATCAGGTGGACCTGCGTCCCCTCCCGATCGAGCCAGACGGCGGCGCCGCGGAGCGCCGCGGGCGGCTCGACCTCGGTGAAGCCGAGCAGCACCCAGAACTCGGTGGCGCGCTCCACCTCCGCCGGCTCGATCTCGATCGAGGCGTGGTGGAGCACCGGCGGGCTCAGGGGAGGAACTGGGCGATCGAGCCGCCGGCATGTTGGGCGAAGTCGACCAGGGGCTGGGGGAGGATGCCGAAGAAGACGACGGCCGCCGTGGCGAGCAGGGCCGGGGCAGCCAGGTAGAGGCGGTTGCCTGCCTCGGGATCGATCGGGTCGGCTTCGGGGGAGGCGCCGGCAATCACCGGCGTCGCGGCGGCTCCGACCGCGGGCTCGCCGCCGGGTCGCATCCACATCGCCGCGACGACCCGCAGGTAGTAGGCCAGGGAGATCATCGTGCCGACCGCGATGAAGACCGCAAGCCAGGTGTAGCTGCCTTCGACCAGGGCCTCGATCAGGTAGAGCTTGCCGATGAACCCCGCCGTCGCGGGCAGCCCGGCCAGGCCGAGCATCGCGATCGTCAGCGGCCAGGCGAGCAGCGGGCGCTCCCGCCCCAGGCCCTGCACGGCGCGGACCTGGTCGCCATATGAGGTCTCGCGCTCACGGGCGACGATCACCGCGAAGGCGGCGAGGTTCATGAAGGCGTAGACGGCGAGGTAGAAGACGAGAGCGTCGATCCCGGCCTTCGAGGCGACGACGATGCCGCCCAGCATGTAGCCGGCCTGGGCGACGCCGGAGTAGCCGAGCATCCGCTTCAGCGAGGCCTGTCCGAGGGCGCCGAGGTTGCCGACCACGATCGAGATCGCGGCAAGGACCGCCAGCGCGGGCTGCCACTCGCTTGCCTGCGGCGCCAGCGCGACGTCGAAGAAACGCACGAAGACGGCGAAGGCCGCCGCCTTGGTCGCCACCGCCATGAAGGCGGTGATCGGGGTGGGGGCTCCCTCATAGACATCCGGCGTCCACTGGTGGAAGGGGGCGATCGAGGTCTTGAAGGCGAGGCCGACCGTCGCCAGGGCGATCCCGACCAGGATCAGGGGGTCGCCCAGCACCCCATGGCGAGCGATGCCCCTGGCGATCCCGACGAAGCCAGTCGAGCCGGTGCCGCCGTAGAGGAACGCCATCCCGTAGAGCAGGGTCGCTGAGCCGAGCGAGCCGACGATCAGATACTTCAGCCCCGACTCCAGCGAGTGCTCGCGGCGAAGATTTGTGGCGCAGAGGATGTAGAGCGGGATCGAGAGGGTCTCAAGCGCGACAAAGAAGCTGACCAGGTTCTGTGCCTGGGCGAGCAGCGTCATGCCCAAGACCGAGCCGAGCAAAAGCGCGTGGTACTCGCCGTGGCCCGCTTGCTCGGCGGCGGGCTCGCCGAGTGAGAGGAGGACCGCGAAGGCGGCGGTGAGGACGGCGATCAAGGAGAGCGAGATCGCCAGGTCGTCGAGTCGCAGCGCGCCGCTGAGCAGGACCTTGGCCCCGTCCCACTGCCAGATCAAGAGCCCTGCGGTGGCGGCGAGGGCGATCAGCGTGAGCGCCGGCGCCGCCCGCTTGGTGCGCTTAAAGACGCCGCCGAGCAAGACGACGCAGAGCCCCACGGTAAGTGCGATCAGGGGCGAGAGCCCGGCGTAGTCCAGGTGCGGCGCGTGGAAGCTCATCGGCTGGCGAGGGTGGTGTGCGAGGGCGCCGGCTGCACGGCGCTGATTTGTGCCTGCACCGAGGGGTCGGTGCGCTTCAGGATCAGCTGCGGGTAGAGGGCGAGGGCGAGGATGCAGAGGACGAGTGGGGCAAGGACGACGCCGTCGCGCCAGGCGATCTCCCGCGAGGCGATCCCGTCGGGCTTGCGGTTGTGCATCGTGCGTTGGTAGAGGCGCAGCGCGTAGTAGGCCGACATCGCGACGCCCGAGATCGCGATGAAGGCGAAGACGATCTTCGCCTGGAAGAGCCCGTTGAGGATGTAGAACTCACCGATGAAGTTGGCCGACCCCGGCATCGCCAGGGTCGCCACGGTGACGATCAAAAAGAGCGCCGCCAGCACCGGGGCGCGCAGCGCCATCCCACCCATCTGGCGCAGGTCCTCGGTGCCGGTTCGCTCGACCAGGATCGCGACGATGATGAAGATCGGGGCCACCACAAGCCCGTGGTTGACCATCTGCAGGATCGCCCCGTCGGCGCCGTCGGCGCGCAGGGCGAAGATCCCGGCGGTGATGAAGCCGAGCTGCGCTACCGAGGAGTAGCCGACGATCAGCCGCACATTGGTCTGGGTGAAGGCCATCACCGAGCCGTAGAGGATCGAGGCCACGGCGATCACCAGGATCACCTCCTGGAACTGCACGGTAGCGGCCGGGAAGAGCGGCAGCACGATCCGCAGGAACCCGTAGGCACCGACCTTGGCAAGCACCCCCGAGAAGACCGCAAGCGCCGGCAGCGGCGCGGCGCGGTAGGCATCGGGCATCCAGCCGTGCAGCAAGAAGGCGGGCATCTTGACCAGGAAGGCGGCGGCGAAGAACCAGAAGATCCAGCGTTGGCTGCCGTCGCTGAGCGGGTGCTTGGCGAGCGCGGCGATCGAGAAGGTGATGTGGCCACCGTGGGCGGAGAGGATCGCCGTGGCGATCGCCCCGACCAGCATCAGCAGCGAGCCGATCAGCGTGTAGACGATCATCTTCAGCGTCGCTGCCGATGCGGTGACGCCGTCGGCACGGTCCGTGCCCCAGGCGCCGAAGAGGAAGTAGAACGGCACCAGCATCAGGTCGAAGAAGAGGACGAAGAGGAGCAGGTCCTGGGCGAGGTAGGAGCCGAGGGTCGCGGTCTGCCCGAGCAGCATCAGGAAGAAGAAGAGCTGTGGGCGCTCCTGTTCGCGGAAGGCGGCGAACGCGGTGGCGCCGAGCCACAGCACCGCGGTCAGCAGCACCAGGAAGACGTTGAGCCCGTCGACCCCGAGGCTGTAGGAGACACCGAGGCCCGAGATCCAGCTCACGTTGACGGTGTCCTGGAGACCGCTTGCGCTCGAGTCAAAGCCGGCGAGGATGGCGATCGCCAGGCCCAGCGTCACCGCGCAGCCCAGCGTCGCCCACCAGCCCGTCGCGCGCTTTGGCAGGAAGAGGCCGATGAGGCCGAAGGCGAGTGGGGTCCAGAGCAGGAAGCTGATCACGATGCGCTCAGCAGGAAGTAGAGGGCGAGCCCGGCGAAGCCGGCGATCAACAGCAGCGCATAGCTGCGGACGAAGCCGCTCTGCACGGTGCGGACGACCCGCCCGGCGCCGCCGACCACGTCCTCGGTGCCGCTGACGAGTCCGTCGACGACGACCCGCTCGAAGGTGCGGTTGGCAAAGCTGCCGATCGCAAGCGCCGGCCGCACCACCACTACGTCGATCAGCTCATCGAAGTACCACTTGTTGAGCAGGAAGGTGTGCAGGGCCCCGAAGCGACGGATCAGCTTCGCCGGGGTCTCGGGCCGAGCCACATAGAGCCAGTAGGCGATCCCGATGCCGGCGAGCGAGATCACCGCGCCGATCCCGAGGCCCTCCCAGGCGGCCGCGACCGAGGGGTGGATCGCGGCCAGCGGCGAGTCGGCGAAGACCGGTTCGAGGAACTTGGTGACTGCGTCGTCGATGCCCGGCACCTGGATGAAGCCGGCGAACAGCGCCAGGAAGGCGAGCACGCCCATCGCGATCTTCATCGGCGGCGACTGCTCGGCGATCTGGTGCTCGGCACCGGGGAAGCCGACGTCGGTGTCCTCCTCCTCACCGCTCGCGGGGTTGACCGGGTGGGCGTGGACGACATGGCCGCTGTCGATCAGCTCCTGCGCCTCCTTGCAGGGGCGACCGGGAAGGACGCGGAAGATCAGTCGGAAGGTGTAGATCGCGGTCAGCAGGGCGCCGAAGTAGCCGAGCACGGTGAAGATCAGGTACATCCCGCCGCGCGCCGTCGCGTAGGCGAGGATGTCGTCCTTGGAGAAGAAGCCGGAGGTGCCGGGGAACGCGGCCAGCGCCAGCCCGCCGCAGAGCATCGTGATCGAGGTGAAGCGCATCGCCCGCCCGAAGCCGCTCATCCGGTCGATGTTCTGCTCGTTGCCCATCGCCGCGATGATCGAGCCGGCGGCCATGAACAAAAGCGCCTTGAAGAAGGCGTGGGTCATCAGGTGGAAGAGGCCGGCGCTGTAGGCGCCGATCGAGACACCCATGATCATGTAGCCGATCTGGCTCATCGTCGAGTAGGCGATGGCTCGCTTCAGGTCGGTCATCACCAGCGCGATCGTCCCGGCGACCAGCAGCGTCGCCAGGCCGACAAAGGCGGCGATGTCGGCGGCGGTGGGGGCGAGGACGAAGAGGATGTGGGTGCGGGCGATCAGGTAGACGCCGGCGGTCACCATCGTCGCCGCGTGGATCAGCGAGGAGACCGGGGTGGGTCCCTCCATGGCGTCGGGCAGCCAGGTGTGGAACGGGAGTTGCGCCGACTTGGCGAAGGCGCCGACCAGCAGCAGCAGGCAGATCGCCGTCACCGACCACTCGTTGGTGTGGAAGACGTGTGGCGCCTTGGCGAAGACCGTGCTGTATTCGAAGCTCCCCAGTTCGCGGAAGATCAGCAGCGCGGCGAGGACCAGGCCGATGTCGCCGACCACGTTGATCACGAAGGCCTTCATCCCCGCCCGGGTCGCGGTCGTGCGCCGGTACCAGAAGCTGATCAGCGCGTAGGAGGCGAAGCCGACGAAGGCCCAGCCGACGATCAGCAGCACGAAGTTGCCGGCGAGGACCAGCAGCAGCATCGAGAAGACGAAGAAGTTGAGGTAGCTGAAGAAGCGGTGGTAGCCCTGATCGGAGCGCATGTAGCCGTATGAGTAGAGGTGGATCAGGGTCGAGACGCCGGTGACGACCAAGACCATGAAGACCGAGAGCGGGTCGACGAAGATGCCGAGCTTGATCTGCAGGCCGGCCGCGCTGGCGTATTCCCACAGCGAGGAGGCGTGGTGGCGGGCGTCGGGGGAGGATTCGAGCAGGCCGATCAGGGTGGCGACGCCGCACCCGAAGGCGAGCCCGATCGAGGCGGTCCCGATCGCCCCGGCGGCGCGGGCCGGGATCGCCCGGAAGCCGAGCGCGATCACGATCGAGCCGAGCAGTGGGAAGAGCAGGACCAGCCAGGCCCAGGTCGTCACGCTCACCCGCGCAACCCCCGCAGGTCATCGACGTTGAGCGGCAGCTTGCGGCGGAACAGGGCGACGATCAGCCCCAGGCCGACCACGACCTCGCAGGCGGCGACCACCATCACGACCAGGGCGAAGATCTGCCCCTGCTGGTTGCCGACCATGCGGCTGAAGGCGACCAGCGCCAGGTTGCCGGCGTTCAGCATCAGCTCCAGGCAGAGCAGGATCACCATCGGGCTGCGCCGGATCAGGATCCCCACCGCGCCGACCGCGAAAAGCAGCGCCGAGAGGACCACGTACCACTCGATGCTCATGCCGGCTCTCCCCGCTTGCGCCCGGCGAGGACGACCGCCCCGACCGCCGCCAGGAGCAGCAGGATCGAGGACGCCTCGAAGGGGACGAGGAAGCGCTCCAAGAGCAGGCGGCCGATCGCAGCGGGGTTGCCGAAGCCGCGGTTGACGTGCGGCCCGTCGGTGCCTAGCGCCAGCAGCGAGGAGGCCAGGACGGCGACCGAGAGCTCGACGAAGAGCGCGGCGCCGAGCAGCGGCGCGAGGAGGCGTTGGCCGGGGATCGGCTCCCAGGCCGACTCGCCGCCGCTGCCCACGTAGGCGACGACGAAGACGTAGAGGACCATCACCGCGCCGGCGTAGACGACCACCTGCGCGGCGGCGACGAAGGCCGCGGTGAGCAGCAGGAAGAGCACCGAGAGCGAGAAGAGGTGGACGATCAGCGCCAGCACGCTGTAGAAGGGGTTGCGCAGGGCAACGACGCCGGTCGCGCCGCCGAGGGCCCCGATCGCCGCTACGAAGAAGAGGACCGCTTCCAACTACTCGCCCTCGGCTTTTAGCGGCGTCCGCTCGATCGGCTCGGCGAGCAGCATCTCCTTGGTGAAGATCAGGTCGCCCCGGTCATAGTCGGCCATCTCGTAGTCGTGGCCCATCGTGATCGCGTCGAACGGGCAGGCGATCTCGCAGTAGCCGCAGAAGATGCAGCGCGAGAGGTTGATCTCATAGACCGCCGCATAGCGCTCCCCTGCGGAGACGCGCTCGCCGGGAAGGTTCTCGGCGGCGACGACGCGGATGCAGTCAGCCGGACAGGCGGCTGCGCAGAGGGAGCAGCCGACGCATTTCTCAAGCCCGGTGTCCTCGAAGCGATGCAGTTTGTGCCGGCCGCGGAAGCGCGGGTAGACCGGCGTCTTCTCCTCCGGGTACTGGATCGTCAGCGGCCCCTCGATCAGGCGGGCGAGGGTCGTCTTCAGCCCGCGCAGGGTCTCGCCGAAGGCGCGGTAGGCGCCGCCGACTCCGCCGGGATCGGGGCCGCGCTGCACCTCGACGACGCTGTCGTCCTTGAGGTAGGGGAACTCGGTCACGTCGTGGTCACCAGGATCGCCGTCACCAAGACGTTGAGGGTCGCCAGGGGAAGGAGGACTTTCCAGCCGAAGCTCATCAGCTGGTCGTAGCGAAGTCGCGGCAGCGTCGCCCGTACCCAGATGAAGAAGACGACCAGCCCCATCATCTTCACCAGCATCCAGATCGGGCCAAGCCAAGCCGGGCCAGGTCCCATCCAGCCACCGAGGAAGGTCGCCGCCGCGATCCCCGAGACGACGATGATCTCCATGTACTCGACCAGCAGGAAGGAGCCGAAGCGCATCCCTCCGTACTCGGTCATGAAGCCCTGGACCAACTCGGCGTCGGCCTCGGGAAGATCGAACGGGGCGCGGTTGGTCTCGGCGAAGCCCGCCACCATGAAGATCAGGAAGCCGACGATCTGGGGCACGATGAACCAGATGTGGCTCTGGGCGCGGACGATTTCCACGAGCGAGAGGGAGCCGCTCATCATCACCACGCCGAGCAGCGCCAGGCCCATTGAGACCTCATAGGAGATCAGCTGCGCGGCCGAGCGCATCGCGCCGAGGAAGCTGTACTTAGAGCCCGAGGACCAGCCGCCCAACAGCAGCCCGTAGAAGGCCAGCGAGCCGACCGCGAAAAAGTAGAGGATGCCGATCGGGACGTCGATGCCGTAGAGGCCGACCCCACCCTGCACGTCGCCCCAGGGGATGATCGCGAGGGCGAGCACCCCTGAGAGGACCGGCAGGAGCGGCCCGAGGATGAACAGGGTCGGGATCGCGTTGGCCGGGCGGAAGGCCTCCTTGGAGAGCAGCTTGCCGACGTCGGCGAGCGGCTGCAGGATGCCGTAGGGCCCGACCCGGTTAGGGCCGTAGCGGTGCTGGAAGCGCCCGATCAACTTGCGCTCGAGCACCGTCAGCAGCGGCAGGATGCCGAAGATGATCGCGAAGATCACCACCGACTTGACGATCATCACCCAGGTCGCTTCGACGAAATAGGGATCGGCGATCGGCAGCGTCATCGGCCCACCTTGGCGATCTCTACCTCCACCGGGCCGCCGTTCAGCAGGGCGTTGGCGTTGCCATCGGCGGTGCCCTCGATCAAAAAGCAGGCGCCCTGCGGCAGCCGTTCCTTGATCTCGACTCGGGCCTCGACGGCGGCGCCGTTCTGAGCGACCCTGACCGCATCGCCGCTGTGCAGGCCGAGGCGCTCGGCGTCGGCGGGCGCCAGCTCCAGCCGCTGGGTCGGCTCGAGGAAGCGGAGCGGGGGGTTCAGCTCCGTGATCGGGCCGGCCCATAGGTCGCGGTAAGTGCCGAGCCTGAGCCCGTCGCTGGGTGCCTTATCCGGCGGGCGCCCGCCCGCCTTGACGGGGACGGGAGGCGCTGGCTCGGGGGCGGGGAGCGCGGTTGCCTCGGGACGGTCCTGCCAGCGGACTCCGCGACCGCCGATCGCCGCGTCATCGATGCCGGCGTAGAAAGGGACAGCGGCGGAGACGGTCGCCAGGGCGGAGGGCTGGGAGGAGATCGCGGTGTCGTGGCCGAGGGCCGCGGAGAGCTCGGTGAGGACCTCCCAGTTGGGGCGGATATCGGCCGGGCGCGAGGCGCTCGGGCGGACTCGCTGGATGCGGCCGTCGGGGTGGGTGAGCGTGCCGTCTTTCTCGGCGTGGGTCTCCAGCGGGAGGACGACGTCGGCCTTTGCGGTCGTCTCGTTCTCGAACATCGAGAAGGCGATCACCTGCTCGGCGGCGCCGAGCGCGGCAGCCCAGGCGCCGGAGTCGGGGAAGTCGCGGATCGGGTCGACGCCGAAGAGGATCACCGACCTCAGCTCGCCGGACTCCAGGGCTGCGCGGATCTCCTCGGTGCCCTTGCCGCCCTGTGCCTCGGCCAGGCCCGGCCCGCAGTCAGGGAGGCAGCCGACCTCGCGCAGACCGCGGGCGTTGGTCAGCTCGGGAACCTCGAGCAGGCCCGAGCCGTCCTTGGCGGCGAGGTCGAGGGCCGAGGCCAGGTCGAGCAGGGCCTGCAGGGCCCCCTCGCCCGCGCGGCCGATCCGCTCGCCCCAGACGATCACGACGCTCGCGGCGTCGCGCAGCACCTCGGCGATCGCCGAGGTGGGCCCGCCTTCGTTGTCCGGGCGCAGGCAGGCGGCCAGCTCAGATAGGAAGAGCGTGGCGTCGCCCGGGGCGTAGCGACTCGCGGCCGCGGCGCCGCCGTCGAGTGCGGTGGGGCGCTCGGTGGCCACCGCCAGTCGGGCGCCGCCCCGGCGGATTGCCTTGCGGATGCGGAGGTCGAGGATCGGGGAGCTGTGCAGGGGGTCGGTGCCGAGCAAGAGGATCGCCTCGGCGGCGTCGATGTCGCGGACCCTGGCCGAGAGGTCCGGCTGGCTGAGCTGGAGCAAGGTTGCGCGCGAGGCGCCGCGCGATGGGCGGGAGTCGATGTGAGGCGAGCCGAGCGCTTCGCGCAGGATCCGCTGGACCAGGTAGCCCTCCTCGTTTGAGGCATCGCCGACGATCGCCGCCACGGCGCCGTCTGCCTTGCGCAGGCCCTCGGCGGCGGCGAATAACGCGTCGGCCCAAGCGGCCTTTGCCCCGCCTCGCAGCTGCGGCCCGCGGATCCGCTGCTCGGCGCCGAACATCTCGAAGCCGTAGCGGCCGCGGTCGCAGAGCCAGCCGTCGTCGACCTCGGAGTTATCGCGCCCCAGCACCCGCGCCACCTGCTCGTCGCGCACCGTGAAGCTGACGTTGCACTGGCTCGGGCAAAGCGTGCAGATCGAGCCCGCCTGCTCGATGTCCCAGGGCCGGGCGCGGAAGCGGTAGGTGTAGCTGGTCAGCGCCCCGACCGGGCAGAGCTCGGTGATGTTGCCGTGGAAGGGGGCGATGTAGGGACGGTCGTCGAAGGTGCCGACGAAGGAGCGGTCGCCGCGCTCGAGCAGCGCCAGCTGGGAGTCCTCGGTGACCTCCTGGCTGAAGCGCACGCAGCGATAGCACAGGATGCAGCGCTCGCGGTCGATCGCGACCAAGGGCGAGAGCTCGATCGGCTTTTGGAAGTGGCGCTTGGGGTCGGTGAAGCGGCTGCGGCCCGGGCCCCAGCCCATCGAGATGTCCTGGAGCGGGCACTCCCCACCCTTGTCGCAGACGGGACAGTCGAGCGGGTGGTTGACGAGCAGGAACTCGACCACCGCGCTCTGGGCGTGCTTTACCTGGTCGGTCATCGTGTGGACGACCATCCCGTCGCGGACCGGGGTCGAGCAGGAGGTCTGAAGTTTCGGCATTCCCTCGATCTCGACCAGGCACATCCGGCAGGCCCCTACGGGCTCGCCCAGCTTCGGCTCATAGCAGAAGACCGGGATCTCGACGTCGCCCCGCTTCGCGGCGTCGTGGAGCATCTCTCCCTCGGTCGCGGCGACCTCGCGCCCGTCGATGATCAGCGTGATCTCGCTGCCGCTCATGCCGCCAACGCCTCCCCGGTGGTGGCGTCCTGGCCAGCCGCGATCACGGCCTCGAACTCGCCACGGAACTTGCGCACCATCGCCCCGACCGGCATCGCCATCGAGTCGCCGAGGACGCACAGGCAGTGGCCGATGATGTTCTCCTGGACCGAGCTGATGATGTCGAGGTCGATCGGGGTCGCCTCGCCGCGGACCACCCGCTCCAGCATCTTCACCGTCCAGTTGGTCCCCTCGCGGCAGGGGGTGCACTTGCCGCAGGACTCGTGGTGGTAAAAGCGCGCCGTGCGCAGCGCCATGAGGGGGATCGAGACGCGGTCATCGGCGACGATGATCGAGCCGGAGCCGAGCATCGACCCCGCCTCGGCCATCGCCTCAAAGCTGTAGGGAAGGTCGAGGCCCTCCTCGACCGTGAGGACCGGGGATGAGGAGCCACCGGGATAGAAGGCTTTCACCGCGTGGCCCTCCTCCGGCCCGCCCGCGAGATCGAAGATGAGCTCGCGAATCGGCACTCCCAGCTCGACCTCGTAGTTGCCGGGTCGCTGCACGCAGCCCGAGATCGACACCACCTTGGTGCCCGGCGACTGTTCGGTGCCGAATCCGCGGAACCACTCGGCTCCCTTGGCGACGATCGCCGGCACGTTGGAGAGCGTCTCCACGTTGTTGATCAGGGTCGGCCCGCCGTAGAGCCCCTGTACCGCCGGGAAGGGCGGCTTCAGCCGCGGGTTGCCGCGCTTACCCTCCAGGGCGTCGAGCAGCGCCGTCTCCTCGCCGCAGATATAGGCGCCGGCGCCGCGGTGGACGATCAGCTCGAGGTTGCGGTGGGTGCCGAGGATGTCCTCGCCAAGGTAGCCGGCCTCGTAGGCCTCGGCGACCGCGGCGTCGAGGATGTCCGCCTGTAGGTCGTACTCGCCGCGAATGAAGATGAAAGCGTGGCCGGTGTCGGCGGCTAGGGCGGCGATCGCGATCCCCTCGATCAGCTGGTGCGGGTTTCGCTGCATCAGCTCGCGGTCCTTGAAGGCACCCGGCTCGGACTCATCCGCGTTGCAGCAGAGGTACTTGCTCATTTCCCCGCGGGGGAGGAAGGAGGCCTTTTTCCCCATCGAGAAGCCTGCCCCGCCGCGGCCCCGCAGCCCCGAGTCCTCGAGCTCCTTCAGCACCGCGTCGGCTTCCATCTCGCGGTAGGCCTTCTCCAGGGTCGCGTAGCCGCCGTAGCGCCTGTAGCCGGCGATCGTGCGCAACTCGGGGTCTTCGGCGTGCTCGAGCAGCAGCCGCGTCTCAGGCATCGGGGCCTCCCGGCAGCGGCCGTTTGGCGAGCGCCTTCTCGGGCAGCACGTCGGCGCCCGCGCGCAGCTGCTCGATCGCGGTCACGGCGTCCGCGTTCTCCAGCGGCCCGAAATAGCGCTCGTCGATCGAGGCCATCGGGGCGATGTCGCAGGCTCCCAGGCACTCGAACCCGGTAACGAGCACGTCCTCGGTCTCGGCCGCCGCCTTAAAGGCGCTCAGCAGCTCGTCCCCACCCCGCATCCAGCAGCTGATGTTGGTGCAGACGGCGACCTTGTGAGTCTGCACCGGCTCCGTGTACAGCAGGTCATAGAAGCTGGCCACCGACTCCAGGTAAGCGGGAGTAACCCGCATCACGGCGGCGGCCTGGCGCATCCCCTCCGGCGTGCACCATCCGTAGCGCCGCTGCACCGCCCAAAGCGCCGGGATCGAAGCCGAGTGCCGGTCCGGATACCGGGACATCAATACTTCGATGTGCTTGCGCAGCTCAACCGGGCAGTCCACCTCATGAAGCTCAGGGACCTGCTCGGGAACCCGGTTCGGGACGCGCCCCTCGGTCAGGGCCGGGTCGATGGGCAGGTGACTCACCGGTCGACGCCTCCCAAGATCGGGTCCAGCATCCCGAGGCTGGCGATCATGTCGGCGACGTAGCCGCCAACCGACATGTCCTTGAACGCCTGCAAGTTGACGAAAGACGCGTCGCGGAAGTGCACCCGCGCTGGCTTCGCCGAGCCGTCGGCGAGGACGAAGCAGCCCAGCTCCCCACGCGGCGACTCGATCGCGTAGTAGACCTCGCCCGGTCCCACCCGGTAGCCCTCGGTGACCAGCTTGAAGTGATGGATCAGCGACTCCATCGAGACCGGCAGCTCGGAGCGAGGCGGCAGCACGTACTTGCGGTCATCGGCGATGAACTGACCCTCGGGCAGCCCGTCGAGCGCCTGCTCGACGATCCTCACCGACTCGATCATCTCTGCCAGCCGTACCCGGTAGCGGTCATAGCCGTCGCCGACGGTGCCGACCGGGATCTTGAAGTCGAGTTCGGGGTAGGCGAGGTAGTCAAACGCCTTGCGCAGGTCCCAGGGCTCGCCGGCGGCGCGCAGCAGCGGCCCGGTCACGCCCAGCGCAAGCAGCCGCTCGCGCGGCACGATCCCGACCCCCTTGGTCCGCGAGAGGAAGATCTCATTGCGGTCGAGCAGCGCTTCGTACTGGCCCACCCGGACCGGCATGTCGGCGATGAAGTCGCGCAGCTTTGCCTCAAAGCCGAGCGGGATGTCCTCGATCACCCCGCCGACCTGAAAGTAGCGGGTGTGCATCCGCTGCCCGGTCGCCATCTCGAACAGGTCGAGGATCTTGTCGCGCTCGCGGAAGCAGTACCAGAGCATCGAGATCGCGCCGAGGTCGAGCGCCGTCGTCCCCAGCCAGACCAGGTGGGAGTGGATCCGGTTCAGCTCGAGGAAGATCGTCCTCAGGTAGCGGGCGCGGGGCGGGATCTCGAGCCCGACCAGACGCTCGACCGCGCCGCAGAAGGCCTCCATCTGGAAGAAGTAGGAGACGTAGTCCATCCGCTCGACGAAGGGGATGACCTTCCAGTAGCTCTTGTCCTCGCAGGACTTTTCGATCCCGGTGTGGACGTAGCCGATCACCGGCTTCACGTCTCGCACGACCTCACCTTCGAGGTCGACGATCAGCCGCAGCACCCCGTGCGTGGCCGGGTGGTGCGGGCCGATGTTGACCGTCATCACCTCGGTCTTGGAGTTGTCGGTCAGCGTCTCAACCACGCGCGCCCTCGTTGTAGGTGAAGGTCACGGGCTCCCCGCCCACGGGGAAATCGCGCCGCTGGGGCCAGCCGACGTAATCGTCGGGCAGCAGGATCCGGGTCAGATCGGGATGGCCGCGGAACACGATCCCGAAGAAGTCGAACGCCTCCCGCTCCTGAAACTCGGCGGTCGGGAACAGCTCCACGCAGGAGTCGATCTCCGGCAGCGTCTCTCCGCCGGGGTCGGCGAGCATCGCTTTGACCCTCAGCCGCTCAACCCGGTCGCGGTTCAGCAGCTCGTAGTGGACTCCGAAGCGCGGCGCCGCGGGCAGGTAGTCCGCGGCGTGCAGACTGGAGAGGAAGCGGTAGCCCTGGCCCGGCGCATCGCGCAGCCAACGCAAGACGGCGAGCACCTGGCCTGGGTCGACGACCAGTGCCCCCTGACCGCGGTCAAAGCTGGTGTCGAGGACGGCGCCGGGATGGTGCTGCTCGATCTCCCCGCGGATCAGCTCAAGCCCGGGGGCGTCAGGCACGGATCAGCTCCCTGGCGGCCTCATAGGCTTCTGCCTCCTCGGGGCTCGGGGCGCTGCGCGGGCCGCCCCGTGCCCACTCCTCGGTGCCCACCGCGTTGTAGCGCTGCCGCCAGCCCGGGTCGGGATTGCCCTGGATCTTGCGCTGCAGCTTGGTGAAGCCATAGAGCACCGCCTCCGGCCGCGGCGGGCAGCCGGGGATGTGGAGGTCGATCGGCATGAACTTGTCCGCCCCCTGCACCACCGCGTAGTTGGAGAACATGCCGCCGCTGGAGGAGCAAGCGCCCATCGATATCGCCCACTTCGGCTCCAGCATCTGGTCGTAGAGCCGCCGCACGACCGGCGCCATCTTGATCGAGACCCGGCCCGAGAGGATGATGAAGTCCGCCTGGCGCGGAGAGGCACGCAGCGCCTCGGCGCCGAAGCGGGCGAGGTCGTAGCGCGCCGTCACGACCGCGATCGGCGCCTCGATCGCACAGCAGGCGAGGCCGAAGGTGAGCGGGAACATCGAGTTGGCCCGCGCCCAGTTGAACAGCTTGTCGAATTTGGTCATCACGACCCGCTCCGCGACGTAGCGCTCCAGGTCCTCTCCCTCGAGATCGCCCCGCAGCATGTCGCGGGCCCGCAGCTGGCGCGAGCGCATCGTCTGGCGCTCTACTTCCAATCCAGGGCCCCCTTGCGCCAGACGTAGACGAAGGCGACCGCCAGCAGGACGACGAAGGTGATCAGCTCGCCCAACACGAAGACGCTACTGGCCCACTTCAGGATCACCCCGACCGGGTAGAGGAACACCACCTCGATGTCGAAGAGGATGAACAGCATTGCCACGAGGTAGAAGCTGACCCCGAAGCGGAAGCCGCGCGCCGCCTCGACCGGGATGCCCGACTCATAGGGCTCGGCCTGGCGCCGGCTCGCCGCGGTGGGGCGCTTCGGGCGCTTCGGGCCGATCAGGTGGTTGAGCATCGCGAAAGCGCTGCCCACGGTCAGCCCGAGGAAGGCGAAGACGAGAATCGGGAGGTAGCTCTTCAGCACTGGAGATCGGGTTGGGCCGGGCGGTTAGCGCGGCGCCTTCGCCGCCGCCCGTCGCCCCGCAGCCGCTGTTATACACCCTTTGTGACACATTGCCACATAGTGCTTTTCCGCATCAGCAAGCCGCATCCCGGCCCATCCAGGCGGATTTGGAAATGATCGCGATCCACATCGTCCTCGGCTGCATCCTGATCCTCCTCAACCTGGTCGCGGGCGCCAGCGGCGGCATCGCCTGGTATCACGAACGGCCCTCGATCCCCTTCTGGTACCTGCTGCGCGCCGCCCAGGCCGCGGTCTTCCTTGAGGCGATGCTCGGCGGCCTGCTCGTCTTCACCGGCCACAAGCCGGCTGAAAGCCTTCACTACCTCTACGGCATCCTTCCCCTCTTCGTCTCCCTGCTCGCCGAGGGGGCCCGCACCGGCGCAGCCCAGCGTGAGCTGGGCGACATCGACTTCGAAGCTCTCCCCGCCGACACCCAGCAGTCCCTCGCTCTTGCCATAGTCCGCCGCGAGATGGGGATCATGGCGGTCAGCTGCGGTGTGATCTTCTTCCTCGCCCTGCGTGCCGCCTTCACCGGCGGCCACCTCTAAACGGAGATCCGAAAGACGGGGTGCTCGGAGGCGATGCGGCGCAGCTCCTCCTCGGGTGCGTCCGGGCCGACCCCGCCGAAGAAGGCGCCAACCTCCCATTTCCACCGCCGCAGGTAGGCGCGCAGCAGGGGCGGTCTCTCCGCGTCGGGCAGCTCCGTCGCGCCGAAGTCCTCGACCCGCCGGCCGATCACCAGCCGTCCCTTGCCGCTGACCCGCAGGTTTCGCACCCACTGCGTCTTGCCGCGCGGTGCGACAAGATACCGCTCGCCCTCGTAGGCGAGCAGGTTGACCGGGGTGCGCCGCCACTCGCCGCTCTTGCGCCCTCGCACTTCGAGCACCCGCGATCCGGCGATACTGACACCGAGCCTCGTCAGCCCGGCTATCAGCCGGTTGAACAGGTTCTTGGTGAACCAGCCCGGTTCTTGGAACTCCTGCTCGATCGGGCGATTATGACTCTCTCAACCCAGCGGCCGGTACTCGCCGCCGTGAAAGAGGAGGGGGATGCCCGCGCGAGTCTCCAGGGCGCTCACCTCGCCGGTGAGGATCACGTGGTCACCGGCGGCGAGGACGTCGCGCAACTCACAGGTGATCCAGACCAGGGTGTCCTGGATCGCCGGGATGCCGTCGCGCGCGCTCCACGCGACCCCCGCCCACTTCTCGGCGACCGGCGCCTTGGTCGCAAAGGTGCGGGCGATCTCCTCCTGGCCGGCGCGCAGGACGCCGATCCCGAAGCGGTCGGCGGCCTGGACCGCGAGCAGGGTGCGAGAGCTGCGATCGAGGCAGGCCAGCATCAGCATTGGCTCGATCGAGAGCGAGCAGACGGCGTTGGCGGTGGCCCCGGCGGGGCCGTCGGGGCCGGATGCGCTGACGACGGTGACGCTGGTCGGCAAGAGGGCCATCGCGGCGCGGAAACTGGCTGAATCGGGCGGCGGCATCGTCAGAGAGCGGGATCGGCGCCAGACAATATGATGCGCGCCGCGTGCGCCCAGCTCTGATCACAGCCTTGGTGGTCTTCGCTGCCTTCGGGCTCACCGCCTGCGGCTTTGGCGAGGAAGGAGTCGCGGTCTCCAAGAGCAGCCCGGACTACAAAGGGGCCGTCGCCTTCTCCACGCACTGCTCCGGCTGCCACACGCTGGGCGCCGCCGGCACGCAGGGGACCGGCAATCGCGGCCAGCGGACGCAGGGCCCGAGCCTCGATCAGCGAACCGAGACCTACCAGGATGTCCTCTTCGCGATCCAAAACGGTGGTTTCTCGGGGGCGATCATGCCCCAGAACATCGTGGTCGGCCGCGAAGCCGAAGAGGTCGCGCGCTTCGTCGCCAAGTACGCGGGCGAAGAAGCCAAGACCATCGTGCGGCCCGGCGAACCCTCCTCACCCTAACCCAGGCCGCCGATGCTCGATCTGAAGCTGATCCGCTCCGATCCCGAGCGGGTCAAGGCGGCGCTGGCACGCCGCGGCGCTGCCGAAGGCGTCGATCAGCTGCTCGCGCTCGACGGCCGTCGTCGCGAGCTGCTGCCCGCGGTCGAGAGCGCCCAGGCCGAGCGCAAGGCCCTCTCCAAGCGGATCGGCGACGCCAAGCAGGTCGGCGGTGACGCCGGGGAGCTGATCGACCGCGTCCAGGGGCTGAAGGCGAGGATCGAATCCGGCAAGGCCGAGCTGGAGGGGATCGAGGCCGAGCTGGAGAGGGTCGCCACCGCCCTCCCCAACCTGCCCGACCCCGAAGCCCCTGACGGGATGAGTGAGGAGGACGCCGCCGTCGTTCGCGAGGTGGGCGAGAGGCCAGCGTTCGACTTTGAGCCAGACGATCACCTTGAGATCGGCGCCGCCCTTGGTCTGATCGATATGGAGGCGGCCGCGCGGCTCTCTGGCTCCCGTTTTGCCTACCTGAAGGGCGACCTCGTGCTGCTGGAGCTGGCGCTGATTCGCTTCGCGATCGAGCGGCTGCGCGCCGCAGGCCACGAGCCGGTCATCCCGCCCGTCCTCGTCCGCGAAGAGGCCCTGTACGGGAGCGGCTTCCTGCCTGGCGACCGCGACCAGATCTACGAGGTGCCCAAGGACGAGCTGTTCCTGACCGGCACCTCCGAGGTCGCACTGGCGGGGCTGCACGCCGGCGAGATCCTCGAGCCCGGTGAGCTGCCGCGGCGCTACGCCGGCTTCTCGACCTGCTTTCGCCGCGAGGCGGGCGCCGCCGGCCGCGACACCCGCGGCATCTTCCGCGTCCACCAGTTCGACAAGGTCGAGATGTTCTCGTTCGTGGAGCCCTCGGACTCGTCGGCCGAGCACGAGCGGCTACTGGGGATCGAGGAGAGCATCCTCACCGAGCTGGAGATCCCCTACCGGGTCGTCAACGTCGCCGCGGGCGATCTCGGTGCCCCGGCGGCCAAGAAGTACGACTGCGAGGCTTGGATCCCTAGCCAGAGCCGCTACCGCGAGCTGACTTCGTGCTCGAACACGACCGACTTCCAGGCACGACGCCTGGGTTGTAGGTATCGGCCGGCCGACGGCGAATCTCCGCAGACTGTGCATACGTTGAATGGCACCGCAGTGGCGGTGGGACGGACGATGATCGCGCTGATCGAGAACCGCCAGGAGCGGGACGGAGGTTTCACGCTACCCACTATTCTGCATCCGTACGGCGCGCCTGAAAGAATCGGGTAACGATGAACACGAGCGTTCGGGAAGCCAAACGAGTAGTCCTCTGTGACGACCATGAGATCGTCCGCGAGGCGATCAAGTCGCGGATGGCCGACTCGAACGCTGTCGAGATCGTCGGCGAGGCTGGCAACGGGCGCGACGTGGTCGAGGTGGTCAAAGAGCTTGAGCCCGACGTTCTCATCATCGACGTCGAGTTGCCCAAGCGCGACGGGATCGAGGCCACCAAGGAAGTCCTCAGGGCGCGGCCGCGGACCAAGGTGATCATCTTCACCGCCCACGCCCAGCCCGACCTGCTCGCCCTGGCGCTGCGCGCCGGCGCCTCCGGCTACGTGCTGAAGTCAGCCCCGGCCGAGGACATCGCCCGCGCCGTCAAAGCGGTGACCGGCGGCGGCACCTTCCTCGGCGGCGATTTCGCCGGCGGCAAGCCCTCCGAGGTCGAGAAGCTGCTCGAGCTCTCCCCCCGCGAGCGCCAGATCCTCGAGCTGCTGGCTGAGGGCCTGCGGGTCAAAGACATCGCCGAGCGGCTCGGCCTCAGCCCGGCGACCGTCCACACCCATGTGCGCAACGCGATCGCCAAGCTGGAGGTCGACACCCGCACCGAGGCGGTCGCGCTCGCGGTGCGCTTCTCCTATCTAGGAGCTGGAGGCGGTATCTAGCTTCAGCGCGCAGCCGTTGATGCAGTAGCGCTGGCCGGTCGGCCCCGGGCCATCGTCGAAAACGTGCCCGAGGTGAGCTTCGCAGTGCTTGCAGACGACCTCGGTGCGCCGCATGAAGAGGCCGGTGTCAGGGCGCAGCTCGACGTGCTCCAGGTTGGCCGGCTCGGTGAAGCTTGGCCAGCCGGTGCCGGAGTCGAACTTGGTGTCGGAGGAGAACAGCTCGGCTCCGCAGCACACGCAGCGGTACATTCCCTCGTCCTTCTCGTCCCAGTATGGGCCGCTGAAGGCGCGCTCCGTCCCGGCCTTGCGGGTCACCTCGTATTGCTCGGGCGTCAGCTGCTCCCGCCACTCCTGATCTGACTTCTCGATTTTCGCCATCGACAAATGGTAGGGACAGCCGAGCGTCTGGCGCTCCTGCCCCCGCCGCATAGGATCGGGCCCGTGCCCAGAGCCTTCTATGAGCCCGAGGGCGACAGCTACCTCGCGACCGAGCTGACCCGCGGTCCTTGGGATCCCAACGCTCAGCACGCCGGGCCGCCCGCGGCTCTGCTCGGGCGAGAGATCGAGCGACTCGACGGCGCCGAGGAGTTCCAAGTCGGCCGGATCACTTTCGAGATCCTCCGCCCGGTGCCGATCGCTGCCCTGCGGGCCTCGGCCCGCGTGGTGAGGCCGGGGAGGCGTGTGCAGCTGGTCGAGGCCTCGCTGAGCGGCGAGGATGGCGAGTTGATGCGGGCCAGCGCCTGGCGGATCCGGACCGGACCGGTCGAACTCCCCGAGGCGGTTGCCGGCGAGGCGGCCCCGCCGCCCGGGCCTGAGCAGGGCTCGCAGTCTGAGTTCTTCCCGACCGGGCAGGACGTCGGCTACCACACAGCAATGGAGTGGCGCTCGGTCAGCGGTGGCTTCCTGGAGCCGGGGCCGGCGACGTTCTGGATGCGGATGCGCTACCCGCTCCTCGCCGGCGAGGAGCCCTCCTCGCTGCAGCGAGCGCTGATCGCTGCCGATGTCGGCAACGGCATCAGCGCCGTGCTCGATTGGCGCCGCTACCTCTTCATCAACGTCGACCTCACCGTCCACCTCGAGCGGCTGCCCGAGGGGGAGTGGGTTTGCATCGACGCGGTCACCCTTTCTCAGCCAAACGGGATCGGCACCGCGGAGTCGGTGCTGTGGGATCGGCGTGGCCGGATTGGCCGCGCCACGCAGACGCTCTTGATCGCCGTGCGGTAGCCGACGCTTATCGCAGCAGGCCGGTTAGGTCGTCGATCACGCGGTCGGGCGGCGGTTCGGCGCGCTCGGCCTGCTCGCGGGAGGTGGCGCCGCTGAGCACGAGGATCGTCTCCAGCCCGGCCCGCCGCCCGCCCTCGATGTCAGAGGCAATCCGGTCGCCGACCATCGCCACCCGCTTGGCGCCGGAGATCGATCCGCGCGCGAGGTCGAATAGGCGCCGCTCCGGCTTGCCGCAGATCGTCGCGGTTTCGCCCGAGGCAGTCTCGACCGCGGCGAGGATGGCTCCGCTGCCGGGCCATTCGCCGTCGGGCATCGGCAGGGTTGGGTCGCGACTGGTCGCCAGCAGTCGGGCCCCCCCTCGCAGCGCCAACGTCGCTGTCAGCAGCTCCTCGTAGTCGAACTCGCGGTGGCCGGAGACGACGACGACTTTGGCCTGACGGCCGCGCTCGCCGTCCAGCACCGTCGCCCCTTCGGCTTTGACCAGCTCCTTCAGTCCCGCGGCCCCGATCACGAATGCCCCTCCCTGCGGGCCGGCTGCCTCGGCTGCCAGTCGCGCCGTGAGGGCGCCTGCGGTCAGCACCCTGTCCTCGTCGGTCGGGACGTCCGCCTCACGCAGCCGCTGCGCGTACGCTGCCGCCGACCTGCCCGGGTTGTTGGTGACGAAGGCGATCTCCTTGCCCGCGCCGATCAGGGTCCTCAGCGTCTCTGCGGCCCCCGGCACCATCTCCCTCCCGACCCACACAACCCCGTCGAGGTCGACCAGGAACCCGTCGAATTCGTCCGCCGCCGCCACAGTGCGCGCAGGCTAGTGCCCTGTAGCGTGCTGCGCATGAGCGATCGCCGGGGTCGTCGGCGCCATTGGCCCGGCTCAACGTGCTCAAAGCCCTCCAGTACGAGTGAGGTATCGCGGCGCGGTCGGCCCTTCGCCTTCGGTCTGGATCACGGGCATGGCCTGCCGTACGCATGGCGCGGCGCGGCGAGAGCTTCCACGCAGCGCTGGCACGATCGGCGATTGGGTGTCGGCACTCGCTTCCGGAGCAGTCCTTGAGCCTTAAGCCTGCTCAGCTGCCTGAACCGGAGCTCAGCCGTGGCGCAGGAGCCGCCCCACGGCGCCCATCAGCTCCTCGGTGGGCTCCGCCCGCCCACCCTCACCGGCCCGGGCGAGGCAGTGAGCGGCGTGGTCGGCGAGCAGCCCCAGCGCGACCTTGTCGAGCGCGGCCTGGATCGCGGTCACCTGGGTGACGATATCGATGCAGTAGCGATCCTCCCCAACCATCCGCTCGACGCCCCGCACCTGCCCCTCGATCCGCCGCAACCGCTTCAGTAGGGCGTCCTTGCCCATCGCGTAACCGCGGGGCGCAGGGTCAGCGCTCATCCGTAAAGCATATACCCCCAGGGGGTACTAGGCCAAGCCCATGCGAAGCGCGCCCGCAGCCTCCAGCATCGCGGCCCGGGCGGAGCGGCTGACCGCGGTCAGGTTGGCGAAGCTGTGGATCAGGCCCGGGTAGCGGCACAGCGCCACCTGCACACCGGCCTCTTGCATCCGAGCCGCGTATGCCTCGCCCTCGTCGCGCAGTGGATCAAAGCCGGCGGTCAGCACGTAGGCTGGCGGCAGGCCGGAGAGATCTGCGGCCCTGAACACCGACGCCCGCGGGTCTGCGTCGTCTGCTCGGTTTGGCAGGTAGCTTTCCTGAAACCAGTCCATGTCGGCGACTGTGAGCAGGAATCCCTCCGAAAACAGCTCTCGCGAGCGCCAGGTCTCGATCGCGTCTGTCGGCGGGTAGATCAGCAACTGCATCGACGGCAGCGGCCCGCCGCCGGCGCGTGCCATCTGACAGACCACCGTGGCCATATTGCCGCCGGCGCTGTCGCCGCCGACCGCGATCCGCGCCGAGTCGGCCCCCAGCTCACTCGCATGTGCGACGGCCCAGTCAAAGGCAGCGTGGGCGTCTTCGAGCGGCTCCGGGAAAGGGTGCTCCGGCGCCAGGCGGTAGTCGATCGAGAGGACCTTGACGCCGCTGTGGGCAGCGAGGAAGCGGCAGACCCCGTCGTGGGTATCGAGGTCGCCGATCACCCAGCCACCGCCGTGGTAGTAGACGAGCAGGGGGTTTGCCGCACGGTTATCGCCCGCGGGCGTGTAGAGGCGAGCCCGCATCGCCCCGGCCGGTCCAGGCATCTCCAGCTCCTCAACTCGCGCCATCGGGATCGACGGCCCAGCAGCCACGGCAGCCTCGAACCGACGCTCGACCCGGATCCGCGCGGGATCGCCGCCGCCGTCGGTTAGCGACCTGGTTCCGCTCAGCTTGACGAGGCGCAGGAACACGTGGATGTCACTCGCCAACGTCTGCCCGTCGAGCACCGGCGGCTTGCCGAAGATTATCCGCTGCGCTCCCGCCGGCAGCCCGCATGCCAGCCGCAGGATGTGATGCTCAAGGCGCGCCGGGAGGCGGGGGGGAGAGGCCACAACGAAGATCAGGCTATGCGATCGGGCGGGGGAGTTTGCGGCTTCGGAACCGAGGTACTCCGCGGGATTCCCGTCTCAGGATGGATCTCACACGCTGGGCCTTTCCCTGCGTGTACGGTGGCGGTGAGGCACGATGGAGGCGATGACGAAAGCGGCGGCTCCCCCGGCCGTTCCACGTGAGTCGACCCGTGGGCTGCCCCCCGGCCCGCGAATGCCGCGCGCTGCCCAGACCGCGATCTGGTCGCGGCGCGCGCAATGGATGCTCGAGCAGTGCCGCGCCCGCTTCGGCGACATGTTTACCCTGCGCATTGCCTACGAGGGAACCTGGGTGATGGTCTCTGACCCTGAGGCGATCAAGCAGGTCTTCACCGGCGATCCGCGCGTCTATCACGCCGGCGAGGGCAACCAGGTTCTGCGGCCGATCCTCGGCGAGAACTCGGTCCTGGTGCTCGACGAGCGGGCCCACATCGGCCAACGCAAGCTGCTGTTGCCCCCGTTCCACGGCGAGCGGATGCAGGGCTACGGGCAGACGATGGCTGAGATCGCCGCCCGCGAGATCGAGAGCTGGCCGGCCGGCACCCCGTACAAGCTGCGCCCGCGGATGCAGGCGATCACGCTGGAGATCATCCTCGAGACGGTCTTCGGGCTACACGGGGGGGAGCGCATGGACGCGCTGCGTTTGGCGCTGCGCGACTTCCTCAACCTCACGACCAGCCCGCGCATGCTCGTGCCCTTGATCCTCGCCGGCCCCGATCGGATCGGGCGCTTTCCTTTTTACCGACACCGCATCGACCGCGTCAATGAGCTGCTTTACCGCGAGATCGCCGAGCGCAGGGCGGCGGGCGACCTCACCGGGCGCGACGACATCCTCTCGATGCTGGTCGCGGCGCGGCACGAGGATGGCAGCCCGATGACCGACGCGGAGATGCGCGACGAGTTGCTCACCCTCCTCGTCGCTGGGCACGAGACTACGGCGACGGCCCTCTCATGGGCGTTGGAGCGCCTGGTGCGCCACCCCGAGAAGCTCGCACGGCTGCGCGAGGAGACGCTCGCCGGTTCCGATGAGTACCTGACGGCGACGATCCAGGAGACGCTGCGCCTGCGTCCCGTCATCGTGCTCGTGATCAGGCGACTGACCGAGCCGGTCGAGATCGGTGGCTACGAGCTGCCCGCCGGCGCCTCGGTCACGCCCTGCATCCACCTCGTGCACCGCGATCCCGAGATCTACCCGGAACCGGAGCGCTTCCTGCCCGAGCGCTTCCTCGACAACCCACCGGGCACCTACACCTGGATACCCTTCGGCGGCGGCGTGCGCCGCTGCCTCGGCGCCTCCTTCGCCCAGTTCGAGATGGCGGTGGTCCTCAGGGAGCTGGTCAAGCGCCGCGACGTTCGTCCGGCCGACCCGGCCCCCGAGCGACCCTTCCGCCGCGCGATCACCGAGACCCCGCGCCACGACGCCGAGGTCATTCTCGGCTGATTTGGCGCCGCTCCGGCGCCGCGCAACTAACAGAGCTTTCCGCTCGGCCAGTCGGGTCCGGGGTTTATTCGGCGCAGCGGCTTGGCCCCGAGCGATCCGAGGAAGCGCGCCATCTCCCTGCCAGAGTTGGTTTCCATTCCCTCGTGATAGCAGGGCAGGGCGCGGGGCTCGCCGGCCGGGGTCGCCCAACCCCACTCGGTCCATGGATAGCCTGGGAGCGCGGTGGCGATCCGCTGTCCCGCCCGGACCCTTGCGCCGGCTGGCGCGAGCCCGGTCAGGTGCTCGGCTACGTAGATGATGGCGCCGGCGTGATCGCCGTCCAGCAGGCGGTACCAGATGAAGTGGCCTCCGGGCCACGGCGATCTGCCCGAAGAGCCGAGGATCTGCGCGTCGCCGATTGCCAGCACCGGATCGCGCCGGATCGGCGCGTAGTCAACGCCCATGTCGGTGCGGCTGACGCTCCAGCTCCCGACCGAGAACGGGTTGACGTAGTGGCTGGCCGCCACGGGCGGCGGTTCGGACCCCGGAGGGGCGGCGCCACCGGGGGCTGCAGCAAGCGCCGCGGATGAGCAGAGGCTCGCCGTGACGAGGAGGCCGATGGCCCCGATCGTCGCCTTCAGCTTGTGCGTGGGCGTTCGCAAACCGGCCTCCTTCGTTGGCCTGCGGGGTTAGCTGTCGGGCTGGCGCTAAAGGAGCCTGCGCCCCCACCTAAGGGTTCGCCCCAAACTCGCTGGTTCCCCCGCTCCCGAGCCGAAGCCCGGGATTAGGCGTTACCGGTATTCCGGACGGCGGCAGTCTAGCCGCAGCCGGTGTTGTTGCCGCACGATGAGCAGGTGTAGCAAGTGCCCGTGCGCTGCATCATGCCTCCGCACTGCTCACAGGCGGGGCCGAGGTCGAGGCCGGACATCTTGGCCGGCACGACCGGGGGGGCTTCGGTGAAGGCCGCGGCGGCGGGAACCGCCTCGCCGCCGGCCGCCCTCGTCTGCTCCGCGCCGTTCCCGTTGCCGGGTTTGGAGTGGCCGTTGCCGGCGCCATTCGCCGGTCCGGCCGCGCCGCCGCTGGTATCGATGCCGAGGCCAAGCTGAGTTGTCTCTGCCTCGCGCTTGGCCCGCACCTCGCTGGTCAGGATGCCGAGGTCCTCGAGCGTGTCGGTGTCCTCGACGAAGCGGCTTGCCAGCCAGCGCATGATGTAGTCGGGTAGTGATTTGGCGAAGGGGATCTCCGGGTTTTGGGTCATCCCCTCCGGCTCGAAGCGCATGTAGCTGAACTTGCGCACGAAGACCTCGAGCGGGACGCCGTACTGGAGGCCGATCGAGATCGCCGTCGCGAAGGCGTTCATCAGCCCTCGCATCGTCGAGCCCTCCTTGCCGATGTCGGTGAGGAAGATCTCCCCGACCGAGCCGTCCTCGTACTTGCCGGCGGTGATGTAGCCCTCGTGCCCGGCGATCCAGAACTTGTGGGTGATCGACTCGCGCTCGCGCGGCATCTTCTTGCGCACCGGAGCGGGGGCCGTCTCCTCCGCCTCCGCCTCCTTGTCCTTCTGTGCGTCCGTACGCAACGCCTGTGCGGTCTTCGACCCGTCGCGGTAGATCGCCAGCGCCTTCAGGCCGCCCTTCCAGCCACGCGTGTAGGCGTCGGCAATGTCCTCGACCGTGGCCGACTGCGGCAGGTTGACGGTCTTGGAGATCGCACCGGAGATGAACGGCTGGGTCGCGGCCATCATGTCGATGTGGCCGGTGTGGGAGATCGCCCGCTCGCCGACCGCGACGTCGAAGACCGGCAGGTGCTCGTCCTTCAGCCCCGTTGCGCCGACGATCGTGTTCTGCTCGGTGATGTAGGCGTCGATCTGGTCGACCTCTGCCTCGGAATAGCCGAGCGTCCGCAGCGCCAGCGGTACCGAGCGGTTGACGATCGTCATCTGCCCGCCGCCGACCAGCTCCTTGAACTTGACCAGGGAGAAGTCAGGCTCGATCCCGGTCGTGTCGCAATCCATCAGGAAGCTGATCGTGTTGTGGCTTACGAAGCCGTTTGCCACGTAGGTGACGTTGTCCGGCACGGAGAGGTCAAAGGTAGGTTGGTCGTCGAGCACCTCGATCTCAGCCACCTCGTCGTAGAAGAAGTTGAGCAGGTGCGCAAGCTCCGGGCTCTCCGTACGCTCCAACAGCGCGGTCGCCGAGCGGCGAGAGACATCGCCCCTTCGGCTCAACCCCATCAGCATCGTCTTGCGCAGGGAGTCGTTCTCCGGTGCCAGCACATCGATCAGCTCGCGGCTGACCGGGATGTGGTTGTGGCGGGCTGCCTGTCGGTGCTCTCCGACCCACAGGGACTCCGACTTTCGCTCGGAGATGAAGCCGATCTCATCGCCGAACCTCGTCGCCTCGGCGACGTTGAGGATTCGCAGGACATAGCGCTCGTGCGGCCCCCAGTTCGAATCTGCCCCGTCCACCTTGCGGGTGGTAACGAAGCCGAGCGTGAGCATAAGGCTCTGCACGTCGCGGCTGAAGCGCTCGGTCACCGTGCTCCATGACGCATAGCCGTTGTTGGTCGTCCTGTCCGCCTCCCAGAGTCCACGGATGAATGCCGCATAGACCTTCGGGTCGTTGCTGTGCAGGATCGCGTCCGGCACGTGGGCGTGCCAACCCTTGCCGCGGTGCTCGGCGGAGGGGTGCAGCTTTGAGAATCCGCACGCCTCCCACCAGATGGTCAGCGGTACCGAGTTATAGGCGACCTCCGTATAGCCCTTCTGCTCGGTGACCTTGGGTGAGATCCCGAACAGTCCGACCCCCAGCTCGATGAGGCGATCGACCACGTCGCGATCCTTCACGTCGACGCAGAGGCGGATGCCCTTGGCGTGCAGCGATCCGTCGCCCATGAAATATCCCACCAACTCAGCTAAGTCCGGTGTGACAGCTCGTGGTACGCGGGTACGGAAATCAGCGTTCCAGTGCAACTCGCCGAGCGGAGGGAGTAGGACGTCCTGGGGCTCTCCGACGATTCCGTTCATCATCAACGGGACACGGTCGCCCTTCTCGATCTCAGCGAAGCGCCGCCAGGCCCACTCACCCTCGGCATCGACCACCTTGATCCGATGCGTGGGCGTACCCTGGATCCGGTAGCCGCGGCCGGTCTCGATTGAGACGACTTGCTCGAAGCCGTTGACGTAGAAGTCGGTGACCTGTCGCGGGCCCTCGTCAGTCGCAACTTCGACATCGAGCCCTTGCCACTTGGGGCCACAGGTATCACCCAGTGTGTTGAGTCGGACCAACCCGCGGCTGGTCGAGATGAGGCTATCTCCGACAAGGCACCCGGTTGGGGCTAGCACTGTCGCCTGCGCGTTGCGGTAGCCGTGTTCCTCGCCCAGCTCGACCGCCTCGTCCCAGGCTCGCTGTGCGGCCTCCAGCAGTTCGCTCTTGATCCCGGTCGGATCGATGTCGTAGGAGGCGTCGCGATGCATCCGCATTACACCGTTGTGGGGCTCGCGGTTTCGCTCGTACTCGTCGTAGGGACCGGTCGCTCCGGCGGCGATCAGCGCCGACTGGCGGTAGGCCCGCCCGGTCATCAGCGCCGTGATCGCGGCGGCGACGTTGCGACCCTCCTCGGAGTCGTAGGGCAAGCCGTCTGACATCAGCAGTGCGCCGAGGTTCGCGTAGCCGAGGCCGAGCTGGCGGAAGGCGTTGGCGTTGGCGGTGATCTCCTCGGTCGGGTAGCTGGAGAAGCCGACCACGATCTCCTGCGCGAGGAAGACGATGTCGACCGCGTGCTCGAAGGCCTCGACATCGAAGCTGCCGTCCTCGCGGCGGAATTTCATCAGGTTGAGCGAGGCAAGGTTGCAGGCCGAGTCGTCGACGTGCATGTACTCACTGCACGGATTAGAAGCGTTGATCCGCCCCGACTCCGGGCAGGTGTGCCAGCGGTTGATCGTGGTGTCGTACTGCACGCCGGGATCGGCGCAGCGCCAGGCCGCCTCGGCTATCTCGTTCATCAATGCCCGCGCGTCCAGCGTCTTCACCGCCTCGCCGGTCGTCCGCGCGGTCAGGTCCCACTTCTCATCGGCCTGCGCGGCCTCCATGAACTCGTCGGTGACCCGCACCGAGTTGTTGGCGTTCTGGTACTGGATCGAGGTGAAGCCCTCGCCGTCGATCGACATGTCGAAGCCGGCGTCGCGCAGCGCTGCCGCCTTCTCCTCCTCCTTTGCCTTGCACCAGATGAAGTGCTCGATGTCGGGGTGATCGACGTCGAGGACGACCATCTTCGCCGCCCGCCGCGTCTTGCCGCCCGACTTGATCGTCCCCGCCCAGGAGTCGGCTCCGCGCATGAAGCTGACCGGCCCGCTCGCCGTGCCGCCCTTCTTCAAGGGCTCCATCGAGCCGCGGATGTTGGAGAGGTTGATCCCCGAGCCCGAGCCGCCGCGGAAGATGTTGCCCTCCTTGGTGTTCCAGTCGAGGATCGACTCCATCGTGTCCTCGACGCTGAGGATGAAGCAGGCCGAGGCCTGAGGGCGCTCCTCGAATCCGACGTTGAACCAGACCGGCGAGTTGAAGGCCGCCTTCTGGCCCAGCAGGATCGAGGTCAGCTCCGCCTCGAAGGCCTCGGCGTCCTCGGCTGAGGCGAAGTAGCCGCCCTCGCGCCCCCACCCCGAGATCGTCCCCGCGACCCGGCCGATCATCTGTTTGACCGAGCTCTCGCGCTCCTCGCTGCCGAGCTGCCCGCGGAAGTACTTCTGGGCGACGATGTTGGTCGCGTTCTGTGACCAGCTCTTCGGGAACTCGACCCCGCGCTGCACGAAGACCGGGCTCTCCGGGTTGCCGATCAGCGCATCGCGTACCTCCCACTCGACCTCGTCGAAGGGATGCACACCCTCCCGCGTAAAGCGGCGTTCGATCGCCAGGCCCTTGAGACCGGTTGACTGGGCATTCGTGGCGGTCTTGGACATCGACTGGCTCCTCTCACAGCGGCTTTCGGGGGGAACTACGCAGGATCGTCGTCGAGCCGGACGGAACCGATCAGGCCAGAGCCTGCAAATACCGGAGATTCGCTTGCTCCCTATGTATGGTGACACTATGCGGGCACGGGGTAAGGCGGCACGAGAGGCGGCCATCGAGCGGGCCAGTGCGGCGCGTGGGGCGGCCGCCGAGCGGGCCGAGGCAGCCAAAGGGGCCGCCGCCGAGGCGATCGCCCTGGTCAAGCCGAAGCTGCGCGGCGTTTCTCACATGTGGGCCTTCTTCATCTCCCTCTTCCTCGGCGCCGCGCTGATCTTCGCCGCGAAGACCCCGAAGGCGACCCTCGCCGTCGCCATCTACGCGGTCAGCCTCTCGGCTCTGCTCGGCACCAGCGCCCTCTATCACCGGGTCAACTGGAAGCGGCCCAACGTGCGCCGCTGGATGCGCCGCCTGGACCACTCGATGATCTTCTTTTTGATCGCCGGCACCTACACCCCCTTCGCCCTGCTCGTCCTGCACGGCCCGCTCGCCGCCGCCATCCTCGTGGTCGTCTGGATCGGCGCGATCGCCGGCGCCGCCGTGGAGATGGTCTGGATCGATCACCCCAAATGGGTGGCGGCGCTGATCTACATGGCGCTCGGCTGGGTCGCCGCGGTCGCCTTCCCCGAGCTGTGGTCGGATATGGGCATCACCGGCACGCTCCTGGTCGCCACCGGCGGCGTCCTCTACACGGCCGGCGCCGTCGTCTACGCCACCCAGCGCCCCAACCCCAATCCCGCCGTCTTCGGCTACCACGAGGTCTTCCACGCCCTCGTGATCGCCGCCGCCGCCGCCCACTTCGCCGCGGTCGCCTTCTTCGCCCTGCCGGCCTCCTGAGTGGTGCCGAGCCGCTCGCCGGCTGTCTCGCCCCATCCCCTTCAGACCGGCCCAAACGGCGCCCGGGCCGGCCAGGTTGAAGGCCCGCCCGCCCGCCACCAGCGGCCGCCCGCCGCGCCGGGGCGGCCGCTGGTGGCGGCCTGGGCCCTACGCCGCAACCGACTCGAGCTCGAGCTCGGCCTCGGCCTCGGCCACCAGCTCGGCGAGGATCTCCTCGAGCTGCTCTGCCTGCTGGGGCGCAAGCTCCAGGCGCCCGGCCACCAGCTGCTCGTGGGCCTTGGCCACCGGCAGCTCCGCCTCGATCACCCGGCCGCCCATCGCGGCCAGCACCTTGCGCAGCTCGGCTTGGGCCCAGACCGCCCCGAACATGCTCTTCGAAGCGCCGATCGCCGCCGCCGGCTTGCCGTCCAGCGCGCTGCGCCCGGCCGGGCGCGAGGCCCAGTCGAGCGCGTTCTTCAGCTGGCCGGGGAGCGAGTGGTTGTACTCCGGCGTCGCGATCAGGACCGCGTCGGCGGCGCGGATCGCCTCGCGCAGCTCGGCCACCGCGGCGGGCACCGGCTCGGCCTCGGCGTCCTCGCTGTAGGGCGGGATCTCCGCCAGCCGCTCGAACATCCTCAGCTCCACCCCCGCCGCCAGCCGCTCGGCGGCCGCCTCCAGCAGGGCGGTGTTGAGTGAGTCCCGGCGCAGGCTCCCGGATATGCCGAGCACCTGCATGGCTACTCGCCCTCCACCGCGACCAGCTCCAGCTCGACCGCGATGCTCACCTCGTAGGCGAGTACCTCGCCGCCGCTCGGCAGCTCCGCGTTCCAGTCGAGGCCGAAGTCGCGGCGGTCGACCGCGGCCTGCAACGAGAGCCCGACCCGGGCGCTGCCGCCGAGGTCGGCGCCGAGCGCTGCGAAGCGCCCATCCGCCTCGACCTCGTGCTTTTGCCCCTTGATCTCCAGCTCGCCGCGCAGCCGCAGCGAGCCGTCCTCGGCGACGTCCAGCTCGCTCGAGTTGAAGCGCAGCTTCGGGTGGCGCTCGGCGTCGAAGAACTCGGGGGAGAGGAGGTGGCCCTTGAGCTGCTCCTCGGAGACATCGATGCTGGCGACGTCCACCGAGCCCTCCAGGCCCGATGCCTCGCCTCCGGTGAGCCGCACCTCATAGCTGCCGAAGCCGCTGCGAAAGGCGGAGACACCGTTGTGGGTGACGGCGAAGCTGATCGAGGAGTGGACCGGGTCGACTGACCAGGTGCCGCCGGGGATCTCCTGCTTGGTGGTCTGGGTGATGGGCATGACTGCCTGCCTTCCTGTAGATGATTGCCTTATAAACCTTTGACTCAGAAATCATCATAGCAGAAAAGATTGTAGATACAAATATTGCTTTGGCAACATTCATCTGCGATGATCCAAAGCGTGCCCGCAAGCGCGACAACTGCAGAGTCGAAGGCCAGGCGCAACGGCTTGGAGGCGGCCCCGGACCCCCACCGCAACGCCTGGGCAGCCCTCTGTCACACCCACGCCGCCGTCACCGGCCGCCTTCAGGAGGCGCTGACCGACGCCGGCCTGCCGCCGTTGGGCTGGTATGAGGTGCTGAGCGCCCTCGCCGCCGCTCCTGAGCAGCGCCACAAGATGGGGGACCTCGCCGACGCCCTGGCGATCAGTCGCGGCGGCCTCACCAAGCTCGTCGATCGCCTCGTCAAGGCCGGCCTGCTGGAGCGCACCTTCTGCGATACGGACCGGCGCGTCAGCTACGCGGCGCTGTGCCCGGCGGGCGCCGAGATGCTCGCCGAGATGCAGCCGATCGTCGCCGCTGAGATCGAGGCCAGCTTCGCCACCAGCCTCAGCGCCCGCCAGGCCGGCGCCCTGGGCGAGGCCCTCGCCAAGGTCAGTGGCTCGGTCTGCTCGAGCGTCGGCTGACGCTCAGGCCGGTGCCGCCGCGGCACGCTCCTTGGCGCTCTCGATCAGCGCCAGCACCGCCGACTCCCTGCCCTCGCGCAGCAGCGCCGCCGGGTCGGGGTCGCCGTTGACGATCCCCTCGAAGAACTCCTTGCGGTCCTGGTAGGTCGGCAGCGTCCCCTTGGCCCAGCCGCGGGCGTCGTTGAGGATCACCGCAAGGCGCGCGTACTCCTCGCCGAACAGCGCGGCGACCTCGCGCTTCATCCGCTTCGCCAGGGCGGGGGAGGTTCCGGCCGTGGAGATCGCGATCGCCAGCGGGCCGCTGCGCACGATTGCCGGCAAGATGAAGTTGCAAAGCGGCGGCACATCGACCACGTTGACCAGCATCGTCCGCCGCTCGGCGTCGTCATAGACCTTGATGTTGACCTCGCTGTCATCGGTCGCGGCGATCGCCATGAAGGCGCCCTCGAGGTCTGCCGCGCCGCCGTAGGGGCGCTTCTCCCACTGGATCGATCCCTCCGCCGCCAGCGCCTCCAGCTCGGGGTGGGCGAGCGGTGCGATCAACGCCACCTCGGCGTCGCAGGCCAGCAGCCCCTCGACCTTCTCCAGCCCCACGTCGCCGCCCCCGATCACCAGGCAGCGCCGCCCCGTCAGCTTCAGGCAGGCGATGTAGAAGGGCGTCTCCAGCATGTCGCGCACACACGACTGGTCGCAGATCCCCTTCCGCAGCTGGCAGACGCACTCCTTGCCGGCATAGGCCTGGGCGGGCATATCCGAAGGTTAGAGGGAGTCCAGGGTGAGCCGCAGGCCCTCCGCCAGCCCCACCTTCGCCCGCCACCCCAGCTGGCGCTCCGCCCGCGCCGGATCGATCGCGATCCTCTGCACCTCGCCCGTCCGGGGCGGGGCGAACTCGGGCTCAAAGCTCTCGGCGCCGTCCAGATCGCCGAGCAGCCTGACCAGCTCCAGCACATCGGTCTCGATCCCGGTGCCGATGTTGATCGGCTCGCTCGCTGCCCCGTCCGCCGCGGCCAGCGCCGCGGCGACCACGTCGCCCACATATATGTAGTCGCGGGTCTGGGTGCCGTCGCCGAAGACCGTCGGCTGCCCGCCGCTGCGCAGTCGCCCGCAGAAGATCGCGATCACCCCCGCCTCGCCGAGCGGGTCCTGGCGCGGGCCGTAGACGTTGCCGAGCCGCAGCGCCACGCCCGAGAGCCCGTAGAGCCGCTCATACAGCGCCAGGTAGCCCTCGGCGGCGAACTTGCTCTGACCGTAGGGGGAGAGCGGCTCGACCGCCGCGCCCTCCCCGAGCGGCAGCTCCTTGCCATCGCCCTCGCCGTAGATCGCCCCGCCGGTGGAGACGAAGACGAAGCGCCTCGCGCCCGCCGTCCGCGCCGCCTCCAGCACGTTGGCGGTGCCGCCGACGTTGACCGCGGCGTCGAAGGCGGGGTCGGCGATCGACTTGCGCACATCGATCTGCGCCGCCAGGTGAAAGACGGCCTCGGCGCGCGCCTCGGCCGCCGACTCCGCCACGGCGGCGGCGTCGCGGACGTCTTGCTCGATCAGCGCCGCGCCCGCCGCCAGCGCCCCGTCGAGGTTCTCGCGGCGCCCGGTCGAGAGGTCGTCGAGCACCGTCACCTGATCGCCGCGCGCCAGCAGCGCGTCGACCAGGTTCGAGCCGATGAATCCCGCGCCGCCTGTCACCAAGCACCTCATGCGGCCGCCGATCCTAAGGGGATCGGCGCGCCCGAGGCCGCCGGGGTGACCGAGAGCCCCTGCTACCCTCGCCGCCCCATGAGGTTGATCGTCACCGAGAAGAACAACAGCGCCAAGAAGATCGCCGAGATCCTCGGCGCCGCAAGCGGCGGCCCGGCCACCGACCAATCCTTCAAAGTCCCCTACTACACCTGGACCGACGCCGGTGGGGAGCAGATGTCGATCGGCCTCAAGGGCCACGTGCTCGGCCCCGCCTTCCCCGAGGGCTACTCGAACTGGCAGAAGACCGACCTGCACGAGCTGATCGACGCCGAGCTGATCAAGGAACCGACCGACAAAAACGTCGTCAAGGCGATCAAGAAAGTCGCCAAGGAGGCCGACGAGCTGGTGATCGCCACCGACTTCGACCGCGAGGGCGAGCTGATCGGCCTCGAGGCGCTGGAGGAGATGCTCGACGCCAACCCGGCGCTCGGCTCGCGCGAGGGGACCCGCGACGGCAGCCTGCGGATCAAGCGCGCCCGCTACTCGGCCCTCACCAAGGAGGAGATCGAGCGCGCCTTTGACAACCTCGACGAGCTCTCCTACCCGCTCGCCAACGCCGGCGCCGCTCGCCAGGACATCGACCTGCTCTGGGGCGCGACCCTGACTCGCGCCGTCTCGCTCGCGACGCGGCGCTTCGGCTCCAACTTCCTCTCGGTCGGCCGCGTCCAGAGCCCCACCCTGGGGCTGATCGTCGAGCGCGAGATGGAGCGCCGCGCCCACGTCGCCAAACCGTTCTGGGAGCTGCTCGCCCGCTTCCAGCACCCCGACGGGGCGTTCGAGGCCCACCACGCGGTCGACAAATTCTGGGAGCGCTCCGAGGTCGACGCGGCGCTGGCCGGCACCGCCAGCCCCGGCACGGTCCGCTCGGTCACCGCGAAAAAGAACACCCGCAAGCCGCCGGCCCCCTACAACACGACCGCCTTCACCACCGACGCCTCCAGCCGCCTCGGCATCACCCCGGCCAGCGCGATGCGGATCGCCGAGGACCTCTACATGGACGGCTTTATCTCCTACCCGCGCACCGACAACACCGTCTACCCGCCTTCCCTGCCGGTCCGCGAGCTGGTCGCCTCCCTGGTCCGCGTCAAGGAGTTCTCCGCCGCCGCCGGCCTGCTCGACGGCGAGCTGAAGCCCACCCGCGGCAAAAAAGAGACGACCGACCACCCACCGATCTACCCGACCCAGGCGATCCACCCGGGCGCCCTGGAGGGCCCCAGGCGGCGCGTCTATGAGCTCGTCGTGCGCCGCTTCCTCGCCACCTTCAGCCCGCCGATGATCACCGAGTCCACCCGCGCCGACATCGAGGCCGGCTCGCAGTCCTACTTCGTGCGCGGCTCGGTAGTCGTCGATCCCGGCTACGCCGGCATCTACACCTACGCCCGCTCCGCCGATGAGGAGATCCCCAAACTCGCAGAGAGCCAGCGGCTCGAGCTCGACGGCGAGCCCTGGATCCTCGACAAGGAGACCCAGCCGCCCTCGCGGCTCTCCCAGGGCAAGCTGATCGAGATGATGGACGAGCGCGGCCTCGGCACCAAGGCGACCCGCGCCGACATCATCCAGAAGCTGTATGACCGCGGCTACGTCTACGCCAACCCGCCGGTCCCCTCGGAGACCGGGATCGCGATGTATGAGGCGTTCAAGCGCTACGTGCCGCGGATGGCGACGCCGGAGATGACCGCCCAGCTCGAGCAGGAGATGGACCACATCGCCGCCGGCGAGATGACCAAGGACGGCGTCGTCGGCGACAGCCGCGACCTCCTGCACCGGACCTGGTCGGAGATCGACTCCAGCCGCGAGGACCTGGCGAAGGTCGTCTGGGCGGGGATGGACCAGGACCGCATCCTCGGCCCCTGCAAGGTCTGCGAAGAGGCGGGCCGCACCAAGGAGGACGGCTCGCCCCACATGCTGCGCATCATCCGCGCCAAAAAATCGGGCAAACGCTTCGTCGGCTGCTCGGGCTGGAGCGCCGATGACCCGAGCTCCTGCGATCAGACCTTTCCGCTGCCCCAGCGCGGCGATGTCTTCCGCCTCGAGGATCGCTGCTCGGTCTGCGGCCAGACTCCGCGGCTGAAAGTCGTCCCCTTCCGCGGTCGCCCCTGGAACCTCTGCCTCAACGACGAGTGCGAGTCGATGCAGGAGATGAAGAAGCGCCGCGCCGAGCGCGAAGCCGCCCGGGCGGCGAAAGAGGCGATGGAGAAGCAGCCGCTGCCGGATGGCTCCGAGGACGGGGCGGTGCCGGCCAAGGCGAAGACGGCGACCAAGGCCGACACCGGCACCCGTCGCCGCAAACGCGCCAAAGCCGCGGCCAAAGGTTGAGGCCGCCGGGCGTTGTTCATCTCCTTGGAGGGGATCGACGGCTCGGGGAAGAGCACCCAGGCGCGCCTGCTGGCTGAGGCGCTCGGCCCCGAGACACTGCTGATCCGCGAGCCGGGGGGGACCGATGCCGCGGAGCGGATCCGCGACCTGCTTTCCGACCCGGGCCTCTCGCTTGACCCCTTCGCCGAACTGCTCCTCTTCTCGGCCGCCCGCGCCGACCTTCTAGCTCGTGTGATCCGCCCCGCTATCGAGGCCGGCACGGACGTCGTCGCCGACCGCTTCGCCGATTCCAGCATCGCCTACCAGGGCGCTGCCCGCGGCCTTGGGATGAGCTACGTCCTTTCGCTGACCGACACGATGATCGACGGCCTCTGGCCCGACCTCACCGTGCTGCTGGCGCTCGATCCCGAGGTCGGGCTCGGCCGGGCGGGGGAGAGGACCGCCTGGAGTCCGAGGGGGTCGAGCTGCAGCGCGCCGTTGCCGAGGCCTACGGGGAGATAGCCAAGATCGCCTCCGACCGAGTCGCCGTGGTCGATGCCGGCGGCAGCGTCGAGGAGGTGCACGAGCGGGTGCTGGAGGCAGTTCGGGGCCGGGCCGAGTGAACGAGCCTCGATGACAACCGTCCTCGAGCAGAGCACCGCCCACCAGCCGCGCGCCAGGCTCGCCCTGGCCGCGGCGCTCGCCTCAGGCCCATCGCACGCCTACCTCTTCGGTGGTCCGCGCGGGGCCGGCAAGCGCGCCGCCGCCCGCGCCTTCGCGTCCGAACTCCTCGCCGCCGGCGTCGAGGACCCCGACGACACCCGCCGCCGCGCCCTGCTCGATCCCTCCCCCCATCCCGACCTCGTCTGGCTCGCCCCGCGCGGCGCCCAGCACCTGCTCGAGGACGTCCGCGAGCGGGTGATCCGCGCCGCCTCCTACCGGCCCTTCGAGGGCGGGCGGCGCGTCTTCGTCATCGAGGCGGCCGAGGCACTGCGCGACGAGAGCCAGAACGCGCTGCTGAAGACACTCGAGGAGCCGCCGCTCTACGTCCACCTGATCCTCCTCACCTCCGAGCCGGAGGCGCTGTTGGAGACCGTTGCTTCGCGCTGCCAGCAGGTCGACTTCGCCCCCCTGCCGGTGGACGCGATCGAGGCGGCGCTGAGCGGCGATCTGGATCCCGGCGAGCCCACCCCGAGCCCCGACGAGATCGCCGCCGCGGCGCGCCTCTCGGCGGGAGACCTCGAGCGCGCCCGCCTGCTCCTCACGCAGCGGGGGAGGGAGATCTGCGCCGAGGCCGAGCGCTGCGCCACTGCCGCGCTCGGCGGCCGCTCTGCAGATGCTCCCTGGAAGCAGCTGCTCGACAGCGCCGAGGCGCTCGGCGAGGAGGCTGGAGCCGCGACCCGCGAAGTGCTGGAGGAGGAGTCCTCGGTCGGGCTGAAGCACAGCGCCCGCGACATCGCCGAGGAGTCAAAGCGAGCTGCCCGCCGCCGCCGCACCGAGATCCTCGACCTCGGCCTCGAGCTGAGCGCCGCCTGGTTTCGCGACCTCGCCGCCGTCGCCTCGGGCGCCCCCGAGGTCGCCTACAACCAGGATCGCATCGCGCAGCTTCAATCCCAGGCAGCCGACCTGGACCCCGCCGCCGCGCGCCGAGCCGCCGAGCTGGTCCAAGACACCCGCCGCCGCCTCGAGCTGAACGTCTCCGAGGAGCTTGCCCTGGAGGCCCTCTTCTTCCGCCTGGAAAGCTCGGTCGGATGACTTGGACCGGATGCCGTGAAGCGGGTCGCGCTGGGGCGCGGTAAGGGCATCCGCCCACCAGCGCCGCGGGCAGCCGCGCCCCCTATCGCCCCGGGCTCAGGCGACTTCCCCGGGGCGCTCGCCTGTGCGTAGCGCTTCGGAGTCTTTGCCGTTGCGCTCTTGAGCTGCCTGCTCACGGGCCTTTTCAAGGGCGCGCTCCTGGGCCAGGCGGGTTATCTGGGCCGCCTGTCGGGACATGATCACACTGAAGTTGAGCGCCAGGCCGAGCAGCAACAGCAAGACGATCGAGAAGAGGGCGACGTTGGTGTTGCGGACGCCCATCGCGTCGGCGAGCGCTCCCAAAAGCCCCGGGAAGGCCGCGCCGGCCAGCATCCCCAGTCCCGCCACGAACCAGACCACGCTGTAGCGCTCCTGCAGGCGGTCGCGGCGGATCAGCTCGAGGATCATCGCCATGAAGGCGATCGCGATCGCCGCCGCCAGGATCCGTGTCTGCGGGGTCAGGTTGACCTTCGGGGCCTGGGCGGCGAGCACGATCCCGCTCATCGCTCCGCCTCGACGCTGTTCCCCAGGCGACCTGCCTCACCGGGCGTGCGCGGGCTCCCGTCATCTCGCTCCGCGGCCTCCAACGGCCGCGGGCGGAACTGACCCACCACCAGCACGATCATCCCCTTGAAGATGAAGAAGGCCGAGCGCAGCGGGGTCAGGAAGGAGTGCCCGCCCGCCCGCTCCAGCATCTGCACCGGCACCTCCTCGACCCGCAGTCCCTGGCGCACCGCCAGCTGCAGCGACTCGATCTCGGCGAAGTCCGGCGAGTAGTGCTCGCTGAACAGCGCCATCACCCGCCGGTTCGCCGCCCGCATCCCGCTCGTCGTGTCGGTGAAGTGCTGCCGTGTCGCCAGGGTGAGGAAGAAGCGAAAGACGCTGGTCCCGATCCGCCGCGAGAGCGTCGGCCTGTAACTGTCGCTCTGCCCCGCCTCCCCCGCAGCTCCGCCGCGCGGCGCCTCGCGGCGCTCCTGGTAGCGCGACCCGATCACCAGGTCGGCGCGGTCGGCGGCGACCTCCTCCAGCAGTCGCGCCACCTCGCGCGCCGGGTGCTGGCCGTCCGCGTCCAGGTGGGCGCAGAGGTCATAGCCCTCGCGCAGCGCGTACAGATAGCCGGTCTGAAGCGCCGCCCCCAGCCCCTGGTTAAAGGGCAGCGAGGCGACCAGCGCTCCAGCCCCCCGCGCCCGCGCCGCGGTCGCGTCTGCCGAGCCGTCGTCGATGACCAGCAGGTCGGCCTCCGGCATAGCCGCGCGCACGTCGCCGATCACCGCCGCGATCGAGGCCTCCTCATTCCAGGCGGGGATGAAGACCAGCGTGCGCACCCGCCCGATTCTCCCACGAAGCCCAGCCGTCCCCGCACGGCCGCGCCCGCCCCGCGCACCCCAGGCATGGAGTCGACATTCGTTTTGTGTTAGTAAACCTTCATGAGACGGATCGGGATGCGCCTCTGGCTCTCCGGCGCCTTCGCCGCGGTAAGCCTGATCACGGGCACCGCCGTCTACCTCTTCGGCGCCAATCACCGCGCTCTCGTTGCCGCGGTCCTGCTCGGCGTCCTCGCCGGCTTCCTGATCGCCGTGGCCATCTCCCACCGCGTTGCCCGCCTCGCCCAGGCGGCCGCTGAGATGGCGGCCGGCTCCTTCGATGCCACCCTGGAGGTCTCCGGCCCCGATGAGATCGGCGACCTCGCCCGCGCCCTGGAGTCGATGCGCGCCTCCCTCAAAGAGAGCTTCGGCGTCCTCACCGCCGACCGCAACAAGCTGGCGGCGATCTTCGACGGCCTCACCGACGCGGTGATGGTCGTCGACGAGGGCGGCTCGGTCCGCTTCTCCAACAGCGCCGCCGCCAAGCTCCTCGACCACGCCGGGCGCCCCTCCGAGGCCCTGCTTCCCCACCTGCGCCGCGCCGCCTCGGTCGGCTTCGCCGCCCACCCGGCGCTCCGCATCGGCGACCGGGCCTACTCGATGCAGGCCCGCTCCCTGCCCGATGAGCGCGCCGTCCTCGCCGTCGTTCGCGACCGCACCGAGGAGATGCGCCGCGAGTTCGCCGAAGCCGACTTCGTCTCCAACGCCGCGCATGAGCTGCGCAACCCGCTCGCCGGGATCTCCGGCGCGATCGAGGTCCTGCAGGGCGGCGCCAAGGACGACCCGGAGGCACGCGAGCACTTCCTCGCCCGCCTCTCAGAGGACGCCGAGCGCATGAGCCGCCTCACCCAGGCCCTGCTCACCCTGGCCCGGGTCGAGTCGCTGGGCGTGGGGGAGACCGAGGTGGTCGACGTCCCGGTCGCGATCCGCGATGTCGCCGCCGCGCTCGAGCCCCCCGAGCACCTCGAGCTGGCGGTCGAGGTCGAGCCCGATCTCGCTGTCAAGGGCGACCCGACCCTGCTGCGCCAGGTGATGATCGGCCTGCTCACCAACGCCTTCAAGAACACGCCGCCCCCGGGCACCGTTACCGTTCGCGCCCGGCGCGACGGCGAGAGAGAGGTGGTCTTGGAGGTGATCGACACAGGAACCGGCATCCCCGCGGCGGAGATCGACCGCGTCTTTGAGCGCTTCTACCGCCGCACCGAGTCCCGCAAGCAGGAGGGCTTCGGGCTCGGCCTGGCGATCGCCCGCCGCATGGTCGACGTGATGGGGGGCCAGATCGGCGCCTCCTCGGTCGAGGGGATGGGCAGCACCTTCTGGGTCCGCCTCCCGATCGCCCAGCCCAGCCTCACCCCGGTGGCATGAGGCGAGCGCGATGAGCAGCGGCCGCATCCTGATCGCCGACGACGAGCCCTCGGTCCGCGACTCGGTCGGCTACGCGCTCGCCCAGGAGGGGTTCGAGGTCACCGGCGCCGCCGACGGCGATGAGGCGAGCGAGATGCTCGGCAACGGCATCCCCTTCGACCTGCTCATCCTCGACATCATGATGCCCGGCCCGTCGGGCCTCGACATCTGCCGCGACGTGCGCTCGCGCAGCGCCGTCCCGATCATCGTCCTCACCGCCAAGGACGCCGAGGTCGACAAGGTGGTCGGCCTGGAGGTCGGCGCCGATGACTACGTCACCAAGCCTTTCTCGGTGCGCGAGCTGCTCGGCCGGGTGCGCGCCCAGCTGCGCCGCCGAGAGCTCGACCGCTCCCCGCTCGCCCAGGCCGTCCGCATCGAGTCCGGCCCGGTGGCGATCGACCTTGTCCGCCACGTCGCCACCGTCCGCGGCGAGCCGGTCAACCTCACCCGCTCGGAGTTCCAGCTGCTGCGCCTGCTGGTCGGCCGGCCCGGCGAGGTCTTCTCGCGCGGCAAGATCATGGAGGAGCTCTGGCAGACCGAGTTCGACGGCGACGAGCGCGCCTGCGACGTCCATATCTCCAACCTGCGCCAGAAGGTCGAGCCCGACCCCCAGAACCCCGAGCTGGTCCTGACCGTGCGCGGGGTCGGCTACAAGTTCAGCGGCGCCTCCGCCTGAGCGCCCCGCCATGACAGCCGCCCCCTCTGACAGCGACCCGAGTCCCGCCCCGCCTGCCCCCGCGCAGCCCGAGGCCATCGAGTTTCGCCCCTCCAAGATGCCGGGCATGCGCCGCTGGCGCTTCGAGCTCACCGAGACCCACCTGGCGCTGCGCAACATGGCCGTCTTTATGCCCGTGCCGCCCTTCGTGATGCGGTTCTCCCCCGACATCGTCTTGCCCCTCAGCCAGATCGCGAGCGCCGAGGTCGACCACGACCCGATCCACTCGATCCGCCGCTTCAGCGCCGTCAAGGGCCGCAAGGTGATCCCTGGCCTTGACCCGTTCTGCGTCTGCTACCTCGACCAGGGGCGTCAGTTCTTCGCCGTCAAGGCGGGCCGCGACGTCCTCGCGGTCAACGTCGAGGGCCTCAAGCTCCAGCGCCTCACGGTGACCTTCCCCGACCCCGCCTCGATGGTCGACCCCATCGGCCGTGCCCAGGGCGGCCCTACGGTAGTGGGTCGGTTTTGAGGCTTAAGCCAGGGATGGGCGCGCTACGACGGATGCTGGCACAGCTCGACTAAGTGCTTCGCGTATGGCCCAGGACCAAAAATACGGGCTAAAGGCCAGGGGCCCTCACCCGCAAAGCAAAGGTACCCGGAATTGCGAAATAGGTCAACCCAGGGATAGTCAATGGCGGTAAAGCGCCACGTTGAGCTTGCCGTCCACCACACACCCGCCTAGGCATGTCGGGATGCCGTAAAGCTGCCGAATCTCGCTCGCTAGCAGAGCTTTTGGCGTCTTGGCGCCTGCTAGGCCCACATCTTGGCGGAACTCGAACGTAATGGCGCCAGTCAACAGATCTACTAGCTGAAGGGGGTCGGCTGCCTTTGAATCAAGACGGCAAACACTCACGACCGCGAGCCGCTCCAGCCGTCGATTGACTTCGGCACGGACATCCTGCTCGAAGACGATGTGGTCGGGAGCCGAGTACTTGTCGGCCACGACGGTCACGATTTCTTCTGGCCGGATGCTCCCAAGGAGAAGTTGCGATGCGAGCTTCTCGTAGGCGAGCCAGGGGCTTGAAAACCGGGCAACGGAATCGGCATCGTCTCGATCCGCGACGAAACACGAAAAGTGGGCATCGGAGGCTGCAATTGTCTTTGCAATCTCGCGATAGAAGGGGAGTGATCCCTTGGTGAGGTCGACCCAGTGAATCTCTTGATACCAATGGAAGCGATCACGGACCTTCTCAATTTCACGCAAGAGAACGCTGGGCTCGCTCAGCTTGAGGCAGCCAACAGCGAAAAAGCGATCGTGCGAAATTGATCCGCTCTCGTCCAGAAACACCATGGCCGTCGGGAGATCCTTCGGAATGGACTTCGCTGCGTCCTTGAAGTTCTTGGGCCTGAAAACGGTTGGCACTGAGGCACAACATAGTCGCCCGATTCAAACCGACCCGAACCCCCGCCGCCCCTACTTGAGCGCCAGCTCGATCGCGAACATCAGCGCGAAGAGGCCGACCGTGGCGAGCGCCAGCTTGAAGGTCAGCCAGCCCCGCCGCCCGGTCGCGGCGGTGTAGAGCGCCGCGATGAGGACGCTCACCCCGAGCACGACGGTGGGGATACCCAGGACTCCGCCGACGATTTGCTGGCCGCTGTTGTAGACCGATTGCCTGTAGTGCCCGCTGAGCAGATGTTCGGCGAAGAAGAGCGCGATCAGGGTGCCGAACTGGAAGACCAGGCCGAAGCCGACTCGGCCGATCCGACCCAGGGTCCCGACTCGCCGCGCGGCTGCCTCGCCGGAGGTCGGCCCAGGCACCTCAACACCGGGATTGCTCTGTGGGTCGGGGTTCACAGCCGATCTGCCCGGCACTTGAGCCGAGCCGCCTTGCCCACCCTAACCCTTGGGCGAGGGCCCCGAGCTCGCGAGCTCTTGCCTGCTGAGGCTAGGGTAGGCGTCAAGCAAACCTTCGCGAAATGGGGGCTGGATGGCACTTGACCAGAGCAAAGTCGGGCAGCACATCGCCGAACAGATGGAGGCGATTGAGGCCGACTTCGGCGAGAAAGAGGGAAACTGGACGATCGGCGATGTCTGCACAATCGTCGAGGTGCGCGGGCCGGAAGGGGGCGGGGTGCGGATGCGCAGTAGCGCCGCGTCTCCCCATGCGACGCTCGGGCTGATCAAAGTTGCGGAGCTCCTGGCGATCAGCAGCATGGGGAGCCCCAACTGAGGTATGCCACCTCAACGTCAGGACGGCTGAACGAAAAGGGAGCCTTGAGCAAGGGGCGAGAGCGTCTGCGCCGGTCAGGTTGACCGCTATCCGACGCCGCCGGCAGTCGTCGTTCAAATCGACCCGCCGCCCATCCCGACTTTGCTCAGAAAGCCCCGCCGCGCTGGCGGCGTCCGTAGCATGGACTAGATGACCCCTCGTCCGGCCCTTGCTGCGCTTGCCGCGGCGGCCCTGCTCTTTGCCGCGGCCCCAGCCGCCGCGCAAGCCGCCCCCACCGGCGCGCCGGTCGCCCTGTCCGCCTCCGCTCGCGGCGCCCTGCGCTTCTGGACCCCGGCTCGCATGAGGCGGGCCCGAGTGCTTTCAGTGCAGATCGCCGGCACGCCTCACATCGCGAGCTCCGCCGCCGCCTCGCCGCCCGCCCGCCCGCTCCAAGCAGCCCCCCACCGCTACCCGCCGCGCCCCCCCGCCGGCGCCAACGTCCCCGATCGGGCCGCGCGCGCCAGCTCCACACTCCAGACCGTCACCGAACCCGCCCTCCCCGGCAACAGCCAAAACGGAGCCGTCTTCATCGTCTTCGGCCACGGCGAAGGGCTCGCCCGCTGCTCGGGGACCTCGGTCAACGCGCCAAACCTCAGCGTCGTGATCACCGCCGGTCACTGCGTCAACAGCGGCGGGCCCGACGGCGAATGGTATGACCACAAGTGGGTCTTCGTCCCCGGCTACCACAACGGCGAGCGCCCCCTCGGCGTCTTCGCCGCCAAGTGGATCGGCTCCACCGCCCAGTGGATCGGCTCCGGCGATGAGAACTACGACGTCGGCGCCGCCGTCGTCTCGCGCAACGAACGCGGCCAGCGCCTCGATGCCGCCGCCGGTGCCGACGGCATCGCCTGGGGCCTGCCCCCCGGCCAGCTCTTCGATGTCCACGGCTACCCGGTGGCGGCGCCCTTCAACGGCTCCACCCAGCAGCTCTGCCTCCAGACTCCGTATGAGGGCCACGATGTCGCCTCGTTCTTCTGGCCCGGGCCGCTCAACCTGGCGGTTCAGTGCAACGTCACCGGCGGCGCATCCGGCGGCGGCTGGACAATCGCCGGCGGCCTGCTCAACGGCATAACCACCTACGGCTACCCCTCCGACCCGGCGACCGACTTCGGCCCTTACTTCGGCAGGGCGGTCGCCCGCCTCTACGGCCGCGCCGCGAGGGTCAGGTGAGCGGCCGCCTCAGCGCGCCCGGCAGCCGCAAGGCGCGGCGACGCCGGTCCGGCCTCGCCACGGCGCTCTGCAGCGCCCTCGCCCTCACCGCCGCGACCGCCGTCCTGCTGCCCGCGACCGCAACCGCGCTCGCCGAGCCGCCCCTGCTCCCGCTCTCCGCGGCCCTCCCGACCTCCCCGCCGAGCGACGCCCGCGCCCTGCTGCGCCTGACCGCCCATCCCGCCGCCCCCGTCCCGTCCCGTCCCGCTCTGCCCAGCTTCAGCTTCCTCGCCAGCAAGGGCTATGAGATCGTCGTCGAGGGGGCCGAATCGACCGTCTTCCTCAGCGTCTTTCGCCCCGGCGCCACCGCCCGCCGTTCACCGCCGCCGTTCCACCGCCGCCGCGCCACCGCCCGCCGCGCCACCTCCAGCGGCAGCGGCGCCGCCGCCCACGGCCCGAGCTCCTTCGGTGCCGCGATCACCACCTACATCGCCCGCGGCGAGGTCAGCTCGAGCGGCCTGCAGGCCGACTTCGCCGACCTCGGCCGCGTCGCGGTCCACTTCCACCCCTCGCAGCGCGCCGCGCGCTCCCGCGGCTGCCACGGCGCGAGCCACTCGCTTCTCTCCGGCGTCTTTCGCGGCGAGATCGACTTCGAGGGCGAGGACGGCTACACCTCCGCCCACATCCACCGCGCCAAGGGCATCGTCCGCCTGCTCGGCTCTTCTCGCTGCGCCACGCCAACCGCCCGCTCTCCACGCCGCAGCCGCACCAGCCGTCCCCTCCCCAGGCCCGGCCGGGCCAAGACCACCGCCTTCGCCGCCGACTGGAAATCGGCGCTCGGGGCGACCTTCTTCTCGGCGGCCACCGACGGTGTCCATATGGCCCGCTACATCGCTGCCAGCGAGCAGAGCGCCGGCCAGATCGCCGTCTACCGCCTCGCCCTCGCCTTCGCCCCGCCGCGGACCTTCATCTTCGACAACGCGCTCAGCTCGGCCAGCTTCACTCCTCCGGCGCCCTTCAGCGGCACCGGCTCCTTCCAGCAGGGCGCCGCCGGCCCGCGAAGCTGGAGCGGCACACTCGCCGTCTCCTTCCCCGGTGCCGAAGGCACGCCTCTGACCGGCCCCCAGTTCACGACCCAGCTGGGGAGCAGCCTGTAGGGGCTGCGGCGCGACTCCGGCTAGGCTTGCGGTTTGATACTCCGGGCAGGGCGGCTGGGAAAGCCGAGGCGAAATCCACGAAGGGGCGAGGATGAGGAGATCGAGGAGCTTGATTTTGGTCGGGCTCCTGGTGCTGGCCCTGCCGAGCGCCGCCGCCCTCGCCGCCGAAACCACTCGTGCCGAATACGTCGCCGCGGTCGAACCGATCTGCGAACGGAACACCAAGGCCAACGAAAGGATCCTCAAGGGGGCCAGGGCCGAGGTCAGAGGGGGCAGGCTGAGGCAGGCAGCCGGGCGACTCGCAAGGGCCTCCGCGGCCCTGAGGAAGACCCTGGCCGAGCTGCAGGCGATACCGAGGCCCGCCGCCGAAGCGGCGACGCTGGCCAGGTGGCTGGGCTTCGTGAAGACCGAGGCCGGCCTCTTCGCGTCGACCGCGAAGAAGCTGAGCGCCGGCGAGAAGGCGGCTGCCGAGAAGGTGGCGATCCTCCTCACCCGCAACGCAAACCGCGCCAACGATACTGTCCTTGACTTCGAATTCCATTACTGCCGCTTTGAGCCCGCCAGGTTCACCTGAGCCGGAGGGCGGCGCGCCCAGCGCCCCCACCCGGCTGGCGGCAGATCAGAAGATGGAGTCGGGAAGAGAGGAGGCAGATGTCGCAGCGCCACATGGACAGATTGACGTCGTTTGATTCCTCCTTCTTGGTCAACGAGCGCCGCAACGCCCACATGGCGATCGGCGCCGTCTTGATCTGCGAGGGCCCCGCGCCGAGCCAGGAGGACTTCCTCACCCACATCAAGAGCCGCCTGCACCTGCTGCCGCGCCTGCGCCAGCGCCTCGCCTTCCCGCCTCTTGGCCTCGGCCGCCCTCTGTGGGTCGACTTCCCCGACTTCGAGATCGCCGACCACGTTCACCGCGAGGCCCTGCCGGCGCCCGGCAACGAGGCCCAGTTCCGCGAGCGGATCGGCCGCTTCCTCTCGCCGCCCCTGGATCGCTCCCGACCGCTCTGGGAGCTGTGCCTGGTGGAGGGCCTCGCCGAGGATCGCTTCGCTGTCCTCTACAAGACCCACCACTCCCTCGCCGACGGCATCTCCGCCGTTGACATCGCCGTCCTGCTCTTCGATGTCGAGCCCGACTTCGAGCTCCAGCGTGAGGAGGGGCCCTGGGATCCGCATCGGCCCCCGACCAGGGCCGGGTTGATCGGCCACGCGGTCGCCGGCCTGGGGAACACCTTCCGCCGCATGGCCCGCTGGATAACCGCCTCGCTTCGCCACCCTCGCCGCGCCGCCCACCGCGCCTCCGACTGCGTCGCGGGCCTTTGGGAGGTGAGCTGGGAGCTGACCAGGCCCTCGCCGAAGGTCCCCTTCAACACCGCGATCGGCCCCGAGCGCTCCTACCACTGGACCAACGCCAGCCTCGAGGACTTCAAGCAGATCAAGAACACCCTCGGCGGCACCGTCAACGACGTTACCCTCGCGGTCGTCTCCGGCGCCCTGCGCCGCTGGCTCACCGACCGCGGCGTTCAGACCGAGGGCCTCGAGCTGCGGGCCCTGGTCCCGGTCTCCGTCCGCGCCCCCAACGAGCACGGCGAGCTCGGCAACAAGCTGACCGCGATGCGCGGGCCGCTGCCGGTCGGCGTCGTCGATCCGCGCGATCGACTGCAGACGATCAGCGCCGCGATGAACGCCCTCAAGGCCTCAAAGCAGCCGTTCGGCGCCGAGGCGCTGTGGGCGATAAACGACTGGTTTCGCGACTTCGCCCCGCCGTTCCTGATCGGTGTCACGGCGAAGCTCAACTTCTCCACCCGACTCTTCAACCTTCTGCTCACCAACTTCCCCGGCCCCCAGATCCCCTTCTACGTCCTCGGCCGCGAGCTGACCGGCGTCTACCCGGTCGGCTTCCTCGCCGACCGCCACGCCCTGGCGATTGCGATTTTCAGCTACAACGGGGCGGTCCACTTCGGGTTGCTCGTCGACCGCGCCGCGATCCCCGACGCCGAGCTCCTGATCGCCTACATCGATGAGTCGATCGAAGAGCTGCGCGCCGCGGCCGAGCCCGCCGCGGTGGCCCAGGGCGGGTCCCTGGCCGGATAGTCCTACGTCCGGACGTGCACCCCGGCGGCCAGCAGCTGCCGCTTGACCTCGCCGACGCTGAACCGGCCGTAGTGAAAGATCGAGGCGCAGAGCACTGCGTCGGCTCCCGCCCCGAAGGCCTCGACCAGGTGGCGGACCTCGCCCGCTCCGCCTGAGGCTATGACCGGGATGCCGACCGCCTCGCTCACCGCCTGGGTCAGCTCGAGGTCATAGCCGTCCTTGGTGCCGTCGCGGTCGATGCTGGTCAGGAGGATCTCGCCGGCGCCCCTCTCCGCCGCCTCGCCGGCCCACTCGACGGCGTCTCGCCCGCTGTTGACCCTGCCGCCGGCGGTGAACACCCGCCAGCCCTCGCCGCCGGGCTTTTGCTTGGCGTCGATCGCGACCACCAGGACCTCTCGGGCCAGCACCGCTTTGATCTCGGCGATCAGCTCGGGACGCTCCACCGCGGCGGAGTTGACCCCCACCTTGTCGGCTCCCGCGTCGAGCACCGCCTGCGCGTCAGGCAGCGATCGCACCCCGCCCCCGACGGTGAACGGGATGAAGACGTCATCGGCGACCCGCCGGGCGAGCTCGACCGCTGAGTCCCGCCGCTCGCTGGTCGCCGTGATGTCGAGGAAGACCAGCTCGTCGGCACCCTCGGCGTCGTAGCGCATCGCCAGCTCGACCGGGTCGCCGGCATCGTTTAAGTCGACGAAGCGCGAGCCCTTGACGACCCGCCCGGCGTCGACGTCGAGGCAGGGGATGACGCGCCGGTACGCCCTCCCGCCGGGGCTCGGCTCCCCAGGGGCGGGGGAGTGACTGATCGAGGTGCCCGGCGGAGTCTGCATCGACCTCAACACCGCCTAGGCGGAGCGGGCGCGCTCGGCGCAGATGTTGACGAAGTTCCCCAAGAGCCGCAGCCCCTGGTGGGAGGACTTCTCGGGGTGGAACTGGACGCCGTAGAGGGGCGGCTTCTCGACCGCCGTGACGAAACGGCGCCCGTAGACCGCCGTCGCGGCGACTTCCGGTCGAGAAGAGTCAAGCGCCGCGTAGGAGTGGAGGTGGTAATAGGTCGAGTCCGCCTCCCCGGCGCCGGCACCCAGCTGCGCCGCGGCGCTCCACTCGACCCGGTTCCAGCCGATGTGCGGCACCTTCAGCCCGTTGGCCGGCAGCCTGCGTACCTCGCCTTCCAGCAGGCCGAGCCCCGCGGCGCCGCCGTGCTCCTCGGAGCCCTCGAAGAGGATCTGCAGGCCCAGGCAGATGCCGAGGATTGGACCGCCGCGCTCGCAGCGCTCCCTCAGGACTTCCAGCATGCCGAGGTCCCCGAGTCGCCTCATCGCGGTCGGGAATGCGCCGACCCCGATCACCACGGCGCCGTCTGCAGCCAGGACCTCGTCGCGCTCGGCGCTCAGCGAGGGCTGCGCGCCGACCTTGGCGAAGGCCTTCTCGACCGAGCGCCGGTTGCCCATGCCGTAGTCGATTATTGCGATCGATGTGCTCATAGCTCAGGGGGGACGCATCGCCGAGCTCGACTGAGGACGGCGCCAAGCCGATGCTACTGGCATCAAATGCCAGGCAAGCTTGGCCTGGCTGGCGAGCTCCTCAGGTGCTCGGCTCAGCTGCAGAGGAGGAAGGGCCCCGCTCAGCGGCGTAGCCGGGCAAGCAAGCACCTATCGCTTGGCTTTGGAGCCGATCGTCTTCAGCCCGAGCTTGCCGGCCCCGCCAGCCAGATCCTCGTCAAAGCTCGCGACCGTCGCCTTGAGTTGCTGCGCCACCGCCAGCACGCAGCAGTCCGCCAGCTTCAGAGCGGTGTCGGCGCGCAGCCGCGCAAGGCGGCCGGCCCGCCCTCGCCGAGCTCCAGTTCACCCACGCCGAGTCGCTCCAGCGCCGCTTGTGCCTCTTGCAGCCGCCCGGCCCGGGCCGGGGCGACCAACGTCTCGGCCAGCGTGATCGCGCCGGCTCGGAGCGGCTCGGCGCCGCTCTCTCGACGCTGCAATACGGACCCATCTGGTGCCCGCCTGGTATTTGCTGGCGAGCTTCGCCCGCAGAGCTGTTGCTGATTTTGGAACCCTTCCCTATGCTCCGCTGTCAACGTCCCCTTCCAGCCGATCTGGGAGAGGAGTCTGAGCGAGCTTCTAACTTCGTGCCTGAATGAGTCGGCATACACGCACTCGCGTCCTCCTCGTTGGCAAGGACGCCCGCACCGACGCGATCGCCGCCGCCGCCAAGGCCAGCCCTTCTGAGCCCGAGCTCTTTGCGCTGTCCGAGCTCAATGCCCCGGGACTCCTCGAGAAGTGCAGCGAGGTCCGCATCGGTTCGCTGACCGACATCGCGTGGCTCGCTGCAGCAACCCGAGAGATTGCCCCCGACATTGTGATCGTCGGACCTGAGGAACCGCTGGAGGCCGGCTATGTCGATTGCCTTGAGGAGATGGGGGTTCCCGCCTTTGGCCCCGTGAAGGAGCTTGCGGCGATTGAGTGGAGCAAGGCGCGGGCGAGGCGGCTCCTGGACGACAACGAGATCCCCGGCAATCCGGACTACCGAGCGTTTGAGGGCGTCGACGGCCTGGTGTCCTACATGAACGAGCTGGGCTCGTTCGTGGTCAAGCCGGATGGGCTTACCGCCGGCAAGGGAGTTCGTGTGCTCGGCGAGCACCTGGACTCGATCGAGGAGGCCTTCGACTATGCGAAGGAGGTTCTCAAGTCTCATCCGCGGGTTCTGATCGAGGAGCGACTGGAGGGTGAGGAGTTCAGCCTGCAGACGATCACCGACGGCGAGTCGGTGATCCATTGCCCGCTGGTGCAGGATCACAAGCGCGCCTTCGAAGGCGATCAAGGGCCGAACACCGGAGGGATGGGCTCCTATTCATGCACCGATTTCTCGCTCCCCTTCCTCAGCGATGCCGATGTTCTGCAGGCGCATACGATCAGCGAGAAGGTCATCGAGGCCCTCGGTCGTGAGACGGGGAAGCTCTATAGGGGGGTGCTCTATGGGGGCTTCATGGCGACCGGCGATGGAATTCGCCTGATCGAGTACAACGCCCGCTTCGGCGATCCAGAGGCCGTCAACGTCTTGCCTATTCTCGATGCCGATTTCATCGAGATCTGCACCGCTGTTGCCGCCGGGGAGCTTGGCGATGTCTCGTGGTCGTTTCAGCCCAAGGCGACTGTCTGCAAGTACATGGTCCCCGAGCTCTACCCCGACAAATCAGCGAAGACGAAGCTGGACGTGGTGCCTGGGCTGCTGACCCGCGAGGACGCTCGCTGGTACTGGGCGGCTTGCGAGCAAGACGGCGACGACATCTACATGACGTCTTCACGCACGGGCACCTTTGTCGGAATCGGTAATTCGCTCAGTGAGGCCGAGGCAGCGGCTGAGGGTGCCGCGCGAGCGCTCGACGAGAGGTGCCCGGTTAGGCACCGTCGAGATATCGGCACCGAAGCGCTAGTTCAACGGCGCATCGAGCACATGGAAGCGTTGCGAGGATCGACGGCTCGATCCCGACCGACAGCCTAGGCTGGCCAGCCTTCGTTGACCCAGCCGTCATCGCCGGTTAGTCTCAAAGGTCCATGAGAATTCCGTCGAAAGGGCAGGATGTCGCTGGTCGCGCCGGTTGCGCTGTGCTGCTTGCGAGCGGTGTCCTCCTGCTGCTTGCCGCGCCTGTCTCAGCTTCGCCGACGACGATCGGCCAGTTAGCCTCCGGCACCTCCCCTCCGGCGCTCTGTCATTTAGGCCCCTTCGACAGCCTCCAGCCCACCGTAATCTCGGGCAGCTCTTACGTCGTCCCACCGGGGGGCGCGAAGGTCATCTCTTGGAGCACCAATGCGGCTGCTGGCGCCGGGCAGATGATGACGTTGAAGGTCTTTCGTCAGGTATCGGGCTTTACCTACAAGGTCGTCGGCCATGACGGCCCGCGCGAACTGACCCCTGGCACCGTCAACACCTTCCAGACCAATATCCCGGTCGAACCGGGCGATGTGATCGGCAATAACGACGAGAACGCTTCCGAAACTATTCCCAACGCTTGCGTATTCTCGGCTCCGGGCGACTCCAATCTTGCTGCCCCAACCGAGTCTGATCTGGCCGATGGAACGGCGGCAGAATTCAACTCAATCGAACCTGAATTGCGCCTGAATGTCGCGGCGGTAGTCACCGTGTTCCCGGGTATCACTTCGATCAGCCCCGCCTCCGGCTCGATTGCGGGTGGCACCCCGGTAACGATCACCGGGCACGACTTCACGGCCGCTTCCGCGGTCAACTTCGGCAGCGTCCCCGCCAAGAGCTTCACGGTCAACTCCGATACTCAGATCACGGCATCCGCGCCTCCAAACGCGAAACCGGTCGCGGTCGAAACCAGCGTCACGACGGCAGTCGGGACAAGCAGCGCAAGCGCTGCGGACATGTTCACCTACACCGCCTGCCTTGTTCCCAATCTGAAGGGCAAGACACTGACGGCTGCCGGCAAGAAGCTGAGGAAGGCCGACTGCAAGCTCGGCAAGGCCAAGGGCAAGAAGACCAAATCGGCCAAGGTGACAAAGCAGAGCCCCAAGCCGGGCAAGGTGCTGGCGCCGGGCGCCAAGGTGAACGTGGAGCTGGGCGGGTAGGCCCGAAAACCTGGCAGCCGCTACGCTCCATCCTCGCTTTGTCCGGACAAAAGTCGTACACTTTCCGCGTGGAACCGACTACTAGCACCAAGACCCGCCGCATCGAGATCCGCGTCACCGAGGAGGAGCGTGGCCTCGAGCAGGCTGCGGCCGCCGCCAACGGCCAGACGCTCAGCGAGTTCGTCCGCCAGGCGGCACGTCGCGAGGCCGAGCAGGTGATGGCCGAGAGCACCGCCATCTCGCTCGATCAGGCAGAGGCGGAACGCTTCCTGACCGCGCTCGACGATCCTGCCTCCTTCGAGGCCGGTTTGGGCGCCCTGATCGAGCGCCCCAGCGTCCTGGATCGTTGACGGTCTTCGGTGCGGTCGAATCTCTCGACCGCCACCGGGTCGACCGCTTCCGGTGCGGCCGTGAGCAGCTCGACCGCTGGCTAGGGGCCTACGCCCGCCAGGGCCAGCGCCGCGACACCGCTCGGACCTTTGTGGTCTGCCATCCCGGTGGCACTGATGTGCTCGGCTACTACACACTCCTCGCCGCTCAGGTCGAGCACGGCGAGGCTACGGCAGCTGTGCGTCACGGCGCCTCGGCCCACTTCCCGATTCCGGTTTGTCTACTTGCTCGCCTTGCGGTCGACCGGTCCGAGCAGGGGGAAGGCCTGGGACGCAGTCTCCTGCTTGACGCCTTGAGGCGGATCGACCAAGCCTCCCGCGAGGTGGGGATGCGCGCCGTCCTGGTCCAAGCAGTCGACGACGATGGCGCCGCCTTCTACCGCCGCTTCGGCTTCCAGCCCGCGAGCAAGGAGCCGCGCACCCTGATGGTCCCTCTCGAAGCGGTCCGCCGGGTGCTCGGATAGCAAGAGCCACCACCTCCTCCCCGGCCTCTGAAGGGTCGCTCCGCCCTCGCCCGAAGGGCCCGCGAGCCCGAGCGAGCACGCGTCCCCTCGAGCTCACATCCGAGCTGCTTGCTGAGCAGCGTCTTCCCCGGTGGCGATCGTCTTGTCTTTGTCCTTGCCGATTCCGACGTTTAGTCCTCGGCGCCGTAGTGGGCGGAGAGCGCCTGCCCGTCATCCAGCTCGCCCTCCCACTGCGTCGGCGCGGCGCCGCTCGTCCGCCTCAGCGTTACCAACATAGGCCCCGCGCCACTCGTGCAAGCTCGGGCGCGATCCGCAGCGCCCCGCCCGCGCGCTCCCGCAGGACGACGTAGTCGCCCTTCAGGTCGCCGCTGATCGTTATCTGGAGCAGTCCGTCCGCGCCTGCGATGATTGTAGATTCGCAGACAATACGTTTCGCTAGCCTTATACCGAACGCCTCGCTCGCCTCTCTCCTTCGGGTTGACTGTCGAGATCGCTGAAGACCGATCTCCGGGAGCCGTAGCTGAGAGGTACCCGAGAGCTGTTCCCAGACAGTTGTCCCGTATTGCTCCCCGCCCGGGAGGCGCTACCCCTGCGAACCCTGCACTTCCAATGGCCTCTTCTTCAAGGCCTCCCAGCACCCGCCGGTGGCGCTTCGCATAGACCGCCTTGCTGCGTCTCCAAGGCAGGGGGTATCGGAATGAGGCCGGCGCACGTCTTGGGAGAGATGCCACCAGCTGGCCCGTCTCACAGGGCCCAGAGCCTGGAGGTCAAACCATGCCCGGCATCAACGGCGCTCCATCAACCGACCTTCTCGCTCGATGCGGGACGACTGTCTGCCTGAGCGGACACACGCCCCCAGGGCTTCCTTGCGCAACCACGCATCTGCCGCTACCCTGGCTGTCCGCTTGGGATCTTGCAGCACCCGACCCGAGCGCCGGGAGAGCAGCGCCGAAGCACCCCCAGAGAGAGCTTCGGAGCAAACACCGCCGCCCTCAGGCCACGGCGACGCGTTCCGGCCAAGCTGGAGCGCAGTTGGTCGCTGCTCCGGGAGCCGATCCTTCGCTCTGTATTGCAACGTATGGTCGCGTATTGTCATGTATGATCCTAGAGGCAAAACGAGGTCCGCTATGCCCCCCGCCAAAGCCAAGCAGAGCGTCAGCTTCCGTTTCGACCCGATCACGGTGAAGCGGCTCAAAGACCGTGCCGCTGAGTCCGGCGCCGGTCAGACGACGCTCGCCGAGCGCTACATCGAGGAGGGCCTCCGCCGCGACGAACACCCACTGATCTACTTTCGCGAGGGCGCGGCGGGGCGCCGCCCTGCCCTGCTCGGCTCCCGTCTCGACGTCGCCGACGTGGTCACGACAATCCGCCAGAACGAGGGCTCCGTCGAGCTGGCTGCCGAGTACCTGGAGGTGCCTGTCGAGCAGGTCGAGGCCGCCGCCCGCTACTACGCCGACTACCGCGAGGAGCTCGACGCGCTGATCGAGCGCGCCCGTCTCGCCGCAGAGCGCGAGCGTCAGCGCTCGCTCCACCAGCAAGAGGCGCTCGGGTAGCCGCGGCGCGGTGAAGCTGCTGCTCGACGAGATGATCTCGCCGCGCATTGCCCGCGAGCTCCGCGCCTGCGGTCATGACGTGCAGGCGGTCAAGGCCGATCGCGCCGACCTGGAAGCGGCGAGCGACCGCGACGTCCTCCTCCGTGCCGCCGCCGAGCGGCGTGCCCTAGTGACCAACGACGTGCTCGACTTCCAGCTGCTCCACGGCCAGCTGCTGGCAGCCGGCGAAGAGCACTACGGCATCGTCTTCACCGACGATGCCACGATGCCTCGCAACAAGGCCTCGATCCCTCTCTGGGTCGGGGCGCTGAGCGATCTGCTTGCAGCCAGCCCGCTGGACGAGGCGCTTCGCAATCGCATCCGCCACCTTCCCTAGCGTCCGCCAGCCTGTCCGCTCCGGCCCCGCAGCACCTCAGGCCGAGCGAGGGACGAAGCACCGATGCGAGCAGCGGAGAGAGGTTCCAGTAACGCCCACCGATTTGATCTGGGCACGCCGCGCCCGAGCACCGAGGAGTGTCTTGTCCCGCTGCTCGATCGCAGGTCCCGATTCACCTCCTACCATTTGACCACCCGATGAGAGAGCCAATCACCAACAACCCCGTTCTCGTCCGCCGTGAGTCACGCGATCAGATCACGCGCATCGCCTCCGCTCACGGCGCAGGCAACGTTCGCGTCTTCGGCTCGGCCGGGCGCGGAGAAGCCGGCGCCGCCGACCTAGACCTCCTGGTCGAGATGGCGGCAGATCGCAACTTGCTCGACCTGATCGCCCTCAACCAGGAGCTGGAGGAGGCGCTCGGAGTGAAGGTCGACGTCATCAGCGCCGCCGGCCTCTCTCCGTATCTGCGCGATCGCATCCTCGCCGAGGCGGTCCCACTTTGAAGGACGAGCAGGCCTACCTGCTCCACATCCGCGACGCCATCGATCGCATCCTCACCTACACCAAGGAGGGTCGCGACGTCTTCCTCGGCGACTCGATGATCCAGGACGCGGTCCTGCGCAACATGGAGATCCTCGGCGAGGCCTCAAAGCGCGTCTCCCAGTTGCTGCGCGATCGCGCTCCCGGCGTGCCGTGGCGGCAGATGGCCGGTATGCGCGACAAGCTGATCCACGATTACTTCGGTGTCGACCTCAGCCTCGTCTGGGACGTGGTCGACTCCGAGTTGCCGACGGCCAAGGAGCGCATCGAGGCCCTCATCGAAGAGCTCGCCCAACTCGGTGCCGACGACCTCGACTCGCTGTCCTGACCCACACCACACCCCGCGCTACCCGGGCCTTCCGCTCCGGCCCCGCAGCACCTCAGGCCGAGCGAGGGACGAAGCACCGATGCGAGCAGCGGAGAGAGGTTCCAGTAACGCCCACCGATTTGATCTGGGCACGCCGGGGCCCAGCACCGAGCCGCGCCGATTCTTCCTATCTATCGCCCAGCTTTGCCAATATTGTCCGACAGAATATGAAGGCGGCCTTCATACGAGGAGGCCAAGACATGGCGAAGGTAAAGCCAACCAGCAAGAACCCGAAGACGAAGTTGGGGACCGAGATCACCCCCGAGATCGCCGATGCCCTCGCCGTCGAGGCCGAGCGTGGCTACGACCTGTCGAAGGCCAAGCGACGCCGGGTTGGCCGCCCCTCGCTTGCCGGCGGCGGAGCCTCCCCCCGGATGAGCTTCCGCACCACCCCGGACCTCTACCGGGCGGCCCAGGAGCGCGCCAACCAGGAAGGGCGCTCAGTCAGCGACCTCGCCCGCGAGGCCGTGGCGCGCTACGTGAAGTCCTGAGCCGCAACACCGCCCGAGCAGACGATCTCACCCGCCGAGCGCACCACCACTCAGCGCCGCGATGAACGGCTCCCGCACCGCCGCATCGCAATGCTCGGCCTCTAGCGCCCGCTTCTCGGCATCCGGGTCCGCGCCGGCCGAATAGTCGCGCCCCGGACCACACGCGAGCGGCAGCGAGGAGCGCCCATCCCAGGGCGGACCCGGAAAGGTGGCGTCGATCACGATCCGCTCGGCCTCGACGACCGCGGTCAGGTAGCGATGCACGTCGACCAGGCCCTCCTCAGGCACGGCGTCCGCGGCCCGCTCGCCGAACAGCTCGCGGGCGCCCTGCCGATCCAAGCGATAGACCCGGTGGACGATCTGCGGATCCGTCTCGGGAATCCGCTCAGCCAGCTCCTGCGCCAGGTAGAAGTGCTTGGTCGAGCAGGTGCCGCGGCGCTCACTCAGCATCCCCTCGACACTGCGATCGCTCGGCCGCCCGTAGTCGAGCGCCCGCACGGCCTCGATCAGCTCAACCAGCGAGGAATCGTCGGACATAAGGTGGTCGATGGCGGTAAGGGTAAGGCTCGTCGATGCGTGCCTCAGTAGAGCACTGAAACCAACAGCCGCAGTTCATCGTCCAGCTCCGGGTTTTTCGCATCAAGGCGCTACCGCTGCTTCGCACGCATGTGAGCGGCTGGGCTGGATCTGTCACGGCGATGCGACAACGACGAACCAGCGGCCCTCGTAGAGAACCGAGCCGCCGCCCAACTCCTGCATGAGCTGGGCGGCGCTGAAGTAGCGCTTGTAGACGTAGAAGGACTCCCCGCTATTGAGCGTCCGCTTCTGTTCTCGCTCGACCGGTTGGCGGTCGGGTCGCCGTGCGGCGTCGACGACGACCAGCTGCGGCGCCACCCGGCGTGCCTCGGCCAGGAACAGCTCGCGCTGGGGCTTCTCAAGGTGGCCGTAAAAATGCCCGGTGAAGGCGCGCTCGAAGGAGCGGTCGGCGAAGGGCAGGTCAAGCGCGTCACCACAGATGAAGTTCCCTGCCTGCATGCGCTCGCGGGCAATCGCCAGCATCCGCTCGCTCTGGTCCAGCCCGGTCACCTCGCCGCGCAGATGGCGAGTCAGAAAGCCCGTGCCGCAGGCGATGTCCAGGGTTCGCCCCGACGGGAGGGAGGCGATCGTCTGCTCAAGCTCACCAAGCTCGTCATCCCAGTGGGGCCGCTCAAGTCCGTCGAAGCGGCCCAGCCCGAGGTACCACTCGTCGTACTCCGGTGCCCGCGTGTCGTAGTACTCCTTCAACGAGCGCTGAGGTTGTCCGGGCTACTTGCTCCCGGGGGGAGGGGGCCGGCCCTCCTCGAAGCGTTCAAGGCCGTCCTCGGGGATCGCGTCCCAGGACAGGGCCGAGGACACCCACTGGCGCCAGGATGGCCGAATCCCGGGATCTCCCCCCACGGCACCCAGCCGCACCCCTCTCATCGGGATCACCACTGAAGAGGTGCCCGCCGCAGTGAACGCAGAAGGACTTGGGCCGGCCGTCCGGCGGGCGAAGGTGCGGATCGCCTCAGCCCCCTCGACGATCTCAAATCCCTCTGCCGAGACTGGCGCATTCAACGTCGAGGTCGTCCTGCTGCGCCGCTGGCAGCGTTTGCAATGGCAATAGCCGGCGCCATGGAACGGCGTCGTGATCTGGAAGCGGACAGTGCCACACAGGCATCTTCCCGTCAGCGGTGACTCCGGCGATGGCATGGCCGAGAGGCTAGCCGACGATCTACCGCGGAGCCAGCGAGCTTATGCTTCGAACTTGACCGGCGAGGGATTCATCGTACGGCGATGCTGGCAGGCCGACGTGCCGGCCGTGTTGGATCTCTGGGCGCAGGCGCGAAGCGAGCATGCAAACACCCCAGACCGCTTCGAGACGTTGAGTTCCTCATTGCCGATTCTCCGGCTACCCTCTTGGTGGCCGAGCGAGACAGACAGATCGTCGGCGCCCTGATCGCCGCCCTCCCGTCGGGCCGCATGCGTAGCGGCTGGCTCGGGGGCTGCTGAAGGCGCCGGAGCATCCGACGCCGTTGACGGGAGAGCGGCGTCGTGAGAGAGTCGCCGCGTTAGAACGAAGAGTCAAGAAAGTGTCAGGTTCGTAGCGACGATGAGTGAGACCCTGGGCGCTACCTTGGAGCGCCCCCTGAAGTTGTTCGCTGACCGCGAGGCGGTCGTAGATGTTGACGAGCGCTGGACCTACCGCGAGCTTGGCCGTCGGGTCGCTGCATTCGATTCGGGGCTCACGGAGCTCGGGCTCGCTGCGGGCGACGTCGTAGGTGTCCTCGGACTGAACTCCGCCGCACATCTGGTCGCCTGGCTGGCGATCCCCCGCAGCGGGCGCGTCCTCAACGACCTAAACGTCCGTCTCGCCCCGGCGGAACTCCAGTTCATCCTCGATGACTGCTCCGCGCGTGTCTTGCTGGTCGACGATGCCTTCCTTGAGGTTGGCCGTGAGCTGGAGGAGGGCTGCGAAACGGTCGAGCACCTGATCTACATCGGAGCGGGTGCGACGCCGAGTCGTTGCCTCTCATTCTCCGAGATGATGGCCGGAGAGGGCGCTCCGGCTGCCCCGGTAGACCCCGAAGCCGTCGCCGGGATCTTCTACACAGGCGGCACCACCGGCTTGCCCAAGGGCGCGATGCTCACCCACCGAAACCTGATCGCCAACGCGAGGCACTTTCTGATGGCGCTGCCCTACTCCGATCAGGACATCTACCTTCATGCAGCGCCGATGTTCCACCTCGCCGATGGTTCATCTACCCATGCGCTGACCTGGGTCGGCGGTCGCCACGTGATGATCCCGGCCTTTGATCCCGAACTATGGCTACGTACAGTTGCCACAGAGCGGGTAACTCGCGGCACTCTCGTACCGAGCATGATCAACGCGCTGATGAATCACCCTGCCCTCCCCGAGCATGACCTTTCTTGCCTGCGCAGCATCTACTACGGCGGCTCGCCGATGCCGGGAGAGCTGCTGCGCCGGGCAATGGAGGTACTGGACTGTGAATGGGGCCAGCTATATGGGATGACCGAGGCGGCGCCGGTGGTAACACTTCTGAACGCGGAGGATCACCGCCGCGGCGCGGCGGGGGAAGAGCCCTACGCGGCGCGTTTGCGCTCCGCCGGGCGTCCGGTAGTGGGTGTGGAGGCGCAGGTGCGCTGCGCCGATGGCACCCCGGCGGAGATCGGCGAGCCCGGTGAGGTGTGGGTGCGCGGCCCAAATATCATGAAGGGCTACTGGAGGCGCGAACAGGAGACCGAAGCGGCACTTGATGTCGAGGGCTGGTATCACTCCGGCGACGCCGCCTATGCCGACGCCGAGGGCTACCTGTTTATCGTCGATCGCCTCAAGGACATGATCATCTCCGGCGGTGAGAACGTCTACTGCACCGAGGTCGAGAACGCGATCTATCGCCACCCAGCGGTGCTTGAGTGCGCGGTCTTTGGTGTACCGGACGAAAGCTGGGGGGAGCGCGTTCATGCGACGATCGTCCTGAAGCCCGACGTGACTGTCGAGGAGAGCGCCATCATCGATCATTGCCGCGCGCTGATCGCCGGCTACAAGCTCCCTCGCTCGTTCGACCTGGGCTCCGAGCCGCTACCGAAGTCCGGCGCCGGCAAGATTCTTAAGCGCGAGCTGCGAAAGCCCTACTGGGCCGACCAGGAGAGACAGGTTTCCTGACGAGGAGTTGGCGAGTTTGCCTAGACTGCGCGCGTGTCAACGCAAGATCCTGAGTATGCGCTGAGTTCATCAAGCCGCGATGAGCATGAGCGGCTGGGCCGCCAGGCGGACTGGTATGCGCCATTCACGCGACGCCTACTGCTCCGCGCGGGAGTCGAACCAGGAATGCGGGTCCTCGATGTCGGCTGCGGGCCGGGTGATGTCAGCTTTCTCGTATCCGAGTTGGTCGGTCAGGGCGGCTCGGTGGTCGGAGTCGAGCGTGACGAGGAGGCGCTCGCGAGTGCGCGCCTACGGGCACTCCAGTCTGAGATCGAAAACGTCGAGTTCGCGCTCGGGGACTTTCGCGAGATCAAGTTCGCCGGGGATCCATTTGACGCGCTGGTCGGTCGGCTCGTGCTGATGTATCAGGGTGACCCCACGGCGGCAGTAGCGGCAGCTGCACGCCACATCCGCCCAGGAGGGGCGGTCGTGTTCGCGGAGATGTGCTTTCACATCGACTCTTTTCTTCCAGAGAAGATCTTCGTGACCTGGCCGCCGACGCCGGCCTTCGAACAGCTCAGCGAGTGGTGTCACGCCATGCACAGCAGGGTTGGCACGCAGCAGGACATGGGCATGCGGTTGCCGGCGACGTTTGCAGATGCCGGCCTGCTGCCCAACCCGGACCTTGAGGCCGAGGTCGCCGTCGCCGTCGGCGAGGAGGCGATCATCCGCTCTGTGGAGCTCATCCGCAGCCTCCTGCCCGGGATCGTGGCTACGGGGGTGGCCACCGAGGAGGAGGTTGACATCGACACGCTCGCCGAGCGTCTGCGCGCCGACACCGGAACCGTCGGGCGCGTCCTCTTTTGGCCAACGGTGGTTGGCGCCTTCGCGACGAAGCCCGTGTAGCCGCCCGCCACTCAGAGTCACACGCATGCAACGAACCCTTGCGCGTGGGTGCTCGCCAAACGTGATGCGGAACAGGGCATATGTATCGCTAGTGTCCGCTTGTAGTCAGGTGCTTGGGACTTGCAGTTCTTGGCGGGCCGAATCGAAGCCCCCCAACGTCATCGCCACGCTTCATGGCAGAGCCCAGGACGAGGTGATGAAACTCGACCTCGAGGCGGGTCTGCAACTGCTGCGCGATGGCGGTGCCGTTTGCGTCGCTTCTGGGGCCGCCACTCACCAGGAACACCTCGGTAGCGGGGAAGGTCGCCAGCTCATCCTCGACGGCCTGCACCAGGTCCTCGTCGCCCATCCGCGCCGATGCGACGACTTCGGCCTTGGCCAGCGAGGCAAGGCTTACCACCAGGCAGCGCTGGGCGCGTTGCCGCGCGGGTCCCAGATCAGAAGTCCAGCGCTCAAGAAAGCGGTGACGGGCCGACGCCAGGACTAGGACCTCCGCCGTTAGTTGTTCGGCACCTGCGCCGCGTGCTACTGATGCGATTTGTTCGACCGCCTCTGAATCCTCGAGGGGTTCGCTGAGGACGACCAGCAGATGGCGCCGAAAATCCCGTAGCGCAGCTGGAACGATCGGGTAGCGCGGAGGGTTCCTGACCGCCATCACGATGATCGAGGTAGCCGCCAGCGCCCCTACTGCCATGCCGAGTCCGGGTCCGCCGATGTAGAAGCCGCCGACGATCGAGACCGCGATCGCCGCGACGATCAAGGGCAGTGTCCAGGCTGCCAATGCCACCGGTTCCACCGTCGGTATTTCTTGCCTCGATGGCTTCATCTGTTCCTCCTCTGACCGTTGAGAATATCGCCACTATCCTGCGTCGAGGTCTACCTGGTCGACCGAGCACCAGCTGGCATGGGTTCCGTTGAGCGGCAGCGCTGGTTGAGATCAATGCCGCCTTATTTCAAGGGTGGCGTAAGCGAGGCGAGCTGGCGCAGCTCGGCCAGGTGCAATGCGGAGAGCCGCCGGATGTGCTGCTCGCCGCTCGCCGTGAGGCGGAGGCGGATGACGCGATGGTCATCGGGATCGCGGCTGCGCTGAAGAAGGCCCGCCCTCTGCGCCCGGTCGACCAGCTCGACGGCGCTGTGGTGGCGCAAGGCGAGGCAATCGGCGACCTCGCCGATCGTCGGTCCGTCTCGCTCGCCGTGCCCTTTCACCGCGAGTAGGAGCTGGTGTTGAGCGGGAGTCAGCCCGACGGCGCGGGCCTGCTCCTCGCTCCAGTGCAAGAAACGGCGCAGCGCCGTGCGGAAGCCGAGCAGCGCCGCATAGTCCTCCTGGTCCATCTCCGCCATGCTCAGCTGACAGCCTCCTCCGGATCTCGGCGGCGAGCGCGGCCGAGCAAGTCACGCGGGTGCAGCACCCGCTCGCTGTGGTGCTCCTCATGGAGGTCGCGCAATCGTCCCTGCAGCAGCTGCTCGAGGGTCACGAATCCGAGTACCTGACGGGGACCCTCGCGGCTGAGCACCGACAGCCTGGTGAGGCCCGACTCGGCCATCAGGTAGGCGACATGGCGCAGAGTGTCATCGGGATGGACCACGGTTGAGCTCAATGGCGATGAGGAGCCCGGCGCCCCGGTGGCGGCGCTCATCACCTCAGCCACGAACATCACCTCGAGTGGGTCGACGCTGTATTCGCGGGAGAGGTGCAGACCGCGCCGGGCGATCTTCTCGGTCAGCACCGAGCGCCGAAGGAGAAGGATGGAGACCACGTAGGCGGCGCTGGCGCCGATCAGGAGCGGCAATAGGGCTTCGTAGCGGTGGGTGAGCTCGAGGGCGAAGACGACTCCGGTCAGCGGCGAGCGCATCACCCCGCCCAGCACCCCGGCCAATCCGATCAGGGCCCAGAAGCCGGCGCCGACATGCGGGAAGACGGTCGCCTCCAGGCCGCCCAGCGCGCCGCCGATCATCAGCATCGGGGCGAGGATGCCGCCGGAGGTTCCCGAGCCCAGTGAGAGCGACCAGATCAGCGTCTTTACGATCAACAGGCCGACGATCAGGTTGAGGGCGATCGTGCCGTTTAACTCTTCGCCGATCACGTTGTAGCCGACGCCGAGGGCTTGTGGAACGACCAAGCCGCCGAGCCCGATGATCAAGCCCGCCGATCGCCGGCCACCACATCCAGTGAATCGGGAGGCGCTGGAAGGCCCCCTCGGAGGCATAGACCAGGGTCGTCGCCACCAGCGCCAACCCTCCGGCAATCACCCCGGATACTACGCAGAGCACATAGACGGCGGCGTCAAGATGAAGCGCTCCGCTCGGCGCCGGGAAGAGGGCGCCGGCGCCGAGCATCGGCACCCGCACGATGCTCGCCACGGCGACGGCCGTGGTGACCGGGACGAAGCTGCGCGGGCGCCACTCAAACAGCAAGAGCTCAACTGCCAGCAGCACCGAGGCCAGCGGCGCGTTGAAGGTCGCCGCCATCCCCGCCGCCGCCCCGGCGACCAAGAGCGTCTTTCGCTCATCGGCGGTGAGGTGAAGGAACTGCGCGGAGAGAGAACCGAGGGCGCCGCCGGTCATGATGATCGGCCCCTCGGCGCCGAACGGGCCACCGGTACCGATCGCGATCGCCGATGCCAGCGGCTTTAAGACCGCCACGCGAGGTTGAACCTTGCTGCCAGAGACGAGGATTGATTCGATCGCCTCGGGGATCCCGTGGCCGCGGATCTTCTCGGAGCCAAAGCGAGCCAGCAACCCGATCACCAGCCCGCCGCAAATCGGCGCCAAGAGGATCAGCGCCGGCGAGTGATCGCCGCTTCCGGGGGCGACCAGCGCCGTTCCGATCCGCTGGTAGAAGACGAGGTTGGTGATCAGCCCGATCAGTCGCAGCAGCGCCCAGGCCACGACGGCGCTGAGTGCCCCGATCGGCGCCGCGAAGGCCGCGATGACCAGCATCCGACGAGTCGCCGTGAAGTCGCCCAGGTGGCGCAGGGAGTCCGAGCTGCCGCTCATCCTCGGCAACATATCGTGACACGATCTAAACTTACGCTGTGACGGACGTCGCTCTCTTCCTGCACCTGACCGGGGCGCTGCTCTTCGTCTCGGGCATTGTCCTCGCGGGCGTCGGCTTCGAGAGCGCGCGCCGCCAGGAGCGGCCGGCGGAGATCGCCCTGCTGCTCGGCATAACACGATCCGGGGTCCTCCTGGTCGCGGTCGGCGGCCTGCTCCTGCTCAGCTGCGGGCTCTGGCTGGTCGGTCTCGAGAGCGTCGGCTATGGCGCCGGCTGGGTAGACGCGGCTTTGGCTCTCTTCGCGCTCGCTCTGCTGCTTGGCGTGCTGGGCGGTTGGCGCCCCAAGCAGGCACGCAAGCTCGCCGCGCGCCTCAGCGACGAAGGGAAGGCGGCGAGCCCCGAGCTGCGCGCGCTGATGGACGACCCCCTCTCCCTAGTTGCCAACTACGCCTCGGCGGCGCTGGTCGCGGCGATCCTTGCTCTGATGGTTTTCAAGCCGTAGGGCCGCGATGCCGGAGCTCGACGACGTCGTGTAGCTGTTCGACCGCGTCGCCATCAGCGCCGGGACCTGATGGCACCTACCGTGCCCGACGCCGCGTGGGCCAGGTCGCGCCGACCAGGCGGATTGCCTCTGCGACCGGATCGCGGCGGCCCAGGCAAGATGATGCCTGCATGCCTGAGCCTCCGCTCTACATCTGCGACCTGGCAGGGAGAGCCCAGCCCCGATCGGGAAGAGTCCACCGAGGTGAGGTTCGTCGATCTTGGTGCGCTTCCCGAGCCGCTTCATCCTCCAGCCACACACGCGCTCGAACTGCTGGCGGCCTATCTCCGCTCGGGCTCGTTTCAGGTGCGCTGACCAGACTCAGACGGGAGGTCAGGAGAAACGCTGGCCCATACCGACTGACATCGTTGACCTCTTACTCTCGTAGTCAACCGCGCCCGCCGCTGCAAAGCCCTACGTCGCGTATCGCTGACTGCTAATTGCTTCCACAAGAAGGCAAAACGTGCAGTTTGGGCCTTGGTAAAGGCTCTCCGGCCTCGTTACGGACAAGCAGAGCGATGCGAAGGTGTTACTACGGGGCTGTTACAGCCCAACTGCCTCGGCTGCCGAAGAAACCTGCAGCACTGGAGAAGACGTGGATGCCGAACCCGTACTTCGAAGCGGCGTCGGCGGCGTTGGTGATCGGATTTGCGATGTATTGTTGTTCGAGATTCGCTTCATCATTCTGGTACACGCAAAGGTTACCCGGGGCCGCCGTAGGATTCGTCACAGTGCCCGTACATTGAGAAGCAGTGTTGGCTCCGTAGATAAAGTGCTGCGAAGGATCGGAGGCGAGCGGTAGCGGGAACGACCATGAGCCAGTTACCGGCTGGCCACCTCCCGTTGCTGGTCCTCCGAGGTCGTAGACACCTCTCTCGGTTTCCCCCGAGGGCAGCGGTTCAATCGGCGAAACACTCACTGAACCGGGTTCGCCCCTTTCCCCCCGCTCCCCCTTTTCGCCCTTTTCCCCTTTTGGAAGCTGACCTGCTGCGAAGTTACTGGCGAGCAGCGAGCCGCCTTTGATCTTGGCTGCCGTCACAGCTCCATTCTTGAGCTGCTTGGTCCCGACGCTGTTCTTGGCCAGCTTCGTGGCAGCGTAGGCGCCCCCGCCGAGCAACAGGAACAGGCAGAGCGACGACACCACGTTCGCATAGGTCAGCTTGCCGCGCAATCTCTTCATGGGCTCTTTCCGGATCGTTGGCTTATGGAAGCTGACGCTATGGTGGTCATCGGTCGGAAAGATCAGGGAACGCCGCTGCCCGGTCGGCGGCTCGGGCCTCTCAGGCCGACGCGCACGCAGACACTCGCTACTGCGATGGCCTCTTGCGGTGCTGAGGCTGCCCGACTCAGACGGCTTCCTCAGGGCGCGGCAGCCGATGTCTGGGAGAGGGTGGAGGAACCGTTCGGCAAGCCGCGGCAGGCGCACAAAGCGTCTCCGAGCTAAGATCTCCGCGCCTGTAGTGGGCGTAGAGCACCTGCCCGTCATCCAGCTCTCCCTCCCACTGTGGCGGGGCTATGCCGCTCGTCCGCCCAGCTCCACGACCTTGGGTAACTCCTCTGCTCGGGCGCGACCCCTAGGACCTTGCCGCGCTGCCATAGGACGACGTAGTCTCCCTCCAGATCGCCGCTGATCGTTATCCCAGGCAGCCGTCCGCGCCAGGGATGATTGCTGACAAAACATTGCGACGATCGCAGCTTCTCAGAACTGCTCTGAGGGAACCGGCCAAAGAGCCTTCAAAGCAGTCCACACTTGACATCGCCGCTCCGAAGGGGCAGGCTGCACAGCGTCCGATGGTGTCCGTCCCTTCGCTCCGTGGTCTCGTCAGCCGGCTGCCGCTCACGCGGCGGCCGTTGCCTAGCGCACTCGCCGCACTCGTCGGTGGGCTGTTCCTGCTCGCCTTCTTGGCCGCCCCGGCTCTCGCCGACTCGCCGTTTTCGTGGTCCCCTCCGGTCAACGTCGACGGCATCTCGCCGATCGACAGCGTCTCGTGCCCGTCGACTTCGCTGTGCGTCGCCGGTGACTCGGCCGGCTTCGTCGTTACCTCGACGAACCCGACCGGTGGTGAATCGGCTTGGACCTACCCGGCGTTCGTCGATGATCCCCTGGAAGACGAAGGCCGTGCCCTTCACGATCTTTCCTGCGTGTCCTCTCCTTCGCTGCTCTGCACAGCCGTCGACCAGACCGGCCACGTCGTCACCTCAACTGAACCGACCGGCGGCGCGGCGACTTGGCATGTCGTATCTCTGCCCGGTAGCGGGGTCGTCCCGTGGGGGATCTCCTGCGCCTCGTCGCTGTGCGTGATCGTGGGCAACGACGAACACGGCGGCGATCTCTTCAGCTCGACCGACCCGACCGGGAGCGGGTCAGCGTGGAACCCGGTGTCGTTGGAGGACGACGGTGAACCGGTCGGCCAAATCTACGGCGTCTCGTGCCCGTCGTCGTCTCTGTGCGTCGCCGCTGGCTCGGGCTACACCAGCGGCGCAATCTACAGCTCTACCAGCCCGACGAGCGGGAGTTCCTCGGCGTGGACCCCCGCCGACATCGCCAAAGGTCTTCCCTACCAGGTCTCCTGCGCCTCCACCTCGCTGTGCGTCGCGACCGACGGAGGGGGCGAAATCATCACGTCGACCGAACCGACCCAGGGCGCCTCGGCCTGGAAGTTCGCCGATATTGACGGCGAAAACGACCTGAATGGCGTCTCCTGTACGGCCTCTCCCACTCTGCTTTGCGTCCTGACCGACCAAGAGGGCAACGTCATCACTTCGACGAACCCGACCGGCGGCCCCTCGGCGTGGACAGTGACCAACGTCGACGGCGAAAATCAGCTGTATACGGTCTCCTGCCCGTCGACTTCGCTCTGCGTTGCCGGTGACGGTGCTGGAAATATCGTGGTGGCACCCTTCACGTCTTCGACCGGAGGTGGAGGTGGAGGCGGCAGTGGAGGCAGCGGAGGCGGCGGTTCTACTGCGAATCCGCCCGCACCACAAAAAAAGCCCCTCAAGTGCAAGAAGGGCTTCAAGAAGAAGAAGGTCCACGGCAAGACCAAGTGCGTGAAGGTCAAGCACAAGAAGGGCAAGCACCACTAAACGAAGACGTGAGCCGCTGCTCTCCCGACCGACCACCCCAGTAGCTATGTCTTCCGAGCACTGGCGCGATCACCAACAGGCGATCGACCTCACTGAGCTCCGCGACAGCGGCACAGCCCAGGCCGCTCCGGTCACCGGCGAAGTCCAAAAATGTGGCAGTTAATTAAGACCTGAACGGAGGCCAGACCCGATGTGGCGGGGTGTAGCTCCCGTTGTAGAGGGTCAGGTCTGATGTTGGTGCTTGAGGCGAATCCGCTTAAAAAACGCGAGGCCGATGCCAAAGCAGGTGTTGTACCGGACGTTCCCTGGGTTAGGCGGAGGTACAACTTTCTGATGTTCCGGAAACAGCAGATAAGCGGTGATCACAGCGGATTTAAACGGCCGCTCCTTGGTCTTGGGTAGTTCAACTACGCTCACGCGGTCGATTTGAGGTTTAGGCAGGCCAACGCAGTAACCGCTTGGTATGTCGATGCCGAAGCGTGACCTTCAGCCGGCGATCGGTTGTGCGGGGGCGGCAGTGCCAGCCAGGGGACGGCTTCGATACGGGCAGGCACGGTTTCGAATTCGAGCGCCGAGGCCGTCGGAACGCCGATCCCCAGGACGCAGGTGATCATCACCAAGCAACAAGCGAACGCGGTCTGCATCGCTCGACCTCCCATGCAGCGTCGATGCTAGCGCGAAGCATCCGCGAGTGGCAGGAACATCCGGCAGACGTGAGGCGGACAGATTCAGGTCAGGTGGTGGCTACCAACCGACCGGGGGCCAGATGCGACGGGGTGGGGTGTAGCTCCCGTCATAGAGGGTGAGGCCGTGGACCGGTCGCTTGAGCTTGATGCGGGGACGCCACCCGATGCCAAGACCCGAGCAAGCCCGAACAATGTTCGAGTTCGGAGGAATTGGTTCGACGTCTTCCTGATGCGCGGGACGCAGTAGGAATACGGTGATGATGGCTGATTTGAAAGGCCGTTCCGCTGTCTTGGAACGTTCGACCACTTTGATCTGGTCAATCGACGGCGGCGGCTCGCCGTAGCAATATCCGCTCGATACGGAGAGCCGGAAGGTACGCTTTGGTTCGACCGTTTTGGTCTTGAGTGGATTCGGGATCCAGTGTACGGCTTCGATCTTCGCTGGCACTTCGACGAATTCCGCAGCGAATGAGGAAGGAACAACGGCTCCGAAGGCGCAGGCGATCACTGACAAACTACAAGCGAACGTGGCCTTTTTCGCTCGACCTCCCATCAGCGTTCATGGTAGCGCGACGCGACCGTCTCACTGAAGGGACAGAAAGTGACCGCTGCTGAACTGCCCGCGCGGCACCGAATGAGCAAGATTCGGACTGATTGACCCCTCAGAACTGACAACGACCTAGTCGGAAAGTGGCGGGTCAGTGGTCCGGCACAGAGCACGACACCTCAGACGCGCCGTGGCCCCTTCGCTGGACCTGCCTTTCGATCCTGGCGCAAGTTGCAATGCGATCCACCTGTAGGAACAGGTCACCGGAAAACAGACGCTTTTCCCCGTCGTGAGCGACCACCACGACCGCAGCGACTACGAACGCCACGTAGGCGGTCCAGATCAGGCGAGATCGGCGTCCCACGGACGATGCCGTCGCTAGGCGTCGAGCCGGTACATGGGATTGCCGCTCGGGAAGCAGCGCTCGTGAAAGAAGACGGCGATGCCGTCGCCGGTCTCGCGCGGTCCACCGAAGGTAGTCAGATCCTCCTGCGGGAACGCCCGCACCACATTTGCGGCATCGGGATCGACCGCGACTCTACACAGCTCACAGACCGTAATCAAACCGTCGTCGTCGATCATCTCCGTCATCCTAGCGAGGCGGGCGACTTCACGCCCACGACTGGGTGCATGAATCGTTCGACCACCACTCAGCCGTACTCGGCGCGTGGGATGGCTGGTCAGTGGTCCGGCACAGAGCACGACACCTCAGACGTTTCTTCGCTCCGCACCGGGTACTTCTGTCTTAACTCGCGCAGGAGCTTGGCGCACTCGGCCTTAAACCGGGCCTCGTTCGGGCGATGTTGAGGTGTCCTGCTTCTGTAGAGGATGGACCCTCCGCCTTGGAGCGCCTGCGTCTGCTCTCCGACCTTCTTCGGATGAGCCTCCCCGTGGTTGCTCACCAGCACGATCACCGCTGCAACTACGAACACCAGGTAGACGGTCCAGATCAGTGCGGATCGACGTGCCAACGTCAAACTCTATCCACGTGGCCAGCTGTTTCTTCCGACCCCCGCGACCTCGAAATAGCGCTCGCCTCGATTGCAACGTATCTCCAGCGGGTAGTCCGCGTGCGGGTAGATCCGACAGATCCAACGAGTGACGGTTTTCTTGACGGGATTCCTGACAGTGATGGGCCAGGTGCCGACGGCATTCGGCAAGATCAGGAGAAACGCCTTCGCCGCCCGGCATGTCAGCTTGCTTGTCCTTGGCTCGATTCGATTCCGCCCGCGCTGGTTGTGTCCGTAGCAGCCGTCAAGGGGGTTCGGAGGGGAGCCGGCGCTCGATGAGCGAGCCATAGTTGGCGCGTCGCAGTAGGCGAGGCGCAGTGTGAGGACGCCCTCCTGGCCGCCGGCGAGCCTCAGCTGGGTGTAAGAGGAGCCAGTCGTTCCGCAGCTGACCTTGGCAAAGGCGGCGACACGGACCGGAGAGCGCGTGAAGGTTTCGGGATTCACAGTGCTGGGATTCAAAGAGAACCCCCTAGTAGTGCTCCGTTAGCTCTTGCAGGAACTTCGCACTGAGCTGGCGAACCCCTCCGCCGATGGTCGAGATCGACGGAGGAGGACAGAATGAGTGAGGTGTCGGGACTCACGCCCGCAAAACTGCGAAGAGTTCGCGGCCGCCTGGTCGAGTTCGCCGAGCAGATGTTCGAGCCGATGCCGCGCAAGGACCAGCGCCGCTGGGGAGAGGTCTACCTGCGCGGGCTGATGTTGGACGGCAAGCGCAAGTCGATCGAGCCGATGGCGGCAAGGCTCGAGGATGGGGATGAGCAGTGCCTGCAGCAGTTCGTCAACCAGTCCCCGTGGGACTGGCAGCCGGTGCGAAGGGCGCTGGCCGAGCGGATCAGCGCCGAGCTAGAACCCGAGGCGTGGATCATCGACGATACGGGCTTCCCCAAGTTCGGGAAGATGTCGGTCGGCGTCGCGCGCCAGTACTGCGGCGCGCTGGGGAAGGTCGGCAACTGCCAGATCGGGGTCTCGGTCAACGCCGCCTCAGAGAGTGCGTCGTGTCCGCTCGATTGGCGGCTGTTCCTTCCCAAGGAGTGGGACGAGGAGGGCGAGTTCAACTCCGATCGCCGCCAGAAGGCGAAGCTGCCGCCAGACATCCACCACACCGAGAAGTGGCGGCTGGCGCTGGAGATGATCGACGAGCTTCGCTCCTGGGGGCTCGATCCGCCGGTCATCCTCGGTGACGGAGCCTACGGCGACACCACCGAGCTGCGCGCCGGCTTGGAGGAGCGCGGGCTCTCCTACGTGCTCGACGTCAAGGCAACGACCTCCGCCTATCGCGAGGAGGTCGTGCCCGAGCAGCCGCCGAAGCCCGCGGGGCGCGGTCGCCCGCCCGCCGCGCGCTACCGCGAGGATCCCTCCTCGCTCAAGGAACTGGCTCTGAGCGCGGGGAAGAAGCAAGCGGTGAGCGTCACCTGGCGTGAGGGGACGCGCGGCAAGATGAGCTCGCGCTTCCTCGTGCTCAGGGTCCGTCCGGCGAATATCGGGCTGCGCCACAAGGCTCACAAGGCCGGCGAGGAGCTGGCGCTCCGCTGGCTGATCTGCGAGTGGCCCTCCAAAGAGTCAGAGCCGACCAAGTACTGGCTCTCCAACCTGGCGCCCGAGACGCCGCTCAAAGAGCTGGTACGCCTCGCCAAGCTGCGCTGGCGCATCGAGCAGGACTACCGCGAGTTAAAGGACGCCCTCGGCCTGGACCACTTCGAGGGCCGCACCTACCGCGGCTGGAACCACCACGTCACGCTCGTCTCCATCGCACACGCCTTCCTCACCCTGGAGCGAGAACGCTGCCCTCCAGCCAGGGCGGCAGCCTGACCCTCTTCGGGGTCGTTCGGGAGCTGCAAGGGCTCCTGGCCTGCTGGCAGGGAACCTGCACCACCTGCCGCAGAGAGCTGCCGCCCGATCACCCGCTGCGGGCACCACCGAGCTAACGGAGCACTATTAGGTCGACCATCTCCCTTGCCAGCTCGGGCTTTGAGGGCCGCTCGGGGTCGGGCTTGCCCTTCGGGATGTGCTTGCGCTTGGGCTGCCAGAGGCGGAAGAGGATCGGCAGGCAGACGGTGCGGGCGAGGAACGGGAGCTTGACGTCGATCCCGACCACGACCCAGTTGTTGCCCCATGCGACCGCCGATCGGTCCGAGTTGGCGGTCGCGTCGTGGTGCCAGAAGGTCGCGTGGACCTTGCGGCCCAGGCGGTGAAGCAGCGTGTCGTCGACCGGCAGGACCAGCGCCGCCCCGGGCTCGGTCAGCCGTGCGACGATCACGTCCGAGAGCAGCAGCCCGAGCTCGTCGGGCGACCAGCGCGCGTGGCTGAAGAAGCGGTGCGCCCGGGCATGGTGCCAGACGCCCGCAAGCCTGGCGCCGACCAGCATCCCGGTGACCGTGCGCAGCCCGGTCTGGGAGATCTGGCCGACCACCAGCGCGCGGAAGGTCCGAAACGTCGGGCGGGTGAAGCACGGCGCGAGCAGGACGAGCAGCGCGTCCAGCGAAGCAGGCAGGCAGAGCATCGGTGGCGACCTCCGTGGGCGCCGCGGGACCGGGAAGCGACCCGCCCACGGCATCGACAATGGACGCCCACCGCTTCGGGGAAGCCGCCGGTGCTCCTCCCCCTCGCCGTCCGCTCAGAGTGCCGCTTCGCTCAGCCGTGGCGTCTCGTCAAGGCCACGCCCCTCACTGCTTCTCGACCCGTCGAAAGTGCGAAAGTCGAGTCCCTCTGGACCGCCCAAGATAAGCACCCGAGACCTGTTGCCCAGAGCTGCCCGCGTAGCCCACCCTCGTGGTTGCGCTGCGCCTGCCCTCCTTCCAGATGGCCGCACCTTCGAACCCCCAACCCGATCCGAACACGTCCACCGTCCCACCGGTGCCCAGCGACCTACCGACCCGCCGGGACCGCCTCCCTGAGGTCGTCCGCTCCGCGCGCCACGCCATACGCCTTCTCCGCCCCCACGAACGGAGCCAGCGCCACGTAGACGGCGTTCGCCACCATCCGCTCGGCCCTCCGCGTCGTGCCGTTCTCCTTGGCTTGCTCGTAGAGCAGCGCGTAGATCGCCCCGCCGATCGCCTCCGCGGCGACCGGCGGGGTCTCCGGCGCCAGCTCAAATCCCGGCCTCAGCAGCCCCTCGATCAGCTCGCTCACCACCTCGCGCTGCCCCAGGGTCCGTTTCCCCCTCGCATACATCTTCACCCCGCCGAGCGCCGCGAACTCGGGCTCTTCGGCGCCGAAGGAGAACATCGCCGTCAACGTGTCGCGCACCGCGCTCGGCCAGTCCGGGGCGCCCCGCAGCTCCGGCAGCGCAGCGGCCAGCAGTTTCGAGGAGCCGGCATCCAAAGCGGCTGCCAGGCAATCGTCCTTGTTGACGAAGTGTTCGTAAAAGGATCTCTGCGAGGTCCTCGCGAGACCTACGATTTGTGCCACCGTCGTCTTCTCGGTAGCCCTTCTCCGCGACGATCGCGGCAAGCGCCCGGAGGATCCGCTCCTGTTGTCTCGCGCCAGCTTGGCGCTCCTCCAAGGACGCGGCCTCGGTTCGCTTGCCGCGCGGAACTCGAAGCGAGCCTGGGGGAGGGGGGTAGCTGATCAACCACTCCCAGAGCTGCGGCGCCAGCTCGATCAGCTCCTCCTCCTGCCCCATGTTGAGGCGCTTGTGGATCACCTTCTGCACCCCGCCGATCAGTGCCGCCACGATCTCCGCCGGCATCTTCTCGCCCCCGGCGCTCGAGCCAAGCAGCCGCTGCCCCAGTGCCTCAAAGCCATCGAGCATTCGTTCCGCGAGCGCGACGCCGACCGGCCCTGCGGCGTAGAGCTCGAAGTACATTTTCGACGCCGCCGGCTGGGTGACGATCGTTCCTATAAGCGTCTCGAAGGCGTGCCTGGCCTCCCCCGCGTCCGCCAGCTCCGTTTCTATTTCGACCGTCTCCAGCACCGGCTCGACCAGTGCGTCCATCGCCGCCAGGAAGCAGCCGTCCTTGTCCTTGAAGTGTTTATCCGCGTCTACATCTCCCGCCCGAACTTCACGATCAACCCGACCAACTGCGAACCGACGCCTGCGTCTCCGACCCTGACCGGCTCCAGCCCCCCCTTCGCCAACCCCGATGAAACGAGCGCCTCGGTCTCAGATCTCTTCCAGGTCTCCAACTGCACGGCCCTCGGGTTTCGCCCCCAAGCTCAGCCTCAAGCTGGTCGGCCCCACCCACAAGGACGCCTTCCCGGCCCTGCACGCCGTCCTTACCGAGCGCCCGGGCGACGCCAACATCGCCAGCGCCGCGGTCATCCTGCCCGGCTCGGAGTACCTCGCGCAGGCCCACCTCGTCACCGCCTGCGCGAAGAGCGTCTTCGAAGCCCACAGCTGCCCCCCCGGCTCGATCTACGGCGATTAGCCCGCGTCTACTCCCCGCTCACCGAAGAAGCGCTCGAAGGCCCGGTCTACCTGGCAGCGGTCTGCGTCCACCCGCTCCCCGACCTGGTCGTCGCTCTGCACGGCGACGAACGGCCTCGAAATCGATCTCGATGCCCGGGTCGACTCGATCCGGGGCGGATGCGGGCGACCTTCGAAGCACCTCCCCGACGCGCCTGCCTCGCGCTTCGAACTCACCCTCTTCGGGGGTAGCCGAGGCCTGCTGGTCAACTCCACCAACGTCTGCAACGCACCAGGCGTCGCCCCGACCGGCTTCGTCGGCCAGAACAACACCGGCTATGCGCCGATATCGTCCTCGCCAACCAGTGCCAAAGTCATCACGGCAGGCACAAGACGCACCGCAAGCGCATCGTGCCACGCGAAAAAGGAGCGGGAAATGAGATCCGCCGACTCTTCTCTGGCCGCGCCGCTTCTCGTCCTCGCTCTGCTGGGCGTTGCCGGGGAGCGCCCTCGCGGTGACGCTCAGCCATCCCCTCGTGACGACGATCAAGGCACGGCTACGAAGACGCCTGCGGCGTCGCCTTCGATGGCGGCGAAATGCTGGCGTCTCCGACTATTACCACGATCAGGTAGTCGGACCGGGCGGGAAGATCCTCAACGAGGATCCCGACCGGTGGGCCGTGCAAGCTCGCCTTCGACGTCGCCGGCAACCTCTACGTCTACAACTACCACCACGACGTGGTCCGCTTCGCCTCCTCCGAAATCCCCGATGGGCCCGGGGAAGTGATCGACTCCTCCCAGCCCACCGGCCTCGCCGTCGATCCCGCCACGGGCGATCTCTACGTCGCCCACCGCACCTACGTCAGCGAGTACGCGGCACCGGTCAAAGCCGGAGATCCTCCGGTTGCGACGATCGGGCTCGGCGACCTCGGTGAAGCCTACGGCCTCGCCGTCTCCGACTACCCCTCCACGGCGGCGATACGTTTACGTCGCCGACGCCGCCACCAACACGGTCAAGGTCTTCGGTCCCACTGGTAACCTGATCGAAGAACTCGACGGTGCCGCCACCCCCCAGGGCCATTTCACCTACTTCGTCAACGGCGAACTCGCCCTCGACAACAGCCCCGAATCGCCCTCCTACGGGCACCTCTACGTCCTCGATGCGATCGGTCACGGCACGACTGGAGAAGCCGTTATCGATGAGTTCAACGCACAAGGCGACTACCGCGCCCAGATCGCCGGCTTCACCGACGCCGAACCCTCCGGCATCGCGATCAAGCCTTCCAAAGGCAACGTCTACGTCACCTCCGGCAACACCGAAGGCTCGCTGGTCTTCGAATACGGGCCGACCGCCCCGGCCTTCACGCTGACCGCCGAAAAGAGCGGCGCCGGCGGCGGCACTCTCAGCACCTCGCCGTCGGGCATCGTCTGCGGACCCGCCTGCACAGCCGAATACGACCAGGAAGAACGGATCACCTTGGCGGCGATCCCCGACCCGCACTCCGACTTCACCGGCTGGACCGTGAAAGGCCCGGGCAACGAAGGCGGAGTGTGCCCCGGCACCGGCACCTGCACCCTGCTTCTCTTCGGCGACACCGAAGTCACCGCCAATTTCGAACCCGCCCACCTGAACAAACTCGAAGTCTCGCTCACCGGCTCGGGCTACTGGCACGGTGACAAGCGAACCAGCCGCGATCAGTTGCGATTCGGGGACCTGCAGCGAAGAATTCGCCGCAGGCGCCCCCGTCGTCCTCACTGCCACCCCCGCCGCCCACAACAAGGTGGCCAGTTGGGGCGGCTGCGACTCCACGCCCCAGCCCGACGTCTGCGAAGTGACCATGTCCGGGGCCAAAGCGGTCTCGGTCACCTTCGTCCCGACTCCCCAGCCCAGCCTGAGCGTCGCCGAGACGGGTACCGGCCAGGGCACGGTCACCAGCTACCCGCCGGGGATCTCCTGCCCGGGCAGCTGCTCCTCATCCTTCGACGAAGGCTCCACCGTCTATTTGGTGGCGGCCCCCTCGCCGGGCACTGGCTTCGGCGGCTTCTCCGGTGGCGGCTGCGAAGGGACGGCGACGCTCTGCGCGGTGACGATGTCCTCTGCCACCGAAGTTCAGGCGCAGTTCACCGGCACCGCCGCCGGCCCCGCCTCGACAGCGTCAACCGCTCGCCTAGGTCGGTCCCTCGCCCTCGCTTCGGTCCGCACCACTGGCGCTAGTGCGCTGCTCACCGTCAAGACCCCCGAAGCCGGCACGGTGCTGATCTCCAGCTCCGGGCTGCGGCCGGCCAAGCGGAGGCTCTCGGCCGGGACCTCGCGGGTCCGGGTGACCCTCGCTCGCAGGTCCCGCCGCGTCCTCGCTGCCCACCACCGTCTGCGGCTCAGAATCGCAATCGGGTTCCTGCCCTCGGGCGGGGCCGCGCCGGCCGCTACCGGCGCCACGCTTCGCTTTCGCTCCCCGGCGGGCAAAGCCGAAGCGCGCCGGAGCCGCCGTTGACCGGCCGGCGCCGCAGCCGCAGGGCGCGGCGAGTGTTTTAGTTTTCGAAGACTTAGGAAAGGAAGCAGATGTCAGTTCCAAAAACAACACGGTTCGCTGCCACAGTTGGCATCGGCCTCGTCGTGACCGCGCTCTTCGCCTCCCTCGCCCTCGCCGAAGTCACCCAGAAAGGAGACTTGCAGGTCACTGTCGCCGGCAAGCTCTCCCCGCACGTCTTGCCCCGCACCGGCTCAGCGCCGGTCGCCGTCACGCTCGGCGGCAAGATCTCCACTACCGATCAAACCGAACCCCCGCAGCTGCAGAAGCTGACGATCGAAATCAACCGCCAGGGACGCATCGACCCCGCCGGACTTCGCACTTGCCCCCTCGCCCAGCTTGAAACCACCAACAACAGCCGTGCCCTCTCCGCCTGCCGCTCGGCGCTGGTCGGCACCGGCCAGTTCTCCGGCACGATCACGCTTCCCGGCGCGGCCCCCTACCCGATCAAGGGGAAACTGTTGGTCTTCAACGGTATGGAAGGCCGAAAGCACGTGCTCTTCGGCCACATCTTCAGCCCCACTCCGTTCTCGACCTCCTTCGTCATCACCTTTGAAATCAAGAACGGCGGTCATGGCACCTACGGCACCGTCCTCACCGCCAACTTGAAGAAGGCGCTCGGCACGCAGCGCAACCTGACCGGGATCGAAATGACCCTCAACCGCCGCTACAGCTACCGGGGAGCGCAGCGCAGCTACGTCTCCGCCGCTTGCCCGGCGCCGAAGGGCATATCCGTCGTCGGCTACCCGCTGGCCCGCACTTCCTTCACCTTCGCCGACGGCGTGACGTTGCAGTCGACCCTCAACCGCACCTGCGGGGCGCGGGGGTGAGAAGGGCCCGGCGAGGGCGGCTCCGTACGAGGAGCACCGCGGGCGCCGCCGCCCTCCTCCTCATCTGCCTTGGCCTCGGCGCCTGCGGGGGCTCCTCGGGCCAGGCGAGCACTGCGACGACCACTGAGCCCTCTGCTCGGGGGGAGCAGGCACTGGGCCCTCGGCACAAGAGCCGGTCCGGGGAGGTGGAGGAGGCGGCGGGACCAGACACAAGGACCGGCCAAAGCGCCGCACCGGCGCCGGCGCCTTCATCCAGTCCGGCGCCGACAACAGCATCCCCGAATACGGCTCTGAAGGCTCCGGCTCCCAAAAGGCCGAAGCTGCCATGGCGCTCGCCGCCTACCTCTCCGCCCGCGAAGCGCAGGATTGGGGGAGGGCATGCTCGCTGATGGGCACCACCGTGCGTCGCCAGCTGGGGGTCTTGGCCGAAGCCTCGGGCGGCAAGACCGGATCCTGTATCCAGTCCTACCGCACCGTCTCCAAATACGGTTCAAAGCGAGAACGCGCCGACGTGCTCTCCGGTCCCCTCGCCGCTTTCCGTGTCAAAGGCCAAAAGGGCTTCGCCCTCTTCTACGGCCCCGCCCGCCAGCAGTTCATGATGCCGATGGTGCGCGAAGCGGGCAGCTGGAAGGTGAGTCAGTCCATCCCGATCGCCTATCCGATCGGCGCCCCGGTGGGCGGTCACTAACGTGCGCCGCCAGTTCTTTTACGCTCTGCTTGGCGCCCTCGCGCTCGTCATGATGCTCACCGCCTGCGGGGGCTCCTCCGCCAGCACGACCGCCTCCACCGCTCCCTCGCCCGCCACCTCCCCCACCACCGCGAGCCCGGCGCCCGCCGCCGCTGGGCGGAGCGGGCACCTCTCTCGCACTCAGCGCGCCTCACATGTACACGTCCGCCCTGCAAGGGGCTCGGCCAAGCCCAAGCCTCGTGGCACCACCGTCCTCACCTACGGCGCCGAAGCGAGCTCCGCCCAGCGCTCTCGCGCCGCACGGGCCCTGCGCGGCTACCTCGAAGCCCGCGCCAAGGGCGAATGGAACGCCGCCTGCTCCTATCTCGCGGTCCCGGCGCGCAGGCAGGCGGAAGCCCTTACCGCGACCTCCGGGCGCGGCGGGGGCTGCGCCGCCGCCTACGCCGCCCTCTATGGGACCTCGCCCGCTTCCCAGCGCGCCAACCCGTTCACCGCTTTGACCGCCCTGCGCGTCAAGGGCAGAAACGGCTCGGCCATCTTCCTTTCCTCGAGCGGCGCCGGCTATGCGATGCCGATGGTCTCCGAAGCCGGCTCCTGGCGCCTCACCCAGATATCCCCCTTCCCCTACCCGCCCGCATCTCAGCACTAGCCTTGTGAATAAGGGCGCAGAGACCAGGGCCAGCCGGCCAGTGCCCCGGGGGAGCTCGGCGAGGTGACCAAGCCGAGCCGCAGACGGCGCCGGGGCGTTTGCGTCCTCGCCCTCGCCGCCCTCGCCCTTCTTGTCCTCGCCGGCGCCGCCGGCGCCGCCCGGATCGTCGCCGGCGGCCTCGTCGTGGTCGCCGAAGGCGGTTTCAAGCCGACGGCGCTTCCCGAAAAGCACAACGCCCCGATCACCCTGCGGGCCGAAGGCAAGATCTCCACCACCTCGGGGGCGCAGCCGCCTCTCCTACGGCAGATCGAACTCGAACTCGACCGCCACAGCTCGCTGGTGACCGCCGGGCTGGCGAGCTGTACGGCGGAAAGGCTAGAAGGGGCGACGGTGGACCAGGCGCGCCAGGCCTGCCCCGAAGCGATCGTCGGCGAGGGTTATGGGCAGGCGACCCTCAGCTCCCTCCAAGCGCCGCCGTCGCCGATCACGATTCCGATCACCCTCTTCAACGGGCCCCGCCAGGACGACGACGCCACCCTCCTTGCTCACGCCTACACCACCGTCCCCGCGCCCACCGCCTACGTCGTCCCGATCGTGATCGAACCGATCCACAACGGCCCCTTCGGCTACCGCGCCAAGGTGGCGATCCCCGAAATCGACGGCGGCGCGGCCGTCCCGGTCGCCTTCCACATCAAGGTCGGGAGCCGCTGGACCTACAGGAGCCGCCACCACAGCTATCTCAACGCCCGCTGTGAAGTCGGCTTCCTCCAATCCCACGGCAAATTCACCTTCGCCAACGGCTTCACCCTCAGCGGCAGCCTGTTTAGCCCCTGCACGGTGCGCCGCTGAGATTTGCCTTCAATGAGCTTCCCAAACGAAAAGACAAACCTAGGGCGCCTTCAGGCAGGGGCCTTGACATCCAAGGAGACACACATGCGCAAACGTCTGACTCTGATCATCGCTCTGGGTGCCGCTATCGCGGTTTCCGTAGCGTCCGTGGCGTTCGCCGGCGGCGAAACGCCGACCGTTGTCGAAGCGGGAAACCTGGTCCTGACGATCAACGGCGGCGTCAAGCCGACCGCGCTGCCGAAGTCAAAGCTGGCGCCGATCACCCTGCACGTCGAAGGCGGTATCGCTACCAAGGACGGCTCCCAGCCGCCGGCCCTCCAGGAACTGATCATCAACACCGACAAGAACGGCGTCATCAACGCCAAGGGCCTTGCCACCTGCGCATCAAGCAAGCTCCAGGCGGAGGACACCGAACAGGCCAAGAAGGCGTGCCCAACCTCGATCGTCGGCGAAGGCCATACCAGGGTTCTCGTCCAGTTCCCCGAATCGACTCCGTTCAGCGCCGAAGGGCCGCTGGTCGTCTTCAACGGCGGCGAAAAGGGCGGCGTCACCACCCTCTTCGTCCAGGCCTATGTCGCGGTCCCGACCCCGACCGCGCTTGTCACCACGGTCAAGATCAAAAAGGAGCACGACGGCCCCTACGGGCTGCGCTCGGTCGCGACGATCCCGGTGATCGCCGGGGGCAGCGGCTCGGTAACCAGCTTCGAGCTGAACATCCACCGCCTCTTCACCTACAGGGGCCACAAGGAGAGCTACCTGGCGGCCAGGTGCGCCGACGGCCGTTTCGTGGCTCAGGCAGATGCAGTATTCGCCGGCGGGACCAGCATCGAAGGCGAAGTGGTTCGGACCTGCAAGGCCAAGGGCTGAGGCCGGGGTAGCCAGGCGCAGGCGGGGAGTGGGGGCTCCGAGGTCTCCGCTCCCCGCGCTAGCATTTGCATTCGTTGAGACTCATAATGGTACGTCATAGTTTCAATACTGTAGGCAGAATAGCGCCTTTTAATCCGTTATTCTCGATTCTATGGTCTGTCTATATTCTGATTTTATAACTGCCCGTCTTGGCGGCTGTGCTCCGGACGAGAAGGCAAATCCTCAGCAGCGAGTCCACTTTTTTTCGGTGCTGAGATGGCTACCGGCCAGATCACTAGGAATCAGCGGTTTGGACAGGGTGTCTGCAGGGAATCGCAACTTCCCTCAGGCAGATCGGCGCTCTGCCTGAGCAGATTGTCGCCGTCCTCTTTCCCTGGTAGACGGCGGCAAGCGGAGCACCCCGACTTTCCCAGGTCGGGAGGCGCCAAGTCAGTAACCGAAGCGGCCCAGGTCTCGGAGGTGCTCTCTGTCTCCGCGTCCGACCGCGAAGGCGCAGTTGCCCCCGGGCCAAATGGGGCCGTCCCAGCCCCAGCGCCTGGGGCTGCTGCGTCTATGCCGCGGATGCGTACGTAGAGCAACTCACCTACCGGGCGGGCCTGCTGGGAACATTCCAAGCGCTCGGGAAGGCGAATCATGGAGTAGGAGTCTGGACTAGAGCAGGCAAACGGATTGACACCAACCCGCCCGCAGACGCCAGGTGTGTTCACATAGTGGAGTCCTCAGCTGTTGAGGACCGTCAGGTCTCCAGCGAAAAGACAGGCGTTGCCTTCGCCGTAGATC
>CAVUPF010000009.1:0-174979 GCA_963743285.1 uncultured Solirubrobacterales bacterium
GAGGCCCGCGCCGGCAAGGAACATCTCGCCGCGCGTCTCTCGGCGCTGATCGAAGGGCTGCCCGGCGGTGTGCTCGTGCTCGATGCCCGCGGCGACATCAAGGAAAGCAATCCCGCGGCGCTGGCGCTGCTCGGCGAGCCGCTGCTCGGCCAGCCGTTCAGCGCCGTGCTCGCGCGCGCCGCCGTGCGGAGCGGCGGCATCGGCGAGCAAACGGAGCTGCGCAGCGGCCGCTTCGTGAGCGTCTCGAGACGCGAGCTTGCCCCGCGTCGCGAGCTGGACGAGAGCGGGGAGGTGGTGCTGCTCGCCGACGTCACCGAATCCCACCTCATGAACGTTTTCCTGACACGCCAACAACGCCTCGTCACCCTGGGCGAGCTCGCGGCGGGACTGGCCCATCAGATCCGCACGCCGCTCGCGGCGGCGTTGCTCTACGCCTCACAGATGACTCTCCCGGGCCGGGCGGCCGAGGATTTGTCGCGCTGCTCGGAGAAGACTGTCGCGAGCCTCAAGCAGCTGGACCGCCTGGTCAACGACATGCTGGCGTTCGCGCATGGCGGCGCCGCGCGCGAGCCCGTGAGCGTGAGCGCGTTGCTCGAGCAAGTCGCGCAATGGCTGCGGCCGGCGCTGCGCTCGGGTGTACGCCTGACCATTCGCACCGAGGCGCCGGGGCTGACGGTGCGTGCGAGCGCGCCTTCCCTGGTATCCGCGGTCTTGAATCTCGCCACCAATGCGCTGCAGGCGAGCGCCGGGGATCTGCATCTCGAGCTCCTCGCCCGCCGCACTCGCGAGAGCCGCGCCGAGATCGTGGTGAGCGATGACGGCCCGGGCGTGCCGCTGCAGCTCCGCGAGCGAATTTTCGAGCCGTTCTTCACGACCCGTGCGCGTGGCAACCGGCTGGGGGCCGAGTGGGCTGGCTCCTCGGAGCGACCAGCGCCGGAGCAGATCGACGGTGCGATCGTCTTCGCCCCGGTCGGCGCCTTGATGCCGGCGGCGCTGCGCGCCAGCGCCAAGGGGGCGCGGATCATCAGCGCCGGTATCCACATGAGCGAGATCCCCGCCTTTCCCTACGAGATCCTCTGGGGCGAGCGGGTGCTTGGCTCGGTCGCCAACCTGACCCGCCGCGACGGCGAGGAGTTCATGGAGCTGGCGCCGCGGGTGCCGTTGCGCGTCGAGGTGGTTGTCTACCCGCTGAGCGAGGCGAACCGTGCCCTGGAGGACATCCGCGGCGGCCGCCTGCAGGGCTCGGCGGTGCTCGACGTCGCCGGATCGGCCGACTAACGGAAGAGATCCTCCGCGGCGGGACGGCGTAGCGCCGCCGCGCCCGGGCCGTCGTCCTCGCTGACGAAGCGCCCCAGGCCGCGGACGATCGCCGCGGGCACCCCGCTCGCCTTGTCCCGCACCAGGTCGGCGGCCCCCGCAGCCTCATCGGCGACGGCGATCAACGTCGCCGCCAGCTCGCGCCCGCCTGCATCGCGCCGCCCGCGCCAGTCATCCAGCGGGGCGATCCCGGCGCAGCCGATCGCCACCTCCGCCTGGCCCAGGCGCCAGGCTCGGCCGAAGCTGTCGGAGACGATCAAGGCGACCGTGGCTTCGGTCGCCGCTCGAATCTCCGCCCGGATCCGCCGCGCCGAGGCGTCGGGGTCCTCGGGCAGCAGGCAGACGGTGTCGGGCTCGGGCAGGTTGGAGCTGTCGATGCCCGCATTGGCGCAGACGAAGCCGTGACGTGTCTCGACGACCACCACGCCGCGCTCGGCTCGCAGCACCTCGGTGCTCTCCTCGAGGATCAGCTCGACCAGTGCCGGCTCCTTGCCGAGCACCGCGGCGAGACGGCGGGCCTCACCGCCCGGCAGCACCGAGGAGAGACGGCGCAGGCGCCCCTCGGCCTTGGAGACGACCTTCTGTGAGACGACGATGACGTCTCCCGCGGCGAGCTCGGCATGGGCCGCGATCAGCTCGCCGACCGCCATTCCCTCGCTCACCTCCGGCAGACCCTCGACCGGGATGACCACCAGCCCGCTCATATCCCCAGCGCCTTCGCGGTGCGGGTGGCTCGGCCTGGTCGTGCCTCCAGCTCTCGGGTGAGGGCGACGATGTCGGCCGGCGTGTCGAGGTCGAGCCCCAGCGAGGCCAGCTTCTCGACCCCATATGGAGTGCCGGCCTCGCGGGCTGCGGCCAGGTGTCGGGCACAGCTCCCCTCGCCGAAGGCTGGCCGGATCGCTCCCGGAGGCGCCAGCACCAGCGCGTTCGTCCCGGCGCCGTGGCGGTCGGGGACGACGGTGACGTAGCGCTCGGGCACGCCGGTCAGTAGGTGGTCCAGCTCGCGCGGGTCAAGCAGCGGGCAGTCGCCCGGGAGCAGGACGACGCAGGCGGCGCCGTGCGCCTCGGCGCGGGCGATGCCGGCCAGGGCCGCGCCGGGGTGGCCTCCCTCTTCGGGGTCGGGGACGAGCTCCGCTCCCGCGGCTTCCGTGATCCCCGCCGCCTGCGGCTCGCTGCTGACCACGATCGTGCGCTCGACCGCCCGCGCCTCGCCGATCGCCTCCAGCACGTCCTCGAGCATCGCTGCGACCAGCGCCTCGCGTCGCTCGCCCGCGAGGCCGGCGGCGAGGCGGCGCTTGGCCGCGCCGAAGCGCTTGACGGGAAGGATCGCGGTCGCTTTCAAGCCTCGATGAGGCTAGCGGCGAAGTCGAGCACGGTGCGCGCGACGCGGAGCCGGTCTCCGGCCCCCTCCATCAGGGTCGGGGCGGCGAGGGTCGGGACCTCTGACGGCGGCGGGTCGGGATCGCCGTCATCGACGACCATCGCATCGATCAGCCCCGCGTAGAGCGAGGCCACACCGGCTGCGGTCGAGGGACGCCCCAGCGCCGCCATGAAGCGGTCGGTCGGCCCCTTGACGACCTGCCCGGCGACGTAGGGACTGACCGCGAGAACCGGGGCCTCGGAGGCGGCGATCGCCTCGCGCATCCCGGGCACCGCGAGGATCGGGCCGATGCTGATCACCGGATTCGAGGGGCCGATCACGATCACCTCTGCCCAGCGCAGGGCCTCGAGAACCTCCGGGCTCGGCTCGGCCGCCTCGATCCCCTCCAGCTCGACCCCGTGCACCGGCGGCTCGCCGCGGTCGAGGATCAGGTACTCCTGCAGGTCGCGCCGGCCTGCCTCGATCACCACCTTGGTCCGCACCGGCGCGTCGCACATCGGCAGCACTCGCGCCCTCACCCCGAGCGCCCGCGCGATCTGCGCCTGGGCGTCGGTCGGCCGCCCACCCGCGGCGATGAACGCACGGCGATAAAGGCAGGCGGCGAGGTCGCGGTCGGAGAGCCTGAACCAGTCAGGGGCACCGAGTTTGGCGAGTCGTTCGAAGACGGTGAAGGTGTCCTCGCGCAGGCCCCAGCCACGCTCCGCGTCGATTTCGCCGTTCAGCCAGTAGGTGATGAGATCGGGGTCCGGGGAGACATGGACGCCCAGCGTCTCGATGTCGTCGCCGGTGTTGGCGATGACCGAGAGCTCGGCGCCGATCTCCTCCTGCATCCCGGCGCCGAGCTTGGCGCCGCCGGTGCCGCCGGCGAGCAGCGCGACCTTCACGCTAGGACCAGTGGTCGGCGTCGGGGAGGCCGGTGAGCCTGATCCCGGCGTGGGCCTTGTAGCGGCTGTTGACCGAGATCAGGAGCGGGGTGAGCTGCTCGACGATGCGCGCCATCTCCAGCGGTCCGGCGTTGACGGCGCGCAGGCCCCCGATCAGCTCGATCAGTGCCGCGACCCGAGCCTTGTCGGCCTTGCGATCACCGCAGACCAGGACATCCTCTGCAAGCTTTGCATCGGGGTCGGCGAGGGTCGGGGCGCCGACCGTGTGCAGGGCGGAGACCACGGTGACGCCCTCGGGGACCATCTCCTGCGCCTGCTGGGCGGCGGAGCCCTGCCAGACGCCGAGTGAGCGGGTCGCCTTGCCGCTCACCGCGGCGGCGAGGGGCACCGTGCAGTCGACCAGGATCTGGCCGGGCCGAAGTGCCTCGCGCAGGTTGCCCAGGTTCTCCGACTGGGCGCGGAAGGGGACGGTGAGGAAGACGATCGCGCCGCGTCGCGCCGCCTCCTCATTGAGCAGGCCTTCGACCTCCGCGCCGGGGACCGCGGCGCGGAGCCTCGCCGCCGCCTGCTCGGCGCGCTCAGAAGAGCGCGAGCCGATCATGATCGGCGCCCCGGCTGTGGCCCAGCGCAGCGCCAGGCCGGCGCCCAGGGCGCCGGTTCCGCCGATAATCGGGATCGGTTCGATCGCCGCCACGAGCGCGCCAGTCTATGCTGCTCGCCTGGTGAGACTGGAGGGACGAAAGGCGCTGGTGACCGGGGGCGCGAGCGGGATCGGCGCGGCGATCGCGGCGCGCCTTGCCGGCGAGGGTGCCGAGGTCTGGGTCGGCGACATAAACGTCGAGGGCGCCGGGCGGGTCGCGGGCGAGGTCTCCGGCCACGCGGTCGAGCTCGACGTCACCGAGCTCGACTCGGCCCGCGCCGCGGTCGCGGCGGCCGGCACGCTCGACATCCTCGTCAACAACGCCGGCACCGATGAGTTCGGATTCTTCACCCAGACGACCCCCGAGCAGTGGCAGCGGGTCCTGGCGATCAACCTTGGCGGAGTCCTTCACTGCACCCACGCCGCCCTGCCCGGGATGCAGCAGGCCGGCTACGGCCGCATCGTCAGCATCTCCTCGGAGGCGGGTCGGGTCGGCTCCAAGGGCTCCGCCGTCTACTCGGCCGCCAAGGGCGGCATTGTCGCCTTCATGAAGGCGATCGCTCGCGAGAACGCCCGCTACGGGATCACCGCCAACTCGATTGCACCAGGGCCGATTGAGACACCATTGCTGATGGGCGCCAGGGAGTTCGGCGAGATCGGCGAGAAGGTGATCAAGACGATGACGGAGGCGACCCAGATGAAGCGCCTCGGCCAGCCCGACGAGGTGGCGGCCGCGGTCGCCTTCCTCGCCTCCGGGGACGCCACCTACGTGACAGGGGAGACGCTCGGCGTCAGCGGCGGGCTCGGGATGGTCTGAGGCGATGGCCTCGCCGGCGCAGCGCGTGGGGATTCGCGAGGTCGGTCCCCGCGATGGCTTTCAAAACGAGCCGGAGACGATTCCCACGGCCGAGAAGATCCGGCTGATCGACATGCTCTCGGAGAGCGGGCTAAGGCGGATCGAGGTGAGCGCCTTCGTGCGGGCGGATGTGATCCCCCAGCTCGCCGATGCCGAACAGGTGCTGGCCGGCGTAAGGCGGCGCGACGGAGTCGCCTTCTCGGTCCTGATCCCCAACGAGCGGGGGCTTGAGCGGGCGCTTCAGAGCCGCGATCGCTTCGACGAGGTGAGCGTCTTCCTCTCGGCCTCAGAGACCCACAACCGGCGCAACGTCAACGCCTCGGTAGAGGAGTCGCTGAGCGGGCTGGAGCGGACGCTGGAGGGCGCCCGCGAGGTGGGGCTGCGCTGCGAGGGTGTGATCGCGACCTCCTTCGGCTGTCCCTACGAGGGGGAGGTGGCGCCGGAGCGCGTCTTTAGGATCGCCGCGCGGCTGGCCGCGGCCGGCTGCGCCGAGGTCGCCTTCGGGGACACCACCGGGATGGCGAACCCGCGCCAGGTGGGGGGGTTCTTCGCGGCGGCGCGCGAGCGCCTCGGCGGAGTCGAGCTGACCGCCCACTTTCACAACACCCGCGGCCAGGGACTCGCCAACCTGCTCGCTGCGCTGGAGGAGGGCGTCGACTCCTTCGAGTCGAGCTTCGGCGAGCTGGGCGGCTGCCCGGTGCCGCCGGGCTCGACCGGCAACGTTGCCACCGAGGACGTCGTCTCGATGCTGCACGAGATGGGGATCGAGACGGGGATCGATCTGCTGCGCCTGCTCGAGGCCTCGCGTGCTGCCCAGGCCGTGCTCGGCCGCCCGCTCGGGTCCCACGTCTTGCGGGCGGGTCCCGTGGATTGGCACCGCGGGTAGGCTGCGAGGGGTGTCGGACTTCGTCCAGGCCCTGGAGGCGGCGCTCTCCGGTGGCCCCCAGCGCCACCACGAGAAGACTGCAGAGCAGGGCAAGCTGGCGGTTCGCGAGCGGGTCAAGCGGCTCGTGGACCCCGGCTCCTTCGCCGAGGAGGGGCTGCTCGCAAACTGGGAGCGGGAGGGGCTGGGCGCCGACGGGGTGATCACCGGACTGGCGATGATCGACGGCCGCCGCGTGGCGCTGATGGCGAATGACCCGACCGTGAAGGCCGGCTCCTGGGGGCCGAAGACGGTGGAGAAGATCCTGCGCGTCCAGGAGCGGGCGCTGCGGCTCCAGGTCCCGATCCTCTACCTGGTCGACTCAGCCGGGGCGCGGATCACCGATCAGGTGCAGATGTTTCCCGGCCGCCGCGGCGCCGGGCGCATTTTCTACAACCAGGTACGCCTCTCGGGCCAGGTGCCGCAGGTCTGCCTGCTGCTCGGCCCCAGCGCCGCGGGCGGCGCCTACATCCCGGCTTTCTGCGACGTGGTGATCATGCGCGAAGGAAACGCCTCGATGTACCTGGGCTCGCCGCGGATGGCGGAGATGGTGATCGGTGAGCGGGTGAGCCTGGAGGAGATGGGCGGGGCGAGGATGCACACCGGCGTCTCCGGATGTGGCCACTTCCTGGTCAAGACGGACGAGGAGGCGATTGCGCTGGCAAGGCGGTACCTCTCCTTCATGCCGGGCAGCTGGCGTGAGGAGCCACCGTCGGCCGCGGCCGCCGAGCCCGTCTCAACGGTGCCGATCGCCGAGATCGTCCCGGCTGATGAGAATCGGCCCTTCGAGATGCGCGAGGTGCTCGATTCGCTGCTCGATGCGGACAGCTTCCTGGCGGTCCACGAGCGCTGGGCGAAGGAGCTGATCGTCGGCTACGCGCGACTGGGGGGGCGCGCGATCGGCGTCGTCGCCAACCAGCCCAAGCACACCGGGGGCGTCCTCTTCGTCGACTCCGCCGACAAGGCGGCGCGCTTCATCCAGACCTGTAACGCCTTCAACCTGCCGCTGCTCTTCCTCGCCGACGTGCCCGGCTTCATGATCGGCGCCGCGGTCGAGCGCCAGGGGATCATCCGCCACGGGGCGAAGATGATCAGCGCCGTCTCAGAAGCGACGGTGCCGAAGATCTCGGTGATCGTCCGCAAGGCATACGGCGCCGGCCTCTACGCGATGGCGGGGCCTGCCTTTGAGCCCGACTGCTGCATCGCCCTGCCGAGCGCCTCGATCGCCGTGATGGGCCCGCAGGCGGCGGTCAACGCCGTTTTCTACAACCAGGTCCAGGCGATCGAGGACGAGGCCGAGCGGGAGGCCTTCGTTGCCGCGAAGCGCGAGGAGTACGCGGCGGACATCGATATCCTCCACCTCGCTTCCGAGCTGGTGATCGACGCGGTGATCCAGCCCGAGGACCTCCGTGCCGAGCTAATTCGCCGCTTCGGCTTCACCGCCGCCGCCGGCCGCTCGTTCGCCGAGCGCCGCAACCCGGTGACGCCGGCCTAGCGACCGCCGCCCGTCCCGGCGCGGCGACGCTGCGGCCGAACCTCGATTAGTCAGCTCCGCCCGCCAGCGCCACGAAGTAATCGAGCGCTGCCGGATTGGCGAGGGAGTCGCGGCTGGCCGCCTGCTCGGCCGGAGTGCCCATCAGGATGCGCTTCACCGGCACCTCCAGCGCCTTGCCGCTCAGAGTGCGGGGAACCTCGGCGATCTCGAGCACCTCATCGGGGACGTGGCGGGGTGAGCAGCGCTCGCGGATGCGGCTGGCGATCTCCCGGCGCAGTCCCGCATCGAGCTCGGCGCCCTCGCGCAGGACGACGAAGAGCGGCATCCAGCCCTCGGTGCCGGGGCGGGGGAGGTCGACGACCAGCGCGTCGACGATCTCCTCGAGGTCGAGCACGGCGCGGTAGATCTCGCTCGTCCCCATGCGGATGCCGGAGCGGTTGATGGTCGAGTCCGAGCGTCCGTAGATGACGGCGGTGCCGCGCGAGGTGATTTCGATCCAGTCGCCGTGGCGCCAGACGCCGGGGTAGTGCTCGAAGTAGCTGGCCCGGTAGCGGCTGCCATCCCGATCGCCCCAGAAGAAGACCGGCATCGAGGGCATTGGCTCGGTGACGACCAGCTCGCCGACCTCGTCGATTACCGAATTGCCGTCCGCATCCCAGGCCTCGACCGCGGCGCCCAGCGCCCGTGCCTGTAGCTCGCCGCGGTAGACGGGGAGTAGGGCGACGCCGCCGACGAAGGCCGTGCAGAGGTCGGTGCCGCCGCTGGTCGAGAAGAGCCAGGTGTCGGCGCCGACCTGCTCATAGACCCAGTCGAAGCCCTCCGGGGAGAGCGGCGAGCCGGTCGAGCCGACCGCACGGAGCCGGCTGAGGTCGCGGCCCGCGCCCGGCTTGACCTCTGCCTTCATGCAGGCAGAGATGTAGGAGGCGCTGGTGCCGAACATGGTGATTCCGGCCTGCTCGGCGAGATCCCAGAGCACGCCCATGTCGGGGTGGCCGGGGTTGCCGTCATAGAGGACGATCGCGGCGCGGGTCAGAAGCCCGGAGACGAGGAAGTTCCACATCATCCAGCCGGTCGTGGTGAACCAGAAGAGGCGGTCGCCGGGGTGGGAATCGACGTGGAGGTGGAGCTTCTTCAGGTGCTCGATCAGGATCCCCCCCTGGCCCTGGACGATCGCCTTCGGCAGGCCGGTGGTGCCGGAGGAGTAGAGGACCCAGAGCGGGTGGTCGAAGGGGACGCGCTCGAAACTCAGCTCGACCTCCCCGCCGCGGCTGAGCAGCCCGTCCCAGTGCATCGTGTTGGGCAGGGGAGAGAGGTCGGGCTCGGGGTCGAGATAGGGGAGGACGACGGTTTGCCGCAGGCTCGGCATCTCCGCCTGGAGGCGGGCGATCGTCTCGCGACGGTCGAAGTCCTTGCCGCCGTAGCGGTAGCCGTCGACCGCGATCAGCACCTTCGGCTCGATCTGGGCAAAGCGGTCGATGACGCTGGCCGGGCCGAAGTCGGGAGAGCAGCTCGACCAGATCGCGCCGATCGATGCGGTGGCGAGAAAGGCAACGATCGCCTCCGGGATGTTTGGCAGGTAGGCGACGACACGGTCGCCGCGCTCGACCCCCAGCTCGCGCAGCCCGGCGGCGAGGGCCCCAGCCTGCACCCGCAGCTCGCCCCAGCTCAGCTCCGACAGCTCGCGCAGCTCGGAGGCGTGCAGGATCGCCGTCTCGGCGTCGTCCTTGTCGGCGAAGACGTGCTCGGCGTAGTTGAGCTCAGCACCTGCGAACCACTTGGCCCCCGGCATCTGGCGGCTGTCGAGCACCCGCTCGAAGCCGCCATCTGCCTGCACCTCGAAGAAGTCCCAGATTGACCCCCAGAATCCCTCTAGGTCATCCACCGACCACTGCCAAAGCTCCTCATACCCCGCGAAGCGCAGCTGTCGCTCGCTCTCAAGCCACCGCATGTATTCGGTCAGCCGCGCCCGCTCGATGAGCTCGGCCGGCGGCTCCCAGAGCAGCTTCCCTCTTCCCGCGTTGGCCGACGGCGACTCCACTTGGGGGATTATTGCCTCGGTGCGCAATCAGCGCTTGGGGCCGACATGGCGATCCATGATCGCCACCGCACCACCCGCCTGCACTTCCGCGGCTCCGGTCGGTCCCGACCCGGGGCCGGTGCCCCTGATCCAGTTTCGGACGGTAGTTCGCGAAATTCCTGTCGACCGCGAGATCGTAGGGATGTCTAGCCTTTGGTCAGAGAGCTGCAGGACCTTTTCGACCTCGGCTGGATGCCTCAACGTTGAACCTCGGCTGATGCGGCGGGTGGGATTCGAACCCACATGTCCCGAAGGACAGCGCCTTTTGAGAGCGCCCTGTCAACCAGTTGCAGCACCGCCGCGAATTCAGTCATCCTAGGCCCAACGCTATGCCGCCAGCCGGTCGCGAACGGCCCAGGTCAGACCATTCGCGGTCAGATCCCATTCATCTGGCACAGGCTTTTACGAACAAAGGCCTCACGCGAGCTGCGTGGCGCCGTCATCCGGTGAGGCGCCGGCGCCATAGTCCTCGCCGGAGCCGATCGGGCGTTCCTCCTCGACATTCCATCCCTGGTTGAAGCCGTACAGCGAGGCCGCGATCAGGATGATCTGCAGCAAGGCGAGGATCACGACCAGTGTCCCGATCACCGTGACCGGGATGGCGGTGTGGGCGAAGCCGGCCTTGTCGCGGGCGAACCAGCTGTTGGCGCCGACCGCGCAGAAGATGGCGAGGATCATCGAGAGCGCCGCCGCGACGGGAAGGGTGCCGCGGCTCCAGCGGGTCACCCGGTAGGCGAAGAAGACGTAGAGAAGCGCGTAGATCAGGCAGATGATTCCCATGCCGCTGCCTCCGCTGAGCACCGAGAAGCCAGTGATCGTCACCAGTGCCGCGATCGCCGCCGTGGCGACCAAGAGGAGGACGATCACGAACTTGGCCGTGACAGACTCGGCTTTCTCCCGATTTGGCCGCCACAGCTCATAACCCGGCCTTACCTCTCCTATTGCCACGAGACGATCATAGAATCTATGCGCGACAGCGCGGCATTGGTCGCGCGTTAAGCCCTCTCGGGGCAGCCACGCGGGCGTGGCGGAATTTGGCAGACGCGCCAGGTTTAGGTCCTGGTGGGCTTCGGCCCGTGGGGGTTCAAGTCCCTCCGCCCGCACTCAATGAGGTCGGCGACCGTTACGATGCGGTGCCTTGGGGCAGTGGCCAAATTGGCTAAGGCACCGGTCTCCAAAACCGGGGATTCCAGGTTCGAGTCCTGGCTGCCCCGTCTCGGGCGTTTGGCTTGAGGAGTGGCAATCCCGCTCTGTGAGCGGGATTGCGGGCCTCTAAGCGGATCTCGGCCCGTAGGTCAACTCAGGGCTATCTAGGCCAGCATAAGCCCCTTTTTGACCCCCTTCGTTCCCTAGCCGTTCCCTAGAGCGCGTGATTTAGCGGGTGCGATTCCGGCTCGTTGGCACCCTCACTGGACTGAGCGCTGGCTGTAGCAGACGGCGCCGGAGGCGAGTCCGCAAGCCTCGGACAATGTGCCGGTGCTCCGTAGCTGACAGGTCGCTTGAAAGCGTACCCAGCGTCCAGGGTGTCCCCATCCACTCCTCCACTGCGTCTTGTCGTCGATGGCCCGCTTTCGCCTCTAGTTTCGTTCGCTGGCCGATCTGCGGATCTGGGAGCTGGCAACCGGCTTTGGAATCGGCTGACAATCCGATCCAAGATGTGTATCGTCTCATATCGAGATGTCAGACATCGCAGAAATAGGAAGCACCGATGCGCTTTTCTCCGCCCTGGGCGAGCAGCTTGCCACGGTCGGTGAGCGCTACGAGCTGGTCATAATTGGCGGCTCGGGTCTACTCGCCCTCGGACTGATCGAGCGCTCGACCCGCGACGTCGACGTTGTCGCCCTGCGCTCCGGCGAGCGCCTCGACAAGGCTGAGCCGATGCCCGCGGCGCTCCAGATCGCCCGCGACCGCGTCGCTCGCGATTTCTCTCTGCCCAACAGTTGGCTCAACCCAGGCCCCACCGAACTGCTCGATCTCGGTCTGCCGGATGGCTTCATCGAGCGTCTCAAGCGGCGCGACTACGGCGCTGGCCTGAGCGTCTATCTCGCCTCCCGATATGACCAGATCCACTTCAAGCTCTATGCCCTGGTCGACCTCGGTCCCGGCAAGCACGAGCAGGACCTGCGAGCACTGGATCCGACCGATGCCGAGCTCCTCGCCGCGGCCCGCTGGACCCGCACCCAGGATCCCTCCGAGGGCTATCTGCAGATGCTTGACCATACGCTCACCTACCTGGAGGTCGACCATGCAGATCTCTGAACTTAGAGACGAGCTGGGACACCGCCTCGCCGACTTCCTCTGGAGCCAGTGGGGGCAGATGGGAGTGCTGGGCGGTCCGGAGCGCCGGGACCACTGGGCGGCCGACCCCGAGGCCCTCCTGCTACTGAGCTTCGAGGTGGGTCGTGGGGAACCGCGCCTCTTCGACGAGATCCTCGATTGGCTCGCCGTAAACGAGAGGCTGTTCAGCGTCCAGCGCCTGCGGAACCTGGTTCGGGACGAGGCCGACCAGGCCCTGGTCGAGGCCGTCCTCGGTTGGCTCGGCCAGCGCCGCCGACGCGCGCGCCTCGAGGCCAAGGCGGGTCTGGGGGGGAGGCTCGATCAGCCTGAGCCCTTCTTCCGTGACTCGCAGTTGCCCGTCGGCAATCCGGATCCGGCCTTTCGCGCCCAGGGCTTTCTGAAGGCCGCCTCCGAGCCGTCACGGAATTCCCAGCATCCCGATCTCGATCTGCCGATCAATTTCGCCTTTCGCCTCCGGGCTTTGCTCGGGATCGGCGTCCGCGCCGAGGTCGTCCGCGTCCTGCTCAGCGCCCAAGCACCCCGAGTCAATGTCCAGGTGATCGCCGCCTCGACGGCCTACACGAAGCGAAACGTCCAGGAGGCGCTCAACTCGCTTCGATCCGCCGGTGTCGTCAGCTCGTCTGAGATCGGCAACGAACAGCGCTTCGCTGCCCCCCAGGATCACTGGCTCGGCTTCCTGGAGCTCAGAGAACTTCCGAGGCACGAGGATTGGCCGCAGCTCTTCGCCGCCTACCGCCTGCTCCTGCGCTGGCTCGCCGACCCTGCAAACGAAGAGCTGTCCGACTACATGCTCGCCAGTGAGGCACGCCGGGTCCTCGAAGCGGCCGGCGAAGACCTCCGCTTCGCCGGCGTTCCGGTCAACCTCGGTGGTCCCGCGGGCGCCGAGTACTGGCCTCACTTCGTCTCTTCGGTCCGCGATGTGGCGCCGGCGCAGTAGCGGATTTCCGAGCGAGTTTCGTTCCCTATTACGTTCCCTAGAGAGTCTGAAGGCTTCATATTCGGCTTGCTAGAGCGCCAAATTTGACCAAGCAACCGGTCTCCAAAACCGGGGATTCCAGGTTCGAGTCCTGGCTGCCCCGTCTCCGGCGTTTGGCTCTCTAGTGCACCGTCTCTAAAACGGCTTTACACCGCCCGACCTTCTCGAGAATCGAGTCGATCGAAGCGGTCCACACAAACGGCTTGGGGTCGTCGTTGTGGGCCTTGAGGTAGTCCTCGATCGCGGCGATCAGGTCGGGAACGCTGTAGAAGACACCACGGCGGATCGCCTTGTCGGTGAGCTCTCTGAACCAGCGCTCGATGAGGTTTAGCCACGAGCTCGAGGTCGGGGTGAAGTGCAGGTGAAAACGCGGGTGGCGCTGCAACCAGGCGTCCACGTTGGCGTGCATGTGGGTGGCGTAGTTGTCGAGGATCAGGTGCAGCTCCAGCTCTACGGGCTCCAGGTGATTGAAGAGATCCAGGCCGAGGCGCCTCAGGAAATCACCCTCGATGTCGAGGCGCTCACGGAACATCGCGTAGCCGTCTTCATCGGAATAGACGGCGTGGAGAACCTCGTGCAGGACGATTAGCGCGTGCTCATACGTGGCCTCCTGGGCCTCAGCGTCGGGACCGATCCGCGGAGGCTCCAGCGCTACTGCCATTTTTTCGACGTAGCTTCGCTCGCCGGCCGCGGCCCAGCGGATCCGTAGGCCAGGGGCACGGCTGCAGGCAAACTGCTCGAGCAGCTCTCGGTGGGCTTCGGAGCCGACCCACTCGCCGTCCTCCTTGGCTTTCTCCCGGAGAAGGCTAATGAGTGTGTCCATCTGCACGTCCTACGATCGTACGCTTGTCGTAAGAGGAACTGCCCGCCAGATCGGGCAAGAGCTGAGTCCTCGTGAGGCGATCCAGGAACCGGCCACCGGCGGCGGTCCGACATCCTGCCGGTTCAGGGCCTTCTTTACTCGATCTGCCGCCGCTTGCACGGCGATTATCGCACCATGAGCACTGAGAACTCGATGCCTGGCGGGGAGGCTGACGCAGCGCCCCCGATCCTCACCGAGGTGATCGACTACCTGCTGGTCACCGCAGACTCTCATGCTGGCCCGACGCCGGCGGGCTTCGGGGGCTCGGTCTCCCTGCCAGCCGAGATCCGCATCGAACGGCTCGAACATGTGCTCGCCGAGCGGTTGCTCGACGCCGCCGAGCCGCGCGGTGAGGACTGGGAGGCGACGCGTCAGTTCCACGCGGTTCACGCCTATGTCCGGCGGGTCTGGAGCGAGGCCGACGGCCCGGGTCCCGAGGCCCTCTACCAATGGGACCATGAAGGCCGCCTCTACCCGTGCCTACAGCTCTCGCGGCTGGTCCGCGACAACGCCACCGGAACCGAGTTCGCCGTTCGAAGGCTTCTCTGTTCCGACGGTAGCGAGCGCCTCGTTCCCTTCGCCGGCTACGAGAGCCATGTCGCCTACCGGTTGCATCCCGAGGAGCGCGGCTGGCTCGACGTCGAGGAGGCAGGCGACCTCGCGCATCTCCTCGATTGCTTCTGGGGTTGCGGGCCGCTGCCAAAACGGGTCGGCCGAGCGCTGCGGCGAGTCGATCTCGTCACCCGCGAGCGCTACCTCGAGGACGCGCTTCCGATCGCGGTTGGCGCCGCCGAGTCGCTGTTGAAGATCGGCCGCGACTCGCTAATGGCCCAGTTTGCGCGCCGCGTCTCGGAGCTCGCTGCGGAGTTCGAGCTGGAGCTGAGCGAGTCGGTCTGCCGGGAGCTCTATGAGGACCGCTCGGCGCTGGTCCACGGGGCCGGGGTCGATCTCTCCGCCCCACAAGATCTCGATCGATTCGGGCGCAGCTTCGTTGCCCTGCAGGAAGCGCTGCGACGCACGATGAGGAGGGCGATCGAGGATCGCACCTTTGCCGCGATCTTCGAGGACGATGAGCGGATTGAGGCGCGCTGGCCGGTGCGCGGCTAGCGAGCGGGGCCGTGCGCGGCAGAGGTTACCGTTAAGTTTTATGACAAAAAAACTTGACAGATAGCCTGGCGGCCAGCTACCCTCTGGCCATGCCGAAGAACCGTCGCAAACAGCTTGACAAGGCCTCAGCTCCAAAGCGGCCGAGTACCGCCACCCGCGTCCGCGAGCGCGTCAACGAGGCAGGCGAGCACTACTGGAAACACTCCGACTTTGAGGACCTGCCCGCCTCGGCGGTTGCGATGGCGCTCTCGCGTCTTGCCCGTGAGGGCGTCCTTCAGCGGGTGGGGAAGGGCGTCTACTACCGGCCGCGTCCCACCGCGTTCGGTCCAAGCATCCCCGCAGCGAGCGCGGTCGCTCCCCTGACGCTCCGTACCGCGCTTCACCCTGCCGGACTGAGCGCCGCCAACACCCTAGGCCTCAGCACCCAGAATCCTCCGCGGGGCGAGTACGCGACGCCGGCGCCCGGCCCGCCGCGGGCGTTTCGGAATGCCGTCGTCCACACCGGCCGCCCCGCAAGCCGGGTCGGCCTCTCGGCCGAGGAGGGAGCGATACTCGAGACGCTCCGCGAGCGTGCCCGAAACAGCGACCTCTCGCCGCAGCGGACGATCCTGCGCCTACGGCGGCTGCTCGGAGATGACGGTCGTTTCATGAGGCTCGCGCGGGCGGCCCTGCACGAGCCGCCGCGGGTGCGGGCGATGCTCGGTGCGCTCGGCGAGGAGCTCGCCGCCCCGCCCGAGGAGCTCGCTCGACTGCGCGAGAGCCTCAACCCGCTCAGCCGCTTCGACTTCGGGGCGCTTCGCTCCCTACGCTTCGCCAAGCATTGGCAGGCGAAGTGAGGCTCTTCGAACACGAGGACTTCCCCCAGGCGATCCTGCGCACGGCAGCCGAGCTGGGAGTCAGCGAGCAGTTCGTCGAGAAGGACTACTACGTCACCGAGATCCTGCGGATCGTCGCCGCGGAGCTCGGCGAGAAGGCGATGTTCAAGGGCGGCACCAGCCTCTCCAAGGGTTGGGGACTGATTACCCGCTTCTCTGAGGACATTGACCTCTTCGTCAATCCGGACTCCTTCGATCCGCGGCCGGGCAAGAACAAGCTAGACCGGATCCTCAAAGAACTCTCGGTCTCGGTCGAGAAGCACCCGGCGCTCGCCTGGCTCAAGGACGAGTGCGACACGATCGGCGGCCTCGGGCGCAGCGACCTCTTCGCCTATCGGTCGCAATTCGACACGCTGCCTGGCATTCGCGCCGCGGTTCGCTTCGAGCCCGGCATCCAGAGCGGCAGCTTTCCGAGCGAGGTCGTATCGATCACCTCGCTGGTCGGCCAGAATCTCGCTGAACACGGTGCCGGGCTGCTCGAGGACGCCGACGATCTTCACGGTTTCGAGATGTCGCTGCTGCACTTCCGCCGCACCTTCGTCGAGAAGATGTTCGCCCTCCACGGCAAGGTGATTCGCCTCCGCGACGAAGGCCATCCGCTCGGCCGAGACGCCCGGCACTACTCCGATCTGCAGGTTCTTGCCGGCCAGCACGAGGTGCGTGCGATGCTCGCCTCCCCGGAGTACGGGGAGATCCGCCGCGACTACGACCGCAACAGCCGCGAGTTTTTCTCCACCAGCTATCGTCCTCCGGAGAACCTCTCCTTCGCCGAGAGCATCGCGCTCTTCCCCGCAGAGTCGCTGCGCCCCCGCTTGGAGGCCGAATACGAGGAGCAGTGCCAACTACTGTTCGCGAGCGCCGAGTACCCGAGCTTCGACGAAGTTCTCGCCGGCTTTGCCGAGATCCGACAGCTGCTCTGATGGCTACCACTCGAACTTTCCGCCGAAGTTTCGTTCCCTACTACGTTCCCTAGAGGAGCTTAGCCCCCCAAATTTGGCTTGCCAGAGGCCAGAGCGGTCAAATTCACGAGGCGACCGGTCTCCAAAACCGGGGATTCCGGGTTCGAGTCCTGGCTGCCCCGCTCGATGCGGCTGGCTCGAGGAGCCGCAATTACGCTCTGTGAACGGGATTGCGGGGGCCTCGTCGATCTACCGCAGCTCGCGATGATCGAGCGCTCTAGATGACCAGCCCTCGGTATCGGCCACCACCATCAGCCTGAACACATCAATGGCCTCACGGGCATTCGGACTCGGACCGACCACACGACCGCTGCATGGCCTCTCCATACTTCCGCCCATGCACCGGGTCATCGACGCGATGAATGTGATCGGCAGCCGCCCCGACGGCTGGTGGCGGGATCGCCATGCCGCGATCCACCGCTTGGTCGGCCAGCTCGATCACTGGGCCGCTCAAGTCGACGAGCACATCACTGTCGTTCTTGAGCAGCCGCCTTCACGACCGCTTCCTGCCGAGCAGGTCGAGATCGCCTGCGCACCACAGCCTGGTCCCAACTCTGCCGATGAGGAGATCGTTCGCCGTCTTGATGGTTGGCTCGCTGACTCGGAGGTGACCGTGGTCACCTCCGATCGCGATCTCGCCGAGCGAGTCCGCTCCCTCGGCGCCATTGTTGAACCCGCGACAGCGTTCCGCGCCCGACTTGAGGCGAGGGGAGAGGTTGCCTAGCGGGCCGCGGCGATCTGCCCTGAGCGCCTAAGCACCGGCTCCGTCAGCCTCTTGTAGAGCAACTCTGGCACCCGCTCTGCGCTATATCGAGATTTCCTCCGGGGTTGCCGCGATGCCTGACCGATCAACGTCAAGTGCTGTTTGCTACCGAACTGGCTCATAGCGGGCCAACGATGAAAGCGCCAGCAGAACCGCCCACCAGGTCATGAGAACGCTTACCTCGCCGCCGTCTTTGCCAAGCGTCGGGCGGAGGTAGAAAGAGTCACCGACAAGTATCGCGACCGTCTTTAGCGCCACTGATCGGAAACTTGATGCGGTGCGGGCGCGGCTCGTCAGCGGGGTACGCTGAGAGCGTGCAGCAGCCGGAAACCCGCTACACGGTGCGGCCGGACGGGGTCAGTATCGCCTACCAGGTCTGGGGCGCGGGTCCGGTCGACCTGCTCTACGCGCCCGGCTTCATCTCGCACCTCGACCTCTTGTGGGCCGATCCGGGCTACACGCGGTTCTTCACCAGGCTGGGATCGGTCGCCCGCGTGATCGCCTACGACAAGCCGGGGACGGGCTGCTCGGACCCGATCCCCCACGTTCCCTCGCTCGAGGAGCGCATGGAGGACATCCGCTACGTGCTTGACGCCGCCGGCAGCGAGCGGGCGGTGGTAATGGGCTTCTCCGAGGGCGGGCCCGCATGCGCGCTGCTTGCCGCGAGCGCGCCGGAGCGGGTCGTATCGCTGATCCTCTACGGCTCCTTCGCGGCCGGGGGAAACAGAGAAACGCCGACCCCGAGGTGCACGAGCACTGGGAGGCGGCCGGGAACCAGCTCCTCGAAGACGTCGTGGCGCACTGGGGAACGGGGAGGAGCCTTGACCTCTTCGCCCCCAGCGCGGCGAGTCGTTTCCAGCGCCGGCTCGCCGGCGGCTTCGAGCGTGCCGCGGCCAGTCCGGGGATGGTCCAGGCGCTGATCGACGCTGTAGAGCGGATCGACGTGCGCGACGTCCTGCCGAGCATCCGGGTCCCGGCGCTCGTCCTTCACCGCAGCGGCGATGCGATACCGATCCAGGCCGGTCGGGAGCTCGCGGAGTTGATTCCCGGCGCGCGCTTCGTCGAGCTGCCGGGTCGCGACCACGCCTTCTGGTTCGGGGACCAAGGCACGATCGCGGAGGAAGTCGAAGGCTTCGTGACCGGAGGCCACGGGACGGCGTCGGTTGAGCGCGCTCTCGCGACACTCTTGTTCACCGACATCGTCGACTCGACGCGGCGCGCCGCCAAGCTCGGCGACGGGGCCTGGCGCCCCCTGCTCGAGCGCCATAACGCCACCGTCCGCGACAGCGTCGAGCGCTTCGGCGGTCGCGTCGTCAAGCTGCTTGGCGACGGCACGCTGGCGGCGTTCGAGAGTCCCGCCAGCGCGGTCCGTTGCGGCATGGAGCTGTGCGACTCGCTCGCCTCGCTCGGCCTGCCGGTCCGCGCCGGGGTGCATACGGGAGAGTGCGAGCTGATCGGCGAGGATCTGGGCGGCGTGGCCGTCCACATCGGCGCCCGCGTGGGCGCCGCGGCGGGACCTGGAGAGGTCCTCGTCTCCTCGACCGTGGCGGAGCTGGTGATGGGCTCGGGGCTGTACTTCGAGGAGCGCGGCAGCCACGAGCTGAAGGGCGTGCCGGGCCGGTGGCGCCTGCTGGCTGTCACCCACGAAGGCGATCCGGCCCCGATGCAGTCGGAGCCGATGCCGCCCCGACTCGGCGATCGCGCCCTCGAGCGCGTGGCGCGCAGCTTCCCGGGCGCCGTGCGCGCCGCGACGCGCGTCGCCGGGCGGAGCGGTTAGGCAGCCGGACGCCATGGCCGGCGCCCCATAAAGGCACGATGCGACCCTCCGCTGCTCGCTTACTGCACCGCCTTCTTCAGCTCCGCTCCCGCACTGAACTTCGGCACCCGTTTGGCCGCAATCTGAATCGTTTCGCCGGTCTGGGGGTTGCGGCCCTGACGCGCCTCCCGCTGAGCTGCGGAGAACTTCCCGAAGCCGGTCAGCCGCACCTCGTTGCCAGCGGCGATCTGCTTCGTGATCTCCTCCAGCGTGGCTTCGACCGCTGCCTTGGCCTGACTGTTCTGCAGGCCGCTCCGCCCCGCTACTGCGCGTGCGAACTCATCCTTGTTGATGATTTCCATGCTGCCTCCAAGTCCGTTGTCGATCCGTCGTTGCGGACTTTCGCCGCGCACCGTACCTCCTGGAAAGGTCGGTCCCACTCGTCGGCCCTGATTCCGGCTCGACAAATGAGGACCGCCTAATGTCAAGGCCATGGCCGAGCCACTGCTCATCACCTTGACCCGCTGGGAGGCGGGCGGGGCGATCTGGCGGGCCAAGTCGGTCGCTGGGGGGAGGGCCGTAGTCGAGCTCCTCACCTGCCACGGCGAGCTGGTCGAGGAGCTGTGCTCTGATGACCCTGAGTTGCTGCGCTACCTCGCCAGCCATCCCCGCTCGGACCCGGACTAGCTGTCTCCCCGGGGAACCTGTCGGTATGAGAACGGCCGCGCGGAGACGCCGGCCCCGCCCGTCCACCGCCTGCTCTCACCTCTTCGCTTGGGCTCTTCCTTCGGTGGTCGTTGGGGGTCGGCACCACATCCTTCCTGCCGGGCCACGGACCCAAGCGCTGACGGTGATCCACGAAAGCGGCGCACTCCAATCCTTCAACGATGGGCCAGGAAGTAGCCTCCCAGGCGGTAGCTAGCGAAGGGAGACTCGATGTTTTCGTGGTTTGCCGAGAAGATGATCGCCCGCAACATGAAGTCGATCCGTACCGGGGATATCGGGCCGGCCCTGGCGATGGACGCGGACGACATCAGGTTCACCTTCCCCGGCGACAACTCGTTTGCGCCGGGGGCGAATGACAAGCGGGAGCACGAGCAGTGGCTCAACCGCTTTGTCAGCCTTGGACTGCAGATCTATCCCGACCAGGTGATCCTCAAGGGCCTCCCGTGGCACCAGACGATCTGCGTCCGTGGTCACGTTCACCTCGACGACCCCAAGGACGGGTGCAACTACGACAATCGCTACGTGATTTGGGGCCGGATCGCCTGGGGGAAGCTGCGCGAGTATGAGGTCTACGAGGACACCGAAAAGAGCAGGAAGCTCGACGAATACCTGGCGAGCGTCGGGAAGGCGTAGCGAACGGACCCGGCCGTGACTGAACTGGTGGGCAGGGAGGCGGCGGTGCGCGCAATCGTGCAGGGGGAGGTGCAGGGCGTCGCATATCGCGACGCGACGCTGCGGCGAGCCCTTCGGCTCGGAGTGATGGGCTGGGTGCGCAACGCCCAGGACGGCAGCGTCCACGTCCACGCCGAGGGACCCGAGCGGAAGGTCAAGGAACTGGTGGCCTTCCTGCACGTGGGGCCACCAGGCGCACGGGTCAGCGATGTGGCGATCGAGTCCGTGAAAGTCGAGGGGCACGAGCAGTTCGCGATCCGCGGCGTCAGCGCCGGTGTTTTCGTTGTCCAGGAGCACGCCGCCACCGCCCATCACTTTGACCTGCGCTTGGAGGTTGGCGGGGTGATGCGCTCGTGGGCGGTCCCAAAGGGCCCTTCGTTGGATCCCGTCGTCAAGCGCCTTGCCGTAGAGGTCGGCGACCACGCGATCGCCAACAACTCCTTTGAGGGCATAATCGGAGACGGTCGCGTGATCGTCTGGGATCACGGACGCTATGAGCAGGGTGGCCGGGTCGCATGGCCACAGGCGCTCGAACGCGGCCACGCCGTGTTCGTCCTGCATGGGGAAAAGCTCCGCGGCGGCTTTGCCCTGCAGCGCACCCGCCCCGGTAAGAAGGCTCAGTGGCTGCTGATCAAGCGCCGTGATGAGCACGCGCGCCCAGGCTCAGACGTGGTCGCAGAAGATCCGCATTCGGTAATCAGTCGTAGCACGCTCGATCGGCTCTTCCGAGACGACTGACCCCAGACTCAGCCTGGCTGGTGCCACGATTGGTAAATTCGGCCGATAGGGTGTCCTTCATTGTTCTCGGAGCCGCCCCGTCGCTGGCGTCTCGCCAAAGGCCGGCCTCGTATTCATGGGGGGGCTAGGGGGGCGTTTGTGCGGCAAGAGCGGTCGCGGCTGGCCGTGGCAGGGGGTGAGCTTCTGAAGCTTCGGGCGGGCCTATCGGGGCCGGACAGGCTCAGATTGCCCAGCTCAACTCAACTCCGCCACTCGCCCCGCCAGGTCCCAAGGCCTGACCGGGCCAAGGGCGGCCTCGCCTAGCCAAGCTTCACTAGCCCTTCCGAACCCATGGCCATGCCTATCCGGCTCATGCCCCCGCCTAGACGCGGGCCTGGGCAGGGGTTGGGGCTAAGGTAGGTAGGTAAGGAGCGGGGGTGGCGTCGGTGGACGGCTTGGGATCCATGCCGACCGATGGGGACTACCGTGCCGCTGCCATCTTCCCTCGGGGGTCACCTTGGTGCGCGGGACGAGGGAATCGCGATCGCAGAGGGCCCTTTGCCGACCCGGATCGGCGTACCAAGCAACTGGTTGGTGTGGGTGTCGATCACCGAGATGGTGTCTAAGTCGTAATTGGCGACGTAGGCGGTCTTGCCGTCTGAGGTGATCGCGATCGCGCTCGGTTGTTTGCCGGTCCGGATCGGTGCACCCACCACCTGGTTGGTCTGGGTATCGATCACCGAGACGTTCTTTGACAAGAAGTTGATGACGTAGGCGGCCCTGCCGTCGGGGGTGATCGCGATCGAGTTCGGGCCTTGGCCGACCTTGATCGGTGCACCCACCACCTGGTTGGTCTGGGTGTCGATCACCGAGATGGTGTCTAAGCCGTAATTGGCGACGTAGGCGGTTGTGCCGTTGGGGCTGATTGCGATCGCGCCCGGTTCCTTGCCGACGCTGATCGAACCCACCACGCTGTTGGTTTTGGTGTCGATCACCGAGATGGCACCTGAGAGGAAGTTTGCTACGTAGGCGGCCTTGCCGTCGGGCGCGATCGCGATCGCTTGCGGGAATCCGCCGACCTTGATCGGCGCACCCACCACTTGGTCGCTCTTGGTGTCGATCACCGCGATGTTGTTTGAGCTGCCGTTGACTACGTAGGCCGTCTTGCCGTCGGGGCTGAGCGCGATCGCGTTCGGTTTGACGCCCACTCTATTCGAGCCCACGACCCTCCCGGTTTGGGTTTCGATCAGCCGGACTCTGCTCCAGTAGTCTCCGTTGCGGCCGAAGAATTCGTTAATGACGTAGGCGATCTTGCCGTTGGGGCTGATCGCGACCGCATGCGGGCCTTCACCGACGCTGATCGAACCCACCCCGCGGTTGGTTTTGGCGTCGATCACCGAGAGGGTGCCTGAGAGGTAGTTTGCCACGTAGGCGTCCTGGGCGAGGGCGCTCGCGGCCGGGGGGGCCAGGCACAGCGTCAGCACCAGAAGGAGCCGAAGCCTACGGCTTGACCTTCGCTGATTGCTTCGGTTCCGCATGGCTATTCGCTATCCCCGCTTCTAACTCAGCAAGGCTACCGCGGATCCGATCCAATCACGCCGAGAACGGCCAACCCCTGGTGAGCCCATGGGCATCGGTTTAAATATGTCTTCTCAGGCGTGGGTGGCAAATCGACGATCAAGTCTCATGACCGCAGCCCCGGCTCGCCAATGAGGTAGTCGGGCCTGGCTTGATCCCTCCATGCTGAAGCAGGAGGACGGCGTGCAGCTTTTCTGTTTCAAGGTCCGAGAACCCTGAGACCTGTTTGCTTTCCTGCCCCACTCAGTAGGTGATGATCACAAGCGGCGGGGTGCCGGCGTGTACCCCCTGCGAGATTTTCACCTGCTTTGCGCCCCGCTCCACGAAGCTTGAGCCGCCACCGCCGCCGCCACCCCCGGCGACTGAGTCAAGGGAGGGCGCATCTATGTCGTAGACCAGGCCGCCACCGCCACCGCCACCTCCCGAGTGGTAGCCGCCGCCCCCATCGCCCCCATCGCTGCCAATCCGTCCGCCGAAACGGATGCCGCCGACGCCGCCGCAGCCTGTGACCTCGAAGCGATTGTGCGGAGACCCCGAGCTGTCGCCGGGCTGGCCAGGGGCGGCCGGTTGGGTACCAAAGGATTCACCGGCAGATCCCCCGGGGGCGTGGCCGGTTGCCTCTCCCGCACCGCCGCCGGTGCCGGCAGTTGGCGCGCCTGCGATCCGCCCCGACACGAAGCTTGTGCCGGCGTACCCCTGAGCTCCGCTCGCCCCTCCGGCACCAGCCATATCAGGGGCCGCTTCCAACGAATCATATTCGCCGATTTCGCCGCTGCCACCGCCTCCCCCCGCCACCACGAGATCCTTGCCCGATTGGGTGAGGACCGCAGCCTCCCCGCCGCCGGGAGTGGGAGTGGAGCCCTCGGCTTCAGGGCAGGCGCCGTCGGCATTGGAGCTGATCGGAACGACGATCACCAGCTTCGCGCCGGGCTTGACCGGGAGCGTGGCGTGAACGACGGCCCCCTTGCCGGCAATCGGAGTGGCCGCCAATCCGCCGTCGTCGTAAAAAGGACTGTCCCCTTGTCCACCAAAGGCGTCAACCGTGATTCTCCGCACGGATCGGGGAACCATCCAGATGTGATTCGGCACAGCAGCCCCAGTCGTCGAGATATGCCCGAGAAACCCGACTTTGTGAACCCTGCCGTCATGCGCTGGAGCGCCAGCCGCAAATCCTGTTGACGCCAGCGCCATGCCGATTGCTGCGGCGAGGATTACCCCGCAGACTGTCCTACCGCCGCCCATGCTCATGGATGGTACCTGGACTACCCTGGCCGGCCCCCTTCCTCGGTCCACCCGTGAGAGTCCGAGGTTTGTCTTCACGGAGTATCCCTGCTCGCCGCCTCGCGTGGTGAGCCCGGAGGGCGAGCGAAGCGAGGCGGCGAAGCGCTGCGGCGACATCATCCCCAGCGCCGAGTGTAGGTGGTTGGCGTTGTAGTCGGCTCGCCAGTCGGCGGCCAACACCTTGGCCTCCGCCAGTGAGGTGAAGACCTCGAGGTCGAGCAGCTGTCGCGAAGCCGGGAGTTGAAGGACTCCACGTAGGGTTTCTGCTCGGGGCGAGCCCGGCTCGATGTAGGCGGTGCCGGTGGCGCCGAGGCGACACCACTCGCGCAGCATCGCGGCGGTCAGCTCGGGACCGTTGTCGGCGCGGATGTTGGCGGGGGTGCCGCGCTCTTTGCTCAGCTGCTCGAGCGGCATGGCCACGGGTTGGGTGAAGCTGGTGGGCTGGACTGGGGCGAGGCCGCGCTCGGCCCGGTCAGGTTGGAGACCTAGCGGGGCAAGGGCGGCCTCACTGGTGACCGGACGGTCCTCTGGCGGGCCAAGGCCACGGTTGTCCAACGGCACTTGTCCGGGTTTGCCGCCAAAACGGAGGTGCCCCTGTCCTATCCCTTCATAATCATGGGGCCACAAGACATCCGAGTATCGGGGCAAAGGCGCCTAAGCGGCGGACGGGAATCGAACCCGCATCATCGCCTTGGAAGGGCGAGGCTCTACCGTTGAGCTACCACCGCGCAGACGAGCCGCCTCTGTGGACGGGTTTCGCTGTTAACGACAGTTTGCCCCAACCGCCCGCACCTTGTATCTCGCCGAGGGTTGCTACGACATTGCGACGCGACTTGGCTTTCGATCCGTCAGAATGCATTTCGACCACGGGGCGTGGCGCAGTCTGGTAGCGCACTCGGCTGGGGGCCGAGCGGTCGCTGGTTCAAATCCAGTCGCCCCGATTTTGGTTTGCCAGCGCGACCGACTCGGTCCAAGCTTGGTCGAACTCGCGATCGATCCTCTACGGCTCTCTGTGCGCATCCTCCATCCGCTCGTGAGTCCTGGCTACCAGATCGCCAACGACCGTGGCCGGTCGTGATCGCGGATGACTCGATCCTTGGTCACGAGGCCGAGGCCGTGCTCGATTGCGGTCGCGTAGATCAGTCGATCGGCAGGGTCGCCTGGGAACGAGGAGGGGAGAGCGGCTGCGGCGTCCGCGATTGCCGGGGTCACGCCGATCGTTCGAAGCTGCGCGGCGAGGCCCTGCAGCCAGGATCGGATCGGAACGCTGAGAACGATCCGCTCGTGCTTCGCCAGCCAGGCCAGCTCGTACCAGGAGATCGCCGCCACGACATGTTCATCTGCTTCCTCTAGGGCGTTGCGTGCCGATTTGCTGACCTGTTTAGGCTCGGCCGACCACCAGTGGACCACATGGGTGTCTAGCAAAACCGCAGTCACATCTACGAAGCGTTCCAGGCCTCGCCGGTGGAGAACAACTGCTGCTCCTCGACTGCCGTCACTGCCACACCAGCGAACGAGCCCTCGAGAGAGCGCGCGCCAGATGCGGGTACGAGACGGGCAACCGGACGGCCATGCCTGGTGATCTCGATTTCTTCGCCTGCTGCGGCCTCGTCCAATAGGCGAAGGATCTTAGCCTTTGCGTCAGTGGCGGTCACTTGTCTAGACATATGGCCAGTATAGCGGTCAGAGAGAGCGGGCATGAGGATGCAACGCCGGGTTCCCATCTGCCTGGCGCAGGTCTCTTTGGACCTGCTGCTCGACGCGCGGCTACCGAGTCAGTCCGCGATCGTGTCCCCCTACGGGAGGCGATCGAACAGCGCGCTGCCGCATTCGAGGTCAGCGTCGACTCACGGGTCGAGCGTGGTCGCACCTATCGCCACGCGCTGAGGTGCGCACTTGAGAAGGAGCGCTTCGACCGGGTCGTGATCGTTGCAGGAGCCAGCGACGGTGCCGGTTTTACCCTTGAAGACATCGCATGGCTGCTGGCCAACACTCCCGGCGAGATCCTCGTATTGGGACCGCCGAGGACGAGAGGATCGTTCCGCCCGAAATGCAGACCCGTCGACCTACGCTGACGAGTCGAATGGTCAACCGGGCGACGTCAACATCGAGGGCCTGATCCCCAGCGGTCCGGTGGTGTCGGCCTGACTCTTTTACTGTGTATTCGGCCCGCACCAGATCGAAGCTCAAGCCGCGTAACGCCCCGAAGGTCCTCGTCGGGTAGCTTCACCGCGTCATGAGGCGAGCAGGTAGCTGATGGACGTTCGCCGCCCCGGGTCTCAGCCCGGTTCGCCTGGCAGCGGCGAGGCCGCCACGGGCGCCGATCCGGACCAACGCGCCGCCGAGGACGGTCCCGGCGCTCCGAGCCCCGACGCACCGCTGACGACACTCGATGAGAGCCAACTCGGCGTCCTGCGTCGCGTCGGGCGCGAGTGGGGCCGGGTTTGCGGCGACCCTGAAATGTGGCGGCGAGCCCTGCCCGTGGATCCCAGTCTCGGCAGCTACCCCGATCCCAAAGACATCCGGCCGATCGGCTTCGGGCGTCTCGTGCGCGTCCAGAGCGGAACGCTGCCAGTGGCGGAGACGGGGAGCGAGGCCGAGGTGCCACCCTCGCGGTTGGGGCGCCTCGGCCATGACCTGCGGCGGGTGCTGATCGGACCTCCCCTGAGGAGCACCGCGATCGCACGCGAGCGGATGCGCAAGCTGGTGGCGCTGCCGGTGCTCTCGGCGGACGCGCTCTCCTCGGTCGCCTATGGCCCCGAAGCGATGCTCGCGATCCTCGTCCTGGCCGGCGGCGCCGGGCTGAGCTATTCGCTCCCGATCGCCGCCACGATCGCCTTCTTGATGCTCGCCGTCGGCGTGTCCTATCGCCAGACGATCCGCGCCTATCCCGCCGGCGGTGGGTCCTACATCGTCGCCACCGACAACCTCGGTCGCATCCCCGGGCTGGTTGCCGCCGCCGGCTTGATGATCGACTACATCCTGACGGTCGCCGTATCGGTAGCCGCAGGCATGGCGGCAATCACCTCGGCGATTCCGTCGCTGAGCCCCGACACAGTCGTGATCGGAGTCGGCGTAATCGTCGTCTTGCTCGCCGGCAACCTGCGCGGCGTGCGCCAGGCCGGCGCCCTGTTCGCTGCGCCGACGTATGCGTTCATCGTCGCGATCTTTGCGCTCGTCGCCGTCGGCCTCGTAAACGCCGCCGGCCAGGGATTTCACCCCACGCCGAGGCCACCGCTCACTGCGACCGAGGGCCTCGGCGTGCTGTTGGTCTTGCGCGCCTTCTCCTCCGGCTCGACGGCGATGACCGGGATCGAGGCGATCTCCAACGCGGTGCCGGCTTTCAAGCCGGTCGAATGGCGCAACGCCCGCACCACCCTGACCTGGATGGTCGGCCTGCTGATCGCGCTGTTCGCGGGCACGATCGCGATGGTCCACTTCGACGGAGTCGTGCCCAACGCGCACGAAACCGTTCTCTCCGAGCTCGCACATCGCAGCTTTGGCTCGGGTTTCATGTACCCCGTCACGCAGGCGGCGACGGCGGCGATCCTGCTGCTCGCGGCGAATACTGCCTACAACGACTTCCCCCGCGTGCTTTTCCTGCTGGCGCGCGACTTCCAGGCTCCCCGGCTCTTCCTACGGATGGGCGACCGCCTCGCCTTCAGCAACGGCATTGTCTTGCTCTCGGTCGCGGCGACAGTTATTTACGTCGCCTTCGGCGGTGAAACCAGCCCCCTGATCCCGCTGTACGCGGTCGGCGTCTTCTTGGCCTTCACCCTGTCCCAGACGGGGATGGTCGTGCATTGGTGGCGCCTTCGCGACCCCCACTGGCGCCGCAGCCTGTTCTTCAACGCCACCGGCGCCTTCCTCTCGGCGATCGTCTTCATCACTGCGGGGATAACGAAGTTCACGGCGGGTGCCTGGGTCTCCTTGGTGGCGGTCGGCTTCTTCATCCTTCTCGCGCTCAGAATCCGCCGCCACTACGACTTGGTGGGCGAGGCGATCGCGCTTCATCCCGATTCGATCGAGGTGCCCACGTCCGCGATCGCGCCGGGCGTCCGCGATCGCGCCGGGCTTGATGCAAAGGAGCGCGACGCCGCGGAGCAGGCGCGCAGAGAAGGGGCTGAGACCGAGGAGACCCCCGCCGAAATCCACCATCTAACGATCGTGCCGGTTGCCTCACTGGACCTCGCCAGCATGCGGGCGCTGGCCTACGCCGCCTCGCTCCAACAGCCGGTGCTCGCGCTGCACGTCAGCCCAACCGAAGAGGAGGCCGAGCGCTTTCGCGACTACTGGCGCACCTGGGGCGATCACCTGCCGCTTGAGGACGTCCTGTCCCCTTACCGCGCGATCGTCGCGCCGATGGTCAACTACATCGAGTCACTACATCACCAGCGCCCCGACCTGACGCTGACGGTGATCCTTCCGGAGATCGTCGTACGGCACTGGTGGCAGCGGATCCTGCACAACCGGACGGGCTCCCGACTGCGGCGCGCCCTGCACCCCCTGCCGAGGATCGTGGTCACGACCGTTCCCTTCCATCTGCCGAACTAGAGAACGCTCGCAGCGCCGAGGTTTCACTTTGGCCGCCTGTGCGGGCAAGCTCCATAGGCCTCGACGGGCCTTCGGGATGTGGCGGCTAACGGCGGCTCAAAGGCTGACGCGCTCCCGGTCGCGATAGCGCTGTATCGCCACCCCAGCCCAGATTACCTCGACCACACCGAAGGGCCATGCCCCAACAAGAAAGCCGTAGGCGCTCGAAAGCAGGCAACCACATGCGAAGGCCAGGACGTAGGCCGGGTTGCGGGGCTCCAGCGTGTACATCACCACCATGAAGGTCACGGCAAGCGCCCCAAAAGCGGTCAGCATGTCGTCAGTTTGACGGCTGTCGGGACAGGTTTCCCGCCTCTTCGCCCGCGCCCGCTCCGTCGGCCTCAGCCTCTTGCTCGGCTCCCAGAGCCTCGCCGACCTGCGGGCTGCCCGTCCCGATGATCCACGGACACGCTAACCGAGCCAGTGCTCGCAACGTCGAGTTCAGCATTGCCCATCGCACCGCTCTCGCCGCGGTATGAGCGGGCGGCTCAGCCCGCGAGCTCGGATCCGTGACGCAATCCAGATGCACACGCCCCACGGCCGCGCCCGCTAGAGACAGATCGAAGAAGAGTGACATCCGGGGCCGGGAAAATCCTAGCGGCGCCGGTGCAGCTCGGCGTCGCTGACCGCGGCGAGACCTTGTTGGGGCCGGGGCGCTCGCCGGTTCAAAGCCGGGTCCCCAATTGCCAGACGAGCGCGGCTCAGCATCTGGGTTTGAGCGCGCGTACCGTGGCTCTGTGAGTCAAATGTCACGCCTGGCAACCTGAGCGGGGATTCCTTCCTATGGATTTTGGCTGCCTTCTCCGGCCCGGTTCTCGAGCAGCCCGGAGACGGCTCGGGCCAGGCGCACGCCGTGGCGGGTCAGCGTGTACTCGGTATGAGGAGGGCGACCGGGGATCATCTGCCGCTCGAGGATCCCGGCGGCCTCGAGCTGCTCGAGCCTCTCCGAGAGCGTTGTCGGGGAGACACCGGGCAGGGATTGGCGGAACTCGTTAAATCGCGCGGCTCCGCTTGAACAGGCGTAGATGGTCGCCATCGTCCAACGGCGCTCGAGCAGGCCAGCTGCCGCGCGCAGTTCCTTCGGTATGGGGGAGCAGCTACGACAGCGCGGCGACATCGGTCCCCTTCTCGACCGGCTCGAGGGCATGCGCGAGGACCTCGTCCACGCTCATTACCGGGTGGAAGGTCATCGCCTCGCGCACCTCGTCGGGGACCTCGGCGAGATCGCCCCGGTTGCGCTCGGGCAGGATCACCTCGGTAAGTCCTGCGGCGTGGGCGGCGAGCACCTTCTGCTTCAGCCCTCCGATCGGAAGGACCCTTCCCTGGAGGGTCACCTCGCCGGTCATCCCGACGGTGTGCTTTACGGGTCGTCCCGAGAGCAGCGAGACGAGAGCGGTTGTCATCGCCGTACCGGCGCTGGGACCGTCCTTCGGAATAGCCCCGGCCGGAACGTGGAGGTGAAACTCGCGCTGAAATCCTGCCGGGTCGATCCGCAACTGCTCGCCATGGGAGCGGACATAGGAGAGGGCGATCTGCGCCGACTCCTTCATCACCTCGCCGAGCTGCCCGGTGAGGACCAGGCCCTTCTCGCCGTCCATCGCTGTCGCCTCGATGAAGAGCACGTCGCCACCTGCGCCAGTCACCGCGAGGCCGGTCGAGACGCCGGGGATCGCAGTGCGTTCGACCGACTCCTGAAAGAAGCGCTGCCGGCCGAGTGCGTCGTGGACCGCGGCGGCGTCGAGCACGACCGGGCGCTCGGAGTCGCCCGATGCAATCCGCGTCGCGGCGCCCCGCAGGAGCTTGCCCAGCTCGCGCTCGAGCTGTCGCACGCCGGCCTCGCGCGTGTACTCGGCGATGACGCTGCGCAGGACCTCGTCTCCGGCCTTCACCTCTTCGGCCTCGAGTCCGTTGCGCTTCAGCTGACGGGGAAGCAGGTAGTCACGCGCGATCGCCAGCTTCTCCTCGGTTGTGTAGCCGTCGAAGGCGATCGTCTCCATGCGGTCGAGCAACGGCGCCGGAATCGTGTCGGTCAGGTTGGCGGTGGCGAGGAAGACGACCTCGGAGAGATCGACCTCCACGTCCAGGTAGTGGTCGCGGAAGGAGTGATTCTGGGCCGGATCGAGTACCTCGAGCAGCGCGGCTGATGGGTCCCCGCGCCAATCTGCGCCGACCTTGTCGATCTCGTCGAGCAGAATCACCGGGTTCATCGTGCCGGCGTCGCGCAGGGCGCGGACGATGCGCCCGGGCAAGGCCCCGATGTAGGTGCGCCGATGCCCTCGGATCTCAGCCTCGTCGTGAAGGCCGCCGAGCGAGATACGGACGAACTCGCGGTCTAGGGCGCGAGCGATCGACTCCCCAATCGAGGTCTTGCCGGTTCCGGGCGGTCCGACCAGCGTCAGAATCGCGCCGTTGGCGCGGCTGTCCTCCTCGATGCCGCGCTCCTCGCGCAGCTTGCGGACTGCGATGAACTCGGTGATCCGGCGCTTGACGTCTTCGAGGCCGGCGTGGTCTGCATCGAGCACTTCACGCGTGTGCTCAGGATCGAGCCGCTCCTCGGAGCGCTGGGCCCAGGGGACTGCGATCAGCCAGTCGAGATAGCTGCGGATCATCGAGGACTCTGGCGAGGACTCGCCCTGGCGCTCGAGCCGGTGCAGCTCGCGACCGGCCTGTTCGGCGACCTCCTCGGGCATGCCGGCCGCCGCGATCTTGCGCTCGTACTCCTCGATCAGGCTCGTCTCGTCCTCGCCCAACTCCTTGCGGATCGACTCCATCTGTTTGCGCAGGAAGTAGTCGCGCTGTTGCTTTTGGGCACCGGACTCAACGTCCTCTCGGATGCGGCTGCGCACCTGCAGCTCAGCGAGCCGCTCGCGCTGTAACTCGACCGCGATCTGCAACCGGGCAGCAACGTCCACTGTTTCCAGCAGGCGCAGCTTCTGCTCGGTCGGGATGTCAGGGCTGAGGCCGGCCGTGTCTGCCAGCGCACCCGGCTCTTCGACCGAGCGCAGGAAAGCAGCTACCCGGCCGTCGTCTCCGCGCAGCTCGAGGATCTCCTCTACCACCGCCCGGTATTCCCGAGTCAGCTCTTGGGTGTGCTCATCGTCGGGATACCCATCGCGGACCTCCTGCACCTCGACTCTCAGCGCGTCGGAATCGCCTGCCTGGGCGGCTCCGGCGAGGCCACGGTGCAGACCGACGACCGTCGCCACCGGCCTGCCGCTGCGCGAGTGGCCGCGCTCGACCACCTCGGCGACGATGCCGATCCGGCCAAACTCGCCATTGCGCCTGGGGATGAGGAAGACGCGATCCTCGCTGCCGACGTCGATCGGCAGGGTGGCGGTCACGGTGGGGAAGACGATTGCATCGTCGAGCGGAATCAAGAGATAGGTCATGTTAGATCCAATTTCTGTAGTTAGTCTCATAACAGGATAGCGAGTTGCGGCGTCCCGGTCCAGCGCCGCGAGGCGGAGTCGATACCGTGTCTCGGTGGACCCAGAGCGCGCCCAAGGACTACTCGCCGGTGAGCGAGAGCAGGTCGAGCGGGAGATCGCCGCGATCGCGCACGAAGGCCGCGAGGAGGGCGACGAGCGCGTCGAACCCGGCGACCTGGATTCCGAGGGCCTTTATCAGGATGAGTTCGACGCCGGTCGGGTCGAGGGGCTGAAGGAGCGGCTCGCTGCGGTCGAGCGAGCTGAAAGGCGACTCGACGCCGGCACCTACGGGCTCTCGGTGAGGAGTGGCGCGCCGATTCCTGACGAGCGACTCGAGATCCTCCCGACCGCAGAGCTGACGGTCGAGGAGGAGGGTGGAGCCCGCCCCGAGTAGTTCGTGCGAGCCGCGGCCAAAGCTGGTGTGGGATGAACGTCGAGGTCAACGACAACCGCGATCAGGCTCGTTATGAGATCTGGACGGACGGACAGCTTGCAGGTTTCGCGCAGTACCGCCTGAACGATGAGTCGATCACCTTCGTCCATACCGAGATCGATCCCGAGCACGAGGGCGCCGGTCTGGGCAGCCGGCTCGCCCGCGCCGCGCTGGACGATGTCCGAGCGAGGCAGCTGACCGTCGTGCCTTTGTGCCCGTTCATCGCCGACTACATCAGACGCCACCGCGACGACTACCTCGACCTCGTGGCGCCGGCCTGGAGATCCCGGCTGGCCGACGACGATTGACCCGAGCGGTTCGCGCCGGCGGCATGCCGCGGGCCGGGCGACGTCGGTCAGGGGGCAATCACGGATCGTGCGCCAGCCGCCCTTACGGCAGCTGAAAGCGTGTTGATGTCATAGGCGCCATCGTGTCGTCGCTGGTTGATGAAGAACGTCGGCGTGCCGGTGACGCCGCTGCTGTCGGCTGAGTCGACATCCTCCTCGATCCGTGGCGCGTGGGTGTGCCGGTGCAGCTCGTCTTGGAAGCGATCAAGGTCGAGCTCGAGCTGCTCGGCGTAGGCAACCAGGTCGCGAAACCTCAACTCGCCCTGGTGGTCGAGCAGCAGATCGTGCAGGTCCCAGAACGCTCCCTGGGCGGCGGCCGCCTCTGAGGCCTCCGCGGCAAGCTCGGCGCTTGGGTGGACGTCCGACAGTGGCAGGTGCCGCCAGACGTAGCGGACGTCGCCGAAATCGGCCAGCAACTCGCGCACGACCGGCTCGGCTCTGCCGCAGTAGGGGCACTCGAAGTCCCCGTACTCGACGACCGTCACCGCCGCCTCGTCGGGCCCACGCAGGTGATCGCGCTCGGGATCCACCGGCACGGCCAGATCGACGAGCGTCTCCGAGGTGCCGAGCAAGGCCCGGATGCGGGTCCGGGCGGGGAGTAGGGCAGTGGCCCGAAAGACCAGCCAGGTCAGGGCTGAGGCGCCGAGCGCGGCGCTCAGCACGCCGAGTTTCGCCTCTCGCAGCTCGAGACCGTGAAAGGCCAACGCCGCGATCAGCAGGGAGACCGTGAAGCCGATCCCGGCAATTGCGCCGCCCCCGGCCGTGGCGGCCCAGCCAACCGGCGGGCGAAGCCGCCCCCCACTTAGCCTCGTGACAAGCCAGGAGGCGCCGGTCACCCCAACCGGCTTGCCGAGCACGTAGGCGAAGAGGATCCCTAGCGTGATCGGCGAGGAGTATGCCTGTGAGAGGAAGGTGCCGTCGATCGCGATGCCGACGTTGGCCAGCGCGAACAGCGGCACGATGACGTAGCTCGTCCAGGGGTGATAGAGGGCCAGCAGGCGGGAGTTTGGCGAGACGGCCTCGCGCAGCCCAACTCGCGCTGAGCTGGCAAGCTCGGGCGTTGGCTGCTCGCGAAAGCTGCGAAACAGGTCGGTTGCCCGCTCCAGCTCGCTGCGCCCGGCCGGGTAGGCCCATGTGACCAGACCAACGACGAGGCCGAGCACGACGGGATCGACGCCCGACTCAAACAGCGCTACCCAGCTGATGGTGGCGAGCAGGAAGTAGACGGCGCCGTGGTGGACGACCCCGGTGGCGCGGACAATCAAGGCTAGGCCGAATACAGCGGTGGCGATCAGCAGTGGCTCAAGGGCCACGGAGCCGCTGTAGGCGACGGCGATCACGAGCAATGCCACAACGTCATCGACGACGACCACAGTCAGCATGAAGCCGCGGAGGCGATCGGGAAGGCGGGTGCCGACCAGGGCCAGCATGCCCAGCGCGAAAGCCGTATCTGTCGACATCGCGACGCCCCACCCGTGCACCGAATTGCTGCCGCTGTTGAGAGCCAGGTAGATGGCGATCGGGACGACCATCCCGCCGAGGCCGGCAGCCACCGGCAGGGCCAGACGGCGGCGCTGACGCAGCTCACCGACGTCGAACTCGCGCCGAACCTCGAGCCCAACGACGAGGAAGAAGAAGGTCATCAGCCCGCCGTTGACCCAGTGGCGTAGGTCCTGGGAGATGCCCGAACCACCAACTTGGACGGACAGTTGCGTGTGCCAGACACGCTCGTAGGAGGCGAAATCGATGTTGGCCCAGGCCAGCGCGGCCACCGCCGCGGCGAGAAGCACCGTGGCGCTGCCGGTCTCGGTGGCGAGGAAATCACGCAAAGGCGCCTGCATGCTGCGAGCCCACGCGGTTCGCCCGTTGAATGCCGGTCGCAACCTGGAGTCGGTCATCGCGGTTAGCCTTTCATCCCGTTGGCCGATCCCTAAGCTTGGTCTGAGAAGCGGCGGACCTATGAGCTCCTGCACCCATCTCGATCACGTTCAGATCACTCAGCTTCCCGAGTCCGTTGAGGGCTGCGAGGAGTGCCTCGCCACGGGCGACCCGTGGCTGCACCTGCGCATCTGCCTGGAGTGCGGCAAGGTCGGGTGCTGTGACGACTCCCCCAACCGTCACGCCAGCGCTCACGCTCGGAGTAGCGACCACCCGCTGATCCGCTCGCTTGAGCCCGGCGAGGCTTGGTCTTGGTGCTTCGTCGATGACTTCGCACTGCTGATCCCCGACGTGCACGGCGAGACGCGCATCCCGCCATCGCCGTTGGGCTGATGATCGAGAGAGGTGCCTAAAGAGAGGCACCGACAGCGGCGAGGTGCGTGTGAGCTAGTTGAACTACCGACGCGCCCTCGCCGACCGCGGTCGCGCAGCGCTTGATCGACCCGGCGCGGACGTCGCCGGCCGCATACACCCCCGGGATGCTGGTCTGGAGGAGGCCCTCGGCGGCCGCCTCGCTGCCGGTCAGGATGAACCCATCGGCGTCGCGGGCGACCACATCGCCGAGCCAATCGGTACAAGGCGACGCTCCGAGGAAGAGGAAGAGGAATGAAAACGAAATTCGGGTTCCGTCGGTTAGCGCTACTGCTTGAAGTCGCCCCTCGCTCCCGTGTAGGGCGGCAACTTCGCTGCGGTCGCTTACCGCGACGCCGTATCGCTCAAGCTCCTCGATTAGATAACTCGACATCGTCTCGCGCAGATCGGCGCGGCGGTGAAGCAGGGTCACGAGGGCTCCACCTCGTGCCAGCCAGACGGCGGCCTGCCCGGCTGAGTTGCCGCCCCCGACGACGCCGACCCGGCGCGCGCCACAGAGCTGTGCCTCGGGTGGACCGGCCGCGTAGAAGACGCTGATTCCCTCGTATTGGTCGAGCTCGGCCACCGGAAGTCGCCGGTATTCGGCCCCGGTCGCGAGCAGCACCGCGCGCGCCGCGAGTTCGTTGCCCTCCTCAAGTCTGACCACGTGGCGCTCGACGCCGGGCTCGAGCACCTGGGCGCGGTAAGGCGAGCCCGTCCGCGCCCCGAACTTGCGCGCTTGTGAGACAGCCCGGCTCGTCAGCTCGGTTCCGCTGATACCTGCGGGAAAGCCGAGATAATTCTCGATCCGTCGCGAGCTGCCCGCCTGGCCGCCGATCGCTGTACCATCGATCAGCAGCGTGTCGAGGCCCTCAGATGCGCCGTAGACCGCCGCCCCGAGACCAGCAGGCCCACCGCCGATCACCAGGAGGTCGACCTCCTCGCGCTCAGCCAGCTCAAGTCCAATACCGAGGGCCCGCGAAAGCTCTCCCTTACTCGGCCGCCGTAGTTCGGTGCCGCCGGGTACGCGCACCAGCGGGATCTCCTCCGGGTCGAGTTGCTCGATCAGCGCGGCCGCCTGAGGATCCTGCTCGGGATCAGCCCAGGAGTAGGGGAGTCGCTGGCGTTTGGCGAAGTCGATCAGCCCCCGCAACTCGCTTGACCCTCGCGGGCCGATGATCTCAACTCCGATGCCCTGACGCTGCTGAAGGAGCTCGCGCCGCTCGATGAAAGCGGAGAGGAGCAGGTCCGAAAGTGAGCCGTCCTCGAAGAGCAGCTGCCGGAGCGCCTCGCGATCGACTGCGATGTAGCGCATCGGTTCAGTGACGACGGCGGTCAGGAAGACGGTCTGTCCCGAGAGGAGGTTCAGCTCCCCGAGGAAGCCGGAGCTGCCGTGGCGGACAATCTCGTTGCCGTCGCCATCGAGAACAGCAACCTCGCCCGCGATGATCGCGATGAACGGATAGGTCCGATCGCCAATCCGAAAGAGCGAATCGCCTACCGCAGCGGTTCGCTCTTCGCCGTGCTGGGCCAGGGTCGCAAGCTGGGAGCTCGAAAGGACGCGACTGAGCGGAGCTGACATGAGCCTAGGGTACTTACCGCCGGATCGGGCTGGCGAAGAATGCAGCTCAGTGGGAGGCGGACGGGAACCCTGTTATCTGGACCCGTCCCATGCCGAGCACCTCGACCTCCTGCCCGGGTGCGCAGGCGGCGATGTCGTGCTCCTCGGTGCGCAGTCGCCGCTGCAAGCTCGCCAGCGCCGGTAGGCCGACGAGTGCAGGGACTATGAGGAGCAGGCCTCGATAGGCAAGGACCGCAACCGCTGCCTCGGTTGCATTGACGCCATAGAGGACAAGCGCGCCGATCAGGCCCAATTCAAGACCACCGATCCCGCCAGGGAGCGGGACGAGGCCACCGAGCTGTCCGATGATGTAGGCGAGTAGCAGGGAGTCGAGCGGCGGCAAAGGGTTGCCGAAGGCCGGAAAGCAGACACCGAGTACCGCGCAGTCGAAGAGCATGTAGCCCGCTGAGCCGATGCCCATCGCTGGTGAGCGGAGCAGCCCTAGCGCCGCGCTGACCCCATCTCCAACTGCGCTCAAGGTCAGCTGAACTCTCGGGCGCATCGAGCCCGCGGCGAGCCCGCGTGCCACTACCCCCGCTGTGAGCGCCAGCGCGATCGCGCCGATTCCGACGATCGCCGGGACAATGCCAAGGAAGGGATTGGACGGACCCGACATCAGACCGCTGGCGAGTGCCAGTCCTCCGAGCGCGAGGAAGCCCACGTTGGCGAGGCTCGTCAATAGGAAGAAGGCCACCGTCCGCCGTGCGATCTGCTCGCCCGGGACGCCCCCGCGGCGCAGAATCCAGGCGCCGAGGGCCAGGCCGCCTGTGCCGCCCAGCGACAGCAGCGAGTTCGCGGCCTGCTCCGAGAGCCCGATCTCGGCGCTGGTCCGCCAGCTCATCCGTCGACAGAACACAGCTCGGAAGACGAGGACGTAGGAGGCGCAAGACAGCAGCTCCAAGATCGCGCCGAGCCCGATCCAAGCCGGCTTGGCGCCGGCAAAACTCTCTCGCAGCGAGCTCAGCCCGGGCAGCAGGAGGACCAAGGCGATGATCGCAACGGCGATCGCGATCAAAACCAGAAGCGATCGCCGCCGCAGCGGCCCGGAGAATCCCTGCGGGAGCGGCTCAGCGGCGAGCTCGCGGGGTTCGAGGTAGGTGGCTGTGATCGTCGGTCGCTCAGTCATCAGTGCCGAGCAGGTTGGCGCGAGGGGCATGCGGAGTTCGGTGTCACGACTAATGGCCATCGCGGCGCCATCTTCAGCTTTGAGCCAGGTCGAGCTGAGGCGCTGGACCCCGGGGGTGTCGTTGACGCCGCCCGTCCAAATTTCATGGCAGCCAGCCTAGCCAGCCCAATGCATGGGAACCGCTGATTTCGCTTACTTGGCGTGACTGCCGTCGCTCTCGCCCGTAGGCAGCGGCTTGCCCGGCACCTTCTTTGAGGCCGGAAAATCGAACGGCGAGTCGAGGTTTGGCAACCTCGCGGCCCGGCCCGCGGACCGCCTTCAGGCGGCGCCCGCCTCCGAAATGGCCTCAGACCCCGGCTCGCCTTCGGAGGCCAGTGGCTGGCGCTCGATTTCCCGCTCGCGAACGAGCCACAGGGCGAGAATTGCCCCCGCTAAGCAGACCAGCCCTCCGAGTACCAGCACGTCGTTGAAGCCTGCGAGGAATCCTTGGTGTGTCGCACTGGAGATTGCTTGCCGGGCGTTCGCAGGCACCGCCGCCAGAGCCTGGTGCAGGGTGCCCGAGGAGGCCGCTTCAACCAGCTCGCGCGGACGAGCTCCGCTGGCGGCGGGGCCCGAGACTAGAGCGCTGACCTTGGCGGCCCCGCGGCTGACGAAGATCGCCCCCCAGACCGCAACGCCCACCGCGATTCCCACCTGGCGGAAGGTGTCATTGATACCGGCGGCCATCCCGCTTCGCTCCTTGGGCACCACGCTCAGGGCAACATCGGCGATCACCGGATTGAGCAGGCCAACTCCGGTGCCGCCGACCAGAAAGCCGCCGAGCAGGGTCGTCCATTCAGACCCGGCTTCGACCCCCGACATAAGCAGCAGGCCGATGCCCGTCAAGCCGAGCCCGACACTCATCAACACCCGCGCCGGGACACGGGAGAGGAGGGCCCCGGAAATCGGCGCGGCGACGAAGCTCGTCAGCGTGATCGGCAGGTAGCGCAGCCCCGCTTGAAGGGGCGAGTAGCCGAGGTAGTTCTGCAGGTACAGCGTTATGTAGAGAAAGAGCGCGAACATCGAGGCCGAGACCGCGAACGCCGCGAGCTGCACCCCGGTGAATGCGGGCAGCTTGAAGAGCCCGAGCGGCAGCATCGGCTCGCCGACCCGGCGCTCGATCGCGATGAAGGCAACCAGCAAGGCCGCGGCGCCGGCGAACAGTGAGACGATCAAGGTGCTGCCCCAGCCCTCGTCATTACCGCGCACCAGCGCCAGCGCGAACAGGAACAGCGCGCCGCTGAAGCTCGCGACGCCAGCCCAGTCGACGCGGGTCGCATTGGGGTCGCGGCTCTCACGCAGCTTCAGGTAGGTGATGGCGATCGCCGCGACGCCGATCGGAACGTTGAGATAGAAGATCGACCGCCATCCGAACGCTTCGGTGAGCGCCCCGCCCACAAGCGGGCCGATTGCGACGGCGACGCCGATCGTGGCGCCGTAGATGCCCATCGCCGTGCCGCGCTCGCGGCCAGCGGGGAACTCCTGCGCGACCAGCGCCAGGGAGACCGCGAACATCACCGCCCCGCCGACGCCCTGAAGCGCCCGCGAGAGATTCAGGAAGAGCGGATCGGGCGCCAGCCCGCAGAGCAGCGAGGAGATCGAGAAGATCGACAGCCCGATCACGAAGAGGCGCCGCCGCCCGAGCCGGTCGGCCAGCGAGCCGGCCGTCAGCACCAGGGCCGCGAGGGTCAGCGCGTAGGCGTCGACCACCCACTGCAGGTCGGCGAAGCTGGCGCCGAGCTCCCTGCGGATCGATGGCAGCGCCACGTTGACGACCGTGATGTCGAGCAGCAGCATGAAGGTCGCCACGCTCACCGCCGTCAGGGTCCACCACTTCCTCGCCATCGATTTCCTCCGATCCGCTGGCTATACTTGTCAGGTAGCCTTGTAAGATTGCCTGATGGTTCGGGCACCTTATCAGGAGTCCTGACGAAATGGCGAGTGACCTCGATAACACCGCGCGAGTGCCGCTGATCCGGCTGCTGGGCGTGGCCTTGGGCGCCTTCGGCGACGAGCTCTCAAAGCGCGTCGGGGCGGCTGGCCTCACGGACGTCCGTCCAAGCCACGGATGCGTTTTCGGCACCATCGACCCGCAGGGGTCGCGGCTCACCGACCTCGCCCAACGCGCCAATATGACCAAGCAGTCGGTTGGCGAGGCGACCAGTGATCTAGAGCAGCTCGGGTACGTCGAGCGGGTCCCCGACCCAAACGACGGCCGCGCGAAGATCATTCGACTCACCGAGCGCGGCCGCGAGGCGCAGGCCGTTGGCCGCCTGCTGATCGCCGATATCGAGCGCGAGTGGGCGCAGCGCTACGGCGAAGAGCGAGTTGCCGATTTGCGTGACGTACTCGAAGCGGTCGCTGCGGAGCGGCTCGGCGCGGTGCCCGTCTAGGGGGCGGGAGGGTGTGGCTTCTCGTCGTTGGGTTGACGTAGGCGCCGCGCCGGAGTGCTACCGTCGTATATCGGGCTCAGACGCCGAGTCCGCTGAGTGACAGTGAAAGGGAAGAAAGAAAGGGTAATCGTCCGGTTCGCCGGCGATTCTGGCGATGGCATGCAGTTGGTCGGTGGCCGCTTTACCGCCGCCACCGGGCAGCTCGGCAACGATCTCTCGACTCTTCCTGACTTTCCAGCGGAGATTCGCGCGCCGGCTGGCACGCCGCACGGCGTTTCCGCCTTCCAGATTCACTTCGCCTCGCGCGACATTCTCACTCCCGGCGATCACCCGAACACGCTGGTGGCGATGAACCCGGCCGCGCTGAAGGCAAACCTGGGCGCACTCGAGGCAGGGGGAATGGTGATCGTCAACGAGGACGCCTTCACTGCCAACAACCTGCGCAAGGCGGGCTACGAGGCCGACCCGTTGGATGATGGGACTCTCGATAGCTACCAGATGTTCCGGGTGCCGATGACCTCGATGACGACGCGCGCGACCGAGGAGATCAAGGACCTCAAACCGGCCGAGGCGCAGCGCACCAAGAACGTCTTCGCACTTGGGCTTGTCTCCTGGATGTACGGGCGGCCGATCGAGGCAACCCTCTCCTGGCTGGAGACGAAATTTGCCAAGCGGCCTCCGATTCGGGACGCGAACCTGGCCGCCTTCAAAGCCGGGTACAACTTTGGCGAGACGGCGGAGTTGGCGGCGACCCCGATTGAAATCGAGCCGGCGCCGATGCTGCCTGGCGAGTACCGCAACGTTGACGGCACCCAAGCGCTTTCGCTGGGCCTGATCGCGGCTAGCGTGAAGAGCGGCCTACAGCCTTTCTTTGCCACCTACCCGATCACCCCAGCCTCAGAGCTGCTGCACCATCTGGCCCGACACGACCGCTTCGGGGTACACACCGCGCAGGCCGAGGACGAGATCGCAGCCGTGAACATGGCACTCGGTGCGGCCTTCGCCGGGCACCTCGGGATCACTGCGACCAGCGGCCCCGGGATGGACCTGAAGGCAGAGACGATCGGGCTGGCGGCGATGCTGGAGCTACCACTGGTGATCGTCGACGTGCAGCGAGCCGGCCCCTCGACAGGGATGCCGACCAAGACAGAGCAGACCGACCTGTTGATGGCGATCCACGGACGTCATGGAGAGTCACCGCTTCCCGTGATCGCCGCCGCCACACCAGCCGATTGCTTTGATTCGGCGGTCGAGGCAGTGCGGATCGCTGTCCGTTATCGGACGCCGGTGATCCTGCTCAGCGACACCTTCCTCGCCAACTCCTCGGAGCCCTGGCGGATCCCCGACACGGCCGATCTGCCTGAGATCGACCCCAACTTCGCCGCCGGCCCCAACGCTGGCGATGAGTTCCTTCCCTACTTGCGCGACAAGCGCGGCGCCCGCCCATGGGCGATTCCCGGAACGCCTGGACTCCAGCACCGGATCGGGGGTCTGGAGAAGGAGAATGGCAGCGGCAACATTAGCTACGACCCCGCCAACCACGCGCTGATGACACGGTTGCGGGCTGAGAAGCTGGAGAAGTTGGCCGATGAGCTGCCCCCGCTCGTGGTAGAGGCCGACGAGGGAGCCGAGTTGCTGGTGCTCGGCTGGGGCTCTGCCTATGGCGTCGTGCAGGCGGCAGCGCGACGGGTACGGGAGCGCGACATACCGATCGCGACGGCGCACCTTCGCCACCTCGATCCACTGCCCCGCAACACCGGCGACGTCGTGCGCAGCTTCCCGAAGGTGTTGGTCCCTGAGATGAACACCGGCCAGCTGTTGAGCATGATCCGCGCCAAGTTCTTGGTCGACGCCGTCGGCTACAACAAAGTCGAGGGCCTGCCGATCTTCGCGGAGGAGCTGGAGGGCGCGATCTTGGAGGCTCTCGCATGAGCGGGAATGGCAGCAACGGCAGCGCCTTGCCAGTGCTCACCAAGCAGGACTTCCAGTCCGACCAAGAGACGCGCTGGTGCCCGGGCTGCGGCGACTACGCGATCCTTGCCAGCGTCCAGGCGTTGATGCCGGAGCTGGGCGTGCCGCCCGAGAGGACGGTCTTCATCTCTGGGATCGGCTGCGCCGGTCGCTTCGTCTACTACATGGACACATACGGCATGCACGGGATCCACGGCCGGGCGCTGGCTCTGGCCACAGGAATCGCCGCCGCCCGCGACGATCTGTCGGTATGGGTGGTGAGTGGGGACGGCGATGCACTCTCGATAGGCGGCAATCACCTGATCCATGCCCTGCGCCGCAACGTACCGATCAAGCTGCTCCTCTTCAATAACCAGATATACGGTCTCACCAAGGGCCAGTACTCACCAACCAGCGAGAAGGGCAAGATCACCAAGTCGACCCCGTTCGGGTCGGAGGACCATCCCTTCAATCCGGCGGCTTTGGCGCTCGGGGCGGAGGCGTCGTTCGTGGGCCGCACGATTGACATCGAGAAGAAGCACGTCGCGGGCGTCCTGCGTGCAGCCGCGGAGCATCAGGGCTCGGCCTTCGTCGAGATCTACCAGAACTGCAACGTCTTCAACGATGGAGCCTTCGATGCGGTGCGCGGCAAGGCCGCAGCGCCGAATCAGATCCGCCTCGAGCATGGCAAGCCGATCCGCTTCGGCGCCGACGGCGAGCGGGGAGTCATCCGCGCCGCCGACGGCAGCCTCGCTCTCGCCGAGGTCGACGAGGTGGGCGAGGACGCCATCGTCGTCCACGACGTCCAGCACGCCGACCCAAGCTACGCCACCTCCCTCGCGCGCCTAGCCGAAAGTCCGACCAGCCCGACCCCGATCGGCGTTCTGCGAGACGTCGAACGGCCGGTCTACGGCGCCGGTCGCCAGCAGGAATTGGCCCAAGCCCATGCCCAAGCATCACTGGACGATGTTGACCGGCTGCTGCGTTCCGGCGACACCTGGACCGTTTCTTAGCCACGACGGCCCGGGCAGCCCCGGTCTCGGTGCTCCATGTGAGGAATCGAGTCCGTTCGCGGCCATTCAGGTGGGCTAGGAGCTGGGTGCCCGGCAGGGCGTTGAGGCCGAGCCACTTTGGAGCGGGGCCAACCGCGAGCCCAGGCCGTCTGGGATCATCCGGTTGGTGCCCGACGAGGAGCGCATCAGCGGGGGCGATGAGCGCGCGGACCTAGCCGAGGTGCTAAAGCGTCGCGCCCTGACCCGAGATGAGGCGCGTCCGGAGGCGGTCGATCGCCGCCATGCTGGCGGCGCCCGAACGGCGCGGGAGAACATTGCGGAGCTTGTCGACCCTGGATCCTTCGTCGAGTACGGAAGGTTCGCGATCGCTGCCCAGAGAGCGCGCCGCGATCTCGAGGAGCTGATTAAGCGCACCCCCGCAGACGGCCTTGTGGCCGGCACCGCTCGTGTGAACGGCCACCTCTTTGGAGAGCACAGCGCGTGCGCGGTGCTCTCCTACGACTACACAGTCCTGGCGGGAACCCAGGGAGTGCTCGGACATCGGAAGAAGGACCGGCTCTTCGAGCTGATCGAGCGCATGCGTCTACCGACGATCTTCTTTGCCGAGGGAGGCGGCGGGCGACCAGGCGACTCTGACTACCCGGTTGTGTCGGCGCTCGACACCCGCGCCTTTGCGCTCTGGGCTCGGCTCTCAGGGCTGGTGCCGCGCATCGCGATCGTCGCTGGTCGCTGCTTTGCCGGTAACGCCGTGATCGCCGGGTGCTCGGACCTGATCGTGGCGACGGAGAACGCGTCGCTGGGCATGGGCGGCCCGGCGATGATCGAGGGAGGGGGCTTGGGCAAGGTCGATCCCGACCAGGTCGGGCCGCTGGACATGCAGGCGCACAACGGGGTGATCGACGTGGCCGTCGCCGATGAGGAGGCTGCCACAGCAGTCACCAAGCAGTTGCTGGCGTACTTCCAGGGAGCTACGCCGCCGGCTCAGGAGCCCGACCAACAGCTCCTCCGGAATCTCGTTCCTGAACGTCAGCGACGTGCCTATGCAGTGCAGCCAATCATCGAGACCCTCGCCGACGGTGGATCGGTCACCTTCCTGCGGGATCGCTTCGCACCGGAGCTGGTCACCGCGCTGGTCCGGATCGAGGGCCGGCCGCTCGGAGTTATCGCAAACGACACGCGTCACATGGCGGGAGCAATCACCAGCGACGCCGCTGATAAGGCGGCTCGGTTCATGCAGCTATGTGACGGCTTCGAACTTCCGATCGTTTCTCTGGTCGATACACCCGGAATGATGGTTGGCCCAGAGGCCGAGGCAACCGGAATTGTGCGACACGCATCACGACTCCTGATCGCCGGCTCGGCGTTGCGCGTTCCGCTAATCGCCGTGATCCTGCGCCGCGGCTACGGGCTCGGTGCACAGGCGATGGTGGGGGGCAGTCTGCATGAGCCGCTGCTCACCCTTGCGTGGCCGACAGCCCACCTCGGCCCAATGGGACTCGAGGGTGCGGTCAGGCTGGCGTTGCGAAAGGAGCTCGATGCGATCACCGACGAGGGGGAGCGCGAGCAGCGAATCCGCGACCTCACCGAGGCCGCCGAGCGAAACGCGCAGGCCTTGAATGCAGCCGCCCTGTTCGAGATCGATGATGTCATCGATCCGGCGGAGACCCGGTCGCTGATCGTCGCGACCCTCGCCGCTGCCACAAAGCCGACCGAGCCGACACCTCGCCGCCGCTTCATCGACACGTGGTAGTGGGCGGTCGTCGATGCTTGGGCGCTCGCGCGATGCGGACATTTGAGCCTCCGCGGGCCGCGTAGGCACCGATTGTCAGCCGCGGTCTCCTGCTCCGGTAACGGGCCGGATACCCTGGCGCCGTGTCTGCGAAGCGGAGCGCCGGGGTGCTTCTCTTTCGCTTCGTCGCGGGCTCGCCCGAGGTGCTGCTCGTCCATCCGGGTGGGCCGCTCTGGGTGAGGAGGGATCTCGGAGCCTGGTCGATCCCGAAGGGGGAGCTCGACGAGGGGGAGGACCCGCGGGACTGCGCTTTGCGCGAGCTGGGGGAGGAGTTGGGTGCAGCGCCGGCCCTGGTTCCGGAGGCGCTGATCGCACTGGGATCCGTCCGTATGAAAAGCGGCAAGGTTGTTGAAGGTTGGGCAGCGGAGGCCGATTTCGACCCCTCCACGCTGCGCAGCAACGCCTTCACGATGGAGTGGCCACCGGGCTCTGGTGCAGAGCGCCAGTTCCCCGAGGTTGACCGGGCCGAGTGGTTTGACCTGGGGATAGCCAGGCGGAAGCTCAACCCGGCTCAGGCCGACTTCCTCGGCCGCCTCCTCGATCGCTTGGATCGCTGACTCGCGACCGCTGCGAGCCCGACCGATCGGTGCGATACTCGGCCCGAGATGGGAGATGGTCCGATCCCGCCGGCGCCTCCCTCCGACGAGGCGACTCGTAGCGAGGGCGCTGGCGCGAGCGCCGACGGCGACCTCGGCCGCAACGGCAATCGGAGCCGCAACGGCAACGGTGGCCCCTCCGGTGCGCTGAACGGGCAGCCCCCCCTCTCGGCGCGCCTGCTCGGCGTCGGCGTGCGCGGAGCTCGGACCGTCACCCGTGCTGCTGGGGTCGATCGTGCCATCGAAGCGGCCGCCGAGGAGGCGATCGTCGCTGCAGTCGAGAGTGAGGCGGTAGAGCGGGCGCTAGCACGCGTGCTGGAAGGCCCGGTGGTCGAGGAGGCGGTGCAGGGGGCGCTGGAGAGCGATGCCGTCAAGCGCGCCCTGATCGAGGCGCTCGATAGCGAGCTGGTCGACGAAGTCTGGCGGCGCCTGCTGGCCAGCGAGGAGGCCCAGCAGTTGGTCGAGCGGATTGCCGAGGCGCCGGAGCTGCGAGCGGCGATCAGCGCTCAGGGGGTGGGTCTGATCGGCGACATCGGTCGCACGATCGGCAGGTTGGCCCGCCGCCTCGACGACACCCTGGAGCGAGCCGTGCGGCGGGTCTTCTTCCGCAAGCTCCGGTCCGAGGCCACTGATCACGCCGGCGCCGTCAGCCGGGGGCTGGCGCTCGCGATCGACGCTGCCATCGTCAACCTCTCCTTCTCCGCGCTGGCGGCCATCGTCGCGCTGATCGGCTCGGCGGTCTCGGGTAACGGGCGCGGCTTCTCCGGCTTGGCGCTGGCGCTTGGGACGGTCGCCTGGCTGGGGCTGGGAGCCCTCTATCTGCTTGCTTTTTGGTGCCTGGCGGGGCAGACGCCGGGTATGCGCTTCGTCCGGATCAGAATCGAGGTCACCGGACGGCGGCTCTCGCTCGGGCGAGCGCTGAGTCGCCTGATCGGGCTCGGGCTGGCGGTGGTCACCTTCGGGATTGGCTTCCTCGGGATCCTCTTCAACGGGCGCCGCCGCGGCTGGGAGGATCAGCTTTCCGACACCGATGTGGTCTACGAAGAGAGTCGCCCCGAGCCGGCGCCCTGGTCGAGGTTGGGGGCGGCCGAGCCCGAGCAGGTCGCGGATCCGGCAGCCTAAGTTCGGCCCGCGGATCGATTGCTGTCGGACAGTGGAGTCGCTCCCGAAACGGCGAAGGCCCCTGGGGCGGGGCCTTCGCGACGAGTGTTGCGGCTGGGTTGCGGTCAGGTGCTCAAGACCTCGGGCCCCTCGGCCAGCTTGTAGACGACGATGATGCTAAGCGCGAAGATCGCCAGCGACCACAGTGGGTAGGCCGGGATCGCGAGCAACGCGCCGATTGCGTTCAGCGAGGCGATGAAGATGCCGAACCAACGGCCGAACTCGCCGCCCGAGAACAGCGAGAACGCCGCCACGAGCTCCAGCACCCCGAGGATCAAGGTGACCCAGCCCCAGGTGTGGAGGCTGCTGACGATGTAGGTGGCGTTTTCGGTGAAGAACTTCGAGTTGCCGATCGCCGCGATGCCGTAGATGATGTTCAGGACACCGGCGATCAACAGCAATATGCCGGCGAAGACCCACCAGCCGCTGAGCATGTTCTCCTCGTTCATGCGTTAGTCCTTTCGTGCGCGTTGGGAGCGAGACACTAAGCGTGTGATTTCGCGACCCAATCGGGAATTCCTGTGTCTTGGCCAAGAGGCGATTGGCTTTTGCACGGGGATTCCCGCTTGATATCGAATTGAGCCGTATGGCACCATCCCTCCGATGAAGCTCGTAAGGGGAGCCCCGCGCTTGGCGTTGCCGGCGCTGCTGACGATTGCGCTGTTCGCGCCCGGCCCCGCGCAGGCCGCCCCGCCGAGCTCGCACCGAGTTCTCGGTGCCGCAAACGCTGTTCGCTTCTGGGCGCCGCGGCGGGTGCGGCGGGCACTCGCCCATCCAGCTGCCCTGCCGTCTCGGGTCGGGCAGGCAAGGTGGCCGGAGGTGCCTCCGGTTGTGGGCAAGCCACGCCGGGTCGCCGGCCGCCCCGCAGAGCCGCGTTCGCCCGGCACCGCCCGCACCAGCAGCATCGGTGTCGCCGACGCCGCGGCCCTCGAAGAGCGGACCAACGGGCGGGTCTTCGGCCTCGATCCGCAACAGGGCCCGTACTCTTGCTCGGGCACCTCGCTGAACACCCCGAGCGGCTCGATTGTCCTGACCGCCGGTCACTGCGTCGTCGAGGCCAGGAGCTGGGGCCGGGACCTGGTCTTCATCCCCGCCTACGATCACGGAAGGCGGCCATTCGGGACGTTTGCCGCCGAAGCGGTCTTCACGACCCCGGAGTGGCGGCAATCGGAAGACACGGACTACGACGTCGCCGCGCTGCTGGTGAAACCGAACCGGTTTGGCACGCTGTCAAGCGTGGTCGGCTCCCGGGGATATGAGACCGGCAAGTCGAGGTACTCAGCGTTTCAGATCTTCGGCTATCCGGCCGGCGCGCTCGGCGGTGAAGAACTACGGTCCTGCCTGACCCACGGCCTCGGCATCGATCCACTGACCGAGATGCTTCACGGGCCGCCAACCGTGCCCAGCAGATGCAACATGGCAGCGGGCTCCAGTGGCGGCGCCTGGATCGTCGAAGGCCAGTACATCGACGGGGTGACGAGCTATGGTTATGCGCACAACTTCACCCGGCTGTACTCGCCGTATTTCGGTGCCGCGATCGGCAGCTTCCTGAGCCGCCTCCCTTGAGTCCGGGCTAGCCTTCGCCCGTTTCCCCACGCAGTGCCGGCCCAAAGGAGTTAACCTTGGCACCGCCGGTGTTGGCGAGGTGGGAGAGGCCGAAGAGGTCCTCGGTGGAGCGCAATAGCGAGTAAGGGTTGTACGGGGTGGAGTCCGTGGAGTCGCGAGTCAGGAAGTTGGAGAGCAGCAGCGTCCCGACTTTGGGTGAATTAGCGGCTCCCACCACTGGGGAGGAGCTTGCTTCGTCGAAGGTGACGATCAGCAGGCCGTCCTGCGCATAGGCGGGCGCGGCGAGGATCTTCGGCACCCACTGTTCGAGGAAGGCGTCGGCACTTACCGCGCCGGTAGGGTCGCCGACCGGGCATTGGCCGGCGACCCCGGCGTCACAGAGGTTGGGGGCGATGAAGGAATAGTTGGGCGTCGTGGCAACCTTGCCCAGGTTGTTCCCGAGTTCGGTCAGTGGCAAATCGCTGCTCGCACAGGAGCCGAGCTGAAGCAGCGAGTTGAAGTAGGCAAAGGGATTCTGCCGCGTCGCGTAGCCGCCTTGCGCCGGCTGGTCGGTTGCGCCGGATTCGGGGTGGACGCAGTTTTCAGGTTTACCCGTTGCGCCGAGCATGCCTTCCATGTAGGCACTCCACTGAAAGCCTGCGCTGGACAGTTGATCGGCGAGCGTCAGCGTGTCGACTGGGTAGACGCATCCCGACCCCGGGACGACGCCCTGCTTGTTGGGCTTGGTGTTGTGAGCGAATTCGGTGTAGGTCGAGCAGTTGGCCTGGGTCAAGGGGTTTGGCGGTTGGCCGCTGATCGCCGCGATGTCGTTGGGCAGGCCCGCGCTGCCGAGCAGCGAGTAGTCGGGGAGCAGCTCGCCTTGGGGGCGGAGCGTCGTGGCCAGGTAGGGCATCTGAGAGGTGGCGCCAAAGGCCGCTTCATAACCCGGGCTGGCCAGCGAGATGACGAAGACGTGCTTGATCCGGCCGGCTTTTGCGGCCGGAGTTGACGGGGTGCTTGGTTCGCTGGGTTTAGGCGATTCGCCTTCTTCTGAGCCACCAGCTTCTGAAGAGGCGATCGAGGTTGAAGCGGGCGTGCGGGCCCGAGGGCCGGCGCCGCCGCCGGTCGCTTGCCTAGGGGAGCTTGCCGGTTCCGATGCGGATTCGGATTCGGAGCTCGGGGCGGGACTGGTTGCGGCTGCAGTGTTGTCGGCGAGGCTGCGGCCGAGCAGCGCCGCTAGGGGTCCATCGTCATTGGGATTGGTGATCGCGCTGGCGACGATCACCGAGGTGGCTAGAAGAGAGGAGGCGACCAACATGCCAAAACGCCGCCCGCTGAGCGTGGCGGCAGCCGCGACGGCGCGCTGAAATCGCCGGGTCAGCGTTTTCACGGTAGCGCCCCCGCTGGCAGCAGCGATTGCCCGCACTGGGCGCAGAAACGCACTGCGTGGCCGTACGAGGATCCGCATTTTGGGCACATGCCGGCCGCGTCGGCGCGTTCCAGCTCGAGCACCCGCTCGACCGCGAGCAGCTCGGCGTCGACACGCTGCAGCTCCGCGGCCTTTTTGGTCAGGACGTCGAGCCGTACGTGGTCGCGGATCGCCATCTCATAAAAGGCGCCACCGAGATCGGCCTGCATGATCGTGAACTTCTCCAGCAGCCGGTCTCTCTGGGCGACTAAGTCGACGTTCTCCTCGCCGATGACAGCTGGCGCTGTCTCGCCCTTCGGTGAGGGCCGCCGCCGCTGATCAACGGGTCGCAGGATGTCGGCAAGCGAGCGCATCGTTAGCGGCCCTTCGCCATGGCCGAGTCGGCGGTGTCCGCGCTCGCCATCATTTGCCTCCGACGACGACCACGTCGGGGAGTTCCTGCTCCTGTTTGGCGTAGCCCTTGCCCACCGCTTTGGCGCTCTTCTTGACCAGTTCGTTGTCCTTCGTAGCTTCGTGTTCGGTCGCTTGGTAGCCGACCGCTTGGTGGATCGGTCCGTTCGGGGTATTGGCAAGGATCTTGCTGTGGCCCTTTGCCGAGGAGCCGGGGTTCTTTGATTTGCCTTTGTTCTTGCTGGCCGCGGCGGTCGTACTGGTTCCGGCAGAGGTGCTCGCGACCGCGGCGTCTTGGCGGCGCAGTGCTTCGAGCAGCGCCTGGTCGTTGTTGCTCGAGTCGCTGCGGCCGACGACGACGCCGAGGGCGACTGCGATCGGGAGCAGCGCGAAGAAGCCGACCGCCGCCGCCCGGCTGGTCGGGGATTTCTGCGGCGGACGGGCGGTGGGACGGCGGGCGCGTTTGCTCATCGCGGCGAAGTACCGCGAAGCGGGATTGGAGCCGTTGCCGCGCCGTGCCGCGCAGTTAACGCAATAGCGCTGCTGGGAATCGAGCGGGGCGCCGCACTCCTCACAGGGCTGGTAGGCGATCTCGCTCGGCTGGTGGGTCGTCTCGGTGGGCTGGTAAGTCGTCTCGGTCATCGTTGGTGGTTTCCCTTTCGGAGGGCCTTCGCCCGCTTTGTGACGCGCTGACTGCGAGCCTCAAGAATGCGCTTTGACCTGGCCTGTACGCGGGCGGCGGTTTCCTGCGTTGTCGTGCAGCCGCTCAGCGTCGCCAGCAGCAGCAGGCCGCAGACGGCGAGTACTCCGGCCCGGGCTGTATGAGGGCTAGCCGAACGCACCGCTCACGTAGTCCTTTGTGCGTTTCTCTGCGGGGCGAGCCGAAGAGCGCAGTCGCGCTGTTGTACTCGACCAGCTCGCCCAGGTACATGAAGGCGACGTGGTCGGCTACCCGGTAGGCCTGCTGGAGGTTGTGGGTGACGATCACGATCGCGACGTCGTCGCGCAGCTTGACGATCAGGTCCTCGATCACCTGAGTCGACAGCGGGTCCAGCGCCGAGCAGGGCTCGTCGAGCAGCAGCACCTCGGGTTCGGCGGCCAGCGCCCGGGCGATGCAAAGCCGCTGTTGCTGGCCGCCGGAGAGCTTCAGGGCCGGGTGGTTGAGGTTGTCCTTGACCTCCTCGAGCAGCCCGGCCCGATCGAGGGCGCTGTATACCTGGGGCGCGAGGATCTTCTTGCGCATGCGACGCGATGCCCTGCTCTCGCAATACGTAGGCGATGTTGTCGAAGACACTCATCGGGAACGGGTTGGGCTGCTGGAAGACCATCGTCACCCGGCGCCGCAGCAAAGTCGGCTCGATCAGCGTGATCTCGACGTCATCGAGCAGAATGCGGCCGCTGCAGGGTCGTCTTCGGGGTCAGCTCGGTGAGCCGGTTGAGCGAGCGCAGCAGCGTCGTCTTGCCGCAGCCCGAGGGGCCGATCATCGCCAGCACCTCGCCCTGGCGGATCGGCAGCGACACCGATTTCACTGCATCGCGGTCGGCGTAGGAGACCGAGAGGTTGTCGACCTCCATGCGGCGGATCGAGAACTGGGGAGCTCCGATTGAGCGTCGCGCCGCGGTGAAGCCGCCTGGGACGACCACACCGTTGCCGTTGCCGTTGCCATTGGCGGAGTGTGCGGGCGGCGGTGCCTGACGTGCCGCAGCTGCGTCCTCGAGCTCCAGGCGACGGATCGGCGGCGGGGTTCAGGAACTCCATGTTCCGGTCCTCTTCGCGCGGCGATGGACGATGTCGACAGCGGCGTTTAAAGCAAGGACCATGACCAGCAAAACGAAGGCCGCGGCGTATGCCTTGTTCGGCTGGTTGAGGTTGCCGGTGGGGGATGCTTCATAGACGAAGTTGGTCAGCGTCGTTCCCGCGCCGCGCAGGTAATCGAGGGGGAAGGTGCCGCCGACCGGGGAGAAGTTCTGCGTTGCGCCGAGCAAGACGAGGATGATCGCCGTGTCGCCGATGATCCGGCCAAGGCCGAGCATCGCACCCGTCGCCAGCTGGGGGCGGCTGGCCGGAAGCAGGATGCGCCGCGTCGTCGCGGCCTTGGTCTTGCCGACCGCGTAGGAGGCCTCCCTCACGTGCCGGGGAATCGCTCGGAGCCCCTCGCGAGTGTTCGCCACGACCAATGGCAGCGCCACCAGGGACAGCATCGCGGAGGCGGCGAAGAAAGAGCGGCCGAAAACGACGCCTTCAGTGGTGCGGCTGAGGAAGCCCAGCGCCGTACTGGAGAAGATCACGGTGCCAAACAGCGCCAGCACGATCGAGGGAATGCCGGCGATCGCCTCGATCGTCGACTCGGTGATCCGGGCGAGCGTCGCGGGCCGACCGTACTCGACCAGCCAGACCGCGACCCCCACCCCGATCGGCAGGGCGATCCCGATCCCCATCACGGCGACGATCAGGGTGCCGAGCAGGGCTTCGGAGAATCCCCCTGTCTGGCTTTCGCGGAACCCCGAGGTCGCCGGGGTGAACAGCATCGAGAGCTTCAGGTAGCTCAGGCCCTTGACCAGCAGGTAAACGATGATCGCCACAGCGATCGCGCAGAAGAGGATGCCAAGCGCCCAGCAGATGGCCAGGCCAATGCGATCCGAGAGTCGCCAGGCGGCGCTGCCCTCAACGGCTCCCTTGCGTGGCCTGGGCGGTTGGGGCTGAGTCGGTGGGAGGCCGCCGGCCGGTGGCGTGGTGAGCGATGCATCCATTAGGGCGCCACTCCGTATTTACCCATCGCCCGTCGTGCCGCCCAACCGGTCAGCGAGAGCATCGCCGCCGAGAAGAGCAGGACGGTGGCGATCGCAAAAAGCGTCGCGTTCGCCGGCTTTGAGCTGAGCTGATCGATGTTCTCGACGATCGTCGGCGCCAGTGGCCGGGAGGGCTCGAAGATGAAGGTCAGGCCATCGGCTGGGTTTGGCGCGAACCCGACCGAGCCAGAGACCATCGCCAGCATCACCGACTCACCGATCGCTCGAGCGACCGCCAGCACCGTTCCGGCGATGATCGCAGGGCGGGCGGTCCGAACCGCGATCTTCCACATCGTCCGCCAGCGGTTGACTCCGAGGGCCAAAGAACCTTCCAGCCAGCTCGGCCGAACCGAGCGCAGCCCGTCACAGAAGATCGAGATCATCAGCGGAGCGATCATCACGGTGAGGATCAGGACGGCCGCCAACAGGCTGTAGCCGCTCAGGGTGATGACGCCTGCCACCGATGCCTTTTCGGACTCGGTCACGAGGTGGTTGCCGATGAAAGGCACGAGCACCAAAACGCCGAGCAGGCCGTAGATCACCGAGGGAACGCTGGCCAGGAAGCGGATTACCGGCTCGAGCACGCTGCGCACCCAGCCGGGGGCGAACTCGACGATGAAGACGGCGATGAAGAGGGAGCAGACGAGCCCAATCGCCACGGAGGCGCCGACGATCAGGATGGTGCTCCAGATCAGCGGCCAGGCGTGGAAGGTGTAGTCCGCAGATCCGCCCGACTGGGTCGACAGGGTGATCGCGTTGAACTGGGCATCGACGTTGCCACCCGCTCCGAACCAGGCCAGGCCGTTGTGCGCAAACGACGGCCATCCCCGCACAAACACGGAGACGATCATCGCCAAGAGCAAGGCCACCACAGCACAGACCAGCGCGCCGAGCATTCGCCCGACGCGCTGATCCGACCACTTTGGCCCGTACTCGTACTCTTGGAGGTACTCCTCCTCCATCTAGTGCTTCTTCTTCGCCTTCTTGTTAAAGACGGCCACTCCGCCGGCCTTGTCGATCACTTCTCCGGCAACCGGGCTGGTCCGAGACCAGTCGACGAACTGCTCGACCGCCTTGCTCGGGTTTGCCGTCGGCAGCACCAGGTAGATGTAGCGCGTCAGCGGATAGGTGAAACGTTTGTTGACGTTCTTTGGCGTGCAGGCGATCCCGTTCACATCCACGGCCCTGACGCCTCTTTGCTGCCAGGCGAGCCCGGCGTAGCCGATCGCGTTGGGGTCCTGCTTGACCGCGTTGATCACCAAGCCGTCCGAGGTCAGGGCGTTGACAACCGAGGAGGGGGCGTGTTCATCGAGAACCTCCTGTAGGAAGAAGGTGTAGGTGCCCCCGTTGGTGTCGCGACCGACTGGGTCGATCGTTGTGCTGAGGCCCGAGCCGCCTAGGGAGCCCCAGTTGGTTAGCTGCCCCAGATAGATGTCGCGGAGCTGTTCGATCGTGATGTTGCTCAGCTTGTTCGCGGGGTTGACGTCCAGGCAGAGACCGTCGAGGTAGAGCTCGTAGTAGGTCGTCCCGGTGTCGCTCGGGAGCGGCGCGCGCGATTGGCCGGCGAACTGGCTTTTGCCGGACTGGATGTCCTTGATGCCGGTGTTGCCGCCGTCGGGCGTGTAGCTGAAGTGGATCTTGTGGTTGACCGTCTTCGTATAGGACTTAAAGAGAGCTTCGAGCACGGGCTGGGCGGCCACCGAGCCCGACCCGATCAGGGTCTGGGCGCCGGCCGACGCCGGAACAGCGAGCCCGAATAGGGCGATCGCCGTTATGGCGAGGGTCTTGATTCTCATCGATTGCGATCCTTTCCTGCGGGTATATGACGAGTTTTTTGACTGGCTTTCTCGACATAAGCTAGCACCTTCTGTAGTTTATTGACCTTCTTGATACAGAAGGCCACCCAGCAGGCCACCGACCATGGAGGTTCCATTGCTCAACAGAAGACTGTCATCGCCCCGAGCGGCCACCGCGATCGCCCTGGCTGCGGTGGTTGCCGCCGCGATCGCGGTGACGCCGTCGTTCGCCGGGTCGTTCCTGACCGGCCAACAGGCAACACGTCTGTACCTGAAGACAAAGACCGCCAATCGCCTCTTCGTTGCGAAGAGCGACGCACCGCTGTCGCCGGTCGCCTCGACTGCGGCGAGCAACGCGGTCTTTGGGCCGATCACCTCGACGACGGCGCAGGGCATTCCGAGCGGCTACACCTCGTTTGGGATGAAGGGCACCGGCCCTGCAGTGATCACGTTCTCCGGACAGGCGACCTGCACGGCGCCGACCGCCGGCCTGGCCTGCCCGATCGAGATCCTGGTGAACGACTATCCGGTCGCCAAAGTCAATTTCGCCGATTCGACGACCGGCAGCCCGGCTGCGGCCGACGAAGTCCATACGGCGACAGTCACTGACGTGTTGACCAAAGGGCCCCAGGTGGTACAGGTCGAGTATGCCGGCACCTCGAAAGCGTCGGTGGCGCTCACCCTGGACAGCTGGAATCTGGCGGTCCAGGCTTACCCGCAGCCTCCCGAAGCGGTAACCCCGACAAGCACGAAGAAGGGCTCCTCTAAGTAGCCCCGCGGGCATCCGCAAAGCGGCCCGACCGCGCCGGCTTTCGCGGCGCGGTCGGGCGCTTGAGGAGGCCGTTGATTAGCGGCGTGGCCGAGGCAGGGAGTCGCCGAGGATCAGGCGGGCCCGGTAATACAAAGCCTCGTCGATGGCCTGCGGATCGCGCGCCTGCCGGGCGGCGCGGGCCTCAAGCGTCGGCGGGGCCCCGGTCGAGCCGCGCTTCGGGAGCTGCTCGCGGATCACCCCGCTGAGCCGGCCTCGCGAGATGAATGTGGTGGTGCTGGGAGTGGCGCCGCTCATCACAGTGGCTCCTTTCTAAAGTTTGTCAACTAACTAACTCAAGAATAGCAGAGAATAGTCCCGGTGGCGAGTTGGGGCAGGGCGCCACCCGGCAAAGCGCGCCCCGCCCCTCGCCCCTTCAGGCGGCTGCAGATACCTCTGCGTCATCGCCGCCCTTTTTGCCGAGGGGAGTCGAGGCCCCTCGGCTGCCGGACGGTGAGTCACCGCTGAAGCTCTTTGTCTGTCCTGGTCGTAGGTAGACGATCTGGCCGTCGCGCAGTTCCAGCCTCTGGAGCTCTGCCCTGGTCAGCTGCGCCCAGACCTCGGTGCCGTCGCCGAGCGTGAACTCGACCCGGATCTCAAAGCCAAGCGAGACGACCCGCTGGACCATCGCCTCCTCGGTCCGCTCGTCGGGATCCAGCACGACCTCGATGTCGTGCGGGCGGACGTAATGCTCGCCCAGCCGGTTGACCTCGCCGACGAAGCTCATCACGAACTCGTTGGCCGGATGCTCGTAGAGCTGGTTGGCGGTGCCGGACTGCTCGACCCTGCCCTCGTTCATCACCACCAGCTGCTCGGCGACGTCCATCGCCTCCTCCTGGTCGTGGGTGACGAAGATCGTCGTCACGTGCATCTCGTCGTGGAGGCGTCGCAGCCAGGCGCGAAGGTCCTTGCGCACCTTGGCGTCGAGCGCCCCGAAGGGCTCATCGAGGAGAAGAACCTGTGGCTGGACCGCGAGCGCCCGCGCCAGCGCCATGCGCTGGCGCTGGCCGCCGGAGAGCTGGGAGGGGTAGCGCGCGGCGAGGCCGTCGAGCTGCACTAAGCGGAGGAGCTCGTGGACACGAGCCTCGACCTGGGGCTTTCGCCACTTGCGGATCTTCAGCCCGAAGGCGACGTTGCCGAACACGGTCATGTGCTTGAAGGCTGCGTAGTGCTGGAAGACGAAGCCGACCTCGCGCTTCTGGGCTGGTTTTTGTGAGACGTCCTCGCCGCCGATCAGGACCCGGCCGGCGTCCAGTGCCTCAAGGCCCGCGATCGCTCGCAGCAAGGTCGACTTGCCGCTGCCGCTCGGCCCCAGCAGGGCGGTCAGCGAACCGTCCGGTACCTCGATTGAGACGTCTTTCAGCGCCTGAAAGTCACCGAAGCGCTTGCAGGCTCCCTCGACTGTGATTCCCATCAGGCGTCCTCCTTTCTTTTCAAGAGATTCATTGCCAAAAGGGTGGCGAGCGCCAGCACCGCGAGCAGGATTGAGACGGCGTAGGCTCCCGTGTAGTTGAGTTCTCCGAACTCCTTGAAGACGTAGAGGGGAAGAGTTTCGGTTTGGCCGGAGATCCGGCCGGAGACGATCGAGACCGCCCCGAACTCCCCGAGCACTCGAGCGGTGCTCACCACCACCCCGTAGCCAACCCCCCAGCGGATCGCCGGCAAGGTTATGCGCCAGAACGTCTGCCAGGCACCCGCGCCCAGGGTGGATGCCGCCTCCTCCTGCTCGGTGCCGATCTCCTGCAGGACGGGAACGGTCTCGCGCACCACGAAGGGCAGCGAGACGAAGATGCTCGCCAGGATCATCCCCGGGACCGCGAAGAGGATCTTGATTCCGGCTTCCGAGAGTCCGGCGAACCAGCCGCCGATCCCGTAGAGCAGGAAGAGCGAGAGGCCGATCACCACCGGCGAGATCGCGAAGGGGAGGTTGATCACCGCGTCGAGAAGGACGTTGCCGCGCCAACGGTGGCGGACGAGGAGCAGCGCGCAACCGATCCCGAAGACCGTGTTGAGCGGCACCGCGACCGCGACCATCAGCAGGGTCAGCTGCAGGGCATGCAATGCGTCGGGGGTGCTGATCGCCGCAAACGCGGCTGCGAGGCCGTGTTCGAAGGCCTTGTAGAAGATCATCACAACCGGGGCGAGCAGGAGCACCGTGAGGTAGCCGAGCGCAGCGACCCGCAGGCTCCAGCGGCCCATCGTCGAGGAGCCGGTCATGTTGCGCTGCCCTTCTGGCCGGGGCTGCGAAGTCTGGCCACGGCGCGGCTGAAGGTCGGACTGCCTTTGTCAGACCCCAAGCGCTGGATCAGGCTGACCGCGGTCAGCAGCAGGAGCGAAGCAGCCAACAGGACGACCGAGACGGCGGCGGCGCCCGTCGTGTTGCCGGATTCGATCTGTCTGAAGATGAAGACCGAGGAGACCTCGGTCTTGAAGGGGATCTCGCCCGAGATCAGCACCAGCGAGCCGTACTCGCCGAGCGCCCGCGCGAAGGCCAGGGTGACCCCGGCGGCGATCCCGGGCAGCAGGTTGGGAAAGATGATGCGGCGAAAGATCGTCAGGCCTCCGGCCCCCAACGAGGCCGCCGCTTCCTCCATATCTCGGTCCATCTCGAGCAGCAGCGGCTGCACCGCCCGCACCACGAAGGGCAAAGTCACGAACAGCAGGGCGAAGACCACCGCGACCCGGGTGAAGGCAATGTCGAGCCCGATCGGACTGTCCTTGCCGTAGAGGGTGAGCAGGGTCAGCCCGGCGACGATCGTCGGTAGGGCGAAGGGCAGGTCGATCACCGCGTTGACGGCCTTCTTGCCCGGGAACTCGTCGCGGATGAGGACCCAGGCGATCATCGTGCCGAAGACGGCGTTGATCGCGATCACGATCAGCGAGCAGCCGACCGTGAGCTCCAGGGCTGCCACCGACTCGGGGTTGCTTACCGCTTCCCAGAATCCAGCGAGGCCGTTTTGCAGCGATTGCGCGAAGACCGCCGCCAGCGGCAGCAAGACGATGAGGCTCAGGTAGAGCATGACCAGGCCGCGGCCGCCCAGCAGGCCGGGACCGCTGCGGGGCTTGACGCTCCCGCCGGCCTGTATGCCGCCCCCGGGTAGGGGAAACTCCGGCCCGGGGGCGGCGAGGACGCCGCTTTCGGGGCTAGCCGGCAGTCGAGACCCCCAGTTCCTTCTCGATCTTCGCGATCGAGCCGGTGGTTTCGTCGAAGAACTGTTCGTTCACCTTGGTCCAGCCGCCGAACTTCTCGATCGTGAACAGCCCCTTCGGGGTCGGGAACTGTTTCGGGTTGACCAGCTTCGGGTTGACGGAGCGATAGCCATGTTCGGCCCAGAGCTTCTGGCCGGCTTCCGACCACATGTAATCGAGGAACTTCTGCGCCGCGGGGGGCGCGCTCTTGGTCGCCGCGATCGGGGTCTGGATCAAGATCGTGTTGTTGGGGACCACGTATTCGATGTCTTCGCCCGCCTTTTCGGCGGCGATCGCCTCGTTCTCATAGGAGAGGAGGACGTCGCCCTGGCCCTGGGTGAAGGTGGTCATCGCGTCGCTGCCGCTGGCCGGCTGGACCTTGGCCTTGGAGAGAACGGTCTTGACCGCCGCCAGCGCCTGGGAGGGGGACTTGCCTTCCTCGATCTGGGAGCCGTAGACGGCCATGATGTTCCAGCGGGCCGAGCCGGAGCTGAACGGGTTGGGCGTGACGATGCTGACGTTCTTGCTCAGCAGGTCGTTGAAGGAGTGGATGTGATCGGGGTTGCCCTTGCGGACGGTGAGGACGACCACCGAGTCCTCGGCGATGCCGTTGTAGGGTTGCTTTTCCCATTCCTTTGAGACAAGTCCGGCTTCGACCAGGCGGGTCATGTCGCCGGCCTGGGAGAAGTGGACCACCGACGCGGGTTGGCCGGCTACGACAGCGCGGCTCTGGTCACCGGAAGCGCCGAAGGAGTTGCTGAAGCTGACGCCGGAGCCCGCTGAGGTCTTCTCGAAGCCCGGCTCGAGGCTTTGTTCGTAGACGGACTGGGGGGTTGAGTATCCGACCACGTTGATCTTGCTCGACGAGCTGGAGCTTCCGCATCCGGCCGCGACGAGAGTGATGAGCAACGCAAACAGGCCGGCCAAGAGGCCGGCGTTAACGCTGCGCCGCCGGGTGTCCTTGCGCGCGTTCCGCATAGAAGGATTCCTTCCTATGTCGACTGATTAGCTCTAAAAGAAGGCGAAACGATAACACAATGTCGATAGACAAAGTAGGAAATTAAGCGCTGAGAAGCCGAATAGACTCGCCGCGACCTGCCCGGGGAGCGAGAGGAGAGAGTGGAATGAGCATCGATGCGGTGCGAACGCCGGAGGAGCGTCTTGAGGGGCTGCCGGAATTCCCCTTCGAGTCGGGTTACCGCGAGATCGACGGACTGCGGCTTGCATATCTCGACGAGGGGGAGGGCCCGCCGGTCATCTTCTTTCATGGCGAGCCGACCTGGTCGTTCCTCTGGCGCAAGGTGATCCCTGCGGTTCGCGACGCCGGCTACCGCTGCATCGCTCCCGACTACGCGGGCTTCGGCCGCTCCGACAAGCCCACCGACCCTGGCTGGTACACCTACGACCGCCACGTCGAGCTGATGGCGATGCTGCTCGAAGAGCTCGACGTGCGCGAGGCGACTGCGGTCGTCCACGACTGGGGTGGGCCGATCGGCCTGCGCCTAGCGGTCGAGCACCCCGACCGTTTCTCCCGGCTCGTGGTCATGGACACCGGTCCGTTCACCGGCCACCAGCGGATGAGCGACAATTGGCTCAAATTCCGCGAGTTCGTTCGCGGCAACCAGGATCTGCCGATCGGGGCGCTGGTGCGGGGAGGCTGCAAGAGCGACCCCGGTGAGGAGGTGATCGCCGCCTATGAGGCGCCGTATCCCAGCCCGGAGTCAAAGGCAGGGGCGCGCGCCTTCCCGCTGATCTTGCCGACCGAGCCGGAGTCACCGGGCGCGGTCGAGGGCAAACGCGTTGCTGATGCGCTGCGGGTCGACGGGAGGCCGGCCCTGCTGCTCTGGGCCGACGCCGACCCGGTGCTGCCCTTCTCGGTTGGCGAGCGGGTCTCCGAGCAGCTTGGCTTCCCGCCGCCGCGCAGGGTCGAGAATGCCGGGCACTTCCTCCAGGAGGACGCGGGCGAGGAGATCGGGCGGGTCATCGCTGAGTGGCTCGGCTGAGGCCGACGATCGCCGCCAGCTCCGCGCGGGAGCGCTCGCCGAGGAGCTCGACGCGGTGGGGTGGGCCATCGTCCTCTACCCAGGTGACGGTCCCCGGCCAATAGGGGCCCGGCGGGGCGCCGGGGTGGTGAAAGGCCGAGGCGAAGACCCAGGATCCGGTGTTGTAAAGCCGCCCGCCACCGGGCAGCTTCCAATCCGGTTCGCCCTCCCGCGGCCCGCCACGATGGGTGTGTCCGGTGAGGACATGGGCGGCGCCCAACCCCAGCCGTGTCGCCATCTCGATCGCCCCTGCGACGCCGCTGCGGAAGATCGCCTCGCCGGAGAGCTCGGAGGCGAACTCGGAGCGCAGGAGGCGGTTGATGCCCCAGATCGCCACCGTCACTCCGGTGCGCGTCGCGCCCCGTCTCGCCCGTTGCCGCGCCCCGCCGCCGCGGTTGCCGGAGACAAGCTCCCAGGCTGTCTCGGAGGTGCCCCCCGCCCGGCGCGCCATTCTCGAGGCGCGCGACTGGGCGAGGCCAAAGGCGAGCCCGTACAGAGGGCGCAACACCCGCTCGTAGTCCTCGGGACTCGTCGGATTGGGAAGTGGCCTGGAGACGCGAATCACCGCCGCCGCGGCGAGGCACTCGGCCCGGGGCAGGGAGAGGTGGCAGTCCATGTAATGGCCGTGGGTCGCGTAGACGTCGTCGCGCAGCCAAACGCCGGGGTAGGCGAGCCCGAGGCTGGTCTTACCCAGCCAATCATCGAGCCGTGCAGTGGGGCCGGGGGAGGGGCCATGGCGCTGATCCAGCCCCAATGCCGGGTGGACGGACAAAGACAGCTCGTCGAGCAGCGGCTCAGCGAGGCGGTGGTCGTGGTTGCCGGGGACGAGGATCACCTCGCGCTCGCCCAGTGCCTCGCCCAGCTCCTCGAAGAAGGGTCGCGCAACAGCCAGGGCGACACCTAGCGGCCGCTCGCGCAGCTCGACCACGTCGCCGAGCAGGACGACGCGGTCGGCCGCTCCGATCTCCTCGAACAGCGCCCGTCGGATCGCGCCGTCGCGCAGGACATCCGCGCCGAAGGCGCTGCCCAGGTGCAGGTCGGAGAGGACAGCGGTGCGCACCGCGCCAACTTAGCCGCTGGGCCGGTGCCGCCTTTAGGCCCTCTCCTGGTCGCGTAGCCGGTCCTCGCTAAAATTGCCGGATGAGTGGGCTTAGCGAAGAGCGTCTGGCGCCCACCAACGGGATCGAGATCGCCTACCAGGAGATCGGCGACCCTGGCGGTGAACCGCTGCTGCTGGTGATGGGGCTTGGGACGCAGATGCTCGGATGGAGCCAGGAGTTCTGCGAGATGCTGGCCGAGCGTGGCTTCAGGACCGTCCGCTTCGACAATCGCGACATCGGCCGCTCGACCAAGATCACCTCCGCCGGGGTGCCGAGGCGGATTGACATGCTGCTCGGTCGCCGCTCGGCCGCTCCCTACCTGTTGAGCGACATGGCCGCCGACACGCGCGGGCTGATGGACCATCTTGGGATCGAGTCCGCCCACGTGGTTGGTGCCTCGATGGGCGGGATGATCGCTCAGACGCTGGCAATCGAGAGCCCCGAGCGGGTGCGGTCGCTGGTCTCGATGATGTCGACCACTGGCAACCGCCGGGTGGGGATGCCGGCGCCAAAGACCTTCAGGACGCTGATGGCGCGCCCCGCCCCAGGCCGCGAGGCCGCCGTCGCGCAGGCGCTAAAGACCTTCCGTGTCATCGGCTCGCCCGGCTTCCCGATGGACGAGCGACGGCTGCGCGAGGCGGCGGGCGCCTCCTATGACCGTGGCTACAGCAAAGCCGGGGTAGCGCGCCAGATGTACGCGATCACCGCCTCCGGCGACCGGACCAAGGCCCTTCACAACCTGCGGCTGCCGACCACCGTGATCCACGGCGCCGAGGACCCTCTGATCAACCCGTCTGGGGGTCGCGCGACCGCCAAGGCGATCCCAGGTGCCCGCTTGCGGATCATCGAGGGAATGGGCCACGACCTCCCGCAAGCTCTCTGGCCGACCTTCGTAGAGGAGATCTCCTCCAACGCCAGCCGCGTTTTGGGTGAGCCGGTTGCTGTGCGACCGACTCAGGCCTTCGGCCCCACGAATTCGTCGAGCCTGGCCACGTCAACCTTGCGGGAGACGTAGAACACGCGCGCCGCCGATTGGGACTTCGGAAAGGATGCAGTCCACCGCAGGTTGAGCTGATCGCAGGCGGTGCAGAAGATGCCCAGGATGTCGGTGGGAACGTTGGAGAACTTGTATCGCGGATGCCTCCAGCCGCCGCGTCCCGTGTTCATCGTGCGACACCCGTCAGATTGGAGTAGCCCTTTGATTAACTGGCCTGGCCACCGATTCGCGAGTTGCTGTTGCCAGTCAGCGAGGAGGATCGGTCTAGTGTGCTTCGCGCCGGGTCCGTATTGAGGGAAGCGGCACGGCCAAGACCTCGAATTCGCGGAGACCGAGTAGTAGTTGGAGGGCGTCAGCAGCACATGGACTTTGTTATCAGGCATCGATGCTCGCATCGAAGCGGCGCATTCCTCTACAAGGAGGGGTATTTCCTGTCCAAGAAGATTCGGAGCCGATGCACATTGCGACGATGGGTCGAGATACAGCCGTCACCGAGGTAAAGCCCGAGTAGGTGGACATACCGACTTCCAAGCTCACCGAACCGATGCCGAAGCTTCCCACACGCGGGGCAGATCTCCGGCGCGCTCCCTCCCTCTTGCGTGGGACGAGAGTGCCAGGGCAGCTTATCGGCGTGCCAATCGCGCACAGTCGCCACAGGAAGCCCAAGGCGACGGGCGGCAAGGCGGGCGCCGAGTCCCTCCTCAGCCCGCAACCTCAGCGCTTCTGCGACGGTTGCCCGGGTGTGCATATCAGTCCCCTGGGCCGGGAGATGCGGCTGAGAGGACTCGAACCTCCACGGGGTTTCCCCCACGAGCACCTGAAGCTCGCGCGTATACCGATTTCGCCACAGCCGCCTGTGCCTGCAATCTACACACCTCCGGAAAGAGAAAGTCTAACCTTTATCGAACGTCTGTTCGAATCTACGGTTTGGCCTAGACAGGATCGTGTGAAGGACACCGTGTCCGCGCATCGCTAGACTCGCGTCCCCGCGCCGCTATCGTCTAGGGGACTAGGACGCCGGATTCTCAGTCCGGTAACCCGGGTTCGAATCCCGGTAGCGGTACTAGATAAAAGCCCGTAAGCTAGAAACTCGGGACACGTGCTTCCGTCTCGCGAGGCAATTCGCCTTTGGAACGGACAGGCCGCCGCCTTCAAACAAGACGGCACGATCTATCTCATCGCCGCCTTCACCGGCCATCGTCTCGGCGAGTTGCTCGCCGAGACGATGGCGCGATGTGGACTTTGCCAACGGCGCGATCCACGCCCTCCATCGGTGAATCTGATCTTAAGGTCGGTGACGGTTGAGGCTGCTGGCCGCAGACGAATCGACGCGAGGTCTCAAAAGACAGCGCTGTGGCACGCGGTACCGTTTGTCGCGATGCCTGACCGTGATTTCCTCGACGAGCTGGTCAGCGACCGAACCGCTCGCAACCCCGATTTTCCAAGGAAGGTCGAGTCCTACCACGACCGGCGACTCGCACGGCGACTCGAGGAAGACTCCGAATTCCGTGCGGAGTTCGAACGGCAGCGCGCTGCGATAGGCGGTATGGCCCAGGAGCACCACTCGTCGAAGGCCGAGTAGCTGCCTCGCACCAAGCGGATGTCGCGGTCGGTGCGCTTTGACGGCCGCCTTCGGGATGGTTGACGATACTTTCAATTCTTTCAACACTTGCGCTACAATCGACAAGCTATGGCGACCACCGACGCAACCCGCACCGCTTACGTTCGCGGCCTGCCGACCCTCTCGCGTGCCGCCGAGCTGATCGACATCAGCCCCGCTGGCATCACCCGGGGGATCGAGGAGCTTGGCCTCGAGCCGCTCCCTTGGGGTCGGCGTGAGAAGCACCTCGCAGTCGGCGATCTACTGCAACTCGCGGTGCATCTCCAGCGCGCCTCCGTTGAGGAGGTGGCGGGCGGTTTGGTCGAAGACGTCGAGCACCAGTACCCAGAGCAGCTAGGTACGGTCAATGCCGAGATCGATCGCTTTTTCGGGGCATTGCCTCCGCGTCGGCCTGGTCGCCCCGAGGACTTCCTGGCTGAGCTCCACGACGCTCTCCCGAAGCGATACGCCCAGCGGGCTGAGGCGATCTACCGCCGTCACGCGACCAGCTCGAAGTAGTCGCCGGAGTACCCGTTGCGCCGCCGGCCGCGCTTGAACCCAAGTGCGGCCAGCTCCTCATGTGGGAGCGCGATCGCCGCGTCGAGCACAACGCCGATGCGGCCCTTGGCAACGGTGCAGCGATCGATCCCCAGGCCGATCAGACACAGGAGCCAGCAGGCGGTCAGGTACTCGCCCCGCAGCGTCCCTTGCTGATCTTCTGCGAGCGCGAGAGCCACCACCAGGTGTGGGCGCCGGCTGCCTCCTTGCGCGGGGCGCGGCTCGAAGTGCCATGCCATCAGCGCCGCAACCCGATTCTGGTTTTTCAGATCAACGGCCGTGAGCCGCCGGCCCTTTTCGGCCTCGGCGCCGTGGAAAGCGGCGAGGACCTCACGTGAGAATGGAGCCCGCTCCAGTCTCCGTCGGGCGGTTCGCAGCCGCCAGCGCTCCGGCTGCCCCTCGTGCACATGGACGACGTTGGGGTAACGGACGTCAATCGTTATCCGCGTCGCGGGACTGCCGTCGCGGCGGCCTCCCTCCACGACGACTGCAGTGGCAAGGTCGTCGAGTAGCGAGTCACGTTGGCCAAGTAGGCGGCCGATGACCGAATTGGGCGGCATGCGACACCTTCTCCGATGGTCCGGATGTCGGGTCCCGGTTTGCGTGGGATCTGGCCGGGCCGGAGGGCACCCCGACGTCGGCGCCGAAAAGCGTGTCCCGAAATATGTCCCCGACTCCACCGAACTCTCGGAATCTCCGCTGAACTCCTTGTATTTCTCGGGCACAAATCGCCTATAAATGGCTTTCTAGAGACAATTCTCAGTCCGGTAACCCGGGTTCGAATCTCGGTAGCTGTACCTCAGAAGACGTCCAACTCGACGCTAACCCCAGAAGATGCAGGTGGGGTCGTTGTCGAGCTCGCGGAGCAGCGGCGCTAGGTCGCGCGCGGGCTCGATGAACGGGTACTCCAGTCGACGGTCGTTTCGGTCGCGCGCGTAGAGCGTCCAAAGGCGGGTCCCCGGATCCCACTCGAAAGTGCAGATCCGCATCCTGGTCCAGTCTGGGCCAATCTCCTTCCGCCAGGGCGGGCGGCACTCGTAGATCGTGATCGTGTTTCCGCGGACCTTGTACTCGGTTCTCAACTTGTCGTCGTACTCGGCAGGCACCTTCGTCGCGCAATAGGTCGCGATGAGCGATATCGCAGGATCCAGTACCTCAGCGGGCAGTGCCATCGGTCGGGAACCTAACGCGGTGGGGCCCTCAGAGCACAGTCGCTACCAGGCGGCTCTCTCATGGCTGGTCCATCGACTCCGATCCCGCCGACGCTCCGCCTTGACATTGGCGGTCAGCTTATGCGGCTTGCACAGCAGACAGCCATTGCGTCGATGCTTGGGGCGTTTGCGCTTGGGATGGGCCATTTGCTCAGCTTGACACGGATCGAGGTGCTCGGTTTCAAGATCACCAATTGGCAGCGTAACTTCTACGCTACGCTTGGCTGGCGACCATGGCTCCTCGAAGCAAGCTCGACACGACGTACCACGACCGGCGGCTGGCGCGACGGCTCAAGGAAGACCCTGAGTTCCGAGCGGAGTTCGAGCGGCAGCGCCGGGAGATCGCACAGATCGACTCCATAGTCCGCCAGCTCGACGAGCTGCGTGAGCAGGCAGGGATGTCGAAGGCCGAGCTGGCTCGCGCTATCGGGAAGGAGCCGTCCAGCATCCGCCGGTTCTTCACCGCCGACATCAACCCCGAGCTGAAGACCGTCGCCGCCGTCGCGGACGCCCTCGGGGCAGAGGTCAAGGTGGTCGCGAGCAAGGGAGCTCGCAAGAAGCGCCCTCGGGGTGTCGGAGCCGCTGTCACGTAGCGCCGGGCCCGCCGCAGACACCTCTAGCCTGCGCCGGGATGGCGTGGGGGATCGTCTACTTCAAGACCAAGGACGGCAAGGTGTCGGCCGAGGACTTCCTTGATTCCTGTCCGGCGAAGATCGAGGCTCGGTTCCACGCTGTCCTGGAAGCTGTGCGCGACGCGCCGCCTCCGCAGTTCAGCGGCGGTGGCAACTGGGAGGCGATGCATGGCGACATGGGCGGGTTCCACGAGATCCGGCTGACCGGTCCTGGGCGCCGCCAATATCGGCTCTTCTGCGTCCTCGATAACGCCGACCCAGACGGGCTGCGGAAACGTGGCTTCGACGGACCCCAAAATCGCGGTCGTCACCGGGATGGTCAAGGACTCCGGCAAGAAGTTCTCCGAGCGCGATTACGCCAAGGTCAGGAGGCTCGGGGATCAGTACGAGAAGGAGCTCCCTCGGTCCATTGCGACGTAAGCGACCCCTAAATCTGCTTCTGAACGTGTCCCGAAAAATGTCCCCGAATCCACCGAACTGAATCGAACTCAGCCGAACCCCCCGGCCTCAGCAGGCCCCAATCGCCCGCAAATGGCTTTCTAGAGACAATTCTCAGTCCGGTAACCCGGGTTCGAATCCCGGTAGCGGTATCCCAGGCACAGAGCCCAAATGCGCCGCCAACCGGGCGGCGCTTTCGCTTCTGGGTCAAGGTCTGGTCAAGGTGATGCAAGGGCGAGGTAGGCAGGCAAGGTGCTCCACTAGCACCGCGTCAAAAGACCTGCCTCCCGCGCCCCGAGGAATTCGATCGCCTCGCGCCAGAGCAGAAGCCCTCAAGGTAGCGTAACTCTCGCCGCTTAGCTTATGCGGGGGTCGCCTCCGGGTCGGGACGAACAACAACCGTGTCTGCAACGGGGATGATCTCGTCAACCGGGAGATCGGCTCGCGCTGCATGGTCGCGAATTGCCTCAGGACTGCTCGCCTGATAAATGCAAACCGTCCCGACGCTGCCCCCGTCCTCTTGCAAGACGTAGCTGCGAATCCAGCGAATGTCGTCCGACATCTCCTCATCGCCAACCTTTGTCGAGCGTTTGGCAGCAGCCTGCAGGTCCTCTGGCGACCGCCAGCCGCCACGTCGCAGGATCACGTAGGTATCCATTGATGCGTCCTCCTCCTTAGGTCGTGTTTTTCGATCCTAATCGGGACCGCTGCAGATTCAAACGGCCAACCCGGGTCGGGCCGAGCGCGGCCCCTCCGTACCCACCACCCGAACCCCTGACCCTGGCAGGGTTGGGGTGGGTGGGAGGGGAGATGCCGCACGCCCGCACTGTCCACCGCGATAGTGTCGTTCTGTGAGCGACCCAAATGGGATCGAGGCTCTGACCGAGGCGATCGCCCGCTACAACGACGCCTGGAACTCCCAGGACCTCGACGCGATCATTGCGATGCACGCGCCGGACATGGTGTTCGCCAATCACACCGCGGGAGAGTCCGCCGAGGGCGAGGCGGTGCGGGATCACATCGCGAAGATCTTTGCGACCTGGTCCGACATGAAGTTCACAACGCGGCGGCTTTACGTCCGAGAGGGGCTTGTCGTCCAGGAGTGGACGGCGACCGCGACGCACTCCAACTCGATCCGCCGCGGCGACCTCATCGCGCCGCCCACGGGTAGGACGATCAGTTGGGACGGGATTGACTCGATCCCCATCGAGGGCGGGCTGATCAAGCGCAAGGACGTCTACTCGGACTCGGTCTCGATCCTCCGCCAAGTCGGCCTGCTCGATTAGGTCTGCGCCGTCTTTCACTCCTGACTGGCGCATCAGCTCGCGCCGAGTCGCCCAGCTTCAGCCAGAGGCGCGTCGCCATCTCAAGGTCAAGCTCGCCGCCTACTGGGGCAGGGTCGCCGTCGATCCCAACGAGCTGCCGCTACAGGAGCGCGGTGAGGAGGGGCTGCGCGCCGACGACTGCCCCGAGCCGTTACGACGATCCGGGGGCCTTGACTGTCAAGCGCGAATAGGAGTCGCTGAGCGCCGGACGGAGGTGTCCCGAAATATGTCCCCAACTCCACCGAACTCCCTGTAATTCTCAGGCACAAATCGGCCGTAAATGGCTTTCTAGAACCAATTCTCAGGCCGGAAACCGGGGTTCGAATCTCCGTAGCGGCATGGCCGGTCAGAGCGCCACGACGGTGAGGCCCGGAACCCGTTCGAACTCGGTCGCGTTGGCGGTCGCGATGTCCATGCCGTGACTCACGGCGGTCGCTGCTATCCACATGTCGTGTGCGCCGATGACTTCACCACCTCGCTCCAGCCCGGCCCAGATCTCAGCATGCGCACGGGCGACCCGAGTCGTGATCGGCAGCGGCTCAATCGAGGAAATCAGATGCTCGACGAAGGCCTGTCGCCTGGTACGAGCGCTATCGCCGGTGGCACGGTGAACGCCGTGCAGCAACTCGCTGGCGGTGATCACGCTGATTGCGCGCTCCCGCTCCGCAAGGGCGCGCTCGAGGGACAGGCCGCGTCGCTCGGCGTTGATCAACACTGAGGTGTCGATCAGGACGGCCAAACCGCGCTCGGAGGCCCTATCGTCTCGCGCCCCTCTCTAACATCGTGCTCGAAACCCTCGTCGACCGCCGGCGCGCTGTCCATCAGCTCGCGCCAGCGCGCCGCGGAGACGACCTGGAGATCCCGGACGGGGCGCATTTGCACGATCGGGACGCCATTGCGAACGACCTCCACTTCCTCGCCGGCACCCACCCTGCTGACGACCTTCGAGAACTCCCTGGCGACCTCGGTGGCGGTCAGGCGAGTCATATCTCAGACCGTATCAGATAAATATGATTCATCGGCTGCCGCCGTGCCGGCCGGCCGGGGCGCCGCAGCACCTGGGTGGCTTGACCATGCGCTATAGGTCCCACTCCGGCCCGAAGAGGCCGGGCGCCACGCTCCAGCTGGTATGGCCGGGTAAAGCGCATCGCGTCGGCGGCGGACCCATCTGACAACCTCAGTCCGGAATTGGCTGTGTAAGTTCGCTGGGCCTCTCCGTCTTCTTGAGGCGAAGAGGCCGGACGCCACCGGAGTGAGCCCGTAGGGCGAACGTAGGTGGCGTCCGGAGCGGTGGCGTCCGACGCCCCTTCGAGGGTGTGGCCGGCGGCGGGATGACTCCTGATTTGGCTGGCATCAAGTGCCTTCCTGGGGATCTGTCTCCCGCCGCCGGCCACGGATGCCGCCGTGACTTCATAGAAGCCTGGACATCACTCGACACAGCTCTGTCCGGCGGCCTCCACATCACCCAGCCAACGAGGATGAGGAGGAAGCAGATGATCGCAGTTGGGGTCGACACCCACAAGGACAGCCACTTCGCGGTGGCGCTGGATCGGCTCGGGCAGTTGCTCGGGGAGCGCGTGGTCGAAGTCGGCGCCGCCGGCTACGGAGAGCTCGAGCGCTGGGCCTCCGGCCTCGCGGCGGATGGCCAGGAGCTCGTCTTCGGGATCGAGGGCACGGGCAGCTATGGCGCCGGCCTTTGCGAGCATCTCCAGAACGCCGACCGCTCGGTCGTGGAGGTGGAGCGCCCGCGCCGCCGCGACCGTCGCGCCGGTAAGTCCGACCGGATCGACGCGTTGGCGGCGGCGAAGAAGGTGCTTGCCGGCGAGGGCCTCTCGACGCCGAGGGCAGGCGGCGCGCGGGCTGCGCTTGCGGCGCTGCTCATCGCCTATCGCTCCTGCGTGAGCGAGCGCACGCGCGTGCTCAACCAGCTGCAGGCGCTGCGCGTCACGGCGCCAGTCGCGCTGCGCGAGCGGATCGGTGAGGGCGACGGCAAGCAGCTCGAGCGGCGCCTCGCGAGGATGCGTGCCCGCCAGGACGCAGAGGTTGCCGAGCGCGCGGTGTTCGCGGTGATGCGCGACCTTGCAACCCGATCACGCACGCTCGCAGCCGACGCTTCCCGCTATGAGCGCGAGCTCGCCCAGCTCGTCCGCTCGCTCGCCCCGACCCTGCTCGAGGAGGTGGGCATCGGGCCGATCTCGGCCGCCAAGCTCCTCGCCTGTGACCCGGGCCGGTTCAAGAGCGAGGCGGCCTTCGCGCGCTGCAACGGGACGGCGCCGATCCCCGCCTCCTCGGGCAAGACGGTCCGCCACCGCCTCAACCGCGGCGGCGATCGCCAGGTCAACAACGCGATCCACACAATCGCGCTCAGTCGCGCCCACCACCACCCCGAGACGCGCGCCTACCTCGACCGCAGAATCGGCGAGGGCAAGACCAAGCGCGAAGCGATGCGCTCGCTCAAGCGCCACCTCTCCAGGAACCTCTTCAACCGCCTTGTCGAGGTGCCCTTGACTTCATAGAAGCATCCCCAGCGGGGGCGGGCCTGAAGCCAATTCTCAGTCCAGGCCCCAGGTTCGATCCCCGTGGCGGTACTGCCCTGACTAAGCGAACCCTTCCTCAAGTGCGTTCAAGCACCACCACCGGGATCTCACGTGCCGTCTTCTGCTGATAGGTGTCGTAGTCGGGCCACTCGGCGACCATCGCCTGCCACATCTCCGGTTTCTCCTCGGCGCTGGCAGTGCGGGCGCGCGCCTTGAACCGGTCGCTCTTCACCTGCACCATGACCTCGGGGTTCTCGGAGAGGTTCAGGTACCAGGCGGGCGGCGTATCGGAGCCACCCTTGGATGCAACGATCGTGTAGGCGTCGCTGTGCGGCGCGTAGATCAGCGGAGTGGTGCGCAGCTCACCCGACTTGCGCCCGGTCGTCGTCAAAAGCAACGTCTGGGTCCCCTGCCAGTCGTGGCCCTCCTCGCCGTCGGTGGCCCGATAGCGCTCGACATGTTGCTGACCAAAGAGCGGCACCGCCGAAATGGTAGTCAAGTCGCCGCGATGTTTCGTTTGCGCTTGCCCGAGCCCGCTCGCAAGGGCATTGCGGAGCGTCCCGGCCTCCGCCGAGCTGATTCGAACGGAGCCGCCTCTGCTGTGCCCAACCGAGCACAATTCGACTGCCAGGAGTTCCTCGGGCCGTTTCTCGAGTCGAAACCTGGTTCAAGCTCCGTTTCCTAGCAGGAGGCCCGGTAAATAGATTATCCTTGTAATCTAGATTGCAGAGATAATCTAAATGGCCTCCGAACCAAGAAGAGAGAGCCGCGCCAAAAGGCAGGCTCATACCCGTTCCGAGCTCCTGGGCACTGCCGCCAGGGTCTTCGCCCGCCGCGGCTACAACGGCGCCTCGGTTGAGGAGATTGCCGAGGAGGCTGGCTACTCTCACGGCGCCGTCTACTCCAACTTTGATGGTAAGGCCGATCTCTTTCTCGCCGTCTTTGAGGAGTACATGGCCGAGCGGGCTCGCGAGCTGGCCACAACCCAGATCGAGCTTGGCGAGGACGCTCCGTTGGAGGAACGTGCTCGGGCGCTCGCCGACCAATGGATGGAGCGCCTAGCCAAGGATCGCGAGTCCTTCCTCTTGCACATGGAGTTCATCGCCTATGCCGGCCGCGATCCCGAGCTGGCGGGGCGATTCGGCGCCCGCTCGGCGGCGCTGCGGGAGGCGATTTCCCGCTACATCGCCAGCTACGGCGAGGAGGTTGGCGTCGAGCTGGCGCTGCCGCCCGACGATCTCGCCCTCGTCCTGCGCGCCCTGGGAATCGGCCTGGCGGTGGAAGCTCTCGTCAGTCCTGACGCGGTGCGGCGCGACCTCTACGGCGATTTCGTCGAGCTTCTCGTGGTTCTGCTCGCCGAAGGCGGCGCTGGGGACCAACGGCCCCAACGGAGACGCGGCGAGCGATGAGCGGCGATCACCGCATCCCAGCTGATCGGTTACTGGCAGAACAGGGCGATTACTACCGCCAGCGAGCACCCGAGTACGACGACTGGTGGTTTCGCCGCGACCGCTACGACCGCGGTGAGGAGGCCAACTCCAAATGGTTCGCCGAGGCGGCTGAAGTCGAGGCAGCGCTGGACCGCTTCGGGCCACGGGGCAGGTTGCTGGAGCTGGCCTGTGGCAGCGGCATCTGGACCCGCAGGCTTGCCCGGAGCGCCGCGCGGCTCACCGCGGTCGATGGCTCCACCGAGATGCTCGACCTCAATCGCGCCCGCCTTGGAGGCAGCACGGCGGTCACCTATCTGCACTCCGACATCTTTGCCTGGGAGCCGACTGAGACCTACGACGTGTGCTTCTTCAGCTTCTGGCTCTCGCACGTGCCGGAGGAGCGCTTTGAGCCTTTCTGGGCGAAGGTGCGCCGCGCGCTTGAGCCCGAAGGCCGGGTCTTCTTTCTCGACAGCGCCCCCAGCGAGCGGGCCAGCGCTGCCGACCACAAGCTCCCGGCGGCCGGCGAGGAGACGATGCTGAGGCGACTCAAAGACGGCAGGGAGTACCAGATCGTCAAGCGCTTCTATGAGCCCGACGCCCTGCAGCGCCGTCTCGCCGACTTCGGCTGGACGGTTCGGGTCGAATCGACGCCCGAGTACTTCATCTACGGCCGGGGCTGCCCCGCTGTTTCGGTCTGAGCTGCGATCCGGATCCCAGTAGGTCCCGGCGTTCGCTCGCAGCGAGACTCCGTTGCTCGGCCTGGCCTCGTTTGTCGAATATCTCGTTGACGTCAGCCGCGGCGAGGCTCAGGGCGCCGTTGATCTCTCAAAGCTCCGCCGCCAGCTCGGCGACCGAGCCTGCGCGTTGATCTCCACCGAGGCCACGACGGAACCGGGGGTGTCGGCCGGGGGAGCCGCCTTCGGGCTAGCTCGGCGCCCGTCCAGAGGTGACTTGGTCCGGGGGCCGGCCGTGGTGCTGGCTAGCGGCGATTGCTTGGGGACTGCGGGGGCGGGTCAGGTAGCTGGAGGCGATGGCGCGCTTGGGCTACTGCGGTTGCCGAGGAGCGGCATGCCTTGGCGATCGCGTTGTTGGCATGGCCGGGCGTGCGGCGCACCTCGAACTCGATCAGAGCGGCGCGGCGAAGCTGCGCGCGGGCGGCGAGGGGGATGTTGCTGGGCGCCGCCTCAAGCCCCGCATTCGCGGCCCGCTCCCGCCTGCACACGAGGCAGAACCGGCCCTCGGACGAGCTCGACCAGGTGCCGGGGAGCTCGGTTCGCTCGCCGTCGATTCGACTCGCCGACACGCCGCATAGATCACAGGTCCACTTCCTTGCCGTGGCCGTGTCTGGGCTCATGCGGGCACCTTGCCCTGGTCACGGTGACGGCGGCGGCGAGCGCCTGGGACTTCTGCCGCTGTCTTTGGGTCGCGTCGCCCCCGGCCCCGGTCGAACTCGCGGGAGAGGCCGAGATCGCTGGCGATGCCCCGCATCTCGGCGGCCTGGTCAGCGAGCACGAAGCTGATCCCGGCGCCGCGGCGCCCGGCCCGGCCGGTGCGGCCGACCCGGTGTACGTAGGAGTCGCGGTCTCCGGGAGCATCGAAGTTGATCACGTGCGTGATGTCCGCGACATCGATGCCGCGGGCGGCGACGTCGGTGGCGACCAGGGTGTCGACCTCCCCGTTCTCAAAGCGGGCCAGGGCCCGTTCGCGTTGGCGCTGGGTCTTGTCGCCGTGCATCGCGACCGCCTCCAGCTTGCGGCTCCGAAGCCGTTTGACGAGCCGATCGGCGCCCCGCTTAGTCCGCACAAAGACCAGCGTACGGTCGCCCTCGCCGTCACGCAGCTGTCCGGCCAGGTGGTCGAGCTTGGCGCTCTGGGAGTCGACGTGGACGAAGCGGTGCTCGATGTCGGCCTCAGTGGGCGCGGCGGCCTGGGTGTGGCGGCGCGCCTTGCGCGTATAGGCGGCCGCGAGCTTACCGGTGGCGCCCTCCAGCGTTGCCGAGAAGAAGAGGGTCTGGCGGTTCGCCGGGGTCTGGGCGACGATCCGGCTCACCGCCGGTTTGAATCCCATGTCGAGCATCCGGTCGGCCTCGTCAAGGACGAGCATCCGGACATGCCCCAGCGAGACGACGCCGCGTGCAAGCAGATCCTCGAGCCGCCCGGGGGTCGCGACGATGATGTCGGCGCGGCGGGCGGCCGCGATCTGCGGCCCGAAGCCGACCCCACCGTAGACCGCGGCGATCCGCAGCCGGCGGGCGCGGGCGATGGACTCGAGCTCGTCGACGATCTGGCTCGACAACTCGCGGGTTGGCGCCAGCACGAGGGCGGAAGGATCCACCGCGCCGGGCTCGATGCGGTCCACCAGCGGGATCCCGAAGGCAAGGGTCTTGCCGGAGCCGGTGGGGGACTGGACGAGCAGGTCATGGCCCGCGAGCGCGTCGCGGACGACCATCTGCTGGACGGGAAAGGGTTGGGTGATATCGCGCGCGGCGAGCGCGCCAACCACGGGTTTAGAGATGCCGAGATCGGCAAACGACATGTTTATTGTGTGCTCCTTCTATAAGCGATTCGGGGGAGATCCAGCGGCCCCTAGACGCTCAGCAGCGCACGGAGGAAACGGAACCTCTCGGGTGGCGACTGGGCCAAACCCGACATGAGAACCGTAGCAGCCCCCGGCTCCCCTCTAGCCGGCCGGGGGGATCGGGTGGGCGGGCTCGGCACCACCCAGCACGGCGAGGACGTCGTCCGCAACCAGAAGTGCCATCGCGTCACGGGCGCGGCTGGTGGCCGAGCCGATGTGGGGGAGAAGGACGCAGTTGGGGGCGGCGAGGAGCTCGGTCGGGATCTCGGGCTCGTGCTCGTAGACATCGAGGCCCGCCGCGCCGATCTCGCCCTCGCGCAGGGCCCGAGCCAGCGCCGCGGAGTCGAGCAGCGATCCGCGCGCGGTGTTGATCAGGATCGCGTGGCGCTGCATCGCTGCGAGCTGATCGCCGCCGATCAGGCCGGCGGTCCCTGCGGTTGCCGACAGGTGCATGCTGACGACGTCGGCGCGGGCCAGCAGCTCCGCCAGATCCACCTGGGCGGCGCCCAGTCCACGCTCCTCCCGCGCCTTGCGATTGCGGCTCGTATAGAGGATCTCCGCCGCCAGCGGGCGCACCAATTCCGCGTAGCGGCTGCCGATCCGGCCCATCCCAATGACGCCGAAGACGGCGCCGCTCAGCTCGAGGCCGAGGTAGCCCAGAGGGTCCAGCCCTTGCCAGCGGCCAGTCCGCAGCTCCGCCTCGGCTCGGCTCGTCCGGCGAGCGGCGGCGAGCGTCAGCGCGAGCGCCAGCTCGGCCGTTGCGTCGGTGAGGACGCCGGGTGTGTTGGTGACCGCGACACCGCGACGCAGGCAGGCGTCGCGGTCGATGTTGTCGTAGCCGACGGCGAAGTTGGCGACCACCCTCAGTTGCGGCCCGGCCGCCTCGAGGAGGGCCGTGTCGACCGCGACCATCGGGTCGCTGACGATCGCCTCGACGCCGGCTGCAAGCTCCCGCAGGCACTCGGCGCTGGCGTCGAGCCCTCCCGCACGGACCTCGCAGCGCCCGGCGAGCCGCTCGAGTCCAGCCGCGGGCAGCCGACGAGCGACGAGCACGGTTGGCAGGCGGTCGGCCACGGAGCTCGATTCTGGCGGGTAGTGTGGGTGGGCTGTCGATTGAGGGGCTTCCCGTTCGTCTCAGCAGCGACCGCACGCTTCCAAGGAGGAACGATGAAGTACATGTTGCTGATCCATCAAGGCACCACCCCAACGCCCCCGTCGGATGAGTGGGAGCGTCTCTCAGAGGACGAGCAGAAGGCGATCTACGGCGCCTATCGGGCGCTCAACGAAACCCCGGGCGTCAGCCCCGGCGTCCGGATGCAGCCTCCCGAGACGGCGACCACCGTCCGTGTGCAGGACGGCAAGACGCTGATAACCGACGGCCCGTTTGTCGAGACCAAGGAGGCGCTCGGCGGCTACCTATTCTTCGATGCAGACGACCTCGATGCCGCGATCGAGCTGGCCGCGCGGATCCCGGCGGCGCGCCTGGGCGGCGCGATCGAGGTGCGCCCGGTGGTAGAGAGCTGATCGAGCAGGCCTTTCGCGACGAGTGGGGCCGGGTTCTCGCTGCCTTGATCGGCCTGCTCGGCGACTTCGATCTCGCCGAGGAGGCCGCCCAGGAGGCGTTCGCGATCGCGGCGGAATGCTGGCCTCGGGAGGGGGCGCCCTCGAGCCCCGGCGCCTGGCTGATCGCAGCCGGTCGCAACCGTGCGATCGACCGCATCCGCCGCGATCGCACCCTCGCCGCCAAGACGAAGCTGCTGGAGGTGGCTGAAGCCGTGGAGGACGAGCTTGAGGAGACAGCGTTCCCCGACGAGCGGCTAGAGCTGATCTTCACCTGCTGCCACCCGGCGCTCGCCCCCGACGCGCAGGTGGCGCTGATCCTGCGCGCCTTGGGCGGCCTCGACACCGAGGAGATCGCCCGCGCCTTCATAGTCCCCAAGGCGACGATGGCGCAGCGCATCGTCCGCGCCAAAAAGAAGATCAAGGCGGCCGGGATTCCCTTCCAGGTGCCGCCCGAGCACCTGTTGCCCGATCGACTCGCCGCGGTGCTGGCGGTCATCTATTTGATCTTCAACGAGGGCTACGGTGGCCGCGGCGAGTTGGCGGGCGAGGCGATCCGGCTTGGCACGGCGCTCACCGAGCTGATGCCCGACGAGCCCGATGCGCACAGCCTGCTGGCGCTGATGCTCCTCCACGACGCGCGCCGCGAGGCTCGGTTCCGCGATGGAGATCTGGTCCTGCTGGAGGATCAGGACCGGCGGTTGTGGGACGGCGAGCGGATCGCGGCCGGCCGCGCCTCTCTGCGTCGGGCCGGCGCCCTGCGTGGCGCCGGCCCCTATTTCCTGCAGGCTCAGATCGCAGCCCTGCATGTCGAGGAGGTCCATGACTGGTCGCGAATCGCCACCCTCTACAGTGAGCTGGCCCGCCAGACCGGCTCACCGGTCGTCGAGCTGAACCGCGCCGTGGCGGTCGCGGAAACGGCTGGGCCCGAGGCCGGGCTGGAGGCCATCGAGGGACTGGGGCTGGACTCCTACTCCTACCTGCACGCCGCCCGCGCCGACTTCCTTCGTCGTCTCGGCCGTGCCGGTGAGGCCCGGGCCGCCTACGAGCGGGCGCTCGAGCTGACCCACTCGTAACTATTCAGGTTCGTGAACCTCCGGGCCGCAGGGGCGGGCGAGGCACGGTTGACATAACAAGGATTCGGCAGGTCTGCAGGGAAGTTGTCGTGCGTGGAGCGGGCAGAAGTCCAGTCTCTTCTCGCCGGGGGCGCGGATGCGGTGGCCGCGGTGATCGCCCGGCTCGAGGCCCGGATCGACGAGCAGGATGCCCAGATCGCAGAGCTCATGGCGCGCCTCGGGCAGAGCTCGCGCAACTCCTCCAAGCCGCCGTCCTCCGACGGCTATGGCAAGCCGTCGCCGAAGAAGCGCAGCCTGCGCCGCCCCTCGGGTCGCAAGCAGGGAGGCCAGGAGGGTCACGATGGGGCGCGGCTTGAGCCGGTCGCTGTTCCCGACGAGCGGGTCGAGCATCGAGCCCGAGTGCTGCGATGGCTGCGGCGGCTCGCTCGCCGCCGCCGAGCGGCTTGAAGGCGGCGAGTCCCGCCAGGTCTTCGACCTGCCCGAGGGCAAGCTCTTGCGAGTGATCGAGCACGTGGCGCAGAAGGAGGCGCTGCGGCTGCGGGCGGACCACGGCCGCCGCCTTCCCCGACGGGGTCGGCGCCCCGACCTCCTACGGGCCCGGGGTGCGGGCGCTCGGCGTCTACCTCTGCGTCTACCAGCACCTGCCGTATGACCGTGCGGCCCAGGCGCTCGCCGACCTCACCGCCGCCAGGGTCTCGACCGGAACGCTTCAGAGCTGGGTGGAGGCCGCGGCCGCAGGACTCTCGGGCTTCGACGAGCGGCTGCGCGAGCTGCTCGTCTCGGCCCCGGTGGTCCACTTCGACGAGACCGGCGCCCGGATCGCCGAGCGGCTCGGCTGGGTGCACAGCCAATCGACCGAGAAGCTGACCCGCTACGTGGCCCACCGCCGCCGCGGCGGCGAGGCGATCGAGGACGCCGGCGTGCTGCCCGACTTCAGGGGCGTCGCCGTGCACGACGGCTGGTCGCCCTATCGCAACTACGAGGACGCGCTGCACGCCCTCTGCAACGGCCATCACCTGCGTGAGCTGATCGCCGCCGCCGAGGCCGGGCACCGCTGGCCCTGCGCGATGGCCGAGCTGCTCTTGGACGCCAAGGGGCAGGTCGATGATGCCCGGGGGGCCGGCGCGCGGAGCCTTCACCCGCAGGCGCTCGCGAGGCTCGAGGTTGCAATACGAGGCGATCATCGCCTCCGGGCGCGCCGAGCACCCTGCCCGCCACGGGCAAGGAAACGACCAAGGCCCACAACTTGCTCTTGCGCCTCGAGCGCGACCGCGACGCGGCGCTGCGCTTCGCCCGCGACTTCCGCGTCCCGTTCACCAACAACCGGGCCGAGCAGGACATCCGGATGGTCAAGCTGCAGCAGAAGATCTCCGGCTGCTTTCGAACCCCAGAGGGCGCCGAGCGCTTCCTCGCGGTGCGCAGCTACATCTCCACCGCCCGCAAGAACGGGATCGAGGCGCTCGCCGCGCTCGGGGAGCTGAGCGCCGGGCGGCCGTGGTTGCCCGAACCCGCGCCCGGCTAAAGAGGGCGCGTCCGAGTAGCACGCGATCGTTCTCGGACGATGACCCTGGAGCGCATCAGACCCCCCGCCTGACAGCCACGACAAGGAGACACGAAGATGAGCCCCGCCCGCCAGGCCGACCCAGAGCTTGACGCCCTGATCGAGGAGATCACCGTCGACTGCCATGACGAGGAGGAGCAGCTGATGGGATTCGAAGACGCCTTCTACGACGCAAACTTCCCGTGCCCAGGCACGATCGTCGGCGAGACCGTCGAGGTGGTCTCCGTCACCACCACCGGCAACCGCCGCGAGCTGATCGCCACCTGCCAACGCAACGGCAAGCGCTACGAGGTCGCCCTACTCGACATCCACGTCGACGCGGACCCAACCACCTCCCGCCTCCTCGCCGCCTACAAACGCTGGATCGGCACCTGAATAGTTACACCCACTCCATGGCCGACAGTCGCTTCCTCTCCCGTCGCCTCGGCGAATTGAGCTGAGCGGAGGCCCGCCGGGTCCGGTTCCTACACTACGGCGATGCTCTCCGACTCCCAGGCCGACTCCACTTTCGATCTCTATCGGCGCGGCATCGAGCTGCTCGAGGACGGCGACTTCGAGCAGGCTACGGTGCCGCTTGCGGTGGCGGCGCGCCGCGCTCCCGACAAGTCCTCGGTGCGGGAGGCGCTCGGGCGTGCCTACTTCCGCTGCGGCCAGTTCGCCAAGGCCGCGGCCGAGTTCGAGGCCGTCGTCGACGCCCACGCCGTCAACGACTATGCGCATTTTTGCCTCGGCCGGGCCCTTGCCAAGACCGGACGGACAGAGCGGGCCCGCCATCATCTGGCGCTCGCCTCGAACCTGCGGCCCGAGAGGGGCGACTACCGCTACTACCGCGACCTCTGTGCTCCCTGAGCTTCCCGTCAGCAGCCGGATGAATGGCGAGGTGACAAGCAGGTTGTCGCGGAGCCTGCCGTGGCAGCACTCGGCGAACTGACCGACGCGATGAAGTCCGGCTTTTGCCTTGGGCCCGGCTGAGCTCAGCGCGGTTGCGCCCGGGGGCCGGGTAGACTCGCCCGCGTACATACGGTCGGTGGTCAAGGGAAGTCCGGTGCGAAGCCGGCGCGGTCCCGCCACTGTGACCGGGAAGAGGAAGCCGCAGGCGCGTTGGCGTCAGCCACTGGGGAGGACACAGAGTCCCCGGGAAGGTGCGGCCGGCCACCCCGGAAGCCAGGAGACCTGTCCCCGGCCAGCCATGACAACCCTCGAGGAAAGGGTGGCGTAAATGCCCAGATTCATCTCATTCCGGCTTGCCGCAGCCGTCGCGCTGGTCGTCGTTCTAGCTCTCTCGGCCACGGCGGTTGCCGGCGCCAAGGGCGGTGGCGTTGCCGCCAAGCTGCGGGTCCTGACCACGAGCGGCAAGGTGCTCGCCGAAGAGGCGCTGAGTACCGGCACCGCGTCGATCCCGACCAGTCCCAAGGCGACCTGTTTCGGGGAAGGCACCGGCGGCAGCGGCCGCTCGGTAACGATCAAGGGGGCGACGGCTCTCGGCCTGCTTGCCCAAGCAGCTAAGAGCGACGCGGCCCTTCGGCCGCTGCTCGTCACCGATCACTTCAGCTTCGGCCTGGGGCTGTGCGGGGTCGGGGGAAACGTCCCGAAGAGCGAAAGCGAAGGCTGGTATCTGACGGTCAATCACAAGAGCCCGCCGGTGGGCGGCAGCAAGGTGAAGCTGCGCCCCGGAGACGAAGTGCTCTGGTACCTGGCGACCGCCTACCCCTACCCCGAAGAACTGGCGCTTAGCGCGCCAACCGCGGCGATGGCGGGGGAGCCGTTTCCGGTGCGCGTCTTCTCCTATGACGAAAAAGGGAAGCGCAAACCGGCCGCCGGAGTAACGGTCACCGGTGCCGGCGGGCCGACCAGCTCGAGCGGTCGCGCCACGGTCACGCTGCGCAAGCCGGCGCTGCTGGTCGCCCGCCTCGGCACCGACATCCCCTCCAACCGGGTGGCGGTGTGCGTCGGGGGCAAGTGCCCGAGCAGCTCAGGTAGGTGAGCGGGCGCCGCGGCACGGCGGCTGCGGGCGCGCTGCTTGTGGGCGCGCTCGCGGTCGCCGGCTGCGGCCTCGGCCCCGGCAAGGGACTCGGCGACGTGCGGCTGACCGTGACCCACGACTACGGGGCGGAGCCGGTCCTCGAACGCGCGGTCGGCGGCGTCACCGAATCCGACACGGTGATGCGGGTGCTTGAACGCAGCGCCGACATCTCAACCCGCTACGGCGGCGGCTTCGTGCAGTCGATCGACGGGGTGGAAGCGAAGGAGGGCAGCGGCGCCTCCGATGACTGGTTCTTCTACGTGAACGGGGTCGAGTCGCCGGTCGGCGCAGCCGCCTACCCGCTGCACGGAGGCGAGGCGATCTGGTGGGACTACCGCGACTGGTCGGCGGCGATGCAGGTCCCCGCCGTGGTCGGCTCATGGCCGGAGCCGTTCACCGACGGCTATGAAGGCAAGCGGCACCCGGCGGCGGTCGAGTGCATGGGCGGGGGAGGGGCCTGCCGGGAGGTGCGGAGCAGACTGGAGGAGGCGGGCGCGTCGGTTGCGAGGGGCTCGCCGAGCGGCGCGATCCGAGTGCTTATCGGCCCCTGGTCGCGGGTCCAGGGAGATGCCGCCGCAGGGCAGATCGAGGAAGGGCCGCAGGCGAGCGGCGTCTTTGCCGAGTTCACCCGACGCGGCGGCGAATTCGAGCTGCAGGGGCTCGGCGAAGACGGCAAGCCGGCGCGCTCGTTTGGCGCGGGCGCCGGGCTGGTCGCGGCGACACGGCGTTATGAAGGGCCGCCCACCTGGGTCATCACCGGCGCCACTCTGTCCGGCGTTCGCGCCGCGGCCGGCCTACTCGGCGCCGCCGATCTGCGCGATCATTACGCGGTCGCGACCGAGGATGGGAAGGAGACGCCGCTGCCGCTGCGATGAGATCGCCGCTCGCCTACACGCCGAGGCCGGGCCTGCTGCAGGCCGCATCGCCGGGGGCTGCGGTCGCCTACCTCGGCTCGCTCGTCATCGTCGCCTTCGTCTACTCGAGCCCGGTTGTGCTAGCCGCGGCCCTCGCCGCCGCGGCCCTCGCCGGGCTGCTCGCCGGCGCCCGCGACGCCGTCCGCGTCGCGTTGCGGATGGGCGTGGCGCTCGCCCTCTCAGTCGCCGTCGTCAACGCGCTGGTGGTGAGAAGCGGCGAGACCGTAGTTGCCCGGCTCGGCGAGTGGCCACTGCTGGGCCAGGTCGACGTCACCGCCGAGGCGATCGTCTATGGCTCGGTGATCGGCCTGCGCGTCCTCGCGGTGGTGGTCGCCTTCTCCGTCTACTCGGCCTGCGTCGACCCCGACCGCGTGCTGCGCGCCCTGCGGCCGATTGCCGGCCGCTCGGCCCTCACCGCGACCCTCGTCTCTCGCCTCCTCCCGGTCGCCGCCGCCGACGCCGCCCGGCTGCGCGACGCCGCCCGCCTGCGCGGGCCCGGAGCCGCCCCGGTCGGCCGCGCGGCCCTCGCCCGCCGCCTCCTCGCCGGCTCACTCGATCGGGCGGTCGATGTAGCCGCGACCCTGGAGCTGCGCGGCTACGCGCTTGACGCGCCAAAGGCGAAGCGGCGCAAGGAGCGCTCCCGCCACGACACCCGCTTCTACGTGATCGCCGCCGCCGTCCTCGCCGCCGCGATCGCGGCCAAGCTGCTCGGCGCCGACGCCTTCAACGCCTACCCGACGATTGGGCTGAGCATCGGCCCACTCACCCTTGCGCTGGCGGCTCTCATCCTGCTCAGCGGCCTGGCTCCGCTGCGCCGCAAGCCGCGCCGTGCCGCTGTGCCGCGCCAAGCCGCGCCGCCGGGAGCTACGCCGACCGCGGCGCCCAGCATCGAGGCTTCCGGTGTCTGAGCTGGCGAGCCCGACCCGGACCGCCCCCGCCCTCTCGGTCGAGGGCCTCACCTACGCCTACCCCCATGCCGACCGCGAGGCTCTGCTCGATATCTCCCTCCAGCTTGACCCCGGCGAGTTCGCCGTCCTCGCCGGTCGCTCTGCCTCTGGCAAGTCGACCCTGCTGCGCGCTGCCTGCGGCCTCGTCCCGCATTTCCACGGCGGGCAGATCAGGGGCGAGGTCAAGGTCGCCGGGCTGAACGCGATCGAGTCCGGTCCAGGTGAGCTGGCGGCCGTGGTCGGCTACGTGGCACAAGATCCCGAGACCCAGATCGTCTCGACCACGGTTGCGGCCGAGATCGAGCTGCCGCTCGAGATGCGTGGAGACCCCCCAATCTCGCGGGCTCGCGCCGTCGAGGAGGTCGCCCTCGCCCTCGCCATCCCCCACCTGCTCGACCGCTCCGTCGAAACCCTCTCCGGCGGCGAGCTGCAACGCGTCGCCCTCGCCGCTGCCCTTGTGACCCGGCCCCGCCTGGTCCTCCTGGACGAGCCGACCTCCCAGCTGGACCCGGTCGCCGGTGATGAGCTGATCTGGCTGCTACGCCGCCTCAACGAGGAGTGGGGGGTCACCATCCTGCTCGCCGAGCATCGCCTGGAGCGCTGCCTCGCCGCCGCCGATCGCGTCGTTGCGATGGCCTCGGGCGCGATCTCCTTTGACGGCCCGCCGCGCGACTTCTTGGCCTGGTCTCACGACTTCGACCCGGCTCTCAGCACCCCAGCCGCGCGTCTCTTCTCCCTTGCCGGCATCGATCCGCCTCCGGTCGGGGTTCGCGATGCGCGGGCAACGCTCGCCTCGATCGAGCTCACCGACCGGGATCGCCGAGCCCCCCTGGGGCACGGTTTGCATTCTCGGCGGTCCAAGCGCGGCCAGCCGTCCAGGCCCCACCAAGACAGCTTAAGCAAGAGGGGGTCAACCCCCACGCCAGCTCTTCTGGCCCGCGACCTATGGGTGGAGCTGTCGCTTGGGGATCAACCCCGCGACGTCTTGCGAGGGATCGATCTCCGCCTCGAGCGCTGCGAGCGAGTAGCCCTGATGGGCCGTAACGGCGCCGGAAAGAGCACCCTGCTCCGCGCCGGCGCGGGTCTCATCGACCCGGTGCGGGGGAAGATCGCGACCCCTGGCGGGATCGCCCTGCTCACCCAGAGCCCAAGCGATTACCTGGTCCGCGAGCGGGTCGGCGAGGAGCTGCCGGGCGCCGCGGGTGCGGCTGCGCTGGCGCTGGTCGGGCTCGAGCACGCGATCGACGCGGACCCGCGGGACCTCTCTGGCGGTGAGCGGCAGCGCCTGGCGCTGGCGATCGCGCTGGCCGGGCGGATGGAGGGAGAGCAGCTGCCCGGCCTGGTGGCGCTCGACGAGCCGACGCGGGGGATGGACCGCGCCCGCAAGGACGACCTGGTCGAGCTGATCGAGGGGCTGGCGAGCCGCGGCGCCGGCGTCGTTGTCGCCACCCACGACGTCGAGTTCGCCGCGGCGTTCGCCGCGCGGGTCGTCCTGCTCGGCGATGGCTGCGTGATCGCCGACGGCCCCGCTGTCGAGGTCCTCTCCGGCGGCTGGTACTTCGCCACCGAGGTCGCCCGCGTCCTCGACCGGCCGAGGGTAATCACCCCCGAGCAGGGCGCCGCCGCGCTCGCGCAAGGCGACGAGCTGTGAGCTGGCAGCTGACCAGCTTCCTGATCCTCGGCGCCACCCTGATCGGCGGCTTCGCTTGGTATGAGCGCTCGCGGCCGCCCTCCCAGGTGGTCGCCTTGGTCGCCGCCCTGGCCGCCATGGCGATTGCCGGTCGCATCGCCTTTGCGGCCTTCCCCAACGTCAAGCCCACTACCGACATCGTCATCTTCGCCGGCTATGCCCTGGGCCCGGCGCCGGGGTTCGCGGTCGGCGCCCTGACGGCTCTGGTCTCCAACTTTTGGTTCGGCCAGGGGCCGTGGACCCCGTGGCAGATGGCGGCCTGGGGCCTGTGCGGGATCTTGGGCGCGGCGCTTGCCCTCGGCACTCGCAACGTCGGCCGCTTCACGCTGGCTGCGGTCTGCGGCTTTGCCGGGGTCGCCTACGGAGCGCTGCTCAACTTCTCAGAAATGACCTACGGCGGCGAACTCTCACTGCGGCGCTTCCTGTTCTTTGAGGGGCGGGCGGTTCCCTTCGACGCCGCCCACGCGATCGGCAACATCGTCTTCGCGCTGATCGCCGGGCCGGCGATGGTGCGAATGCTGATCCGCTTCCGCGAGCGGTTCCAGTGGGGGAGGGGGGAGGAGGCCGAGCAGCCTGGATCGACACCGGCCGGGCTGCGCCCGGGCTTGCGCGGCGGGGGTGTCGCTGCGGTGCTGGTCCTCGCCCTGGCACTGGCGGTCGCTCTCCCGGCCCGGGCCGAGGCCTCCGATACCTCCCGCGCCGCCGACTGGCTGGAATCGGTCGAGAACTCCGACGGCGGCTTCGGCGCCTCGCCCGGTGAACGCTCCAGCGTCGCGATGACCGACTGGGCGATGCTGGGACTCGAGGCGGCCGGCCGCAATCCGCTGGACATCTCCAGCGCCGGCCAAACGCCGATCGACTTCATCCGTGGCGCCCAGCGGGAAATCAGCAGCACCGGCGACCTCGCCCGCACGATCCTCGCCCTGGAGGGGGCGGGCCTCAGCCCCCGCTCCTTCGCCGGGCGTGACCTGGTCGCCGAACTTGGCAAGCGCCGCCGCGACGACGGCTCTTTCGAAGGCTGGCCGAGCGAGACCGCATTCAGCGTCATCGCCCTGCGCGCCGCGGGCGCCGACGACGGGCTCGACAAGTCGGTGGAATGGCTGCGCAGCGTCCAGAACGATGACGGTGGCTGGGGCGATACGCCCGGCTCGCCCAGCATCGCCGACGACACCGGCGCGGTCCTGCAGGTACTTGCGAGCGGCTCCAAGGCCGCCGAACTCGGCCTCTCCTACCTGCGCGCGGCGCAGCGCCCCGGCGGCGGCTTCTCGCTCGGCAGCTCGGGCGCGGTCAACACCCAGTCCACCGCCTGGGCGATCCAGGGCATCATCGCGGTCGGCGGTGATCCCGGCTCCTTCCGCCACGGCGGCGCCAGCGCCCCCGACTACCTCTCCAGCCAGCAGGCGAGCGATGGCCACTTCCGCTACTCCGCGGCCAGCGACCAGACGCCGGTCTGGGTCACCGGGGAGGTCCTGGTGGCCGCCGCTGGTGAGTCCTTCCCCGTCCCGGTCGCGCCCCGGGCCCCCAAGCCTGCCAAGAGCGGTGCGACGAAGCCATCGGGCACCCCGGCGACGGCGGCACCCAAGTCGACCGGCTCCGTGCCGATCCCTTTGCAGAGCAGCTCCGGCGCGCCCGCCGGAGCCTCGGTGCCGTCGGGCCGCCCGCCGCCGATCGGGAGCGCGTCTCCGACGATCCCGACCCCGAAGGGCAAAGTGCCAAGCCCCGCATCGTCACTACCCCCTTCCACGCAGCCCTCCTCGGCGAGCGGCATCGAAGCCGGCGGCGCGGCCTCGCCGTGGCCGCCGATCCTGATCGGCATCGCAAGCGGTGGCCTCGCGCTCGGCACCACCTGGTGGCTGGCCCGCCGACACGGCTGGTAGCTTGCCGGCAGTGGCCGCTAGGCTCGGACTGTGGACGTGCAGACCGCGATCCGGGCGCCGAGGGCCTTCCTCCTGGACTGATGCTTGCTCGCGCCGAGGCACTCGAGGCGATCGCCGGCAGGCGCTTCGAGGTGGTGGTGATCGGCGGCGGCATCACCGGTGCTGGAGTCGCCCTCGACGCCGCCTCGCGCGGCTACTCGGTCGCTCTGCTGGAGCGCGAGGACTACGCGGTCGGTACCTCCAGCCGCTCCTCGAAGATGGTCCACGGCGGCCTGCGCTACCTGCAGAACTTCGACTTGGGACTGGTCCGCGAGGCGCTGCTCGAGCGCCAGTTGATGGTCCGGCTGGCGCCCCACCTCGTCTACCCGACCCCGTTCCTCGTCCCCGCCCTGGGCGAGGAGCGCCGCGACCGCAAAATCGGGCTCGGCCTCAACATGTACGACGTGATGGCGACGACCAGGGTCGGCCGCAGCCGTCGCGAGATGAGGTCGGCCAAGGAGGAGGACGAGGGCTTTGACTGGTCCCCCGATCGCCATCGCACGATCGACCGCGAGGAGGTGTTGGAAATGGTCCCGGCGCTCGCCTCGCGCGAACCTAAGAGCGCCTACCTCTTCTATGACTGTCAGACCGACGACGTCCGCCTCGTGCTGACCGTCTTGGGGGAGGCGGAGCGCTTCGGCGCCGTGATGCTGAACGGCGCCGAGGTGACCGAGGTGCTCTCTTTAAAGGGTCGCGCCTCCGGCGTCGCCTTCGTCGAGGCCGAGTCGGGCGAGCGCCTCGTGGTCGAGGCCGACAACGTCGTCAACGCGACCGGCGTCTGGGCCGACCGCATCCGCCCCGAGGAGGTGGTCGACGAGGCGGACCTGCCGCGGATCGCCCCCAGCCGCGGAACCCATCTGATTCTCGATCAGGCCGACCTGCCGATGGGCCGCGCCGCCTGCGTCATCCCCGCCGGCGAGGGGCGCATGATCTTCGCCCTGCCCTGGTACGGCCGCACCCTGATCGGCACCACGGACAACAAATACGAGGGGGACATCTCCCTGCCCAAGCCGGCCGAGGAGGACATCGCCTACCTGCTCGACGCGGTCGACTCTTTCTTCGGCGCCTCGCTCGGGCGCTCTGATCTGATCGGCGCCTACGCCGGGGTGAGGCCGCTGATCTCGACCGGCGACCGTCGCACCTCAGTCGACATCTCCCGCAAAGCGGAGTTGTATGAGACCTCTTCAGGGATGCTGACGATCACCGGCGGCAAGCTGACCACCTGGAGGCGGATGGCGAAGCAGACCGTCGACCGACTGGTCGAGCGCGAGGGGCGCCAGGCCCCTTGCCACACGGCCGAGATCCCGCTCGGGATGGAGGCGCGCGTCGAGGACCTGGAAGCGCCGCAGGGCATCGGGGACGAGTCGATCGCCCAGCTCGCCTTTCGCTACGGGCACGCCGCCCGCGCCGTCCTCGACCTGGCCTGGAAGGAACCAAAGCTGGCGGAGCCGATCGCCGCCGGCCGCCCTGACCTGCTTGCCGAGGCGACGATCGCCGCTCGCCTCGAGCAGGCCCGTAGCGTCGCCGACGTGCTGCTCCGCCGCACCCGGCTGGGGATCCTCGCCGCGCCCCAGCTGCGCAGCGCCGACTCGGTTCGTCCGGTCGCCGAGGCGATCGGACGCGAGCTTGGCTGGTCGCGCCGGCGTATCAAGCAGGAGGCCGAGGCCTGGCCGATGGTCATGGCCGAGGAGGGCGTCGACCCCGCCCACGCGGACCTCACCGGTTGAATAACCTGCCGCCTCGATGACCAAGGCCGAGCTGGAATCCAAGCACCTCGCCGAGTTGCACGCGCTGGCGGCCGAGGCGGGCCTTCCTCGCTACCGGATGCTGCCCCGCAGCGAGTTGATCGAGAAGCTGGCCAGCGGCGAACCGGCGCGGGAGGCGCCGCAGCGGCAGCGGCCATCCCGTCCCACCGCTGCCCCCGCCGCAACGCCGGAGTCGCCCTCGGCCCAGGCTCCGGAGGCCGAGTCCCGGCGCCCTCGACGCCGCCGTCGGCACCGCTTCCGCCTCCGCCGCAAAGGCGGCAGCTCCCGCGAGCATACGGACCGTTGGCTGGAGGCCTGGAATGCGCATGACCTCGATGCGATCGTCGCCTGCTATTCCGAGGACGTCGCCTTCGCGATCCCGGCTGTGGTCGGGGACGCCGCCGAGGGGCGAATGCAAGGACGCGAGGAGCTGCGCGAGCACTTCCGCCACGGCCTTGAGCTGGCCCCCAACCTGACCGTCACCGAGGAGTCGTTGCTCGAGGGTCCGGGAGGCTTTGCCCTGCTCTACCGGCGCGAGGACGGGCATCGGGCGATCGAGGCGGTCGAGCTGGACGAGTCCGGCCTGGTGGCACGGGCCCGCGTCTATTACGAGCGCGAGCAGCCGACAAGCTGAGAGGCGCCTACCTGCGGTAGGCGATGCGGCGCCAGGAGGGCTCCTTGGAGAGCTCGATCAGCTCGGAGCTGCGGTCCGGTTGGACGTAGCCGAAGGTCTGGGTGCGCTCGTCGAAGACGATGTCCAGCTCGCCCTCCTTGACGCGTTGGTCCAGCCAGGCGCCGCGGAAGACGAGGCGGCGGATCCAGTGGACGAGGCTGCGGTTGGCCGGTCCGACTAGGTCCTCCCAGTTCTCGTTGATGTGCTCGCCGAGGCGGGAGCTGGGCTCGGCGATCTCGCCGCTCACGGCGAGGTCGAGCAGATCGTCCAGCTCCTCGGGGCTCAGTCCCTGATCGACGAAGCCGAGCTTGACCGCAGCCTGCTCGACGCGCTGACCGAAGTCGCCCTCGTTGAAGGCGAAGCGAAGCTCGCCGTACTCGAGCACGTAGTCGGAGCCCGACTCGTAATTCCCTCTGCGGGTCGTCTTCTTATCCACGGTTGAAGCCCATCGGCCCCCGCCAGCCCAGCGGAAGCAGGTGCCGGATCATGCCGATCATCGTAGTCGGGTGCCGGCCGGGGGGGGCCACTGAACGACGGTTTGCAGGCCCGCTCCTGCGCCCCGGCGCTCTAGGCTTGCTCTTGGCCGTGATCGACCTGCACTGCCACATCCTGCCTGCCCTCGACGACGGGGCGCTAGACCTGGCAGACAGCAGCGGCATGGCCCGGCAGGCCGCTGCGGACGGGATCGGGGCGATCTGTGCCACCCCTCACATCCGCCACGACCACGAGGTCGACATCGAAGAGATCGCCTGCCGGGTCGAGACCCTCGGCGAGCGGCTGCGCGCAGAGGGCATCCCGGTCACCGTCCTTCAGGGGGGCGAGGTCGCAGAGTCGGCGGTCGAGGGCCTGAGTGCTGAGGAGCTGGCGCTGGTCGGGCTGGGCGGCGGAGGCTGGGTCCTGCTCGAGCCGGCACCCGGGCCACTCAGCGACAGCCTCACCCGCCGCGTCGAGTACCTCGCCGAGCGCGGCCACCGCTCGCTGATCGCCCATCCCGAGCGTCACCCCTCGGCGGACATGTTCAAGCGCCTCGCGGGCCTGATCGCCGCCGGTGCCTTGATCCAGGCCACTGCGGACTTCTTCCTGCACGAAGCGACGGCGCCGGGGATGCTGGCGCTGGCCGAGGCGGGACTGGTCCATGTGCTCGGCAGCGACTCGCACTCCTCCCAGCATGGCCGTCCGCCGCGGCTCGCGGCGGCGCTCGAGGGGCTGGCAGCGGTTGAGCGCCTGGCGCCTCATCTGGGGTGGATCGCCGCGACGGCGCCGGGCGCGATCATCGAAGGCGCGCCGCTCGAGCCGCCGTTTGGTCCGGGGTACTAGTCCAGCTCGACCAACTTCACCCTTCTGGCCAGGTCCTCGACCACGGAGCGGGCGCCGGTTCCGAGGCCGTGTCGCAGGAAGTTGGCCGCCCCCGCCGCGGCGCCGATCCTCAGCGACTCATCCCAGGCGCGGCCGCCGGCGAGTGAGGCGGAGAGGGCGCCCATCATCGAATCCCCACAACCCTCTCGCGAGCCGCGGTCAAAGCGGGGTGGGACCAGCATCTGAGCCCGGTCGCCTCGAAGGACGAATGCCGGCTCCCCGGCCCGGGTCACGATCGCCGCGCCGGCGCCGCGCGCAAGGAGGCGCTCGGTCGCCGTGCGCAGTCTCGCCTCCGTGTCGATCGGCCCGGCGACGAACTCCGCCAGCTCCCAGTCGTTGATCTTGACCAGGTCCGGCTTGCCCTCTAGCGCGCTGTCGAGCCGCGGCGAGGAGAGGTCGACCAAGACCTGGGTCCCGTTGGCGCGAACGTCGGCGACCAGATTCCCGTAGATCTCCAGCGGCAACGCCTCGCCTGGGTAGGGGTTGCAGACGACGAGGGCATCGGAGTCGATTGCCGCGGCGCAGGCTGCCGAGAAGAGGTCGTCGACCTCATGCCGGGAAGGGGGCGTGCTTGCTCCCTGTGCGATCGCGCGGCGCTCGCCACCGCGGCGGTCGTGGATGTAGGCGCCGCTGGGCTCGGCGCTCGCCACCAGGCGAAGCTCAATCGGCAGCTCCTCGAGCAGCGGTCGCAGCACGGCGCCGGTCTCGCCTCCGATGAAACCGCAGAGAACCGGGCCTGCTCCCAGCTCTGCCGCCATCCGGGCGACCCAGACACCCTGCCCGGCCGGGTGAAGATGGATCTCGTCGCCTCCCGCACCCGCCAGCGCCTCGATCGTGATCGAGAGCATTGGGTGGGGCCCGAAGACTGCGACCCTCGCGGTCGTGGTCATGGTTGGAGAGCCTAGAGCGAGCACCTGGGCCGCCCAGTCTCTGCTCGCTCAAGGACGGGCGTGCAGGAGGCGTGCCGTGACGCCCTGGATCGTGTCGATCCCGTAGCCCATCGTCGGGTCGCCGTCGGTCATCACGGCGATCGCTATCCGCTCCCCCGGTCGTTGCAGCCGGGCCACCTGGTGGACGAGCTGTCCACGTTCGGTTTCACGCCAGCCGCCCTTGAAGAAGACCGTCCAGCCGCGCGGCCGCGCGATGGCCGGGATTCCCCAGCTCTCATAGCCAGCGATGTGGGAGAGCAGGTGACGGGCAAAGTGGCGGAACTGCGGCGGGGTGAGGCTTTCCATCTCGAAGAAGTAGCGGGCCTGGTCGGCGGGGCTGATCTGCGCGTTGGCCCAGATGCCGACGATCGAGAAGTCGGTCATCGCGGCGCGGCGCGCCAGCTCACGGAGGCGGGGATCACCGACCCGTTCCCAGACCGCGGTCGCCGCTTCGTTGTCGGAGATGTGGATCATCGGTTCAAGGAGCGAGCGGCTGGGGGTGTCGAGGCCGCGGTGCTCGGCCGCCAGCTTGCGCAGGTAGGCGACCAGGAGCATCGCCTTGACGACGCTGGCGCTGACGAAGGTCCGGTGCAGGTGCTCGCCGCCGATCCGCCCCTCGCTGTCGATCACCGCGAATCCGGTATAGCCGATGCGCCGGTTCAAGTAGCGCGTCGCGGCGGCAACTGCGGCAGGCCCCGGGTAGCCGGCCGGGGCGACACCGAACCCTGCATAGGGCGAGCTGGCGGGGCTGAGGAGGCGGCGCCCGCAAGGGCCCGGCGAGCGGCTCGGGCTGGAGGTGTCGTGCGGCGGGGTGTTGAAGCAGGCCGCATACCGAAACGGGCCGGCGCTCGTCAGGGTGACGGTGGCGGTCATCCGCGTTACGCCCGGCATGACTTCGCTGGTCTGCCCGGTCGTCGCCCGACGCAGAGGGCCGCTGGCGCCGCTACTGAGATACCAGTAGACGGTTTGCCCGCCCCAGTGCAGTCCAGCCTGGTGGCGGGAGACGATGTTGATGCGGGCGCGCCCCTCCGACAGATAGCTGACGCTGTCGCTCACCTGCTCGCCGGTGCCCGCAGCGGCTGGATCGCCGCCGCTCTCGGAGGCGCGGTTGGACGCGACCCTGCTTGTGCGTGCCCGACTCGGGAGGCCCGCCCCGGCCACGGGTGCGGCCCCGAGAAGGTAGGTGAGGGCGACTGCGCCGACCAGCACCGCAAGCGACCGAGGCCCCCGGCCCGACCGGGGAGGCGGGGCTCTGTGGGCCGCCACAGCGCGGATCCTATTGCCCATCCGTCCTGCCAATCACCCGCGGCTGGCTCCCCCGAGCTGCGCTGCCCGCCGCATGCAAACGACCTTGCAGTGCATGGTCGTGTTGCAAAGTGGGGGAAAGTGGGTTACAGTGGCGCACGAGTTGAAGCCCAGGACCGGGGTGGTGAGGCTCCTCCCACCTCATCACCTCGGTCCTAACTCTTTCCGGCCCTCCCACCTCATCACCTCGGTCCTAACACTTTCCAGCCCTCCCGAAAGGAATCGACGCGGTGGCATTTCGGGGTATCTACGAACACAGTCTCGATTCCAAGGATCGGCTCACGGTTCCGTCGCGCTTTCGCGCCGCCCTTTCTGACGGGGTGGTTCTCTCCAAGGGCTTCGACCCCTGCGTCTGGTTGCACACGACCGAGGAGTTCGAGCAGCTCTCGGATCGCTTTCTCGCGCCCCACAGCCCCTTCGGGCGCGACGCCCGCCGCCTGCGCCGCCGCTTCCACGGCGGCTCCTTTGACGAAACTCTCGACTCGGCCGGCCGCATTCGCCTCTCGAAGCCGCTGATCGAGCATGCCGGCCTCGACGGGCCCTGCGTGGTGGTCGGGGCGGGGGAGTACCTGGAGATCTGGAACACCGACGCTTGGGCCGAGCAGGAGCAGGAGCTCGATCTGGAAGCGCCCGAGATCGCCGAGGGCCTAGCGGGCGCAGGAGCCTCTGAGTGAGATGGAGGCCCAGGTTTCCCATGCGCGGAGCCCGGCGCCGACAATCACCACCCTGATCTACATGCCGACCGAGCACCTACCCGTCCTCGCGACCGAGCTAGCCGCTTTGCTTGCCCCCGAGCCAGGGCAGACCGCGGTTGACTGCACCTTCGGTGGCGGTGGCCACGCCCGGCTTGTCGCCGATCGCCTGGGGCCGGCCGGGACGCTGATCTGCATCGATCGCGACCCGGCCGCAGCAGCCCGCTTCGCCGAGTTTGCCGCCGCGGCGCCGTGTCGGACCCGCTTCATCGGCACCGACTACGCGGAAGGGCTTCGCACCCTGCGCGGCGAAGGCCTCCACCCAGACATGGTCTACATGGACCTCGGGATGTCTTCGATGCAGGTAGACGCCTGGGAGCGGGGGTTCTCCTACGCCTACGACGCCCCACTTGACATGCGGATGGACACGCGCCAGGAGTTAACCGCCGCCGAGATCGTCAACGAGTGGCCCGAGGCGCGGATCGCGCAGGCGCTGCGCCGCTTCGGCGAGGAGCGCTACGCCGGTGGGATCGCGCGAGAGATCGTCCGCCGCCGGCCGCTGCGCAGCACCTCTGAGCTCGTCGCGGCGGTCAAGGCCGGCATCCCGGCCTCCGCCCGCTTCGGCGGCGGTCATCCTGCCAAGCGGACCTTCCAGGCGATCCGGATTGCCGTCAACGGGGAGCTCGACTCGCTTGAGGACGCCCTGCCCCTCGCCTGGGGGGTGCTGCCGATCGGCGGCCGGCTTGCGGCGATCTCCTTCCACTCGCTCGAGGATCGCCGCGTCAAGCGGTTCCTCGCCGAGCGGGCCCGTGGTTGTGTCTGCCCGCCGGAGCTGCCGATCTGCGTATGCGGCCACGAGCCCGAGGCGGAGCTGCTCACTCGCCGCGCCGTCGCCCCCGGTGCGGGCGAAGTGGCGGCGAACGCGCGCTCGCGCTCGGCTCACCTGCGGGCAGCCGTGAAGATCGCCGCTACAACGCCAAAGGAGGCGGGTGATTGATGGCGGCCGCCGCTCCCGCACGCAGAACCAGTCCGGTTCGGGCGCCCGCGCGCAAAGCTCCGCCCGGGCGCAAATCGGTGCCTCGCTTGGTCCGGGCGAGCGCTGCTCCGGCCCCGGTCCGTCCGGGGCCCCGCCGCGCTCCCCGGCGCGGGCGACCCAAGCCCCAGCGGGCGAGCGGCGGTCAACTGATCCCGTCGGCAGTAGGCCGCACGGCAACTGCGGTCACCCATCTGCCCGACTCCGGTTTGGTGGTCAGGATGACCCACGGCAGGGCCTGGATCGGCGTGCTCGGGGTGCTGCTGGCCGGGATCGTCGCCCTCAACGTGATAACCCTCAGCTTCGCGGCGTCGACCGGCAAGCTCTACCAGAGCATCGAGGCCCTGGAAGCTGACAACTCGGTCCTGCGCAGCCGCGACGCGCAGCGATACGGGACCGCCCGGATCCGCCGTGAGGCGGCCGCGCAGGGCCTGCAGACGCCCTCCGCCAATCAGGTTCGCTATCTGACCGCGGCTCCGAGCGACGTTGAAGCGGCGGCCAAGCGCCTCGCTGCCGCCGGCGGCGGCTGAGGCCGGGACGCGATGCGCTTGATCGAGCGACGGATCGGGCTCCTGTTCGCCGGCTTCCTCTTTTGCTTCCTGCTCATCGTCGGCCGAGCCTTCTGGTTGCAGGGGGTGGAAGGCTCAAAGCTCGCCTCCGAGGCGATCTCCCAACAGACCGACGTGGTCACGGTCCCGGGGCTGCGCGGCAGCATCCTCGACCGCCACGGCAATGAGCTGGCCGCCTCCGAAGATGCGGCGACGATCTACGCGACCCCGTACCAGGTGAAGGACTCGAGGCGGACCGCCGCGGAGCTGGCGCCGATCCTCGGCATCGGCAGGGGCCAGATCTTGGCTAGCCTGACCGCCCACTCCGGCTTTTCCTACCTTGCCCACGAAGTGAGCCTGCCGGCAGCGGCGCGGATCGCCCGGCTCAAGCTGGCGGGGATCGGGCAGCTCCCCGACAGCCGCCGAACCTATCCGCAGGGGGAGCTTGCGGGGCAGGTGATCGGGGCGCTCGGAACCGAAGGAAAGGGGCTGACCGGGCTGGAAGCGGAGAAGAACTCGGCGCTGCAGGGGGTCGACGGCGAACGCCGCATCGTCAACGACGCGCTCGGTGAGCCGATCCGCTTGGAAGCTGTGAAGCAAGCTCGCGACGGCAAGAATGTCCAGCTGACGCTCGACCCCGCGATCCAGGCGAAGACCGAAGAAGTCCTCGCCGGGGTCGGATCGAACTTCGCGCCCAAGGGCGCGACCGCGATCGTCATGGAACCGCGGAGCTCGCAGATCCTGGCGATGGCGAGCTGGCCTCCGGTCAACCTCAACGAACTCTCTCAGGCCAGCTCCGGGGCGCTGATGAACCAGGCCACGGGCTTCAACTACGAACCGGGCTCGACCTTCAAGGCGTTCACCATCTCCGCGGCGTTGGAGAACGGCCTGGTGACGCCGGAAACGACGTTCACGCTGCCGCCGACGATCCGGGTCGCCAATCGGACGATCGGGGAAGCCGAGCCAAGGGGAACCGAAACGATGAGCGTCGCCCAGATCCTCGCCCGCTCCTCCAACGTGGGCGCGGTGACGATCGGGCTCGAGCTGGGCGCCAGCCGATTCAGCCGCTGGATCGATCGCTTCGGCTTCGGCCGCCCGACCGGGGTCCAGTTCCCCGGCGAGGAACGGGGGATCGTGCCGGCGCTGAAGGACTACTCGGGCTCGACCATGGGCAACCTGCCGATCGGCCAGGGGGTCTCGGTGACGCCGATGCAGATGGCCGCTGGCTACACGGCGATCGCCGACGGCGGCATCCTGCGCCGCCCGCAGCTGATCGAGAAGGTCGGCGGCGAACCGGTGCACGAGCCGCGCGGGCGCCGTGTCATCACTCCCCAGGTGGCTGCTCAGGTGCGCACCATGCTCGAGGGAGTGCTGGCGCCTGGGGGGACTGCCTCGGAGGTGAGCGTGCCGGGGTACACCCTGGCCGGCAAGACCGGGACCGCGCAAATCGCCGAAAACGGGACCTACTCCAACACCAATTTCGTGGCCTCCTTCATCGGGTTTGCCCCGGCGCAGGACCCGCGGTTGCTGATCGCGGTGATCGTCGACCAGCCCTCCGGGGGGAATTACTACGGCGGCTCGGTGGCGGCGCCGGCGTTCGGGAAGATCGCTGCCTTCGCGCTGCCCTACCTTGGGGTTCCCCCGGGGTAGGACCGGGCGTCCGGCCCGGGAGCGGATGCCCGCCTCGCGCCTAGAATCGAGACATGTTGCTGCGAGACCTGATTGCGGGGGCGAGGATCCGAGCCGTCCTCGGGGACGCTGACGTTGAGCTCGCTGATCTGGCTTATGACAGCCGAAAAGTCGGGCCTGGAACGCTGTTCTTCTGCGTGCCCGGGGAGAGGGTGGACGGGCATCAGTTTGCCGTCGAGGCGGCTGAGGCGGGGGCCTCTGCGCTGGTCGTGGGACGGGAGCTAGAGCTCGCCGTGACCCAGGTCTTGGTCGAGGACGTTCGAGCCGCGATGGCTCCCCTGGCGGCGCGGTTCTGGGGGGATCCGACCGCGGCGCTGACGGTGGTGGGGATTACCGGGACCAACGGGAAGACGACCACGGCGTTCCTGGTCCAGGAAGTCCTCGAGGCGGCGGGTACCCAGACTGGTCTGCTCGGGACGGTGAAGCAGGTGGTGGGTGGCGCGGCGGAGGAGGTTGAGCGGACCACACCCGAGGCGATCGACCTACAGGCGACGTTTCGGCGCATGCTGGACGGCGGGGACCGGGCCTGCGCGATGGAGGTCTCCTCGCATGCCCTGGCGCTTCACCGCTGCGACGCGGTTCACTTCGAGCTGGCGTTGTTCACGAACCTGACCCAGGACCACCTCGACTTCCACGGCAACATGGAGGAGTACTTTCGCTCCAAGCGGATGCTTTTCGAGATGGGGCCGGGGAGTGCGGTCGTCAACGTCGACGATCCCTATGGGCGGCGGATCGCCGGCGAGTTCGAGTGCCTGACCTTCTCCGTCGCCGGCGCCGCGGCCGACTACGCCGCCCGCGATGTGTCCTTCGATGCCGGAGGGGCTGAGTTCACGATCGCCGGGCCGAGCGGGGAGACGCCTGTCCGAACCGCCCTCCCCGGGCACTTCAACGTCGCCAACGCGCTTGGCGCCTTCGCCGCCGCGACGGTGCTCGGAGTCGATCCCGAGACGGCGGCTGCGGGCCTGGCGCGGGCCGCGCGGGTGCCGGGGCGCTTTGAGCCGGTGGAGCAGGGCCAGGGGTTCGGGGTGCTTGTCGATTACGCCCATACCCCCGACTCGCTGGAGAACGTGCTGGGGGCCGCACGGCAGCTGACCGAAGGCCGGCTGATCGCCGTCCTCGGCGCCGGCGGTGATCGTGATCGCGACAAGCGGCCGAAGATGGGGCGGGTCGGGGCGGAGCTCTCCGATCTGGCGATCGTCACCTCCGACAACCCCCGCTCAGAGGATCCGGAGGCGATCGTCGCCGAGGTCATCGCCGGGGTCGCGGAGGGGGCCACGGTCGAGGTCGAGGTCGACCGCCGCGCCGCGATCGCCCTCGCACTCCGGCGCGCCCGGCCGGGCGACATGGTTGTGATCGCCGGCAAGGGGCACGAGCAGGGGCAGGAGTTCGAGGACGGTCGCAAGGTTCCCTTCGATGACCGCGAGGTCGCGGTCGAGGAGCTGCGGAAGCTGGTCGGCACCGCGTGAACCTCGGTGCCGAGCAGATCGCGGCGGCGATCCGGGCCGAGGTCCATGCCGAGGGGGAGCCGGGCTCTCCGGGCCGCGCGACGATCGACTCTGCCGCCAGCGGGCCGGGCGACCTCTTCTTCGGCCTGCGCGGGGAGAACGTCGACGGCGGCCAGTTCGCCGCCGCCGCGATCGCCGCCGGCGCTTGGGGGGTCGTGGCCGAGCCGCAGCGCGCCGCCGGCCTCGAGGGCGCCTGGGTCTTCGCGGCGCCGGACCCGCTCGCCGCGATGCAGGCGCTCGCCGGCGCCTGGCGTCGCGCCCTCGGCGTCCCGGTGATCGGCATCACCGGCTCGGTCGGCAAGACCTCGGTCAAGGACATCGCCCGGGCGCTGTTGCCGGGGCGGGTCCACGCCAACCGCGAGAACCTCAACACCGAGATCGGACTGCCGCTGAGCGTCCTTGAAGCCCCCCCCGATGCCGAGCTGCTGGTGTTGGAGATGGCGATGCGCGGGCCGGGCCAGATCGCCGAGCTGGCTGCGATCGCCGCGCCCGAGATCGCGGTGATCACCAACGTCGGCCCTGTCCACGTCGAGCTGCTGGGCTCGGTCGAGGCGATCGCGGCGGCGAAGGCGGAGGTCTTGGACGCGCTGCCCGGGCAAGGGGTGGCGGTCGTGCCAGCGGAGGCTGGCGAGCTGGAGCCGCACCTCGGGAGGGCGCCGCGCCTACTCCGATTCGGCGCCGGAGGCGAAGTGGAGGTGCTCGAGCGCCGGGTCGCCGCGGGGGTCACCGAGGCGCTGATCGCCACCCCGTCCGGCAGCGCGCGCTTCCACTTCCCGTTCACCGAGGCGCACAACCTGACCAACGCGCTGGCCGCGGTTGCGGCTGGCGTGGCGCTCGGCGCGGCGCCGGCCGAGATGGCCGACCGCGCTGCGAACATAGGATTCTCCCGCTTCCGCGGTGAGCGCCTCGAGCTGGGAGACGGAATCGTCCTCGTGAACGACTGCTACAACGCGAACCCGGTCTCGATGCGTGCGGCGCTCGAGCACCTCTCCACGCTGGGGGCCGAGCGCACGATCGCGGTGCTCGGCGAGATGGCCGAGCTGGGCGCCGAGGCGGCCGCATACCACCGCGAGGTAGGCGAGCATGCCCGCGCGGTAGGGGTCGACCTGCTGATCGGGGTCGGCGAGCCGGCCCGCGACTACGGCCCCGATGAGCTGGTCGGCGCTCCCGAGGACGCCGCCGAGCTCCTGGCGGCGCAGCTCGGCGACGGCGACGCCGTCCTCGTCAAGGGCTCCCGCTCGGCCCGCCTGGAGGCCGTGGCGGACGCCCTCAGAGGGCTGATCTGATGGGTACGGTCCTGATCGCGGGGATGGCGTCGATGCTGATCTGCATCTTTCTCGGGCCGAAGTTCATCGAGTACCTGCGAGTAAAGGAGTTCGGCCAGCACATCCGCGAGGACGGGCCGCAGGAGCACCACGCCAAGGCGGGCACCCCGACGATGGGTGGGCTGATCGTCTTCGCCTCGGTCTGCGTGCCCTACCTGGTCCTCTCCGATCGTGACGCCCAGAGCCTCGCCGTGCTCGGCGTCACCTTGGGCTGTGCGGCGATCGGCTTCGCCGACGACTTCATCAAGATCGTCAAACGCCGCTCGCTGGGCCTCTCAGCCCGCTGGAAGCTGCTCTGTCAGCTGATCCTCGCCTTCGGCCTCTGGTGGGTCGCGCGGCACGAGGTCGGGCTGCAGCCGGTCCTCTACCTGCGGATCGGCAAAGGCAGCATCGACCTCGGACCGGTCCTCTACTTCGTCCTCGTCTTCCTGGTGATCGCCGGCACCTCCAACGGCGTCAACCTCACCGATGGCCTCGACGGCCTCGCTGCCGGCTCATGTGCGATCGTCCTGCTCACCTACACGGCGATCGCATTCGTCACCGGCGAGCGCCAGAACCTGGCGCTGCTCTCTGCCTGCCTGGTCGGCGCCTGCGTCGGCTTTCTGTGGTTCAACGCCTTCCCGGCGTCGATCTTCATGGGGGACACCGGTTCGCTCGGCCTCGGCGGCGCGATCGGCGCGCTCGCCGTGATGACCCAGACCGAGGTGCTGCTGATCATCATCGGGGGCATCTTCGTGATCGAGGCGCTCTCGGTCGCCGTCCAGGTCTTCTCCTTCAAGACCTTCCGCCGCCGCGTCTTGCTGATGGCGCCGCTGCACCACCACTTCGAGATGATGGCTTGGTCGGAGACCAAGATCATGCTTCGCTTCTGGATCATCGCCGCCGTCTGCTCGGGGATCGGCTTCACCCTCTACCAGCAGTCGATCGGGCGGTAGCGCACAGGGTCCATCAGCTCGAGCGCGAAACTCATTCCCAAGATGAGTGCGCCGCCTCCCCGCAAGCCTCGCCCGGAGCTGCCCGAGGGCCCGTTTTTGGTCGTTGGGTTGGCGCGGTCCGGCCTTGCGGTGGCGGGGCTGCTGGCGCGCGGGGGGGAGGTTGTCCGGGGGGTCGACTCCGGGCGTCCGCAGGGGGTTGCAGGGCTTCGGGGAGTCGGTGTCGAAGTTGTTCTTGATTCGGATGGATTGGCGCTTCTCGACGGAGTTCGGACGGTTGTGAAGAGCCCGGGGGTTCCTCGGGAGGCGCCGGTGATCGCCGCCGCTCTGGAGCGGGGGATCGACGTGGTCGGAGAGCTCGAGCTTGCCTGGCGGGCGATTCCCAACCGCTTCCTCGCGGTGACCGGGACCAACGGCAAGACGACCACGGCGGAGCTGCTCGGGCACCTCTACCGGACCGCGGGGGAACCGGTCGCCGTCGCCGGCAACGTCGGCACGCCGCTCTCGCGGCTGGCCGGGGAGGTTGATCGCGAGGCGACCATCGTCTGCGAGTGCTCCAGCTTCCAGCTCGAGGACAGCGTCGCTTTCGCACCCGAGTGCTCGGTCTTCCTCAACCTGGCGCCCGACCACCTCGACCGCCACTCCGACCTCGACGCCTACCTCGCCGCGAAGCTGCGGATCTTCGCCAATCAGACAAACGACGATCTCGCTATCTACAACGGCGATGATCCGGCGCTTGCCGGGGTCGACCTCGGCGGCTGCGCGCGCCGCGTCGCCTTCTGCCGCGGGGCGGGGCCTGACTGCGAGGTCTCGCTCGCCGAAGGCACGATCTTCTACGACGGGAGGCCGCTGCTCAGGGCCGAGGAGCTCGGCCTCCTCGGCGAGCACAACGCCACCAACGCATTGGCGGCCGCCGCCGCGGCGCTCGCGATGGGCATCGACCGCGACGCGGTGCGCGCCGGGCTGCGCAGCTTCGCCGGCGTCCCGCACCGGCTCGAGCTGGTGGCCGAGATCGGCGGCGTTCGCTTCGTCAACGACTCCAAGGCGACCAACGTCGCCGCCGCCGTGGTCGGGCTGAGCGCCTTTGAGGACGGGGTCCACGCGATCCTCGGCGGCAGCGAGAAGGGCGACTCCTTCGGGCCGCTGGCCGAGCCGATACGCGAACGCTGCGTCGCCTGCTACCTGATCGGCGCGGTCGCCGATCGGCTCGCCGTCGAGCTGGCGCCGGCCCTCGCCTCGGGGGTCGAGCTGCACCGCTGCCGCGACCTCGAGGACGCGGTGCGCCGCGCCGCCGCCGCCGCCCGTGCCGGCGAGGTCGTCCTGCTCTCGCCCGCCTGCGCCAGCTTCGATGCCTTCGCGAACTTCGAGGAGCGCGGCGAGCGCTTCCGCCAGATCGTCGAGGGCCTGCGGTGAGCGCTCGCGCCCTGACGCTCGGTCGCCCCGCCAAGCCGCGCAGGGCGAAGGCGGCGAAGCAGCGCTCGCGCGCCGCCGCCGCCTCGACCGAGTACAACATGCTGCTCACCGCGACCCTCTGCCTGCTCGCCTTTGGCGCGGTGATGATCTTCTCGGCCAGCTCGACCACCGAGGTGCTCAGCAACGGCGGTCTCTCCAACAGCGCCTACTACCTGAAGCGCACGCTGATCTTCGGGGCGGTCGGCCTGGTGATCATGCACCTGACCTCGCGCTATGGCTTGAGCCTGGTGCGCCGCCTGACCCCGGCGATCCTGGCGCTCTCCCTCTTCCTGCTGATCGCCGCGCTCGCGGTTGGGTCGAGCGTCAACGGCGCCAGCCGCTGGATCGGACCGAGCATGCTCCAGCTCCAGCCATCCGAGCTGGTCAAGGTGGCGCTGATCCTCTACGGGGCCGACATGCTCGCCCGCAAGCCACGGCGGGCGCGGACGATCGCCGGTTTCATGCCCTACCTGCTGGTCGCCGGCCTCTCCTGCCTGCTGATCCTCGTCGAGCCCGACCTGGGTACGGCGATGGTCGTCGCCTTCGCGGTCGGTGCCACCCTGATCGCCGCCGGCGCGCGGCCCCGCGACCTCGGCCTGATCGCCCTCGCGCTCGGTGGCGTGGCGCTGCTCGTCACCGTCGTTGAGCCCTACCGGATGGCTCGCCTCACCGGCTTCCTCAACCCGACGGCAGACACCTCGGGCACCGGTTTTCAGGCGGCCCAGGCGAAGATCGCGATCGGCTCGGGCGGCATCTTCGGGGTCGGCATCGGCAACGGTGTGCAGAAGGCCTACTACCTGCCCGAGGCGAATACCGACATGATCGCTGCGGTGATCGGCGAGGAGCTGGGCCTGCTCGGCATGCTCGGGATCGTCGGCCTCTTCGTCGATGTTCGGCTACGCCGGGTTGCGGGTCGCCCAGCGGGCCAAGGACAACTACGGCAAGCTGCTGGTCGCCGGCCTCACCTCGCTGATCCTGATCCAGGCGACGATCAACCTCTTCGCGGTGATGGGGCTGGCGCCGCTGACCGGCGTGCCGCTGCCTTTCGTTTCCTACGGCAACAGCAACCTGATGGCGACGCTGTTCGCGGTCGGCTTGATTTTGGCCGTCGCCCGCGGCGGGACCGCCGGCGCTGGCAAACTGCGCGTGGTCGAGGGCGGGCGTGTGCCCGCGCGTGGAAGGAGTCGATCGAGCGGTGGCAGAGAGCGCCAAGAGTCGTAGTGGCGGCGGGGGGAACCGCCGGCCACGTCGTGCCGGCCATGGCGGTCGCCGCCGAGCTTCGGGCTAGCGGCGCCGAGGTCAGCTTCCTCGGCACCCGCGGCCGGATTGAGGCCGAGCTGGTACCGGCCGGCGGCTATCAGCTCGACAGCCTCAGGGTGCGCGGGATCGACCGCCGCAACCCGCTGCGTGCCGCGGCCGCCGTGATCGAGGCGCTGGCCGCGGTGAAGAGCGCCGGGCGGATGATCCGCGGCCGCGGGGCGGACGTCGTGATGGGCGGCGGCGGCTTCGTCGCCGGGCCCGCCGGGCTGGCCGCGGTGATCGCCGGGGTCCCGCTGGTCCTCACCGAGGCCGACAGCCACCTCGGCCTCGCCAACCGCCTGCTGGCGGCTCGCGCGCGGCGGGTCTGCCTGGCCTTCCCGATCGCCGGTCGGGAGGGGGAGCGCTACCCGCTGACCGGACGGCCGGTGCCCGCCGCGGTGCTCGGGGCAGATCGCGGCGCGGCGCGGCGCCGGTTCGGGATCGGGGCCGATGCGCGCTGCCTTTTGGTCATCGGAGGCAGCCAGGGCGCGCGCTCGATCAACCGCGCCGCGATCGAGGCTTTCGCCGAGCGCGGGGGCAGGGAGTTCGCGGTCATCCACCTCGCCGGGCGCCGCGATCACGAGGAGCTCGAGCGGCGCCTGCGCTCGGCGCCGCACGGCGAGCGCTACGCACTGCTTGCCTACGAGCCCGACCTCGGCGAGGTCCTCGCGGCATCCGACCTGGTGCTGGCGCGCGCCGGGGGCTCGATCTTCGAGCTGATCGCCGTCGGTCGGCCGGCGATCCTCGTCCCCTACCCCCACGCCACCGCCGGTCACCAGAGCGCCAACGCCAGCTGGATGGAGGAGGCGGGGGCGGCGCTGAGGATCGACGACGAGGAGCTGAGCGCCGAGCGGCTCCAGGCCGAGGTCGGGCAGCTGCTCGGCGACGCCGAGCGGCTCACCGCGATGGCGTCGGCATCCGCATCGCTGGCCCGCCCCGACGCCGCGCGCCGCATCGCCGACGAGGTATTGGCGGCGGCACGATGAGCGCCGCCCCGGGCGCCGGTTGGGCCTCGCGCCGGCTTCACTTCATCGGGATCGGCGGCGCCGGGATGAGCGGGCTGGCGCTGGTCTGCCACCGCCTGGGGGCGACCGTGAGCGGCAGCGACCGGGCCGACTCCTCCTATATGGAGCGATTGCGCCGCGCCGGGCTGAAGCCCGGCGTCGGCCACGACGCCGCCAACCTGCCCGAGGGAGCCGAGGTGGTGCTCTCCACCGCGATCGGCGAGGAGAACCCCGAGCTGGCGCTCGCGCGCGAACGAGGCGCGGCCGTGGTGCATCGCGGCGCTCTGCTCGCCGAGCTCTGCGCCGAGAAGCGGCTGATCGCCGTCGCCGGCACCCACGGTAAGACGACGACGACTGCGATGCTGGTCTGGGCGCTGCGCGCAACCGGCGCCGACCCGGCCTTCTTCATCGGCGGCGAGGTTCCCGGACTGGGCGAGGACGGCGAGCCGACCAACGCCGGCTGGGGGAAGGGCGAGTGGGTGATCGCCGAGGCCGACGAGAGCGACGCCAGCTTCCTGCGGCTGGGGCCCGAGATCGCGGTGATCACCAATCTCGAGATGGACCATCACACCCGCTGGGGCTCGCTCGCCGAGCTGCAGCGGGCCTTCCGCGAGTTCCTCGCCCCGGCAGAGGGGGTGGCGATGCCCGCCGACGGCAGCCTCGCCGACCTGATCGAGGCCAAGCGCCTGCGTGGCTTCAACGCCGGCTCGCCGGGGCCGGCCGAGTTGCCGCTCGCCGTCCCCGGCCACCACAACCTCCTCAACGCCCGCGCTGCCCTGGCGGCGATCGAGCTGGCCGGCCTGGACGCCGTCGCAGCGGCAGCGGCGCTGGCGGACTTTCCCGGCGTGCAGCGACGCCTGCAGTTAAAGGGCGAGCGCGACGGTGCCCGAGTCTATGACGACTACGCCCACCACCCGACCGAGGTCCGCGCGGCGCTCGGCGCCCTGCGCGAGCTGGACCCGGCGCGGCTGATCGCCGTCTTTCAGCCCCATCTCTACTCGCGCACCAGGGCCCTCTCGGAGGAGCTCGGTGCGGCGCTGGCGCTTGCCGACGAGGTCGCGGTGCTCGACGTCTACCCGGCGCGCGAGGAGCCGCGCGGCGAGCTGGCGGGCATCAGCGGCCTGCGGGTCGCCCAGGCCGCGGCCGAGCGGATGGGAGGGGGGCCGGTCTGGTGGTTGCCCAACGCCGAGCGGGCGCGCGACGCCCTGGCCCCAGGCCTTGCGCCGGGCCAGATCCTGGTCACGATCGGCGCCGGCGACGTCTACAAGCTCGGCGAGGCCCTCCTCGCCGCCGGCGGCGCCGGGTGAGCGCGCCTCCGCCGGGCGTTAAGCCCGACTTCCCACTCGCCCGCCTCACCACGGTGCGCACCGGCGGCCCCGCCGAGTGGTTCGCCCGGCCGGGCAGCGAGCGAGAGCTGCTGGAGCTGTTGGCCTGGGTGGGGGAGGAGGGCCTGGCGGTAGGAACGATCGGTTCGGGATCGAATCTGCTGGTAGCCGACGATGGATTCCGGGGACTTGCGATCAAGCTGGATGGCGACCTCGCGAGGATCGAGCGCGACGGCGAGCGCATCCTCTGCGGCGGTGGCGCCCGCCTCCCCTCGGCCGCGGCCAGGGCGGCTGCTTGGGGTCTCGCCGATCTCGAGTTCGGGATCAATATCCCCGGCAGCGTCGGGGGCGCGGTGAGGATGAACGCCAACGCCTACGGCGGCCAGCTCGCCAAGGTCTTGGAGTGGGTGGACGTCGCCTCCCCCGCCGGCCTTCACCGCCGCTCACCGGGCCAGCTCGGCTTCGCCTACCGCAGCTCCAACCTCGGCAGCGGGGAGGTGGTCTGCCGTGCCTCGTTTCGGCTGCGGCCCGGCGATCCAGCGGCGATCAGGGCGACCCTGGCTGGGATGCGCGCGAGGCGTCGCGAGGCGCAGCCCTCCGGGATCAAGACCTTCGGCTCGACCTTCAAGAACCCCGAGCAGGGGCGCTCGGCCGGAGCGCTGCTCGAGGCGGCCGGCTGCGGCGGCCTGCGCCACGGCGGCGCCCGCTTCTCAGCGAAGCACGCCAACTTCGTCGAGAACTGCGGCGATGCCACCACCGCCGACGTGCTGGAGCTGATGAGCGAGGGCCGCCGCCGGGTCCATGAGCGCTTCGGCGTCGAGCTGGAGCCGGAGGTCCAGGTGCTGGGCGAGGTGCGTTGGCCCGGCGGCTGGGAGCTGTGAAGCGCCGCCTGCTGGTCGGGCTCGCCGCCGTCGCGCTGGTGGCGCTCGCCTACCAGCTCGTGATCCGCGAAAGGACAGTTGCGCCACACCTGCGCCCGGCCCGCCTGACCGCGGAGATCGGCGCCGGGTCCGGCGCGGTCGGGGTCTCCGCCGAAGGTGCTGTCCTCTCCTGGCAGCCGCTGCCGAGCGAAGCCTCGCTGCCCCGCCTGCCGCTCGCCAAGCCCCCGGCGAGCGGCCAGCTGGCCGGCACGGCGCTGCAGCAGGCCCGCGTGCTCGGCGCCGCGCCCCGCGCCCTGCGGCCCTACCTGAGGGACAGCCGCTACGGCCCAGGCGGGGTCGACGTGGTGCTGAGCAGCGGCGTCGAACTTCGCTTCGGCGACGATTCGGAAGCGGCGCGGAAGTGGCGCGCCGCGGCCGCCGTGCTCGCCGATCCGTCGGTGACGACGCTTGGTTACGTGGACCTGAGCGCCCCCGAACGGCCGGAAATCGGAGGCTCCGGTCATTCCCTGCCGCCCGCTCCCTGAGCCCTCAACCATGGGGTTAGACTGGCAAAACCCTCAAGCTCAAGTTGAGGGAGGCGCCTTGCAGGATGGCTCCCGAGCGTTTGACACTTGCCCTTAGATGCCCTACGTTGAGCGCAAATTCCAAGGTTACATCGGTCCTCAGAACCCTTGAGCATCGCTGAAGCCTCGGACGGAATAAAGGCTCAACTCATACCCAGTCCTTGAGACTGGCAGATTCCAGCCAACCAGGGCTGGGCTTGGAGAAATCGGGAGATGGAATCCACTTACCTTGCGGTGATCAAGGTCGTCGGGGCCGGCGGCGGCGGTACCAATGCCGTCAGCCGGATGGTCGACGCCGGGATCCGCGGCGTCGAGTTCGTCGCCGTCAACACCGACGCCCAGGCCCTGCAGGCCTGCGATGCCGACATCAAGCTCTCGATCGGACAGGAGCTGACCCGCGGCCTCGGCGCCGGCGGCAACCCCGAGGTCGGGGCGGGCGCCGCGGCGGAGAGCCGCGACGAGATCAAGGAGGCGCTGAAGGGCGCCGACATGGTCTTCGTCACCGCGGGCGAGGGCGGCGGCACCGGCACCGGCTCGGCGCCGATCATCGCCGAGATCGCCAAGGAGGAGATCGGCGCGCTGACCGTCGGCGCCGTCACCAAGCCCTTTGAGTTCGAGGGCAAACGCCGGATGCAGCAGGCGCTCGAGGGCATCGAGAAGCTGCGCAACAACGTCGACACCCTGATCATCGTCCCCAACGAGAAACTGCTGCAAGCGGTCGAGCGGCGCACCAGCGTGCTCGAGGCCTTCCGCCAAGCCGACGACATCCTGCGCCAGGGCGTGCAAGGGATCACCGACCTGATCACGATCCCCGGCCTGATCAACCTCGACTTCGCCGACGTGCGGACGATCATGCGCGATGCCGGCTCGGCGCTGATGGGCGTCGGCTCGGCTTCGGGGGAGACCCGGGCCATGGATGCCGCCAAGGCGGCGATCACCTCGCCGCTGATCGAGGAGTCGATCAAAGGCGCGACCGGGATGCTGCTCAACATCACCGGCCCCGAGGACCTCGGCCTGTTCGAGGTAAACGAGGCGGCCCAGCTCGTCCAGGCCGAGGCTGATGACAACGCCAACATCATCTTCGGCTCGGTCGTCGACCAGTCGATGCGCGACGAGGTCCGGGTCACGGTGATCGCCACCGGCTTTGAGGGCTTCGAGCTGCTGGCTCGCTCGCCGCAGCGGGTGCGGCGCCGCTATGAGAGCCGGCCGCGGATCTCGGCCGAGGACACCGACATCCGAAAACTGCGGGTCAGCGACGACGACATCGACGTCCCGGGTTTCCTCAAGGAGTGAGCGCAGCGGGGCTGCAATAGCCTGCGCGGCCGTGCGACGCACCCCACTCTATGAGCGCCACGCCGAGCTCGGCGCCAAGCTCGCCCCCTTCGCCGGCTGGGAGATGCCGGTCTCCTATGAGGGAATCCGCGAGGAGCACTCGGCGGTCCGCACCCACGCCGGGATGTTCGACGTCTCCCACATGGGCGAGGTCGAGGTCGAGGGCCCGGGGGCGCTCGCCTTCCTGCAGCGCGTCCTCTCCAACGACGTCGCCGCGATCGGGATCGGCGCGGCCCAGTACTCCTGCCTTTGCGATCAGGGCGGCGGCGTCCTCGATGACCTCTTCGCCTACCGGCTCGGCGCCGATCGCTACCTGCTGATCACCAACGCCGCCAACCACGAGGCAGACCTCTCCTGGCTGGGGCGCTGCAGCCGCAGCTTCGACCTCGTCGTGCGCGACGTCGCCGACCGCTACGCGATGCTCGCGGTCCAGGGCCCGCACGCCCGCCAGGCGCTCGGCCCTGCGCTTGGCGTCGAGCTGCCGGCGCGGATGCGGGTGGCGGTGGCCCGGATCGGCAAGCGGCCGGCGCTGATCTGCGGCACCGGCTACACCGGCGAGGACGGGGTCGAGCTGCTGATCGACCCCGAGGTAGCCGCGGCGATCTGGGTCGAGCTGCTCGAGGCGGGCATCGTGCCTTGCGGCCTCGGTGCCCGCGACACGCTGCGGCTCGAGGCCTGCTTCCCGCTGCACGGCAACGAGCTGAGCCCGGAGCGCAACCCGATCGAAGCCGGCTTGGGCTGGTGCTGTGTGGAGTCGACCGGATTCCTTGGCTGCGAGCCGATCGCCCGCGCCCGCGCCGAGGGGGTGGCGGAAAAGCTCGTCCCGTTCCAGATCGAGGGCGCCGGCATCCCCCGCCGCGGCAACCCGGTGCTGGCCGGGGGCGAGCCGGTCGGGACCGTCAGCTCCGGCAGCTTCTCGCCCTCGCTCGAGGTCGGGATCGGGATGGCCTACGTGCGAGCCGACCTGAGCGAGCCGGGGACCGAGGTCGAGATCGACGTGCGCGGCAAGCGCCGCCCGGCCCGGATAGCGTCCAAGCCCCTCTACCGGAAGGAGAAGTGAACGTGGCCGAGGCAAGCTACCCCGATGAGCTGCTGTACCACGACCAGCACGACTGGGCGCGCCTGGACGGGGAGGACCATGCGGTCTTCGGGATCACCTGGTACGCGCAGGACAGCCTCGGGGAGGTCGTCTTCTATGACCCGCCCGAGCTCGGCGCGACGATGGCCAAGGACTCCTCCTACGCCGAGGTCGAGTCGGTCAAGGCAGTCTCCGAGGTGATCGCGCCGCTGTCGGGCGAGATCGTCGAGGTCAACGACGCCCTTGCCGATGCCCCCGAGCGGATCAACGAGGATCCCTACGGCGAGGGTTGGCTGGTCAGGGTGAGGCTGAGCCACCCGGCTGAGGCCGACGGCCTGCTCGGCGCCGCCGAATACCGCAAGCTGCTGGAAGGCGGTTAGAGGGCCCGCCACCGGCTTGCGTAGCCTTAGCCGCGTGACGCGTTACACCTCAGCGACGCCCGCCGACCGGGCCGAGATGCTCGCCGCGATCGGCGTCGAGGCGAGCGCGGAGCTGTTTGAGCAGGTCCCCGAGCCGCTGCGCCTCGGCCGCCCGCTGGAGCTGGCGCCGGGGATGGGCGAGGCGGAGGTCTTCGAGCGGCTGGCCGGGCTGGCCGCCCGCAATGCCGACGCCGAGCAGCAGGTCTGCTTCATCGGCGCCGGGATGTATGACCACTACGTGCCGGCGATCGTCGACGCGATCACCCAGCGCTCCGAGTTCCTCACCCCCTACACCCCCTACCAGCCGGAGATCTCCCAGGGCGGCCTGCAGGCGATGTTCGAGTTCCAGACGGCGATGTCAGAGCTGACCGGGCTGCCGGTCTCAAGCGCCGGCCTCTACGAGGGGCCCTCGGCCCTCGCCTCGGCCGCCTACCTGGCGATCGGGGCGACCGCTCGCCGCCGCTTCGTCGTCTCCCGCGGCGTCCACCCGCACAGCCGCGAGACGCTGGCCACCTACTCGGTGGGGTTCGGCGCCGAGCTGGTCGAGGTCGGGCTAGAGGGCGGGCTCACCGACGCCGCCGCGCTCGCCGCCGCGCTCGACGAGGAGACCGCTGCCGTCTTCCTGCAGAACCCCAACTTCCTCGGCTCGGTCGAGGACGTCGAGGCTCTCGCCGCCGCCGCCAGGGGGCACGGCGTCCTGCTCGTCGTCGCGGTCGACCCGATGACGCTTGGCATCCTCAGGCCTCCCGGCGAGTGCGGTGCCGACATCGCCCTCGGCGAGGGCCAGCCGCTCGGCAACCGGCTCGACTTCGGCGGCCCGTCCTTCGGCTTCTTCTGCGCCACCGAGGAGCAGATCCGGCGCATGCCGGGCCGGATCGCGGGGCAGACCGAGGACGTCGACGGGCGCCGCGGCTTCGTCTTGACCCTGCAGACCCGCGAGCAGCACATCCGGCGCGAGAAGGCGACCAACAACATCTGCACGGCGCAGGCGCTGAACGCGCTGGCGGCGATGATCCACCTCGCCTGGTTGGGCCGGCAGGGCTTCCGCGAGCTGGGCGAGCTGCTGGCGCTGCGCACCGCCTACGCGCGCGAGCGGCTGGCCGCGGTCGAGGGGATCGAGCCGTTGCACGGGGCGCCGGTGGTGCGCGAGTTCGCGATTCGTATCGACGCCCCACTCGGGCGGGTGCTGGAGCGTTGCGCCGAGCGTGGCATCGCCGCCGGCTACCCGCTGGGCCGCGAGTACCCCGAGTACCCCGACGGACTGCTGGTCGCGATTACCGAGCGCCGCAGCCGCGAGCAGATCGACGCGCTGGCCGAGGCCCTCGGTGCCGCGATCGCCGCCGAGCACGCCGGCGAGGAGGTGGGCGTCGGATGAGCGGCGCGATCACCGAGACGCCGATGCAGCGCGAACGGGCGCAGACGATCTATGAGAAGTCCAAGCCCGGCCGCCGCGCCGCAACCCTGCCCGAGCCCGGGGTCCCCGAGCGCCCGCTTGCCGAGCTGATCCCCGCGAAGCTGCTGCGCTCTGTGCCGCCGCGCCTGCCCGAGATCGCCGAGCCGGAGATCGTCCGCCACTACAACCGCCTCTCGCGCCGCAACTTCGACCTCGACACCGGCCTCTACCCGCTCGGCTCCTGCACGATGAAGCACAATCCGCGCCTCGGCGAGCGGGTCGCGGCGCTGCCCGGGCATGCCCGCCTGCATCCCGCCCAGGATCCGCGCCGCGCCCAGGGCGCGCTGGAGCTGATGTGGCTGTTGCAGCGCGCCCTCGCCGAGATCTGCGGCCTGCCCCACGTCAGCCTCCAACCCTCCGCCGGCTCCCACGGCGAGCTGGCCGGACTGCTGCTGACCCGCGCCTATCACGCCGAGCGCGGCGAGCGGCGGACCAAGGTGCTCGCCCCCGACACCTCCCACGGCACCAATCCCGCCTCGGTGACGATGGCCGGCTATGAGGCGGTCAAGGTCGCGACCAACGAGCGCGGCGGGGTCGAGATGGACGACCTGCGGGCCAAGGTCTCCGGCGACGTCGCCTGCCTGATGCTGACCAACCCCAACACGCTCGGCCTCTTCGACGAGAACATCGCCGAGATCGCGGCGATGATCCACGCGGCGGGGGGGACCCTCTACTACGACGGCGCCAACCTAAATGCGGTGATGGGCCACTCGCGGCCTGGCGACATGGGCTTCGACATCGTCCACGTTAACCTCCACAAGTCCTTCAGCCAGCCGCATGGCGGCGGCGGGCCGGGGGCGGGGCCGATCGCCGTCTCGGAGCGAATCGAGCCCTACCTGCCGCTGCCGCAGGTGGTGCGGGGTGAGGGCGCCAACGGCGGCGGGCCGTTGTTCAGCCTCGACTTCGATCGGCCTCGCTCGATCGGTCGCCTGCGTGGCTTCCAGGGCAACTTCGGCGTCTTCGTTCGCGCCTATGCCTACATCCTCAGCCTTGGCGCCGATGGGCTCGCCGAGGCGTCGGAGACCGCGGTCCTGAACGCCAACTACCTGAAGGCACGGCTCGCGAAGGGCCGGGCCGGCGAGCGCCTCCCGGTCGCCTTCGACCGTCACTGCATGCACGAGTTCGTCCTCTCCGGCAAGCCGATGAAGCAGGACCTGGGCCTCAGCACCCTCGATCTCGCCAAGCGCCTGCTCGACTTTGGCTTTCACCCGCCGACCGTCTACTTCCCACTGCTGGTCGAGGAGGCGCTGATGGTCGAGCCGACCGAGACCGAGACGAAGGAGAGCCTCGACGCTTTCGCCGACGCGGTCGAGGAGATCCTCGCCGAGGCCGAGCGTGAACCCGAGGTGGCCAGGCAGGCCCCCTACACGACCCCGGTCCGTCGCCTCGACGAGGTCGGGGCGACCCGCCGCCCGGTGATCCGCCAGCCGCTCGGCTAGAGCTCCGGCAGCTTCTGCTCGAGCTCCAGCACCGGGGCGAAGAGGTCGCCATGGCGACCGACTCGCTCCAGCACCGCGGCGGCTTCAAAGACGAGCGAGCCGGGGTCGGAGCGCTCCAACGCCGACCCGACCTCCTCCCAGCGCAGCGGCGTCGAGACGGTCGGTCGCTGCCGCGCCCGCAGCGAGTAGACGGCGATCGTCGTCTTGCGCCGGTGGTTCTGGGACCAGTCGACGAAGACCTTGCCCTCGCGTTCGACCTTCTTCATCTTCGAGACCACGAGGTCGGGCGTCTGCTTCTCGAGCAACTGGGCGATCGCGCGGGCGAGCGGTTTGGTCTCCTCGTAGGAGGTCTCGGTGTTGAGCGGCACGTAGACCTGCAGGCCCTTCGAACCTGAGGTCTTCGGGAAGCACTCGAGCCCGAAGTGGCCGAACATCTCCTGCAGCCGCAGGGCGACCCGGCAGCAGTCGAGCAGGTCGGCCGGCGGGCCGGGGTCGAGGTCGAAGGCGAGCACGGTCGGCCGCTCAGGCTGGTCGGCCAGCGAGAGCGAGGGGTGCAGCTCCAGCGCCGCGAGCTGCGCCATCCAGACCAGGGTCGGCAGGTCTGCGCAGACGCAGAAGTCGATCTTGCCGGCCCGCGGCCCGGCCAGCACCGTCGCCGTCTGCACCCAGGGCGGGCGGTGCTTGGGGCAGCGCTTCTCGAAGAACGCCGCGGCGGTGTCCTCGACGCCCTCCGGGAAGCGGCGCAGGGTCAGCGCCCGGCCGGCCAGGTGGGGGACGATCGCCGCCGCGACCTTGGCGTAGTAGTCGACCACCTCGCCCTTGGTGAAGCCGGCCGCCGGGTAGAGGACCTTGTCGAGGTTGGTGAGCTTCAGGTCGCGCCCCTCGACCTCCAGCTGGCGCGCGGCGCCCACCGGCTATCTGGAGGGCTTCGGCTTGGCTCGCGAGGCGGCTCGCTTGGGCGCCGCTCGCCGCTGCGGCGCGGCCGGGTCCTTCTTCGCCGCCGCCTTGCGGGCCCCGCCGCTGCCCTGCACCGCGGCGAGGCTCTGCTCCAGGGCCGCCATCAGGTCGGGCGCCCTGGTCGGCTCGCGCGCCTCGCCCGCGCGGGCCTCGAGCAGCTCCTTGCCCGCCGCCTTGCGCTCGATCATCGCCAGCAGTTCCTCGCGGTACTCGTCGCGGTAGGCAGCGGGGTCAAAGCTGCGGCTCAGCGAGTCGATCAGCTTCTCCGCCATCTCGACCTCGCGCTTGGCCAGCCTCGGCTGCTCGGCCCCCAGCGCGTCCTGGAGCTCTGCGGGTGAGACCACCTCCTCGGCGAAGCGCATCGTGGTCAGGGTCAGGACGCCCGCGGCGGGGCGGATCGCGGCGAGGTGCTCCTTGTTGCGGAAGACGAAGCGGGCGATCGCCACCTTGCCCGATCCCGCCATCGCCCGGGCCAGCAGCGAGTAGGCCTTCTCGGCTCCGTCCGCGGGCCCGAGGTAGTAGGGGCTGTCGAAGTAGATCGGGTCGATCTCGCCGAGCTCGACGAAGTCCTGGACCTCGATCGCGCGGCTGCGCTCCGGGTCGAGCGAGGCAAGCTCCTCCTTGCTCAACGGCACAAAGCGGTCGGGTGCGATCTCAAAGGCCTTGACGATGTTCTCGTAGGGGACCTCCTCCTCGGTCCCCTCGGCCACCCGCCGGTGGCGGATGCGGGCGCCGTCTGACTCGCGGACCTCGCGCAGCGCGACGCCGCGGCGGGCCACCGCGCTGTAGAGCCGGACGGGCACGTTGAGGAGCCCGAAGCTGATCGAGCCGCTCCAGATCGCTCTTGCCATCAGCGCATCACCGGCTGGGATTCTTCCAGCCGCCGGCCGGAGCCGGCAGCGAGGCGGCTCGGCCGGGAGGCATCTTGCGCGGGCTCGACGCCTACACTCGCCTGACCGGTGTCCCGTCAACAGCGGCTAACTCTGATCGCGACGATCCTCGGCTCGACCGTCGTCTTCCTCGACTCGACCGTGGTCAACGTGGCGCTGCCATCGATCGGCAGGGGGCTCGGCGTCGGCCTCGCCGGGCAGCAGTGGGTGGTCGAGGCCTACATGCTCGCCCTCGTCGCCTTGCTCCTGGTCGGCGGCAGCCTCGGCGACCAGTTCGGTCGGCGGCGGATGTTCACGATCGGCCTGCTCGCCTTCGGCGCCACCTCGATGCTCTGCGCGGTCGCCCCCTCGGCCGAACTCTTGATCGCCGCTCGCACCCTGCAGGGGATCGCCGGAGCGCTGCTCGTGCCGGGCTCGCTGGCGATCGTCGCCGCCACCTTCGAGGGCGCCTCGCGCGGGAAGGCGGTCGGCACCTGGACCGCCTGGACCGGGATCGCCACGGTGATCGGGCCGGCCGGGGGCGGGGCGCTGATCGGGCTGCTCTCCTGGCGGGCGATCTTCTGGGTAAACATCCCATTGATCGCGGTCACGGTGGCGCTCACCCTGCACTCGGTGCGGGAGAGTCGCGATCCGGTCGCCTTCCGCGGGATCGACTGGCTCGGGATCGTGCTCTCGGCGGCGGGGCTCGGCGGGCCGGTCTTCGCCCTGATCGAGGAGCCGACCCACGGCTGGGCGGACCCGCTCGTCTGGGTTCCCCTGCTCGCCGGCAGCGGTTGCTTGGTGCTCTTCGTCGCACACGAGGCGCGCGCCCGCCACCCGATGCTCGACCTCGCCCTGTTCAAGATCCGCAACTTCTCCGTCGCCAACCTGACCACCTTCGCCGCCTACGCGGGGTTGATCGGCGGCCTCTTCTTCGTCGGGCTCTTCCTCCAGCAGATCGTCGGCTACTCGCCGCTTGAGGCGGGGCTGGCGACGACCCCGGTCTCGGTGATCCTCTTCGTCCTCTCGCCGCGCTTTGGCAGGCTCGCCTCCGGGGTCGGCCCGCGGCTGCCGATGAGCGCCGGCCCGATCGTCGCCGGCCTCGGCCTGCTGGCGATGCTGCGGGTGGGGGCGAGGGCCGATTACCTCACCGAGGTGCTGCCGGCGATCCTCATCTTCGGCCTCGGCCTCGCGGCGACGGTTGCGCCGCTGACCGCGACCGTGCTCGACTCGGTCGACGAGCGCCACGTCGGGATCGCCTCGGGCCTCAACAACGGCGTCTCCCGGGTGGCGGGCCTGCTGGCGATCGCCGTGCTCGGCGCGGTCATCTCCGCACACTTCGGCGCGGCGCTGGATTCCAGGCTCGGCCCGCAGCCGCTCAGCCCCGCCGCTCAGCGGGCCATCTCAGAAGCCAAGGAACAGCCGCTGGGGAGGCCGAAGATGACCGGCCTCACGGTTGCCGAAGCGGCCCGGCTGAGCCGCGCGGCCGAGCGAAGCCTCGACTTCTGCCTTTCACCTCGGGATCGCGATCGCCGCCATCCTGATGATCCTCGGCGGCGTCGTCTCCGGCGTCGCGATCGAGAACCCGCGACGGCGGGTCGAGGCGGTGCCGGCGGGCGGTGCGGCCACGGCGGGCGAGTGCGGCCACGGCGCCGATGCCGATTGCGCAGGGCCCGAGCCGGCGCTCCCGGGCAGCGAGGCGCCCAAGCCGGAGCCTGCATAGGGTTCGTCTCGATGGCGAACCCCACGATCTTCTCGGGCATCCAGCCCACCGGCCGCAAGCACCTCGGCAACTACATCGGGGCGATCCGCCACTACGTCGAGGCCCAGGACCGTGGCGAGCCGGCGATCTTCTGCATCGTCGACCTGCACGCGATCTCGGTCGCCTACGAGCCGGCCGAGCTGCGCGAGCGGCTCTACGACACCACGGCGATCCTGCTCGCCGCCGGCCTTGACCCCGATCGCTGCATCCTCTTCCGCCAGTCCGACGTGCGCGAGCACACTGAGCTGACCTGGCTGCTCTCCGCGGTCACCTCGCACGGCGATCTCAACCGCATGCACCAGTTCAAGGAGAAGTCGGCGCACCAGCGCGAGCTGGCCTCGGCGGCCCTCTTCTTCTATCCCGTCCTGATGGCCGCCGACGTGCTCGCCTACCGGGCGACCGAGGTGCCGGTCGGCGATGACCAGCGCCAGCACGTCGAGCTGATGCGGGAGATCGCCCGCCGCTTCAACGAGCGCTTCGGCGAGACGCTGATCGAGCCCCGGCACCGCATCCCCGAGCTCGGGGCGCGGATCATGGACCTCCAGGAGCCGGAGCGGAAGATGTCGACCACCGGCGGCAGCGAGGCCGGCACCGTCTACGTCCTCGATCAGCCCGACGCGATTCGCAAGAAATTCGGCGCCGCCGTCACCGACTCCGGCCGCGAGGTCCGCCGTGGCCCCGAGAAGGCCGGGATCACCAACCTGATCGACATCCTCGCCGTCGCCCGCGGCTGCGAGCGGGCCGAGATCGAGCGCGAGTTCGCCGGCGCCGGCTACGGCGACTTCAAGCAGGAGGTCGCCGCGGGCGTAGTAGAGCTGCTGGCACCGGTCCGCGAGCGCTACGCCGAACTGCGCCCCGACCAGGCGGGCCTCGAGGCGGGACTCGCGGCCGGCGCCGAGCAGGCGCGCCAGATCGCCGCCGTCACGCTCGCCGAGGTGCGCGACCGGATGGGCCTCGGCCCCTCGCGCTAGGCGTCGGCGCGCCCGTAGCGGTCGGCGAGCCGGACCACGTCGCCGAGCTCGGGGCTGGAGACCTCGATCACGACCGATTCCTCGATCGCCTCGAGCGAGTGGACCAGCCCGGGCTCGTTGCGCCAAGCCGCCCCCGGCGCCACCTCGCGGCTGGCCAGCGCATCCGCGCTCGGCCCCTGGAGGACCAACAGCCTCCCCGAGAGCAGGTAGGAGGTCTCGTCCTTGCGCTCGTGGAACTGGACCGAGAGCCGCTGCCCGGCCTCGATCCGCAGCAATTTGCCCGCGTAGCGCTCGGTCTCGGCGAACCAGACCTCCTCGCCCCAGGGCTTTGCGACGGTTGTCAGCCGGCTCTCCTGCAGGCGGGCAGTATCGCTGCTGCGCGGCGCAGAGCAGCGGACGTCTCGCGACCGATCTAGGCTTCATCTATGGCAGTCGCCGACCTCGACCTCGACCTCGACGTCTTCGCCGGGCCGTTTGACCTGCTGATGGCGGTCGTCCTGCGCGAGGAGTTGAGCCTGCTCGAGGTCGAGCTGGGCGATGTCGTGGTCGCCTACATCGAGCACCTCGAGCGAGAGGGCGAGCTGGAGCTGGAGGTGGCGACCGAGTTCCTGGTGCTGATCGCGGCGCTGCTGGAGCTGAAGTCACGGCTGATGCTGCCCGGTGCCGAGCAGGAGGTCGAGGCGCCCGGCCCCGAGGAGGCGGTCGAGGAGCTGCTCGCCCGGATGCTCGAGTACCGCCGCTACCGGCAGGCCTCCGAGGCGCTTGCCGAGCGCTTTGAGGCGGCTCGTGGCTACCTCTACCGCTCCGCAGCGCTGCCGCCCGGGCTGCGCCAGGTCGCCCTTGAGGCTGCGGCCGCCGTCTATGACCCCGAGCAGCTCGGCGCCGCGCTCGGCGACCTGCTGGCCTTGCCGCCGCCGCTCGACACCAGCCACATCCGCGCGACCGTTTCGCTGGAGCGCCGGCTGCGCGCCCTGCGCGAGGCGCTCGCCCGCAGCCCCAGCTTCGACTTCGATGAGCAGTTCGGCGCCGAGAACCGTCTCACCCAGGCGGTCACCCTGTTCGCCCTGCTCGAGCTCTACCGCAAGGGCGAGGCGAGTTGGGAGCAGCGCAAGCCGTTTGGCCCGATCGAGATCAGGAAGGCGGGCGCCCCGTGAACGACCTGGCGCGGACGATCGAGGCGCTGCTCTTCCTCTCCACCCAGCCGGTCGGGCCCGCCGAGCTGGCCGCGGCGACCGAGGCGACCGAGGGCCAGGTCGGCGAGGCGATTGAGCTGCTCCGCGAGGACCTCGCGGAGGGCAGGCGGGGCATCGTCTTGCGCGAGGTCGCCGGCGGCTTTTCGCTGGCCAGCGACCCGGCCAGCGAGGAGGCGGCGCGGCGACTGCTCGCCAAGCCGCGGACCCCGCCGCTGACCCAGGCCCAGGCCGAGACGCTGGCGATCGTCGCCTACCTGCAGCCGGTCTCGCGGCCGGAGGTGGCGCGGATCCGCGGCGTCTCCTCGGAGTCGGCGGTGCAGACGCTGGCCGAGCGCGGCCTGATCGAGGAGTCGGGCCGCTCTCGCTTCGGCGCCGCGATCTTCAAGACGACGGAGCTGTTCGAGCGGCTCTTCGGCCTCTCTGGCCTTGGCCAGCTTCCCGACCCCTCGCGCTTTGACCCGACCCCCGAGGACGAGCGCGAGCTGCGCGAGCGGCTGCTCAGGGCCGGAGAGCAGCGCGCCGAGTAGCGAGGCTCGCCCGTGCGGCTCGCCAAGTACCTCGCCCACGGCGGCGTCGCCTCGCGCCGCAGGGCGGAGCGGATCGTCGCCAACGGCAGGGTCACGGTCGGCGGCGAGGTGATCACCGACCCGGCGCGCGAGGTGGGCGAGGCCGACGACGTGCGGGTCGACGGCAGCCGCGTCGCCGCGGAGCCGCGCGAGGTATGGGCGGTGAACAAGCCGGCCGGGGTCGTCTCGACGGCGAGGGAGCCGGGAGGGAGGCCGGCAGTGGTCGAGCTGGTTGGCTCTGGCGCCCGCCTTTACCCGGTCGGCCGCCTCGATGCCGACTCGACCGGCCTGCTGCTGCTCACCAACGACGGCGAGCTCGCCAACCGCCTCACCCACCCGCGCTACGAAGTGGCGAAGGCCTACCGGGTAAAGCTGCGCCGCCCGCCTTCGGACGCCGACCTGGAGCGGCTGCGCCGGGGGGTCGAGCTGGAGGACGGCCCGACCGGGCCGGCGCAGGTGAGCCGGCTCGGCGAGCGTCGGGTGGAGATCGTCCTGCGCGAAGGGCGCAACCGCCAGGTGCGACGCATGACGGAGTCGGTCGGCAACGGGGTGGTGGAGCTGCGCCGCGTCCGCTTCGGCCCGATCGAGCTGGGCTCGCTGGCGCCCGGAGACGCCCGCCGGCTCGGCGAGGACGAGATCGCCCGCCTCTGGGAGGATGTAGGTCGATGAAGGTCGGGGCCTATGAGGGACCGCGGGAGCGACTCTTCGCCGCGCGCGGCGCCGCCCAGGCGGAGGCCAACGAGGCGGGCGCGATCCTCACCGTGACCGAAGAGCTGATCGGCGCGCTGATCGACCGCAACGAGCTGGCGCCGGAGGCGATGGTCAGCTGCCTGTTCACGACCACCGACGACCTCGACGCCGAGTTTCCCGCCCTCGCCGCCCGCAACCTCGGCCTCGACTCGGTGCCGCTGCTCTGCGCCCGGGAGATCGGTGTCCCGGGGGCGATGCCGCGCGTGGTCCGCGTGATGGTCCATTTCTACGCGCCGATCGGGCACACGCCGGCGCACGTCTACCTCGGCGAGGCGAAGAAGCTGCGCGCCGACCTCGAATCCGCCCAGTAGGCGGCGCTCCGTCACAATCGGCGGATGACCGTCACCTTCGCCGAGAAGCTCGCCCGCATCCCCGGCTATCAGGCCGGGGTGCCGAAAGGGCGCTCGCCGGAGTCGATCGCTTCCGGCGGCATCGCCCAGCTCGCCTCCAACGAGTCGCCGTTCCCGCCCCACCCCGAGGTGATCGAGGCGATCGTGGCGGCCACCGCTGCGATGAACCGCTACCCGGACCCCGAGGCGACACTGCTGCGGGGCCGGATCGCCGAGCGTTTCGAGGTCGAGCCGGGGCGAATCGTGGTCGGCAACGGCTCCTGCGAGATCCTGCTCGCCGCCGCCGCGGCGCTCTGTGAGCCCGGCGACGAGATCCTCTACGCCTGGCCGTCCTTCTCGATGTACCCCTACCTGCCGGCGCTGACCGGAGCACGCGAGGTCCGCGTGGCGCTGGCCGACGGCGACGCCCACGACCTCGGCGCGATGGCCGCCGAGGTGACCGCCGCCACCCAGCTGCTTTTGGTCTGCAACCCCAACAACCCGACCGGCACGCACCTGCCGGCCGCCGAAATCGCCGCCTTTTGCGAGCGGGTCCCCCCCCACGTGACCGTCGTCCTCGACGAGGCCTACGTCGAGTTCCAAACCGACGATGACCCCGACGCGACCGTCGACCTTCTCGCCGCGTTCCCCAACCTGGTGATCCTGCGCACCTTCAGTAAGTGCTACGGCCTCGCCGGGCTCCGGGTTGGCTATGCGATCGGCTCGACCAAGTTCCGCGCCGCCGTCGACGCGGTGCGCCAGCCGTTCAGCGTCAACGCCCTGGCCCAGGCAGCCGGCGCCGAGGCGATCCTGCACCAAGACGACGTCGCCCGCCGCGTCGCGGGCACGATCGCCGAGCGCCTCCGGGTCGGCGAGGCGCTCGGCGAGCTGGGCCTCCCCCTGGCCGAGAGCCAGGCCAACTTTGCCTGGGTCCAGCTCGGCGATGTCGAGGAGGAGGCGAGGCTCATTAGGGGCCTCGCCGAGCACCGGATCGCGGTCCGGCCGGGCAGCGCCCTGGGAGGCCCCGGCCACCTCCGCGTCACCTTCGGCACCGCCGCCGAGGACGACCGTTTCCTTGCCGCCCTCGGCGAGCTGCTGGGCTGAGGGGCCCCGCCGCCTAAAGTTAAGCCGGAACTTCCGGCTTTAGGATCAGGAAAGGCAGCGGCGGGCCAGATGGCGATCGGAACGAACGAAGAGCAGACGCGGGACCGTGTCCGCGACCGGCGGATCGACCGAGTCGTCGAGCTGGTGGCGCCGGCGACGCTGCTCGGCGAGCTGGCGCTGGGCGAGGAGCGCTCGGCGGTGGTGGTGCGCGGGCGCCAGGAAGTGATCGCCACCCTCGACCGCAGCGACGACCGCCTGCTGATCATCGTCGGCCCCTGCAGCGTCCACGACACCGCGGCGGCGCTTGACTACGCCCGGCACCTCAGCGAGAAGGCGCGGGAGCTGCGCGAGGACCTGCTGATCGCGATGCGCGTCTACTTCGAGAAGCCGCGTACGACGACCGGCTGGAAGGGCCTGATCAACGATCCCCACCTCGACGGCTCCGGCGATGTCAACGCGGGGCTGCGGATGGCGCGGGAGCTGCTGCTCGAGGTGCTCGACCTCGGGCTGCCGGCAGGTTGTGAGTTCCTCGACCCGATCACGCCGCAGTACATCTCCGACGCGGTCGCCTGGGGGGCGATCGGCGCCCGCACCGCCGAGAGCCAGATCCACCGCCAGCTCGGCTCCGGCCTCTCGATGCCGATCGGCTTCAAGAACCGCACCGACGGCAACATCCAGGTTGCGGTCGACGCGGTGCGCGCCGCGGCGGTGCCGCATGCCTTCGCGGGCATCGATGACCGCGGCGCGCCGGCGATCCTGCACACGACCGGCAACCCGGACGGCCATGTCATCCTGCGCGGTGGCCGCGGCGCTCCCAACCACGGCGTCGAGGGCGTCGAGGGGGCACTCGCGATGCTGCATGCCGCCGGCCTGCCGGAGCGGGTCGTGATCGACGCTTCCCATGACAACAGCGGCAAGGACCCCGAGCGCCAGGCGGAGGCGGCCGGCGAGATCGCCGCCCAGGTCGCCGACGGCAGTGAGGAGATCGTCGGGGTCATGCTCGAGTCCTTCCTGGTCGGGGGTCGCCAGGAGCTTCAGGACGGCGCCGCGCTGACCTACGGACAGTCGATCACCGATGCCTGCATGGACTGGGAGAGGACCGTCTCGGTGCTCGATCGACTGGCCGAGGCCGTGCGGGCGCGGCGTCAGGGATGAGGATCGCGGTCCTCGGGGTGGGCTTGATCGGGGGCTCGATCGGGCTTGCTGCGCGGCAGCGGCTGGGCGCCGCGGTGGTTGGCTATGACCCCGACCGCACGGCCCTGGATCGCGCCGTCGACGCCGCGGTGGTCGACCGTCCCGCCGTCTCGGTGGCGGAAGCCTGCAAGGGCGCCGATCTGGTCTTCTGCGCGGCCCCGGTGGCGGCCCTCGCCGAGCTGGCCGGCGCCGCCCTCGATTGCTCCGGCCCGGACACGGTCATCACCGACGTCGGCTCGACCAAGCGCGAGATCGTCGCGGCGCTGGGCGCCGAGGAGCGCTTCATCGGCGGCCATCCGTTGGCCGGCGCCGAGACTGCCGGGGTCGGTAACGCGCGGGCCGAGCTCTTTGAGGGGGCGCGCTGGTACCTGACGCCGACCGATCGCTCCGGCGGGCTCCTCTACGACCGCCTGCAGCGGACGATCGCCGGCCTCGGCGCCCGTCCGCAGGCGATCGATGCCGATCACCACGACCGCCTCATGGCGACGGTCAGCCACCTGCCCCACGCGCTCGCCAACGTCCTGGTCAGGCAGGCCGCGGCCGAGCTGAGCGGCGACTCCGAGCGGATTTCGGTCGAGGTCGGTCCCAGCTTTCGCGACATGACCCGGGTCGCCGGCTCCAACCCGGCGATCTGGGGGGACATCTTCTCCAGTAACCGCGAGGCGCTGGCCGCGGCGCTTGACGCGGTCACAGAGCGGCTGCGCGAGGCATCGGCGCTGATCCGCGGCGGCGACCGCGAGGCGCTCGCCGCCTGGCACGCGGCAGCCGCAGAGGACCGGCGGGCGCTGCTGGAGGCCGAGCACGCGGCGGGGCCGCTGCGCGAGCTGCGGGTCATCGTCGCCAACCGGCCGGGAGCGGTCGCCGAGCTGGCGCTGGCGCTCGGTGAGGCCGGGGTCAACATCGAGGACATGGCCCTGTATCCGGCCCCGGACATGAGCTCGGGCGCGGTCTCCCTCTGGGTGGCCGGTGAGGAGCAGGCGCAGCGCGCCGTCGGCCTGGTCGGGGAGCTGGGCCACACGGTCACGGTGCTCGGCGCCGCGGAGTAGGCCGATGGCGAGCCGCCGCTTTGATCCCTCCGGCCCGCTGCGCGGGACGTTGCGCCCGCCCTCCGATAAGTCGGTCTCCCACCGCGCGGCGCTGATCGCGGCGATGGGGGACGGCGAGACGGCGATCGATGGCTACCTCGACTCGGCCGACACCCGCTCGACCCTGGCCGCGGTCGCCGCGCTCGGCGCCGAGGTGAAGGGCGCCTCGTCGAGCGCCGTCGAGCCAACCCTGCGCATCCGCGGCGTCGGCCTGCGCGGCGCCGCCCCGGCAAGCATCGACGCCGGCAACGCCGGCACCCTGCTGCGGCTGCTGCCGGGCTGGCTCGCCGGGCAGGAGGCGGGAGCCTGGACTCTGGACGGCGATGACTCGATCCGGCGGCGGCCGGTCGACCGGATCGTCGAGCCACTGCGGGCGATGGGCGCTCGGCTGCGCTGCCGCGAGGGCCGCCTGGCGCCGCTGGAGATCGAGGGCGCCCCGCTGCGCGGCATCGCCTACGAGCTGCCGGTGCCCAGCGCCCAGGTCAAGTCCTGCCTGATCTTCGCCGGGCTCTTGGCCGAGGGCGAGACCCGGGTGACGGAGCCGCTGAGGACCCGCGACCACACCGAGCGGATGCTCGCTGCGGCTGGAGCCGAAATCGAGCGCCGCGGCGATGTGGTCAGCGTCCGCGCGGCCGCGCGTCTGCTGGCGGGCGAGATCGTCGTCCCGGCCGACTTCTCCTCGGCCGCCTTCTTGCTCGTCGCGGCGCTGCTCGTGCCCGGCAGCGAGATCGCCCTGACCGGCGTCGGGCTCAACCCGACCCGGACCGGGCTGCTTGCGGTCCTCGCGAGGATGGGGGCCGAGATCGAGGTCGAGGTCACCGGCGAGCGCGGCGGCGAGCCGATCGGCCAGCTCCGCGCCCGCTCGGCTGAGCTGCGCGGCACCGAGGTCGGCGGCGCCGAGGTGGCGCTGGCGATCGACGAGCTGCCCCTGCTCGCCCTCGCCGCCTGCTTTGCCGAGGGGACGACGAGGATCCGCGACGCCGGCGAGCTGCGGCGCAAGGAGTCCGATCGGATCGCCACGGTCAGCGAGGCACTGGGCGCGCTCGGCGGCCGGGTCGAGGCGGTCGGGGACGGGATCGCGGTCGAGGGCAGCGGCGGCCTGCGCGGCGGGGCGATCCGCTCCCACGGCGATCACCGCATCGCGATGCTGGGGGCGATCGCCGGCCTCGCCTCGCGCCAGGGGGTCGAGGTCGACGGGATCGACGCCGTCGCGGTCAGCTATCCGGGCTTCGAGGCAGACCTCGCCGCGCTGTCAAGTCACTGACGCCCGTACGCTGGCACCATGGTGATCGCGATCGACGGGCCCGCCGGGGCCGGCAAGTCCTCCGTGGCCAGCGGCGTCGCCACGGCGCTCGGCTTCACCTACCTCGACTCGGGGGCGATGTACCGCTGCTTGGCGCTGGCCGGGATCGAGCGTGGCGCCGACCTGGATGACGCCGCGGCGATGACCGCGATCGCCCAGGGCCTGGAGATCGAGTTCGAGGCCGGGGGGGTGCGGCTCGGCGGGCGTGACGTCTCTGTCGCGATCCGCGAGCCCGGCGTCGGCCTCGCCGCCTCACGCGCCGCCGTCCATCCGACGGTGAGGGAGGCGATGGTCACCCACCAGCGCGAGCTGATCGCCGCCGGCCGCTACGTCGTCGAGGGCCGTGACATCGGCACCGTGGTCAGCCCGGACTCGCCGCTGAAGGTCTTCCTCACCGCCTCCGAGCAGCAGCGGGCCCGGCGCCGCGCGGCGCAGAGCGGCGAGGAGCCTGGCGAGGTGCTGCTCGCCCAGCGGGAGCGGGATCGGCGCGACGCCGAGCGCGAGCACGGCGCCCTGCGCGCCGCCGAGGACGCGGTGCGGATCGATACCACCGCCCTGGCGCTGGCCGAGGCGATCGCGCTGGTGGTCGAGCTGGCGCGGGAGCGAGGCCTGGCATGAGTGCCCAGCCCCCGACCGTCGCCGTGGTCGGCTTCCCCAACGTCGGCAAGAGCACTCTGGTCAACCGCCTGGTTGGCGGCAGCGAGGCGGTGACCGCGGCCGAGCCGGGCGTCACCCGCGACCGCAAGCGCCTCGCCTGCGATTGGAACGGCGTCGCCTTTGAGCTTGTCGACACCGGGGGGATCGACCTCAATGATGAGGCCGAGCTGGCCCGCGACGTGCAGCGCCAGGCGCAGCTCGCGATCACCGAGGCAGACGCCGTGATGATGGTCGTCGATGCGCGTGCCGGGCTGCGCGCCGGCGACGCCGAGCTGGCGAAGACCCTGCGCGGCGGCGATCCACCGGTCGTGGTCGTCGCCAACAAGTCAGACCGGCCCGGCGAGGCCCACCTCAGCGCCGAGTTCCACAAGCTCGGTCTCGGCGAGCCGCTGGCCGTCTCGGCCACCCACGGACTCGGCACCGGGGACCTGCTCGACCGCGTGGTCGAGCTGCTGGGCAAGCGCCCCGACCGCCCACCCCTTGACGAGGCGACCCGGGTCGCGGTGATCGGCCGCCCCAACGTCGGCAAGTCCTCGCTGATCAACGCCTTCCTCGGCGCCGATCGGGTGATCGTCTCCGGGCGGGCGGGAACCACCCGCGACGCGATCGACACCGAGCTGGAGCTCGAGGGGCGGCGGGTCGTGCTGGTCGACACCGCCGGTCTGCGCCGCCGCTCGAAGATCCCGGGCAGCGTCGAGTACTACGCGCAGTTGCGCTCCGAGCGCGCGGTCGAGCGCGCCGACGTGGCGCTGGTCGTCTGCGACGCCGTCGAGGGCCTCACCGCCGAGGACGTGCGCGTCGCCGAGCTGGCGATGCGTGCCGGCTGCGCCACCCTGTTGGCGATGAACAAGTGGGATGAGAGCCGCACCGATATCGACGACGCCCGCGCTCGCGCCGAGCGCAAGCTGAGGCTGCGTCCGGCCGTCGTCACCTGCTCGGCACTGCGCGGGCGCAACGTCGGTCGCCTGCTGCCACGGGCGCTGGAGCTGGCCGACCGTGCCGCCGAGCGGATCCCGACGCCGGAGCTGAACCGCGTCCTCGCCGAGGTCATCGCCAGGACGCCGCCGCCATCGCGACGCGGACGGCGCCTGCGCCTCTACTACGCGGCGCAGGTGGGCGAGCGGCCGCCGCGGATCGCGATCCAGATCAACGACCGCAAGCTGATCAGCCGGGACTGGGCCTACCACCTCGAGAACCGGATCCGCGAGGCCTACGGGATGGAGGGCGTTCCGCTGGTGATCGACTTCGTGCCCCACAGCGGCCGCCGTCGCTAGGCTTCGGCAATGACCGAGATCAAGCCGCTCGCCGAGGGCGAGTACCTTTTCACCTCAGAGTCCGTCACCGAGGGCCACCCGGACAAGGTCTGTGACCAGATCTCCGACGGTGTCCTCGATGCGGTGATGGCCGAGGACCCCGAGGGGCGGGTCGCCTGCGAGACCCTGGTCAGCACCGGGATGGCGGTGGTCTCGGGGGAGATCTCCACCGAGATCCACCTCGACGTGCCGGAGATCGTCCGCGAGACGATCCGCGGGATCGGCTATGACCGCGGCGACTACGGCTACCACTGCGACCACATCTCGGTCCTCGTCTCGCTCGACAAGCAGTCGCCCGACATCGCCCAGGGAGTCGATGCGGACGAGCTGCTCCTCGCCGGGGCGGGCGACCAGGGGATGATGTTCGGCTACGCGACCGATGAGACCGAGTCGCTGATGCCGATGCCGATCCAGGTCGCGCACCGGCTGGCCGAGCGACTCGCCGCGGTGCGCAAGGACGAGACGCTCCCCTACCTCGGCCCCGACGGCAAGACCCAGGTCACGGTGCGCTACGCCGACGGCCGCCCGATCGCCGTCGAGAAGCTGCTGATCTCCACCCAGCACGCGGAGGGCGTCAACTCGGAGACGACGATCAAGCCCGAGCTCTGGGAGCACGTGGTCCTGCCCGTCCTCGCCGCCGAGGTGCCCGGCCTCTTCGACGAGGGCGAGCTGCGCGAGGGCTTCCTCGTCAACCCGACCGGCAAGTTCGTGATCGGTGGCCCGGTCGGTGACGCCGGCCTGACCGGACGCAAGATCATCGTCGACACCTACGGCGGCATGGCGCGTCACGGCGGCGGTGCCTTCTCCGGCAAGGACCCCTCCAAGGTCGACCGCTCCGCTGCCTACGCGGCCCGCCACGTCGCCAAGAACGTGGTTGCCGCCGGGCTTGCCGATCGTTGCGAGGTGCAGGTCGCCTACGCGATCGGCGTCGCCCACCCGATCTCCCTGATGGTCGAGACCTTCGGCACCGGCAAGCTCAGCGACGCCGAGATCTCCCGCCTGGTCGAATCCGAGTTCGACCTGCGCCCGGGCGCCTTCCGCCGCGATCTCGACCTGCACCGGCCGATCTTCCAAAAGACCGCGGCTTACGGGCACTTCGGCCGCGACGAGGCTGAGTTCACCTGGGAGCTGACCGACCGGGCCGAGGCTTTGCGCGAGGCCGCCGGCCTGACCGCAGCGCCCGCCTAGCCGGGGGGCTGAGCCTCGCCGAGGCCGTGCGATCCGGCCGCCTCGGCGCCGGTCGCCTGATCGACCCGGTGGACGACGTCGCCGGGATCTGCGACCCCGACGAAGACGAAGTCGTAGTCATCGCTTGCCGCCGTGTCGAAGTCGACGTCGCCGATCCGCATCACTCGCTGATAGAGGGTCTGGCGGTAGTTGACGTTCTGCACGCGCTCCAGCCGCGTCTCCTGGATCTCCCGTGCGAAGACCCCGCGGCGGATGTTGAGTCGGCGGCTGGTGATCGTGTAGGTGGTCGCCATGCGCCTGATGAAGCCGACCAGCACCGTGAGGGCGATCAGCACCAGCACGGCGAGGAAGACGGTGGCGCTGGCGCCGCCGAGCAGCTTCGCTAATACGCCGACGATCGCCGCGATCAGGATCCCTTTCAGATAGAAGCCGAAGAGCGCCCGCCAGGAGGGGTGACCCTGGAAGATAACCCGCTCTTCCGGGCTGAGGATGAGGCTCGCCACGGCGGCCAGCATACCCGCGGCGTCCGCCCCTCTTCATACCGTCAGGCCGATGTCGATAGCCAAGGTCGAGCCGCTCACCACCGCCCGCTCGCTGCGTGGCCCGTTCGACTACCGGCTGCCCGTCGCGATGGCGGATGTGGGTGTCGGCAGCGTGGTGCGGGTCCCTTTCGGGCGGCGGCGGGTGCTGGGCGTCGTCGTCGAAGTGGCCGAGTCCTCCGAGTTGCCCCCGGAGCGGCTGGCCGAGCCGATCGAGGCGCTGGATACGGGGGTGCCGGCGGAGCTGGTGCGGCTCGGCCTCTGGGTCGCCCACGAGTACTGCTCGACTCCTTCGCGCGGCCTGCGGCTGGTGCTGCCGCCCGGGGCCGGGGTCCGCAAGCGCCGCAAGCGGCCACGGGTCGAGCTGCCGGGGGTCGCGCTCGGCTCGCGCGTCTCGCCGCGCCTGCACCCCGAGCAAGAGCGGGCGGTCGAGGCGATTGGCGCGGCCCTGCGCGGGGCGCCTGGGGCAGATCGCGAGTTGCTCCTTCACGGGGTCACCGGCTCGGGCAAGACCGAGGTCTACCTGGCGGCGGTCGAGTTGGCGCTGGCGCAGGGCAGGGGAGCGATCGTCCTCGTCCCCGAGATCGGCCTCGCCCCCCAGGCGGTGTCGCGCTTCCGCGCCCGGCTTGGGGATCGCTTTGCCGTCCTTCACTCCGCCCTCACCGACGGCGAGCGCCACGACGAGTGGCGGCGGCTGCGCGGTGGCGAGGCAAGCGTCTGCGTCGGTCCGCGCTCTGCCGTTTTCGCACCGGTCTGCGACCTCGGCTTGATCGTGATCGACGAGGAGCACGACTCCTCCTACAAGCAGGAGGGCGACCCGAGCTATGACGCGCGGGCCGTCGCTCGCCACCGCGCCGCGGAGTGCGGCGCGGTGCTTCTCGCCGGCACCGCGACCCCGCGGCCGGAGTCGTGGTTGGAGCTGCCCCGCGTCGAGCTGCCGCGCCGCGTCGACGGCCTCTGTCTGCCGCCGGTCGCGGTGCTCGATATGCGCTCGGCCGACCCGCGCGGCGGCCCTCTGCACCCCGCCACCTGGGAGGCCCTCGAGGAGGTGCGCCGCGCCGGCACCAAGGCGATCGTGATGATCAACCGGCGCGGCTTTGCCCCCTGGCTCACCTGTCGTCTGTGCGGGCACCACTGGGATTGCCCCAACTGCGACGTCTCGCTGATCGTCCACCGCCACAGCGGCCGGCTGGTCTGCCATCACTGTGCCCACGCCGAGCCGCTGCCCGGTGCCTGCGCGGAGTGCGGCTCGACGACGCTCTCGCGAGCGGGTGCCGGCACAGAGCGGATCGAGTCGCTGCTGTCGGAGCGCCTCGCGCCGATGCCGGTCTTCCGCTTCGACTCCGACACTGCCGCCGGGCGCGGTGCCCACGCCGAAATCCTCGAGCGCTTCGAGAGGGCGCCGAGCGGGGTGCTGGTCGGCACCCAGATGGTCGCCAAGGGACACGATTTCCCCGAGGTGACCCTGAGCGCGATCCTCGACGCCGATGCGACCCTGCGCTTTCCCGACTTTCGCGCCGAGGAGCGGACCTTCGCGATGGTCGCCCAGCTCGCCGGGCGCAGCGGGCGCGGCGAGGCCGGGGGGGAGGTGATCGTCCAGACCATGGCCCCCGATGCCCCCAGCATCCAGAGCGCCTCCCGCCACGACGCCGCCGGGTTTCTGGCCGCTGAGCTGCAACGCCGCCGGGCGCTTCGCTACCCGCCCTTCTCGCACCTGGCGCGGATCGGGCTCGCCGCGGAGCGCGAGCAGCAACTCGATGAGGTGGCGGTGCGCCTCGCCTCCGAGTTGGCCGCCGTGCTTCCCGGGGGCACCGAATTGCTCGGCCCGGCGCCGATGTTCCGCGTCCGCAATCGCCACCGCCGCCGGCTGCTGATGAAGGCCGCCGAGCGGGAGGGCACGATCGCCGCCGTCCGCACCGTGGTCGAGCGCCTCGCCGCCGAGCGCTCCCTGGGCGGCGTCGCGATTGGCGTCGACATCGACCCGCAGTGAGTCCAGCCGCAGTCCTTAGACTCAGTCTTCGATGAGCGATCGAGTCGAGACCGAGACCGACGAGCAGCGGCTAGCGGCCGAGCGGCTGGAGCGCCGCGAAGCGGCGCTTGCCGAGGTGGTCAAGTTCGGCGACCCGGTGCTGAAGAGCAGGGCGTCTGAGGTCGGCGAACTCGGCCCCGGGCTGCGGGCCGAGGTCGAGCGGATGATCGCGATCATGCGCGACGGGATGGGGGTCGGGCTGGCCGCCACCCAACTCGGGATTCTGCGCCGGGTGCTCGTCTTTCAGGCGGGCTCCGACAGCGAGCCGACGGCGCTGGTCAACCCGGTGATCGAGTGGCTCTCCGAGGAACTCGCGGTCGCCGAGGAGGGCTGCCTCAGCCTGCCACGGGTCTCGATGGACGTCGAGCGCCCCCTGCACGCTCGGATCAGGGGCCGCGATCTCGGCGGCGAGCCGGTCGTGCTCGAGGCCTCTGGCCTGGAGGCGCGGGTCCTCCAACACGAGATCGACCACCTCGACGGCGTGCTGATCCTCGACCGCGCCAGTCGCGAACAGCGCAAGGGGGCGCTGCGGGCGCTGCGCGAGGGCACCAGCTACAGCCCGCCGGTCCAGGACCTCGAGGGGGAAGAAGATACGGGCGAGCACCGCGAGCCTCGAACCGACCCGTGAGAAGCGCCGCGCGGTAGGCCCGATGAGGATCGTCTATCTGGGGACTTCGGATTTCGCCGCCGCCGTCCTGCGGCGCCTGGCCGGTTCCCCACACCGGCCGCTGCTGGTCATCGCCCCGCCCGATCGCCCGCGGGGCCGGGGCCGCAAGACGCTCTCGCCGCCGGTCGCCGAGCTCGCCAAAGAGCTCGAGATCGAGTTGCTCCAGACGGGCGAGGTCAACGAGGGGGCGGCGCTGCGGCGAATCCGCTCCGTCCAGGCTGAGACGGCTGCCGTTTGCGCCTTCGGGCAGCTGCTCCGCGAGCCGCTGCTCGCGGCGTTGCCGATGCTGAACGTGCATCCCTCGCTGCTGCCCCGTTGGCGCGGCGCAGCGCCAATCGAGCGGGCGATCATGGCCGGAGACCGCAGCACCGGTGTCAGTGTGATGCGGGTCAGCGCCGGCCTTGACTCGGGCCCCCTTGCCCTGCAGGAGCAGATGGCAATCGGCCCGGAGGATGACTTCGCGATGCTCGCCGCCAAGCTGGCGGCGCTCGGTGGCGAGCTGTTGGTCGGGGCCTTGGACCTGAGCGCCGAAGGCAGGTTGGAGCTCGAAGAGCAAGGCGAGGAGGGGGCGACCTACGCCGAGAAGATCGCGGCGGCCGAGCGCCGCCTCGACCCCTCGCGCCCCGCGGTCGAGCTGGCCCGTGTCGTCCGTGCGCTGACGCCCCAGGTCGGCGCCTACCTTGAGATCTCGGGCGGAGGTCGGCTGGGCGTGCTGCGGGCGCGCCCGGTCGACGTCAGTGTGAAGGCCGGAGACGTTCGCGCCGAGTGGGGGGCGTTGCTGCTCGGCTGCGGCGGCGGGGCGCTGCGGCTGGAAGTCGTCCAGCCCGACGGCGGCAAGCCGATGTCGGTCGACGCCTACCTGCGCGGTCACCCGCTACCGAGGTTGTGAGCGAGGTGTCGGTAGCCCGGGCCGTCGCCTTCGAGACGGTTCGGGCGACCTTCGAGCAGGGGGCCTTCACCGAGCTCGCCTTCCGCGAGCGGGCCGGCGAGCGCCGCCTCAGCGGCCGCGAGCGGGCTCAGGCGCAACGCCTCGCCTATGGGACCGTGCAGCGGCGCGGGACCAGCGACGCGGCGATCGAGCGCCTCGCCGAGCGTCCGCCGCGACTGCTCGACCCGGCGGTGCTGGCCGGCTTGCGGCTCGGCCTTTTCGAGCTCCTGTTCGCCGACGCGACACCCGACCACGCCGCCGTCGACCAGGCCGTCGAGCTGGTCAAGCTGGCCGGCGCCGCCCATGCCTCGGGCCTGGTCAACGCGGTGCTGCGGAGGGCCTCTCGCGAGCGTCAGGCGCTGAGCTTGTCTTTGCTCGGGGACGACTCGACCCCCGAGGCGGCGGCGATCGTCCACTCGGCGCCGCTCTGGCTGGCGCGGATGTGGTGGCGCGAGCTGGGCCCGGCTGGGGCTCGCTCGCTGCTGGCGGCCTGCAACGAGCCGCCCGAGGTGGCGATGCGGGCGAGCCTTCTCAGCGCCAGCCGCAGCGCCGTGCTGAGGACCCTGGGCGAGGCCGGCGTCAAGGCGTGCGGGGCGCGAGCCGGGTGGCCGCTCGCGGCGCCGGAGGAGATCGTGCTCGCGGGCAGGACGGGCGAGTCAGTTCCCACCCTGGTGGCGGCCGGCGCGCTTACCCCGCAGAGCCGCGGCTCCGCCGCCGTGGTCGAGGTCCTCGACCCGCGCGAGGGCGAGCACGTCCTCGACCTCTGCGCCGGCCCGGGCATCAAGACCGGTCAGATCGCCGCGCGGATGGGCGACCGCGGCGAGCTGATCTCGGTCGAGCTCGACCCCGCGAGGGCGGCGGAGGTGGCCGCGCAGGCGCGCCGGCTCAAATTGCGCAGCATCACCGTGATCGAGGCCGACGCGGCGGAGATGCAGATCGCGGCCGGCTTTGACCGCGTCCTCCTCGACGCGCCCTGCTCGGACCTCGGCGCGCTCGCCTCGCGACCTGACGCCCGCTGGCGGAAGTCGCCGAAGGCGATCGAGCGGCTGGTGGAGGTGCAGCGGCGCGCCTTGCGCGGCGCTTCGCGGTTGCTAGGGCGGGGCGGCGTCCTGGTCTATGCGACCTGCACGATCTCCCGCCGTGAGAACGAGGATCAGATCGTCGCGCTGCTCGACGCCTCGCGGGCCGGTGAGGTCCCACCGCTGGAGGTCGAGGACCTCGGCGCCCGCGCTCCGAAGCTCGCCTCGGCGCTCGATTCGCACTTTCTGCAGCTGCGCCCCGACCGCGATCGCACCACCGGTTTCTTCATCTGTCGGCTGAGGCGCCATGATTGACAGCGTGGCTGAAGCAGGAGAAGGCGAGAGCCCGCTGCGGCGGGCGCCGTGCCCAGGCTGTGGCGAGCCCTGGCTGCGCCCCACGCAGCTAGCCGGTCGCTTCCGCTGCGTGTACTGCCTGCATCGCTTCGAGCTGGTCTCGCAGTGCCCCAACTGCGGCGAGCACCAAACCATTGCCCGGATGAGCCATACCGAGGACATGCAGTGCCAGACCTGCGGCGCCTCCATGCTGAGACCGGTGTGAGGAACCGATTCCGCCAAGGCCCCGCTGCGATCGGCCGCCGCGGGTTGGGCGCTCTGCGCATCGCCCCTGCGAGGTAGTCGGGTATCGACGCGAGCTCGGGTCGGCTTCGGCTAGGTTGCCTGCGGTGAGCTCGAGGATGACGGAGCTGCTGGTCGAGCCGAGGGTTGCGCCCTCGATCCTCTCGGCTGACTTCTCACGGCTGGGCTCCCAGGTCGCCGAGGTGATGGAGGCCGGGGCGCGGCTGCTCCACGTCGACGTGATGGACGGGCACTTCGTGCCGCCGATCACGATCGGGCCGCTGCTCGCCGCCTCGATTGCCGACCAGGTCCACGACGCCGGCGGGGCCCTCGACGTCCACCTGATGATCGAGGCGCCCGAGCGTCAAATCGAGGCCTTCGCCGAGGCGGGTGCCGACTCGATCACATTTCACCTCGAGGCCACTCCCCACGCCAACCGAACCCTGAGCGCGATCCACGAGCTCGGCTGCCTCGCCGGCGTGGCGATCAATCCCGGCACCGCGGTCGGGGCTGTCTCAGAGCTGGTGGGCTTCGCTGACCTGGTCCTCTGCATGAGCGTCAACCCGGGCTGGGGCGGCCAGGCCTTTATCGAGTCCTCCCCGGGCAAGGTCGCCCGTCTCGCCGCGCTCCTCGGCGACGCCAAGATCGAGGTCGACGGCGGCATCGATCCCTTAACGGCCGCTGCGATGGCCGCCGCCGGCGCTTCGCTGTTCGTCGCCGGCTCAGCCGTCTTCGGCGCCGCCGATCCCGCCGCGGCCTACACGGAGATCGCCGCGGCCGCCGGCGCCGCGTAGCAGCGCAGCCTCAGAGGCTGTCGTCGACGGCTGCCAGCTGGGCCTCCAGCTCCTCGGGCGAGCCGCTTTGAGGTACGTCCTCGACGCGTTCGTGCGGGCGCTTGTAGATCAGGGCGAGCAGCCCCAGCAGCAGCCCGGCGGTGAGGACGAAGCCGATCTCGACCCGGCGGAACTCGTTTTCCACCAGCGGCAGGAAGTTCCAGCCGATGAAGAAGGCCGCGCAGCTGATCCAGCGCGCCGCGGCGCGCCGCACCTGGCCCTGGGCGACGCAGGCCTGGTTGATCGTCACTGCGGAGAGATAGAGGCCCATCCCGACCGTGATCAGCAAAAGCCCGGCCCGGTCGTAGGTGAACTTCTTGCTGAAGGCGATCTGCATCAGCCGCGGCCCGCCGATTCCCATCACGACCGCCGAGATCGCGGTGAAGCCTGCGATCCCGATCAGCACCATCCGCACCGAGCGGTGGAACTCCTCCTCGCTGCCCTCCTCGGCGGAGGTGTGGAGGCTGGTCAGGTGGGGAAGGATGCTGGTCGAGACAGCCTGGAAGAGCTGCAGCGGCGCGCGGGCGATCATCAGCACGTTGAAGATGTAGCCGGCAGCTGCCGCGCCCTGAATGCCGCGGACGATCAACGGGCCGGCGTTGAGGAAGGTCTGTTCGCTGAACATGATCAGCAGGACCGCGGCGGCGAAGCCACCGCCATGGCGCAGGGAGAACTCGGCGCGCTCGGCGTCGGGGCGCGGCACCACGGCTCGAGGCCGGGCCTGCTCGCGCTGGGCGCGGCGGGCGAAGGCGAGCGGGACGACCATCAGGCTGAGGCTGGGGGCGGCGACGATCCCGATCGCCACCGCGGACTCGCCGCTCAGCAGGCTGACCGCGACGAGGACCGCGAACGTGGTGCGAAAGACCGATTCGGAGAGGATCAGGGCCGCGAAGAGGCCGAAGCGGCGGTTGCCGGCGAGAAAGCCGCGGGCAAAGTAGCTCGCCGCGTAGAAGACCACCGAGGAGAAGAAGACCCAGTAGAGGGTTTCGTTGCCCTCGAGCAGATTGTTTTGGAGCGGCCCGCGCAGGGCCAGCGCCAGCGCCGCGAATAGGGCCGTGAGGCCAAGTTGGATTTTCGCCGCCACCCGCATCGGCGGGCCGATCGGCTCGGCGGTGACCAGCCGTTCGGAGATGTGCCTGGAGAGCAGCTGTTCGATCGGTCGGTAGAGGGTCGAGACGGTGATGAAGACCGCCGACCAGAGCACGGTGATCTGCCCGTAGTCGGACTTCGACAGGACGTGCGATGCGATGAAGAAATAGGTGTAGGTGATGATCCCCGTGAGGCCGACGCCGATCGCGAGGAAGCTCGCCGTCTTGCCGTAGTCGGCCGTCGCCGAGTCGCCGCCGGCGGGGGCCTCACCCCCGGAGCCTGAGGCTTTCGCCATCAAGCGGATCAGCGCTCCGGCTTGCCGGGCTCGTAGTGGGAGGGCTCGACGCCGAGCGCCAGCTCGACCCGTCGCACCCGCTCAAAGACCCGCTGCGTCATCACCCGCTGGCCGGCCAGCAGGTCGCCGATCACCCCGAGCGCGACGAGCTGCACCGCCGCGATGAAGAGGACGGCGCCGAGGATCAGCGATTGGATGTGGCCGGTGCTGTCGCCGTTGATGATCCAGTCGAGCAGGAACGGCATCCAGGCGCCGATCGCCGCCACGAAGACGACCAGCCCCGCGGTCGCGAACACCCGCAGCGGCTCATAGCGGGCGTAGATGCGCAGGATCCCCAGCGCGTTGCGGCGCACGTAGGAGCCGGTCGAGTCAAACAGCCGCGACTCGCGGGTCTGCGAGTTGGTGCCGACCTGCACCTGGTCGACCGCGACCAGCATCTTGCCGGCCTGGATCAGGCTCTCCAGCGTGTAGGTGAATTCGTCGACGACGAGGAGCTGCAGCGCCGCCTCGCGGCTGTAGGCGCGAAAGCCGGAGGTCGTGTCGGCGATCTCGGTCCCCGAGAGCCGCCGTACCACCCAGCTGCCGAGGCGCTGCAGGGATTTCTTGGCGCCGGAGAAGTGCTCGATTTGCGACACCTGCCGATCGCCGACCACCAGGTCGGCCTTGCCGGCGAGGATCGGCGCGAGCAGCTTCGGGATGTCGGCGCCGCGGTACTGGTTGTCGGCGTCGGTGTTGACGACGACATCGGCGCCCAGCTTCAGGCAGGCGTCGAGGCCGGCCTGGAAGGCGGCGGCGAGGCCCTTGTTGTTGGTGAGCCGGACGATATGGTCGACCCCGTGCTCGCGGGCTACATCGACCGTGCGGTCGGTCGAGCCGTCGTCGACGATCAGCAGCTCAATCGCCTCGATCCCGTCGATCTGGCGCGGCAGGTCGACGATCGTGCCGGGCAGGGTGGTCTCCTCGTTCAGGCAGGGGATCTGGATGATCAGCTTCATCGGCGGGCTCAGGGTATCCACGGGCGCGGCCCGACCGCGCTCGGCGCGGCCCGCTCCTCGGGCGCCGGGGCCCGCGATGCGCGGCGCGCTGCTGCACCGCGGCGGGCTGGGCCTTGGGGCCCGCGACCGGTCTCCCGCAGGGACCTCGTGCGGGAAGGCCAGCTCATCCTGGCGCCAGCCTGGAGGGGACGATCTCGAGCGGGCTAGAATTGTTGACTGACCAGTCAATCAACCAGATGAGCGCTGACTCGACAGCCGCGGAGCGAAGCCACCTGCGCCGGGCGTTGGACCTTGCCGAGCGCGGGCGGGGACGGGTGAGCCCGAATCCGCTGGTCGGCGCGGTGCTGGTGCGCGACGGCGAGGTGATCGGCGAGGGTTGGCACGCCGAGCTCGGGGGCCTGCATGCCGAGCGGGCGGCGCTGGAGGACTGCCGGGCCCGCGGCGAGGACCCGGCCGGGGCTGCGATGTACGTGACGCTCGAGCCCTGTGCTCACCAGGGTCGCCAGCCTCCCTGCGCGGAGGCGATCCTGGCGGCGGGGGTCGCGCGGGTGATCATCGCCTCCGAGGATCCGAGCGAGAAGGCCGCCGGTCGTGGGCCGGGGGTGCTTCGCGATGCCGGGGTCGAGGTGGAGTTCGCCGCCGGCGAGGAGGCCGCTGCCGCGCGGCTGCTCAACCAACCCTTCCGCAAGCACGCCCGAACCGGCCTGCCGCTGGTCACCTTGAAGCTGGCGATCTCACTGGACGGCCGCACCTCAACCGCGCCCGGCGATTCGCCCTGGATCTCCGCTGAGCTGAGCCGCGCCCTGGTTCACCGCTGGCGCGCCGAATCTGACGCGATCGCGGTTGGGATCGGCACGGTCTTGGCCGATGACCCGTTGCTCACCGCCCGCGATCCCAGTGCGAGATGCGATCCGACCCGCGTCATCTTCGACTCCCAGGCCCGCCTGCCGCTCGACTCCCAGTTGCTCGGCAGCCTCGACCGGTCCGAGGTGATCGTGGTGAGTGCCCCGGGGGCCGATCCCGCCCGGGTCGGTGCCCTGCGCGAGGCCGGGGCGGAGGTCGTGCTCGTCGCGGACATCACCCTGGCCCTCGCTGAGCTCGGCCGCCGCAACATCACCAGCCTCCTGCTCGAGGGCGGTAGGACCCTCGCCGCTGCCTTTGCTGCCGCCGATCAGGTCGATGCGGCGCGAACCTTCGTCGCCCCGCTCCTGCTGGGCGGCGCGGGGCGGCTCTCGGCGCTGGACGGATCCGAGGACACCCTGGTCACGGCTCGTTTTAAGGAGTGGTGATGTTCACCGGCTTGGTCCAAGACGTGGGCAGGGTGGAGGCGGTTAAAACCGGTGCGGGTGGCGCCCGGCTGCGGATTGCGAGCCGCTTGGGTGCTGAGGTCGAGCCGGGCGGCTCGGTCGCCGTGAGCGGCGTCTGCCTGACCGCGACGGCTGCCGATCGGGGCGGCTTTGACACCGAGGCGATGAACCAGACCCTGGCGGTGAGCTCACTGGGCGGGATCGAGGTTGGCAGCCGGGTCAACCTGGAGCTGGCGATGCGCGCCTCAGATCGGCTCGGTGGCCACATCCTCCAGGGGCACGTCGACGGCGTCGGCGAGGTCGTCTCGGTGGCCCCGGACGGCTTTGCCCGTCGCCTCCGTGTCGCGCTTGGGCCTGAGCTGTCGCGCTACGTGGTCGAGAGGGGCTCGATCGCGCTGGACGGAGTCAGCCTCACCGTCGCCGCGCTCGCCGAGGATTGGGCCGAGGTCGCCCTGATTCCCGAGACCCTGGAGCGGACCATCCTGGGCGAGGCCGCTGCGGGGGACGGGCTGAACGTCGAGTGCGACATCGTGGCGAAGTACGTGGAGCGGCTGGTGTCACCATTCGCTGGAAAGGAGCGAGCGTGAGCAATATGACCGAGGGCGAGAAGGCGGAGGGCACGGGGGCCGGGATCGAGGAGAGCCCGTTCTCGACGATCGAAGAAGCGATCGAGGAAATTCGTCGCGGCCGGATGGTGGTCGTCTGCGACGACGAGACCCGTGAGAACGAGGGCGATCTGACGATGGCGGCGCAGTTCGCGACCCCCGAGGCGATCAACTTCATGGCGAAGGAGGGCCGCGGGCTGATCTGCCTCTCGCTGACCTCCGAACGCTGCGAGGCGCTTGCCCTCGACCTGATGGCGGCGAAGAACGAAGCGCCGCTGCAGACCGCCTTCACGGTCGCGGTCGAGGCCAGGCACGGCGTCACGACCGGGATCTCCGCTCACGATCGCGCCCACACGATCCAGGTCGCGATCGACCCCCGCTCGACCCCGCACGACCTGGTCCAGCCCGGTCACGTCTTTCCGCTCAAGGCCAAAGACGGGGGCGTGTTGGAGCGCGCCGGGCAGACCGAGGCCTCTGTGGACCTGGCGCGGCTCGCCGGCCTCACCCCGGCCGGCGTGATCTGCGAGATCATGAACGACGACGGCACGATGGCTCGCATCCCCGACCTCGTCCCCTATTGCGAGCGCCACAACTTGAAGATGGTCACAGTTGCCGAGCTGATCGCCTACCGTCGCCGCACCGAGAAGCTCGTGGAGCGGGTTGTCGCGACCGCCCTGCCGACCGAGTTCGGCGACTTCACCGCGGTCGGCTACCGCTCCCTGGTCGACGACAAACACCACGTGGCGATGGTCAAGGGCGAGGTTGAGGGGACCGATGACGTGCTGGTCCGGGTCCACAGCGAGTGCCTCACCGGTGACGTCTTTCACAGCATGCGCTGTGACTGCGGCGAGCAGCTGGCGGCGGCGCTGAGGATGATCGAGCTCGAGGGGCGCGGCGTCCTGCTCTATCTCTCCCAGGAGGGAAGAGGGATCGGCCTGCTCAACAAGCTGCGCGCCTACAAGCTCCAAGAGGACGGCGCCGACACCGTCGAGGCCAACCTGAAGCTGGGCCTGCCGGCCGACTTGCGCGACTACGGGATCGGCGCCCAGATCCTCGGCGACCTCGGCCTGAGCAGCATCCGCATCCTCACCAACAACCCGAAAAAGATCATCGGCCTGGAGGGCTACGGGCTCTCGGTCACCGAGCAGCTGCCGATCGAGGCGGCCCCCAACACCCATAACGAGGACTACCTGCGGGCCAAGCGGGACAAACTCGGTCACTCGCTGCACCACCAGGGCCTCGCCCTCGACGAGGAGATGATCCACGACGAGGGCAAGCGCGATGCTGGGGGCGACCGCGCCGATGGCTGAGTCGACCGCCTTCCTCGAGGAGTTCGACGAGGAGGAGCGCAGCGCCCTGGCGCCGCTGCGGTTCGCCGTCTGCGTCGGTCGCTTCTACGAGGACCTGGCCGAGCGCCTGTTGCGCGGCGCCGAGGAAGGATTCGAGCTGGCGGGGGTGGGCGCGTCCTCGCTGAGCCGGGTCTCGGTTCCGGGCGCCTACGAGCTCCCCTTCGCCGCGAAGCTCCACGCCGGCAGTGGCCGCTTTGCCGGGGTCGCCTGCCTGGGAGTCGTGATCCGCGGCGAGACCGACCACTATGACTTCGTCTGCGCCGAGGCCGCTCGCGGCATCCAAGACGTGCAGTTGGAGACCGGCGTGCCCTGCGGCTTCGGGGTGATCACCTGCGACACGATGGAGCAGGCGCTCGCCCGGGCCGGCGGCGGTAAGCGTGACCAGGGCCGCAACGCCGCTCTCACCGTCGCCCGGATGGCGCTGCTCAAACGCCAGCTGGGCTGACTGGCTACCATCCAGCGTCCCGGATGGCCAAGGTATGTCACAGCTGCGGTAAGGGACCGGCGTTCGGCCAGTCCCGGAGCCACTCGATGGTCGCCACCAAGCGGCGCTTTGACCCGAACCTCCAGAAGGTGCGGATCCAGGAGGGGGGCCGCACACTGCGCGCCTACGTCTGCACCCGTTGCCTGAAGTCCGACAAGGTCAAAAAGGCAGCCTAGTTCCAGCTTAGACTCAGGCTTATGTATGCCTGATCCCAGCATCGCGCGATTTCGGCGTGTGGTCGGCTCCGCCTATGCCTCCCTGGAGGCCCGCCGCCATGAGGTCAACGATCTCAATGTCTTCCCGGTCGCCGATGGCGACACCGGCGACAACATGGCGATGACGATGCGCGCCGTGATGGAGGAGCTGGACCGGCTCGACGGGCTCGAGGTCGATGAGGTCGGCCGTACCCGGCTGGTCCAGGCGCTGGCGCGCGCGGCGCTGATGGGGGCGCGCGGCAACTCGGGCGTCATCCTCAGCCAGATCGTCCGCGGCGCGGCCGAGGAGTTGGTCAGCCGGCCGGGCGAGCTGGTCGACCCGGTCCTCGTCGCCGCTGCCTTTGCCCGCGCCGCCGACGCCGCCTATGAATCGGTGCGCGAACCGGCCGAGGGGACGATGCTGACCGTCTTTCGCGAGATGGCTCACTCGATCGCCCGCCAGCTCGCCCACCTGGAGGCCGGCAAGCAGCGGCTCGACCGCGAGGTAACTGAGGCCCAGCAGGACGCGATCCTCGCCGCGGTGCTGGAGCGGGCAATCGCCGACGGCGAGCGCGCGGTGGAGCGGACGCCCGAGCAGCTCGAGGCGCTGCGCAACGCCGGCGTCGTCGACGCGGGCGGCTACGGCCTGGTGCTGATCCTGGCCGGGGTCGTCGCCGGCCTGCGCGGCGATGGCGCCGAGCTGCCCGAGGTGCCCCGCCACGAGACGCCGCGTCTCAGCCGCCCCCATCACGCCGACTCTCGCTTCCGCTATTGCACCAACTTCATCGTCGCCGGGCACGGGCTCGCCGGGCGCGAGTTCGTGCCGTTGCTGGAGGGGCTGGGTGACTCGATCCTCGTGGTCGGGGACGAGGTGACGCTCAAGGTCCACGTCCACACCGACGAGCCGGAGGCTGCCGTCGCCCTCTTCGAGGACGCCGGCAAGGTGACCAACCTCGATGTCGCCGACATGCGCGAGCAGATCGCCGAGCGCGAGGCGCGGCTTGGCAGCGGTCGGACCGGAGTCCTCGCGGTGGCCGCGGGGGCCGGGATGGAGCGGCTCTTCACCGAGCTCGGCGCCCACGTCGTGCCCTGCGGAGAGAGCCTCAATCCGTCAACTTATGAGCTCTTGGCGGGGATTCACGAGGTCCCCGCCGAGGAGGTGCTGGTGCTGCCCAGCTCCTCCAACGTGACGATGGCGGCCGAGCGCGCTTGCGAGCTCTCCGAGAAGCCGGCGCGAGTCGTTCCCGCCCACTCTCAGCAGGCGAGCCTGCTGGCCCTGGTCGAGCTCAACCCCGAGGCTTCAGCCGCAGCGAACGCCGAGTCCCTGACCGTGGCGCTTGCGGGGATCAGCACCGGGGGTGTGGCGCCCGCCGCCCGCGATGACGGGCAGGGCCGCTTTCGCCAGGGCGACGCGGTCGGCTTCGCCGGCGGCGAGATCGTCGCCTGGGGCGAGGCGGGTTCGACTCTGGCGACGACGATCCGGCGCCTCGCCGAGGGAGCCGAGATCGTCACCGTGATCGCCGGCGAGGGAGCCCCGATCCCGCTGGCGGAAGTCGATGCCCATGTCCCTGACGGGGTCGAGGTCGAGGCCCACGAGGGCGGCCAGCCGAGCTGGTGGTGGCTGCTCGCCGCCCAGTAGTGCGCGCCTTCGCCGCCGCCTCCGAGCTCGACAAGGCGCAGTTGCGCGATGCCCCGGTCCACTGGCCGCGGCCGGCAGTTCTGGAGGTCTCCCTCGAGGCCTTGGAGGGGGTCGGCCCGAGGCTCGCCGAGGCCGCCGCGCAGGCCGGCATCGCGACCGTGGGAGACCTCCTGCTGCGGGTACCCCATGGCCACCGCGAACGCCGAATCGAACCGCTGGGCGAGCTCGAGCCCGGTCAGAAGGCGACGGTGAAGGTCGAAGTGCTCGGCGAGAAGCCGCGCCCGTTTCGTCGTCGCGGCTTGAGCGTCGTCTCGGTCAAGGTCGGCGATCACTCCGGATCGGCCAGGGCGACCTGGTTCAACCAGCCGTGGGTAGCCGGCAAGCTTGCCGCGGGCACCTCGCTGCTGCTGACCGGCTCCCTGGATAAGCGGGGATTTCGGGTGGCGGAGTATGAGACCTTGCCGCCCGCGCCGCGAGCTCCGTCGGGGCGGGCCGCGGGCGCTGCAGGCGGCGGCGGCCTCGAGTCGCCTCCTAGTCCATCACTCGCCGCCGAGGGCGCTACGGGACCGCCCCCCCACGCGACCGGGTTGGTGCCCGTGCATCCGGCGACCGAGCGGCTCAAGCCGCAGCGGCTGCGTGACTGGGTGTGGCAGGCGTGTCGCTGGGCCGGCAATGCGATCGAGCCGTTGCCGGCCGAGCTGCGGGCCCGGAGGCGATTGGCCGGGGTCGCGGACGCGATCAAGGCTCTTCATTTCCCCGCCGGCGAGGCGGACATCGAGGTAGCCCGACAGCGCCTCGCCTTCGAGGAGCTGTTTCTCTACCAGGCCGTCCTGGCGGCGCGCAAGCGAGCCCACCGGGTCGCGCGGCCGGCGCCGGCGCTGGGCAGGCCGGGGGAGATCGTGGCCAGGTGGATCGCCTCGCTTCCGTTTGAGCTGACCGGCGAGCAGCTGCGGGCGTTTGAGGAGGTCGATGCGGACCTCGGCTCCGGGGAGCCGATGCAGCGGCTGCTGATGGGCGAGGTTGGGTCGGGGAAGACGGTGGTTGCCCTGTACGCGATGCTGCGCGCGCTGGAGGCCGGGTTTCAGGCGGTGCTGATGGCTCCCACGGAGACGTTGGCCGAGCAGCACGCGGCGACCCTGGATCGGTTGCTGACCCAGCGTCCGCTGCCGTTTGGGCTTTTGACCGGGGCGACTCCGGCGGCGAGGCGCAGGGAGACGCTGGGACGGCTGGCCAGCGGGGAGCTGGGACTCGTGGTCGGCACGCACGCGCTGATCGGGCCCGAGGTTCAGTTCGCGCGGCTCGGGGTTTGCGTGGTCGATGAGCAGCATCGGTTTGGGGTCGAGCAGCGCAAGGCGCTGGATTCAAAGGGGACGGGAGGGATGGCGCCGCACGTGCTCCACATGACTGCCACCCCGATCCCGCGGACGCTCTCGCTGACCGCCTACGGTGATCTCGACACGACGGCTCTGCGCGAGCTGCCGGCCGGGCGCCAACCGGTCGAGACCTGGCTGGTCGATGAGGGCCGCCGTCGCGCCGCCTATGCGTTCACACGCGAGCGCCTGAGCGCCGGGCGGCAGGCATATGTGGTCTGCCCGCTGGTCGAGGAGTCCGAGAAATTGCAGGGGAAGGCGGCCGAGGCGGAGGCTGCGCGCCTGGCGGCGGGAGAGCTACGCGGCTTTGAGATCGGCGTCCTGCATGGCCAGATGCCATCGGCCCGCAAGGCAGCGGCGATGGAGGCGTTCGCCTCCGGCGCCACCGACGTCCTCGTCGCGACCACGGTGATCGAGGTCGGCATAGACGTCCCCAACGCTACGGTGATGCTGATCGAGGGGGCGGAGCGCTACGGCGTCTCCCAGCTCCACCAGCTGCGCGGCCGGGTTGGGCGGGGCGAGCACGCCTCCCACTGCCTGCTCTTCGCCGCGGCGGCGGGGGGGCTGGCGCGGCGCCGGCTCGAGGCGGTGGCCGGCGAGCGCGACGGCTTCAAGCTCGCCGAGGTCGACCTCGGCCTGCGCGGCGAGGGGGAGATCCTCGGCACGCGCCAGCACGGGCTGCCGCGCTTTCTGATCGCGACGCTGCCCGAGGACACGCCCACCCTGTTCGCCGCCCGCGACGATCTCCTCGCCCTCCTACGCCGCCACGGCTCCCTCGAGGATCCCGCACTCGGCCCGCTGATGGACGCCGCCCGCCGCCGTTTCGGCGCCGGCGCCGGCGACCCGATTCCCCTCTGAGATGACAAAAGTCGGGGAAAGAAGGGGGAGTCGATGCGGGTGATCGCCGGGGAGCTCCGCGGCCGGCGCTTGGTCGCGCCACGCGGCTGGAAGGTGAGGCCGACCTCCGACCGGGTCCGCGAGGCGATCTTCTCCGCACTCGGCGAGCTGCCGCCCGCCGCCCGCGTCCTCGATCTCTACTGCGGGACCGGTGCGCTGGGCATCGAGGCGCTCTCCCGCGGCGCCGGGCACGCGGTCTTGGTCGACCGCGACACCCGAGCCGCGCTCGGCAACGTCGAGCGCCTCGGCCTGCGCGACCGCGTTGAGCTGATCCGGGCCGACGTCGGGCGCTGGCTGCAGCGGGAGCCCGGCCCACCGGCGTTCGACCTGGTCTTCGTCGATGCCCCCTATAGACTCGCCGACCGCGTGGGAGAAGAGCTCAACATCCATCTACCGCGGCTTCTCATCGGGGGCGGGCGGGCGGTGGTGGAGAGCGGCGCCGGCAGCCCGCTTCGCCTCGATGCCCTCGAGCGCCTGCGCCAGCGCCGCTACGGCGCCGCCGAGGTCTCCTTCTATGAGAGGAGGGGGGAGTGAGCGAGCGCAACGGCACCGTCGTCTGTCCAGGCAGCTATGACCCGGTCACCAACGGGCACGTCGACATCATCACCCGTACCGCCCAGGTCTTCGAGCGGGTCGTGGTCGGGGTCGTCAACAACCCGCTCCGCAAGGAGAAGACGCTGTTCACGGCGGAGGAGCGGGAGGCGTTCATCTTCGAGGCGACGGCCGACCTCGCCAACGTCGACGTCAAGATCTTCTCCAACCTGCTGGTCGAGTTCGCCCGCGAGAACGGCGCCACCGCGATCGTCAAGGGGTTGCGGGCGATATCTGACTTTGAGTACGAGTTCGAGATGGCGCAGCTCAACCGCAAGCTCGACCCCGGCATCGAGAGCGTCTACGTGATCGCCTCGCCCCACTACAGCTTTCTCTCCTCTACCGGGGTCAAGGAAATGGCTACCTTCAGCGGTGACGTCTCCGATCTTGTCCCGGCGCCGGTCGCGGTCGCGCTGGCACAGCGACTGAGCGACAGGTAGGCTTGCGGTTCGGAGGGGATGTGGGCGAGAGTTTGCAAAAGGCCGAGGAAATAACGGCTTCTTCACCAAAGATGCCGCCGACACGTAGGCTTACGACCTGCTGATGGACGTTCTGGTCCTCATAGACAAGCTGGACGACGTCGTCCACAACGCCCGTCCCGTCCCGCTGACGGATCAGGTGCGCGTGGACCGCGAGGAGATCTACGACCTCCTCGACCAGATGCGGGCGACGATCCCCGAGGAGATCAAGCAGGCGCGCTGGATCGTCAAGGAGCGCCAGGAGATGCTGGCCGAGGCGAAACGGGAGGCGGAGCGGATCGTCCGCGAGGCCCGCGAGCAGCAGGCCCGCCTGATCTCCGATGAGGAGGTCACCAAGCAGGCCGAGCGTGCCGCCGATGAGATCGTCGAGGACGCGCGGAGCCGCGAGCGTGAGATCCGGCTCGGTGCCGAGGACTACGCCGATGAGATTCTCAACACGCTCGAGGTCAACCTCCAGAAGTTCCTCGCCGCCGTGCAGCGGGGTCGGGACCGGCTCGCCGGGCGCGACGAAGAGCCGGCTGAGATCGAGCAGTAGCTCAGTAGGTCGCGCGGATCACGGCGAGACCGTCGGCCTGCCAGGCGAGTTCGCCGCCGGACCACTCGAGCGTGTCTTGCAGCGCGTCGGGCTCGATCAGGTCGCCGATCACCAGGGAGCGGGACTGCTCTCTGACTCGGCGGAAGAGGGCCTGCTTTTGGGCGTCGTTGAGTTGGCTTAGCGAGAGCACCGAGATGACCAGATCCCAAGGGCCATCGGGGAGCGGGTCCTGCATGCGGGCGAGCTGGACGTCGTCGTAGGTCTCGCGGGCACGGAAGACCATCTCGGGGCTGGAATCAAGGCCGACGACCCAGGCGTCCGGGTGGGCCTCGATCAGGCGGCGGGTTGTCTCGCCGGTTCCCATTCCGAGCTCCAGGGCGCGGCTGGGCGGGAAGGGGATTGCCGCTATCGCCTGCTCTTGCAGCTCGTCATAGCGGGGCAACTCAGAGCGAATCCGCTTGAGGTAGATCTCCGGTGTCCAGTCGAATTGGCCCATCTCGTAATCTCGTCCTGAGGTGTCCATCGTAAGTCTCGTCGCAGCGGGAGGAGCGGCCATGAAATACAAAACGCCCACCACGATCGTCGACCTCTCCCGCCTCGCGCTGTCCTATGGCGAGGCGAGGCGGCTGGACGTACCGGTCCGGCTCGACTCGCTAAAGCTAGGCGGGCAGCCCTACTCGGCAAAGCCCGAGACGGTCGTGACTCGCCTTGATATCTCCCGCTCCAGCGGCGGCTACGTCCTGCGCCTGCGTCTCGCCGTCCACGTGGAGGGTCCGTGCATGCGCTGCCTGGGCCCGGCCGCGATCGACCTGGAGATCGATGCCCTCGAGGTGGACCAGCACGACTCCGATGACGAGGAGCTGCGCAGCCCCTACGTCGCGCAGGACGAGCTCGAGATCGGCGGTTGGACCCACGACGCGACGGCGCTCGCAATCCCTGCGCAGTTCCTCTGTCGCTCCGACTGCGCCGGCCTCTGCTCAGTCTGCGGTGAGTCCCTCAACGACGCCGAGCGATCGGCTCACGAGCACGAGCAAGGCGGAGATCCCCGCTGGGACAAGCTCAAGGGCCTGAAGCTGGAGTAGCATTCCGCGCCCGATGGCCGTCCCGAAGAAGAGAACCTCAAGCGCGCGCCGCGACAAGCGACGCGCCACGCACAAGGCGGCCAAGCCGCGCCTCAACGAGTGCCCGCGATGCCACAGCCCGCGACTGCCGCACCGCGTCTGCCCTACCTGCGGCACCTACGCTGGGCGTGAGGTGATCTCACACAAAGTCACCGAAGCTCCGGCGCCGCCCCCCGATTCCGAAGGCTGATGCCCGCCGGGCGGGGCGTGAGGGTCGCCCTCGATGGCTTTGGGGCGGAGCGGGGGTTCGGCACCCTCGCCGAGGGCGCCCGGCTGGCCGCCGCGGACGGGATCCAGGTGCGGGTTTTTGGCCCGCCCGGCGAGCTGGGACTGGAGGGGGTCGAGGGAGTCGAGGTGGTGCCGACCTCGGAGTGGATCTCGAATGAGGAGGACCCTATCCCGGCGCTTCGCTCAAGGCCGGAGGCCTCGGTGGTGCTGGCGGCCCGCGAGGTAGCCGAGGGTCGCTGCGGGGCGCTGGTCAGCGCCGGCTCGACTGGGGCGACGATGGCGGCTGCCACCTTTGGGCTGCGGCGCCTTCAGGGCGTGCAGCGACCGGCGCTGGCGGTGCGAGTGCCGGTCCCCGGCAAGGCAGTGCTGTTCCTTGACGTCGGCGCCAACGTCGAGGCGCGCGCCCAGCACCTGATCCAGTTCGCCTTCCTTGGCGCCGCCTTCAGCGCCGCGGTGCTGGGCGTCGAGCGACCCCGGGTTGGCCTGCTTTCGGTCGGCGAGGAGGCAGGGAAGGGGCGTGAGGAGGTAGTCGCTGCGCACGAGGCGCTCGCCAAGGCGGGCGAGATCGAATTCGCCGGCAACGTCGAGGGCCGTGATCTACCGGCCGGAGCCGCCGATGTCGTCGTAACGGACGGCTTCACCGGCAACGTGGCGCTGAAGCTGATGGAGGGAACGACTCGCGCGATCAGCGCGGCGATCCGCGAAGCGGCGCGTTCCAAGCCGCTTGCCGCGGCCGGTGGCTTGCTGATGCGCCCGGCGCTCGGCGCGTTGCGTCGCGGGCTGGACCCCGACACGACCGGCGGCGCGATCCTGCTCGGCCTGCGCGGAGTCGCCGTAGTCGGACACGGCAGCTCCGAGGCCGAGGGAATCGCCAACGCGGTACGGCTGGCGGCGCGCTGCGCTGAGGTCGACGCGGCCGGCCGCACCGCGGCGCTGATGCGCGATGCGGGCGTGATGCGCGGCTCGCTCGCCGCCACCACCGACGCGTGATAGGAAGGGCGGCGTGACCCACGACGAAGTCCTCGACCTGGTCCGTTCCCATCTCGCCGAGGAGCTCGAGGTTGGGCCGGCGAAGATCGTCGAGGGGAGCCGCTTCAAGGAGGACCTCGACGCCGACTCACTTGACCTCTACGAGCTGGTGATGGAGCTGGAAGACCGTTACGGAATCTCCGTCTCCGAGCAGCAGGCGGCGCAGATCAAGACGGTCGGCGAGGCGGTGGAGTTTGTCCTCCAACATGCCGCGGCCTGAGCAGGTGGCGACGGGCGCCGACTCGGCCGTCGCTTCGCTTGCCGCCCTGATCGACGACTTGCCGCCGAGCCTGCGCAGCCAGGCGTTGACACATTCCTCGTGGACCGAGGAGCGCGTCAACTCCTTCGAGCGTCTCGCCTTCCTCGGAGACAGCGTGCTCGGGCTCTCGGTCGCCTCCAACCTCTTCGAGCGCTTTCCCGACCTCGACTCCGGCGGCCTCACCAAGGTCCACAATCAGGCGGTCAGCGGGGTCTCCTGCGCCGAGGTCGGTCGCCTGCTCGGGGTGCCGGAGATGCTTCGAAAAGCCGAGCCCGCTGGAGGGCCGGCGGCGATCCCGGCCGAGGTCCTGCTCAACGGCGAGCGACCGCTGCCGGAGGCAACCGAGGCCCTGATCGGAGCCTGCCACCTCGCTTTCGGCTTCGAGCGGACCGCCGCGGCGGTGGGGGAGGCGTTCGCGTCTCGGATCGAGCACGCGGCCGAGACCATGATCGACTTCAAGTCGGCCCTGCAGGAGCTGCTGGCGCAGCGCGGCGCGCGGGTGGAGTACAAGGTTCTCGCTGCGACCGGCCCCCCGCACCGGCGCACCTTTGAGGTGGCGGCTATTGTCGGCTCCGAGCGAGTCGGGGCAGGTGGGGGCCGCAGCAAGAAGGCGGCCGAGCAGGCAGCGGCCGAGCAGGCGCTGGGGCGGTTTGGCGGTTGAACGGGATGGCCCGCTTCCTGTCCGACTCAACCGTGAGCCTTAGCGCTCTGAGACCGAGGATGAGATGTATCTGAGATCGATCACGCTGAAGGGATTCAAGTCGTTTCCCGAGCGGGCGAGGCTGGAGTTCTCGCCCGGTGTCAGCGTGATCGTCGGGCCCAACGGCTCTGGCAAGTCGAACATCACCGACGCGGTGCTGTGGGCGCTTGGCGAGCAGAGCCCGGTGGCGGTCCGTGGCGCCTCGATGCAGGACGTGATCTCTGCCGGGGGCAAGGGTGTCGGTCAGCGCCGCTTGGCCGAGGTCGAGGTCGTGATCGACAACTCTGAAGGCCGCGCCGCGACCGAGTTCTCCGAGATCGCCGTGCGGCGCAGCCTCGACCGCTCCGGTGAGGGTGGCTACCGCCTCAATGGCGCGCGCTGCCGCCTGGTCGACGTTGTCGAGGTCCTCTCCGACGCCAATCTAGGCCGCGAGATGCACTCGGTGATCAGCCAGGGTCGGGTCGAGTCGATCGTCCACTCAAAGCCCCGCGAGCGGCGCCTCTTAGTGGAGGAGGCAGCCGGTCTCGGCAAGCACCGCAAGCGTCGCCGTCGGGCCGAGCTGAAGCTGCGCGCCGCCCGTGAGAACCTCGACCGGGCGCTTGACCTCGAGCGCGAGGCCCGCGCCCGACTGCGACCGCTGAAGCGCCAAGCGCAGGCGGCGGAGCTGGGGGCGCGGATCGAGCGCGAGGAACTTGGCTTGCGCGGGCGGCTGGTCGCCGAGGAGCTGCGCTTCGGAGCCGACCGAGCGGCTGCGGCCGAGCAGGCAGCCGAGAAGGCGCGGGCGAGCCGGACCGAGGTCGAGGAGCGTCTGGCCGCGGTGAGTGAGCGCCGCCGGGCCGCCGAGGAGCGCTTCGCCGCCCGCGACCGAGAGCGGACCCAGGCATGGGGCTTGCTGACCAGGCTGCGAGCTGAGCAGGAGCGCCTCGCGGTGCGCGCCGCGAGCCTCACTGCTCGCGAGGCTGAGTTCTCCGCCGGTTTGGAGGCGCTGCGAGCCGAGCTGGGCCCCCTGACGCTCGATGTCGGTGCCACGGGCGGCGCTCCAGTCGAGCGCGCCCGCAAGCTGGAGGAGGAGCTGGGCGAGATTGAGGCTGGTCTGGCGGGCGCCACCGAGGGGCTTGACCGCGCCCGTGCGGCAGAGTCATCGGAGTCGGCGCGCGAGTCCGCACTCGGGGCGGTCCGCAGCGGAGCCGAGCGCGCCGTACGCCACGCCCGCCGGGCCGAGGGGCTGCTGGGCGAGCGCCACCGCGAGGCGCTGCGTGTCCGCCTCAGCGCCGGTGAGGAGCTGCTCTCGGAGCTGCGCGACGCCGCGGCCTCGATTGAGCTGGCCGGCGCCGCGATTCGCGCCAGGGTCGAGCGGACCGAGGGCCAAGTGGTCGGTGGTGAGGGAGATGGCGATGCGATCGCCGAGGAGATGCGAGCCTGCTCGCAGCGCGAATTTGAGTTGCAGGCGGAGATGAAGGCCGCCGCGGATGAGCTGACCAAGACCGAGGTCGAGGCGGCCCACCTCGGCGATCGGCGAGTCGAGGCAGCCAAGGAGCTTGCCTCGATCGCCGAGCGCCTCGGCGAGGCGCTCGGCCCGGCCGAGCAGCCCCTGACCGAGGAGGAGCGTGCCGACACCGACCGTCGGTTGGAGCGCCTGGAGCGTCGCCGCGCTCAGATCGGCCCGGTCAACCCGCTGGCCGAGCGCGAGTACGAGGAGGCCCGCGAGCACGTCGAGGGCCTGGAGTCCCAGCGCGAGGACACCGAGCGGGCGATGCGCGAGCTGGAGACGCTGATCCACGATATCGACCGCGAGATCGAGCGTGCCTTCGAGGAGACATTCGAGGCGACCGCCAGGAACTTTGAGGAGATGGTCGAGCACCTCTTCCCGGGCGGGCGGGGGCGCCTGCGCCGGGTCAGGCTGCACCCGGTCCGCGACGCCGGGGAGAGCGATGAGGAGGAGTCCGGCGGCGATCAGGAGGAGCGCGAGGAGCTCGGGGTCGAGATCGAGGTCGCCCCGGCCGGCAAGTCGACCCGCAAGCTTTCGCTGCTCTCCGGCGGTGAGAAGTCGCTGGTCGCGCTCGCCTTCGTCTTCGCCGTCTTCCTCGCCCGACCCTGCCCCTTCTACATCCTTGACGAGGTCGAGGCGGCGCTCGATGACGCCAACATCGATCGCTTCCTTCAGCTGGTCCGTCGCTTCTCCGACCGCGCCCAGTTCATCGTCGTCACCCACCAGAAGCGCACGATGGACGCCGCCGACGTTCTCTACGGGGTCAGCATGGGGGGCGACGGCGTCACCAGGGTCGTCTCCCGCCGCCTGCCGCGAGAAGCGGCCGCGACTGCAGAGGGCCCGCCGCCCTTCGCCGGCGTCGCCACCGGCGCGGATGAGGACGAAGCGGGTGGGGAAGGCGAGGCGGCCACCCCACCTGGCTCTGCGGCAGCAGCCTGAACGGTGCCAACCTCCTGGCAGGACATCTTCGACCTAGGCGCGCGCGAGACCGTGCAGCCAACTCCCGCCGGCGAAGCCGAGGAGGAGAGCCGCGGTGTCTTCCGCCGCCTGCGAGCGAGCCTTTCCAAAAGCCGCCAGGCCCTGAGCGAGGAGATCTCCGCCAGCTTTTTCGATCGGATCGACGAGCAGACCTGGGAGCGACTCGAGGAGGCGCTGATCTTTGCCGACGCCGGCGCGGCGGTCACCGCCGCCGTGGTCGAGCGGCTGGAGCGGGAAGTTGAGTCCGGCGCGGTGTCCGCCGACGCCGGCGCCGTGCGCGGCAGGCTGATCGAGATTCTCGCCGAGGTCGCCTCGAGCGGCCGCGCGCCGATTGACCTCAGCGGCGATCCGGCAGTGCTACTGATGGTCGGCGTCAATGGCACCGGTAAGACGACGACGACCGGCAAGATCGCCTGGCATCTCTCGAGGGAGTTCGGGCTCTCCGTCGTCCTTGCCGCAGGCGACACCTATCGCGCCGCGGCGGCTGAGCAGCTTGCCGGGTGGGCCGAGCGGGCCGGCGCCGACCTGGTCCGCTCGGACCCCGGCGCCGACCCCGGTGCCGTGGCCTTTGATGCGATCTCCGCCGCCCGCGCCCGCGGCGCCGACCTGGTCATCGTCGACACCGCCGGGCGGCTTCACACCCAGGGCAACCTGATGGACGAGCTGGCCAAGGTGTGCCGGGTGATCGCCAAGCAGCTTCCCGGGGCTCCGCACGCGACGCTGATCTCGATCGACGCGACCACCGGGCAAAATGGCCTGCGCCAGGCGAAGGTCTTCTCCGAAGCGGTCGACGTTGACGGCGTCGTCCTCACGAAGCTAGACGGCACGGCGAAGGGCGGCATCGCCCTGGCAATCGCCAGCGAGCTGGGGATCCCGGTGAAGCTGATCGGCACCGGCGAGTCGCTCGAGGACCTCCGCCCCTTCGACCCGGCCGACTTCGCCCGGGCGCTGCTCGCCGACTGACGCCATCTAAGCTGGGGGCCGATGTTCGACCAGCTCTCAGATCGCCTCCAGGCGACCCTCTCCGAGGTCCGCTCGCGCGGCAAGCTGACCGAGCCGGACGTCGATGCGGCGATGCGGGAGATTCGCCTCGCCCTGCTCGAGGCCGACGTCAACTTCAAAGTCGTCAAAACCTTCACCGCCACCCTCAAGGAACGCTGCCTCGGCGCCGAGGTGCTGGAGAGCCTCGACCCAGGACAGCACGTGGTGAAGATCGTCAACGAGGAGCTGACGGCGCTGATGGGAGGGGCGGGACGCGAGCTCGCTTTCGCCTCCAACGGCCCCACGGTGATCCTGATGGCCGGCCTGCAGGGCTCCGGCAAGACCACCGCCTGCGCCAAGCTGGCGCGGTACCTTGGCGCCTCGGGAAGGGACGTCGCACTCGCCGCCTGCGACGTCTACCGGCCCGCGGCGATAGACCAGCTCGTTGCCGTCGGGGAGCGGGCCGGTGCTCACGTCTATCAACAGGGAGCAGACCGCGACCCAGTCGAGATCGCCGCGTGGGCGCTGGCCCGGGCCCGCGAGGAGGACCGCGACGTGCTGATCGTCGACACCGCGGGCCGCCTCCACGTCGACGAGGCCCTGATGGCCGAGCTGTCCCAGATCCGCAAACGCACCAAGCCCCACGACGTGCTGCTGGTGGTCGACGCGATGACCGGCCAGGATGCAGTCGGGGTCGCCGAGGCCTTCGCCGAGGCGGCCGAGTTCGACGGGGTGGTGATGACCAAGCTCGACGGGGACGCGCGCGGCGGCGCCGCGCTCTCGGTCAAGGCGGTGACCGGAAAGCCGATCCTCTTTGCCTCGACCGGCGAGAAGCTCGAGGACTTCGATCGCTTCCACCCCGACCGAATGGCCTCCCGCATCCTCGGCATGGGCGATGTGCTCAGCCTGATCGAGAAGGCCGAGCAGCAGGTCGACGAGAAGCAGGCCCTCGACCTCCAGGAGAAACTGCGGCGCGACCAGTTCACGCTCGAGGACTTCCTCCAACAGATGCGCCAAGTGCGCAAGATGGGCCCGCTCAGCGGCCTGATCGGGATGCTGCCGGGGATGGGGGCGATGAAGCAGCTGAAAGGCGCCGACGTCGACGAGGGGGAGCTGGACCGGGTCGAGGCGATCATCCTCTCGATGACCCCGGGCGAGCGCGCCGACCCGGCGACGATCAACGGCTCGCGTCGGCGGCGGATAGCGACTGGATCGGGGACCAAGGTCCAGCACGTCAACCAGCTCGTCAAGCAGTTCGATCAGATGCGCAAGCTGATGAGGCAGATGGCCTCAGGCAAGATGCCCGACCCCCAGCAGCTCGCGCAGATGGCCGGGGGCGCGCCACGGCCGAAGGTGCGCAGGCGCTAACCTCTCGCGGCTCATGGCTGTCCGAATCAGACTCAGGCGCGTGGGTTCGAAGAAGAACCCGATCTGGAGGATCGTCGTCGCCGACAAGCGCTCGCCGCGCGACGGGCGCACGATCGAGACGATTGGCCGGTACAACCCGCAGACCGAGCCCTCGCTGATCGAGTTCGACGAGGAGCGCGCCCGCCACTGGCTCGAGCACGGCGCCCAACCCTCCGAGACGGTCGCCGGCCTGCTGCGCACCAAGGGCATCGCCGCCTCCGGCAGCTAGGCCCTGGCGTGACCGAGCTACTCGAGTTCCTCGTCAGGGCGCTGGTCGAGGACCCGCAGGCGGTGGTCGTCGAGGAGCTGGAAGAGAACGGCGACCTGGTCTATGAGATAACGGTCGCCGAGGCGGACCTCGGCCGGGTGATCGGCAAGGGCGGGCGTGTCGCCAACGCGATCCGCACGATCGCCAAGGCCGCCGCGGTGCGGATCGATCGCCGTGTCATAGTCGACATCCTCGATTGAAGCTCGACATCTTCACCCTCTTTCCCGAAGCGTTCGACTGGTTTCAGTCGCAGCGCTCGGTTCAGAACGCGCTGGCAGCGGGGAACCAACTGCGGTTGTTCAACTATCGCGATACGACGCCGCTCGGGGCGGGGCAGGTCGACGATGCGCCCTACGGAGGGGGGGCGGGGATGGTGCTGCGGGTCGATGTGGTGGATGCCGCGCTGGCGGCTGCATATTCGAGCGGGGAGAGGCCCCGGGTCGTGCTGCTCTCGCCCACCGGCAGGCTGCTGGACGACGAGCTCGCCGATGAGCTGACCGCCGAGACTCACCTGACGCTGCTATGCGGACGGTATGAGGGCTTTGACGAGCGGGTCCATGAGCACCTGGCCGACGAGGAGGTATCGATCGGGCGCTACGTGCTGGCCGGAGGGGAGCTGCCGGCGATGGTCGTGGCGGATGTTGTGATGCGGAAGCTGCCTGGCGCCCTCGGCCATGAGCGCAGCGCCGTGGAGGAGTCGTTTAGCCGGGCCCTGGAGGGCGCCCCCGAGTACCCCCACTACACGCGACCGCCGCTTTACCGGGGCTGGGGCGTACCTGAGGTTCTGACCTCCGGCGATCACGAGCGGGTCGGGGCGTGGCGGGCCGAGCAGAGTCGCGCCAGGGTGCAGCAGCTCGGCTCCGACCCGGAGTAGCTACCATTCCGCCACCGCGCGGCGTCCTGCGTCTGGGCCCGGCGGTTTTTTCTCGCCAATGAGCAGCGTTATCGACAGCATCGAGCGTCGCCAGCTGAGGCAGGGACTTCCCTCCTTTAGCCCCGGCGATCGCGTGCGCGTTCACTTCCAGGTGGTCGAGGGCACTCGCCGCCGCACCCAGGTCTTCGAGGGGATCGTCCTGCGGCGGCAGGGATCCGGCGCCCGGGAGACCTTCACGGTCCGCAAGCAGTCTTTCGGGGTCGGCGTGGAGCGAACCTTTCCGCTGCACTCGCCGAAGATCGAGAAGCTGGAGATCGCCGCGCGCGGCGCTGTGCGGCGGGCCAAGCTGTACTACCTGCGAGGCCGGATCGGCAAGGCGGCCCGTGTCGCTGAGCGGCGCTGGGGGATCGACGAGGAGCTGGTCTCGGCGCCGGGCGCCACCGCCGAGCCCGAGGGGGTCGACGCCGAGGGCGTGACCCGGCAGGAGGCCGAGGTCTCTGAGGCGACCGGAGCCGCGCAGGAGCCGACCGCCGGGGTCGTTGCGCCAGAGATCGCGGCTGACCAGACGGAGGCAGTAGCTGAGACCGATGCAGTACCAGAGACGGACGCCGAGGCGCCCGAGGCTGGGGAGACCGAGGACACCGCCGCGGCGCAGGATGCCGAGGATGAGGAGCCGGCTGAGGAGGCCGGCGACTCCGGCGAGGATTCGGACTGACGCCCTCGATCCCCAAGCCGAAGAGCAGAGCCGGCGGGCTGGTCGAGCTGGTCGTCATCGTCGCGCTGGCGCTGGGGCTGGCGCTTGGCATCCAGGCCTGGATCGTCAAGCCCTACCAGATTCCCTCGCAGTCGATGGAACCCACCCTGATCGTCGGACAGCGGGTTTTGGTCAACCGCTTCATCTATCACTTCACCAACCCCGAAATCGGCAACATCGTCGTCTTCCACCCACCTGCCGGAGCCGACAGTGGCGCCGAATGCGGCGTCACCATCCACGGCCGCCAGCCGTCCGAAGTCGGCGAGCCCTGCCCGCGGCCGACCAAGGCCGAGTCCAGCCAGAACTTCATCAAGCGGATCGTCGCCGGGCCGGGCGACACGGTCAGCATCCGCGAAGGGCGCCCGGTCGTCAACGGGGTGGAGAAGAAGAGCGAACCGTATACGATCCCCTGCGGCGACGGCGCCGATTGCAACCTGCCGAAGCCGATCACCGTTCCGCCCGGCTACTACTTCATGATGGGGGACAACCGTGGGGCGAGCGACGACAGCCGTTTCTGGGGTCCCATCCCCCGCAGCTGGATCATCGGCCAGGCCTTCGCCACCTACTGGCCCCCGGACCGCATCGGCCTCCTCTAAGGGCCGGCCTCACCGCCGCAGGCTAGCGCGGACCCGCCGGCTGTTCAGCTTCGACCGCGGGCTCGGGAGCCGCCTCGTCGCCGGCGCCGACGAGGCGGGCCGAGGGTGTCTGGCCGGGCCGCTGGTCGCCGCCGCGGTCCTGCTCGACTATGGGACGCTCTCCCACGCCGACCGCCGCGCCCTGGCCGGCCTGCACGACTCCAAGCAGATGACCGCCGCGCGTCGCGAGGAGATCTACCCGAGCGTGCTGGCAGCTGCGGCCCGGGTGAGCATCGTGGTGCGATGCGTCCGCGGGATCGACGAGCGCGGCCTGCACGTCACCAACATCGAGGCCTTGGCGGGGGCCCTGGAGCGGTTGGAGCCGCCCACCGGCGTGACGACCTGCCTGGTCGACGGCTTCTCTTTGCCCGGCTGTCGGGTACCGCACCGCGCCGTGATCGAAGGGGACGGGACCAGCGCGGCGATTGCGGCTGCGTCGGTCCTCGCCAAGGTGACCCGCGACCGTTACATGTGCGCCGCCGCCGGCGAGCACCCGGGGTGGGGCTTCGAGGAGCACGTCGGCTACTCGACCCCCGAGCACCGCGAGGCGATCGGTCGCATCGGGATATCGGCCCTTCACCGCCGCTCTTTCCGCTCGGTCGCCTACAGCCAGCTCGAGCTCGCCAACTGAGCCAGGCGCCCCCGGTACCCACAGCCGGTGACGCCGCCCGGTGCCGAGGCTGCGGCGCGCCTTTAGTCTGCTGGCGTGGGTTCACGGCGGATACCAGCCGTCTTGTCGATCGCCGGCTCTGACTCCGGCGCCGGCGCCGGCATTCAGGCGGACTTGAAGGCTTTTGCCCGGTGCGGCGTCCACGGGATGACCGCGGTCACCGCGATCACCGCCCAGAACACGGTGGGCGTCGACGCGATCGAGGCGGTTTCGCCGAGGATGATCGTCGCCCAGGTGCGCGCTGTCGTCGGGGACATCGGCGTCGACGCGGTCAAGGTCGGGATGCTCGGCGATGCGGCGACGGTAGACGCGGTCATCGCGGCGCTTGACCTGCTCGGCGACGCCCCGGTCGTGGTCGACCCGGTGATGGTCGCTGAGAGCGGCGCGACGCTGCTCGACGAGGAGGCACGGGGGGCGCTGGTCGAGCGGCTGCTGCCGCTCGCCACGGTCCTCACGCCGAACATCTTGGAGGCGAGGGAGTTGACCGGAGCAGGGATCCAACCCTCACAGGAGGACCTTGCCCGCAAGGTGCTGGCGCTGGGCTCGCGTACGGTGGTCGTTACCGGCGGCCATAGCGAGGCGGTAGTCGACGTCTTCTTCGACGGAGATAACGCGGTCGCGATCGAGGGCGAGCGGCATCGGGAGGGCGCCTCGCACGGCTCAGGCTGTACGCACTCCTCGGCACTGGCCGCCTTTCTGGCGCGTGGGTCGCCGCCCTTGGAGGCAGCCCGCAAGGCGAGGGAGATCACCTCGGCAGCGGTCGGTAGGGGGCTCCGGGAGATCGGTGCCGGGGCCGGTCCGGTCGACGTGCTCGGCCTCCTCGCCGGTGCTCGCGACGACATCGGCTATGCCGGCTGACTAGATTCAGCCCATGAGCACGAACCACGGCACGACGAGCAGTCTCCCGCGTCCGCGCTCCAGCGTCGTCTTCGACGGCCCCGATCGCGCCGCAGCGCGCGCCTACATGAAGGGCATCGGCTTCGACGACGATGCCCTCAGCCGACCGACCGTTGGCATCGCCAACACCTGGACCGAAGCGATGCCCTGCAACTTCCATCTGCGCGGCCTCGCCGAGCACGTCAAGGCGGGTGTGCGGGCCGCAGGTGGTACTCCGCTGGAGTTCAACACCATCGCGATCTCCGACGGAATCACGATGGGAACTCAGGGGATGAAGACCTCGCTGATCAGCCGAGAGACGATCGCCGACTCGATCGAGCTGATGGTCCGCGGATACCAGTTCGACGCGGTCGTGGCGCTCTCGGCCTGCGACAAGACGATCCCGGGCTGCGTGATGGCACTTGCCCGGCTCGACGTCCCCTCGGTAATGCTCTACGGCGGCTCGATTGTTCCCGGACGCTGGCACGGTCACGACGTGACGATCCTCGACGTCTTTGAGGCGATTGGCGCCCACGCGGCTGGCGAGATGAGCGACGAGGACCTGCACGACCTGGAGGGCGTCGCCAGCCCCGGGGCCGGCGCTTGCGGTGGCCAGTTCACCGCCAACACGATGGCCTGCGCCTTCGAGGCACTGGGGATTAGCCCGGGAGGCTCGGCGATGGTCCCAGCCGAAGACGATGAGAAGGGAACCGTCGCCGAGAAGATCGGCAAGCTGGTGATGAAGCTGTTGGCGGACGACCTGCGGCCGAGCCGGGTGATCACCCGTGACTCGCTAGAGAACGCGATCGCCTGCGTCTGCGCCTCGGGTGGTTCCACCAACGGGGTCCTTCACCTGCTCGCCGTCGCCCGCGAGGCCGGGATCGAGCTCGAGATCGACGACTTCGAGCGGATCTCCCGTGGTACCCCGCTGCTCGCCGACCTCAAACCTGGCGGGCGTTTCGTAGCCACCGATCTCTACCGGGCCGGCGGCGTGCCGCTGATCCTCAAGCGGCTCGCCGAGGCGGGGATCCTGCACGTCGACGCGATCACGGTCAGCGGCCGCACGATCGGCGAAGAGGCCGAGGCGGCGACCGAAGACGAGGGCCAGGAGGTGATCCGGTCGGTCTCTGACCCGCTGAAGCCCGAGGGCGGCCTGGCGATCATGCGCGGCAACCTCGCCCCGGAAGGCGCCGTGGTCAAGCTCGCCGGCACCGAGCGCACCAAGCAGGTCGGGCCGGCCCGCGTCTTCGGTTCAGAGGAGGAGTGCTTCCGAGCGGTCAAGGAGCGGCAGATCCGGCCCGGCGACGTCGTCGTGATCCGCAACGAGGGTCCGGCGGGCGGTCCGGGGATGCGGGAGATGCTCCAGGTGACCGCGGCGATCGTTGGCGAGGGCCTGGGCGAGGAGGTCGCGCTGATTACCGACGGGCGCTTCTCCGGTGCGACCCGCGGGCTGATGGCCGGCCACGTCGCCCCAGAGGCGGTCAAGGGCGGACCGATCGCCGCGGTGCGGGAGGGGGATGAGGTCAGCTTCGATGTCGACGCCCGCCGCCTCGACGTCGCCCTCTCAGACGAGGAGATCGCCAGCCGGGTAGCGGCATATGAGGCACCCGCGCCAACCTATCGCCGAGGCGTGATGGCGAAGTACGCGGCCACGGTTGGCTCGGCTGCGCAGGGCGCAATCGTCGCCTAGCTTTCTGAGAGAAGCCCGTCAAACGGAGCGGAGCGCATGGGCGCTCCAGCTGGGCATGTGAGGCGTCCGCTCAGATCTTCCGGGCGCGTCCGGAGATTCGCCGCTGATTGCTGGGGGCGTGGGCCTCAGCCCGGACGATCCGGTTGTTGAGCTCTCGGAGATCAAGTCGGGATCCCGACCCCCGGAGGTGAAAACGCAGCCCCTACCGCCCGTCCGTCCTTCGTCCTGATCGGACTGGGTTCGGACGCTCCGCCGGTGCTGGCTCGATCGCCCGAGCCTCCATCGCAGAGTCCTTTCGGTGGAGGGCCGCTGTCGCAGCCCCGCAAATCCCTTCAGAAAGCCAATTAGGCGTACCCCATCCGTTCCAGCACCGGGATCTCGCGGATCTGCGGAGGCTGAAGATGGTCCCAGAGGATGCCGCGTGGGCGCTCGTACTGGCGCTCCACATCGATCACTGCGCGAGGGGTGGCGATCAGGTCGACCGGGAGGTCATGTGCGGTCATCATCAGGTGGTGGCGGAGGATCTGGGTGGGATGCACGGTCGTCGCCACGGTGGTGTGGCTGTCGATCTTCCCGGCGTCGATCAGGATCCCGTACTCGAGGTCGGAGTAGCCGCCGCCTTTGCCGATCCGCGCTCCGCTGAGGTTGACCGCAACCGATCCGCACAGCAAGAAATCGATCTCGGGGAGCTCGTCGAGCGCCGTCACCCGCCCGTGCCGCAGCGCCCCCTTGATCGTCGCCGCCTCTTTGACAGCCTGCTTGGAGAGCTTCTTGGGGTCCAGCACTCTGAAGGGGTGGGGGTCGCGCAGTCGCGGAACCGCCATGATCAGGGTCTTGCCCTCTTCCAACGCAATCCGCCGCGCGAAGGTCTGCGGCGAGTCGGGGTTGGCCTTGACCGCTCGGGCACGTCTCCAGAGCCGATGCCCGGCTAGCTTCTCGGCGGCGAGCTTTGCCCCGGCGAAGTTTGGGATCCGTCCCTCGGCGCCCGGGAAGCGAGAGACGTCCTCGCGATCCATCGCTGCCCAGACTTCCTTGCGGACTTCATCCTTGGAGCGCACCGGCGAAAGATATCCTCCGATGGTCGGCTGAAGGCCCGAAGCGACGCGCGCCGAACCCATTTGCATGAATTGGGAAGAGGCAATCGCGGATTTTGACCGGGACCTTTGTGCCCGCGGCTCAGCCGAGCGAACGAGGCGCGCCTACTGGATCGACCTCTGCCAATTCGCTGAATGGGCCAAAGGGCGAGGCCTTGTCCCCGCCGAGGTTCGCTACCGCGAGGTTCGCCGCTACGGTGCCCGGCTCTCGGCCGCCGGCGCCGCCCCTGCCACCGTGGCCCGCAAGCTCGCCGCGATCCGCGGCCTCTTCAATCTGCTGGTTCGCACCGAGCAAGTCGCCCAAAACCCCGCCGACCTCGTTTCCAGTCCGAAGAAGGCCGAAAAGTTGCCGCGGGTGCTCTCCCAGGAACAGATGCGCTCGCTGCTGGAGCGGATCCCCGTCCGCACCCCCCTAGAGCTGCGTGACCGGGCGATGCTGGAGCTGGCCTATTCCTGCGGTCTGCGCTGCGAGGAGATCGTCAATCTCGACCGCGGGGCGCTGGACTACGAAACCGAACAGCTACGGGTGCTCGGCAAGGGCTCGAAGGAGCGGCTGCTGCCGGTGGGGGAACCGGCGCGGGATGCGCTGCACCGCTACGTGGAGCGCGGCCGCCACGCCCTCACCACCGATCCTCGCGAGCCGGCCCTCTTCCTATCCAAGAGCGGCCGGCGCCTCTCGAGCTCCGACGTCACCCGTCGTATCGGCCTCTGGGCCCGCGAGGCGGCAATCGCCGGGCGTGTCTCTCCGCACGCCCTGCGCCACTCCTTCGCAACCCACCTCTTGGAGGGCGGCGCCGACCTGCGTACCATCCAGGAGCTGCTCGGCCACTCTTCCATATCCACCACGCAGGTGTACACGCGCGTCGATGCTGCCCGCCTGCGCGACACCTACGCCGCTGCCCACCCTCGCGCCTGAACCCGAAAACCCCAGCACAACCGTAGAATCGACGAAAGGCCATGGAGACTGGAGTAAAAGAGGTGGAGTTGCGAGACTTGTGGCGCCGCTACAAGGACGATGGCGACCCCTCAGCACGGGAGCGGCTGGTGGTGGCCTACTCTCCGATGGTCAAGTTCGTCGCCGGCCGTCTTGGCGCCGGCCTGCCGTCCCATGTGGAGGACGCCGACCTGATCTCCTACGGCCTGATGGGCCTGATCGGCGCAATCGAGCGCTTCGAGCCGGAGCGGGGGATCAAATTCGAGACCTTTGCGATGACGCGCATTCGCGGTGCGATCATCGACGAATTGCGTTCGCTTGACTGGGTGCCTCGCTCGGTCCGCTCCCGCGCCCGGGAGATCGAGGGCGCCCAGGCCAAGCTGGAGCACGAGCTGCAGCGGGCCCCTACGGAGGCCGAGCTGGCCGCAAAGCTCGGGACAACCGAAGAAGATCTCCAGTCTTCGCTGCAGGAGATCGCCAACTCCTCCGTCTATGCGCTCGACGAGCTCTGGACGGTTTCAGACTCCTCAGGAGACCAGGTTTCCCTGCTTGACACGATCCCCGATCACAGTGCCGATGACCCCCAGGAGGCGCTGGCGAGCAGTGAGGTCAAAGACCGGCTAACCGAGGCGATTGCCTCGCTGCCCGAGCGTGAGCAGCTGGTCGTCGCCCTCTACTACTACGAGAACCTCACCCTGCGCGAGATCGGTGAGGTCCTTGGAGTGACCGAGTCGCGCGTCTCACAGCTCCACACCAAGGCTGTGATGCGGTTGAAGTCGGGTTTGCAGCAGGTGTAGCTTCTCGGTGTGGCGCACAAGGCCGCTGATCGGATTCGCAACGTCGCCCTGATCGGCCATCGGGGAAGCGGTAAGACGAGCCTGTGCGAGGCGCTGCTATTCGAGGCGGGCGCGATCAACCGGCTCGGCGCTGTCGCCAATGGCTCTACGGTCTCTGACCACGAGGCCGACGAGCAAGAGCGCCAGATGTCGAAATCGAGCCGGCTGAGGTTGGTGTCGGGCTGGAGTTCGTCAACGCGATCAAGGGTGGCGCAATCTCTGGTGGGTTTATTTCTGCGGTGCAAAAGGGAGTGGCAGAGCCGATGGAGCAGGGCCCCGTCGCCGGTTACCCAGTCAAGGACGTGCGCGTGCGGCTCCTCGACGGCAGGCACCAGGGCGTTGACTCCTCAGAGATGGCATTCAAGATCGCTGGCTCGATGGCATTCAAGGAAGCGATGCAAAGCGCCGAGCCGGTCCTGCTGGAGCCGATCGTCCGGCTCACGGTGAGCTGTCTCGGGGAGATCGTCGGTGATGTGGTCGGCGATCTGAATTCACGCCGCGGGCACCCTTTGGGGATAGAGGCGATGTGCCCGATGACCGAGGTGAGGGCCGAGGTGCCGATGGCTGAGGTGCTCGATTACGCACCGGATCTGCGCTCTATCAGCGGTGGCCGCGCCGACTTCACGATGGAGTCCGAGCGCTACGAAGAGGTGCCTACACATCTCTCCCCCAAGGTCGCCGCGTCGGCTCGCGTGGGTGCAGCGGCCGCCGTGTAGACCGCTGGTAACTTGGCAGGGGTGAGCCCCGATGAGACTTGCACGATCTGCGGCCGCACGATCTTGGCCGGAGAACGTACCCGTGTGTACCTGAGCCCCAAGGGTGGGTCTCAGCTGGTATGCGAGCTGTGCAGGAGCCGCGCCGGGAGGCTCGGCTGGGTTGACCCCGCTGCCCCCGGGGCGCGCATGGGGCGTTCGGACTCTGCGGGTGAGTCTCCCCAGAGTCGCCTTGAGCGTGCTGTCGCTCGCTTTAACGGAAGCGCGCCCGCGCGCACCGTCGCCGGCCTGATGCGGACGCTGGGCGAGCCTTGGGTTTCGGTGGGCGCCGCGGCCGGCTCGCCAAGCGAGGTTCGGATAACGGTCGCCTGGGAGCTGACCTGGTATCAGTGGGGCGTCGACCTCGGCGACGAGCTGCGGGCGACCTTCCCGATCGATAGGGGCGACGAGGTTGGGCAGCTCGACGGGTCCGCTCGCCAGTGGAACGCGACGGCCTCTTCCGGCGGGCAGCTCCGCCTCGGCGCGCCCACGCAGGGCCGCGCTCCCGACGGAGAGCCGGTCGCCTGAATCCCGTGAGCAGGCTGACCGTGAACGTCGACGGTGGCGCCCGCGGCAACCCGGGCCCGGCGGCCATCGGCGTGGTGGTCCGTAACTCCGATGGCGAGGTGCTGGAGGGGGTAGGCGAGCGCATCGGCCGGACCACCAACAACGTCGCCGAGTACAGGGCGCTGTTGCTCGGAATCGAGCGGGCGTTGGCGCTGGGGGCAAGCGAGCTGGAGCTGGTCGGCGACTCCGAGCTGATCGTTCGGCAGGTAAAGGGCGAGTACAAGGTCAAAGACGCGGCGATGCGCGAGCTGCACGCCCAGGTGAAACGCGCGCTGGGGCCCTTTGACCGCTGGTCGATTCGCCACGTGCGCCGCGAGGAGAATGCCGACGCTGACAGCCTCGTGAACGAGGCCCTGGACGGTGGATAGGGCTGCGGTGGGGCGGTAAGGTCGCCAGGTGGCAGAGAGCAACCCCGAGCCGATCGATCCGGGCGTTGACATCGGCCACGTCCATCTCAAGGTCGCCGATGTCGACCGCGCCCTCGCCTTCTACTGCGGCGTGCTCGGCTTCGAGCTCCAACAACGCTATGGCGACGATGCCGCCTTTGTCTCAGCCGGCGGCTATCACCATCACATCGGACTCAACTCATGGCACTCGAAGGGTGCCTCGCCACCCCCGCCCGACAGCACTGGCCTCTACCACTTCGCGATCCGCTACCCGACCCGTCGCTCGCTGGCCGATGCTCTGCGCCGACTCACCGCGGCCGGTGTGCGTCTCGAGGGCGCTTCAGATCACGGCGTCAGCGAGGCGCTTTACCTGAGCGACCCAGACCACAACGGGATCGAGCTCTACTGGGACCGGCCAAAGCCTGAGTGGCCCGAACCGCGGTCCGGACAAGGGGTCGAGATGTACGTTCGAGAGCTCGACCTCCGCGACCTTCTCGCTGAGCTGGACCGCTGAGTACTGGCTACAGCGCTGGGCTGACGTCTCTCACACCACGTTCAACCGGGTGGCCCTGCTCCCGCCAGGTGCCGACGCCCTGCCCGACGTAGGACGAATGAGGTCGCCTCGGCTGGACAAGGGCCCGGCGCCCTAATTCTCCTCGGTCTCTCTCGTTATTCCCCAGCAGAAAGCAGGCGGCTGCGCAGTTCCTCGCCTCGCCCGGAAGCCACCGCACGGCTGGCACGCCGGGCGTCTAATTCGATTCCGCGCTCCTGGGCGAGGTCGATCAGCTCCTGGCGCTCGGTGTCCTCCCGCGCCCAGCGCAGCACCAACCAGCAGAGGACGCTGAGCATCACGATGCCGCTCTGGATCATCAGCACGACTCCGGCGAGGCTCTGGTCGGTCAGCGGAGCGATCCCATGAGCTATGTCGCTGGCGCTGTAGAACGGGTAGAGCACGGTACCCGACCACATCAGGATGTTGGCGAGGCCCATCGTCGAGAAGTGGATCACCGCGACGTAGACCGCCTTGGCACCGTTGCCGAACCACTCGGGCTTCGGGAAGGGGCCGAGCAGCGCCAGCCACATCACGACCCCGGCGGTGATGAAGCTGGCGTGCTCGCAGAGGTGGACGCCCTCGTGTTCGGCGGCGAGCTGGTAGCAGGGCGGCAGGTGCCAGCCGTACATCACCACCAACCACAGGGTCACCGCCGCGACCGGGTGCATAAGTCCCTTCAGGTGCCTGAGCCCCGGCTTGGTCAGGAGCGGCACAAGAACCGGTCCGGTGAGGCCGATCGCCAAGAGCAGAGCCGCCTCGTCGAAGAGGAGCGTGTGCTGGATCATGTGGCCGAGGACGAAGTCGTCGGCGAGGGAGTCAAGCGGGCCGACCGTCGCCAAGACGATCATCGCCATCCCGCAGGCAAAGCTCGCCTGGCGAACGATGGAGGGCTGGCGGCCTTCCTCTCGCAGTTTCCCGACCCGCACGAAGTAGGCGATGCCGATCAGCATCGGCAGCGTGATCGAGGACACCGTGGCCCATTCGAAGCTCAGGTCGAGGGTCAGCTTCCAGCTAAAGGCGAGCGGCATCATGCGGCGTCGAGAAGCGACCTAGAAGTAACTCTGCGGCCGAGGCGCGCCAGCATCGGCGGGCATGCTACTCCCGATCATTCGGAATCGGCCAGGGACCTAGCCAAAGTTGACGGGCAGGCTTTGGTGTAGCAGGAGCCCCAGCGCGCCGAGCAAGTCGTTGGGCGTCCAGTCCGGCTGCGTCGGGCGCTTGAGGTGGTAGAGACCTAAACCGCTGAGGAAGTGATAGATCCTCGGGTTGAGATGTCCGCGGAAATCGGGCGCGGCGCTCTGGACTACTCGCTCGGCACCGGCCGGGTCGATGACGAAGTAGTTGTCGGAGTGGTTGATGTCATAGGTGAGCGGCTTGCCGGTCCACCAGTCGATCGATGGGGGCTTGTCCTCGGGCACTTTTTCGTAGGTGAAGCCGAAGAACTTGGCAAGCTCGGCAAGCTCACTTGGGGGCTCGGTGACGAGCTGATAGCGGACTCCGGTCAGCTTCGCGTAGGCCGCTAGACGGGCCGGGATGTCGCGCTTGGGGTCTACCGAGATCTCGACGATCTGCACCTTTGACGCTGCATGATCGGCGCGCAACGACTGTTCGACCTGCACCAGGTTGCCAGTCGTCAACGGACAGATGTCGCTGCACAGCGTCAGGAACGGAACCAGCACCACGATCTTGCCGGGCCAGGAGGCAAGGTCGACCCTCTGGTCGTGTTGATTGGTCAGCGGGAGTCGGAGGAGCCTGTTAGGCACCTGCTGGTCGATCACCGTTCCGTATGCCTCGGGTTCTGAGGCCGAGCTAGTCGACTGCGAGAGGACCACAACCGCGAATACTGCTCCGGCCAGTAACGCCAGGCCACCAAATGTCAGCCACAGACCCTTCGCCGATAGTCGGCTGCTCAACGCTCCTCCGAGTCTCTTACCGCGATTTCCGGTTCATCAGTCGACTGCCCTGCCAGGCATCCAGCTCCTATGCGCCGCCGAAGGCGTCACCACCCGCGGTCCTCGATCGAGAGACTCCCGGTGCCCGCCCGTATGATCTGAGGCTACCATCACATACTGGCACGGCGCCCCATCGTCCGGTCCCTGCCCTTGTCCTCTCGTATCGGCGATTGGATGCCGAACGGGCGGCCAATAGGCAGGGAAAAGGCAGGGAAGGCTCGGCGGAGCAATCTCATCCAGTCCGCAGGTAATCGGCGGCGCGCAGGATTCCGCGCTGCAAAGCTAGAATCCCCCTCCGTGCGGCTGTAGCTCAGTTGGCTAGAGCGTCTGCTTGCCATGCAGAAGGTCGTGGGTTCGAGTCCCATCAGCCGCTTCGACAGAAAGCCCCGGAAATCCGGGGTTTTTTGTTGGGAGAAGTTGAGAGCACAGATCCGTGGGCATCAGATATGGGCATCAAACGACAGGCACGATGTCGAATCCGGCGGTCGCCACTTGAAGGCGTTTCGTGAGGCAAAAGCGAGTTTGCCGCCGTGCCGACCGACTGCGGTGCAAGGCTCTCGACCGTCCACGGCTGTTGCGGGCGCGCATTGGGCAGATGCCGCATTACCAGGATCGCCAGTACAACCAGATGCACCGGCTCGCCCGTATCTACGACAGCACGCGGCCCCGGTCCTCGGGCTGCCGGAACCCGCCCACCGTCAATGCCGCAGCGAACCACTCGCGCCCATTGATCGGCCCATCCCCGAACCCGACAGCAGGCGCCGGCACCCGCTCGTCAAGCAGCGCACGTACACGAGCCCGTATCTCGTCGTCTGTCAGTCGGGAAGGGTCGACCCCAACGACAGGATGAACTGCCGAAGCTCAGGGAGCGCGGCTGGAACGTCACTGTCGATCATCGCGCAGCAGTCTTTGGCTACCTCTCAAGGTCCGCACTCGCTTCGCTCGCCCGCTTGCCACGCCGCATCTTTGAGGCCGACGGCTACCCTACGCTGATCGAGCGTGGGAGGGCTGGCCGGTGCTCCTCAGACGAGCGCCAGAGCGGTCCAAGGCTGAACTCGCTTTGACTGCTGGCACTTTGGCGCCACCAGCGGGTCATCCAGAGGCAGACGCCTGCGCGTCTACATCGGCTTCGGCCTGGGTGATCCAGTCGCGCTTCTCCGCGCGCCACTGCTCGTCGGTGCGCCTCAGCTTCCAGTATCCGGTCGCTGATAGGTCGTCTCGGTGGATACCGCGCTCTTGGAGGAGGTGGCGGCGGACGCGAAGGACGGCCTCGGCCTCGCCGTGGACGAACGCTTGACCACGACCCTCGGGAAGATCGAGCGCGCGGACGGCCTGCAACTGTAGATCGGGATCCTCGCCAGGGCCGAGGGTACGGTGGAGCCACTGCGGGCGCAGATTGCCGGACGAGCGGAGCGGCTGCTCGTCCTCGGGACCGCCGACCTCGATGATGACAAAGACTGGCACTCCGGGGTTGATCCGGTCGAGCGAGACGGCGATGGCTGGGATGACGGCCTCGTCGCCGACCATCAGGTGCCAGTCAACGTCCGGTGACGGGGCGTATCCGCCGCCGGGGCCGGTGAGCGTGAGCGTGTCGCCGGAACGGGCGGTGGCCGCCCAAGGTCCCGCGATGCCCGCCTCGCCGTGAACGACGAAATCGAGCGTCAGCCGCAACCGGTCAGCGTCCCAGTCGCGGACGGTGTATGTGCGAGTGCTCTCGCCGAATCGGCACTTGACGTAATGGTCGGTGAACTCCCCAACGACGAAACCCTCAAGCTCTGGCCCCTCCACGATGATGCGGACCATGTGCGGCGTTAGCTGAGCCGTCTCAACGACGGTGGGGTTCCGGAGCGGACGATTCGGTCGGGGGCGATTCATGCGGTTCCCTTGGGCGCGGCACGAGTTCTCATGTGGATGGCGACGTTGAGGACGGCTAGGACGGAAAGCCCGATCGACGCGAGAAATGCTGCTTTGTAGCCGCTGACGAGCGAGCCGTGATGAGCGTTGGTCACGGTGGCGGCGATGGTGGCGAGCGCGGCTAGGCCGATGGCGTTGCCGACCTGTTGTGCGGTGACGAACAGGCCGCCGGCCAATCCCCTTTCGCCTGCTCCGATGCCTGCGGTTACCGCTACTGAAATGGTGGGGAAGGTCAATCCCATCCCAAAGGCGGTGACCATGATCCCGCCGAGGACGTTCACTTGGTAGGAGCCGGTGTTGCTGATCGTGTGTAGCCACACCTGCCCGAGCCCGGTGATCGACATTCCCGTGAGCAGGATCGTCCGCACGCCGAACCGGGGGAGTATCCGGCGTGTGAGTTGGGTGGCGGTCAGCATCACGGTCGCGGTAGCGGGGATGAAGGCTAGCCCGGCTTGGAGCGGACTGAAATGCAGCACGTCTTGGTTATAGAGCGAGGTGAAGTAGACATAGCCGGCGACGACCGGCCCGAACAGCAGCATCGCGACCAATGCCGCCCGGCGAGCCGGATCGTCGAGCACATGCCGGGGCAGCATCGGAGTCTCGGCGCGCACTTGGAAGATGACGAACGTCACCCCCAGGAGTACGGCGAGGGCGAGGGCCGTCAGGGTGGCTGCGTTCGTGAAGCCGTGCTGTTGGCCTTGGCTGAGCCCGAAGATCAGCAGCGCGATCGACCCGGTTGCCAGGATCGCCCCGGTGATATCCAGTCGTGCGGCTACGCGCCGGCTGTGGGAGGGAAGCACGCGCCGGATGGCGATGACCAACGCGACAATGATGGGCGGGTTGACCAAGAACACCGCCCGCCAGCCGATGAACTCGGTGCAGACGCCACCGAGGACGACCCCGGCGCTTGCCCCGGCTGCGGTGGCGCCTTGAAAGATTCCGAGCGCCCTGTGGCGGGCCGGGCCTTCGGAGAACAGTTCGGTGATGATCGCCAGCGCTTGAGGGGCGACGAACGCGCCGCTCGCTCCCTGAGCGAACCGGGACGCGATCGGCACCAGCGGGGTCGGGGAGAGCCCAGCGACAAGCGAAGTGACGCAAGGAACGAGTCGAGCCAAGCACCGAGCTTTCCAACCGAAGGTCGTGGGTTCGATTCCCACCGGGCGCATTTCCCTTTAACCCAATTGCAGAGCCAAAAACCGACCATCAAGCTGTGCAGGCGGTCGGGTGATTAGGGCCGTGGGTACCAGATATGGGACCAAATCGCAGTCCTGATGTAGGCACAGCCGATACCCGCCGGCAGCTCCGGCTCGTCCGAACCGGGCGTCTGGAGCGAAGCTCGGCGGACGCTCGCAACTTCGCGCATTGCCTGTACGCAGCGGCCCGATAGCCGCCTGCTCTCCGCGGAGGGCCCTACCGACGACGGGCCGGACACGCTGGTCGAGGCTGGCGCCCTCTACGCCGGTCAGACGGTGGGGCGCATTCGCGACGTCCGTCCTGCAGCGGATTTGGTGCAAGCCCTGACTCCCTGAGTCCGCCTCCGATGGAGAATTTGCGGTTAACCGACGCCGTCAACGACCTGCTCTTCGAGCACATTGTCGCCGGTCGCTACCACCCCTCCGTCATCGCAGAGAGCCTGCCCTCCTACATCAACGAGATGCTCGGCACCGCGACGCACACGGACTGGCAGGCGGTGGCCGATGAGCTGATCGCCGAGGCGCGCGAAGTCGACGGGGAGGCGTAGCTGGCGGTGCGTGAGTTTGTCCTCTACCTACCGGCCGGCGGCCGCGAGGCGACCGCCGACATCGCCCGCGGCTCGGCGATTAGGCTCGCGAGCGGATACTAGCTTGCGAATAGCTTGCGCTAAGCTCTCACGTGATGACTTCGACCGCCATTGCCGAACGGGTGCTCTCCGAGTCCCTGCCGGGAAGGGTGGCGGACGCGACCGAGAAGCTCGCCGGCGCGATGATGAGGGAGATCGAGGCGAGCCTGCCCGGCGCGCTGGCGGGCGAGCGCGCCCAGGTGCGCGAGTACGTCAGCGCCTACCTGGCGCTCACCGGCCGCGTGCTGGACGCGATCGGTGAGGTGCGGCCAGATCTCGTGGTATTCGACGAGGCGCATAGGGCTGAGTTCGTTGTGGAGCTGAAGGCCGGTGGCCGTGCACGCCCAGCGACGGTGGACTGGGTGAGGGCCGCTTTGGCGCAAGAGGCGATGAGCGCCCCGTTCAGCGAGTGGGTGGGGGCGTTGGGCGCCGGCCGAGGAACGGCGGTGGCGATGATCGCGCATCTGCGCATGACGTTGCCAGGGACCGAGCCGCTGACGCGACCACGCCGGCACTGCCTGCCCGACTGGGCCCTTGACGAGCGGCGTGTCGTGAGCTTCTACCGCGCAGTGATGGACGAGCTTGAGCGTGCCGAGACGCCGCTGGAGCAGCTCGCATCTACGCTCGGGCTGACGCAGACAGAACTCGCACGGCTGTTCGGCGTGCGCCGCCAGGCGATAGGCCAGTGGGAAGCTCGTGGCGTGCCCTCCGAGCGAGCGGAGAAGCTCGCGACTCTCGGCGAGATCGCCGACCTGCTCGCCGCCAAGCTCAAGCGCGACCGCATCCCCGGCATCGTACGGCGCGCCTCGCCAGCGTACGGCGGCCGCTCGATCCTGCAGGCGATCGCCGACGGCGAGGAGGACCTCGTGCTGGCGGAGCTTCGCGACGCCTTCGACTGGGCGTCCACCGCGTAGTGCGTCATCTCGCACGCGGCAGTGAGTACCTACGGGTTGCAGACCCCGGTTGGAGCGACCCCCTCTCCCCGGAGCACTCGCGCCAGCGGGGTGGGCGCTGGAACCCACCGGGCTCCTTCGGCGTCGTGTACCTCAACGCGACACTGGAGGTGGCGCGCGCGCAGGTGCGCCACAGGCTCGAAGGGCGAGGCATCCGCCCCGAGGATCTGCAGCCCGATCAGGGACCACTGCTCGTACACACGGTGGTGCCCCGCGATGACTACGTAGACGCGGTGAGCGAGCGGGGCCTGGTGGCGCTGGGGTTGCCGACGACCTACCCCTACGATGCAAGCGGCCGAGAGGTCCCGCACCGTCTCTGCCAGCCGATCGGCCTACGTGCGTGGCAGGAAGGCGAGCGTGGGATCGCCAGTCGGTCTGCCGCACGAACCGCACCGCCGGCTGGTGAGGAGCTCGCCTACTTCGCCCGCAAGCGCCTACGCCTAGGCACAGTCGAGGAGTTCGCCGACTGGTACTGGTGAGAGCTATTCCCGTCTTCGTCGCTGAATGCGGCAGCGACCTGTGGATGGGTCCGTAGGTAGCACGCGACATCCTCGCGGACGCGGTCAGCATCGGCTGGCGGCAGGGCGGTCAGCCGGTCGACGATGTCAAGCCGTAGAAGGTCCCGGTGCTCGGGGAGCGCTGCGCGCAGCTCTGCGATCGAAGTCTGCGGGAACCCACGGTCCCTCCCCCATCGGATCGTCGTTCATGGCCAAATCCGGCGGGTTTGATTGCCGGATCGAAGGTCGAGAAAGGCTCTACGCGCAATCTACGCGCAACCTCCAGCCCCTCCTTTGACCTTCTTCTTGGCTTGCGCGCGTCGCCCCCAGAGGGCCATTTCGAGTCGATCCAACCCCGTCGCGTGCGAGAATTGCGCCATGACGAAGGCCGAACTCCACCAGCTCGTCGACCGCCTGCCCGAGCGCGCAGTCGATGGCGCGGCGGTCCTCCTTGGGGAGATCAGCGACGGTCGCATCGACCCCGACCAGGCTGGGTTCTGGACTCGCGAGTGGCAGGACAAGGAGCGAGAGGCCGATGACGACCACTCCGCCGGTCGGGTCACAAGCTATGAGAGCGACGAGGGCTTCCTGGCCGCGCTCGACGAGCGCTTGAAGCCGCTGGATGCCGACCCGTGACGTTCTCGCGTCCTTCTGGCGCGACTGGGATCGGCTCACACCGCAACAGCAGCGGGAGTTCCGCCGGGCGGTGCAGCAGTTCATCACCGACCTCAAGGGTGGCGGCCAGGGCTTCCATCCGCGCCCGCGCGTCAAGCGAGTGCAGGGCGGCCCCGGCGTCTGGGAGATGAGCTGGGCGCCTGACGGGCGCGCGACGTTCCAGTACGGCGAGGAGGTCCATCAGGGCCAGGCGCATGTCGTCTGGCGTCGGCGTCGGCACACACTCGGTCTTCCAGCGTCCCTGAGCAGCTAACTGCCGCTCGCGAGCAGCTCGTCGCCGCTGGCACGGGCCGCACGGATCACCGTCTCGGCCGGCACGCTCGCCTCGACGCCCTCCATCGCACGGGCAGAGGTCGTCCGCCTCACCGAGACCTGCGGTGCGCTCCATGGCGAGGTGGCCGTTAGGAGCGGATCGTTCTCCCGTTATGGCTCGGCCTGCTCAGGCGGTTAGGAGACTCGGCGCGGTACGGCCACCGAGCACGGCATCGATGTTGTCGAGGGCTAGCATCCCGACCGCGGTCTGCGTCTCGATCGTCTCCGCAGCCAGGTGCGGCATGAGGAAGGCGTTTTTCAGCGTCAAGTACCCGGGGTCGATCTCCGGCTCGTGCTCGAACACGTCAAGGCCAACGGCGGCCACCGTTCCCGCATCCAACGCGGCGAGCAGATCCTCATCGCAGATCAAATCGCCGCGAGCTGTGTTGACGATGATCGCTCCGCGCGGTAGCAGCGCAAGGGTTTTGGCATTCAGGAAGTGGTACGTGTCCGGCGTAGCGGGGGCATGGAGGCTCAGGAACTCGCTCACGCGGAGCAGCTCGAGAGGGTCTTGATGAAAGACGGCGCCGTGCGCGAGGTCCTCCGAAAGCGGGGACGGATTGGTGTAGTGGACCTGCATTCCCAGAGCACGCGCGCGAAGCGCGACCGCCTGTCCGATCCGTCCCATTCCGAGGATCCCCAGCACCTTCCCGGTCAGCTGCCGGCCGATGAGCGCGATCGGCGCAGCGTGTGCCCACTCGCCGGCGCGGATGAACTGCTGCGCCTCGTAGACATGACGCGACGCGCCGAGAAGCAGCAGGATCGTCGCGTCGGCCACGGCGTCAGTCAGAACGCCGGGCGTGTACGCGACGGCGATGTGTCTGCTAGCCGCTGCCGCAACGTCGATGTGGTCATAGCCGACTGACCGCGTCGCGACGATTTTCACCGACGAGGCGACGCGTTCGAAGAAGCTCGCGTCGATCCGGTCGAACGGGGTGACGAGAAACCCAAACGCGCCATCCGACAGCTCCACGAGCCCGTCGGAGGTGAGGGACCCAGGGGTCTCGGCCAGCCTCACGACGAAGTCGCGGTTTACGCGCTCAACGACCTCCGGAGGCAGGGTCGGCGGCCGAGTCACAACCAGTACAGGCTTGGAGACGGCGCTCATGTTGTACGACTGTAACGGCGAGGGTGAGA
>CAVUPF010000010.1:0-81335 GCA_963743285.1 uncultured Solirubrobacterales bacterium
GGAGGCTCTCGGCTCAATCTGCCTGGAAATGGCCGCTTCTGCTAGCCGTGGGGACGCAGGTGGGGACGCAAGAGTCACTAACTCGAAGACCGTGGACAACCAGAGTTGGCGTTTCGGGCATTTGATTGCCTGGATTGAAGTGGACCCACCCGCGCAGTTCTGGGAACCCTATCAACGCCTTTAGGGCGACCTTGCTTGCATCTGGCGTGCAGGACTCAACTGGTCGAATCGCGCTCAAAGGCCCGGCGGGTGCCGCAGCTGAAAGCCGGCCAGGTAGCTGGCGGAAAAATCGCTCTGCGGAATCCACCCCGGCCCCCCGTTCGGATTGGAATCAGAGGTGCCCCAGTAGCGCTCACTGGGCGGCGTCACGCCGGGCATGAACTCGATGAAAGTGTGAGCTTCGGGCCCGTAGGGCTTGACGTGGATCGTGACGTACCGACCGGGACCGGGATCGCCCCAGCGAGCGAGTTCGGGCGTCGCGATCGTCGGGTTGTGAAAGCCGCCGACCTGGAGCAGATGGGAGACCGCCGAGGAGCAATCGAACGGCCCGTTTGGAGGAGTCGGCGAGAAGCCGTGGGAGCCGCCCCAAACGTAGGGGAGGTGCAGCGTGTTGATCCGCGCCGCCTCGGCGAGCATCCGCTGCACCGCCGGGCCGGAGTCCGCGGCGGCAGCACAATCGCCGAGCCCTGCGACCTGGACACTCGTGGGACCCTGAAGGCGCCGAGCCTCGGCGCGTACCTCGGCGACATACCACTCGGCGTGGTTGTAGGCGAGGATCGCCGCCTGCCAGTCACCCGGCGCGCCGGAGGCGCGTAGGTAGCGCGCGGCGGCGAAGATCGCGTCCCAGGGGTCGTCGGGGTTCTTTACCCCGTCCCCGTCTGCGTCGACCCCGTAGGTCGCCCAGGTCGAGGGCTCGAACTGCATCCAGCCGATCGCGCCCGCCGAGGAAGGACCCAGGTCGCGGCCGAAGTCGGTCTCGACCTCATTGATCGCGGCGAGTACCGCCGGCCCCTGCTCGCCGAGTCCGTAGCGCGCTGCGGCCTCCTCATAGATCGGCACCAGGCGACTCGGCACCTTCGAGCTGAGGCCGCCGACCGCGCTGCCGCCGCAGTTCGAGGAGGCACCGAGGATCAGCGTCAGGCCGAGCAGGGCGGCGACGAACGCAGCGAGCAGGGCGAGGGGTAGGCCGATCCACAGCTTCGACGGACGGGCGAGGGGAAGCGATTCGCTCTCCACTCCCCGCTCCTCAGTCCGGCAGGAAGATCGCGATCACGCGCCAGCCGCGGTCGACGCGCCCGATGGTGAAGCCGACCGAGAAGGGCGGCGAGCGCCCGTCGCCGATCCGAACGCTGGCGGCGAGCGTCCCGGCACCGCACGGCTGAAGCGCTAGCGCACGAACGTGGGCGCGGAGCCTTCGGCGGGTGGGCGGCACCCGTTCGGCCGCGACGGCCACAGCGCGCTGCACCGCCGCTGTCTCACCCGGCAATCGCGGCGGATCGCGCAGGTAGGCGCTGCGCGCGTAAGCGGTCGCGAAGCAATCGGCGAGCCGGTACGCCGCGGCCAGCCACGGCCCGGATGCCGTTCCCCGGCGCGCTCCGACGATCAGCGCTGTGCGGCTGCCGGCGGTGGGGGCTGCGGCCGCACATCCCGTGAGTAGGGGGCAGATAAGGAGGAGCACGAGGGGACGCGGGGCGCAGCGCCGAAGCCGCCTTGGGTCGGCGGCCTCTGTGCTTGGCGGGGATGTGTCTGGGGGCCGGTGCATCCGCGCTGGTTGTCCAGCGCAGGGCGGTTTTGCATCGGATCAGGCCGGTGCAAATCAGCTTGGCGCTGGACAACAGGAATGAGGACCGATGCCAGATGGCGACCACAAAGAGGCTCGATGCGGGTACCGTCTTCTAGGTAGAGCGGAGGAATTTCTCTATATGGAACCTCTGATCGGGTAGGCGCTATGTATGGGAGGCGAGCCAACGACGAAGGACTGAGCCAGACCGAGCTGGAGGCAGCCCGACTCGGTTTCAGTCAGCTGCTGCGCCGCAAGCGCTTCTCGCCGCAGTTCATCTCCCGCCACGCCGACGAACTGTTCGCGCAGGCGACCCTTGAATACAGCCGCAAGCTCGCCGAGGGGGTCGAGATCGAGAACCCACCTGGCTGGATGATCGAGTGCGCCTGGCGGCGGACCAAGAGCCTGCTGGAAGCCGAGGATCGCCGCCCCCGCGAGGTCTCCACTGAGAAGAGCGGCCCGATCGCCGACGAGCCTGGCGGGGACCCCGCGGAACTGCTGTTGGACGAGGAGCGCTTCCGCAAGATATGGGCGGCGGTCGAGGAGCTCTCGGCAGATCAGCGCCGCCTACTGGCGCTCGCCTACTTCGAGGGGATGCCTATCCGCGAGGCCGCTCGCCAGCTGCGCTGGCACGCCTCCAAGGCGCAGCGCGCCCACGAGGGGGCGCAGCGCCGCCTGCACGAGCTGCTCGGCGTGCAGAGCAGCGACGAGCTGCAGCTTGAGGTCGGTCTGGCCGCCTACCTCTCGCTCGTGGCCGGAAACGCCACCAGGCTTCACCTGCCCGCTCGATTGGAACCCGCGGCGGACGCGGTGGGGCGCGGCGCGGCGCACCTCTGGGCGCGCGTCCAGGAGCTTGCGCGCCGCTTCGTGGTCGGCGGCGGCGGCGAGCCGACCAGCGCAGCGGTCGGCGGCAATGCCGGGCGCGCCGCAGGTGTATGCGCGGCCGCCGCGCTCGCCTGTCTGGCGGGCGGCGTCGTGGGGCCGGGTGTGGACGGCCTGCTGGAGAGCGGCAGCCACGGCGTGTCGGCGGCAAGGCACCAGCCGATCGCCGCCGCGAGCAACCGTGAGCTCGGGACCCAAGGTGCGGGCGCTTCCAGTCCAGAACCCGCAACTCAGGGCGGTGCCGCCGGCACCGCCGAGCGCCCCACGCAGAGCGCCAGCCCGGCGGCGGAGTCTGGCGGCGGGCGCGCTGAGCGGGCGGCCAGCTCGCAGTTCGGAGTCGAATCGGCGGCTGGGCAAGCGCAGGCAAGTAGCGCCCCCGCTGGGACAGCTTCTGCCTCCGAGGCGGTAGCGCCGAACTCATCGGGCGGTGCGGCGAGCGCTTCGAACTCCACCCCTACCAAAACCGCGAACGCGCAGTTCGCGCCGTGAGGTGAGGAATCTGATGAAGCGGGGATCGAGGTCTCTGATCGACGTAGTGGCCAGTGCGGACGGCGCGCCCCAGGATGCTCGGCCGAGCCGCCCTCGCGGCCCTGAGACTGGGCGAGGGTATCGCGCCGCTGCTGTACGGCTGGGCGGGTTGGCCGTGGTGTTGGTGGCGCTGGCTGTGTTCGCGCCCGAGGCCCGGGCCGGCAGCTACATCGTCGCCCAGTGCGCGCCAGGCCTTTTCGCCGAAGCCGAAGCCAGCTACGGGACGAGCAGCTCCCACTTCACCGAGTTCCGCGATTGCAGCGAAGGCGATCCCGGGATGCAGGTCGGCTACCGGCTCGCCGCCGGCGAGACCGGCACCGAGCAGGGCGGCTACGGCGCCTGGGTCTGGGAGGCGCCACCCGGCACCTACATCACCGGCGGCTCCGCCTACAGCCGCCTCGCCTCCGAAGACGGCATCGCCGGCTACCTCGTCGTCTCACCGGAATCGGGTGCGAGCCTCGCCACCGAGAGCCAAAACGACAACCAGCTGCACCTCTCGGCGATCCCGGCGGGCAACTGGCGATACTTCGTCGATCGCCTCGAATGCCTCCAGCCCAACGAAAACGGACGCTGCGTGGGCGGCGGGGCCGGCGCCCACGCCTACGTCAAGCAGCTGCGACTGGAGCTGACCGACGTCAGCCAGCCGAGCCTTGGGATCGGCGGCTCGATGTTCAGCGGCGCCGAACTGCGCGGCCCCCAGACGATCGAAGTCGACGCCGCCGATCAGGGGCCGGGCCTGCAATCGGTGCAGATCGCGGTGAACGGATTGCCGGCCGGGGGCGATGACCTCTCTGCCTCCTGCAACCCGCTACCGGGAGGGCTCACATCGCACCTTTCGCCCTGCCCGGCGAGCTTCGTCAAGACCTACACCCTGGACACCGCCAAGCCGCCGTTCGCAAACGGCGCCAACACGGTCTCGGTCTGCGTTTATGACTACGCGCAAAGCGGCACCCCCAACTCCGCCTGTCAGTCGCGCCAGGTGATCACCGAAAACCTCTGCCCCAGCTCGGCGGTCGGCGGCGGCTCCACGGTCAGCGCCGGCTTTGCGGCGAACGACAAGGCCGAGCGCACCTTCCCCTACGGCAGCCGCGCCCTGGTCCGCGGCCGCGTCCTTGACGCCGGTCACAACGGCGTCGCCGGGGCGACGGTCTGTGTCGAGGGCCACGCCGAACTGCCGGGCCTGGCCTACCAGCTGCTCGGCACCGCGACCACGAACCAGAACGGCGGCTGGTCCTATGAGCTTGGGCGCGGCGCCTCGCGGGCGATCCGGGTCGCCTACCGCTTCGGCGCCACCCAGACCTCGACCGACCTCAGCCTCGCGGTCCGCGCCGAGGCGGCCCTTGACCTGAGCAAGAACCTAACTCGGCCCCATCGCAGGGTCTTTTTCTCGGGTGCAATTCCCGGCCCGCTAGCCGCCAAGCGGGTGGTGATCGTCTGCGGCACGGTTCCCGGAGCCAGACGCCGCTTCCTCGTCCGCCGTGCCCGCACCAATGCACTGGGGCGCTTCCGGGTTGGCTACGCGTTCTCGCCGGTCGCCGGCCCGACCAAGTTCGTCTTCTGGGTCGTGGTGCCCGAACAGAACAGCTACCCCTATAGCGGTGGGCGCTCCCCGAGGCGCTACATCTGGGTGCGGCCCTAAACCTTCCAAGTCCGAACCAAGAGGAGAGAGCCATGAAAGCAATGATCCACCGGCCGTCCCCAGCGATGGTCATCGCCCTGATCGCCCTCTTCGTCTCGCTGGGCGGCACCGCGATCGCCTACGGGCTAGGTCGCGACAGCGTGCATTCCGAAAACATCGCCCCCGGTGCCGTCACGGCAGGCGGGCTCGGCAAGCTGAACCTGCGCGTCGGCAAGATCCACGATTACGACACCACGGCGAACGACGGCGTCTTCAACGTCGCCAGCGGCCATGCGCAGTGCAGGCGCGGCGAACGGCTGATCTCCGGAGGTCTGCGGCTGCGCAAGGTCGGCGGTGTCTTCCCCGGCCAGCACGTCTCGATGGTCGACTCCGGGCCGGTGCCGAAGCTGCGTCAGTGGTACGTGACGCTCAACTCCGACCTGGGCGGCGCGGCGCGCCAGGACTTCGTCGTCTTCGCCTACTGCCTGGCGAAGTAGTGGCAGCCGCCATTCCGCTCGCTGCGCGAGCCCGGCGTCGAACCTGGAGGAACCGGCGGTGGCGTGGAGTGTCAGCCGGCAGGTCAATTTTTATGCTGTCAAGGTGTATGATTGAGATGTCATGAAGGCAACCCAAGCACCTCCGGCCGCGGGGCTCTACGCCCGCCTGGTCGACGACCTGCGCGGCGGCGTTCTGAGCAGCGCCGAGCTGGCGAGGATCACCGGGGTCAAGGTCCGCCAGGTCCAGCACTGGGCCTCCGGCGCGCACCGCCCCCAGGGCCAGGCGAAAGACCGCCTGCTGGAGCTGCACTACATCGTCGAGCGGCTGCGCGACGTCTATACCGCCGAGGGCGCCGACATCTGGATTCACGGGCGAAACCGAGACCTCGGCGGTGAAAAGCCGATCGACCTGCTCACCGAGGGCCAGTTCGAGCGGGTGCTGGCTGCTGTGGAGCGCCTGGGCGCAGGAGCGATGTAGGGGTAGATCGCCGCAGCCCGCCCGAGAATCGCTCGGGGAGGTCTTGCTCACCCGGGCGCGTGTGGGGATGTCTTGCACTCGAGTCGGCTCGCTGGTAGAGATTCAGCGGCATGTCGAGCTCGCTCGCACTTTGGCAAGGTCAGGCGCAGACCTCCTTCGAGGAGGTTGAACACGCGCACGGCGTGGTCGGCGGGCACCGGCGGGGTCGGCGCTTCCTGACCCAACAGATCAACCACGGCTACGTCACCCTTCTGGCGGCTCAGTTCCAGATGTACTGTCGGGCGCTACACACCGAGGTCACGCAGGTCTTGGTGGCGGGCGTGTCGGACCCAGCCCTGGCGCGAGTCCTCGAGGGACGCTTGATTGAGGGCCGCAACCTCGACCGGGGAAACGCCAATAGTGGAAACCTCGGAGCTGACTTTGGGCGTTTCGGCTTCAACTTCTGGGACGCGGTGCTCGAACACCGCAAGCCCAACGCGAGGCGCAAGCAAAAGCTCGAAGAGCTGATTGAGTGGCGAAACGGAATCGCACACGGCGACATTGCGAGAAAGCAGGCGGAAGGGGCGCTGCGGCCGAGCGAAGTTCATCTGGCGAGCTGCCGGGACTGGAAGAGCGCCCTGAACCAGCTGGTGCTCTCGATCGATCGGGTGCTTGCGCTGCAATGCGAGAACCTGGGGCGTCCCACGCCCTGGTGATACTTTGAGTTCATGACTCCCGTGACGACCAAGGCGAAAATCGGTATCGGCCAGGTGGTGCTACTTCCAATCGGCAAGAACCGGCTCCGCGGCCGCGTAGTCGAGGACCGCGGCAACCTCGGCCTGCACGGTGAGCGCATCCTGCGTGTCCTGGTCGACCAGGGCGATGACGTGCCGCCGAGCGAGCACGAGGTTCCAGAGGGCGAGCTACAGCTCGTCAAGTAGCACTGCGTTGCCCAGGCGGGCTGTCACGGGCCAGCGCCGTTAACGACTGATCGGACCTCCTCCAAGTCGGTGGCTGTGGCCTCGCCTCCGTCCACTCGGTTCGGCGTCGGGAAACTTCTCAATTCAGCTGGACAAACCGCCGACGCTCGGCGATAGCGCCGGCGGCGAGCCGGCGGCGAGAGGCGCCCGGCCAGTTTTTTTGCACCGCCCCGATGCAAACGGACCTGGTGCTGGACAGCGGAGGTGTAGAGCAACCGACGCCAAGGAGCCCGCCGTGCGGTTCGTCCCTCTCCCCCACCTTCTCCTCGCCCTGCGGCTTGCCGCGGTCAGCGTCAAGCCTGACCCCAGCGCGCTACCGGGGATACCGGCGCTGCAGAAGCTGATCGACGGCCTCGCGGCGGTCGCCCTCTTGGGCTGCGTCGCCGGTGTCCTGCTCGGCGCCGTGCAGTGGGCGCTCGGCAGCCGCTCCAACAACTACAGCCACGCCTCCGACGGCAAATCGAAGGTCCTCTATGGGCTGCTCGGGGCCTTCATCGTCGGCGCGGCGGCGGCGATCATCAACTTCTTCTACAGCTCCGGGGCGGCGGTCAAGTGAGCCGGGCGCTCGCTCACCCCTCCCCCACCACTCGCCGCCCGCCGCTGCGCCGTGCCCTGCCCTGGCTCGCCATCGGAGCCCTCGGCTTCCTGGCGGGCCGCGCCGGCGCTCCCGGGCCCCCATCCGGCTCCGTCCGCGCTGTGCCGGCTCTGCCGGCTGGCACGGCGCGGACGGCGGGCGGCGTCCCTATCGCCTTCCCCGACAGCGCCGCCGGCGCTGCGCAGGCGATCGCCGCATATCAACGCGCCTTCGCCAGCCCGGCGATCCTGCGCCCCGCCGCGCTGCGTGCCCGGATCGGGGCGGTCGCGACCCCCGACTACGCGGCGACGATGCTCGCCGCGAACGCTCCGGGCGAGCAACGGATCGCCGCGGGGCCGATCGGGGTCGGTGTGCGACGCGGCCTGCAGACGCTCTATGCCGCGGTGCCGATCGGCTACCGGGTGCTCTCCTACTCCCCTCGGCGCGCCGAAGTCCTGACCTGGGGCTTCACCCTGCTCGGCAACGCCGCCTCGGTGGCGCCCGCCGCCTACTTCGGCCTGACCCGCAGCACCCTGGACTGGCTGGGCGGTCGCTGGCGGATCGCCGAGATCCGCGCCGGTTTCGGGCCGACCCCGAGGCTGGGGACGCCGCCCGGCCCGCTCGGCCCCTACCGCGTGGTCGAGGTGGCCCGCAGGCTCAGTAGCTATGAACTGGCTCCGTAGGGCATTGGTCGCAGTCGCGCTGGCAGGCCTCTTGGCCGGCGTCTGCGTCCTTGCCCAACCCTCCCCGCCTCCGGCGCGGGCCGGCATCGGCTGTGAAATCGCCACCGCCCCCGCCCACGCGATCACCGGTGGCCTCGGCGCGCTGAGCGGTGGCGCGATCGGCGGCGGCAACCCGATCGGGGACGCCTGCGACAAGGTGAGCGGGGCGATCACGGGCGCGATCACCGCGCCGATCACGAGTGCCCTGAAGGGGGTCGGCAACGACATCTTCGCCCAGCTCACCAGCTGGGTCAGCGAAGGGGCTGGCTGGCTGATCGGCCAGGTCGTTGTCACGATCGAGCACACCACCACCCCTCAGCTCGCGACCGAGGGCTTCCTCAGTCAGTACGCGAAGATGGCGGCGATCGCCGCGCTGCTGGCCGCGGCGATGCTGCTGGCGGCCGTGCTGGAGGGCCTGGCGCAGGGCAATGCGACGCTGCTGCTGCGGGTGGCGCTGATCAACGCGCCGCTGGCGCTGCTCGCCACCTCGGTCGCCTACGCGGTGGTCCAGCTCCTGCTGGTCGCCACCGATGGCCTCTGCGCGGCAATCTCGGCGTCCTCGCACCACGGCGCCCAGCACTTCTTCGAAGCGGCGATCACCGACCTGGGCCATGCCGGCGGGGAAGCGGGCGCCAAGCTGGGCAGCGCCAGCGAGGGCGCCGGCACCAGCTCGCTCGGCGCCAGCAGCGGGCGGATCGCCGGAACGGGCGCGGTGCCGCTCTTCGTCGCCTTCCTCGCGGCGATCGTCGGCGCCTTCGCCGCCTTCTTCGTCTGGCTTGAGCTCTTGATGCGCGACGCCGCGGTCTACGTCGTCGCCCTCTTCATGCCGCTGGGGCTCGCCGCCTCGATCTGGCCCCGCTGGTCGGGCACTCTGCGCCGCACCGCGGAGCTGCTGGTCGCGGTGATCGGCTCCAAGTTCGTGATCGTCGCGATCGTCGCCCTCGCCGCGGCGCTGGTGGCGGGCGGCGGCGGCGGGGTCGAGCACGTCCTCGCCGCCAGCGCCCTGATGCTCCTCGCCTGCTTTGCGCCTTTCGTCCTGCTGCGCCTGGTGCCGTTCGCCGAGGGGGCGATGGGCGCCGCCTACGGGCGCCGCTCGGCGGCGGGCGGGACGGTCAGCGCCGTACAGATGGGCAGCGACACGCAGATCCTGCGCAACATGGCCGACTCGCAGCACGGCTCGGGCGTGGCCCTGTGGGGCGCCGAGGGCGGGGGCGGCGGGCCCAAGCCGCCCGGACCTGGCGGCGGCGGCCTGGGTGGAGGAGGAAGCAGCGGCGGGGGCGGTGCCGGCGGCGGTAAGGCAGCGGCGGGTGGCGGCGCAGCAGGCGCAGGCCCCGCCGCGGCGGCGGCGATCCCGGCGGCGGCGGGGCGCGGAGCGCGCAGCGCGGCGGAGCGCCTCCAGCAGACCGGCACCGCCCAGCAGGCGGGCGAGACCTCACCACAAGCGGGCGCCGCTGAGGCGGGCGGCTCGCCGAGCCTCGGCGAGCGCCCGCCGCGCCCCTCACCCGAACCGCCAGCGCCAGAGCCGGGACGCGGGGAGGCGGAGTGAGCGAGCGACGCTACCGCTTCGGGCCGCTTGAGGAGCGCGCCGTGGTCGGGCCGCTGCGGGCGGGCCAGGTAGCGGTCCTCGCGGTCGGGGCGATGGCGGGCCTTGGATCGCTGTATGGAGTTCGGAGCGTTGCTGGAATGGTGCTGGCGCTACTGGCGCTCGGTGCTGCCGCGGCGGCTATCTGCGTTCCCGTGCAGGGGCGAACGGCGGAGGAGTGGGCGCCGGTGGCGCTTCGCTGGGCGCTGCGCCGCCGGCGCGCCGAGGAAGGCTATCGCTCCCCCACGCCAGGCGCCGGAGTGCGGATCGGCCTCGAGAGTGCGGTGAGCGATGAGAGTTCGCTGCCACCGGAGCTGGCCGGGGTCGAGCTGCTCTCGGTGCCCTACGGCGGCGCCGAGGTCGGCGTGATCCGCGAGCGAGGCGCCGGCACTTACACCGCGGCGATGGCGCTCCGCCCCGGTGCTTTCGCGCTGCGTGACCGCGCCGAGCAGGAACGCTCGCTTGACTCCTGGGGCGCCGTCTTGGCGAGCTGCGCGCGCGACGGCAGCCCGGTTCGCCGCCTGCAGTGGATCGAGCAGACCACGCCGGCCCTGGGCGATGATCTCGCCGCCCACTTTCAGCGCCAGCGCGACCGTGCAGTTCCGCTTGACTCCGATCTGGTCCGCTCCTACGTCGAGCTGGTCGAGTCCTCGGCACCCCAGACCCAGGAGCACGAGGTCTTGCTGGCAGTGCAGATCGAGGAGCGCCGCGGCGCCCGCGAGCTGCGCCGGCTGGGCGGCGGCGAGCAGGCCGCCTGTGAACTTCTGCTGCGCGAGGCGGAGGTCCTCGCCGAGCGCCTCTCCCTTGCCGAGGTCTCGGTCGCGGGCCTCTTGCGCCCGCGCCAGTACGCCGAGGTGATCCGCGACGCCTTTGACCCCTTCGGCCGGCGTGCCCGGACCCGGGCGAAGCTCGGCGAGGGCGAGGGCGAGGGCGTCGAGGCGGCGCTGATGATGGGACCGCTGGCCAGCGAGGAGCGCTGGTCGCACTACCGCTCAGACTCCGCCCTCCACTCGACCTACTGGATCGCCTCCTGGCCGCGCTCGGAGGTCGGGCCTATGTTCCTGGCGCCTCTTCTGATGCAGACTCAGGCGCTGCGCGCCGTGGCGGTGACGATCGAGCCGGTCCCCTACTCGCTGGCGATGCGCCGCGCCGAGGCGGCGCGGACCGCCGAGCTGGCCGAGGAGATCAACCGAAAGCGCCAGGGCTTCATCACCACCGCCCGCACAACCCGTCGCGCCCAGGCCGCCTCGCGCCGCGAGGAGGAGCTGGCCGACGGCCACGCCGAGATGCGCTTCGCCGGCTTCCTGCGGACCTCCGAGCGAGGGGAGCGCGAGCTGGAGCGCTCCGAGAGCGAGGTAGAGCACGCCGCGGCGCTAGCCCGCCTCGGCCTGCAGCGCCTCTACGGTGAGCAGGAGGCCGGCTTCGCCAACACCCTGCCGCTCTGCCGGGGCCTGCGGTGAGGCGCCGCGGGGCCCAGCGCCCGGGTCATTCCGCCACCACCGCTCACTTCCAGGCCGCCTACCCCTTCCTGGCGCAGGCCGGCCTGCCCGCCCCCGGCGTCTACATCGGCCGCGACGCCTACGGAGGCCCCTGGGTCTATGACCCGTGGGCGCTTTACCCGGATTTCCTGGCGGGCCCGAACATGCTGGTCCTGGGCGGGATCGGTTCGCGCAAGTCGAGCCTGGTCAAGACCTATCTCTTCCGCCAGGCGCTTCACCGCCGCCAGGCCTGGGTGCTCGACCCCAAGGGGGAGTACGGGCCACTAGCGAGGGCGCTGGGCGCCGCGCCGATCTCCCTCGCGCCCGGTGGCGAGGTCCGCCTCAACCCGATCAGCCCGCGCGGCGGGCGCGAGGGGCAGCTGAGCCTGCTGCGCTCGGTGGCCCAGGCGGCGCTGCGGCGCGAGCTCGGCCCCGAGGAGGACGCGGGGCTGCGGGTCGCCCTCGATCAGGTCAGCCGGGAGTGCGGCGAGCGCGAGCCGACCCTGCCGATGGTGGTCGAGGCGCTGCTTCACCCGCGCGAGGCGATGGTGCGGGGCGTCTCGGCCGCCGGCGAGGACGAGTTCGCGGCGGCCAGCCGCTCCTCGGCGCTGGCGCTGCAGCGCCTTTGCGCCGGCGATCTGCGCGGGATGTTCGACGGCCCCACCACGGCGGGCCTTGACCTCGACGGCCCGCTCGTCGTCTTGGACCTCTCCGCGGTACGCGACTCCGCCGCGCTCGGCATCCTGATGACCTGTGCGGGGGCCTGGCAGCAGGCGATCCTCGCCGAGCGAAAGCAGGCCGCCGAGCAGGAAGGGGCCAGCGGGGCGAAGCTGATCTCGGTCGTCGAGGAGGGCTGGCGGGTGACCTCTCACATCGGCGTCGCCGAGTGGCTGCAGGAGAACTTCAAGCTCTGCCGCGGCTGGGGGATCCAAAACATCCTCGTCGTCCACCGCCTCAGCGACCTCGGCGCCTCCGGGGCGGAGGGCAGCCGCGAGGCGCGGATCGCCGAGGGGCTGTTGGCCGACGCCGACACCAAGGTGATCTACGCGCAGTCGCCCGACCAGGTGGCGGTGCTGCGCTCCCGGCTCGGTCTGAGCGGCACCGAGGCGGAGCTGAGCAGCACCCTGCGAAGCGGCGAGGCGCTCTGGGTGGTGGGCCGTCGCTCCTTCCTGGTCGGGCACCGCGTCTCAGAGATCGAGCGCCGCCTGATCTACACCGACTGGCGGATGGCCGAAGGCCCGCTCCCGGGTGCCGCATGAGGGGCAGCGAGCAGGGCGTCCTCGTGGCGCTTGCGGCACTTGCCGCGGCGGCGCTCGCCTTGCTGTGGGCCTGCGGCGCCCTGGCCGGGGCGCTGTTCGGCTCGGGCTGGGCGCCGCTCCCTGTCGTCGCCCTTCTGGGGACCGCGATCCGCCTCCCCTCTCATCTCGCCGACCCCCGCGACGCCTGGCCGGCGGGGATGAGGGCGGAGCTGCCGGGGGCAGCGGAGTTCTACGCGACCGCGGCACTGCTGCTCGGCGGGCTCGGAGCTCTTGCCGCGCTCGCCCTTCACACCACGGCGGGGATGGAAGTGCCGCTGCTCGGTGCCCGTCGCGGGCGGGCCCCCGCCGCGCGCTGGGCGCGCGGCCGCGACCTCGCCTCGCTTCGCATCGGCTCGCCCCAAGCCGCCCGCCTGACGCTAGGGCGGGCGGGGCGCCGGCTGCTCGCCGCCCGTCGCCGCGAGTCGGTGATCGTCTTTGGGCCGACCCAGACCCACAAGACCTCGGGGCTGGCGATCCCCGCCCTCCTGGAGTGGCAGGGGCCGGTGCTTGCGACGAGCGTCAAGGCCGACCTGCTGGGCGAGACGCTCGAGCGCCGCGCGGCGCTCGGCGAGGTGATGGTCTTTGACCCCGCGCAGGTCAGCGGGGTGGAGTCCTCGCGGGCGACGCCGCTTCACGGAGCGGGGAGCTGGCGCGGCGCGATGGAGGTCGCGCACTGGCTCGTCTCGGCGGCGAGGTCGGGGGCCGGGGGCCTCGGAGATGCCGATTTCTGGTACGCGGCGGCGGAGAAGCTGCTCGCCCCGCTGCTCTTCGCCGCTGCCAGCAGCGGTCACACGATAGAGGCGGTAGTGCGTTGGCTCGACGAAGGGCCAGAACCGAGCGAGGCGAAGATCGAGGCGCTGCTGGAGGCGACTGGAGAGGCGGCCGCCAGGCGCGCCTATCAGGCGACCCAGAATCGCGAGGAGCGCCAGCGCAGCTCCGTCTACACCACCGCCGAGATGATCCTCGCCGCCTACGCCGACCCGCGTGTGATCGAGGAGAGCTCCGGCGCCGATTACACCCCCGAGAAACTCTTAGACGGCGGCGCCAACACCCTCTATCTTTGCGCGCCCACCCACCAGCAGGAGCGGCTTCGCACCGTCTTCTCGATGATCGTGCAGGAGCTGGTGGCTGCGGTCTATGAGCGCTCGGCGGCGCGGGGGCGCCCGCTTGAGCCACCCCTGCTCTTGCTGCTCGACGAGGCGGCGAACATCGCCCCGGTCCCAAACCTCGCCGAGATCGCCTCGACCGGCGCCGGTCAGGGTGTGCAGCTGCTGACCGTCTTTCAGGACATGGCGCAGGTCTCCAGCCGCTATGGGGCCCGGGCCGCGACGATCGTCAACAACCACCGCGCCAAGCTGTTCGGCACCGCGATCTCCGACGCCGAGACCCTCGCCTACGTCTCGCGCCTGATCGGCGCCGGTGAGTTCGAGCAGCGCTCGCGTAGCAGCGGCGAGCGCGGTCGGCGCTCAGAGACCGAGGGCGAGACCTACCGCGACCTGGCGCCGGCCACCGTGGTGCGCGAGCGGCGGCCTGGCAGCGCGCTGCTCGTCTACGGGCACCTACCGCCGGCCCAGATCGCCCTGCGGCCGTGGTATGAGGATCGGGCGCTCAGAGCGTTGCGGAACCCAACCGGGGGAAGTGTGTGACGATGACGAACCGCGAAGGGACGGACGAAGCTCAGCTATCGCTTGGCGCGGAGGCGGTGCCACTGCGCGACCCCACCGAGCAGGAGGCTGAGCGTCAGCGAGCCAAGCGGCTGCGCCTGATCGGCGCCGCCACGAGTCATCGCGGCCGCCTCGTCTCTTTGGCCGCTGGGGCCTGCCTGCGGGCATTGCGGGGCTGGGAATAGCGCAGGTACTGATGGGCGCTCAGGCCGGGCCACAACACCCACCCGCTGTCCGCGATACGAGATGGGTCATGGGAGATCAGTCCAGGTCGGCGAGGTTGAAAACAAGCCACTCCAGCTCGCCATTCACCAGCGGCACCTCCTCCGTGTAGCGGCAGGCCCAAATCGAGCGCTCGCGACGCGTAAAGGCACCGTAGCGATAGGAGTCGATCCGCTCATGGCAGGTCATCCTGGCCAACAGAGCGGGGAAGCCTGTGGGCGGACGCTGATCCTCGGGCGGGAGCGTATCCGCCCTCTTAGCGACGGTATGTGGGTTCATTGGAGCCTCCTCGCTCGTACGCCCGGCCATTCATGGGGGCCGGTGCCCGCCCACTGCACACCGGAGGCGTGCAAAATCGAGGGTGCCGGCCCTCGACGCGACGAAGCGACTCGTCTGAGAGTCGACACGGATGGCGGCTTGTCACCGGCTTCGCGCTGAGTGCGACGCGGGCGGAAACATTCATCACTCCCGTTGTCCATGCCGAGTCTGGCTTGCACCGGCCCGGGCGCAGGCGGGTTGCCAGGAGCACCCCGGGCGTCTACGGAGCTGAGCTGCCTTCGAGCCGTCGGATCCCGCGTCGTCTTAGCGCTGGTGTGGGTCCTGCTCGGGGCGTCCGGCCCTTCGGGATGGTGGGTCGTTCGGGCTGATTGGGATGCACGAGCGGGTCGATCTGGCCGATGACACGATCACCGTTAGCCCAGATGAGCAAGGCATGGTGATCATCGCCTCACTCCCGGTAACCGGCGTGATGGCCGCTGTGGGGGACGCCTCAGTCCCGAGGGCCGCTAGCCGATGCGCGCCAGCTGTGCTGTTCCCTGTTGGCCGACGTAAACCTCTCCGCCCGCGGCAGCCCGAACTGCTTGAGTCAGCTCCTTGTCGGCGAGCTCCTTGCGGGACGAAGCCAAGGGCGCCCGCGGCAAAGGCGAACTTCGCTAGTCCAAGTTCCTCAAGCATGGTGAGGGCAACGACATGGGTATCCGGTGCCCGCAGGCGTAGCTCGCTGATCACCCCGCTACTGGGACCGTCGGACATGCCGGCATCGAGCACCAGAACGTCAGGGCTTTGACTATGAACCTGGGCTATCGAAGAGACATAATCATCGGCCTCGGCGACCACTTCGATGCCGTCCTCGCCGTCTAGGATCTCTCGCAGTATGTGGCGCATCGACGGATGTTCGTCCGCCAAAACCACGCGAATGGGTGATGCCTCCGAAGGCTGAGACCTAGTATTTCCACCCATTACAGGAGATTAGGTCTCGTGCTAACGGTCGTCATCAGCACAAACGGGCTGAGTTGCTACGGCAAAGCACCGACGGATAGCCCCAAGGGCGCCAGAGACTGTCCGTCGTTTCCCCACGTCTTTAGTGGCTCCTGCCAGTCGGCGCTAGAGGAGCGGGCGCCAAGATCCTCTCCATGCCATGGTTGATCTTTTCGACCGCCATGGGGATCCGCTGATTGGTGGTGGTGATGGCCTCCTGCGCCCCCGTGCAGTCATGTTGTTCCCATCGTTCAAAGGCAATGCCGAAACTTTTCACGGCAACCTGTAGGTTGCCGATCCCGCTCTGAGCTTTAGTGACCCCGAACACCAACTCGTTGACCATGGCAGGCTTATCGCGCCAGTGCTCCGAGATGAGCGTCCGAAGATCAGCAAGGCCCGTATCCGATCGCGCCAGAGCACCAATGATCTCTCGGCTGACTGGAGAGTCGCCGCGTTCGATCATCTGATCGAGAGTGGTCCAGCTCGACTGAGGGCTGGCGCCGCTCTGTTCGCCTTCAAGGGCTTTGCTGCAAGCCGCGTTCGAAGAGTCGAGATCCTCAACCAGTACGGCCGGAGCTTCTTCAATCCCGAGTTGAAAACCAACTTCGACCCTGATCAGCGCCTTGAAGATCGACCCTGGTATCCGCCCTCCCGCCGATGCACTTGGGGCGAGGAGCATCGTACCCAGGGCGATAAACACCGAAGCGCCTACCGCCACCCGGCAGACTCGCCCGCGGACGCGGATTACAGACGGCTTGTGGACTAAGTAGCTCATCGAGGCAACATTGCCTCAGAGAGACGCCCTAGCCATCCGCAGTTGACCCCGAACTTCGGTTGAGGTTAACTACGGTGAAGAGCCAGCGGTCGACATGCTTTTGCCGCCCCGCCGAGCGCATCGGCGAGGCCACCCATTGCCGTATCGTCGACAGGTTCCTGGGCGTCTCTTGGTCGAGGGGACTACTTTGATCTGGCAGCCAGCTTGCTCCTGCACGGCTTGCGGATTTTTACGGAGCATCCCGCGACATAGGCCGAGGTGTGCTGCAGGGCGACGATGCATAGCATGAGCGCGATGCCGGATCGAACGCCGCAGGAGCCTGATGGTGTAGGCGCCAGCCAGAGGAATCCGCACCCGCGGCTGCCGCGCGACAAGCGTGGATGGCATGTGGCGCCATCGCCCGACGGGCGGGGGATGCCCGAGCATGCGCCGACCCGCCCGCCGCCGCACCGGCGGGCGGGGTTTCTGTGGTTCGTGGTGGCACTGCTCGCGCTCAACTGGCTCTCGCTGCTCCTGTTCCAGCCCTCGACCGGCGAACCGCGGGTGAAGGTGCCGTTCAGCCCGTACTTTTTGAAACAGGTCAAACGCGACTCGGTCTACTCGATCGTCTCCAAGGGCGACACGATCCAGGGCGAGCTCAAGACCAGGCAGCGCTACCCGGCCGACGACACGAAGGCGACGCCGACGAAGCTGTTCGCCACGCAGGTGCCGAGCTTCTGGAACGGCAGCGCGCTCTCGGCGCTACTGCAGGAACGGGGAGTCAAAATCAATGCCGAATCGACATCCACCAGCGAGTCGCCGCTGGAGGAGATCCTGCTCGGGTTCGGCCCGACGCTCTTGATCGTCGGCATCTTCATCCTCATCTTCCGCCGTGCCGCCAAGGCCGGCGGCGGCATGGGCGCGCTCGGAAAATTCGGGCGCTCGCAGGCGCGGCAAGTAGATCCGGAAAAGATCCGGGTGACGTTCGATGACGTCGCGGGGATCGACGAGGCCAAGGCCGAGCTCTCAGAGATCGTCGACTTCTTGCGCAACCCCGAGCGCTACGGCAGGCTCGGTGGGCGCATGCCCCACGGGGTGCTGCTCTCGGGCGCGCCCGGTACCGGCAAGACGCTGCTCGCCCGGGCGGTAGCGGGGGAGGCGCACGCGGCGTTCTTTTCGATCTCGGCATCGGAGTTCATCGAGGCGATCGTCGGCGTCGGCGCCTCGCGCGTGCGTGATCTGTTCGCTAAGTAACTATCCGAAAACCCCCGGCGCCGGCAGGACTTATGTCCCCTTGAGCTGAAACGGCAAGGCACAACCCTCGCGAAAGGAGAGTGCCTTGCCGGTCCCCGACATTACCCCTGGACCCCCCCTGCCGACGATCTGGGAGCTCCCCGAGAAGCTCTGGGAGCGGATCGAGCCGATCCTCGCCCGCCACTATCCGCCTGCTCCCACCGGCCGCCCCCGCGCCGACTTGCGGATCATGCTCGAGGGGGTCGTCCATCGGATGCGCTCGGGGTGCCAGTGGGAGCGGCTGCCGGAGCGCTTCGGCCCCACCTCGACCCTGCACGGCTGGTTCCAGAGCTTCGTCGCCGACGGCGTCCTGGAGGAGATCTGGGCCGTGCTGGTGGGGGAGTGCGATGAGCTGGGCGCGGTGCTCTGGGAGTGGCAGGCCGCCGACGGGGTGATGGGCAAGAGCCGCTTCTGCGGAGATAAGAGAGGCCCCAATCCCACCGACAGAGCCAAGATGGGGACCAAGAAGCACCTGCTCGTCGAGGGGGGCGGTGGGCCGCTGGGGGTCGTGATCGAGTGCGCTAACCGAAACGACCACAAGCTCTTGGAGGAGACGATCGAGGCTGTCGTGATCGAGCGCCCCGACCCCGAGGAGGTAGGGCAGCACCTCTGCCTCGATAAGGCATATGACAATCCGACCGGCGAGGGCGTCTGCGAAGCCGCCGGCTACCTGCCCCACATCCGCCGCATCGGCGAGGAGAAGCTCGATGCGGGTGGCGAGAAGGCCCACCCAGCCCGCCGTTGGGTGGTCGAGCGCACGATCGCCTGGCTGCAGCGCTGCCGGGCGCTGCTCATTCGCTACGACAAGAAGGCCGAGAACTATCTCGGGCTGATCCAGCTCGCCTGCGCGCTGCTTTGGTGGCGCCGGCTCGACCGACTCCATCGTCCAGGGGGAGTTCTCGGATAGTTACTAAGGCCAAGGAGGCTGAGCCGGCGATCATCTTCATCGACGAGCTCGATGCGATCGGTCGCTCTCGCCAGGGCTCGGTGTCGGTCACGGGCGCCAACGACGAGCGCGAGCAGACGCTCGATCAGATCCTGACCGAAATCGACGGATTCGACTCTTCTGAGGCTGTGATCGTGCTCGCGGCGACCAACCGCCCCGACGTGCTCGACCCGGCGCTCCTGCGTGCCGGGCGGTTTGATCGGCGGGTGGCCGTGCAGGCGCCTGACCGTTCTGGGCGAGCCGCGATCCTCGCCGTGCACACTCGCTCGATCCCGCTCGACGGCGAGGTCGACCTGCAGGCCCTGGCCTCCAGCACTCCCGGAATGGTCGGCGCCGATCTCGCCAACCTCGCCAACGAGGCCGCGCTGCTCGCCGCCCGCCACGGGCATGCGAAGGTGAAGGAGAGCGACTTCACCGATTCGCTTGAGAAGATCATGCTTGGGTCCCCGCGTGGCATCCTGCTCTCGCCAGCGGACCGCGAGCGCACCGCATACCACGAGTCCGGACACGCGCTCGTGGGGATGCTCACAGCCGGTGCGGACCCTGTGCGCAAGGTCTCGATCATCCCGCGCGGCATGGCACTGGGAGTGACGCTCGACACCCGACTCAGATCGAGTCTCATACTCGCTTGAGGAGCTGCAGGCGAAGATCCGGGTGGCACTCGGCGGTCGCGTGGCCGAGGAGGTCATCTACGGCACGATTACCACCGGTGCCGAGTCCGACATCCAGCAGCTCACGCTGATCGCACGTCAGATGGTCGGCCGCTGGGGCATGAGCGCGGCGATAGGCCCGATCGCGGTACTCCCCGCCGAGGGTGAGGGAGGGTTCCTACCTGGGTGGAGCGCAACCTCGGGGTCGATGCAGCGTCTGGTCGACGAGGAGGTCAGGAGGATGATCGACACCGCCCATCAGGAGGTCACAAGTCTGCTCACAGAGCACCGGGAGCAGTTAGAGAGCCTTGCGCAGGCGCTCCTTGCGAGTGAGACACTCGACGGACTCGATGCTTACGCGGCAGCCGGTGTTCCTGGTAGTCAGCAGGAGCCGGCCGCCATCACCTGATCTGACGGCAGACGAGTTGAGCGCCTGGGCGCGGTGAGACTGGGCAACCCGAGCTTCAGCTCACCGTGTAGCGCACCGGCACCTCACGCTCGGACTGCTTGGGCGGGCGCTTGTACTTACGGCGCTGGCGGGGCGGGAGCTTCACCCTCATGGTCTTGTCGGGGTGCTCGTAGGGGATCAGCGAGAGCAAGTGACTGATGAGGTTCAGCCTGGCCGTGCGCTTGTCGTCGGCCTCGACCACATACCACGGGCTGTGGTCAGTGTCGGTGCGGGCGAACATGCGGTCCTTTGCCTCGGCATAGTCCACCCAGCGCGCCCGGGCCTGCAGGTCGGTCGGGCTGAACTTCCAGCGCTTGCGCGGATCGGCCAGGCGCTTCTCAAAACGGCGCTCCTGCTCCTCATCTGAGACCGACAGCCAATACTTTATGAGCGTGATCCCTTCGTTTTGCAGCGACTGCTCAAACTTCGGGCAGAAGCGCAGGAACTCCTCGTACTGCTCAGGCGTGCAGTAGTCCATGACGTGCTCCACCCCGGCGCGGTTGTACCAGCTGCGATTGAACAGCGCGATCTCTCCGGCCGGTGGCAGATGAGTCGCGTAACGCGCGAAGTACCACTGCGTGCGCTCGCGCACGTCGGGAGCGGACAGCGCCACGATGCGACAGCTGCGCGGGTTCAGGTAGGCAGTGATCCGCTTGATCGCACCGTCCTTACCTGCCGTGTCGCGCCCCTCGAACAGCACCACCAGCCGGCGGCGCTCGGCGACGATCCACTCCTGCATGTAGACCAGCTCGGCCTGTAGGCGCAGCAGCTCCTTGTCGTACTGCTTGCTGGTCAACCGCAGAGGAGACGCCACGGATCGCATCCTCGCACTTCTGAGCTCGGCTGGCCGGCGTGGGAGTTGCCGACGGGTTAGGTGAGCGAGTGGGTGGCGGCGGAAGCCTTCACCCTGGGCGCTTGGCCGCGTGGCGGCGGGCGTAGAGCTTCTCCCGAATAGTCATCGCCCCGGGATGGCCGTCGCCGGGCCAGGGAGTCAACAGCAGCAGTAGGCGAACCCAGGAGGGCGCAACAATCTCGTGCCGCTCCGCGGGAGCAAACTCAACGAAGAGCCCTGCGCCGCCAGTCACGCTACCCCCGGCAGCAGTCGTGACCTCGACCTCGCCGTCGAGCACGAGTAGCCACGCGCGCTCGTGTACCTCGTGGTCGCCGAGGCTCTCACCGGCTGCCAAATCAAGCACGATCGCGCGTGCGGCATCGCTCGAAGAGAGGATCTCTGGTAGCCGAGGCTTGAGATCAAGCGCTCTGAGGTCCCAGCTGTTCACGGTGCCTCCTTCCGATTCTCCGTCGTAGTCCTCCGATTAGGCTATCCGCATTTTCGCAAGGTCTCCGGCCCAACCGGGCCCGAGCCAGGTCCCGTCTAACCAGCAACACCCACGCTTTACCCCGCCTAACGTCGTCCTGACAGGCGATGGTCAGTGGGGCTCGATCCGCAAAGCCCCGCGAGGGCACCGCGACGCTTGCCTGACGACCTCGCCATGCTCCGCGGCAGACGGACGACGCGCTACCGCAGAAGTGGCGAGCTGGGTCGCGTGAACCATAGACGGATGGAAGCTCCAGCATCGGCGTTCGCCATCGCCGCCTCCTTCCTACTAGCTTCTCCATCCTGCCGATTATCACGCGGGAGGCGGCGTGCCGGTAAGCGACGCTCGATAAATGCCGATCAAGCAAGTGGTTTGTCGTGCTCAGCACGTACTGTCGCTGGCAGATTCTGAGAATGTTGTGCCCTCACCCGCGCCCGTGGAGGGGTGGCGATGCACGGTGATGCAGCCCACCACGACAGCTACCGCCACGATCGCCAGTGCAACGTAGGGGAACTCGCTGTAGGGCGCTGGCTGCCCCGGCTTGCAGAGCTCTACGAACGGGACGATCAGGGTCAGTGCCCCGAGAACCGGGATGGCTACATGTCGAAGGGGTGAAAACGACTGTCGGTGCCGGCGCCACATGAAGACCGGAAGAGCAAGCGTCGTCAGGAAATAGACGAACAGGATCACGATCGTGCCCATTGTCGAGCACTCGGCATAGAGGCCGACGGGATTCATTGATCCCGTGTCTAGACCGACGAGGTGGGACACCCACCAGACCCCGACGATCCCGAGTCCAACTCCAGCCATGCCCAGCAAAGCATTGACAGGCGCGTTGGCCGGAGGACGAATATGACCGAACCATCCCGGGAGGAGTCCCGATCTGCCGCCGTCGAAGAGCATTCGCGCCTGGGAGTTTGCGGCGGCGACCAAGGTGGCGAGCACGGAGACGATTCCAGCGACCCATGCCAAGACGGCTGCTCCGCCGAGATATTTGTCTGCCACGGTCAAGAACGGGACCGATGAACGACCGATGGATGAGACGTCGTAGTTGAAGCCGGTGACGGTGGCATAGGCGAAGAAGACAAAGAGGGCGGCGCCGATCGCAATCGATAGGTAAAGGGCCCTCGGCACGGTGCGCCTCGGATTCCGACACTCCTCGGCGAGCGCCGGGCCGTTCTCCCATCCGATGAACATGTATAGGGCGAGCGGGAAGCCTGCCGAAAGACCAGCCAGACCACCGCTGAGGTGTGACCAGGAGAACGGTATGGCCGAAAGATGGGCGCGCTCGTCGACAAGAACAATGACGCAAACGATCAGCATGATCGCAACCTGCACGAGGACAGCCAAGCCCACAGCTGTGGTAGAAAGCCTGACGCCGCGCACCGCCAGCCAGATGGCACCGACAGTGAACACGACGGTAAGTGGCTCCCAAGGGGGGCTCCACGACGTGTAGTGGGTGAGGGTCATCGCGACCATGCCGCCCGACATGGTGAACACCCCCGCGATGGCCACGCTGTAGCCCACAGCGACCAAGAAGGCTGTGGCGACCCCGGCCCTCGGCCCCAGTGAGGTCTCGACGTAGGTGATGAAGCTACCCGCCGAGGGCTCCGCTTTGGTGAACTCGGCCACCGTGTAGGCGAGCAGGACGACGGCCACGCCCGCGGCGAGGATCGTCAACGGGGCAGCGACGCCGGCGGTGACAGCGATTACCCCGAAGGCGAAGTAGAAGTCGATACCTGGCCCGATGTTGGCGACAGTTGACGCCGTCACGTCCGCCGTTCCCAGCTGACCGGCTTTCAGGTGCTCTCCGCTCTGGCTCACTGGACGCCCTTCGGCTGGCTGTTGGTTGTCACCGAGGGATCGAGATCGAGTTGCAGGAGCTGCGTAGCCATTTCAGGTCCTTCGGTATGCCGTAGCACTGTTACTGAAGAGCCGCTCTAGACTTGAAGGTCCATTACGGGTGAGATGACCGTGGTGAAGACCGGTACTGGTAGTCCCACCCCTCGATCGTCACCGTCCACCAGTTGTCATCCATCGTCTCCACCGCGACGGATGGTCAGTATGGTCGTGCGCTACTGCTGCTGCGGCCGTCGATTCTCTCTCACGGTTCTGCGCAAAGAGCCTCTTGACCTCCGCAGTGACCCGTACTTTGACGCGATCCACAGCCATGACCTTTCGGCCATCAATACTCAAGGTAGTATTCATGCCAAGGCGAGAGAGGAACAGCCAGGCGATCACAGCGTCCCGCTCGAATTCTCCAGCGCATATGCTGAGATTGACGACCGGGTCGAGTGGCAACGCTGACGCCTGTTCCTTAAACTCCGCGAGCGTCAGGTGCTTGAACTCTTTGTCGTCATAGGTGACGCTGATGGAAACCTGAGTGCTTTCGGTGACCTCCCTGACTTGTTCGCCCATGTATGAAGCAAAATCAGCAACCTCATCCATCGAGGTGAATGGCCATCCCTCCCATTCGGTTTTATGCTTGTGAGCCGGATCCATGCGCCGTGCAGCTTAAGGCCCAGGCTGACACGGCACGTGAGCGCCCCGAGCGAAACCCGTCCAGCAGTCCCGAGCTAGGCGAGTCGACGTTGACCGCTGGGGTCAAGCGGCACAACAGTCTCACCCCGGCGACCGGTCAGTCATTTCCCTACAGCGTGGACTCACTGGCGGAACTGGCTCGGGGCCTTGGAGAGCACTCGCCGGCCTTACGGGAGGCGGTCGGGCCACATGTAGAGCGGTTGGCTCGGGAGTGCTCTTAGGGCACCGGATCATCCGACGCCGTTGACGCGGAGTAAGCGAAGGGGCGGCGCTGTTGCGGCGGCCTCCAAGTCCTTCGATGGTCGCAAGGCCGCATCTCGGATTTGACCATTCTTGGAGTTCTGGCCTCACTGCGCGGTAGCGGAGATCGAGTTTTCACGTCTCAGCAAGATGACACTGCTCACCAGAACAAAGACCAGGAGGAGCAAGAACCCGATGAGGTCGAGGACTAGCCCGAACGAGGCGATGACGCCGCCGAGGCCGAATCCCTGAAGGAAGAGCATGTTCCCGGCGAGGATCGACACCCAGCCGAGCCAGCGCGGTAAGACTCCGCTCCTCAGCACAAGCGCGCCTGTTGCGAAAGCAAACAGGCTGCCGAAGACATCGCCAACGCTCTCCAGCGCGAACGTCATCAGGTACAGCGCGTAGGACACGCCCGGGTCGTGTTGGGCACCGTATGAGGCGAGCTTTGCTCCAACCAATCCGGTGATACCGATGTCGCTGACGGCATGCAAGGTAACGAAGAGCACTCCGCCAACCAGCACCAGTGAACCAAGGGCCCGCGTGCGATCGGTGTCCCTGCGCAGCAGGTTGTGCAGCGCGCTCAGGTAGATCACGAACATGACCGCATAGACGACGGACAGGCATGCGATCACGATCAGCCGCGTTTCGTGGGCGTGAAGACCGTTAGCGATCTTCGCCGCCGAATCGTTCTGGCTCAGTTCGACCCCAACGGCGACTACGATCTCGGCTATCAGCGCAACTACGAACAGGATCCCCGCGACCCAGGCGTACCGCTCCCATGCGCTAGGCGGCTTCGCGGCTATCACCATCCCATCCTATGGCGTGCCATAAATGACGCGGCCCGTCGCCGATCGGATCGCTTTCGAGTCGCTTCGGGATCGCGAGTTCAGCCGCGGAGAGGTCGTCGAGACTCGCAAGGGCGTTTGCAGGCTGGGGGCTGACCTGGCGCGGGAGCTGGACCACCATTCGGGGGCCTTACGGGGGCGGTTGGCCGCACGCCGGAGCGGTTGGCTCGGGAGCTTCTGAAGGAGCCGGATCATCCGACGCCGCTTACGCGTTAGCGGCGCTGTGGCAGCAAAGTCTGATGCCCTGCGTTACTGCCCCGGCTTGCGCTCATCTTCGATGCGCTCCACACGCATGCCAAGTCCGATACAGGCACGCCGAGCACAGCAGCGATTCGTGGCACCGTGCGCCACATCTTGAGCCCGAGCTAGACCCCCATCCCCTCGCCCCACAACTGGGGATCAGGCTCAGAGACAGCTTTTGGACCGTGCTGGCTATCTAGGGTCGGCTTATCGAAAATGCTGAAGATCAGCGGTACTGCTACGTCATCACGCAGCAAACAGCGCGGGCAGTGTTCGATTGCTGCGGCACGGATCGGGCTGAAGCTGCTGCCGCAGCGCTCCTGACGGCGACCGAGCGCTATCTGCACTCCAAGCCCCGGCCGACGGACGCAGCGATGCTGACCGCGATCTTCGCCCAGCGCGAGGACGCGGGGCAGCTGGCGCTTGCGGCCTAAAGCTCAGTCGAGACGACCGTAGGCGCTCTACGCTGGAAAACCAAAGCGCGCACCCTTCGAGCTGTTCAAAAGGGTCTTCCACCGGCGCACTGACCCTTCCAGAGGTCGAGGTGGTGGCGATGCCGGGCGCAACACGAAAGGCCCGCATGCGGGCCTTTCGTGAGGAGCGGGCGTGGATTTCAAAGGACCAAGCTCACCCTTTGAGCACCAAAGACAGCGTGAGCGCAAAGAACACGACACTCTGCGCGCTATGCACGGCGATGCCGACGAGGGCGCTGCGGTAGCGCTTAGAGGGATAGGCGAGGATGAACGTGTCGAGCAGCGCCTCCGGGATGATCCACGGCTCGTGCAGGTGGTAGACCGCGAATAACACGCCGTTTGCGAGCCAGTCCCCACGTCCGAACACGCCGTTCATCCGGGGGAGCAAGAACCCGCGGAATAGCAGCTCCTCGCCCAGCACCGTGTTGAAGACCAGCAACGTCACGATAATCGCGAACCAGCCCCACCCTCCTGACAGCAGGGCGTGTCCGGCGTTCGAATTAACGAATTCGCCGAGGTCGCGGGCCGCGGCATGGGGTATTGCCGGTACCAGCGTCGCGACGACTTCGGCGAGGATCAGGGGGATGACGATGAGCCAGAGCGCGGCCTCCGCGCCGCCCGGTGCGCGGACGACGCGGCGCACGCAGCCACAGCGCGTCTTGCAGGACAGCCCAGCGCAGCGTTCCCTGCTCACGCCAGACGAGGCCCAGCACCAGCACGAACTGCCAGACCAGCCCGGCGGTCAGCGTGATCAGTAGGGCGCGGGACAGCGCACCTGGGCCGCTGAGGTGTTCGGCGAGCAGCGGCGCGGCTACCCAGGCCAGCAGTCCCATCGGAATCGCAGCTGCGGCCCAGACGGCAATGATGCCGAGCAGTCCCAGCTGGGGCAATGAATGCTCGTCGCCAGGGCGGGCAGGCTGAGCCCCCCGGATCCTCGAGGGCCGGCGGGTGGCCGAAGCCGAACTTCGATCTATGGTTGCGGCGCCGGTAGCAAAGCTTTTGACTCTCATCTCGATCCTCCTTGGGAATGGATTTCAGACATGGCTCCAGGCTCTCAGCGGCCGGCCCTCCAAACCATGTGGCTGGCAGGCGTCCGGGAGGTTCGGCTGGAGGCCGACGAGGGTGCGGTTAACCGCCCGAGCGGTACGGTCAGCCGTATGGATCTGCACCAGGGCATGGGCGAGACTCACGCCTATGGGGAAAACCGTTCTGATCGTCGATGACCATCCGAGCTTCCGCGCCAGCGCCCGGCGCCTGCTCGAGGCCGGCGGCTACAAGGTCCTCGGGGAGGCCGAGGACGGTGTCGCCGCCCTGGCGGCCGCTCAGCGGCTGCGCCCGGATCTCGTCTTGCTCGACGTGCGGTTGCCCGACATCGATGGGTTCGAGGTCACGAGGCGCCTGCTCGACGCGAACGGCCCGACCCCGCAGATCGTGCTCACCTCCAGCCATGACTCCTTCGATCTGGGCGAGGCGATCGGCGCCAGCGGCGCGTGCGGGTTCGTCGCCAAGAGCGAGCTGAGCGCGGAGGCGATCTCTTTACTCATCCGATGACCGCACCGCGACGCACCCTGATCGGTCTCGCCGGCTTGGCGTTCCTGATGGGCGTCGCCGCGTTCGTGGTCATGCTCAACGGCGATCACAACGTTCACCGGGGCGCGTATGCCGGCTTGTTCCTGGCCACCGGCTGGGGGTTCGTGGGAGTCGGGCTATGGGTTTGGAAGCAGCGGTCGGCCGGCAACATCGGTCCACTCATGGTCGCGGTCGGCCTCAGCGCCTTGCTGAAGGGGTTGGCCTTTTCCAACGACAGCGTCGTGTTCGCGATCGCCTCGGTCGGAGAGGTGCTGATCTACGCGGTGCTCATCCACCTGCTGCTTTCCTTTCCCTCGGGAAGGCTCGAAACCCGGCTGGACCGGCTCCTGGTCACCATCGCCTACGTCAACACGACGGTGGTGCAGCTTGGAGTGTTCGTGTTCACCGACCCATCAAAGGCCGGCTGCACCCGCTGTCCCAGTAACCCGCTGCTGATCGAACACTCCGAGGCTGCCAAGGTACTCGAAGCGGCGCAACTAGACATCTCGATCGCGTTGCTGGGTGCCGTGGTCGCGGTCCTCTATCGACGCTGGCGAAGCGGCACCCCAGGGCGAGCGAGGGTGTTCGCCCCGGTCGTCGCCGTCGGCGGGCTCACGTTTCTGCTGTTGATGGCCGCCCTCGTCGTCGAACAGGCCGGCTTGTCGAGCGACATTGCTGACGCGCAGACGTTGGCTTTGTTCACGTCCATCGCCTGCCTACCGTTTGCCTTCTTGGTGGGCCTCCTGCGATCCCGGTTCAGCGAAGCCGACGCGATCAGCGCGCTCTTGGCCCAGCTCGGTGAGGGTGGTGGCCGCGGAGCGTTGCGCAACGCGCTCGCGGACGCGCTTGGAGACCCGACCTTGGAGCTCGCCTATTGGGTACCGGACCAGGACGCCTACCTAGACGCCGACGGTCAGCCGGTTCGGGTCGATCCCGCGCCGGCGGGCAAGGTCTCCACCACCATCGAGCACGAGGGCGAACGAATCGCTGCGATCGTGCACAGCTCGGGCCTCGCGGAGGAACGCGAACTGGTGCAGACAGCGGGCGCCGCCGCCGGGCTGACGCTCAGAAACGAACGATTGGACGCCGAACTACGGGCGAAGGTTGCCGAGCTTCAGGCCTCACGCTCACGCATCGTGCAGGCCGGCTATGAGCAAAGGCGCCGACTCGAGCGGGACCTCCACGACGGCGCCCAGCAGCGACTTATGGCCCTCGGCATCGACCTACGAATGGCAAGAGAACGCATCGAGCACGACCCACAAGGGGCGGCGGAGCTCCTCGACGAATCACTCCACGAGTTGAACGAGGCGACCGCCGAGTTGCGCGAGCTCGCACGAGGGATCCACCCGGCCGTGCTCACAAATCGCGGCCTGCACGCAGCACTCAAAGGCCTCGCCAGCCGCTCCCCGGTTCCTGTGGAACTGCTCCAGACGCCGGCCGACAGGCTCCCGCCGTCGGTCGAGTCGGCGGTCTACTTCGTCGTCGCCGAGGCCCTTACGAACGCGGCCCGCTACTCGCGCGCGCAAACGGTAACGGTGGGGGTCGTCCGCGACAACGGCCACGTCGACGTCGAGGTGAGGGACGACGGCGTCGGGGGCGCCGACGCTGATCAGGGTTCGGGGCTGCGAGGGCTTCAAGATCGGGTCGCGGCGCTCGACGGCCGCCTCGAGCTGACGAGCGTGGGCGGCGAGGGCACGATCCTGAGGGCGAGCATCCCGTGCGGGTGATCGTCGCCGACGACTCGGTGCTGCTGCGCGAAGGGGTCGTGCGAGTGCTCGAGGAGGCAGGGTTCGAGGTGGTCGGGCAGGCCGGGGACGGGGAGGAGCTGATGCGAAAGGTGAGAGCGCACAAGCCCGACATCGCGATTGTCGATATCCGCATGCCGCCGACCCACACCGACGAGGGCCTGCGGGCGGCGCGCGGGATCCGCGAAGAGCTGCCGGGTACCGGCGTGCTGGTCCTCTCGCAATACATAGAGGAGGAGTACGCGCTGGAGCTGCTGGGCGACGACGCCGCCGGCGTCGGTTACCTGCTCAAGGACCGGATCTCGGACCTGGAGCGCTTTGTCGACGCGATTCGGAGGGTGGCCGAGGGGGGTTCCGCCCTCGACCCCGAGGTCGTCTCGCAAATGCTCGGGCGCCGTCGGGTCGAGGACCCGCTCGACCGAGCTGACCCCGCGCGAGCGCGAGGTGCTGGGGCTTATGGCGGAGGGGCGCAGCAACCAGGCGATCGCCGAGGCGCTCGTCATCTCAGAGCGCGCCGTGGAGAAGCACGTGACGGGCATCTTCGCCAAGCTCAACCTGCCGCTCGCCGCCGAGGACCATCGCCGCGTGCTGGCGGTGCTGGCGTTCCTCGGCGCCTAGTCCGTCCTAACCCCGAGATGTGACGACAGCTCAGCTCATCTCACACTCGCCATCTTGCAGGCGCCGAAGACGATATCCGCCGACGAGGACGCGGCCGTGCCGGTCAGGTCCCTTGGGGGCCTGGCGGGGCGAGGGCGGGATGGGGCCCAGTCGGGCCGGCTAGGCCGGTCGAGGCGGTGCCGACCGGTCGCGGGGCCACTCTTGTTGCGACCGGGTTAGGGGCCAAAATGACCGCCTCTCGCTCCTTCCCCTCAAGGTGATGAGGGAGGCATAGGTCTCTACAAGACCGCCGGCCGCATGGGTGCGCAAAGCGCAATGCGCGCTGGCCCTCGTCCAGCTGTCTCCCGCTCTTCGTTCACGCGGCGACGTTGCGGTAAAGGCGCACGGCAATGATGAAGAAGATCATGAAGATCCCTGCCGACCAGGCAAGTGACTGCCAGACCCAGTTGTGCGTAGGTTCGCCTTGCATGAGGGCACGAACCGCGTTGATCGTGATGCTGACCGGCTGGTGCTTGGCAAAGGGCTGCAGCCAGCCTGGCATGGTGGCGACCGGCACGATCGCCGAGCTGGCGAACACGAGGATGAAGAACGGCAAGATGCCGGCGACCTGGGCAGTTTCGGGGTCCTTCGTGATCAGTCCAATAGTGGCGTAGACCCAGGAGAAGCAGTAGCCGAAGACGATTACCAGCGCCAAACCTCCGAAGACAGCACCGGCACTGCCGTGGAAGCGGAATCCCACAAGCAGTCCCAGGCCGACCATCAGGGCCAGCGCAAACACGCTGCGGCTGAGGTCGGCGAGGGTGCGCCCGGCGAGTACGGCTGAGCGGGCCATCGGCAGGCTGCGGAAGCGGTCGATGATGCCGCTGCGCAGGTCATCTGCCAACCCGATCGCGGTAGCCATGCCGCCGATCATCACCGCCTCGATGAAAACGGCAGGGACGATGTAGTCAACGTAGCTGCCGCCGGGGATGTGGATCGCACCGCCGAGTACGTAGCGGAAGAGCACGAGCAGCAATGCCGGCTGAAGCGCGGAGATCACCAATAGGCGCGGGTTACGGACGATGCGCAAGAGGTTGCGCTTGGCGACACCGGCGGTGTCGCGCACAGCCGCCCCAGTCAACCGCGGTGCAGGTAACGCAGGTCGATTTGCCTTCAACGTTTGCCCGGACTTGACATGGGCCGTCGGAGTCGATGCGCCATCTGCTCGATCGCCATCGGGCTTGGCACCGGCAGCCTTGCCGGTGAGCGAAAGGAAAACGTCGTCGAGCGATGGGTGTCGGATGCCGAGGTCCTCGAGGGCGATGCCGTCCTCCTGCAGGCGCTGCCCAGCGGCTATGAGCACTTGCGTGGAGCCCTTGGTGGGCACGCTCACGCTGCGCTGGTCGGGATCGGCCCGGGGGGCTCCCTGTCCGAAATCGGCGATCAGGGCGGCGGCTCGGTCGAGGTCGCCCAAATTTGCCACGCGGGCTTCGAGCACGTCGCCGCCCATCCGATCCTTGAGTTCGGCGGCTGTCCCTTGCGCGACCACCATGCCGGCGTCGATCACGACGATGCGGTGTGCGAGGTGCTCTGCCTCCTCCATGTACTGGGTCGTCAGCAGCACGGTCGTGCCGGCGGCGACGAGCTCCTCGATGAACCGCCACACGTCGTTTCGGGTGCGAGGGTCAAGGCCGGTCGTCGGCTCGTCTAGGAAAAGGACTCGTGGGCGTCCGATCAGGCTGGCGCCGACGTCAAGGCGGCGGCGCATCCCCCCCGAGTAAGTCTTGACGAGCTTATCGGCAGCGTCTGTGAGCGAAAAGCGCTCCAGTACATCGAGGGCCTGAGAGCGCCGCTCGGTCTTGCTCAAGTGATAGAAGAGCCCGACCAGCTCGAGGTTCTCCCGCCCGGTCAACAGCTCATCGACGGCCGCAAACTGGCCGGTGAGCCCGATCATCGAGCGCAACCTCCCGGCATCCGCAACCACGTCAAATCCCGCTACCCTGGCGTGGCCGCTGTCGGGCTTCAGCAGCGTCGCAAGGATTCGCACCAGGGTCGTCTTGCCCGCGCCGTTGGGACCGAGCAGAGCGAGCACCCTGCCTTCCTCGGCGACGAGGTCGACCCCGGCGAGCGCCTGGGTTGACCCGAACCGCTTGGCCACCGCCTCCACCTCGATCATCGGTTCAGTCATATCGACATGGCGGGCTACTCCAGCGACGACCGGCGGAGCGCTCGTCTGCCCTCGTTCCTCTCTGGTTGGTCCACGGCATCGCGACTCTCGTCGCGATGACGCGCAGGCAGCGTCGCCTCAATCGTGGTCCCGGCGCCCAGCTCGCTCCTCACCTCCAGCGCACCTCCCGCCAGCGCCACCCGCTCGCTCATCCCTCGCAGCCCGAACCCGTCGGTCTCACCGTCGGGGTCAAACCCGCGCCCCTCGTCGGCGACCCGCACCCTGATGCTCTGCGCGCCCTCGCTCACCTCGACTGTGGCGCGGTCGGTCTCGGCGTGTTTCGCCGCATTGTTGAGCGCCTCTTGGACCAGCCGATAGACGGTATCCTCCGTCTGGCTGAGGAGACGGGTCGTATGGTGGCCGGCCTCATAGGCGAGGTCGGCCCGGAGCTCGACATCGAGCACCTCCCCCCAGTTCAGTCGCTCGACCAGTGCCCCCAGCGCCGCCGCCAGCCCCAGCTCGTCGAGAGTCGGCGGGCGCAGGTCGGCGATCAACCTCCGCATCTCGGCGATCGTGTGGTCGACCCGCCCGATCGCCTGGGGGAGCAGCTCGTCCATTTCGCCTTCGGTTCTTCCCCGGCGGGCAGTGGAGAGCAAGACCCGCAGCCCGCCCATACTCTGAAGCGCCTCGTCGTGCAGCTCCCGGGCCCAGCGGCCACGCTCGTGCTCGGCCGCTTCGATGTTTTCACTGATCCTCTGCTCAGCGACAGACTGCGCAGTCGCGACGGCGGTCGCGGCGCTGGCGGCGAAGCTCTCCAAGAGCCGCTGGTCTTCGGAGCTGAATTCCTCCTCCCCTTCGTGATCGAAGGCATTGAGCACTCCAAGCGCAGTCCCTCGGTAGATGAGCGGCACGAACAACCCCGTCTGCGCGTGGATCCGATGGCCGAGTGCGAAGCGCAGGTGGTCGCTGACATTCGTGAGCCGCTCTGCGCGGCGGGTGGTGATCACTTGTCCGCTGATCGACCTCTCAAGCTCGGCGCGCTCCCCGAGCAGATCTTGTGGGAGCTCGCCCGCGGCAGCAACGACGACCATGTTTTCGCCGTCGCGCAGGAGGATCAGCATCGAGCGCGCCTTGACCAGCGCCCGCCCCCGCTTGACGATCATCTCCAGGATTCGGTCGAGATCGGTTTCACCGCCGACGGCCCGGGCGATCTCGATCGTCGCCTCGAGGCTGCGGACGGCGCGCTCCATTTCATCACGCTGGCTCTCGACTCGGTGGTAGAGCCGGGCGTTCTCCACTGCGATAGCCGCCCAGCCGGCGAGGATCAAAGCCGACTGCTCGTCGGCCTCGTCGAAGTCGCCGCTCGCCTTCTCGGTCAGGTAGAGGTTTCCCCAGGCCTCGCCGTGGATCACGATCGGCACGCCGAGGAAGCTGGTCATCGGCGGGTGGCCGGGGGGGAATCCGTAGGAGCGGGGGTGATCGCCGACGTTTCGGAGTCGCAACGGCTCGGGGTGCTCGATCAGCAGCCCGAGCACTCCGTGCCCGCGAGGCAGGCTGCCGATCGCCTCCCTGGTCTTCTCGTCGATCCCGCGGGTGATGAAGCGCTCCAGCCCTTGCCGGTCGCTGTCGAGCACGCCCAGCGCCGCGTAGCGGGCACCGGTCAGCTCGCATGCGACCTCCAGGACGGAGTCGAATACCGCCTCGGGATCGAGCTCAGCCATCAGGTTGCGGCCAACCTCGATCAGCTCACGGAGCCGGGACTCATCGAGCGCGCCACTTGGTTGGGAGTCCCTCGCCACCTCAGCTCCACCTTCGACTCATCGCCTGGGCCTGCATGCTAGTGCGCCGGCTGCCGATTGGCCCAGACAATCGCGACTGCTAAGACAGTAATGGCCCGGTGAGAGGAGCGGGAAAACACGGATGCTCAAAGCGGCACTGCACGCTTAGATGGGAGCATGAACCTGCGCCGCGATGACGCTGAAGGCAAAGGTAACCTGATCGCGATGCCCACCGCACGCGCCCCCGAGGGCCTGGGCGCTAATACGACGACGATTGTCTTGGCGGACGACCACACCGTCGTGCGCAGGGCCCTGCGGATGCTGCTAGAGGCCGAGCCTGACTTCGAGGTTCGCGCCGAGGCGGGCGATGCCGACACGGCAGTCCGCTACGTGCGAGGGCACAAGCCGACGGTGCTGATCCTCGATCTCAACATGCCGGGCCGCTCCAGTCTGGAGGCGTTGCCGGACGTCCAGGAGGCCTCCCCTGCGACCGAGATCGTCGTCCTGACGATGCAAAACGAGCCGGCCTTCGCCCGCAAGGCGCTTCAGGCCGGGGTGCGCGGCTACGTGCTGAAGGACGCCGCCGACACGGAGCTGGTGCAGGCGGTGCGCAGCGCCGCCGCAGGCGACACCTACCTGCAACCGGCGCTCGGCGCGCGACTGGCATCCGAGCCGGACGCCGACCGTGCCGACGGCCTCAGCGAGCGTGAGCGCGAGGTGCTGCGCCTGATCGCGCTGGGCCACACCAACGCGGAGATCGCCGAGCAGCTCTTCCTCAGCGTCCGCACGGTGGAGAGCCACCGTGCCCACATCCTGCAGAAGCTACGGCTCTCCAGCCGCGCTGAGCTGGTCCGCTACGCGCTCGAGCGCGGCATCGTCGAGACCTGAGGAAGGGCCGCCCCGGCACGCGGCGGGGCCTGACTCAGCGCGCCTGGCTGAGGAGGAGGCGCTGCTCGGCCGCCGCGACCAGGCGGCGGGCGCGGTCCACGGCGTCGATATTGACCGAGATCGCGTCGATCCCGGCGCGGACCAAGAAGTCCGCGTACTCGGGGTGGACCGAGGGCGCCTGCCCGCAGATCGAGGTCTGAAGGCCGAGCCCGCGGGCTCGGCTGAGCAGCTCAGCGATGTATTCGGTGACGGCGGGGTCGCGCTCGTCGAAGACCTCCGCAACCAGCTCGGAGTCGCGGTCGGCGCCCAGCACCAGCTGGGTGAGGTCGTTGGAGCCGATCGAGATGCCGGCGATGCCGAGCTCGGCGTAGCGGCCGAGGTGGAACAGAACCGACGGCACCTCGGCCATGATCCACAGCTCGAAGCCGGGCCGGGAGAGCAGCCCCGCGGCTTCCATCTCCCGGCGGCAGGCGAGTACCTCGCGCGGGGTGCGCACGAACGGCAGCATCACGTGGAAGTTGGTTTGCCCGGCGTCCCAGACGCGGGAGATCGCCTCCAGCTCGAGGCGCAGCAGGTCGGGCTCGCGCGTATAGCGCAAGGCGCCGCGGTAGCCGATCATCGGGTTTGCCTCCTGCGGCTCGAAGCGCTCGCCGCCCTTGAGGCCGCGGAACTCGTTGGTGCGGAAGTCGATCGTCCGATAGGTGATCGGCCGGGGTGAGAAGGCGGCCGCGAACTCGCTCAGCGAGGCGGCCATCCGCTCGACGAACTGCTCGCCCTCGCCCCGCTCCAGCAGCGCCCGCGGATGGACCCCGTCGAGAGCCTCGACGACCATCAGCTCGGCGCGGAGCAGTCCGACCCCATCGACATCGAGCCTTGCGGCGCACTGCAGCTGTGAAGGCTCGGAGAGGTTGACGAGCAGCTTGGTGCCGGTGATCACGCCGGCTGCGCCGCTGCCGGGCCGAGCTGAGGGTGGCGCTGTGCGGTCGGGCGCCGTGGCGCCCTCAGTGATGACCCCGCGGGTGGCGTCGACCGTGATGACCTCGCCATCGCGCAGTACCTTGGTCGCCTCGGCGGTGCCGACCACGCAGGGGATACCCAGCTCGCGGGAGACGATCGCTGCGTGACAGGTCATGCCCCCGGAATCGGTGACAATCGCCGTCGCCTTGCGCATCAGCGGCACCCAGTCCGGGGCGGTCATGTGGGTGACCAGGACCTCGCCGTCCGCCAGGCGGCTGGCGCCTTCGAGCGAGGCGACGACGCGCACTGCCCCGGAGGCGATGCCCGGCGCGGCACCGAGCCCGCGGACCAGCTCGGCGCCGCGCTCGGCCCGCGGCTCGGCGAGGCTCTCGCCGCCCGCGGCGGTGACCGGGCGCGACTGGAGCATCCAGACTACGCCCGACTTATCAATCGCCCACTCGGTGTCCTGGGGGGCGCCGTAATGGCCCTCGATGCGGACGCCCAGCTCGGCGACCCGCCTCACCTCCTCGTCGTCGAGTACCGGCTGCTCGGCCTCGCGCTCTCCCAGTTCGCGAGTGGCGGTACCGCCGCCCTCAACCGCCTCGATCGCCAGCTCCTTGTGGCGCACTTCTCGGCGCTCGATCGCCAGCCGTTCCTTGCCAACCACGTAGCGGTCCGGCGAGACCGAGCCGGAGACGACTGACTCGCCGAGGCCGAAGGCGCCCTCGATCACCAGCTTGTCCGTCGCCCCGGAGGCGGGGTCGATCGTGAACATCACCCCGGCGCGGGTCGCCTCGACCTGGCGCTGGACGACAACCGCGATGTCCATGTCCGCTTGGCCGAAGCCTCGCTTTGACCGGTAGTAGATGGTGCGGGCGCCGAACAGGGAGGACCAGCAACGACGCACGGCGTCAAGGACGGCGTCGGCGCCGCGCACGTTGAGGATCGTCTCGTTCATGCCGGCGAAGGAGGCCGACTCGGTGTCCTCTGCGGTGGCGGAGGAGCGCACCGCGACCGCGATCTGCCGGTCCTCCTCGGCTAGACGACCGTAGGCCGCGCGGATCGCCGCGGAGAGCCCATCAGGTACCGGCTCCGCCTCGACGATCGCTCGAATCTCCGCCGCCGAGCGCTCCAGCGCGTCGGTGTCCTCGACGTCGACCCCGGAGAGGCGCACCTCGATCCGCTCACGCAGGCCGCCCTGCTCGCAGAACGCCGCGTAAGCGGGGGCTCCGATGACGAAGCCGGGGGGGACGGGGAAGCCGGCGGCGCTCAGCTCGCCGAGGTTTGCTCCCTTGCCGCCCGCATAGTCGACGTCGGCCCGGGACAGGCTCTCAAAGCTTCGGACGGCTTCCGCGCCGGGGCTTGCCTCCGACGGCGCCGTAGGGGCTGGAGGGTCGGTTGCCGGCAGGGATCCGCGATCGGCCATCGCCGCGACCTTATGGCGACGGGCCCGCGCCGCCATCCGCGCATAGCACTGCATTCGAACTTCGGGCATCTACTGACATAAGCCGTATTTCCTGCGGACGAAATCCGGCTCGGCCATCCGTAACGTTTGCGGAGCAGCAGCACCGATGGCGGAAATCGCCGAACTCTGTCAGGAGGCTCAGATGAAAGCTCTCGTCTATCACGGTCCCGGTCAGCGGGGTTGGGACACCGTCGAGGATCCCGGGACTGTCGATCCGACGGACATCGTCGTGCGCATCGACACGACGACTATCTGCGGCACCGACCTGCACATCCTCAAAGGCGACGTGCCCGAGACGAAGCCAGGCACGGTGCTCGGCCATGAGGCCGTCGGAACCGTGCTCGAGCTGGGAGACAGCGTCACCACCGTCTCAGAGGGCGACCGCGTGCTGATGTCCTGTATCAGCTCCTGTGGGCGCTGTCGCTACTGCAAAGAAGGCCAGTACGGCCAATGCCTCGGCGGCGGCGGCTGGATCTTCGGACACCTGATCGACGGCGTGCAGGCCGAGTACGCGCGGGTCCCGTTCGCCGACAACTCGGTCTACCGGGTGCCTGACCAGCTCAGCGACGAGCAGGTCCTCTTCCTCGCAGACATCCTGCCGACCGCCTACGAGGTTGGCGTACTCAACGGAACGGTGCGGCCCGGAGACGTGGTGGCGATAGTCGGCGCCGGCCCAATCGGGCTCGCCGCGATCCTGACGGCGCGGCTCTACACCCCGGGACGGATCGTCGCGATCGACCTGGCGGATGCCAGGCTCAATCGAGCGAGCCAGTTCGGCGCCGACACCACGATCAACAACGGAATCGAGGACGCGCGCGCAAAGGTCATGGAGCTGACCGACGGGCTCGGGGCCGACGTGGCGATCGAGGCGGTCGGGGTCCCGGACACATTCGAGCTGGCGGCGGACCTGATCCGGCCGGGAGGGCACGTCGCCAACGTAGGCGTCCACGGGCACCCTGCCAACCTTCATCTCGAGACGCTCTGGATCCGGGACGTCACCGTGACGACCGGGCTCGTCGATACCCGCACGATCCCGCAGCTGATGCAGCTGATCGCCGAGGGCCGTCTCGACCCGACGATGTTCGCGACGCACCGTTTCCCCCTCGCGGACACGATGGCGGCCTACGACACATTTGCCGACGCGGCGTCCACCGACGCCCTCAAGGTGGTGCTTAGCGGCTCAGAGGCGGCTCACAGTTCAGACAGGGATGTCGCCGCGAGCGTGGTTGCCTGATCGGCGCCGGGCCCCAGCAATCCGAGTGCCGGCTCGGCTTCCTCAGGCCGCGGCGCGTAGCGCTCTGAGGATGGGACGCGGCTGAGCGCCGCGGCGAGCAAGCAGGCGACCCCCCCGACCGCGAGCCCGAAGCGCGGGCCGATGTACTCGCTGACAGCGCCGAGGATCGTCGACACAGGGACGACCCAACGGCGACTCTGAACATGCACATGTCAGACAGGGGAAAGCCGAACCAAATCCACGGTATTACCCCGATGACGGTTCGTCGCGCCAGATGGAGAATCGGCCGATCCTGCACTGCGCTCGGGGCGACCACTCAAGCACCGCAGCCCGCGGACGCCATATATCCAAATATCGCGGAGGTCATTCGATGGACAGATCAGCAGTTACCGAGGAGCGTCCCGCTCTTGCGGACAGCATCGCCTACTGGCTCATCTACCCCGGGATCTACATCCTCACCGGATTCCTCTGGTACTACGCCTTCAAGGAGAAGATCTTCGACGACGGCGCTGTCGCGCCGGCGCCGATCAAGAAAGAGTTCGCCGGTTCCTTCATCGCCTCCTTCCCGGGCACGAGCCTGGCATGGGGCATCCTGGGAGTTGCGGAGGGACTGGTAGTCGTCGCGCTAATCGTCAGCCTGGTCCGCCGCGAGATCCTCCCCCAGCGGGCCAAGCCTTGGCTGCTGAGCGCCCTGGGCTTCTCGATGCTGATCTTCGCGGTGCTCGCGTTTGGACAGAGCATGACCTCGCAATTCGAAAGCGTCGCTCAGCTCTACTCCTACTTCGCCGCGACCGCGGTGATCATCGTCTTGGTCTTGTTGATGCCGCCCTACCGCCCGGCGCGCTGGCTCTCGGGACTGGCGCGACGCTGAGGTGTCTTCGACACAAGTGATGTTCCATTCATTGCAGCCAGCATGGATATAATCAACTGCGGATCGTCCCTTTCCTGGAAGCGCCAGCCAGTATGTCTCGCAGGCCAGTCCCATCCCCGTACTGATAGTTCACGCTGAGAAGGGCGCCGCTCGTACCCGATGAGTGATCTCGAGGTCCTCCCGGACGGCCAGCCAGGCGATTGATCTGGGCGAGCACTACCGCAAAGCGCCGTGATCTATGCGGCGTCGCACGACGGAACGGCGTAGCTCGTCTGCACCCCAGACTACCAAGGGATAGGGAAGCAGCAGAACCACGTCACGCAGGGGTAGTGGCGCAGTTCCCAGCAGCGATTGCAACGGCGGCGCGTAGACGAAGATCGCGGCGAGCAGCAACTCAGCCACAATAGCGCCGAGCAGATAGCGGTTGCTGAAGACGCCGATCAAACGCAGGGAGGCTCGTCTCGTTCGCACGGCGAAAGCGGTGCCGATTTGCCCGGCCACCATCCCGAGGAAGGTCATCGTGGTGGCCTGGAGGTAAGCGTAATGAAGCGGCTGGCCCACGCCGACCGGATCGCCGGAGTGCCACCCCGCACGGGCCAAGACATAGAAGAACCCGGCGAGTGACAGTGCGGTGACTATTACACCCAGGAAGAGCCAGGACCGGATCAGCATCGGCCCCTGAATGACGCCCTCTGAGCGCGGGCGCGGCGGCCGATCCATGCTGCCGGGCTCGATCGGGTCGCGGCTCAGCGCGAGCGAAGGGAGCGTCTCGGTGCCAACGTCGAAGGCCAACAGCTGCAGCACGGTGAGCGGGAGAGGGATAAGCCCGCCGGAGAGCGCAAACAAGAGGAATGGCACGACCTCCGGCGTGGCGTGCGCGAAGATGTACTGGATGAATTTGCGGACATTGTCATAGACCTGTCGGCCCGCCTCGATCGCGACGACGATGGTGGCGAAGTTGTCATCGGTGAGCACCATTGTTGAGGCCTCGCGTGCGACGTCTGTTCCTGAGCGACCCATTGCGACGCCGATGTCCGCGCTGCGCAGTGCCGGCGCGTCGTTGACACCATCCCCTGTCATCGCCACCACGTGACCCTGACCGCGCAGGACCTCGGCGATTTGCAGCTTGGCCTCGGGCGAAGCCCGAGCAAAGATCACCTCCTGCCCACCGGCAAGGACATCCTGCAGCTCCTTCTCATGCCGATGGTCGACTATTTGGGCGTTGACCACGACCGGGTCCTCACTGCCGATGCCCACTTGATGAGCGATTGCCGCCGCAGTCAGAGGATGGTCGCCAGTGATGAGCACCACGCGTATTCCGGCGCTGTGACAGCGCGCGACGGCCTCAGTCACCTCGGCACGGGGCGGATCGCGCATCGTGACAAGCCCTAGGAAGCACAGCTTGCACTCGGCATCGTCGCGGGCCGGTGGTTGCCCGCCCGCAGGTAGAGAGCGGCGCGCCAGCGCCAGAACACGCAGACCTTGACTGGCAAAGCTCTCCATTTGCCTTGTCACATGCTCACGCTGCGCCGAATCCATTGAACGCTCCACGCCATCAGCTAGGAGGACACTCGTGCACCGCGGGAGTACCGACTCCGGTGCCCCCTTTGTGTTCAGCCAGTCATGGCCCTCGCCGCTGTCCAAGGTCGACATCAGCTTGCGCTGCGGGTCGAAGTTGTACTGGTGAGAACGCCGAAGCTCTCGACTCGAGGCATCAAATTGGAGACCCAGTGTCCTGGCAGCGATGAGTAGCGCCACCTCAGTTGGATCCCCGCTGGGCTGCCCGTCGGACTCAAGCTGCGCGTTGTTGCACGCAGTGGCAACCTCGGCCAATGCCGTGAGTGCGGTGTCGGTCTGACCTCCGGAAGGTTGGATTGGATCGGCGATGTCCAGCGCAATCTCGCTCGTCACAGTCCAAGCCACGACGGGACTCATGCGGTTCTCGGTCAGCGTCCCGGTCTTGTCGGTGCAGATGACGTCGGTGGAACCCAGGGTCTCCACGGCGCTCAAGCGCTTGACCAGAGCCCCTTTTCGAGCCAGCGCGCTCACCGCGACGGCCAACGCCAGGGTGATCACAGGCAGCAGTCCCTCAGGCACGTTTCCGGCGAGCAGACCGACCGCGAACACAACGCTGTTCTCAAGAGACAGGCCGGCCCCAAGGATCGCGATGGGAACGAAGGCGACGGCCATTCCCACCGCGATGCCGGCGATCAGCCACGCGACCCGGCGCACCTGCCCCTCGAGCGGGCTCGGCTCCTCCTTGACCCGCTCAGACAGCGCGGCAATGCGCCCCAGCTCGGTGTGCATCGCCGTGGCGACGACGACACCTTGAGCCTCTCCCCCGGTACAGCTGGTGCCGCTGAAGAGCAGATCTTGCGCGGCGATCCGCGGGACACCTACGTCCACCAGCTCGGCCGAGCGTAGCGCCGGGGCGGACTCGCCGGTGAGGGTGGAGAGATCGACCTCGACCGCGCCTGAGAGTAAGCGCATGTCGGCCGCGATGCGATCGCCCTCCTCAACGATGACAACATCACCGGGGACGAGCGCATTAGCCGTGACCACAGTAGGTTTCTCGCCACGCAGCACCTTTACCTCCTGAGGCATGAACTGCGCCAGGGCCTCGACGGCCCGCCCAGCTTGCAACTCCTGTACAAAGGCGAACAGGGCGTTGAGCAGAATCACCAACAGGACCGCGATGGCAACCGTGGGACTACCGACCGCAAAGGACAGGATCGCTGCGAGCCACAGTAGAAGCGCAAGCGGGTGGGTCAGCTGACGCGCCAGTTCGCGTGGCCAGTGACGGTCGCCACGGTGTCGCAGCTCGTTCGGGCCATACTGGATCAATCGCCGTTGCGCCTCGGCCGCTGAGAGGCCCGTCGGCGAAGCGCGTAGATCACGCAATAGAAGTCCCACCTGCTCGGTGGGATCTACCTGAGCCTCTACCTCGACCGTGCTGTCCGGATCGGGCGAGGCCACCGGGCGGACTCAGCCCTGAGCGGTTGGGGGCAGCAGTCGCTGGAGGGTTGGGGCTGCGGGGCCGAGTGTGGATAAGAGCCTGAGCTCCTCCATCAACAGGCGTGGCAGCAGGAAGTGCTCCCGTACGTGAGCGCGTCCGCTTTGGCCGAGCTGATCTGCCAACTCGCGGTCCCTCAGCAGCCCCAGCATCGCGGCTGCGCACTCCTCGACGGAGTTGACCAGTAGTCCACCGATCCCCTCCGGCATCTGCATCGGTATGCCACCGGCGCGCCCGGCGACCACAGGCGTGCCCTTCCACAGCGACTCGGAGACCACAAGCCCAAAGCCCTCGCGAATCGACTTCTGCACGATGACCTCGGAGAGACGCTGAAAGGCGTTGACCTCGACATTGCCGACACCGGTGAGGTTGGTGTAGAGGTGAATCAGCGGATCTTCGGCGGCGTGCTCTGAGACCTGCCCGTACACCTCCCAGCCCTCGGGATCGTCAAGCGCCATCGAGCCGACTAGTGCGAGCTGCAGCTCGGGGATCTCCTCGCGCACGAGTCGGTAGGCAGCAATGACGCCCAGCGGGTCCTTCCACGCGTCAAAGCGCGAGACCTGTGTGACGAGTCGCCCAGGGAGCTCCACGCCTATCCAGTCAAGGATCTGTTGCGCGGTATTGACGTCGAGATCGAGGTTCTTGGGGCTGAGCGGGTCGATCGCCGGGGCGATGGCCTCGACACGCTCGACCGGCAGGTCGGGTGGAACGAACTCCGCCATCGTGAACACTGCTGCGTCAAATTCAGCTAGGTAAGGCCGCAAGAACGCCCAGGTGTCGGCGTTGGGCTCGGAGGTGTCGATGTGACAGCGCCAGACCCAGCTGGCGTCTCCCTTACTGTGAAGCATCGGCAACGCAGCTGGCTGAGGATCGTGCACGACGATGAAGTCATAGCTGCCGTCTAGCGCCTCGGCGTTCTCCTGCGTACAGTCCAGGTAGGCCGTTTGCTCTGCCTCGCTCAGTGCCTGCGGCGCGCCCTGAAGGCCGTTGTGCAGCGCCTTGGTGGCCCGAAAGAAATCCTGGCGCCCGGTGATGACCTCCCAGTCAACCGTGAGTCCAAGATCAAGCAATAAGGGTACGGAGGAGCGCAGGAGCTCAGACACCCCGCCCCCGTAGGCGGTCGCGTTGATGTGCAGGATGCGAGCGCCCTTCAAGGCGCGAGCATGAACATGTAGCTCCTCAAGAATGTGCTCGGGAACTATGCCCCGGTAAGCATCGAGTGGCCAACGGCCGACGGCTACCTTCTGGAGCATCGAGTCCTCGCCTTCTGGGGCATATAGAGAGCGCAGCGGCTTGTGGGCGTATCCGCAGCCCTCGGCGATGGCGTGGCTGCGTTCCTAGCGTGTCGCATCGTAGCGGTCACCTCGCGCAAACAGGCCCACCTTTGATCTCCACAGACCGCTGGTTCCTGCTCGCTCGTCCTCTCAGCGACTCCCGCCGGGACCCTGCTTGCGGGCAGGCTGACCCGGGCCGCGGATCCGGCTCAGTCCTCGACTTCGCGGTAGTGCTCGCGCCAGATCACGCGGTATACGCGCAGATGGCGGGGCAGGTCCCGCAGGCCGGGGATGAACGGTATGCAGATCAGGGCGAGGCTGAGGATGGCCATGATGGTGAAGACCAGCAGATCGCCGTTGGGCGATGCCTTAAATGGTTCGATCTGATACCAGAAGGTGTAGAGCCACAGCCAGACCTGGCCAGGGTAGCTGCCGGTCTCGTTCATCATCCCCCACTGGGTGCCGAGCAGGTGCTGGGATTCGGCCCGTTCTTCGAAGTATTCCCCGCCCGACAGGAAGAGCAGGGGCTTTGTGTAGTTGGTCTCATAGAAGCGGTGGTTGCCGGCCAGCAGAGCGCCGTCCAGGCCGCCGCTTTGGGCCAGCCCTAGCAGCGCCGCCATCATCGTCGCGACCGGGCCGTAGCGCCTGGCGGGAAGAACTGGCACGCTGCGCACGAAACGCGCCTTAGGCAGCGCTTCTTCATAGGCACCCGCCCAGGCTTCTCGCAGTTTGGGGGGCGCCGCCTGGTAGGCGGCGAGGGCGAGCCTTAGGCGCGGGTCGGCGGGAATCTCCGTCAGCGGTGCGATCACGTAGTCCTTCGCCGTGTCGATCGGGATGTGGACGCCGACCGCTTCCGCGGGGGAGATTCCGGCGATTTCTTGCGAGACGCCGGCGGTGTGGGTGTAGGGAGGGCCGTAGGTGGCGACGTCGCTGGTCCCGTCAAGCTCGGTGACCGCGGTGGCGAGGAAGTCGGCGGGGTCCGCCTTCGCCCAGCTTTGGATCGTCGTCGCCGGGTCATCGGGAGAGGAGAAGAGGACGGTGAGCAAGACCGCGAGCCCGGTGATTACGGCGAGCGCGATGACGAACTCCTTGACCAGGTCATAGCGGACCCAGGGGCCGGGCCAGGGAGCAGCCTCATCCGCCATCTCAGTCGGTGGGGCCGGGGCGCTCACGGTGCGCCGCCCTCACTCGGCGCCGCTTGGGCTGGCGGTTGCGTCACCGACGCCGCCCGCCTCGCCTTCGCCGGGTAGGGCGGCACCACCCCGTGGCGGCGGACCAAGAGCACGTGCGCAATGACCAGCGCGACCACGACCACCGGCAGCAAGATCACGTGGAACGTGTACATCTGGCCGAAGTCGGTGACGTTGAAGAAGGCGCCGACCCCGATCGAGTTGATGCCGTCCTTGCCCTGGGTGGCGATCCATTGGGAGTCGAAGTTCTGCTGGGAGAGGTAGCCGGTGAAGGCGGCGCCGATCGCGACCAGGAAGGTGATGGCGCCGGTCACCCAGGTGCGTCCCCGTCCGCCCCGCCAGGCGCCCATGAAGAACTTCCCCCAGAGGTGGACGACCATCGCGAAGAAGAACAGCTCCACCGCCCAGAGGTGGATGCTGTTGAAGAAGTGCCCTACGCTAGAGACGTGCCACCATTCGGGTCCCTTCAGGCCGAGGATGATCCCCGAGGCGACGACGACGATCAGCGCCGCGATCGTGACGACGCCGAAGACGTAGATCCACGAGGACACATAGGAGGGCTGGCGGTCGGGGAGGAGCTTCTCGGGCGGCAGGGCGCCGACCGCGCGTTCGCGCACCCAGGTCGTCCACATCTGGCGCTCCTCGGGGGACACTTGCCCCTCGCTCTCGCTCACGAGACCTTGCGGTGCTTCGGGAAGGGCAGCAGGACTGCGGCGATGAAGACGACGATCATCAGCAAGATCACTACGACGTTGGGCACCGACATCTGAAAGAAGTGCCAATGCACGTAATGCGCGGGGTGATTCAGGTCAAAAAGCGCGCCTGAGACCACAGGTACGGATACCATCGTGTTCGTTTGCCTCCCACCTTTTAGACTGGTTGAGGCGACGCTATAGCCTGGACTCTCCTTGTCAATCAGCTCTGCGGGAAACCCGAAGTAGCTCTACGGGAAACCGTATCTTCCGTTTGAGCTGTCATGGACGAGCAGCCCGCCACGCTCGGCGAGGATCGTCCGACCGCCGGCGGGCCCGGAGAGCAGCGCCGCTTCGGGAGGGCGTCGGGACCGCCGACCCAGAGGTTGCCGCCGCAGATCGATGATGAAGTGCGGGCAGCCGCGCAGCTGGCGGCGATAGTGTCTGCAGCCGGCGCCCTTGCTGGACGAGGCCGACCCCGGTGGCGACCTCCTAAACATGATCGCGCCGCTTGCGAGCCCATCCCAGGACACGCTCCTGGTGAGCGTTTCTGCCAGGGTGTTCAAGAGCCCCGCATGTCCGTCCCTGACCTACAGGACAGAGGAGAATGAAATGTTCAGTCGGATTCTTGTCGCCTTCGATGGCTCGACCCATGCAAGACGGGCTCTTAAGGAGGCGGCCGACCTGGCCCGGGCGGGAGATGGCGAGCTGACCGTTCTCAGCGTGGCGCCCAACCCCTCGGCCTGGGTTCTCGGCGGCCCTGTGGCGCCGCCGATCAACATGAGTGAGCTCCAGGAAGGGATCGAGGCCTCCTATCGCGAGGAGCTCGACGATGCCGTGCAAGCGCTTCCCGACGATGTGCGAGCAACGCTGAAGCTCCTCACCGGACGCGCGGCTGAGGAGATCGTCAAAGAGGCCACCTCTGGGGGCCATGACCTCGTTGTGGTCGGCTCACGCGGGCGCGGCGAGGTCAAGTCCCTGTTCCTGGGAAGCGTCAGCCAGCACGTCTCCCAGGCCAGCCCGATCCCGGTCCTGATCGTTCACGCAGAGGAGAGCGCCGCTCGCACCTGACGAGCGATCTCAAGGTCCTCCCGAGCCGCCACGAGCACGGCCGCGGCGCGGGCGCCGGGTGGTGAGAGCAACCCGTCGCCGTTCGCCTCGCTGTTTGCCCTGTGATCGAGCCCGACGCCGAGGAAGGCCAGCCCCTCGCAGACATCGGCCCGAACCGGGGCCGCGTGCTCGCCGACGCCGCCCATGAAAACCAGGGCGTCAAGGCCACCCATCGCCGCCGCCATCGCCGCCGCTGCGGCGATCAGGCGGTGGACGTAGACGTCCAACGCCAGCCGGCACCGCCCATCTCCCGCATCGACCCCGGAGAGGACCTCCCGCATGTCTGAGTGACCCGAGAGCCCCCGCAGTCCGGCCTCGCGGTCCAGCTCTTGCTCCATCTCCTCGGCACCGAGGCCACTGTGTCGCTGTACCCAGAGGAGCAGCCCGGGATCGACGGAGCCGGAGCGGGTCGCCATCACCAGCCCCTCCAGCGGGGTGAAGCCCATAGTCGTCTCGACCGAACGACCACCCTTGACCGCGGCGAGCGAGGCGCCAGCGCCGAGGTGAGCTGTGACCAGCCGCAGTTCTGGCAGCGGGCGCCCCAGCAGCTCCGCCGCCCGACGGCTCGCATAGGCATGGGAGAGGCCGTGGAATCCGTAGCGACGCAGCACCCAGCGCTCCGACCATGGGCGAGGAACCGCGTAGGTTGCTGCCGCGGCCGGCAGCGTCGCGTGAAAGGCGGTGTCAAAGCAGGCCACCGCCGGCAGCTCCGGGCAAAGCCTGCGCAGCGCCCGGATCGCGCTCAGCGCAGGCGGGTTGTGAAGCGGGGCGAGGTCGGTGAGCTGGTCGAGTTGGGCTTCGGTATCGGCATCCAGCTCGACCGCTTCTGTGAACGTATCGCCACCATGCACGACCCGGTGTCCCGCCGCGCCGATCGGTGACGCCTCGGCCAGAATCGCCCCCAACGCCTGCTCCAGCTCACGCTCCTCGTCGGTGAAGCCGCGCTCTGCATGGGCTACCAACTCATCGCCCTCCTCGATGACGCTCAGCTTGAGGCTGGAGGAGCCGGCGTTGACGACCAGTACCCTCCCGGTCCACACTGGCACCGGCTCAGCCCTCCCAGGTCCAGTCGCTGATCTCCGGCATGTCCTCGAGGTGCTCGCGGATATAGATCTTGTGGCGGGCGAGCATCTCGCGGCAGTGCTCTTCCAGCGCTGCCGCACCATCGTGGACTTTGCAGGCGCGGCTGAGCGCCTCCAGGACCAGGTGATAGCGGCTCATCCGGTTCAGGACGACCATGTCGAAGGGCGTTGTCGTCGTTCCCTGCTCGGTAAAGCCCCTGACGTGGAAGCGCCCCGGGTGGGGCCGGCCGTGCAGGAGCTGGTGAAGGGCGCGGGCGTAGCCGTGGAAGGCCATCACGACGTCGGCGTCCTCGCCGAAGAGCCCGACGAAGTCCTGCTCGGAGAGCCCGTGGGGGTGCACCTCGGGGGGAAAGAGGACCATCAGGTCGACGACGTTGACCACGCGCACCCGGAGCTGCGGCAGGTGGGTACGGAGCAGCCAGGCCGCCGCCAGCGTCTCCAGCGTCGGGGCATCGCCGGCACAGCCGAGCACGATGTCGGGGTCCTCGCCTCCGTCGGTGCTCGCCCAGTCCCACCTTGACGCTCCCACCGCGCAGTGGGCGCACGCCGCCTCGTAGTCCAGGTACTGGAGCTCGGGCTGCTTGTCGATCACGATCAGGTTGACGTAGTCGCGGCTTTGCAGGCAATGCTCGGCCACCGAGAGCAGGCAGTTGGCGTCGGGTGGGAAGTAGACGCGGACCACCTCGCCCTGCATCGCGATCATCGTGTCGATCAGCCCCGGCCCCTGATGGCTGAAGCCGTTGTGATCGTTGCGCCAGCAGGTCGAGGTGAGGAGGATGTTGAGCGAGGCGACCGGGGCGCGCCACTTAACCGCCGTGGCGGCCTCCAACCACTTGGTGTGCTGGATCGCCATCGAGGCCGAGACCATCGCAAACGCCTCATAGCTGGCGAAGAGGCCGTGGCGGCCGCTCAGCAGGTAGCCCTCGAGCCAGCCCTGGCAGTTGTGCTCGGAGAGGACCTCCATCACCCGGCCCTCCGGGGAGACGTCCTCGTCTTCGGGACGGGCGTCCATCAGGCAACGGTTCTCGACCTCGAACACCGCGCCGAGGCGGTTGGAGTTGGTCTCATCGGGGCAGAAGAGGCGGAAGTTGGCCGGATCGGCGTTGGCGGAGTAAGTGTCGCGCAGCAGCTCTCCAAGGCGGCGGGTCGATTCGGCCCGCTCGGTCGCTGGCCGTTTCACCTCGATCGCGTAGCCGGCGGGGTCGGGGACCTGCAGCGGGAGAAGGCGGCGGCCGCCGTTGGCGTGGGGGGTGGCGCCCATCCGCTTCTCCCCCTCAGGGGAGAGCGCCGCCAGCCCGGCAACGAGACGGCCGCCCTGATCGAAGCGCTCCTGCGGTCGGTAGCCGCGCATCCACTCCTCGAGCATCGCCAGGTGCTCCGGGTTCTCCCGCACCCCTCCCAGCGGCACCTGGTGGGCGCGGAAGGTCCCCTCGATCCGCTTGCCGTCGACGAACTTTGGCCCTGTCCAGCCCTTCGGCGTGCGCAGGACGATCGCCGGCCAGCGCGGACGGCTCGCCAGATCACCCGCCCGCGCCTCGGCCTGAATCGCTGCGATCGTCGCGTGGCAGTCCTCGAGCGTCGCGGCGAAATCCCGGTGGACCTGGCGCGGATCGGAGCCGGCGACCATTCGGCACTCGTATCCCTGGCCGGCGAGCAGTTGGGCGATCTCCTCATCGCGCGCCCGGCCGAGCACGGTCGGGCCGGAGATCTTGTTCTCGTTGAGGTGCAGAATCGGCAGCACCGCCCCGTCGCGCGACGGGTTGAGGAAGCGCACCCCCTTCCAGGAGCCCTCCAGCGGAGCGGTCTCCGCCTCGCCGTCGCCGATCACGCAGGCGACGAGGAGGTCAGGGTTGTCGAAGGCGGCACCGAAGGAGTGAACGAGGGCATAGCCCAGCTCGCCGCCCTCGTGGATCGACCCGGGGGTGGGGACGCTGACGTGGCTGGGGATCCCACCGGGCGTCGAGAACTGGCGCACCAGGTGCAGCAACCCGGCTTCGTCCATCGAGGCCCTGGGGAAGAGCTCGGAGTAGGTGCCCTCGAGATAGACGTTCGCCACCACCGCTGGGCCGCCGTGACCAGGCCCCGCGACGAAGAGGATGTCGGTGCCTGTGGCGCGAATCAGACGGTTCAGCTGGGCGTAGACGAGGTTCAGCCCTGGCGAGGTGCCCCAGTGGCCGAGTAGGCGCGGCTTGATGTGCTCGGGGCGGAGCGGTTCTCGCAGCAGGGGGTTCCGCTGCAGGTAGATCTGGGCGACGGTGAGGTAGTTGGCCGCCTCCCAATAGGCCAGGAGACCGTCAAGTTCCGCGTCCGTGCACTCGCCCATCCGCGATGAGTAAAGCAGGCGCCAGCAAGTTGCTCTGAGCTTCACGTTCCGAGGTCGGGCGGCTACGGAGCCAGATCCGTACTTAGCCCGGATTTGCGCCGGCTGGGACCGATGTAATCTGGCGCGCATGGAGCGCCATGCAGCGCAGCCCAGCCCCAGACCACGGGTGGTGATTGCCGGCGGCGGCGTCGCGGGCTTGGAGGCGATGCTCGCCCTGGGTGACCTCGTCGGCGATCGAGCCGAGGTCGAGCTCTACGCGCCCCGCCGAGAGTTCCTCTACCGGCCCTTGGCCGTGACCGAGCCCTTCGACGTAGGCAAAGTGCTCGAGTTCGATCTTCATGACCTGACCGAGCGCTGTGGCGCCTCCTTCCGCCTCGCCAGGGTCGCTTCGGTGGATACCGACGCGCAGCGCATCAAGACAGGCGATGGGGCTGAGGTCGCCTACGACTATCTCGTCGTGGCTTGCGGCACCAGGATGCTCTCGGCCATGCCGGGCGCCGTCACCTTTTGGGGGGTATCCGATGAAGCCGGCGCCGCGCGTGTCCTGCGTGATCTCGAGGCGGGCACACTGCGAAAGGTGATCTTCACGGTGCCAGGCGCGGCATGCTGGCCATTGCCGGTTTATGAGTTGGCGCTTCTTGCCGCCTCGCAATTGCAGGGAGTAGAGGGTCCGGGCGCCGAGCTGGTGATCGTCACCCCCGAGGATGCGCCTCTTCAGCTCTTTGGGATCCGAGCCAGCGAGCAGATGGAGCGATTCCTGGCCGAGCGCGGCATCAAAATCGTCACCGGCACCCACGCGGTCAGATTCCAGAGTGGACGCCTGTTCACCGCCCCGGGCAATCCGATCGAGGCCGACGCTGTGCTCAGCCTCCCGCGCCTCGGAGGGAGGCAGATCGAGGGCCTTCCCCACGATGCTGACGGGTTCATTCCGGTCGACTCACATGGACGGGCTGTGGGCCTTGAGCACGTCTTCGCGGCCGGGGACGTGACGGCTTTCCCGGTGAAGCAGGGCGGGATCGCGACGCAGCAGGCAGACGCTGTGGCTGAGGCGATCGCAGCTCAGGCCGGGAGCCCGGTCGAGCCCCAACCGTTTGAGCCGGTCCTGCGCGCGAAGCTGCTGACCGGCGAAGAGCCGAAATACCTGTACGGGAAGCTGACCGGGGGTCATGGAGAGGCCTCGACCTTCAGCGAGAGCCCGCCCTGGTCCGATGACGGCAAGATCGTCGGCAAATATCTGGCGCCGTTCCTCTCGTCGGTTTCAGACGCTGACCGCCAGGCCCTCTCATCCTCCTGAACGACGGTAGCTTCCTGAGCCATGCCGCAGGTGATCGTCCTGGTGATCGCCGCGAGCGGCACGGCGCTGGCCACCGGGCTTGGGGCGGTCCCCGTCTTCTTCCTCGGTCACCGCGCCGCCCAGCTGACGCCGTTCTTGCTCGGCTTCGCGGCTGGGGTGATGGGGGTCGCCGCGATCGCCGGCCTGCTGATCCCGGCTGCCCAAGAAGGATCCGCAGTCAGCGTAGGGCTTGGACTCGCGGTGGGGCTCGGGTTCCTTGTCCTGGTCCGCCGCCGACTCAGCGCCGATGCCGGCTTCATGGGCCGCAGCGGGCCAGGGGCACGGACCTCGGCCCTGGTCTTCCTCGTCCTCTTCGTCCACAGTCTGCCCGAGGGCTTCGCGCTAGGCACCGCGTTCGCCTCCGAACGCGCCGGGCTGAGCCTGTTCGTGATCCTCGCGATCGCGATCCAGAACATCCCCGAGGGGACGAGCGTCGCCATCCCGATGGCGGAGGCGGGTTTCGGTCGCGCGCGGCAGTTCTGGGCGGCGGTCGGGACCAGCGCTCCCCAGCCGGTGGGCGCCGTGATCGCTTTCGTCGCGGTCGAGAGAATCGACGGCCTGCTGCCGTTCTCCTTCGCCTTCGCCGCCGGGGCGATGCTGGCCCTGATTGCCGTCGAGATGCTGCCCGAGGCCTATGCGGGACCGAGCAGAGCTGGGCCGAGCATTGGCGTGGCGGGCGGGGCCGCCGTGATGGCGGCGTTGAGCCTCCTGCTCGGCGTCTGATCGCCGGGCTCTCAGAGGACCAACAGCACACTATGAGCGCCAGCACCGAGACGGCGATCAGGCACCAGACCGCCGCCCATGATGAAACGCTATCGCCGTGGGCAGCGCGATCAGAGCCGAAGGGTTGACCAAGCGCTACGGCGAGACCCGGGCTCTTGACTCACTCGACCTCACTGTGGCCGAAGGCGAGGTCTACGCCTACCTCGGTCCCAACGGGGCCGGTAAGACGACGACGATCCGCCTCCTGCTGGGCCTGCACCGGCCAAGCGCCGGCCGGGCAGAGGTGTTCGGCCTCGACACCTGGAGGGAGCCGGTATCGGCCCACCGCCGCCTCGCCTACGTCGCCGGGGAGCCCTTCCTCTGGCCTTCTCTGACCAGCGCCGAGACCTTCGAGTTCCTCGCGCGCCTGCACGGGAATACCGACACCTCCTATCGCGACCTGCTGGTCGAGCGCTTCAAGCTGGACACCGCGAAGAAGGTGCGGGCGCTCTCCAAGGGCAACCGCCAGAAGGTGCAGCTCATCACCGCCCTGGCCAGCCGCGCTGACTTGCTGATCCTCGACGAGCCGACCGCTGGACTGGACCCGCTGATGGAGGTGGCGTTTCGAGAGAGCGTCCACGAAGCCAAGGAGCGTGGCCAGACGATCTTCCTCTCCTCTCACATCCTCAGCGAGGTGGAGGCAGTTTGCGACCGCGTTGGCATTCTTCGGGATGGCAGGCTCGTCGACGGGGGAACTCTGGATGAGATGCGACACCTCGCCGCACATGTCGTTGAGGTCACATTCGCGGGTAGGGCGCCGGAACTTGCGGCGCTGCCGGGAGTGCAGATGGAGGGCGTCGGCCCGAACGCGCTTCGGTTTGAGGTCTCGGGAAGCGTTGGACCGCTGATCGCCGCGCTTGCCGGGCACCCGGTTGAGACGTTGACCAGCCGCGAGCCCTCTCTCGAGGAGATCTTCCTGCACCACTACGACGGTTCAGGCGGAGATGGCGGTGACTAGCGGAGCGGTGGCAACGCCGAACGCTTCCCAGCCAAGCCCAAGCGTGGGTCTCGTACCCATGCGAGCCCTCGCGCGACGCGCATTCCGCGACGCTCGGATCCGCACGATCTGCTTCGCATGCCTATTTGGGGTCTACTCATACGTCCAGCCGCTCGCTTACCGGGATGGCTACCCGACGCTCTCCAGCCGGCTCGCATTCGCCCGCAGCTTCGCCAACAACAAGGCGATCCGCCTTTTCTATGGCGAGCCGCACGATCTGCTGACGGTTAATGGCTACGCCGCCTGGCGCGTCGGTGGGACGCTGGCGATCTTCGCCGCTATCTTCGGATTGCTGGCTGCGGTGCGAGCGCTCAGGACCGAGGAGGACAGCGGCCGGATGGAGCTTGTGCTGGCGGAGCCCATCGCTCGGCGCACGGCATATCTCGCTGCGCTGGCCTCGATTGCGGCTGACATCTTGATCCTGTGGTTTGCGGAGTTCGCTGGTTTCCTCGCCGGGGGCCTGCCGGCGGGCGGAGCAGCCTACCTCGCTCTGGCGACGGCGTCGGTCATGCCGGTGTTCGTCGGCGTGGGAGCGATTACCAGCCAGCTCGCCCCCTCCCGTCGGATGGCGCTCGAGCTGGGGGGCGCTGTCTTCGGCCTGTTGTTCTTGCTGCGGGTGATCGCCGACACCGCGAGCGGTGTCGGCTGGCTGCGGTTGGCGACCCCGTTGGGGTGGGCGGAGGAGCTACGACCATTTGCCGTCAGCCAACCGTTCCTGCTGGTGCTCCCGGTTGCGGCGACCGTTCTGCTGCTAGGTCTCGCTGCGCTGATTGCCGCCAGACGCGACATCGGCACCGGAGTGCTCCCGGCACGCGATAGCGCCGAACCGCGGCTGCGCCTGCTCTCCTCGCCCATTGCACAGGCGCTGCGCAGCGAGCGTGTCAGCTTGATTATCTGGCTTAGCAGCGTCGGAGCCTTCGCATTCATCCTCGGCGTGATCGCCAAGAGCAGCTCATCCGCTGGAATCTCCAAGAGCCTCAACCGAGAGCTCGGGAAGCTCGGCTCGGGTTCGATCGTGACGCCCACCGGCTATCTCGGCTTCACCTTCATTTTCTTCATCTTGATCGTCAGCATGTTCGCCTGCGCGCAGATCGGCGCCGCAAGGCACGAAGAAGCCGATCAGCAACTCGAAACGCTGCTTGCGCTGCCAGTCAGCCGCCGCAGTTGGCTAGGCGGGCGCCTCCTACTGGCAATGATGGGGGTCGTGGCGATTTCCCAGGTGGCCGGTCTGCTCACCTGGTTAGGCACAGAGTCTGGCGGTGCAAGCGTTTCACTGCCAGGGTTGCTCGAGGCGGGCGCCAACTGCCTGCCCATAGCGCTCCTCTTCCTGGGGATCGCGGCGCTTGCCTTCGCGATCGTGCCACGAGCGAGCGCGGGAATCGCATATGGGCTCATCACCCTCACGTTTCTGTGGGATCTGGTCGGATCGCTGCTCGGAGCACCAAGATGGGTCGTCGACCTGACCCCGTTCGAGCACGTCGGGTTGGTGCCCGCGCAGTCGTTTCGCGGCGAGGCTGCAGCGGTCATGATTGGGATTGGGTTGGTCGCCGCGCTCGCCGCGCTTGAGCTGTTCCGCCGCCGTGATCTGCTGCTCGCGTAGCCGAAAGCTATGAGACTCTCCGGTCTGGCTCCTTCCGAACATGCACCCTGATGGCACCCCTGACCTTCTTCAGGACATTGCTGGCGTGAAGAAATGAGCTTGGCGGTCACCCAAACATACGGCGTTAGCCGACACAGGCCTTCAGAGCGCGGGAGGCTCATGCGGCCTCGACTCTCACGGCTACCGCGGATGGCAGGTGGAACTCCAGCCAACCCGGACCTTCGGCGGGATCGCCGACCAGAAGCACCTCGGCGTCGTCGGGGTCAAGGAGAACCCCCTGGCGCCCGGCGATCACCAGGTTCACGGCGCGATCATCCGGACGCAACGTCTCGATCCGCTCCAGCTCGCCTTCGAGTGAGCAACCGCAGAAGCTGCCGTGGAAGTTGACGAGGACCCGGATCTGGCTGCCGAGAAGCGCCTGTAGCAAGGCTAAGCCTCAATCCACCGATTCACCACATCTGATCCGTCCGCCTCGGTCATCAAAATGACCTCCTGAGCAGGCAAATAGCGGCTGTTTAGGGCAGCCGCGGCCTGACATCAGGAGGTCACTCACATGGTGAAGGGTTCTGAAGAGTTCGTGCGACTCGACTCGGTCGGCGTCGAGTTCGACGACGAGCGGCTAGTCGCCAACGCAGGGTTGGTCTTGGTTGCCACCCTGAGCAAGCGGCTCGGCATCGAGCTGATGGTGGACAAGATGGTCCGCTTGGGAGAGCGAGCCGGCGCCGCCCACCCCGGGCGCAAGGTGCTGACCCTGATCCACGCAATTGCCGCCGGCGCGGACTCGATCGATGACGCAGACGTGCTGCGCAGCGGCGGCAGCGAGGCGCTGCTCGGCCACAAGGCGATGGCGCCCTCGACGCTCGGCACCTTCCTGCGCGCCTTCAGCTTCGGCCACGTGCGCCAGCTCGACCGGGTATTGGGCGAGGCGATCAAGCGCGCCTGGGAGCTGGGCGCGGGCCCCGGCGCGGGGCGCCTGGTGATCGACATCGACAGCTTCCTCGGCGAGGCCGCCGGGCGCCTCAAGCAGGGCGCCTCCTTCGGCTACACCGGGGTGCGCGGCTACCACCCGCTGCTCGCCACCCGGGCGGGCACGGGGGAGGTCCTGCACGCTCGAGCGCGCAAGGGCGCGGCCAATTCCGGGCGCGACGCCCTTCGCTTCTGCGAAGAGCTGATTGCCCGGCTGCGCCGCGCCGGGGCCACCGGGGAGATCTTGATCCGCGCCGACTCTGCCTTCTACTCGCACAAGGTGATCGACTACCTGGAGGCCAAGGGCTGCCTCTACTCGATCGCGGTCAAGCTCCACAAGCCGATCGCAGAGCGGATCGCCCCGATCCCCGAGGACGCTTGGCGGCCCGTACCCGACTACCCCGAGAGGGGCATCTGCGAGCTGGCCGAGACCACCTACGGCGGCCGGCGCCTGATCGTCCGCCGCGTCCACCTGCACGCCCAGGCCGAGCAGACCGAGCTCTTTGCCTACTGGCGCTACTTCGCCTTCCTCAACAACCGCACAGAGGACATACACACTGTCGACGCCGAGCATCGCCAGCACGCCGAGGTGGAGCTGGCGATCCGCGACCTGAAGGACCAGGCGCTTGCCCACTTCCCCTCCGGGAGCTTTGCCGCCAATGCCGCCTGGACGGTGATCGCCTGCCTCGCCCACAACATGGCGCGCTGGGTCGGGCAGCTCGGCCTGGAGGATGAGACCTGGCGCGCGGCGCGAACGATCCGCCGCTGGCTGATCGCCCTGCCGGGCCGGCTCACGCGAACGGCCCGGCGCTTCACTCTTCACCTGCCCGCCCGCTGGCCCTGGCAGGAAGCGTTCATCGAGGCGCTTGCCAGGATCAGGGCGTTGCCAGCCGCGGCCTGACCCTCCCCTCACCTGCTTTACCCAGCGGCCGGCCTCCCCGTCGTCTCGGCCTGCTCGTTTCTCCGTCACCAGCCACCGGCGGCCGACATACCGTGGCTTGCCGCCGCCCGGCACGCCTTCGAGGCGGCGGTTTTCGCCGTTCACACGGGTTGCGCCGCGATTCGCCTATCTGTGGAGGTGAATCGGTGGATTGAGGCTAAGGCATCGGTGAACTCGACAGCTCGCACCTCATCCATCGGCTGTGAATGCGCGATGCTCACGAACTCTCCCCCTCTCCAGCCAGGGCACGCCTGATCCGGGCGCGCCCCTCGCTGAGGCTGCGGTTCACCTTCGTGTAACTCCACCCCCGCAGCTCGGCGATCTCCGCGTAGGAGCAACCGAGGCCGAGGAGGGTCAGTGCGGTGCGCTCGTCGGGGCGCAGGCGCTCGATCAGCGCGACGATCCGCGCCGTCTCCGCGGAGCGCTCGGCCAGCTCGGCTGGACCGGGGCGCTCCTCCGCCGCGACGATCGCCCTCTCCTCCCCACTCCCTTCGGTGAGGATCGGGTGGGGTGACTCGCGCCCGCGCCGCCGTCGCGAGATCGCCCAGGCACAGCGCTTGGATACGAGGAGCATCCAGCGGAGCGCCTCGGCGCCGTCCGACCCGTCATAGAAGCGCAGGAATTGCACGCAGGCGTCGCCGAGCGCGTCCTCGGCATCTTGGTCGCGCTCGGAGTGGAAGCGGACCTGGCGTATAAGGCGCATCCGCTCGCTGCGGAGCAGCCGATCGAGGAGCTGCGCCCGCTGCTCGCGCTTTGTGGGGCTGTGCGGCTGGGAGGCCATGCGGCCCCCGCGCACGCGCAGCGTGCGACCATGCGGGGCGGCTGGCCTCCCGGTCGCCGCCCGCCCCTTTTGCCTCGCTCAGCGGGAGATCTGCATGGCGCGCTCGGCGTGGCGCTCCCGCTCCTTGCCGAGCCGCTGCTGGATGCGGGCGAGCCGCTGCTCGGCGGCGCGGCGCTCGCGGCGGCGGGCGCCGTCGCCTCCCGTCGATCCGAGCGGGTGGCCGTCGGGCGAGGTGATGCCGTGGCGCTGGCGGTAGGCGTGGATTAGGTCGACCCCCTCGTTCCAGGCCAGAGCCTTGACCGGGTCGGCGGGGCGCGGTCCGAGCGCCCCCTCGATCATCTGCGAGGGCCGCAGCCGCTCCGCGGCGACTTCGCGGCGGTGCAGTTGCACCATCCGCTCCTCGATCAGGGTCAGCTCCAGCCGCTCGGCGCCACCCCGAGCGGCCGGGAGCGGTTCGACCGCGACCTTGGCGGCCAGCTCGGCGCGCTCAGTCTCAAGGCGGATGAGCTGGCTCTCGCCGTGGCGCGCGACGCTATCGCTCTGCGCCAACTGCTCGCGGTCGGGTCGGCGCTCGGAGGCGGGCGCCTCGCGCTCCAGCGCCAAGGCGGCGAGGCGGTCCTTGGCGGCGGCGATCCGCCGCTCGACGGCCGCCAGGCGCTCCGCCGCCGGGGAGTGCTCGCGCTCGGCGCCGAAGGCGACGCTCCAGCTCGGCGCACCGACTCGCCAGCTCGCCTGGCGCCAGCGCTTCGAGGCGCTTGCGGGCGTGGACCTGGGTCGCGGCGAACTCCTCCGCCACCCGCTCGGCGCCGGCGCGCAGCTCGTGGGCGGGGTCCTCAACATCGCGCCGCGCGGGGCCAAGGTCGACGTCGAGCAGCTCGCTGGCGGCGACGCCATAGGCGGTGGTATGGCCGCGGGCGCGGGAGACGGCGACGATGAAGTCCTCGCGGCTGATCCCGCTGTCGAGTAGCTCGAAAGCCGACTCGAAGGTCTTTGACTGCGCAGCGTAGGTGGTGATCGCGTAGGCGTGCTGGATCGCCGGCTCCTCAGAGGGCGTGCGACGCTCCAGGTAGCCGGGGCCGAGGACGGCCCCCTGCGCCTCGGCGCCGAGACGGCGGACGGTGAGGCAGCCCTGCCTGCGATCGACCTCGATCACCTCCCAGCGCTGGCGGTTGGAGACCTCGGGCGTATTGACGCGGGTGATGATCAGATCACCGACGTTGAACTCCTGACCCGCGACGAACAGGCCCTCCCCCAGCTCACCGCGCTGGCGGCGCAGCTCGCGCGCACGCTCGTTAAGCGCCGCGACATCGCCGTTGCGACGGGCGATCATCACCGCGTCCTCGCCCACCGCGAAGCGCCGGTGCCAGTCGAGGACCTGGGCGTCGAGCGCCTCCTCCAAGGTGTCGGCGATCACCAGGCGCTCGCGGGCGCGCAGCAGGTCCAGTGCGTCAGAGCCCCGACCGTCGTGGGCCAGCTCGACGATGCGACGGTCTACCGGGTCGCGTTGGCGACGGATCTGGCGCAGCAGGATCGGCTCGGTCTCATCGGTCAGGTGGCCGTAGAGACCGCCCGGCCCGACCGCGCCGATCTGGTTGGGGTCACCGATCATCACCAGCTTGCCCTCGCAGCCCTCGGCGAGGGCTGCGAGGGCTGCGGCGTCGGGGGTCGAGGTGGTGCTCGCCTCATCGACGACGATCACCGTGCCGCGCGGCAGCGGCGCGATCCCCTGCTCGGCCAGCTCCCGGGTGCGGATCAGGAGCGCCGCGATCGAGGTCGAGGGAACCCCGGCATCGGCCAGCTCCCCGGAGGCGCTTCGCGCCGTGGCGACACCGATCCCTCGGTAGCCCGACGCCGCCCAGGCCTCCCGCGCGGCGAGCAGGGCGGTGGTCTTGCCCGCCCCCGGCAGCGCCGCGACGGCGACGATCCGCTCGCCGCCGATGGTGAGGCGGTGGACCATCTGCGCCTGCTCGGCGCTCAGGTAGCGGTGGCGGTCAAGGACGGCGGCGAGCGTCGCCGCGTCGACCACTGCGGCGCCGGCGTTCCGGCCCTCGCGGGCAGCTTTGACGAAGCGCTTCTCCATCCCCCACAGCCGCGGGGTGGTGTAATAGGTGGAGGCGAGCGGCTCGGCGCCGCGGTGGACCTCGATCAGCCGCTCGCTCGCCACGAGGCGGGCCACTTCCCGCTCCAGCGCCGCACCGTCGGCTCCCTCGCGCAGCCGGTTGGCGAGCGCGCAGAGCAGCTCTCGGCGGTCGAAGTGGGAACGATGGCCCTCCAAGTCGGCCAGGGCGGCGTCGAGATCGGCGGGGCTGATCGGACGCGGCTCGCGCGCCTTCGCCGCCCGCGAGAGGCGCTCGATCGAGACCGGGGTCAGCTCGAACTCCGCCGCCCGCGCGACCCACTCGGCGCGCTGGGTGTCGGGATCGACGCGGTAGTCCTTGGCTTCGCGGGTTCGGTAGGCGGCGACTTCGGCGGCGGCGGCAGAGCTGACCCCTCGCTCGGCCATCGCCGCGACGATCTCCGCCCGGCGCCGGGAGAAGTGCTCGATCGCCGGGCGGCCGATCAGCGCCAGGTCGGCGTAGCCGTTTCGGAGCGCCCCCCACTCCAGCCCCAGCTCGCGGGTCAGCGCGGCGCGAAGCGCCGCCTGGTAGACGTGCCCGGCGGCTTTCGCCTCGCGCAGCAGCGGCGAGCTGCGCTTCGGGTTGGCGAGGCTGAGCCAGCGACCGTCGGAGGCAGCCCGGGTCATGTTGGAGAGCAGCAGGTGGGTGTGAAGGGCGGGGTCGCCGGCGCGCGAGGAGCGGTGCAGGAAAGTCATCCCGACGAAGCCCGAGCCGGGCTCTAGCCGGGCGCCGCCCTTGCCGCGTGCCACCCAGCAGGCGCTCCGCTCCAGGTAGGCGAGGCCCTCGGCGACGGCCGCCTCGTGGGCGCGGAGGACCGCGGCGCGGGTCGGCGGCGGGCCGACCCCGTAGAGGATCGAGACCGACTTGGGAGCGGAGAAGCGGACGTCATAGCCGAGTGTCGGCTCCAGCTTTCGCTCACGGCCCTGGGAGTCGAGGTAGCTGCGCGGCTCGGGACGGGCGACGAGCACCTGTCCGCTCTGGGGGTGCTCGCCGGCGAGCACGGCGCCGTACTCCTCGCCATCGACCTCGCCGCCGAGGCCGAGCTCCGAGGCGAGGGTGCCCATCCACTCGCCGGGGGCCTCGCCGGGCTTGGTGTAGTAATCGTCGCCTCCTTCGCGGACGGCGGCGAGCCAGTAGCCAGCGTTCCTGGCGCCGATCTTCGTCACTCCGACCACGCCGCTGTTGTCCAAGCGGCGCGGGCTTTGCACCGGGGGGACCGGAGGGTCCGTAGTGTGTCGTGCTGTCGGGGTTGGGGTTATAGGGACGCTTGGGGGACAGCGGATCGGTTGGGATCGAGGCTGGCTGCTGGCTTCCTTGGCCTTGGAGCGTTGGTGGTTGCTGGGCTTGGTGATCTGGCTTCTGGTCTCGTTCTTGGCTTCTTGTCGTTGGCTCTGAGCTGGGTCCGTGGTCCTGGGTCAGCGCGCGCCGAAGCGAAGTGAGGCGCCGAGTTGCGGTCTCCTTGACGGCCGGGAGCCCGAGCGCCAGGATGGCGCTCGTGGCCAGGTTCCGGATAGACCTCGAGACAAAGCTGTCGCGACGCCAACGCCGGCGGCTTCAGCAATCAGATTCCGGCGGTGTACAACTCGCGCTAGGCGTCATTAGGTGCGCTCGGTTCTCTCAGATGCGTCAGGAATTGCGGAGTTCGGTATACGGTCCGGTATACGCTTTGATCGGACGTGGCTACTGTGGCGTGACCACACGGCCTGCCAGGCCCACGACGCACAACAAGTGGCTGATTCGATTGCGCGCCGACCCGCTCAGTGCCGTGGGATCGGCAGCTGCGTAGCTCTCTGCCGCGAGAATAATCTCGTCGCCTATACGTCTAACCGGGTCGTCTTTACCAACCGGGAGCTGGACCGCGTATGCGGCGTAGTCATCGATCATCGCTTGTAGGCGATCCTCGGTCGGGTTTACGAATCCGCTCGGAGCGTCCCCGGCTTCGACCATCGACCGGATTACCCGTAGCGCAGCTGCGCTCACCGCCACTACGCGCTCACGGACTGCGACCAGGTCTCTAGGCTCTCGCTCAAGGGCGGCGCGTAGAGCTTCAGCTGCCTCGCGCATCAATGGAGGGCCAGCAGCCGGGTCGAGCACGTCCGCGGGAACAGCATTGAAGATCTCCCGGAGTGACAGCTCGTATGTAGAAGGCCCCTGCACCCGTTCCGAGGCTACCGGACTCCCAATTCGTGCCCTCACGACTGGCCCCCGAGTGCCAGGCCTCTCCCGCTATCTCGGCCGCGACCGCTGAGCTGAGCGCGTCTGCGTCGCTCGTCTGCGGGATGTGGTGGACGTACAGCACGGTCGTCTGAATGTCGGCGTGGCCCATGTAGCCCCGTTGCCCCTGTCTCCGCCCCGCAGCGTCGCCGACTACTGACGAGGCGGCGGGGCGCATCCGCTCGATCTTCGCTTCGAACCATCGAACTCGAGTAACCCCTCGCTCGCCCATTAGGCTCCGGTGCAGTGGCGGATAAGATCCACAACGGGGGCGCCGATCCCGAGCCCCCAGCAAAGCCGATGCGGCAACCGGCGTTCCTGGTTTCTATCTTCCGATTCCAAGAGACCATCGATGCCCTCCATCAGCTCCATGAAGAGGTATGCGTTCACGCAGCGGAGCTAGATCGCGAACGTTTCGACCCAGAAGCTCTGTCCGCCGTGAAAAGTCTCGCCTCGGAGCGTCGGGCACGATTCAAACAATGGATTGAGGAGAACGTGAAGGTGGCCGCTACTGATGAGGCTCCGGCCAACGATGACGCCATCCTGGCGAGACCGCTCGATGACGAGCTAGTCGAGATATTCACTGGCAATCCCGCGGCTGCAAACCAGGCCCAGCTACTACTACAGAGAGCTGTTGTGACGCCGAATCGACAGATGCTTCTGCGCTCCTCGCTTCTCACGATGGCCGTGTCTGCCTTCGAGGTACTTCTGGGGGCCCTTGCCTCGCGTCATTACGAGCTGCATCCGGGCAATCTAAGCAACGACAGACGCTTTTCGTTCAAGGAGATTTCGGCCTTCGACTCCTTGGATGAGGTTCAAGATGCGGCGATAGCACATCGCGTGTACCAGCTTCTCCAAGAACCCCTAGATCAATGGTCGAAGTGGCTTGACAAAGACTCTGGGTTGGGCGTCAAGTTGGAGAACCTGGCCATCGATTTCCCCTTGCTCGTCGAGATCATTCAGAGGCGCCACGTCATCGTTCACAACGGCGGTGTCGTATCTCAGCAATACCTGGACCGCATGTCATTTGACGGTGATCCCCCGGCAATCGGCGCACATCTTCACGTTAGCCAGGCGTATCTGACGGCCGCCCTGGAACAGCTTGATACCGCTGGCAACCTCACTGCGGTCGGTGTTTGGGCAAAGGAGAGGCCAGACCTCGAAGGTCAGGCGGTCTCAGTGCTATCAAACCGCATGGAGCAGCTTCTCTTTGATGGGCGATGGCCAGCGCTACGGAAGATCTGCTCCATCGGGAAGAAAATTGCGTCATTCGAACTCCAGGCCAACGTATTCAAGGTAAACGAGTGGCTGGCCATCAAGCGAATCGAAGGCCTGGACGGGATAAAGGCCGAGATCCGCGATAATTGGGATACCACGGCGCTCGAACCGCAGTTTCGGCTCGTCGAACTAGCGTTGCTTGACCTGAGCGATGCCTTTTTTCAACAGGCACCCACGACGCTTGCAAACGGGAGGATCCATCCTGAACAACTTAAGATATGGCCGGTGTTTGACGAGCTAAGAGAGGACGCAAGGTTTGCTGATTTGCTCGCCGGGAAGCAAGATTTGAGCAAGGGAGCGTAGGATTAGCTTTGTAGAGCCTGCCTCGTACGAACTCATGACTGTCTAGAAAAGCGACCAGCGCAACCATTGTGGCGAGCCCGCGCGGTTCGCCCCCCGTCTTACTTGCTGTCTTAATCGGTGCGCCGCTGAGACTTCGCCTGGAAGGGCGGCTCTAGCCGTAGATCAGCAGGGCGATCGCAGCTAGAACGTTGGCGGCCGTTAGAACGGCGACGAGCCGTGTCATCTTGACCAGCATGCGACCCTGCTCGACGATGAGGGCACCCTGCCACTCGTCGGTGCGGCGGGCCAGCTCGTCCAGGTAGTAGCCGGCGCCAACACTTGCGCGGCGAGGCGCCGAGTCACGGCCTCCTTGACGGCCTGGACCCTGAGCGCAAGGATGGTGCTCATGGCCAGGTTTCGGATAGACGTCGATACAAGGCTGTCGCGACGCCAACGCCGGCGGCTTCAGCAGGCGGCATTCCGGTGGCGGATGCAGATGGACTCCAAGCAGATCGAGGCGCCTTGGAGGCGAGACTGGGGGGTGCAGTACGAATGCGAGGCGGCCAGCGAGGCCGAGGCCAGGGCGCGCGTCGTCGGGGCACTCGGGGAGGACCTCGGCGAGCGTCTCATCGTGAGGCCCAGGCCGTCGGGCCCGTAGGAACGGTTCTACTCCTCCCGAGGTGCCGACCTTATGGCAGGTTGACCTGGGCCGCTGGGCGCGGCTAGGGTCTCGGAAGTGCCTGGTTGACGTTGAAGAGCAACAGCGGCCCTCGGCCCGGGCGGCGCGCGATCGCAGCGCCGGGGGTGCGCTGCGCTAAGCCTCGCGCGCAGCGGCCCGCAGTGGCTCGGCGGCGGTGCGCGAGCGCCGCCTTTCCGGCCTACCGCCACCCGGGCTGCGATACCGGGGGAAGCGTGGCCTGAGCGCTCGCTGCCGGCGCGGGGGGCGCGATTAGCCGCTCCGCGCCGCCGCCCAGGTGGCGGCGAGCGCCAGCACTTCCCCGTGACAGGGGTTCGGCGCGCACCAGCAGCCGAGCGTCTTGCCGTCAAGCGCCGTCAGCTCGGCGAGGTCGATCCTCTCCGCCGCGATCTCAGACCAAAGCCAGGCGCGGTATCGCTCGATCGCCTCCTCGACGCTGGCGACGCGGATCACCGGGTACTTGCTGGAGCGGTGTGAGAACGGGTTGCCCCAGCGCCCCGGCTCGCCGCTTTGGGGGCATCGGCCGCGGCCGATGTAGATGTCGTAGGGGTCTCGCTTGCAGTGGACCACTCCCATCCTCGGCTCATCCTGATCAAGTGCTCGACGGATTCGGCAAGCGCTGTGGCAACTCTGGCTTGAACAGCTGACATCGAGCACCTCCTATCGACAGGGAGACCGGCGAGGATGAGCCGGCTCCTTGCACCACAGCGAGGCCCGGCGCCGCTGGCGCCGGGCTCCATCGCTGCGTGGCTGACTCAGACCGGGATGTCCTCGCTGCCCTCTGCGACCTCCTCCTTCGGCGAACTGCCGAGGAACTGAACCGAGTTGGCGATGATCGAGACGCCCTGGCGCTTGCTGCCGTCCTGGGCCTCCCACTCACGCCAGTCAAGGCGCCCCTCGAGGGCCACCGGGCGACCCTTGGCGAGGAACTGCGCGCAGCTCTCAGCCTGGGCTCCAAAGACCGTGGCGTCGAAGTAGTTGGGCTTATCGATCCACTCTCCGCTGGTCTCCTTGCGGCGGCCGTTGACCGCCACCCGCAGCTTGCAGACCGAGGTTCCGCTCGGGGAGCTCTGCAGCTCGGGGTCACGGGTCAGGTTGCCGGTGATGACGACGACGTTGATGTTCTGCACTTCGGGCCTCCTTTTAGAGGTGTTCGGTTTGACGAGCCCAGGTAGGGCGCGCGACCGAAGGCGCGGAACCAAAGCCCGCAGGGCGCAGGGGAACCCCCCTTGTGGGGGTTGAAGCGCCGCCGGCGCGTGCCAGCCTGTGGTGAGGAGATCCAAGACGCCTCTCTGGAGGCCGGAGGGCCGCTCAACCTCGTCAGCTACCTGGCTCATGACTTCCCGCGAGCGCTGCGTCCTCAAGGCGCCCCGCCAGCCGATCGATCAGCGCCGCGTAGCGCTCGATCTCCCCGCCCTCACTCCAGCTGGTCAGGTAGGGGACCGAGAAGCCGGCGGTGTCAAGACCGACCGCCCCGCAGACGGTGTAGGCGACGCACTCCACCACGACCTCCTCCTCGGCGTAGGTGAGTTTGGGGTCGTTCTCCTGGCGATCGCAACGGACCAAGGCGTGGGTCAGCTCGTGGATCTCGGTCGCGACCTGGGCGTTGGCAGAGAAATCCTCAGAGACGACGTCGACGACGATGCGAGCGGTGCGGGGGTCGTAGTAGCCCTGGGCCGAGCCAGGAACGGGCTCGGCCGTGACCGGCGAGCCGATCGAGGTGCCGAAGGCGGCGAGCGGCTCGAAGAGACCGGCGAGGCCCTCGCCGGCTATCGGTTCGATCGGCGGGTCGAGCTCCACCGGCCCGCCGGGGAAGTCGGGTAGCGGGTCGACCTGGGAGCGGTCAAAGACCGCAACAAGGCGGAAGAAGGTGAGTGGCTCGCTCTGCGGATCGCCGCCGGCCTGCCTCCACTCGGCAAGCTTCTTGGGCGAAGGTGGGCAGGGTGCCCAGATGCGGATCGCCCGCTCGCCCTTGCGCACGCAGTAGCCGAGTGAGAGCCAGCGGCGAAAGCCGGCGACCCGCGTGGCGCCGGGTCGCGCGAGGGCGATCAGGAGCTGGTTGTGGAAGCTGTAGCGGTGGAAATGGCGACGCACGTCAAGCCAGCGCTTCCAGCCCTCGCTTGAGCGCAGCTGCTCAATCGCCTCGGCCATCAGCTCGCGCTCGGCGGCTCGCTTCTGGGCCCGATCCTCCTCGCTCAACCTGGGTCGGCTGGAAGTCTTCGTTGTGCTCATGACTGCCTCCTGGGCGTTCTGCCCGCCCCCGCTGGGCGGGCGATCTGCCGAGCGAACGCACGGCGAAGCTGTGCCAGGATCGGGAGGCATCGCCCCCGCCCTCGAGTCCGGGGGCCTCGGCTCGAGCGAGTGCTCTGCCTAGCGCCAAGTCGCGCTGGATCCATATCCCTGCAGCTCGTTTGAGCGGACAGCCGCCGCATCCTCTCGGCGTTCGGCAAGGTCGCGGCTGAGTCGCCGGGCTTCACGCCTGCGCTCCGCGGCGCCGGTGCCCTTGCGACCCTTCAGGCGCTCGATCTCGGCACTCGCCTCCGCGGCGGTGCTTGGGTAGGCGAAGGTCTCGCCGCACTTGAGAGCGAGGCCACGCAGGTAATACAACTGCTTGGCTGTGGGCGACGAAGGCATCCGGTCCGCTCCTCTCAGTCCTCGCCGTGGACAAGCGCGAACGCCCGCTCGATCGCCTCGCGGCTCATCGGGCAGCCACCGAGGCGCTTGGCTTGGCGTTGGTAATCGGCGATCAGAACGGCAAGCTCGGCCTTAGAGTCGAAACCCGCCTCGACGAAGTAACGGCGGCCTCGGCCGCTGCGAGGGCAGTCGAAGATGTGAACCTCGCCGTCGATGCGGCGGCCGATCAGGGCTCGCTCACCGGAGGGAGTCTTGTAGCGGCCGACCTCGACCGGCTGGCCGGTCCTGCACTGGGTGGCTGTGGCGCTCATCGCGTCCTCCTGGGCTCGTTGAGGGAAGTCGTCGAGCCGATCGGCAGCGGTCTGAGGCGGTGCGGAACCCGAGCGTCAGCGAGGGCGCCTCAGCGAGGCCCGCGAAGCGGCGCCTTGTAGCGCCGCCGGCCGCTGCCAGGCTCGGAACGGCTTCCCTCAACGAGCCACAAGACGAATCGATGTGCGACATACCGATGTCGACAAAGGCCGCACAGGCCAACGGCCGAGGGGTCTAGCCTAGGGCGCCGATCGTCACGCCCCCGCTTGGAGAATCGCGCGGATTAAGCCGTGTAGCGCCGGGCGCGCTCCTGAAATGCCTCAGCGCCGCCCTCAAGTATCTTTCGCGCCGTATCCGCGACCTTGAGTTCGTCGAGGCCGCCGCACTCGAGCACCTTGCCGTGGTCGGTACTCGCATCCAAGGCAAGAATCAGCTCTGCGTCGCCGAGCACCGGGATGTTGGCGTTGTGGGTCGCGACAATCACCTGCCGGCCACTTGCGACCTCGGCGATCTTTGTTACTACCTCGTCATAGATGAAACGGTTGTCGAGATCGTCCTCGGGTTGATCGATCAGCAGCGGCTCGTCACTCGCGATCAACGCCAGCTCGAGCATCGCGGTAGCGGCCTGACCAGGGCTTGCATCCTCGACATCGGTCCATCGGGCAGTCCCTTTCTCGGCCAAGTTCACTTCAATCCGAATCACGTCAGGGCTCGCGACCTCCTCTAGCCGACGCAGAGTCGGGCCGTCGGAGATTTCGAGGCGTTCAACCAAGCCGGCGCTGAGCCCGAGCTTGTCGAACGCATCCGACTCTTTGGAGAAAGCCGCTTCGGCGAGGGTCTTGCCGCTAAGTCCCTCTAGGCGCGCCGTTTGCGATGGCGTCAATTTCCGCTCGGTGACATGCTCAGCGATGAATGTGAACAGGGGCCGGGGATCGGAGAGCGGATCCATCACCAACTGAACCCGCTCTCCAGTCAGCTCATTGAGACCGCGAACTGCCGCATCGATCAATCGGGACCGCGACCGCCTCGCGCTCTCCAATGCCTCAATAGCAGCGGCTCGCTTTGGCAATAGGTTTGCGCGTTTTTTCTGCTTATCGCTTGAGCTGCGGAGCTGCCGCTGCAGCTCAACTTTGCGGGCCTGCAGCTGACTCAGTTCGGCGGGATCCTCGAGGCCGGCGTGAGCGAGTAGACGAGCGACCTTCTCGCGTTTGTCGTCGCGTGCCTTCTCCCAATCGCTCTGGTGATCTTTGAGCTTGCGTTCGAGCTCCTCGGCCGCCTTGATAGCCGCCTTGGCTGCTTTTCGGATCGCGAGGGCGCCTTTCCGCCGCGTCGATTTGATCCCGGAGGGCAACAGGGGATGCCCCGGCAGCTCTGGCGGCTCAAGGCCCAGCAGCTGCTCGGCGATCTCGATTGTCTCCCCCGGCCACGCAAAAAGCTCCCCGAGGCTGTCGTCGGCTTGTTGTAGAGCCTCCGACTCGCCCGCCAGGTCACTGGAGCCCGACTTGATGATCTGGCCAAGTTTCTCGTTCAGGTCGTCCAGCTCCTCTTGGCCTCGCGAAAGTCGATCAACTCGGAGTCGAGCTCGTCCAGATCCTTGGCGATCCCGCGCGCGCTTGCGAGCGCCTTCGCGACCTCCGTCTCGGCATCGCCGTACTCCTTTGCGTTGCGGCTGAGGACGAACTCCTCGAGCGCGTCAGCACGACTTGGAAGCTCGGCGAGCTCGCGCTGGCCGAAGACCCGAACTCCGATGCGGCGGCTGGGATCGATGTTGAGCTTCTTCCCATCGCTGTAGAGGGCCCCGCCAGGGCTGCTGCCTACCCGACGCGCCTCATAGCGCTCCCCGTTGGCGGTGACAAAACCAACTGAGGCCTCCGCGTTGCTGGGGAGGTTTGCCGTAAGACTGTCCTTGCCGTCCTTTCTGACGGCTTTTGGGGCGATCGACGCAGGAGCTTCCAGCGTGTAGCGCAGGATCTCGATCAGCGTCGACTTGCCGGTCCCTTTCCCGCCGATGATCGCGTTCAGCCCCGGGCCGAACTCAACCTTAAGGCCGTCGTGGAAACCCCCATCAACCTTGATCGAGGCGATCCGAGCACAGCCCGGCTCTGCTGTTTCGAGGAACCTGACGTGCTTTACGTGCTTCCAGGAGGACTTCATCTCGCCTCGTAGGCGGATCCGGGTGTCGGGCATCAGAAAGGCCTGCCGCAGGCTCTCGAGGGTTGGCTCGGTCCCAACTTTCAGATAGCAGGCGCGCTCGCCAACTTGGTCGAGCGCCCGGGTGTCTCCCGAGGAAAACCAGGGTGGAAGCCGCTTGCCGAACTCGGCTGCCGGGTTCTTGAGAACGTCGAGTCCCTTGTCGCCAATCAGATCGAAACCCGACATCGCTCTCGACTTGGCAACGGTGGAGCTTGTGTTGCAGACGTTGGTTGCAAAGAGCCCCATGCGCTTCATTGTCGAATGAGGGGCAAAGACGAGAGCCTTGGCGGCGGCGGCTTTCTGCGCAATCTTGAGGACTGAACTCTCCACCGGCCGGGGCTTGCGGTCCGCCTCGAGTGGATCGATGCCGGGCTCAAAACAGCCGGCGATGAACTGCTGGGCTAGCTCGTGCCCCTTTTCGTCACGCTCCCAAATGGCCATCAGATGGCACTTGTTGACGTTGATCTCGGTGCCCGGAAAGACGAAGACCCCGAGCTCCTCGCCGACTTGGTTGAGGGTTGGCCACCAGGACACCGTGTTGTGGTCGGTGACGGCGACCACCGTGACGCCAGCATCCTTGTGGGCCTGAATCAGCGTGCGAGCGAAGGCCTCGTTGGGCTCGGGGCCGCCAGCATCCCCGAATTTGTGGTTCTTGTCGGCGGGCGTATGAACCTGCAGGTCGGCGAGCAGCCAGCGCGAGTAACTCATCTCGAGCGCTCCGGTTCCTGCCGGGGACGGCCAGGAGAACACTTTCGATGTGACCGATGCTCCATGACGGCGATCAGCGTCTCACCTGACACGGCCAGATGAAAGTGCCAGAGAAAACAAGTGCGTCACCCTGCTACTGAATACTGCCGACCCGGAGGACGGGTCGGCCCCCAGCGAAGGTTGGCGCAGTGATTGGCCTGCTGCAATCCTTTTGCGACATCAGCTCCTGCAGGTTAGGGCCGCCCATGCCCTTAGAAGCAAACGCGCATTTCTCTTATGTTTAGACATCATGTAGAGTCATGGATGAAATGAGCAGTGGGCGGCAAATAACCCCGCAGAGCAAGATCACCCTGATCGTGCCCAAGGGCACGTCAGTGACGATCGTCGAGGACGACGGTTCTGGCAAGGTCCCGGTACCGGCGCTGCAGACAGCGGCGCCTCGTGAGGACATTGCGCGCTACTGGCGCGAGTTCCTCAGCGACAGCGGCAAGAAGATCTTCGCTACGGCCGCGCTAATCGAACGCCACGAGGGACCTGGCTTCACGCTTGACCAGATCGCCGCGAATCGCAGCATCGACTACGAGAGCGCCAAGGCTTGGCATCGCAATGCTGGTCGGACTGCGAAGCGTTGGCGCGAAGTGACCGGCACTCCCGAGCCGATCCGTCTAGAAGACGTTGGCAATTATGGCTGGCGGGCGGAGTACCAAGGAGACCGGACCGCCTACCGCCTTTCCCCGGGTGTGTGCGACCTCGTTCTCGAGCTGCGCGCGGAGGCCTGATCGTGCCCGAGCGATGCGAACAGTGCGGGTTTGCCGGTGGGCTGATCGAAATCGCAAATCCGGCAAGGAGGACCTGCTCGGCTCAAACCGAAGCTCTACGGCGAAGTCAGACCCGGACGTACTGCGCTTTATCGCTGCCCGAGGTGCGAGAAGGCCACCCCGGAGGAAGTCTGGTGGTGCGATGAGGTCAGCGATCCGGAAAAGAACACTGCGACGCAGCTGGTGCCGGCGGCTCGGAGAGCCTAGGTCCAGAGCCAGTTTCTCAACGGGTCTCGAACCCCGACAAACGCCGCGTGGCACCCTCGGGGTGCCGGTGGACGTGTCGGCGAGTCGGTACAGGTCTAGGGCATCCACCACACGATCGCATCGGCGCATGTCGCTCGTGCTCAGGGGAGCCGCAACCAGAGACGGCGGCCCAGGTCGATGAGGGCGTACGCCTTTAACGGCTGGCAGGGCGTCGGACACGGATGCGTCCTACCGTACTTGTACACCGGCCAACTGCCCCAGGCGAGAGGTATCAGGTGACCTCAGGGACCTTCGTGAACCCCAAGGTCGGCGCGAGTTGCGACCCTGTGGACTTGTGGTACCGCTACTACGCGGGCTACTCGGCCAGCTTCGTCGAACAAGCATTGAAGGAGTCGGCCGCAACAGCGAAGCTAGTGCTAGACCCGTGGAACGGGACAGGAACGACCACGGTCGTCGCAGCGAGCAAGAAGGTCCCTGCGATTGGCTTCGATGTCAATCCCGCGCTGGTTGTGATTTCCCGGGCCAGGCTGCTGGGCTCGGGGGTGTGGGCGAGCATCGACCCACTTGGGGACGATGTAGTAGCGCACGCAACTAAGGTCGAAGAGGTCGAGGATCCGCTTCGATTCTGGTTCACCGCTCGGGCGGCTGGGTCAATCCGTGGTCTTCAACAGAGCATGCACCGGCTGCTCGTCGACAGCGGTACCGCCTCTCAGCCGGCCTATGAGACTTCGTCTGGCATGAGCACGCTCGCCGCCTTCTTCTACACGGTCCTGTTCCGAACCGTGCGGGTATTGATCGCGCCTCGCGCAGGGACCAATCCGACTTGGTGGAAGCGGGTTGAGGAAGCCGACAGGCTCGACCCGAGTTGCAAGGAGATCGTGACGCAGTTCCGGGCGTCGGCAACAGAGTTGGCCTCGGGCCTTCATCGCGACAACTACGACGGCGGCGTTGACGTCCGAGTTGGACTTGGTGACAGTCGTCGCCTTCCGTTGGATGAGAACACTGTCGACGCGGTCGTGGGCTCGCCGCCGTACTGCACGCGGATCGACTATGGCGTCGCTACCCGACCAGAGCTCGCCGTTTTGGGTGCCCGAGAGCAGGACATCAAGCTCCTGCGCGACCAAATGGTCGGGACGCCGACGATGACCGGTGTGCACGGTACCCCTGAGCAGTGGGGTCCGACCGCGACCGCGTTCCTGGCAGGCGTAGCCGGACACGCCAGTAAGGCATCGGACGGCTACTATACAAACTACTTCCGGCAGTATTACTCCGGAATGTGGAGCTCCCTCGGCGAGTTGCGCCGGGTGATGCGGGACGGCGCTTCCGCTGTCCTGGTTGTGCAAGACAACTACTACAAGGATCTGCGCAACGACACCGCAAAGATCTTGGGTGAGATGGCGGTCGCGCTTAGCTTCAAGTCCGCGGACCGGTTTGATTTTGCGGTGATCCGAAACCGAGCGAGTATGAACCCCCGCGCCCGGCGGTACCGCACGAAAGCTTCAGCTGTGGAGAGCATTCTCGTCCTCCGGTAGCGGCCGATTTCATGGAAAACATGGAAATCATGGTACGATGGCTTCCATGGAACGCCCCCAGGAACTGATCGAGGTCGTCGCCGCTCTCCGTAATGCCAACGATGCGTTGCTCGATGCGAGCACGTCCGGCGACGTTGCCGGAGCGACTCGCCTGCTCCGAGAAGTCGCCGTGCTGGAGCGGCGCAGGAACCGCCTAGTCCACAAGAGCAGCCCGGACGTCGCCCCAGCCGCGTCGCCCTATGAGTCTTCGATTCCTCTGCGGGATCAAGTGATCCGGGCCATGCGGCTGACGGAGCGCCCTTCTAGTGCGCGCCTGGTCTCCGATGTCAGCAAGTCTCGCTGGGCAGAGCCAATCGATACTGCCAAGCTTTCCTCTCTGCGCCGTGACGAGGCTCGAAGCTGGCGGAAGTCCCAGGGGCTGCCCGGACGTCAAGGACGCGACGTGTACGTCGTGCCGGCGCTGACCTATGATCGATTCACTCCGGTACGTGGCACGATCGCGCTCTCCATTTGGCCGACAAGCCTGCGGCTCATCGCCCCACTCTCACCCCGCGTCGACATGTTGCACAGCACGGTCGCGCTGGCTAAGGAGGCATCGGCCGTGGCGGGCACGAACTACGAGGGCCCGATGATGCGACTGGTGGCACGCCTGGGAGCCACCATCCCCGGCGTCAAGCCGTTCGACGCCGAGCCTCAGGCCGTGATTAAGGCTGCTCGAGCGGAGTTAAGGGAGATTGAGGAGACCGACGAACTGGAGCGCTCCGAGGCCGCGGAGCGAGCCAAGTCCCAGCTCGACGCTGAGGCCCTCTTGTTCGGTACCCAGATCCGCGCGGTCACATCACGCGTCGCCGGAGGATCACAATGACCAACACATCAAGTCTGCTCGAGAGCTTCCGTGGAGAGTTTCCGCGGCAGCCCCTCAACGCTCGCCGCGTCGCCGGTGCGCTAGAGGCACCAGGGTGCCAGCGACGCACTGCGCTCGACGCCGCGGCAGTCAATTTGGACAAGCTCGGGAGCCTGATCAGCGGCGTCCCTAGGGACCGGCAGTCGCCGTTCGCGATCAGCCGCGGCAACCAGTTCGAGCAGCAGGTAATGGCCAACGGGATGGCCGAGATCGTCTCCCTCGCGCGCCGTCATCTTGACCTTGAGATTCCCGAGGTCCGTCAGCACGACCTCTCCGCCTCGGCGCTGAAAGAAGCCTACCCCGGCGTGACCGGCACCAGGATGAACGAGCTGCGGGCGAGACTCACCCGCCAGCGAGCCGTAGAGATGCTCACCGACCCGACCCAGGCTTACAACCTCATCCGCCACGCCATGACCCGTCTCGACTTCGGCGGCGAGATTGTCTACCTCGAGCAGGACGTGTTGGCCTTTGCCGTCGACGGACGAATTCACGTCGTCGAGATCAAGTCCTATCCTCGCATCGACGGGCGTGCCGACCCCACCAAAGCCTCAGCCACGGTCCGCCAAATCGCGGTCTACGTGCTGAGTCTGCAGCACCTGATGGTCGAGATCGCTGCACCTCCAGACGTGGTTAACACCACCACGATGATCGTGCTGCCAGAGAACCTCTCCTTCCGGCCAACTGCGGTCACCATCGACATCGATATGTATGTGCGCCGCCTGCGCCGCCAACTCGCGTCGGTCCCGCGGGCGGCAGAGATCCTCGATGTCATCCCTGTCGGGACCCGGCTACCAGCTCACCCTGTCGACGGAGCCGCCGACGACGCACTGGCCGCGGCCGCAACAGCCGCCCGCGAGGCCCTCGCGCAGCTGCCCCCGCGGTTCACGGACGGTTGCGTTTCCTGCCCACTATTCCACCACTGTCGCGACGAAGCGGAACTCCACTGCTCCACCGCCCGACTCGGTTTGGCCGTGGCAGGCGCTTGTGGCAACGTCACCGACATCGCTGCGGCCCTCGACTTGGCCGAGGGCCGCCGAGTCCCGGCCGACGCGTCCGAGGCGGCGGTTGCGGCCACCCTCGCGAGGGGCGCCGCCGCGGCCCGACTCGCCGCCGGAGGACTCGCGTGAACGCCCTGCACACCCATCAGGCCCTTCTAGCTGCCACTGAGGGGCGGGCCATCGCGAAGACCACCCGGCGCCACGTCCATCTGAGCGAACGTCCGCTTGTCCTCGTCGGCTACCACCTTGCTGGCGATCCCGGCGCGCCCCTCGCGTTGATCTGGGGCACCAACCGTGACGAGGAGCCCCATTGCATGGTGGTCCCGGAGCCCCGTAATCGTGGCCTCCGGTTCGAGGCCCTTGCCGAATTCGCCACGGAGTTCTTGGCCTATCTCTGCGAGTTCGAGGACTACGACGAGACCGACGTGTGCGTGGACGCACCTCAACTCGTCGTCCCCAATACTGCCACCGCGAATTGGCTTGTCGGGATCGTCGGCCGCTTTACCCGCAACCTGCGGACCGACGGCGACATGCCAGCGCCACCATCGGTTCCGCTGGCAGGAAAGCACTTGTCCTTCTTTGCTGACCTCATGCCCGGAAGCTGCCTTGTGCTGGCCGCCACCGACGCGCTCACCAGCCACTGGCAAACGGGCCAGCTTCCGTCAGAGGATCTCAATCTGGCAGCCCTACTCGGCTGGATCGACCCCCCTGTGGGTATGGCCGGGCCGCAGGCCGCCCGGGCGGGTGAGGCGTTATCCCCCGGCCGGCCCTAATTCCGACCCGAACTGGGATGCCGAGACGCTGGCCGAGCTGATCCAGGATTGGCACGCCGCCGAGGACGATGCTGCACGGTCCGCCGTACGACGTGAGCTTGAGGGCGAGATTCGCGAGCAGCTCACGCCAGGATGGGCGGACTGTTGGCGGGCACTGGATTGCGTCGATTCCCTGACGGCCGCCGACCACGTCACCAGCCGGTGGGAGTCGGACCGTCGCAACTGGACCATCCACTGCGCCCGTATCGCCGAGGGCCGGGCGTACTTCCGCAACGTCCCCGACGCCAGTCCAGGACGCAAACCGCCTCAGGTTCCTGGAGGCCTCCACCGACGACCTTCAGCGGGAGATGGCCTGGGACGACCCGCTCGTGATGGCAGCGGTGGTTGCCAGCGGTGAAGCCCTCGCCGGTCGCGTCGTGGCAGCCGACCCCGAGCGCAGGAGCCGGAGCGCCAGCGGCAGGGCGGTGCGCCGACCCCTGATCTCCATCAAACCTGCCCTTGAGTTCGATCGACCGGCCGGAACGACGCTCTTCCTCTCGACTAATCCCGACGTGAAGCTCGAGGTGCTTTCCTCCGACGCCAGCGGCTTGATCCGAGCACAGGTGGTCAAGGGTGCCAACCAAACCACTACGATCGGGCGTCTGCCTGAAGTGGAAGATGACGTGGTCCTCAGCCCCTACGGACGGCCCGAGCGATATCAGCGGTCGAAGGTTGAGGATGTCCCCTGGACGCATGAGCAAAACCTCGAAGACAGCCCCGAGGAGTCCACGTGAGCGGGGCGGGGGCCGTCGCGACTACGCAGGAGGAAGTATGGGCCACCGTTGCGACGGGCACCCGCTCGACGCTGGTCGACAGTCCGCCGGGCGCCGGGAAGTCGACGCTCGTCCGAGAGATCAGCCGCCGTGCGCGACAGCGCGAACAAGTGCCCATCGTCGTCCAAACCAATGACCAGGCCGACGACATGATCCGTGGCTTCATTGCCGACCAGCGGCGCAGTGCCCCGGTTACGGTTTGCGTCGGCCGCCTCCACGCAGGCGACTACGTCCCGCCCGCCGACCTCTACGCCCAGGCGGGACTGATGTTTAGCAAGGCCATCGCCGACCTAAATGACAGCGATGTGATCGTCGCTACCGCCGCCAAGTGGGCGACTATCGGGTTCGACCGGACTTGGCCGTTCGCCATCGTGGACGAGGCATACCAGATGCGTTGGATCACCTGCTCCCAATCGGTGCCGTGATGGAGGCTCTTCTTTTGGTCGGCGATCCCGGACAGCTGGCTCCTTTCCACCACCGCAGACGACACCCGATTCCGCGGTCGGCCACTCTTCCCGGTCGAGACCGCGCCCGCGACGATCCTGACCACCCAGCCGGCGACGCGCCTCTCCTTGCCGATCTCGTGGCGCCTGCCCAGCCACGGGGCCAGTTTGGTCTCCGACGCCTTCTACGAGATTCCTTTTACCGCCAGCACCCAGGCACAACAGCGGCGCCTCCGACGCGGCGTTACCCCGCTGCATCCCGGACGGGCAACAGCCGCGGTAAACAGTGCGACACGATACGGGTGGGCCTACCTCGAGCTCAACGACTTGCCGATGCCGCAGACCGACCCCGAGGCCGTCGAGGCGATTGTCAATGTCGTCAAGGCACTCCTCGAAGCCGACATCACGATCGAGGACGAGCAAGGAACCCGGCACCTGCAGCCCCGCGATATCGCCGTCGGCGTTACCCATCGCGACCAACGAGACCACGTCCGCACCGCGCTCCAGAACACCCGTATGCGGTCCGGACTGTCCGTCGATGATGTCGTAGTCGATACCGCCAACGTCCTCCAAGGCCGTGAGTTCGAGATCGTCGTCGTCTGGCACCCGCTGTCTGGCCGCCGCGACGCCAGCGAGTTCCATCTCGACGCTGGCCGGCTATGTGTGCTGTTGAGCCGACATCGACACGCCTGCATCGTCGTCTCCCGCGGCGGGATCCGCGACCAACTCGCCGCTCATGCCCCAACCGAACCTGTGTGGCTGGGCGAGAAGGCGCCGGTTCTGGATGGGTGGCACGGCCACCTCACTGTGCTCGACCACCTCACGCAACATGCGGTCTGACAATCAGAAATTGAGGCCCGAGGGCTAGGGTAGACCGGGCGTGATTATCTCACCGAGGATTCCTCGCAATCCTGCGCGACGCCTTCGGGACCGAAGTTTCCATTTCTCTCTATGGATCGTGCGTTGCTCATTCCGCAACTGCGACTTGGAATGTCATGTCAGGGCCAAGCCAGACAATCATGTGCTCGATGCCGACCACCCAACCTTGATCAACTCTGCCACATGGCAAATCTGGTCAGGTTGAGAAAGGCACCGCCGCTGTCGTACAGGCCAATGATGTCGTCATGGATTCAGCTGGGTCCAAAGACGAAGGTTGAAACTGGTCGGCGCGCAAACCAAAGCGGTTCGCGGCGCGGGTATCGACGTTTCGTGATCCAATCCAGCTGCCGCGTGCCTCGTCCAGCCGAGCCGACGCAATGGTTCCGCTATTGGCGAATTGCTAGACCAGCTCAGGTTCGGTCGGGGCCAGCCGCGCTCCCTCGCGTCGGCACTTAGCGAGCACAGCGATGCATTCGGGCAGCTGACTGCGGCCCGAACAGGAGGAGCTGGAAGTTCTCGTCGTTGGAATCGCGGTGCTGGACCGCCGACGCCGGCGGCTCGTCGGCACGCTCATCAACGAGCTGCACACGCCCCAAACCGGAGGGCCTCACGCTGCACCACCTTGACGCCCTGCGAAGTGCCAAGCCACGTCAGACAGCACCGCCGGGCGATCGGAACTTGAAAAGTGACGTCGGTGCGCCGCGTCGGCGCGTCACTCAGCTAACGGATCGCCGCCGAAGGGCCGGCTGGCGAGGTCTGCGACAACGTGGATCTGGCCGACCACGAACGGCTGCGGTGGCCCCTGGCTCGCCGGCTTCTCTCGCGGTCCCGCTGCATCAAACAGCGCCAGCCCGTTCCGATGGTCGGGATCCTTCCGCAAGCGGTAGAGGATCCCATGAAACCCTCCCGCCCATGCTGCCTGAGCCCACGGTCGAGCTTCGTGGCGCTCCAGCCGTTCGATCCGCTCCGGAGCGCCAAACGCGGTCACCGCGGGCGATGTGAAGTCTGCGATCGGTTTGTCGTAGAAGTCGTCCAGCGCCATTACCGAGACATTCCGCTCACTCACGGCCTTCATCGTTTGCGCCGGCGTGAGACCTCGGAGAGAGAGCGCCTCCATCGCGACCGCGTCGTCGTAGTAGCCGACGTAGCACGTACCCATCGGCGCCGGCAAGTCGAACCGACCGACGTCGGCCGATTCGTCATGCGACTCGATGCTCGAGAAATGCCACGCACCCAAGCCAGCCCGATGGACGCGCCACAATTGGCCATCGGCCGCACCGAATCGCACCTGCGGGAAATCAGGTGGAAGCGCCGCTGGCGCGCGCGGACTGCCAACCGGCCGCTTACGCCAAAGACGACGCCACATGGCACGGATCGGCACCCACGCGAGCCTATCGATCGGATCGCAACGCGACGTCCAACTTTCGCTCTGCAACGGATTCGGCCGACGCCGCAACGGATTTGCAACGGAGCGGCCGCCGAACAGCCGCTAACGCTAGAGAAAGCGTGTCGCGCAAGCCCAGCATCTGCGGGCATTTTCGGCGATGTTCGCGCGTCGGCGCGAAACGTGAAGCAATCGGGGCGCCCGGATTCAAACCGGGGACCATCGGTCCGCGGAGCACCTGTCGCGACTCCAAGCAAAATCAGCCTCGGGGCCGAAGGCCTGCAGACGAGGCAGCACCCGGATGACCCCTTGGTGCCCAAATGTGGTGCCCAAGGAACCAAGCTGCCGAGTGTCGACGTGGGTCGTTGACGCCCTATTCGGCACTAGACTGCGGTTGCCGTCAAAGTGCCCCCGCCGGGACTCGAACCCGGGCCGCGCGGCTTAAAAGGCTCGGCGTCGCCCGCGCAAGAACTCATCAATTCAGCCGCGCGATTCATCGAGATCCAGGCACTCTTGATCTCGCAAGCGCGCTATTGCATCCGCCTCCGCAGCAACTCGCTCGCCGAAGCGCTGATACCAAGCGTCTCGCCTCCAGCGGCGGCGATCGACTGCCCGGGCATTCTCACGCAGCTTCTGTGCACGCTGAGGGTCAATGCTGCGGCATCTTTCGCCGAGCCCATCCTGCCGACGCTCTGGATCGTGCAAGGCACGCCCACAGCAGACACAGCGGTGAAACTCCCACCCGCCGGACTCTGATACCTCGATCCAATCTCCTCGCCACGCAGACATACCGACAGCTTCATCATCTCACCCGCGCCTCATCGGTTCCCCATGAGCGACGAAAGTCACCGCCGACATCGGCCGTCACTCCGGTCACCCCGATTGCGTCTGACTCAACGCCCGAATTGCGTCTGCATTGCATCTGGGAGAACCCCGCAAGACCCCGCAGCGCCGCCCATTGCGCTCGACGGCCTGGCTCTGTGCGGGGCCTTGCGGGCCCTGCGGATCTATAGATCCAATCGGGGCGTTTGGATTTGAGCCGGGACCGTCGGTCCACGGGGGGAGCCAGCCAGCGATCTCTAGAGGCGATGTAGGCCGAGTCGCAGCGGCGCGGACACATTGCGCGTCCGGGTTCGTACTCTCCGCGCGGCGAGCGGCCCGGCGGTTGCCCTCCACCCCAACCCCCGTCCGTTCGGGCGCCTACCGTCATTGAGCCGTGCTTGCGCTCGCCCACGCATACGACCCCACCTACGAAGCGACCGTGGCGACCGTGATCCCCTTCGTCTTCATAGCGATCGTCGTTGATCTCGGGCTCGCCAAGAGATCGGCCACCCCGTTGGCCGCAGGCATCCTCCTGTCGATCGTGATCGTGCTACTCGCGTCGGAGTTGCTGTGCCTGAACGCGCTGTCCCTTCATCGAGAACTCACCACCGACGAGAGCCCTCTGGTGGCGGGAGCGGTGCTGTTCTCCGGCACCGTCGTGCTGTACCGGGTCAGCGAGCCGCTCATCAAGACGACGGTCGCCCACCCCATCGGAAGATGGATGGTCCGGTTGTTGGTGAGCTTTTTCATTCTGCTCGTGGTTCTGCATGGGGCGCGGGTCGTCAGCGGCGACACGGCAGTCGTCGCGTTCGCTTCATGGACGTTGATCCTCGGCGTGATCCTGCCCGGCATCGTCGGCGCGATCGCGCGCTTCGGGGCTAGACCAGGACCTCCGCAAACGGCGAGCACGGAGCACTCCGCGCCCGACCCCGAAGCTGAGACTTAGGGCAGGTCCCTTCACGACCAACGAGGTCGGTTTGGGAGTCGCGCGGTACAGGCCACCTAGCCTGGCTGGCCTTGCTCAAACGCCTGCAGGGCAAGGAACCGGTTTAGGCCATGTCCCATCGCGCTCGACGGCTTGGCTCTGTGCGGGGCTTTGCGGGGCCACGCGGATATATAGATCCAATCGGGGCGCCCGGATTTCAGCCGATGCAATGGGCGTTCTGGCTGGACAGAAGATCTGCGCCATGACCCTTGAAAACTCCGACCCTCGACGCCCTTCACCCCCTCGCCTCGGTTTGACCGTGGAGGAGGCCGCTGAAGCGGTCGGTATGAGCGAGTCATCATTCAAGCGCCATGTTCAGCCGGAGCTTCGAATCGTCCGCCGCGGAAGGCTGCGGATCATCCCCGTGCCGGAGATCGAAAGATGGCTGGAAGGCAACGCAACATTGGCCGCGACTACGAACGCGACGTCTAGGATGACGACATCAACAAAGCGCCCCCGCGCCGTTAGAGCGGCCGGGGGCATGGCCCACGGAGGGATGACTCCATGAGCAACAAAGAGCGTAGTCCGGCCTTGCAGGGGATTGAAGTCCGGACGGACACGAAGGGGCGCAAGCGATACAGGGGCACCGCCCGCGACAAGTTCGTCGGCAAGCACCTACGGGGTCCGTGGACCGACTCGCTGGCCGAGGCGCGGTCTTGGCGAGTGGACGCACAGGCACGTCTGCAAGCAGGGACTCTCTCAGCTGCGACTGGCCCGACCCTTGCCAAGGCATCGGCGGAGTTCATCGCCGAGATGAAGTCTGGAGCGTTTCGTCAGAAGGGCGGGCATGTCTATAAGCCGAGCACAATCAGGGGGTACGAGCGCGACCTGAACAAGCGCGCGATCCCAGAGCTGGGCTCCAAGCGGATCGGCCGTCTACAGCGCCCTGAACTTCAACGATGGGTAGACGTTCTGACGACGGCCGAGCGGTCGCCGGGCACGGTCAGAAACATCGTTGCTGCGCTGCGGGCGCTGATCGGGTTCGCGGAACTGCGCGGGTGGGTCCGCCTCAACCCATGCAAGGGGCTACGGCTCCCAGCCGGTGAGAGGGCGCGCGATCGGATCGCGACTCCCTCCGAAGCGGCGGCGTTGATAGCTGCGCTGCGGCCGAAGGACCGAGCCGCACTCGGATTCGCCGTCTACGCGGGCCTGCGGCTCGGGGAGTTGCTGGCGCTCGACGTGTCCGCCGTCGACCTCGAGGGCGGCTGGATTCACGTCCATCGGAGTTGGGACCCGGGGTCAAAGCAGTTCGTTCCCACCAAGTCGCGCAAGTCGCGCAAGGTGCCGACTATCGACAAGCTCACTGTGCTGTTGGCGGATCACTTCATGCTGCTGAACCACGCGAGCGACGGGCTGATGTTTCCCAGTGCCAAAAACCCAGCGTGGCCGACCGACCCCGCCATCCTGCGCCGCCGCACCCATCAACGCTGGGACGATGCGGAACTCGACCCCCTCGGATTCCATGAGGGGCGGCACACCTTCGCCAGCATCGCGATCGCCGCCGGGCTTAACGCCAAGACTCTCAGCACCTACCTGGGCCACGCGACAATCACCATAACCCTCGACCGCTACGGACACCTCATGCCCGGAAGCGAGGTCGAAGCGCGAGCGATGCTCGACGCTTACCTCGACAGGCCCGCGGACTGATCCGTGGGGACGCCGTGGGGACGGTATGGGGACAAAACTGACCCCTTATGACCCCCTCTGACCCCGCAAACCCT
>CAVUPF010000011.1:0-297807 GCA_963743285.1 uncultured Solirubrobacterales bacterium
GGGGACCAGGCGGGATCGAAGACCATCTTTGGGTGAACGGCGGTGACTCCTTGCAGGTCGCCGACGAACTCCTTCATCTGCTCGGAGACCTGCGGGCCGATCGGGCAGGCGGGGGTGGTCAGGGTGAAGGTGACGTAGACCTCGGAGCCCTCGATCTCGATGTCGTAGACGAGACCAAGGGAGACGAAGTCCAGGCCCAGCTCGGGGTCGATGACCTCCTCAAGCGCCTCTAGCACGTCGTCCTCGGTGAGCACAGCAGATTGGTTCTCAGACATCGCCCCATGGTAGCCGGGTGGCTCATCTAGGCTTCCGGCGGTGCCCAACCCCACCTCTTTACCCGCATGAGCGATCCGGCCCCCCCCGCCCAGCGGCGGTCGATCGGGATCGTCTTCTCCGATGGCGGCCTACTGGCGCTGACCGCGGTGCGTCCGGCGGGAGCCGGCGGGCATGGTGAGGAGCAGCTAGCGGCGGTGATGTGTGGTCCCGACGGCGCCCCGGTCGAGATCGCCGAAACGCTGCTCTCGACCGAGTACGGGCCCGATGGGGTGCAGCGCCGGGCAACGCTGGAGCTGTGGCCCGACGGCGAGGACGGGCAGCCACTGCGCGGCGCCGGCACGTTGATCAGTTCCACCTCGGTGCGGCGGCCGGGCCTGAGCGCCGAGGTCGCCTTTTTCCGCTGGGCGGTCGAGGGTCGTGAGGGGCTTGGGCACTATGAGGTAGTGCGCACCGATGCCTGAGATCGAGGTCGTCGTCTCTGACTTCGGGGGCGTGCTGACGACACCGCTGCTCGGCTCTTTCATGGCCTTCCAAGACGAGACCGGGATTTCAACCGAGGCGCTCGGCAAGGCGATGGAGGCGATCGCCGAGGCAGACGGCGAGAACCCGCTGTTCGCGCTGGAGCGGGGCGAGATCGCGGAGGCGGCCTTCCTCGAGCGGCTCTCAGATGGGCTGGAGCCGCTGCTCGGCCACCGTCCCCACATGCACCGCTTCAAAGAGATCTACTTCGAGGCGCTGGACCCGAACCCGCCGATGATCGAGCTGATGCGGGAGCTGAAGACGAGCGGCTACCGGATGGCGATGCTGACCAACAACGTGCGCGAGTGGGAGCCGCTGTGGCGCTCGATGCTGCCGGTGGATGAGATCTTCGAGATCGTCGTCGACTCCGGCTTCGTCGGCGCCCGCAAGCCCGAAGCGCGGATCTATGAGCTGACCCTGGAGCGGATCGAGATGTCCGCCGAGGCCTGCCTCTTCGTCGACGACGTCGCTCACAACTGCGAGGGGGCGCAACGCGCCGGCATGAGTGCGGTCCACTTCCGCGACAACGAGCAGGCGATCGCCGAGATTCGCGCCGTGCTCGGCTCGGCTGGCGGCGGCGGCTAGTTGTCCGAGCCGGCGCGGTCCCAGATGTAGAGGTCGACGGCCTCCGCTGCCAGCTCCATCAGGCGCGGCGGTGAGAGGAGGCTGAGGACCAGCTCCAGGGCGTTGTCTTCGGTGACCCCGGCATCGACGGCCTCCTCGCCACGAAAGCCGGCGGCCAGCTTGAGCGCCTCGCGGCGGTACTCGCCGAGCGAGCCAAAGGCTCCCATCAGGAAGTCGCGATTGGGGAGCGGGTGGCCAACTTCTAGCGATCCGTGCCAGGCGGCCAGCATTGAGAGGTCGTGCTCGTCCAGCTCGGAGAGCGCCTTCGCGTAATGGGTCTCAAGTTCGGCGTCGGGGATCTCATCGACCCAGGAACGAACCGCCTCCCCGAGCAGCTGCCGGCGGGCCTCGCGGCCGACCGAGTCGGCGATCGCACGGATCGCGTCGGCTGGGTCTACGAAGCAGAGGGCCATACGTTGGCTCAATCTAGAGGGGCAGGTAGACGGTAAAGCGGGGCGGCGAATTCGCAGTTTGCGGCGGACGAGCGCCGCAGCCGTGCATAAGCTGGGAAGGGTGCCGCTGAACCTGATCCACGGGCCTCCCAACTCAGGTCGGGCCGGTCTGATTCGCCGCCGCTTCGCGGCGGCGCTTGACCGCGACCCGGTGCTGGTCGTGCCCAACGCTGACGACGTCTTCGCATTCGAGCGAGAGTTGTGCGAGGGGGGCGCGACGCTCGGCGGCTCGGTGATGACCTTCGAGGGACTGTTCCGGGCAGTGGCGGCAGCCGGCGGCTCACCGCCGGCTGCGGAGCTGACCGCGACACAGCGCCAGCGGGCGGTCTCAATCGCGATCGAGGAGCGGCGGGATCGGCTGGGACCGCTACGGAGCTCGGCCACGCACCCAGGCTTCGCGATTGCCCTCGAGCGGCTGCTCGGAGAGCTACAGGCGGCCGGCCTTGGCCCCGGGGCGCTTGAGGCGGGGACCGGAACGTTGGAGGGCTCCGCCTACCTGAGCGACCTCGCAACCCTGTTCGCGGGATATGAGGAGGTGCGGGAGGGACTCGGCCGGGTCGACTCGCACGCGGTCGCGCGCGAGGCGATCGCGCTGCTGCGCCGCTCGGGCGAGTTTTGGGGGGGTCGGCCACTCTTCCTCTACGGGTTCGACGACCTGACCCCGAACCAGCTCGCACTGATCGAGGCCCTCGCGCGGGTGGCCGAGGTGACCGTGGCGCTGCCACACGAGGCGGGCAGCGCGGCTCTGAGCGCGCGCGCGACGCTGCTGGAGGGGCTGCGTGAGCGGATCGGGGTAACGGCGGAGGTCCGTACCGAGGCCGACCCGGCGAACACGCCGAGCCCGCTGCTCTATCACCTCGAGCGCGGCTTCGGCAACCTCGACGGCCCGCGGCGGCCGCCGGACGGGGACCTGATCTTTCTGCGCTCGGCCGGAGAGCGGGGCGAGGCGGAGGCGATCGGCGCCGAGGTCGCGAAGCTGATCGCGGAAGGGGCAGAGCCGGATGAGATCGCGATCGCGCTGCGGGACCCAGCGCGCCGCGGCCCGCTTCTCGCCTCGGTGCTCGAGTCATACGGGGTCGCAGTGGCGCTGGAGGCGGAGCTGCCGGTCGCCGCCACCTCGGTCGGCGGCGCGCTGCTCGCTCTGCTGGAGGCGGAGTTCGGCGCCGCCGGGGCGAGCGACCTGCTGCGCTTTCTGCGCGGCCCCTCCGGGGTGTCGCCGCGGCGGGTCGATTGGTTTGAGCGGGCGGTGCGCCGCGGACGGGTGCGGGGTGCGGCGGCGGCGCTCGAGCTTTGGAGCGGCGAAGGCCACGCGCCTCCGTTCGACCTGGCGCGGATCCGGGCGGCGGCGGCGCGTTCGCAGGAAGAGCTGCTGGAGGAGGTCGGCCGCCTGGCCGCGACGATGGCAGCCCGCCCCCTGCGCGGCCAGGGGGACGCCCCGCGCCCGGCGCCCGGCGACGGGGTCGAGCTACGGGCCGCCGCGGCGATCTCCGGCGCGCTCTCTGAGCTGCGCGATCTGGGCGGGCCGGCGCCCCGCCCCGAGGAGCTGGCGGCAACGATCAGAGGCGTCGAGTTCCGTGCCTGGAGCGGACCGGTCGAGGGGCGGGTGAGGATCGCCAGTCCCTACCGGCTGCGCGCGGAGCGCTTTGACCACCTCTTCGTCGGCTCCCTCCAAGACGGCGAGTTCCCGCGCCGCGACCGCGGCGGCGACCCGTTTCTCTCCGAGGGGCAGCGCACCGGGCTAGGGCTGGAGCCGCGCCGCGACCCAGACTCCGAGGAGCGCTACCTGTTTTACGTCTGCCTCACCCTCCCCCGCCGGCGGCTCTTCCTTTCCTATCGTGACAGCGATGAGAGTGGCGCCGCCGAGTCGCGCTCGCCCCTGCTTGATGACGTCCGCCGCCTGCTCGACCCACCGCCGGACGGCGAGACGCCAGATCCGGTCGAGGCGTCGATCACCCGCGGGCGCGACCTCGCCCAAGTGGTCCATCCTGTCTTCGAGGCCCCCTCCGAAGACGAGCTGGCGCGCGCTCTCGCAGTCGGCGGCGAGAGCGCGCACCCAGCCGAGTTGCTCGCGGCCGCAGGACTCGGCGGCGAGGCCCGAGAGCAAGTCGAAGCGCGGATCGAGACGGCGCTTGTGGCCGAGTCCGCAAGCCGAGCCCCGGGTCCACTGGCCAATCCGGCGGCGCTCGAGTCGCTGGCCGCGGTCCCCGCCTATGGCGGCACCACGCTGGAGGAGTTCGACCTCTGCTCCTACCGCTGGTTCGCCGCCCATGAGCTCGATCCCCAGTCACTTGAACCGACGCCCGACCCGCTCGTCCAGGGTGGCCTTATGCACAGCACACTCGACCGCCTCTACCGCGAGCGACCGGGCGGCGAGTCCCTGCCCCGACCGGGGTCGCTGTCTACCTGGATGGAGCGAGGGCGAGAGCTCCTCGCCGTGGCCGTCGCCGAGCGCGGACTCGGCCGCCATCCCGCCGAGCGGGCGATCGTCAGGCGGGTCGAGCGGCTGCTGGAGCGCTTCTTGGCAGAGGAGTCCGAGCGCGATGCGGGCGGCTTTGAGCCCTGGCTGCTGGAGGCGGCGTTCGGCGAGCGGGAGGGCAGCGAGCGACCGGCGCTGGAGATCGACGGCTGGCACCTGCACGGGGCGATCGACCGGGTCGACCGCGATGGCGAGGGCCGCGCCCTCGTCCTCGACTACAAGCTCTCCGGCCGAGTCACCTCACGCGAGAAGTTCGAGGAGCGGGCAAAGCTCCAGCTCCAGCTCTACCTGATCGCCGTCGCCGAGCACTGGGGAGCACAGCCGGTCGGGGGGCTCTATCACCCCTTGCGGGGAACCTCGGTACGGCGTCCGCGGGGTGTGGTGTTAAACGAGGTCGCCGGGGCGCTTGCCTCCTACCGACTCTACGACAACGACCTCGTCGACCGCGCGGGGCTCGAGGAGACGCTCGCCGAGGCGCGAAGCCGAGCCGCCGCGATCGTCGCCCGAATGCGGGCGGGAAAGATCCGCCGCGATCCGGGCCCGCGATCCGGGCTGCGTGGCCACGACATCTGCCCGGAGTACTGCGACTTCGCCCCGATCTGCCGCCGCGAGAGAGCGCCGGTCAACGAAGAGGACCGCCAGGTGGAGGAGGCTTGAGCGAGCGAGCTCCGACTCCCGAGCAGGCAGCGGCGATCTCGGCTGGCGGTGGCGACGTGCTGGTCGAGGCAGGCGCCGGCACCGGCAAGACCGGGGTGATGGTCGACCGCTACTGCCGCTTGGTCTGCGAGCAAGGCATCTCGCCCGATGCGATCCTCGCTTTCACCTTCACCGATAAGGCGGCAGCCGAGCTGCGCCAACGGATCCGGGCCGAGCTGGCGCGACGGGCCCAGGCCGGCTCCGAGCCAGCCCGGCAGCTGCTCCCCGGCATCGGCGAGGCCTGGGTGACGACCATCCACGGCTTCTGCAACCGCCTGCTGGTTCGCCACCCGGTCGCCGCCGGCATCGATCCGCGCTTCCGCGTGCTCGATGCGCCGGAGACCGAGCGGGCGGCGCGGGAGGCCTTCGAGGAGGCGCTGGAGGAGTTCCTGGCGGCGGATGAGGAGTCCCGCGAGGACACCGTGGCGGCATTCGAGGTCGAAGGGCTGCGGACGATCGTCGCCGGCGCCCACGCGGAGCTGCGCAGCCGTGGGCTCGCCGAGCCGCGGCTGCCAGAGCCGCCGCACTACGACCGTGCGGCGGCGATCCGCCGCGCGGCAGATGCCGCCGCGGAGGCACTCGGCGATCTGAAGCCGGACGACCCGAAGCGGGAGCGACTGGAGCAGGCCCTGGCGACGCTGGAGGGCGGCCCCGGTCAGCTCCCGAGCCTCGACGAACTGGCGGCGCTGCGCACCGACAGCACCTCGAAGGCGATCGCCGTCTACCGAGAGACGATCGAGGCGGCGATCTCACGCACCGCCGAGGCTGGCGAGGGCGGCGTCGCCTACCGCCACCTCGCGACCCTGCTGGAGCTCTACTCCGCACGCTTTGAGGCCGCCAAGCGGCGGCGCTCGGGGGTTGACTTCGAGGATCTGCAAATCCTCGCCGCGCGGCTGCTGGAGCGGGGAGAGATCGGCGCGTCTTACCGCTCGCGGTTCAGCCACCTGATGGTCGACGAGTTCCAGGACACCAACCGCCTCCAGCTACGGCTGATCGAGGCTCTGCGCGGGCCGCGAAGCGAGCTGATGACGGTCGGCGATGAGCTTCAGTCGATCTACGGCTTTCGTCACGCCGACCTCGAGGTATTCCGCGAGCAGCGGCGGGCGATCGCGGAGCGCCCGGGAGCCGAGACGATCGAGCTGAGCGGCAACTTCCGATCGCGGCCCGCGGTGATCGGCGCCCTCAATGCACTCGGCGGGGTGCTGCTCGGCGACGCGTTCAGGCCGCTGCGGGTCGGCGCCGCGCCGCTCGCCGGCGACCTCGGCGAGGACCCCGCGGTCGAGCTGTTGCTGACCGCCCGCGAGGGCTGGGATGAGGTGGGCGGCGACCTGGCGCCGGCCAGCGACGGGCGCACCCCGCTCAACTGCCTCGCCGAGGCCCGCTTCCTCGCCGCGCGGCTGCGCGAGCTGGCCGACGCCGGGCTGCCACGCGGCGAGATGGTGGTGCTGCTGCGCGCCTTCACCCACCTCGATGCCTATGAGGACTCCCTGGAGCGGGCTGGCCTGAGGCCCTACGTGGTCGGCGGCCGCGGCTACTGGTCCCAGCAGCAGGTCGCCGACGTCTGCGCGTTGCTGGCGACGATCGCCAACCCGCTCGATGACCAGGCTCTGTTCGGAGCCCTGGCCTCCCCCGCCTGCGGCCTCGCCCCAGACACCCTCTGGCTGCTGCGGGCGGCGGCGGGCCAGGGACACCACGTCTGGCCCGCTGTCGAGCGGGTGACGGGGTCCGGTGAGGCCGAGCTCGCCGAGCCGGAGCGTCTCGGGCAGATCCCGGATGCAGAGGTCGCGCTGCTGCGACGCTTCGCGGAGACGCTTGCGGGCCTGCGCGAAGGTGGCACGCGCCTTTCCCTCGCCGGCTTGATCGACGCCGCGGTAACCGAGACCGGCTATGACTTGGCGGTGCTGATCCGCCCTTCCGGTGAGGCTCGCTTCGCCAACGTGCGCAAGCTGATGCGCCTCGCCGCCGAGTTCGAGGCGCGCGAGGGGCGCGATCTGCGCGGTCTGCTCGACTTCCTCGCCTCCCGCGCCGAAACCGGTGTCGAGGCGCAAGCCGCGACGGCTGTCGAGGGTCATGACGGGGTGCGGATCATGACCGTCCACAACGCCAAGGGGCTCGAGTTCGGCGTCGTCGCCGTTCCCGACCTCTCGCGCAGCCTCCTGGCCGGCTCGAGACCGCCGCTGCTGGCGATCGGCCGCAACGGGGATGTGCCGCAGGTCGGCATGCAGCTGCGCCGTCTCGGCGCCGCCTCGATCAACCTCTACGACTACGCGGTGCTCGACGAGGAGTCAAAGGGGCGCGACGCCGAGGAGGGGCTGCGGCTCTTCCACGTCGCCGCTACCCGAGCGTGCGAGCGGCTGATCCTCAGCGGCGTGGTCAAGCCGGCAGCCGGAAGCGAGACGAAGCCGGGGACGCCGGTGCTCGAGCGGATCGTCGAGGGACTCGGGATCGACCGGGGAAGCGATTCCTGCGTCGCGGTTCCGCCCCCCCGGCCGCGCCAGGGCCTCGACGTGACCTTCGAGCCCTCCGAGATCGCGGTCCGCGTCAACCTCCCCTCCCCCGCCCGCGCCGCCGAGCTGGCCGCGACGCAGCCCAACGCAGGCACCGAGCGCCCGCGCGGCGAGGGCCCGGCGCCGCTTGTCGAGCGGCGTCCCCCGTCGGTGGCGAGCCAGCCGCTCTCCTACACCGCTATCTCCGCCTTTGAGGACTGCCCCTACCGCTTCTTCATGGAGCAGATCCTTGGCCTGGCCGAGAGCGCCCGCAGCTCTGCGCGGACGCCGGACAGAGCTGCGAACCAGCTTTCCGAGGACCTGGAGGCGATCTCTTTTAGGCGGCAGGAGGGGGCCGCCCGCGGGGCCGCCGTGCACGCGCTGCTCGAGTGGAGCCAGGTGAACGGATGGCGGGAGCCGCCCGCCGAGCAGGTCCACCGCCACGCCGCCGCGGCGGGGCTCGACCCCGACTCCGACGGCCTGCCTGAGAGCCTGCTGGCGCCGGTGCGCGGCTGGCTCGGGTCGAGCCTGCTGCGCGAACGGATCGGCGACGATCCGAGCGGAGTCCGCGCCGAGGCGCCGGTCCTGCTCGGCGTCGCCGGCACGGTCCTGCGCGGCTCAATCGATCTGCTGGTGGAGCGCGAGGGGTCGGCGCCGCTCGTCGTCGACTACAAGACCGACCGCCTCCACGGTGCCGACCCGGCCGAGCGCGCGGCCCGCTATGAGGTCCAGCGCGACATCTACGCCCTCGCCGTTGCCGAGTCCCGCGGCGCGCCCGAGGTCGAAGTCGCCTACGTCTTCCTCGAGCGCCTGGACGAGCCTCAGATCTCTGTCTTCGCCCGCGCCGAGATCGACGCCGCCCGCGAGCGGCTCGCCGCCGCGATCGCCCGGATCGGCGCCGGCGAGTTCCCGGCCGCCCCGCCGGAGGACCGGAGCTGGTCCCTTTGCAACGGCTGCCCGGCGCTCAGGCGGTTGTGCTCGGGCCCTGCTCCAGCTTCGCCGCCAGCTCGTCCAGCCTCAGCTCCCTGAGTCCCTCACCGACAGCGTCGAGCTCGGCGGCGCAGTATGCAACCAGCTCGCGGCCCTCGCGGCAAAGGTCGAGGGTCTCCCGCAGGCCTGCCTGGCCGGAGTCGAGCCGATCGATGATCTGCTCCAAGCGGTCAACCGCGACCTCGTAGGACTCAACCTCCGCCGGCTTGCTCTGGTCTCGCTCTGACTCGGCCATCGGCAAAGCGCAGACTAATCTCCTCGGCGGCGCGCGCCGCAGCGGCGCTGGCGAGCGGGCGCCCGTCGATGGTCTCGACCAGCGCGTAGCCGCGTTCTAGGGTCCGCTCGGGCTCGTGGGCGCGCAGGGCGACCGCGGCTCGCCGCAGACCGTCGCGCCGGCTGTCCATCTCCGGCCCGGCGGCGCGGCGACGTGCTCGCTCTAGCACGACGCGGGCAAGGCGGCGCTGGTAGGAGAGGCGCTCGGCGAGGCCGCGCTCGGAGGCGGCACGGATCTCGCGCGTCTTCTGGTTCAGGGCAAGTCGCTCGCGGCGGAGCGCCCGGCCCGGACCGCGCGCCAGGGCGACCAGGTGGGGAGTGCGCGCCTCGACGGCGGCGCCGGCCGTCCGGCGCAGCGCGGCGAGGGCGCGGTCGAGCTCCCCCCGCGCCGCGACGCAGTCGAGCGGGACCGCCGCCTCGGCGGCGTGGGTCGGGGTCGAGCAGGCGACCGCCGCGACGTCGTCGATCAGGGTCGCGTCGCACTCGTGGCCGATCGCACTCACCACGGGCACCCGCAGCAACGCCACCGTGCGGCACAGGGTCTCGTCGCAAAAGGCCCAGAGGTCGGCGAGGCTGCCGCCACCTCTGGTGACGACGATCGCCTCGACCTCGGGGCGCGCCGCCAGATCCTGGATCGCCGCGGCGATCGCCGGTGCGGCGTGACGGTCCTGCACCGGCGCGAAGGCCCATACCACGGTCCCGGCCCAGCCGCGCCGGTGAAGCCCGGCGAGCAGATCGCGGCGGGCGGCGCCCGACTCCGCCGTCACCACGCCGATCGCCCTCGGCAGCAGCGGCCGCGCGAGCTGCTTTTGAAGCTCGAACAGGCCCTCGGAGCAAAGCTTCTTGCGCAGCGCCTCGAGGCGAGCCAGCAGGTCTCCCTCGCCGGCAAGGCGCAGGTGGGTGGCGCGGAAGGCAAAGCTAGGCGACGCCTGGCCGGCGCCCGGGTAGTAGTCGGGCCCGCCGGCGATCACCACCTCGGCGCCATCGCGCAGCGCCGCCGCCGGCAGCCCGGCCTCCTCCAGGTCGTTGAGCCAGATCGCGCAGGGCACCGCGCCCTCGGCGTCGCGCAGCTCGAAGTAGGCCTGGACCCTGCTGCGGCCGACGCCGGTGATCTCACCGATCAGCAGCACCCGCGCCCGCTTGCGCATCTCCTCCTGGAGCTTGCGCGCGTAGCGGCCGACCGGAAAGGGGCCCGGCAGGTCGGGGTCCGGCGTCCCGGCCGGCGCAATCGCCTCCTGCTCCACGCGGCGATTACCCGGCGCGCTTCCAGCGGCGCGCCCAGAGGCGCAGCTCGCGAATCGCGGGGCCCAGCTCGGCGCCCTTGCCGGTGAGCGAGTAGGTGACGCGGACCGGCGTCCCGGGCTCGACCTCCCGCTCGACGAGGCCCTCGTCCTCGAGCTCGCGCAGCCTCTGGGAGAGCAGCCGGTCCGAGAGGCCCGGCACTGCCTTGGCCAACTCGCCGAAGCGCATCGGCTGCTCGGTCAGCGTGCCGACGATCGCCCCGGTCCAGCGCTTGCCGATCAACTCGATCGCGGCGTGGAAGTGCGGGCACACCCCCGGGACTGCATGGTCTTCGGTCGTGGCAGTGGCACCCACTTCAAATCGAGCTTACTGAACGTAAGTGATGGGGCCGGGCGGAACCGTCCCCTCAACTGGCCACCGGCGCGGTGGCGTCTCTCAACGACCCACTCGGGCGAGAGCCAGGCGCCGCAGGAACGGTGTCCGCGCGGCCCTTCCCTCACCTGGTGCAAGGGCCGGTGCTCACCGCGGGAGCCGTTTCCCGCAGGGCTGCGCGGACCAGACTGTCGGGAACCGCGAAGCCGCCCGGAGTGCCGGAGGTGGTCGCCGCGAAGACCGTGCCGAGGACGCGACCCTGAGAGTCGACGATCGGGCCGCCGGAGTTGCCGCTGCGGACGGAACCGCGCAGGGAGCTGATCGTGCGGTGGATTGGGCCGTCGCCGTAGGAGTCCTCGCTGATCACTTCGCGCGTTTCGCCAAAGCGCGCGGGCGCGACCGTGTAGGGCCCGTTTTCGGGGTAGCCGAGGACGGCGCCGGCGGTTCCCGACCGCGGATCGGAGCTGAGCCGAAGGACGGGAAGCGCGGTGCCGATTTGCAGCAGGGCGAGGTCGTTGTGCGGGTCATAGTGAACGGGAGTCGCGCTGAGCGAGGCGCCGGTCTGGGTGATCACCGTGGTGTCGTCCTCGCCGGCTACGACGTGGGCGTTGGTGAGGATCAGGTTCGGCTTCACCGCCCACCCCGAGCCCTCGATCCCGAGCCCGCAGGCAGTGCCGAGCACGCGAACCACCGAGCGGCCCGCCCCCAGGACGCCGCGGTCGGAGGCGATCGCCGGGTCGGGCGGCCCCAGCGCCGTCACCGGGCCGGAGACAGAGGGGGCCGGATCAACCCGGTTGAGCACGTTCAGCACCGGCCCCGAGGGCGGCAGCACCTGGTTGAGGCTTTGCAGGATCAGGGAGCGCTGGACGTCGGCTCGAAGCCGAGCCGTCCCCGGCGCATGTAGGACGACCGCGCCGAACACCCAGACGAGGCCGAGCGCGACCGCGGCGACCAGCGCAGCGCCCCCCGCTCCGTCGGCGCGGTGCAGCGCCTTCCTGCGGATCACCCTCGCCCGCAGCCCCAGGGCGAGGCTCTCAAGGGTGACCGCGACGACCGCCCCGACCAGCAGCGCCCCCAGCGCGGCGAACAGCGGTGCGTACGGCGAAGCTGACCCCTGCTGCAACACCAAAGGGCCGATCCGACTCCCGAGGAACGCCCCCGCGGCGAACCCCACCAGGGTCAGCGCCCCGACGATCAAACCCTGCCGATACCCCCACAGGCCCAGGGCCGCGGTGAAGGCGACGATCCCCCAATCCAACACAGTCACAACCCAAATAGAAGCACGCGGGCTGTCCCTCTATTACCTTTCACCAAAATGAAACGCCTCTCCCCCGAGGTGGAACGGCGTCGTCGCTTCCTCACTCGCGCGCTCCCCCTCACGATTCTCGCCGTCGCCGCAGGCATCCTCGGTGCCGCGGCGGGGACTCCGGGGGGGTCTCCGGTGAAGGGTGCCGCCAAGCGGTTCGCCGAAGCCTGGGCGCGACACGAATTCGCGGCGATGTACGCGCAGTTGAACCCCGCCTCGAAGCGGGCGATCGGGGTCGCCGACTTCGCCAAGGCATATCGCGAAGCCGAAGGGGTGGCGACGCTGCGCTCGCTGGACCCGCAATCACCTCGGGAAGCAACAGAAGCCGCCGGCGTGACGACCGTGCCGGTGCCGGTGATCACCGACACGGTCGCCTTTGGCCCCCTCGACGCGGACGTCGACCTGCCCTTCGCCGAAGGCGGGATCGCCTGGAGCCGGAGCCTCCTCTTCCCTGGACTGCGCCGTGGCGAGCACCTGGAGAACCGGGTCGAACTGGCGCCGCGGGCGCCGATCCTCGCCGCCGACGGCACCCCTCTGGCCGAGGGTCCGGCCAACGCGCGTTCGCACCCGATCGGCAGCGCCGCGATCGACGTCACCGGCGAAGTCGGCACGGCGGAAGCTGCCGCCCTTCCGGGCCTTGAGCGTCAGGGCTTCGCTGCCTACACACCGGTCGGGGTCGACGGCCTCGAGCAGGCGTTCAACGCACGCCTTGCCGGAAAGCCAGGTGGCTCGCTGCTTGCCATCGCCGGGCGACGCGGCACTCCCCGGGTCATCGCCCAGGCGCCGCCAAAGGCCGGCGCCCCTGTGAAGACGACGATCGACCCCCATCTCCAGACTACCGCCGTCTCGGCGCTGGAAGGCCGCGTCGGCGGCATCGCCGTCCTTAATGCCCGCAGCGGAGACGTCCTCGCCCTGGCCGGGCAGGCCTTCTCCGCGCCCCAGCCGCCCGGCTCGACCTTCAAGATCATCACCACCACCGCGGCGCTGGAAAAGGGGGTCGTCTCGCTGCACGATGAATTCCCGGTCGTCGACGGAGTCAACGTCGGTGGGCGATTCATCAACAACGCCAACGGCGAGAACTGTGGCGGGACTTTCCGGCAGGCGTTCGCCGAGTCCTGCAATGCCGACTTCGTCCCGCTCGGGCCGAAGATCGGCAACCAGACGTTGGTCAGCACGGCGGAACGGTTCGGCTTCAACTCGGCTCCGACTCTCTACGCGCCGCGAATTGTGCGCGAAGTCGCCCCGCCGAAATCCAGTATCCCGAAGCAGATTGGCGACGAACTTGACCTAGGAGTGAGCGCGATCGGGCAGGGAGAAGTTCTGGCGACACCGCTGGAGATGGCGAGTGTCGCGCAGACGATCGCCAACGGCGGCGTCCGCGAGCCGACCTCGATCGTCACCGAAAAGAAGCTGCGGCCCGACGCCAAGTCAGTCCGGGTGATGTCGAAGAAGATCGCCGCCCAGCTGACCGACCTGATGATCGGGGTGGTGAGGGAAGGCACCGGGACCGCCGCCGCCATCCCCCAGGGCCAGGTGGCAGGCAAGACCGGGACCGCCGAGCTTGGCCCGAAGCCCGGTCAGCAGAACTCTTCCGACCCTGTCCAATACACGGACGCCTGGTTCTCCGCCTTTGCCCCGGTCGGAAAGCCGAAGCTGGCGATTGGCGTGCTCTTCATCGACGCCGAAGCTGCGGGGGGCGAAGTCGCCGCCCCGGTGGCGGCGAAGGTGCTTTCCGCCGGCCTCTAGCCGGGTGCCTCTCCTAGAGGTCGAGCGTGACCTTGGCGGGGCCTTCGGGTCCCGGGATCAAGAGCGTCAGTGGCCGGTTGGCGGAGACAGAGGCGGGAAGCTTGAAGAGGGCGAGAGCGCCCCCGATCGGCCCCTGCTGGGCCGGCGAGTCGAGCACCGGCTCCTGTTCTTCGGCTTCCACTTCGCCGCCGAGCGGCAGCGCGTAGATGCTCTTGGTCGGGATCGCGCGGAAGACCTGGCCGACGGCGTCGGTGATCTTCAGCGACTTCGGCAACCTGTGTGGCAGCTTGTCTTCGTTTTCGACCAAGAAGAAGACGCCGAAGTAGTTGGAGCCCGGCGGGGCCGGGGGCTGGCCGACCAGAAAGGCGGCGTCCTCGTTGTCGCTCGGGTTCAGATAGCGGGAGAGGACGACCGTGTACTGGAGATGGCCGAGCTTCACCGTCTGCCCCGCCTCCACGTCCTTGGAGTTGCTCGAGTAGCCGCAGCCGGTGATGGCGAGCGCGACCGCAGCGAGCAGGATCGCGGCGTGCAGTGGCAGGGGTAATCTGCGGTGGGCAGGCATGAGCGGGCGAGAGTCTATTAAGGGATGCCGGTCGCGTAACGGTTGCCCCCGGCGACGGTGATCCGGCCGTCGGCGGCCCCTCCAGCCTCGAGCACTGCGCGCAGCCGCCGCAGCGCCTGGCGCCATCCGCGCTCGGAGAAGATCGAGGTGGCAGCGAGCGCCTCCCTGGCCCGGTCGAGCGGGTGTGAGGGCTCGGTCCAGTGGGAGACGCGGACCGTGGTCAACGAGCCCGGCCCTTCGGTCAGCTCCCAGAGAGTCGTGCAGGGAACGCGATTGTCGCGCCCTCCACGACCGTTCTCGACGATCCGGTGGGGCTCATCGGCATCGATGATCGTCGTCTCCGCCCAGGCCGAGTTGAGCGGGGCATGGACTCGGAAGCGCGCCCCGGCGCCGACCCCGGTGGGCTCGATCCGGGTCAGGTGGAAGTCGGAGAGAAAGTGATCGGTGAAGGAGGGGCGGCGAGAGAGGTCGCCGATCAACTCAAAGGCCGCCTCGCGCGGCACGTCGATCTCGACCTCGGAGCTGACTGGACCCATCGGCCGATGCGATTCTAGAGATCGTCTCCCCGGTTGGCTCGAATGGCGCTACGATCAGGTGGGAGACATCGGGAAGGAGCTTTTATCTTCGCCAGTCTCAGCACCAGTTCAACCAGTGCCAGCCTTAAGACCGGAGTCGCCCCTGGCTCGGGTACCTTTTACTGCCTCAACTGCGGCTCCCAGCTCTCGCTGCGGGAGACCGACCGCCTCCCCGCCTGTCCCCGCTGCCGCGGCTCCAGCTTCCGCCGCGACTCGATCTTCGAGCCGATGCAGGATCACGGGCAGCAGACTGCGGAGTTCTTCGCCGACGCGACGAGCGCGCCGCCGGACTGGCTGGAGGGGGCACGGGGTCGGCTCCAGGGCCCCGGCCACTACCTCGTCTGCCGTGATGACGGGGGAAAGATCCGCAGCTTCGCGGTCGAAGAGGGCTGGACGCGGATCGGCCGCAGCGTCACCGCGGACATCCGGCTCGATGACCCGAGCGTCTCACGCCGCCACGCCCTGATCGTCTGCGAGCCGGGCCGCAAGGCCCGGGTGATGGACGACCGCAGCCTCAACGGCATCTTCCTCAACGGCGAGATCGTCGAGTGGAGCCGGCTCGCCGACGGGGACGAGCTGACTATCGGCCGCTACCGCCTCTACGCGCTCGAGCGCTGAGCCGGGCGGTTCCGGCCACCCCCGGCCCTAGGATTGCTGAGGATGAGCGCTGCGCCCGATCCTTCCTATCGCCCCGGCGTCCCGGAGATCTCCGCCGCCGCCGAGCGGGCGCGCGAACGGCTGCACGAGGAGATCGAGCGGGTCCGGGTCGGGGTCGAGGAGATGCTGGCCGAGCCTGGCGGCGAGGAGGACGCCGAGCTGCGCAAGGAGCTGGATGCGCTGCGAGAGGAGACCCGCCGCTACGTCAGGAAGCGGATCCGCAAGAGCGAGAGGCGAATCGAGAAGTCGGTGCGCAAGATCGACGAGCGCACCCGCGAGCTGGAGCAACGCCTGGACGCATTTGAGCAAGACCGCAGGTACGCGGAGTGGCGGATCCACACCAACACAGAGGCGATGCTCGACGGCCTTCTCGGTCAGGTCCGCGCGATCGCCGACCGTTTGACTGGATAGGTGGGAAAGGGCGCCTGCCGAGGCCCTCTCCACCTTCCCCGCTACTCGGTCGAGATGCTGGGATCCGCCTGGACCTTATGCGGGACGACCATCAGGAAGTTGCTGGCGGCATCAGCGGCCAGCTTGAGGACGCGGTCGGCCTCTTCGTTTTGACCGGTGGCTCGGAGCTCATCGGCGTAGTGGGTGAGGAGGCCGTCCACGTCCAGGAGACCCTCAGCGTCTAAGTCCTTGAGCTCGACCTTGGCGCCCTCGCCGAGGCGGCGCTCGATCGAGCTGCGCACAATTCCGAAGGCGTTCTGGCGGACATAGACGCGGCCACCGGTCATTCCGGCGCAGGCCCAGGGGCCGATGTCGCCGAGGACCACGGCCCGACCCGAGGTCATGTACTCAAAGGCAAAGCCCTTGGCGTTGGCGCGATCGACGATGCAGCCGCGGCCGTCATCGAGATCGTGCTCGGGCTCGCCGCCCAGCACGACGTCGGCCCCGGAGAGGCGGATGCAGAAGCGCGAGTCGGCGGAGCCCTGGACAAAGAGGCGGCCGCGCTGGGCGCCGTAGGCGAAGGACTTGCCGACCGAACCGTTGAGCCGCTTGCCCTTCGCCCCCTTGCCCTTCAGCACCGCGACGGTGCCGCCCAGCATCGCCTTTCCGACGCCGTCCTGGGCGCCGCCCTCAACCCGGATCGCGACACCGTAGGCGTTAAAGGCGCCGAGACCTTGGCCGGCGATCGAGCCGCCATTGAACTCGAGGCTGGCGAGCACGTCCTCGTTTGACTCCGGGCCCTCCTCGAAGATGCGCGAGCGAGCGATCGCCCCGGCCAACTCGGTGCCGAGCACGCGGTCGTGGGCGTCGGTTGGGCGCGGGAACTCGTTGCGCAGCGTCCGGCCCGAGCAGATGTCGCCGGCGAGGGCCGCGATCTGGGCAGAGGCCTGCTTGGCCTCCATCCGAATCGGGCGGGCGAGGACCAGGCCTGCCTCGGCGCGGGACTCGGCAACCTCTTCGGCTACCGGCAGGTCGAGCGGCTCAAGATCGAGGAACTCCTCCAGCGGCGTGATCAGCGGCGCCAAGTCGATCCTGTCGTGTGCGGCGACCTGCTCGAGCAGGTCGTAGCGCCCGACCAGGTCCTGGGCGCGCTCGTAGCCGAGCGAGGCGGCCACCTCTTTGACCTCCTCGCCCATCGCCTGAAAGAAACGGGCGCAGCTCTCAGCGGCGCTGTCGACCTCTTGCGGGGTGAACTTCTTCAGCCCGTGCTCTTGGGCCTGCTCGAGGGTCTCGATCTGGGTCGCGATCCCGACGTGGCAGGTGTCGAGCTGGCAGCCGCGGCAGATCGTGCAGCCAAGGCTGACCATAGCCAGCGTCCCGAAGCCGACCCGGTTGGCACCGAGGCAGTGCAACTTGACGATGTCGTAGCCGTGGCGGTAGCCGCCGTCGGCCCAGATCTCCACCCGGTTGCGGATGCCGGCCTCCATCAATGCCCGGTGCACGGCGCGGGTGCCGATGTCGGAGGGCAGACCGACGTGGCGGAGCGCGTGCTGGCGCGCCGCACCGGTACCACCCTCAAAGCCCGAGAGGGTGATGATGTCAGCGCCCGCCTTGGCGATCCCGAGGCCGATCGTGCCTATGTTCGGCACCACCGGAACCTTGACCGAGACCCGCACGTCGGGGTTGACCGTCTTCAGCTCGTCGATCAGCTCGGCTAGATCCTCGATCGAGTAGAGATCATGGTTGTTGGAGGGCGAGATCAGGTCGGTGCCGGGCGCCGCATTGCGGGCCGCGGCAACCTTCTCGGAGACCTTCTTGCCGGGCAGATGGCCGCCCTCGCCCGGCTTAGCGCCCTGGCCGATCTTGATCTCGGCGAGGTAGGAGGAGTTGATCATCTCTGCCGAGACGCCGAAGCGACCGGAGGCGACCTGCTGGCCACGCCACTTGCGGTAGTGGCCGTACATGTCACGGATCTCGCCACCCTCGCCGTTGACGCAGAGCACGTTGATCGCCTTCGCCGCCTCCGCGTAGGCGCGGAAGGCGGGCTCAGACTGAGAGCCAAAGCTCATCGAGGAGATCACAACGGGGTAGTCGTGGTGGCCGACCCCGGCGTCAACCGCCGCCGGGTCGACCGGGTCACGATCGGCTTTCAGGCCCATGATGTGGCGCATCGAGATCGGGCTCTGCCGCTCCAAGTCGCGGACCTTCTCGGAGTACTCGGCATAGGAGCCGGAGCCGTTGGCGGTGGCGATCGCCGCCTTGTAGACCTTCGGGTAGAAGCGGAAGGTCTTCGCCGGTTTCGCGTCTTCGTCCCCCGACAGCGCCCGCGACCGCGCGTTGGTGTCCTCGTCAAGGTCAGCGAAGCCGATGCCGCCCGCCTCGGAGGCGGCGAAGGCCTCCGTCTGGAGGATCTCGGCAAGCTCCGGCTTGACCCCGATCGAGGAGAACTGGCGCGCGTAGCCGCGAACCTCGTGGATCCCGATCGTCGAGATCACTTTCTCGATCCCCTTGGTAAGGGCGGCGCAGAGGTTGGAGACGTCGGCCTCATAGTCCTCGACGCAGACGACCTCGACCATCGTGTAGGGGCAGACGCCGTTGGCGCCGAGCCCCAGCGCCATCATCGTGTCATGGACGTTGCGGATCGCCGCTGAGCGCAGTACGACGCCGCAGCGGCGCCGGAGGTTCTCCTCGCCGGGCTCGACCCGGAACTGCTTCAGCGCCTGATCAACGGCGGAGGTGGCCAGGTGGGGGTCGAGATATCGGCGGCCGGCGTCATAGACGGTGCGATCGGTGAGGATCAGCAGCTCGGCGCCGTCGCGGACCTTTTTTACCGCCTCCTGCTTGATCCGCTCGATCGCCCCCTTGGTCGTCTCGGACTCAAGCAGGGAGACGTCGACGGCATCGGCCCGTCCGCGAAACTCCTCCCAGAGGTCCTCCAGCAGATAGGTGCGGTGCTCGCGAGCGATGCGACGGTAGGTCATATCGGAGAGCGGCGCCATGCCGTGATGGCCGCCGAGGATCACTGGAAAGGCGGTCTCTATCGTGCCGGTGTCCTCCCCGGCGGCGTCGATGGATGGACGACGACCGAACACGGCGCGGGTCGAGAAGTGCTCGACCTCGCGCTCACGATCGATCGCCGGGTTGGTGACGACGGCGACCGTCTCCTTGAAGTAGTCGGCGAGGTTCTGGCGCTCCGGGGAGAGCGCGGCGAGCGGTCCATCGTAGCCGAGCGAGCCGATCGGCTCGGCCCCGTTGGACGCCATCTGCTGGACAAGTTTGACGTCGTCGCGCTGCCAGCCGAAGCCGGCGAGGACGCGGTCGGCGACCTTGACCGGCTCCTCGGGGCCGGCGTCGGAGTAGCCGGGGACGTCCTCGCCCTCCAGCGGCCCGCCGGCTTCGAGGGCGCGGCCGAAGGGGCCGACGTCCTCGACGCCATTGCGCCGCAGCCAGCTCTCGCGGACGATCCGCAGCATCACGTCGTGGGAGTGCCGGGTCGAGCGCTTGCGCTCGCGGTCGATCTTCACCAAGGCCTTCTCGCCGGGGGCGAGCGGCTTGGGCTCGGAGACCATCGAGTGGATGGAGACGACGCCCGGCTCGGAGCTGAAGACGTAGTCCTCCTCCGTCTCGACTTGCCAGAGCGGCCGCAGCCCGAGCGCATCGGCGGAGAACACGCATTCGTCGGCGTGGCGGGCGATCAAGGCCACCGGCCCCTGCGCGAACGGGCCCATCGCCTGGTGTAGGTACATGTAGAAGGGGCGCAGCTCGGCGGGGAGCGAGCGGATCTCCTCGGCGATCGGCGGCAGCACCATCTCCATCGCCTCGGCGAGGCTGAGGCCGTCGCGACTGACCAGGGTGTCGATCGTGCGGTTTAGGTCCTGGGAGTCCGAGGAGCCGGGCTGGATTGGAACGCCGAGCATGCCCGCCTCCTGGCGTAGCTGCTCGATCGTGTTGATCTCTCCGTTGTGGCCGAGCACCGAGAAGGGCTGGACGCGCTTGAAGGAGGGCCAGGTGTTGGTCGAGTAGCGGTTGTGGCCGAAGCAGCTGATCGTCTCGAAGCGCTCGTCGCGCAGGTCTGGGTAGTACTCACCGAGCACCTTTGGCGCCCCCATCACCTTGTAGACGCAGGTCGTTGCCGAGAAGGAGGGGACGTGGACGCCGAGCCGCTGCTCCAGCTCGATCAGCAGGTCGAAGAGGACGCGGTCGCGGCTCGATGCGGTGGCGAGCAGCCCGGCGACCTGCCAGAAGTGCGGCTCTTCCTCGCGCGCGGTGGGGCCGAGGGCGGGCGAGTCGACGACACCGATCCGCTCGGCGAGGATGCGGAAGCCCCCCTGGCCGAGCAGCTCGCGGGCATCGTGCTGGATGCGCTCGCGATCCTGGGAGCGCTCGATGAAGACGTGGGCCACGGCGAAAGCGTCGTCGAGGGTGAGGGAGGGATTGTGGCCGTCGGAGCGGACCTCCTCCGCCCAGAGCTTGCGCGGCAGATCGAGCAGCAGCCCGCAGCCGTCCCCCTCGCCGTCGACGTTGCCGGCCCGGTGGAGCATCTTCTCCAGAGCGGGGACAGCGAGGTCGAGCGGGGCATGGCTCGGAGTCGCGTCCTTGCGAACCGAGGCATAGATCGCGCAGGAGTCCTTGTCCTCGACGCTGGGTGGCGAGACAAGCGGCCGGTAGGGACGCTCGGGCGAGTAGCGGACCGGGCAAGGCTCGCCGTGAAGCTCACGGGGCTGGGTATCGGGCATGTCTGACCTCCCGGGTTCCACGCCTTCTCCGAGCGGGCGCGCGACGGGTTGACGAGAGCGGCGCATTATAGGCGCGCAGGTGGCGCCCGTCCAGGGCCCGGCTCAGGCAAAGGACGGCGGCTCGTATTGACCCGACGGGTGGACGCCGATCAGCAGGGCGGTCACCCTCTCCTCAGAGCGGTTGAGGATCGTGCGGCTCACGGGTGGCTCGATCGAGGCGAAGGTCCCAGCCGGTGCCGGGTGATCATCGCCGCCGATCCGCAGGGTCGCCTCTCCCTCGAGGATCACGTAGAGCTCTTGCTGACCGCTGCCGGCCTCATCGTGCTCGGGGATCTTGCCTCCGGGCTCGATTTCGACCAGGTTGAAGCCAAATGCCGAGGTCCCGAGCGCCCGGCGGGCAAGCCTCCAGGTCGCCTCCCCCGAGCCCTCGAGCACCTCGAACTCGTCGCGGTGCTTGATCGTGTAGCCATTCGCCATCTCAGCCCTCCTCGTGCGCCCCGGATCGGTGCTTGGGTGCGAGCCTATCGGCCTCATCCGACCAAGGCGGGACAGGGACCTCTACCGCCGAGCCTCGATGCACCGCGACCTGCCAGCCGATCAGAGCTCGGGCACGTCGGCCCCGTGGGGGGTGAAGGGGAGGCGACGGACCTCGGCCCAGCCTTGGCAGCGGCGCTCCAGCTCCTCGGCAACCTTGCCGGCATCCTGCCAGGTCGTCCAGACCAGGACAGAGGGCCCGGCGCCGGAGATCGTCGCGCCGAGCGCGCCGAGCTCGGCGCTAGCCGCGTCGACCAACTCCATCGAGCGCGGGTAGAGGTGGCGGCGGCGGTCCTGGTGGATGCGATCTGCCAGGCCGCGGGCAATGAGGTCAAGGTCGGCTGTCTTCAGCCCGAGCACGAGCTGCGCGGCGGCGGAGACGTTGGCGACGGCGTCGCCCAGCGGGACCTCGGCCGGAATCGCCTCTCGGGCGCGCTCGGTAGAGACCTCCTCGGCAGGGACGACGGCGACGCCCTCCAAGCTACCCGGCGGGTCGAAGCGGATCGCGCTGGGCGCACCCCGATCCCCCGCCCCGCAGATCACGAACCCTCCGTAGATCGCGGCGGCGACGTTGTCGGGATGCCCCTCCAACGCAGCCGCCAAGGCCAGCATCTCCTCCCGCGAGAGCGCCAGCTCATAGAGGTGATCGGCGGCGAAGAGGCCGGCGACGATCGCCGCCGCGCTGGAGCCGAGGCCGCGGGCGAGCGGGATCTCGCTGCGGAGGCGAAAGGCGATGCCGTCGGCGGGACGCAGGCTCTCAAAGGCCCGCACGACGAGGTTGTCACGCCCGGTGGAGACCTCGAGCCCACCAGGATCGAGCGAGAACTCCCCTGCCTCCTCCACCTCCACCTCCAGATACAGCGAGACCGCCGCGGCCATCACGTCGTATCCCGGCCCCAGGTTGGCCGAGGAGGCGGGAACGCGGATCAGTCGGCGGCGGGCGGTCACCCCGGGGCGCAGACTAAAGGCGCGGCGGGGAGAGCGGCGAGCGATCAGTCAAAGACAGCACGCTCGACCGCGGCGAGATCGTTCCTGCAGTTGATCACCGCGGGAGCTTTGCCCAGGGCCGTGTCAGGGTCCTTTAAGCCGTGACCGGTGAGGACGCAGACGACCGACTCAGGCGGCGCCGTGCCCTCGACCACGGGCAGGCCGTGGGCGCACAGACCCGCGACCGAGGCGGCAGAGGCGGGCTCGCAGAAAACGCCTTCGGCGGCTGCCAACCAGCGGTAGGCAGCGAGGATCTGCTCATCGGAGACCGCCGCGACGCGGCCGCGAGAGGCGGTGAAGGCGGCCATCGCCTCCTCCCAGCGGGCGGGGTTGCCGATCCTGATCGCGGAGGCCACCGTCTCGGGGTTGGCGACCGGCACGCCATGGACAAGCGGCGCCGCCCCGTCAGCCTGAAACCCGTAGAGCAGCGGCGCGGCCTCGAGCTCCTGGAAGCCTCGCCAGTAGGCGGTCACGTTGCCGGCGTTGCCGACCGGGATCGCCAGCGCCCCCGGCGCCGCGCCCAGATCCTCCATCACCTCGAAGGCGGCGGTCTTCTGCCCTTCGATCCGATAGGGGTTGACCGAGTTGACCAGTTCGATCGGGTGCTTTTGGGCAAGTGCCCGCACGATCCGCAGGGCGTCGTCGAAGTTGCCCTGCAGGGCGATCACCCGCGCCCCGTGCATCAGTGCCTGGGCCAGCTTCCCAATTGCGATCTTGCCCTCCGGAACGATCACCGCCCCGCGCAGCCCGGCCCGCGCCGCATAGGCCGCGGCGCTGGCGGCCGTGTTCCCGGTGGACGCACAGATCACAGCCTCGGCGCCCCGCCCCTTGGCGCGCGAGACGGCCACGGTCATCCCCCGATCCTTAAAGCTCCCCGTCGGGTTCGCACCCTCGAACTTCAGATAGGTGCGAACCCCGATCCGCTCCGAGAGCAGTGGCGCCTCGATCAGTGGCGTTGACCCCTCGTTCAGCGTCACCACCGGGTCCCCCTCCACAAGCGGCAACCTCTCCCGATAGCGCTCGATCAACGGTACGGGCATCAGCAGATCGGCAAGTGTGTCGTTTGGGCGCCGGATGCTTTCCCGGGGGGGCCTGCGCTCGGCGCCGCGGAGTGACCTTTGGCGCCGGCGCCCCCACAAATCCCCGACCGCCAAAGGCGGTCGCCATGGCCCCCCGGGCAGGCATCGGGCGCCGCCGATCCCCTCATCAAACGAACTCCTCCTCGATCACCCGAATCGACCGCGGCGCGGAGCGTAGGTCCTCCAGCGCCGCGATCTCCTCCACCGCCGCCTTAAACCGAGACTCCAGGCACTCGTGGACGACCATCACCAAACGCGCGTCGTCCCCGATCCCACGCTGCACCACGCTCTTAACCGAGATCTCGTTGTCACCCAGGACCTTGGCGATCTGGGCCAGGACGCCGGGCCGGTCCGCGACCTCGAGGTGCAGATAGAAGGAGGAGGTGACGTCGGTGACGATCGGCAGCCGCCCGAGGGGCTCGGGGACCGGTGCGTCGCCGGCGAGGATCGAGACGACGTCGCCGAGCACAGCCGAGGCCGTCTGCACGCCACCGGCCCCCGGCCCCGACATCGTCACCTCGGTGATCGCCGGCGCCTCGACCATCACCGCGTTGAAGGGACCCTCGACCGGCGCGAGCGGATGGCCGCCGTAGAGGAAGCAGGGGAAGACACGGACGCTGATCCCATCCTCGCGGCGCTCGGCGACGCCGAGCAGCTTCAGCGAGAGGCCCAGCTCCTTGGCGTAGGCGAGGTCATCGGGTTGGATCGTCTCGATCCCCTCATAGGCAACCTCGGAGAGGGTGACCGGCGTGTGGAAGGCGAGGCGGGCGAGAATCGCCATCTTGGCCGCGGCGTCGGCCCCGTTGACGTCGTCGCCGGGGTCGGCCTCGGCATAGCCCAGCTCCTGGGCGCGGGTGAGGACCTCCGCGTAGGCGGCACCGCTGGTGGCCATCTCGCTGAGGATGAAGTTTGTGGTGCCGTTGACGATGCCGAACACCTTGGAGATCTCGGTGACGCCGAAGCTCTCCTGGATGGTGCGGACGATCGGGATCACGCCCGCCACCGCCGCCTCGAAGCGGAGCTGGACGCCGGCCTCCCTGGCGACGCCGAACAGCTCGTCGCCGTGCTGGGCGATGAGCTGCTTGTTGGCGGTGACGACCGGCCTCCCCGCACGCAGCGCGTCGAGTACATAATCGCGCGCCGGATCGGTTCCTCCCATCAACTCGACGACCAGGTCAGAGCGCTCGAGTATCGCGCCGAAGTCGCCATCGGATCGGGTCAGGACGCCGCAGACCTCGGGTCGCCGCCCGGTCGTCGCCTCGACCGCCGCGGCGCGCTCAGCCAGCAGCTCGACGAAGGCGCCGCCGACCGTGCCGCGTCCCAGCAGCCCGATGCGGACGGGGTCAGACATCGCGGGAGGTGAGGTCCTCGTAGGTCTCGCGGCGGACGACGACGCGCGCCTTGCCTGCGCGGCAGAAGACGACCGGCGGACGCGGCACGCCGTTGTAGTTGCTGGCCATCGCGTAGCCGTAGGCACCGGTCGCGGGCGTCACGAGCACGTCGCCGACCGCGGGCGCAGCAAGCATCGCGTCGCGAACAAGGATGTCGCCCGACTCGCAGTGCATGCCGGCGATCGTCGCCGCAGTGTTGGGAGCGGCGCCGGCCCGGTCAGCGATCAGCGCCTCATAGCGTGAGCCATAGAGCATCGGCCGCAGGTTGTCCGACATGCCGCCGTCGACGGCGACATAGGTGCGGATGCCGGGGATCTCCTTGACGGTACCGACCCGGTAGGCGGTGACGCCAGCGTTGCCGACCAGGGAGCGACCCGGCTCGACCAGGATCCGCACCCCATCGCCGAAGACCTCGGCGACACCGCGCACCTTGACGTCGACATAAGCGTCGATCGAGGGCGGCTCGTCCTCGGCGGTATAGGCGATGCCAAGACCGCCACCGACGTTGACGAGGCGGCACCACTCTCCGGCGAGCTCACCGAGCGCGCGGATCGCCAACGTGTAGGACTCCAGCTCGAAGATCTGGGAGCCGATGTGGGCGTGCAGCCCGACCAGCTCGAGCCTCTCGGAGGCCAGCACCTGCTCGATCGCGCGCGCTGCCAGGCCGTCCGCGAGCCCGAAGCCGAACTTCGAGTCGAGCTGTCCTGTCTGCACGTAGTCGTGGGTGGAGGGCTGGATTCCAGGCGTAACCCGAATCAGCACGTCCTGGGGTGCGTCGAGCAGGCGCTCGCAGCGCTCGATCTCGTCGAAGGAGTCGAGGATCAGGTGGCCGACTCCGACCCGCGCCGCAAGGAGGATTTCCTCATCGGTCTTGTTGTTGCCGTGCATGTGGATCCGGGTCGGGTCAAAGCCGGCTCGCAGCGCCATGTGCAACTCACCGCCAGAGGCGACGTCGACCGACAGCCCCTCCTCGGCGAAGAGCCGGTAGGCGGCGGTGCAGGGCAGCGACTTGCTGGCGAAGAGGATCTCGAAGCCGGCGGTGCGGCGCTCGAAGGCATCGCGGTAGGCGCGGGCGCGGGCGCGCATGTCGTCCTCGGCGTAGAGGTAGCTGGGCGTGCCAAGCTGGGCAGCCAGCTCGACTACGTCGCAGCCGGCGACCTCGAGGTGGCCGCGCTCGTTGACGCGACTGCCAGCCGGGTAGACCGGCGACCCCGCGACCGGGTCGGCCACGACCGCGCCCGACTGTTCGCGCTCCGCCATAGGACGGGCATTGTGACGGTTGAGGCGCTACCGCCGATCAGCGGAGGGCAGGGAGCAAGTCGCCAACCGCGCCTGTCGTTTCATCGACCGCGTGCCCGGCTGTAGAGCTAGGGCCGGCTGCGCCGTTGATAACAACCTGGGTGAGGTTGGGGGCACCGGTGTCGCTCAGCGCCCCACCAGGCGTTTCGTTGACTTTGGCGACGGTGTTGCCAATCGTGCTCGTGAGGCCAGCGCTGACACTGCCAGCGCTGCTCCTGGCACCGCCAAGGTCCGCGCCACCGCCACCGCCGGTTGGCGGCGATCCCAACCCGCCGCCCGGCGTGGGAGTCGGCGAAGGGCTCGAGGGGGAGGCGCTCCCGCTCCGGCCCGAAGTCGACCCTGACCCATCGCCCGCCGTCGCGCCGGAACTGCCGCCGCTGAGGCCGCCCGGCTGCCTGGTCCCCCCGGGGTGCCCGGTCCGCCGGGCGTGTCCGGTCCCCCGGGCGTGCCCCGCGGCGCCCCCAGCGATCGCGCCTGCCGTCCTCGCCGTCGCAGCCACATGTGCATGCGACGCGGTAGCGCCGCCCACCGCTCGACCCGAGGAGACCGAGACCGCTCCGCCGCCGCCCAACCCCAGCCCAGAGACCGGCCACTCCCTGAAAGCCTGGGCCGAGACGAGCAGCACAAAGGCGATCACCGCCGCGGCGATCAGGACGGTGCTCGAGACCGCCCCAGCAAAATAGGTTTGCGCCTGGCGAGCCAACTCCACCTCCACTTCGCTGGGCTGATCTCATAGTAGACAACACGTCCCGGCCCGCACATACCTGATATTTGGTATTTAGACTGATCTCGCGTTTGCGATATCAGTCCCGGCCGGACATGTTCTCTACCCGCAGCAGGCCCTCTCCGCCTCCTCCTCCATCTGAAGGGTGGTGTGGTGGATTCCGAACCGCTCGGCCAGCAGCACCTCGAGCCGGCGACGGACCAGGTCGCGGTCAGAGCCACGCGGGACGACCACGTGGGCGGCGATCGCGCCGAAACCCGCGGTCACCGTCCAAACGTGCAGGTCATGGACCGAGCGGACCCCCTCGACGGCGCAGACAGCGGCGCCGAGGTCCTCGACATCGATGCCGGCGGGCGCCGCCTCCATCAGCACGTCGAACGGCTCCTTGATCAGCCTCCAAGAGGAGCCGAGGATGAGGCCGGAGATCAGCAGGCCGACGATCGGATCGACGATCGGCGAGCCGCCGGCCAGGACGACGGCGCCGGCGAGGAGAACGCCCAGCGAGCCGATCGCATCGGTGGCGCTGTGGCGCAGCACCCCCTCAAGGTTGATGTCCTGGCGCTGTCCGCGGACCAGGACCAGGGTCGCGGCGAGGTTGCCGGCGAGGCCGAGCGCGCCGAGTGCCAGCACCCCGCCGCCGTCGATCGCGGGCGGGTTGCTGAGCCGGCCAGCCGCAGCGACCGCCACCCCGATCCCAACCGCGATCAACAGCAGACCATTGAGGAGTGCGGCGAGCACCTCAGAGCGCTGGTAGCCGAAAGTGCGGCGCCCGCCGGCGGGGCGGGAGGCGAGTCGAACGGCGGCCAGGGCCACGGCGATCGAGCCGACGTCGGCGAGCAGGTGACCGGCGTCGGCGAGCACCGCCAGGGAGCCGGTGAGGACACCGCCGATTGCCTCGACCGCGAGCATCGCGGCGTTGATCGCCAGCGCGATCCACATCCGCCGGCGGCTGTCGCCGCGCCGCACCTCCAGCGCGTGAGCAGGTGAGCCGAGGCCGCGATGAGCGTGGTCGTGCACGGTCGCCTCCGAGCATAGGACGCTCGGAGGCGGGCGCCAGGCTATGCCGGGACGGGCACCTTGCTGGCGGCGGGTGCTTTCTCGCCGCCGTTCATCGCCGCCGCGGCGACTTCGGCTCCGTAGGCGAGCCGCTCGGCGTAGTCCCGGGCCTGCATGCGGGAGATGACCATGCGCTGGATCTCGGCCGTCCCCTCGAACAGCTGGTAGATCTTGGCGTCGCGGAAGAACTTCTCCAGCGGGCACTCGGTGCTCCAGGCGTGGGGACCGACCAGGTCCATCAGCGTGATCGTCGCCCACATCGTCACGTCACCGGCCTTCAGCTTTGACATCGAGCCCTGGCCGCCGGTCATCGGCACCCCGTTGCGACCCATCCAGGCGGCGCGCTGAACCAGCAGGCGGGCCGCTTCGATCTCAGTCGCTACGTCGGCAAGGGTCTGCTGGATCCGCTGCGTCTGCAACAGAGGCGTGCCGCCTTCCGTACGCCCGTCAAGGTACTCGAGGGTCCACTCATAGGCAGCCTGCGCAATGCCGAGCGCTGAGGCGCCGACCAGCGGCCGGGTCACCTCAAAGGTTGCCAGCGCATCGGCGGAACGGGACTTCTGACCGGAGCGGCCACGCTCCAGCTTCTTCGCCAGCTTCTCCTCGCCGCCGAGCAGGTTCTCGGCCGGAATGCGACAGTCCTCGAGCACGACCTCTGCGGTGTGCGAGGCGCGGATCCCGAGCTTCGTCTCCTTCTTGCCCTGGCTGAGGCCGGGAGTGCCCTTGTCGATGACGAATGAGGCCTGGCCGCGTGTGCCCAGCTCGGGGTCGACGGTGGCGACGACGACGTGGACGTCGGCGATGCCGCCGTTGGTGATGAAGACCTTGGTCCCGTTGAGGACCCACTCCTCGCCATCGCGTCTCGCGGTCGTCTTCAGGCTCTTCACGTCTGAGCCGGCCTGCGGCTCGGTGACCGCGTAGGCGCCGAGCTTGATCTCCTCCCCGACTCCGAAGCACTCGGGGACCCACTGGGCGATCTGCTCGGGGGTGCCGGAGGCGACGATCCCGGCGGCGGCGAGGCCGGACCCGGCGATCGCCAGGGCGATCCCAGCGCAACCCCAGTGCATCTCCTCGGCTGAGATCACCTGCATCTGGCCGTCGGAGTCGCCGGCCGAGCGCTGGATCGCCTCGAGGCCCTGGAACCCCTGCTTGCGCGCCTCCTTGATCACCTCCCAGGGAATGCTCTCCTCTGCGTCGTGCTTGCGCGCCGCGGGGCGGATCACCTCGCGGGCGAAGGTCCGACAGCGACCTTTGAACTCGAGCTGCTGCTCGTTGAGTGCGAAATCCATGCGATCCCCTCTGAAGGTCGGCGCACGCTGCGCTGGCTTTGTCGGCAACTGATTGACTGGTCAGTCAACCAGTCCCAGAACTTTATCTGAACGGCCAGCCAATCAGTCGCGTGTAGCGTTTCCGCCGTGCCCAAAGACCGCCCGATCAACGCCGACGTGCCGGCGGCGCAATCTCCGCCGGACGCTGCGGAGCCGCCAGCACCGAAACCGAAGCGACCAGCCCCGCCTCCCTTGCCGCCTCCGCCGGCCGAAAAGCCCACGACCGCCGCGCTCCCTGCCGCGCTCCCGTCTCCTTCCTCACCGCCTCGCGCAAAGCGGCGAAGAAAGCCGGTCCCCCTCGCGCTGAAGGCGATCGTCGGCCTGGTGGTGGTCGCCGTGGTCTTCATCGTCGCGGCGATCCTCGGGGGAAGCGGCTCGATGGGCAGCGGCCCAATCACGGGCGCCTCCGCACCGCTGAGCGGCAATGCCGGGGCGGGCGGGTCGCCCGCCGGACAGGCTGCGACTCAGCTCGGCTACCCCGCCCTTGCGACCAGTAACACCACCCGCATAGGAGGAGCCGACCCAACCTCCAACGCCGCCGGAGTGGCGCTGGCGACCTTCCCCTCGACCACCTCCGCCCAGCGCCCTGCCGCGGTCGCCCTGGTCGGCGAAGACGACTGGCAGGGCGCGATCGCCGCCTCGGTGCTGATGGCCGCCCCGGTGAAAGCGCCGGTCCTGATCTCGGCGCAGGGTGGCGTCCCTGGCCCTACCTCCACCGCCCTCGCCGCCCTCTCTCCCCGCGGCAGCGACGCTACCGGCGGCGCCCAAGCGTTCGTGATCGGCACGGTGGCGCGGCCCGCCGGGTTGTCCAAGGTGACGGCGGTCAAGGGGAGCGCCGCCTCGATCGCGGCCGCGATCGAGGCGCTGCGCGACAAATTGCTCGGCGCAGCACCCGAACACGTCGTGATCGCCTCAGCCGAACAGCCTGGGTTCGCCATGCCGGCGGCATCCTGGGCGGCGCGATCGGGCGATCCGGTCCTTTTCACCGACCGCGACAAGCTGCCGGCGCCGACCGCGGCGGCGTTGAGGCTGCACCCGAGGACGCCCGTCTACGTGCTCGGGCCCTCTGCCGTGATCTCCCCCGCCGTAGTACGGCAGATCGCCCGGGTCGATAGCCGGGTCCATCGCGTCTCCGGCAAGAACCCGGTGACGAGTGCGATCGCCCTGGCGCGCTATGGCGAAGGCGGCTTTGGCTGGAATGTCAACGAACCCGGCCACGGCTTCGTCGTCGCCAACAGCGACTCGCCGCTCGACGCCGCGGCCGCAGCGCCGCTCTCGGCCTCGGGCACATGGGGGCCGCTGCTGCTCACCGACAGCGCCGCTAGGCTGCCAGCAGCGCTGCGCGGGTACCTGCTCGACGTCAAGCCGGGCTACACCACCGATCCGACGCGCGCCTTCTATAACCACGTGTGGGTAATCGGAGACGAAGGGGCCATCGACGTGAACCAGCAAGCCGAATTGGACAACCTGGCGGCACTAACAAAGGTCGGGGGAGAACCGTGAGCGAGGCCGAGAGCCCGGAGCTCCTCGCTCCCAGCCACGAGGTCACGGCCGAGGATGTCCGCGCCCTGGCCGGGGCCTCCACCCCCCACTTCGCCCTCCAGGTCCGCAACCGCATCCGACGGCTGATCGAGCCCCTTCCAGCCGATCACCCGGCCCGGATCGAAGGTGCGCGCAAGATCGCCGAGCTGGAGGACCTGGCCGAGCACAGTGGCGACCCGCGCGGAACCCTGGGAATCGCCCATTGAAGCACCTCGCCGCCGGCGTCTGGAGGCTCGAGGAGCTGCCGCGGCCGCTGATCAACGTCTACCTGGCGGAGGACGTGCTGATCGACGCCGGTCGCCGCTGGGACGCAGGCCGCATCCGCGGCCAGACGGCGGGTCGCGACCTCTCCCTGCTCGCCCTCACCCATGCCCACCCCGATCATCAGGGCGCGGCGAAAGCCGTCTGCGAAGAGCGCGACATCCCGCTGGCCTGCCACAGCGACGACGTCGATGCGATGGAGGGAAGGCGCCCGGTCGCGGCGACCAAGCATCCTCTCGCCAGGGCTTTCGCGCGCCTCTGGCAGGGGCCTCCCCGCAAGGTAGACCGGGTACTTCGCGAGGGCGACGAGGTGGCCGGGTTCCGGGTCATCCACGCGCCCGGTCACGCGCCGGGAGAGGTGATCTACTGGCGCGAGTCCGACCGGGTGGCGATCTGCGGAGACGTGATCAGGAACATTTCCTTCCTGACCCTGCGCAATCGCCTCGACGAGCCGCCCAAGGATCTGACCCCCGACCCCGCGGAGAACCGCAGCTCGATCCGCAAGCTCGCCGAGCTCAACCCCAGCCTGATCCTCCCCGGCCACGGCCCGCCCCTGACCAACATGGCCGCGTTCGAGCGCTTCGCCGCGAGGCTCCCGGGCTAGCGCCGCGGCCGGCCTGCAGGTGGCGGCAGGCAGCAGTCGGCTCAACGGCTAGTCTTGATCGATGAGCGAGGTCGAGCACGGGTTCAAGGAGGGCGACCCGGTTTGGGTAGAGGACGGCGACGGGAAACGCCATCCCGGGGTCTTCGTCGGCGACAACGAAGGCTCGGGCTGGTTCGGCGGCGGCCCCAGCGCCTACGTCGTTCACCCCGATGCCCACCAGGCCGAGGTCGTCTCGACATTCCGCATCATCCCCCGCGAGGAGTAGCCAAGCGTCCCTGCCGGTCGGCTGATCGGGCGGGCCTCAACGCCGACCTCGACATCGCGGCACAATCGGCCATCGGCATTGCCGACTCATGTCTTCCAGCAAGCGCGAAGCTATCCGCTCGGCAAGGCCGGGCAGGCCGTGACTTACAAGGGAAGCCTGGCGATCCCCATATCGACGCGGGCGCCGCGGAGCGGGACGCCCTCGGCTTCGAGGCGCTCGCGCTGGCGGGCTCCCTTCGCCAGCGAGCCGTCGGCGCGGACGACGCGCCACCAGGGGAGGTCGGGAACCTCGCACTCAGAGAGGACCGCGCCGGCGAAGCGAGGGGCACCGGGCGAGACATCGCCGTAGGTGCGGACAAAACCGGCAGGGATCTCGCGCACCCGGTCGAGCACCTCGAGGGTTCGCGATGCCCCGTGAGCGCTCAGGACGCTGGGCCGAAGGCGTCGATGATGCGATTCTGGTACTCGCTCAGCTCCTCGGGGGAGATGAAGTAGGTCGGCGGGGTCAAGAAGAGGCCGTCGGCTCGCTCGGCGATCTCCATCACCCTTGCCCGCACCTTTTCGATCGGGCCGGCGGCGCAGTAGGCCTCGACCATCTCATCGCTGATCGCAGCGGCGACGTTGGCGAGGTCTCCGCGACGGAAGGCCTCGCCTGCCTCGACCGCATTGGCGGCGAAGCCGTGTAGCTCCCAGAGCGGCATGTAGGTCTTGACCGTGGCGTAGAAGGAGATCGTGCGGCGGGCCATCTCGATCGCCCGCGCCTCGTCCTCGTCGATCGCGCAACAGACAGTCGGCAGGTAGTCGAAGGCCCGACGCTCGCGGCCAGAGCGGCGCAGACCAGCTTCGAAGGAATCGACCACCACCTCGTCGATCCAGCGCAGAGACTGAATCGGATGGCCGATCAGACCGTCGGCGACGTCGCCTGCCATCCGCGCCATCCCGGCCTGGACGGCGGCGGCATAGATCGGCACCGACTCGCGCGGGGCCGGGTGTGGCCGCGTCCAGCCCCTGATGTCGATGTCGTAGTAGTCGCCCTCGTAGCGGATCGTCTCGCCCTGGCCCGCCTGCTGCATGATCAGTCGCGTCGCCTCGATCGCCTCGCGCAGGTGCGGGGCGGGCTTGCCGTAGTCGGCGTTGTGCCAGGTTTCATTGAGCCGCTTCACACCAGAGCCGAGTCCGAGCCGGAAGCGCCCTCCGGACATTTCGTCGATGTCGAGTGCGCTGACGGCGAGGATGAAGGGGCTGCGGGTGAAGGCCCAGGCGATCCCGGTGGCGACGTCGATCCGCTCGGTCTTCGCCGCCAGGTAGGCCGCCTGCGTTGTTGCGCTGCGGAACAGCTCCGGCGCCCACACGCACTCGACCCCGGCCGCCTCGGCGCGCAGCGTCTCCGCCTCGAGGTCGGCGATCGAGGTGCCGATCGCGGCGACCGAGATGCGGTCCAGTGCGCCCACCCCGTGCCCTCAGGCCGGGACCGGCTCCGCGGCACTGGCCAGGACCGTGTCGGCGACCCGTTCGCGGTGCCATTTGGCGTCACCGAACATTGCCGCGTTGGCGCGGCCTCGCTTGAGGAAGAAGTGCAGGTCGTGCTCCCAGGTGAAGCCGATCCCGCCGTGAACCTGGATCGAGGCGTCGGGGACCCGCCAGCCGGCGTCCGACGCATAGGCCTTGGCGATCGAAGCGGCCAGGGGCAGCGACTCCGGCTCGGCGTCGGCGGCCCAGGCGGCGCCGTAGACGGCGGAGCGCGCGTTCTCGGTCTCCAGCAGCATCTGCGCACAGCGGTGGGAGACAGCCTGGTATGAGCCGATCGGCCGGCCGAATTGGTTGCGGTCCTTGGCGTAGGAGACCGCCATCTCCATCGTGCGCTGGGCGATCCCGGTCGACTCGGCGGCGAGCGCCACGCAGAGGCGGAAGAAGACCGGGTGGTAGTCGGCCTCCGCGGCGGGCAGCGTGTCGGCGGCGGCGACCCGGACGTCGTCGAAGCGGACCGAGTAGAGCCGTCGGGTGAGATCGATCGAGGGCTCGGCGCTAACCGTCACCCCGTCGGCGCCGCGCTCGACCAGGTGGCGCCTGCCGTCCGCGGTTGCAACCAGGAGGAAGTCGGCGTCCGCCGCGTCCATCACCAGGATCTTCTCGCCGTCGAGGACGACACCGTCCCCGTCCGTCCTCGCCTCCATCGCGAAGCCGCCTGGTGTGGCGGGCGAGCCGGCGTCCCAAAGCGCCGGCGTGCCGCGCCTCTCTCCAGCGGCCAGCGGCCGCAACCAGCGCTCGCGCTGCTGATCGGAGCCGCAGATGGCGAGGGCGAGGCCGGCGATCGTGTTGGAGAAGAGCGGCGAGGGAGCCAGCGCGTAGCCCATCTCCTCGAACAGGACGGCCAGCTCGACGACGCCGAGCCCCTGCCCGCCCCACTCCTCGGGCAGCGCCAGGCCGGGCCAGCCCAGCTCCGCCATCTCCTCCCAGTCGGAGGGTTCGAATCCGCGCTCGCTCTCGACCAACTCGCGGATCCGCTCCGAGCGGTAGCGGGCGGCGAGGAAGTCGCGCGCGGTCGCACGGATCGCTTGCTGCTCGTCTGTGAGGTCGAAGTACATAGCTCGGTGCAGAATCAGCGCAGCCTGGGCAGGCCGAGGACCCGCTCGGCGATGATGTTCTTGAGGATGTCGGTCGTGCCGCCCTCGATCGAGTTGGCACGCGAGCGCAGGAAGCTGTACTGCCAGGCGCCGTTCGCCATCGCGTGCTCGGCGCCGCGCGCCAGCGGTGCGTAGGCCCCCTCGATGTCGAGCGACAGCTCGGCGATCCCCTGGTTTATGTCGGCCCACTGCCACTTACCGAGCGACCCCTCCGGGCCTGGGATGCCCGACTGCATCGTCTTGGTCAGGCCGCGGTAGGCGTTGAGCCGCATCGTCTCCGCCTCGATATGGAGCTGGGCGATCCGCTGGCGGTAGTAGGAGTCCTCAGCTGCAGAGCCGCCGTTTACGCGGACGGCGCTTGCCAGCGCCGCCAGCCTGTTGAGGCTGTTCTGGATCTGGGCGATCGCGCCAAAGGCCAGGCCGGCGCGCTCGTTCATCAGCGTCGTGATCGCCACCGCCCAGCCGTTGCCGACCCCGCCGACCACGTTGGCATCGGGAATCCGCGCCTCCTCGATGAAGATCTCGTTGAACTCTCCCTCACCGGTGATCTGCACCAGCGGCCGCACCTGCACCCCCTCCTGCTCCATGTCCATCAGGAAGTAGGTGAGGCCTTTGTGCTTGGGCGCGTCGGGGTCGGTGCGGGCGACGAGCATGCACCACTTCGCGTACTGGGCGAAGGTCGTCCAGACCTTCTGCCCGCTCACCACCCATTCGTCGCCGTCGCGGACGGCGCGGGTCTTCAGCGAGGCGAGGTCCGAGCCGGACTCCGGCTCGGAGAACCCTTGGCACCAGATCTCCTCGGCGGTGAGGATCGGCTCCAGGTAGCGCTGCTTTTGCTCATCGGTGCCGTGGGCGATCACCACCGGGCCGCCCATCGCCAGGCCGAGCACATTGGCGGGGCTGGGCGCCTCCTGCCGCGAGGCCTCGCCGACGAAGATCGCCTGCTCGATCAAGGTGGCGCCGCGGCCGCCGTACTCCTTCGGCCATGAGATGCCCGCCCAGCCGGCGGCGTGCATCTTGTGCTGCCACTCGCGGCGGAAGGCCATCACCTCATCGAGCCCACCCTCCGGCTCGGGGCCTGGGTGGTTTGCCTCCAGCCAGGCACGAACCTCGTCGCGGAATTCCTGCTCGGAGGGCGAGAGGGTCAAGTCCATCGGCTGGAGAGACTACCTGGCTGACTGGCCAGGGCCGGGCCCAGCTGACACCTGCGCTCAGATCCTCTCGATGAGGGTGCCGGTCCCGAGCCCCCCGCCGCAGCACATCGTGACCAGGCCCATCTCCTTGTCGGAGCGCTCCATCTCGTGGAGCAGGGTCGTGATCAGCCGCGCCCCGGTCGAGCCGAGCGGGTGCCCGAGCGCGATCGCGCCGCCGTTGACGTTGACCCTGTCCATGTCGGGGTCAAGTTCGCGCCGCCAGGCTCCGAGGACAGAGGCGAACGCCTCGTTGATCTCGACCAGGTCGATGTCATTCATCGTCATCCCGTTGCGCTCCAAGAGCTTCCGGGTGGCCGGGATCGGGCCGGTCAGCATAATCACCGGGTCGACGCCGACCGTCGTCTGGTCATAGATCCGCGCCCGTGGCTTGAGGCCGAGCGCGTCGGCCTTCTCGCGCGCCATCAGCAGGACGGCGGCCGCGCCGTCGGAGACCTGGGAGGAGTTGCCGGCGGTGATCTTGCCGTCCTCCTTGAAGGCGGGCTTCAGATTGGCGAGCGCCTCCAGCGAGGTGTCGGGGCGGATGCCCTGATCGGTGACGTAGGTGTCGCCGTTGACCGAGAAGGGAATTATCTCGCGCTCAAAGCGGCCCTCCTCGGTCGCCTGCGCGGCGCGCTGGTGGGAGCGCAGGCCGATCTCGTCCAGCTCGGAGCGGGGGATCTCCCAGCGATCGGCGATCATCTCGGCGGAGATGCCCTGGGGGACGAGGTCATAGCGCTCCATCAGCTGCGCTGAGAAGGGCATCCCGTGCTCCTCCATCACCGAGTAGGCGTCCGCGAAGGAGATGTGGCCCATGTGCTCGACGCCGGAACCGATCGCGACGTCGTGAACGCCGGTCGCGATCAGCGCCGCGGCGAAGTTGACGGCTTGCTGGGCGGAGCCGCACTGGCGATCGATCGTGGTCGCCGGCGTCTCGACCGGGAGACCGGCCTCCAGCCATGCGTTGCGGCCGATATTGACCCCCTGCTCGCCGAACTGCTGCGCGCAGCCAGTGACCACGTCGCCGACTTCGGCGGGGTCGATCCCGGCCCGCGCGATCACCTCGGCGTAGGACTTGGCCAAGAGGTTGGACGGGTGGAGGTCCTTGTAGTACCCCTTCTCGGGGTGGCCGCGCCCGATCGGGGTGCGCGCCGCCTCAACGATGACGACCTCGCGGCCCCCAAATCTGCCCTTGCCGTTGCCTGCCATGGAAGCCTCCGTTCAGTCGACTGGTCACCCAACTGTACTCAAGTTGATTGGTGAGTCAGCCAGGGGCGTTGTGATAGGAACCCCGTCCGGATGAGCACGAATCACGGATACGAGAGTCCCGGAATTGCTGGCAGCGGCGCGATAGCTACAGGCCTCGCCGCTGTCTCGACGACTACGGCGGACACGATTCTGCTGGCTCGGAGCGAGGCGTCGGCCTGGCGGGCGGAGGAGAGGACGGTTGCCGCCTGCGCCAAGATCGAGGGGGCCGACCCCTCGCGACTGCGGGTGACAACCGACCCGGCCGACTTGGCCGGGTGCGACATCGTCATCGAGTCCGTGATCGAGGAGCTCGGGCCCAAGGGCGAGGTGCTGGCGAGCGTCGCCGACGTCTGCTCCGACGCCGACCTCGCCACCACCACCTTCTTCCTCGGCATCGCCGAGATCGCCGCGGCGAGCGGCACCGGCGGCCGCCTCTTCGGCCTGCACGTCTTCAACCCGGTGCCGCGGATGCAGCTGGTCGAGGTCTGCTTCCCCGACGGCGCCGAGGGCGCCCGCGAGAAGGCGCTGGCCTGGTGCGCCGCACTGGGCAAGACGGCGGTGGAGGTTCCCGACCAGGCGGGCTTCGTCGTCAATCGCCTGCTCTTCCCCTACCTCTTCGACGCGGTGCGGATGATCGAGCGCACCGGCATGGAGGCCGGCGAGGTAGACACCTGCATGAAGCTCGGTGCCGGCCACCCGATGGGCCCGCTGGCCCTGCTCGACTTTGTCGGACTCGACGTTGCCGAGGCGATCGGCGACGCCCTCTATGCAGACTCCTCAGAGGCGGCCCACAAGCCGCCCGGGCTGATGGTCGAGATGGTCGGAGAAGAGAAGCTCGGCCGCAAGAGCGGCGCCGGGTTTTACGAGTACGACTGACGCTTGCCGCTCAGGTCCCAGATCACATCGGCCTCGGAGATGCCCTGGCGACGGGCGATGATCTCAACCTGATCCCAGGGCAGCTCGGCTTCCGGCAGGTCGTCCCAGCGAGCCAGGTCGAGGGCCTCGACCACCCCCTGAAGCGCCGGGCCGAGATGCTCTTCGGAGCGCAGCAGCGCCCGCAGGACCTCGATCTGCTTGTCGCTAAGGCGAACAACCCACATGCGGAACCTCCAACGTTGGCGGGTGCGGGTTGCCCGGAAAAGCTAGGCGGAGGGACGGACGGAACGGCTGATCCGCACCGCCTCGATCCGGTTCTCTCGGACCGACTCGACCCTGATCGTGTAGCCGTTGGAGACGATCAAGTCGCCGCGTTTCGGCAGACGGCCGAGCTCGCCGAAGACGTAGCCGCCGACCGAGTTGTAGGCATCCGTGTCGACCGGCAGCTCGATTCCCGCATCGGCGAGGTCGCCGAGCGAGACATGACCGCGCACGAACCAGTCCCCGTTGGTGAGCCGGCGCAGCGCCGCGGCACGCGGGTCGGTCTCGTCCTCGATCTCGCCCACCACCTCCTCGAGGATGTCCTCGACGCTGACGATCCCGACCGTCCTGCCGTACTCGTCGACGACTACCGCCACCGAGGTGCGCTGGACTTGGAGGTCGTGGAGGAGGTCGTCGAGCGGCCGCGTCTCGGGGACGATCAGGGCGTCACGGATCACCGGCTCGATCGTTGCCTCGGGCCCCTCGCCCATGTAGAGCCGAGCGAGGCTGTTGTTGTGGACGATTCCCTTCACCCGGTCTGGGTTTTCGTCTTCGATCACCACCAGCCGCGTGTGGCCGGAGGTGACGCAGCGCCGCAGCGCCGTCTCGACGGCCTCCGAGGCGTCGACGGTGACCACGGCCGGGATCGGCGTCATCACCTCACGCGCCTCCTGCTCGTGCAAGTGAAAGACGCCGCCAAGCATCCCGGCCTCGCCAGGGTCCAGCGTCCCCCCCAGCCTCGAGCTGTCGATGATCTCTTTCAGATCCTCGGCGGTGTGGCGCTCTTCGAGATCGCCCGGGTTGACCCCGAAGAGGCGGACGATCGAATTGGAGAGCCCGCTCAGCCCAAAGACGACCGGGGCGCTGATGGCCCGGAACCAGTTGAGCGGCCGCGCGACGCGGCGGGCGGTGCGCTCGGCATGGCTGATCGCCAGCATCTTCGGCACCTGCTCGCCGATCACGATGTGCACGGCGGTGACCAGGGCGAAGGCGATCACCACCGAGATCGCCGCCGCGACCTCGTGCGAGAGGCCGCCGAAGATGGGTTCCAGCAGCTTGGCGATCGAGGGCTCACCGAGGAAGCCGATCCCGATCGAGGCCATCGTGACTCCAACCTGGCAGGCAGAGAGCGAGTCTTCGATCCTGTCGAGCTGCTCGATCACAGCCTCGGCGCCGCTCTCTCCCTCCTTGGCGAGCTGTTCGATCTTGCCGCGGCGGCTGCGAATCAGCGCGAACTCCGCCGCCACGAAGAAGCCGTTGACAGCGATCAGGACGAGCAGCAGGGCAAGCAGCAGGGCGGTCATCGGCTATGTGGCCCAGTACTTCGGGGGAGGTCGTCTTCGGCCATTCGGCGCACGGAATATAGCTCCCCCCACTCCGGCACCCAGAGAAGTGCGATATTGAGCCGGATGCGCATCGCGAGCCTCGTCCCATCGGCAACCGAGATGCTGTTCGCCCTCGGGCTCAGCGACAGCGTCGTCGCGGTGACGCATGAGTGCGACTATCCGACCGAGGCGCGCTCGCTTCCCCACCTGACCCGCACCGTGCTGCCGCAGGTGCTCAGCGCCGGAGAGATCGATGCCGCCGTGAAGGCGATCGTCGGCGAGGGCCGGGCGCTCTACGCGCTGGATGAGAAGCGACTTGCCGAACTGTCACCCGAGTTGATCGTCACCCAGGCGGTGTGCGATGTCTGCGCGGTGTCCTACGAGGAGGTGGTCGAGGTCGCCGCCCGTCTCCCGAGCCACCCGCGAGTCGTTCAGCAGGACCCGAGCACGCTCGGCGAGATGCTGGAGGACGTGATCCGGCTCGGCGAGGCGGCTGGGGTGCAGGAGCAGGCCCACGAGCTGCGCGGCGAGCTGGAGGGGAGGCTCGCAGCCGTCGGCGCCGCCGTGTCGGGGGCGACCCTGCCGCGAGTGATCGCGCTGGAGTGGCTCGACCCGCCCTACGTCGGCGGCCACTGGATCCCCGAGATGATCTCGATCGCCGGCGGCGAGGACGTCGCCGGGCCGCCGGGGCTGCGCTCGCCCGAGGTCGGCTGGGGCGAGCTGTCGGGACTGGGCCCCGATGTGGTGATCGCGATGCCCTGCGGTTGGTACCTGGAGGACTCGCGCGCCCAGGCCGTAGAGCAATGGGGGCGTATCGAGGCGCTCGGCGCCGCCCACGTCTTCGCGGTCGACGCGGCCTCTACCTTCTCCCGCCCGGGGCCGCGGCTGGTCGATGGGGTGGAGCTCCTCGGCCACTTGCTGCACCCCGACCTGATCGACCCTCCGGGTAACATCGAGTTCGACGAGCTGCGGGACTCCGTCTCAAGGCCCGGCCGTTCACGGTAATCGTCAGGCGATCGCGATCGCGCCGACGATCGAGACGATCGCGATCACAGTCATCAGCGCCAGCTCCGCGTAGAGCCGCGAGCTGCCCAGTCGACCGCGCTCTCCGGCGAGGATGGCGAGCGCGCAGAGGAATCCCGCGACGAGACCGCCGAGGTGACCGCCGAGGCTGATCTCCGGATCGCTGACATCGATCACAAGATTCACCAGCACGAGCACTCCAATCGACTGGGCGACGTGGTCGAGGCCGCGCCCCCTGGCGAGCACGAATGCGGCGCCGAAGACGCCGAAGATCGCCCCTGAGGCCCCGATCGTAAGCTGGTCGGGACCGCTCAGCAGCAGCGCCCCCAAGGCACCGGCAAACAGCGACGCCACGTAGATGAAGACGAATCGCGTCGTGCCGATCGCCGGCTCCAGCAAGCGGCCCCCGAAGTAGAGCGCGACCATGTTGAAGCCGATGTGGAGGAGGTCGACATGCAGGAAGGCCCCGGTCAGGAGCCGGTACCACTCGCCGCTCGCCACCGAGGTGCCAAGCAGGCCGTAATTGTTGACCAGGCTTTCGCCTGGGCTATTGAGGCCGCCATGACCGGAGCCGACCTCGGCGAGGTAGATGGCGACGTTGATCGCGATCAGGATGTAGGTGGCCGGCGCATGGACCGAGCCTCCGAACGCCCCCGCCCCATGACTCACCTTGGTCCGCTCGCGCATGCACTCCGGGCAACGCATACCGACCGGGGTCGGGGTCATGCAATCGGGGCAGATCGGCCGCCCGCACGCGGAGCAGGCGACGCGGGTCTCGCGGTCGGGATGTCGGTAACAGGTCTGGGCCAAGGGATGGGCAGCCTACAATCGCTGCCGATGAACCCGCCCAGCCCAGCCCGGCTCTACGCGAGCGCGGCAGGCGCCTTTCTCGTCGTACTCGGCATCGTCGGCTTCTTCTACAGCGCCTCGTTCGGCACCCCGGGCCAGGTAAAGGACGGACTCGGCGTGCTCGGCGTCAACGGCTGGGAGAACGTCCTGCACGTCGTGACGGGAGCGATCGGGCTGCTCGTTGCGGGCCATGCGGCTCGCCAGTACGCGCTGTGGCTTGGAGCTCTCTATGTCGCGCTCGCGATCTGGGGCTTCGCGATTGCCAGCCGGGACTCGATCCTCGGCCTGCTCCCGGCGGGCGCCGGGGCGAACTCCCTGCACCTGGTCCTCGGCCTGCTCGGGATCGCCGCGGCGCTGGCCACGCCGGTGCCGAAGCTAAAAGCGCGAGCGAAGCCCGCCGGCTAGCGATCGCAAACCGCGGCGGGTCCTCTGCCTGCTGCGGCGGCGGGCCTCGAGCAGCACCAGGGCGCCGGTGGCTACACCGCCGGCCGTGACCGCGACCACGGGGCGCACCCAGTTGCGCGGGTCGCGCAAGGCGCGCAACTCGCTCTCCGAGAGCTCCTCAGCCCAATCGGCGAGCTCCTCGGCAGCGGCCTGTGTAACGGCGGAGAGGGTGTCCTCGACTCGTCCCGAGAGCCGCTCCGGCGGCTCGATCGGGCGCAGTGCGTCGCTGAGCAGCTGCTCGACGTCCCAGGTGCTGCCGGTCAGTCGCTCGGTCGCGTCACTCATCGCCCAGCTTCTCCTGGAGCTGCTTGATCGCACGGTGGATCAGTACCTTGGTGGCGCCGTCGGTGCGGCCCAGCGCCCGCGCGATCTCGCGGTTGTCCATGCCGAGCGCGAAGCGCATGATCAGCGCCTCGCGACGGTCCTCCGGCAGGTGCTCGAGGTTCTCCATCACCCGCCGCAGCTCCTCGCGTCCCTCGGCGATCGCCTCGGTGCCGTGGCGCGCCGCGATCGGGTCGGCGCTCTCGAGCGGAGTCTGGGGGCGGCGGGAGCGATCCCGGTAGTAGTTGGAGGCGAGGTTGTGGGCGATCCGGATCAGCCAGGGCCGCAGCGGCCGGCCGTCGGACTCGCGCCGGGCGCGATCGAAGTGGCGGTAGGCCTGTAGGAATGCCTGCTCGGTCAGGTCCTCGGCGTCGTGGTGGTTGCCGACCCGGTAGTAGGAGTAGGAGTAAACGTCGCGCAGGTGGTCCCTGTAGAGGTCCTCGAAGGCCCGGTCCAGCTCCGCCTTCGCGGCTGGGTCGAGGCTCGCCGGCTCGACGTTCTCCTCTGCGCCGCTCACCCGCCAAGCCTAGTCCGATCATGCAGCCCGCCTGGATCGCTCGACCTGGTGCAGTCCAGCTACCCAGGCCTCGGTATCGATCTCGCCGCGAATCAACGCCGCGAGTCCACTCAGCGCCCCGGCCGGCACCCCGGCAGCCGCGATCGCCTCGGCGAGCAGCGGCGCCGTGTCAAGCCCCTCCGAGGCCTGACCGATCAGCTGCTGGATCTCGGCCGCTGGCGTGCCCGCTCCCAACAGCTCTCCGGCGCGGCGATTGCGCCCGGTCGGCGCCATCATCGTCGCGGTCAGATCGCCGACGCCGGCCAGGCCGGAGAAGGTCTCCAGCTGCGCGCCGCGCCCGATCGCGTACGCGATGCACTCGCGCCAGATCTCGGCGGCGGCGATCCCGGCCGCGTTGAGCCCGTGCGACTCGGCGGCGGCGGCGGCCAAGGCGGCGGCGTTCTTGGCCGCCCCGGCCATCTCGACCCCGGTCACGTCGGCGGAGCGCTCGCAGACCAGGCCAGCTTGGTCGAAGACCTCGCCGAGCTGGTCTCGCAGGTCGAGGTCGGCCGAGCCGAGTACCAGGGCGGCCGAGCCGGAGACCGCCTCGCGGGCGTGGGCTGGGCCACCGAGGCAGGCGATCGCTCGGGCCCTCACCCTCTCCCCGACGTACTCGGCCGGGAGCTGGCCCTGGGGGGCGATCAGGCCCTTGGTCAGCAACAGCACCGCCGATCGCTCTCCGACCCGGTCGGCGATCGCGCCGACCGCCTGCGGCAGCGACTTCGAGGGGATCGCCAGGCAGACGAGGTCAAGGCCGGCCAGTTCGATCCTCGACGCCGGGCGGACGTCGATGGCCTCAGGGAGGCTGATGCCCTCCAGGTAGCGGCTGTTCTCCCTCTCCTCCGCCAGCTCCGCCGCCTGGGCAGCAGTGCGGGTCCCAAGCTGGACCTCGAGCCCGCCGCGGGCGAGTAGCACGGCGACCGCGGTGCCCCAGCTGCCCGCACCGATCACCGCCGCGCGGCGCATCGGCGGCAGGCCGCCCAGGTCTTCCCACTGCAGCTGGACGTTGGGCCAGATCCGCGCAGTCACGGTTTCGGCCAGCGCCGGCGAGGGGTGGGCGGCGCGCGGGAAGGTCATCGCGCGGCCGAGGCGGACCTTGACCTTGCGAGGCCGAATGCGCCAGCGGCGCCGAATCTGTTCGGTGCCGAGCACAGCGGCGGGGATCACCGGCGCGCCGGTCTGTAAAGCGAGTCGGCCAACCCCCCGCCTCGGCGCCGCCAGCGAGCCGCTGCGGATCCGGGTGCCCTCGGGGAAGATGCAGACGGTGCCGCCGCGCTCGACGACGAGGCGGGCGGTCTCCATCGCGTCCTCATCGGAGGATCCGCGGCAGATCGGGAAGGCACCAAGGCGGGAGAGGAGCCAGCCCTGCCAGCGGCGCTCGAACAGCTCCACCTTGGCGACGTAGTGCATCGGCCGGCGCCAGGGTAGGCAGCCGCCGATCGCGAAGGGGTCGAGGAAGCTGCGGTGGTTGGAGGCGACGATCAGCCCACCCTTGACGCGGGCGTGCTCGCGGCCGTTGCGCGCATAGCGGAAGTAGACGAGGAAGAACGGCGTCATCGAGGCCCTGGCCAGCAGGTAAAGCAGCCAGTTGACGCCGTGGGTGCGGGTGTAGGCGTGGTAGCCCTGGAGTCGCTCTTCGCTCACGAAGAGCGCTACACGGCGGCGGGGACGCGGTTACCAGGCACTTTCGATCAGCTGCGCGAGCTCGTCACGGTTGGGGGGGTCGGGTGTGAATGCCAATTCGGGCCGGGCCAGGATGGCGTCAATGGCTTGGTCGAGCTTCGCCCTGTCCGCGCCGAGGGTTCCGAGACCGGGTGGGTTGCCGCCCAGAGCGAGGATGCGGGCTTCGATCTCGGCGAGATTGGTCTTGATTGCTGCCGCCAGCGATGAGATCTGGTCGGGGGCTCGGGGCGCCATGAAGGCCATCGCCCGCGGGAGGATCGCCGCGTTGGTCTCGGCGTGGGGGCTGCCGCAGACGCGGACGAGGGTTTGGCAGATCACGTGGTGGACGGCGAACATGCCGGAGTCGATCGCGTAGCCGCTGAGGATCGAGCCGAGGGCAAGCGCGGCGCGATCGCGCCCGCTGGGGTCCTGGTCGAGGGAGGTGGCGATCAGCGCGGCGCCGCGTAGCGCGGTCATCTCGGAGACCGGGTTGGCGAAGGGCGTGTAGAGGGAGTCGGCACCGTGGGCGAGGGCGTTCATCGAACTGAAGCGGAGCGCCCGCTCCGGCTGGCTGGTCATCGTCTCCTCATCGGCGATCACCAGCGCCGGGCGGACCAGGCCCCCCACCCTTCCCTCGGCGCCGGCCGGCAGGCGATGGATGCCGGTCATCTCGGCGCCCGACATCGTGGTAGGAATTGCGGCGACGCTCGCGGCGCTCACCGAGGCGAGCGCCTTCGCGGTGTCGATGACGCGGCCGCCGCCGAGCGCCACCAGGCGGCGGGAGCGGGCCGAGCCGAGGAGCGACGCGGCCGCCTCGGGCACGCCGCCGGAAGCGACCTCGTGGACGGCGTCCGCCGCGGCAGCCAACTCCGGCACGACGGCAAGCCCCCGCGGCGTCGTCAACAGCTCAAACGGGGCGAAGCCATGCTCTCGGAGAAGCTGGGGCGCCTGGGCGGCGCCCCCGCGGCGGAAGATCACCGTGCGGCCCGCGTCCCGCCAGACGAACTCGCCGTTCACCCGGCGGCGATCACCCGCGGGTTGATCACCGGTCTCAGGCTGGGCTCCACCTCGGCCCGCAGGTGCTCATAGTCGGGCGGCAGCGAGAGCTTCTCGCCGAGCTGCCCAAGGGGCTCATCGACTGTGAAGCCCGGGCCTAGCGTGGCGATCTCGAAGAGCACGCCGCTCGGCTCACGAAAGTAGATGGAGCGGAAGTAGAAGCGGTCGATCACCGCAGTCGGGCTGGCGCCGGCGGCGATCGCCCTCTCCCGCCACCCGAGCTGCTCGTCCATGTTCGAGGCCCAGGCGACGTGGTGGACGCTGCCCGCGCCCTGCAGCCCCCCCTCGCCGGGCGGCTCGTCGTAGATGTAGAGGCCGCCGCGCCGCTCCCCGCGCGCCTCCCAGCCCCCGTCGCGCGGCTCGAACTCAAGCGCCTCGAGCAGGCCGCGGCTGGCGGCTGGCGCGGCGCTGTAGGCGCGGACCGCGTGAAAGCCCCGCAGCGCCAACTCGGCGGGGACCTCGGGATGATCGGCGATCAGCGGCTCGTCGTCGACCTCGACCACCGCGAGCTCGTGGCCGAGCCCCTCAGGGTCGGAGAAGCGCAGCGCACCATCGAGCCGCTCCGTGGAGACGCCGCTCCCCTCCAGCCGCTCCGCCCAGAAGGCGAGCGAGTCCTCTGAGCCGACCCGCCAGACGATCCGGTGGACCATCCCGGCGCCGGCCCGCCCTCGCGGCACGCCCGGGTACTCGAAGAAGGTGAGGTCAGAGCCGGCGCTGCCCCTCTCGTCGGCGAAGAAGAGGTGATAGACGGTCGGGTTGTCCTGGTTGACGGTCTTCTTGACCAAGCGCAGGCCGAGCACGCCCACGTAGAAATCGACGTTTCGCTGCGCGTCCTCGGTGATCGCGGTTATGTGGTGGACCCCCTCGAGCTTCACTGGTGACGTATAGCATCCTCTGAATGAGTCGCGGACGACGACGCTCGGTGAAAGCGTTGGTCGCACTGGGCTCGGTCCTCGCCTTCCTCAGCGTCTTCTCGATCTGGGTCGAACGCCAGGCGCTCAACACCAACGACTGGGTTGAAACCAGCGGCCAGCTGCTGCAGAACTCGAAGATCCGCAGCGCGGTCGCCAACTACCTGGTCAACCAGCTCTACGAACACGTCAACGTCGAGAAGGAACTGAGAAGCATCCTCCCCGGCGAAACGAAGCGACTCGCCGGACCGGCCGCGGGTGGGTTGCGACAGGTGGCCGGCAACGGCGCCGAACAGATCCTGAAGACCTCGATCGCGCAGAGCCTCTGGCAGAGCGCCAACCGGACTGCCCACGAACAGCTGGTCGCCGTCCTGGAAGAAAAGAGCGGCACCCTCTCGACCGAAAACGGGACCGTGACGCTTAACCTCGGCAGTCTCGTCACCAACCTCGCCAACCAGGTCGGGATCGGCGCCGACCTGGCGGCAAAGCTGCCGCCGAATGCCGGTCAGATCGAGATCCTCCACTCCGATCAGCTGAAGACCGCGCAGAACATCGCCGTAGCCGTGAAGGGGCTGGCGCTGCTGCTCTCGCTGCTCACCTTCGCCGCCTTCGCCGCGGCGATCTACTTGGCGCGCGATGGGCGCTGGGTGACGATCCTCTTCTCCGGGATCGGCCTGATCGCGGCCGGCTTCGCGGTGATCGTCGCCCGCCACGTCGCCGGGGGGATCGTGGTCGGCCAACTTGTTACTAATCAGAGCGTCAAGCCGGCGGCAGAAGCGACCTGGATGATCGCTACCTCGCTGATGACCAGCATCGCGACGACGGTAATCGTGATCGGTGCGCTTTTCGCGATCGCCGGCTGGCTGGGCTCGCCGACCGGCTCGGCCCGGGCCAGTCGCAGGACGATCGCGCCGGCCCTGAGCGAATACCGGCCCTTCGTCTACACGGGCCTGGCGATCGTCGTCGGCATCTACTTCCTCTCGGCCCCGACCCAGGGCCTGCGCTCCTTCCTCACCACCCTCCTCGTCGCCGCGATGGCCGCCTTCGGGATCCGCGAGCTGGGCAGGCAAACGGCGACGGAGTTCCCCGACGCCAAGTTCCACACGATGTTCGGCCACACAAAAGACCGGGTGGTCGACGCAGTGAAAGGCGCCAACCTCGGCGAGCGCGCCTCGAAACTGAGGCTGCCGGAGATGAGGGCGCCGAGCGGTGGGACGGCCGCCCCCGAGGCGCCAACCGCCGTGCTGCCGCCGAGCGAGGACGATGCCCGCCTCGCGCGGCTCGAGCGCCTCGGCGACCTGCGTGAGAAGGGCGTCCTCACAGACGAGGAGTTCGCCGCCGAGAAGTCGCGCGTGCTGCGCGGCAGCGGCTCCTGAGCGTCAAAGCCGCCACCGGAATCGAACTCGCGACGCCAAAGCCCCCACAAGACGCCGCAGCGATGCGCGGTGAGCCAACTTTTCAAGCCCGCGCTCGGACTCGAACCGAGAACCACTCCTTACAAGGAGTGTGCTCTACCAAGCCGAGCTGCCTGGGTTTATGGCCCTGAATCCCTTTGTTCTCGGCGTCCACTCGATCGGTTCCGGCGCCGACGCCGAACAGCCTTGGTTCCTACTCGTGCTTGTCCTCTCGGTCGCTCCTGCCGCGATCCTGCTGGCGGGGAGGCTCACTCAGGGCGGCTCCAAACGATCACAGGCGCCAGTGGCAACAAGAGCGGTCACGGCTCACCCGCCGGTGCGGGCTGGGCGCTGATCGGGCCGACCGTCTCTATTGCGCCACTGTCGTGGACAAGCCGCCCGCCGCGCTCGGCGAGGATCGCGCAGCCACCCTCCGGTCCGGAGAGCAGCGCCGCCTTGGCCAAGGTCTCCGCCTGCACCGCGGTATCTCCCAGGGCGGTGGCCCCGATCAGGCCGGTCCAGGCGGGCTGACCCGTGGAGGGATCGAGCAGGTGGTGGAAGTAGCGCCCGTCGGCATCGCGCCAGATCCGCACGCCCAGCCCCGAGGTCGCGACCGCGCCGGAGCCGAGCCGCAGAACGTAGGCGAGCTCGCCGGTCAAGGGGTGCTCGACGAAGACCTCGTAGGGCTGGATGAGGGCGTCTGTGCCGCCGATCCGGATGTCGCCACCGCAGTCGACGACGAAGCGGGAGTAGCCGCGCAGGTGGGCGGCGATCATGTCCGCGGCCAGGCCCTTGCCGGTGCCGCCGGTGTCGAAGCGGACGCCTGGGGGTCGGGAGATCGTCCCCGCGGCGTCATCGACCTCGAAGCCGCGCCAGCGCGCATCAGGATTGGGTCCAGCCGGCCGCCGGGGCGGCGCCTCGGCGAGGGCGGCGCCGAGCGGCGCGCCCGAGGCTCGCGCCCGCGAGGCGACGTAGCCGGCGGACTCGATCTCCTCGACCAGAGTCGGGTCGACCAGGCCGCCGCTGCGCTCTGCCGCCTCCAGGCCAGCCTTCACCGCGTCACGCAGCAGCTCGGAGGTGGGGACGCAATCGCGCGGATCGTCGTTCAGCGCCCAGAGCTCACTTTCGGGCCTGAAACGGGAGAGCGCGGCGTCGAACTTGATCACGAATCGTTTCACCTGCCCAGCCGCCTCAACCGCAGTGGCCAATCCGGAGCCGGGCTCCCCGATCAGCAGCCGGACATGGGAGCCCATCGCGTCAAAGCGGACATCGTGTTCGCCCACTTGAGGGCTCAATGGCCGGCGAGCCAGGGACCGGCCAAATGATAGGTCGCCAAGGCGAGGGCCAGCCCCGCCAGCAGCGAGGTGGCGAGCAGCGTCAGTCGCAGGCCCGAGCCCGCCAGCGCCGCCTCGCGGCCGCCGCTGCGGCGCCAGTCGGGGAGGGCGAGCTTTGGCACCTCGAAGAGGTGGCCGAGAACGTGGGCCGCCATCAGGGCGAACCAGAGGATGAAGCTCGCCTTGTGCAGGAACTTGAGGGTGTGGTTGCCCGGACCGTCGATCAGCAGCAGGACCCCGGTCACGAACAGCACCAGGGTGGTGAGGACCACCCCCGGCGCGAGCAGCCGCATCGGCAGGGGCGGCGGTCCCTTGCGCCGGTAGGGCGGCTCGCCGGAGTAGTAGCGGGCGAAGCGATAGCCGGTGCTGCCGAGCTTCAGCAGGACCGGCGGGATCAGCAACATGCCGATGAAGATGTGGGGGCCGCGCAGGCTGCCGATCAGGGGGATCGTCGCCCCCTCGATCGCCAGCAGGACGAGCAGCATCGCCGCTGCGCCGCCGGTCAGGCGCGCGTTGGCGGCGACGCCGTCGCGGATTGAAGCAGTACGCTCGCTGTACATGAAGCGATGCTGTCCAAGCACGCTTACGACCGGCTAACGCTTGTATGAGAGGTCTCTCATGATGGTCTGAGAGGTCGTTTAGAGGCCGGCGAGACAGTGCGCGCGATGCCCGACGAGTACAAGACAGGGGCCTACGAGCCGCCGCCCGGCAGGCCTCGCCGCAGCGAGGCGGGCAAGAGTGGGAAGGGCGGTATATCTCCCGCCATGGCCTTGGTCCCATTGCGACTCTTCCTCGGTGTGACCTTTGTCTACGCGGGCATCCAGAAGCTCAGCGATCCGGGCTTCCTGCATCCGGGGGCACCGACCTACATCGGCACGCAGCTTCACGGCTTCGCAAGTGGCACACCGGGCGGCTTCATCTTGCGCACCTTTGCGCTGCCACACCCCGAGCTGGCCGGCATCGGTGTGGCGATCGCCGAGATCCTGATCGGCCTGCTGGCCACTGCGGGCCTCTTCACGCGGGTCGCCGCCGCTTGTGGCATGGGGCTGAACCTCCTTCTCTTCCTCACCGCCAGCTGGCACACGACGCCCTACTTCCTCGGCCCCGACATCGTCTTCACCTTCGCCTGGCTGCCATTCGTCCTGGCCGGCGCAAGCGGTCAGCCCGCTCTCGACAGCATCGCGCGACGCCCCTCGACAGCGACGGCGCGGCGCACCCACCTGCGAGCAACCGATATGGGGGCGGGAGGCGAATCGGTTGCCACCTCGACCCGTCGCGTGCTGTTGGCCGAGTTCGCCGGGATGGCGGTGGCGATCGGCGGTATCTCGGCACTGGTGAAGGGCAGCTACGCGGGGCCGCAAACGCTGGCTGGGGGGTCCTCGTCGGGCTCATCTGGACCGTCTCGGAGCGGCGCCGTAAATCGCGGTGGCAAGAGCAACGGCTCCGGAAGCGGCAGCTCAGGCGCTGCCCGTCGCGGTGGATCGGTCCCCTCCGGCGCGGTCAAGATCGGTCCCACCAATCAACTGCGCAGCGGGCAGGCCACCACCTACAGCGACCCCTCTGACGGCTCGCCCGACATCCTGATCCGCGAGAGCGACGGCAAGTTGAAGGCGTTCAGCGCGGTCTGCACCCACGAGGGCTGCACCGTCGGATATGAAGGCGGCATTATCGTCTGTCCCTGTCACGGCGGCGAGTACAACGCCGAAACCGGCGAAGTGATCGCCGGTCCGCCGCCCAGCCCACTGGCGCCGAAGAAAGTGCTCGAAGCCGGCGGGCAGATCTACGCCGTGCCGAGCTGAGGGTTAAATCCTCCCAGCTCGAAGGCGACCCGGGCCCCGCCCAGAGGCGAGTCCTCCACCCAGATCCGCCCGCCGTGCAGCTCGACGATCGAGCGGGCGATCGCCAGCCCCAGCCCGCTGCCTCCCGAGCCGCGGTCCCGCGCCGCCTCGCTGCGGTGAAAGCGCTCGAAGACCCGCTCCCGTTCGGTCGGGGCGATCCCCGCTCCGTCGTCATCGACGCGGATCGTCAGCCGCGAGCCGTGCCTCAGGGCGGAGATCGCGACCTGCCCGCGGGGGCCGGCGTGGCGGCGGGCGTTGCCGAGCAGGTTGCGGATCACCTGGGTCAGCCGGTCGGGATCGGCGCGCAGGGTGCCGGCCGCCAGCTCGCCGACCGCAACGCCGCCCCCCGACTGCTCCGCGGCAAGGCGGCGCAGGTAGGGCGCGAGCGCGATCTCGCGGCGCTGCAGCGGTGCGGCCTCATCGAGGCGGGCCAGGGTGAGCAGGTCCTCGACCAGTCGCTCGATCCGCCCCATCTCTCTCAGCACCACGCCCTCCACCCGGCGCACCTCATCGGGCTCGATCCGATCGCTGCGGGCCAGCACCTCGAGCTGGCCGCGAATCGCGGTCAGCGGGGTGCGCAGCTCGTGGGAGGCATCGGAGACGAACTGGCGTTGGCGCGAGAAGGCATCGTCGAGGCGGTCCAGCATGTGGTCAAAGGCCTCGGCGAGGGTTCGCACCTCGACCGCCGCCGAACCCTCGGAGCCGATCCGCGGGGTCAGCTCGCCGGCGTTAACCGCGGTGGCGGTGGCGGCCATCCGCCGCAGCGGGGCGGCGGTGCGGGCGGCGAGCAGGTAGCCGGCGAGCAGCGCCGCGGCGAGGCTGATCGCGCCGGTGATCAGGAAGGTCCTCGCCACCTCGGCCTGGGCCGCTTCGACCGGCGAGAGCGGGGCGCTCTCGCCGCGGTCCCGATCGGCCGGCTGCTCGGGCAGTCCGGCGGCCTCGCGGCGCTCCTCGTGCCTGATCACGGTCGACTCCTCGCTCATCTCACGGTGCACGGAGATGTAGAGCGCCCCGAAGGCGATCGAGACGATCGCGGCGATCGAGAGCGCCAGCCGGCCGCGCAGGCCGAGGCGCAGCCAGGCGCCCCTCATCCCCGTTTTTCAGCCAGCCGGTAGCCGACCGAGCGCACCGTCTCGATCGGCGCCGGGGAGTCGGGCAGGGCGAGGCGTCGGCGCAGGTAGCCGATGTAGACCTGGACCACGTTGGTGCCCGGATCGTGTTCATAGCCCCAGACCGCGGCGAGGATCTCGCTGCGCGTGCAGACCCGGCCGGCGTGGCGCATCAGGTGGGCGAGGAGCTCGGACTCCCGCTCGGCTAGCCGCACCGAGAGGCCGTCGCGCTCGGCCCGCCGGGCCAGCAGGTCGAGCCGGATGCCGCCCGCCTCCAGGGTCGTCGCCGCCTTGGCGTCGGGCTGGCGCAGGTGGGCCCTGATCCGGGCCGCCAGCTCCTCGAAGGAGAAGGGCTTGCTGACGTAGTCGGTGGCGCCGCGGTCGAGTCCCTCGACCCGGCTTGCCACCTCCTCCTTGGCAGTCAGCAGGATCACCGGCAGGGCCGGCTTGGCGGCCCGGATCGCGGCCAGCACCTCGATCCCGTCGCGCCGTGGAAGCATCCGGTCGAGGATCACCAGGTCGACGGCCTGGGTGAGGGCGAGGCGCTCTCCCTGCGGGCCGTCGCTGGCGGTGAGGACCGTGTAGCCCTCCGCCTCAAGGCCGCGCTTGAGGAAGTCGGCGATCGCCGCTTCGTCCTCGACGACCAGGATCTTTTTGTCGCCGATGCTCGTCGGGCAGAGGTCCGACTGGTCCGTAAGTTCCTCTACCTCTGCAGCCTCGGAGGGACCGCCGGCAACCTCGCGCCGGCTGCCGCGATGGTCGGTCATTCGGCAGCCCGGCGCCGCGATACCAGCCTTGCAAAGCCGATCCAGAGCAAACCGGCGAGCAGCAGCGGCAGGCCGAAGAAGCCGACCACGCCGAGCCCGGAGGCGAGGTGCAAGACGACCGCGGCGAGGGCGATCGCCGCGATCAGGTCGGCCAGCAGGGCGCGGCGGGCACGGGCCGCGGGGGAGATGCGCCGCGCGGAGATCATCGGCCCTTTGCTTCGCCGCGCGAGTAAACCGCGAAGAAGTCGCGTTCGTCGGGGGTCAGGTAGCGATCGGCAGGCCGGTAGATTTCGGGCAGCAGCTTGGAGGGGTCAAGGGCTCCAGGACGGCGATAGGTATTGAAGCTGACCCAGTCTTCGTTGATGTCGAGCTCCATCGCGCGCACGGCGCCGGCGCGGCGCAGGATTTCGGCCAGCGAGCCGACCGTCTGGTAGTTCGCGACGGCGTAGATCAGGTTGCCATGGCGGTCGATCCCGAGCCCCGAGCGCCAGACGCGCACCGCGTTGTTGACCGTTTCCCCCCATTCGGGGCCGTTGCTGAGGTTGGGGTTAAGGCGCCCTGCGTAGATGATCGGCGGCAGGTTCTGCTTGGCGAACCAGATCTTGGGGCCAGCGGTGGGGCCGCCGTGCCAGCGGACGATGTCGACCCTGCCGTCGCGGTACTCGATCAGGGTCGCGATGCCGTCGACCATCGAGGCGACGACCTGGCCGCGGTAGATCAGCCCGGCGTTTGAGGTTTCCAGCGGGAAGCCGCCGTTGAAGGTTGCGACCAATCGCCCCCGCATCGCGGGCGGCACCTCGGCCGGGCCGCGGTGGGAGATTTCTGGCGGCTCGGCGAGCCCGGGGGTGTAGACGAGCTCGGTCTGCTTTGAGTCGATCCAGGCGACCCCGGCGAGGAATCGGGGGTATTCCCGGGAGCTGCGGAAGCTCGTCAGTAGGACCGGTGGTTCGGGGCCCGCGTCGGCCGCCGCCGCGTGCCAGACGCCCTCGCCGGGCAGGGCCGGGTGGATCACGGGCTTGATCGGAGCTGGGCGGTAGACCTGGGCCGAGCCTTCGGCGCCGACCCCGACCTGCGGCAGCGAGCTCAGTGTCGGGCCCCCCTTGGCGGGGGCGCTCAGCGTGTAGTACCAGTCCTCGATCTGGGAAACGACGCCATTGCCACCGTGGGCGCGCATCCACTCGACGCTGGCGATTTCGAAGCTCAAGTTGCGATAGCCGCTCACCGCGCTCAGGTAGGAGAGCCCGGCGGGCACCAGGCAGATCGCCGTCGCCAGAAGCACAACGCGGCGCAGCCGCCGCCAGGGCGGGACGCGGTCAGGAGGCTGGCGCCGGGCGGAAACGGTCACGCGACGAGGCTGCACAGCGCCGCTGAACAGCGCTTAAGAAGCTCCTTAGGATGTTCACATCTTTTGGCGCGGTCTCGGCTAGGGACCGGCTAACCCGAGGTTATGGTCCGGACGCTCCGGTTGCGGCAATCGACTATTGGAGACAACGCAGCGGGTCTTGGAGCGAACCATCCGACTACACATTCCAGTCGGGTTGAGCCAACCCATCATGCGGAGTCGGATTCAAACCTAGCGCTCGCCATTAGCCGAGGAGCTGGTGCATCGACTTGGGTCTACTTTGGAGTCAAGTTTGCGCTCAACCCGTGTAGGGGTGTGTCGGGGTAGTCCGGTTGGGGGCCAAGAGGTCAAAACCGTCGGGGATGTGCAGGTAGCCAGGACCACGGCCCGGGGTGCCGGTGTGGCCGTACTGCCAGATGATCTTCTTCGTATGCGGGTCGATGATCACGACCCGGTCGCTGTAGTCGTCGTTGGCGGCGATCAGCCCGCCTGGGATACGCTCGGCGAGGCTCGGGTGGTTGAGCATCCCAGGCCCGGAGGAGGGATGGTAGGACCAGAAGATCTTCCCGGCGCGGTTGAATTCATAGATCCCGCCCGGCTTGGCATAGTTGGCGACCAGGTAGCGGCTGGGCCCGAGCTGCTGGGGGTCGGACGGGTAGGAGATCGGCAGCTTCACGCTCCACAGAAGCTTGCCCTGCTGGGTGTATTCGTCCATATAGGAACCGTCCACCTCAGAGACGAGGATGTTGCCATCGCGCAGCGGGGTATCGCCGTTAGGTTCCCCGAGGTGGCGGGGTGGTTCGTGGGTGCATACACCGGGGCTTTCCGCCACAGGGCTGCCGATTTCTTGCAGCACCTTCTTCGCCTCAGAGATGATCAGGACTCGGCAGTTCTGCGCGTCGGCGACGGAGACATTGCCGTCGCCCAGGAGGTAGGCGTCGTCGGGCTCCCGCAGATATCCGGGTTCTGAGCCAGCGACCCCGGCATGCCCATAGGACCACTCCAACCTGCCCGACGGGAAGGCGAGCTGGACGACACGCTCGTTTTGCTCCTCATTGGAGATGATCCCGGTGCCGTGGTGGGTGAAGAAGGCGTCGTCGGGGAAGTAAAAGCCCCCCGGGGGAGCCGGGTGGGCGTGGGACGGAAAGGTCCAGAGAATCTGTTTGCGGGCGTTGATGAGGATCAGCCGATCATTGCCACGGTCGGCGATTAGCATGCGGCCGGCGAAAGGGTAGGAGCTGCCGGCTGTCGCTTGACTTACGGGGTTGAGTTCCGTCGCCGTTTTCGTCGCGACCGGTTCACGATGCAGTTTGAGGGTGATGATCGTCCGCAGGGGATTTTCCCCGACACCGATACCGCCCAATAGATAGGCGGTCGAGCCGACCGTGGCGGCGGCGCCGTCGGCGACTGGGAGGGGAAGCCGGCCAGCTGGTGACACGCTCCCGCTGCTTGGGTCAAAGCGCAAGATTCCGTCGCTAGGCGAGCCGTTGACGTACCCGCCAAGGATGAAGATGCGCCCGCCGAGAACGACCGCGCTGGCATGGGAGAGCGCCCGGGGAAGGTGACCGATTACCCGGGCGGCTCGGGCCCGCGGGTTGACTTCCTGGATCGCATCGCTGGCGGCGCCGCTCGCGGTCTCGCCGCCGAAGGTATAGATCCGCTCGCCGAGCGCCGCCACTGCCAAATAGCGGGCGGGGGCCGGGAGAGCCGTGATCTGGCTGAAGCTCTTACCGTCGGTGGTCTGAAGGACAGAGTCGATCGGCTTACTTCCGTTATAGCCGCCGAGCACGTAGGCGCTGGCGCCGATCGTCACCGCACTGAGGTCGGAGCGAACGCTCGGCAGGCGTCCGACCTGGTGCGCGGTTGTGCCCGAGGCAATCGTTCCGCTCGGTGCCGGCAGCGTCTGGACCGCATCGGTGCTGAGCGCGGTGCCGCCTCCGAAGACGAGCACCTGGCCGCCGAGCGCTACGGCAGCGGCGTCATGCAGCGGAGCGCTCAGGGCGCCCGCTTCTTGAAGCTTGCCGGTCCTGGTGTCCAGGTTGAAGACCCCGCTGACCGAGGCGGCGGTGGAGTCGAGCCCGCCGAGGATCAGCGGCCCGCCGGGCAACCCGACGACCGACTCGCCTGAGATCGGTGCCGGGAGGGGGGTCGGGGCGGTGCGTGCGATGAGGGTCGTCCGTGTTGTGGAGGTATGTTCGCCAGCTGCTCCACCGGAGCCTTGGGTCGCCAACACGACGATGACGAGAAGGGCCCCAGCTGCGACGATCGCTGCGATGAGGCGGCGCCTGCGCCGGGCGCCTGCGGGGACGGCTCGCGTCCTTCGCCGTCGAGGTCGGGGGGCTGGTGAGTGCTGCATCCGGCGAGCCTTTGACAGGCCGGTTAAAAGGGGCTAAAGGTAGGCGAAGATAACTCTCACCAGGAGCTCGTCCACCGCCCGAAGGATTGGCTACCGCGCGGTTGCCTCCCAGGAGTACTCATGCCGCTGGCTTGTGCTTGGTGTGCCCGGCGACGCGATCATCGTTGATAACGCCCGACCGATTCCCGACGGGAGGACAGGGACTTGAGCCGAAGAGCGAGGGTCGGGCAGGCGTCGGCCGCCCGTCGTGCATGTTCGAGCAGGTCAGACGGGATCGGGCGATCGTCGATGATCGGGTAACCCCAGTCGTCGAGGACTATCCACTCGGGGAACAGTTCGGCGCAGAGGCCATGGGCCTCGCAAGCGATCGGATTGATCTGCAGATGCCTACTCAAGCTTCTTCCATCTCGAGTTCTGGCCGATCCGGCAGGGGCAGGACGTTCTCGAGTCCGACTTCTGCCGAACAGCGATGGTGTCGCTCATGCAAGTCGATCTCATCGGCGAAGACCGCCAGGGCGCTGGCGATGAAGCGAACGGCTCCGTCGGGGTGATGGCATGCGCCTCGTCCGGGGATGTCGGCGCTCCACCGTTCAATCTGGTGGTGGGCGCCGGCGTCTGCCTGGCCAGTGCCGATCTGCCCGAGAAGTTCGGCGACGGCCGCGAGCCCATGGATACAGGGCCCGCACTGTCCCGCTGACTGCTCGGCCAGGTAGCGGGCGGCGCGAGCGCTCTCAACCACCCCGCAGGCCGAGATTGGCAAGGCCACGATCACACCTGGGCCGAGATTGGCGCCTGCCGTCCGCAACGTCGTGTGCCCGAGGGATAGTCGGAGTGCGGAATCGACGCGACGCCACGAGCCTCCGTAGCCGCCGATCAGAAAGGCCTGAAGCGGCCCGGTCGGGCCGCCCGCCGCCTCCAACACCTCTGTGAGCGGTGTTCCACAATCCACCTCATAGACCCCGGGTGAGACAACGGCGCCTGCCAACGTGATCAGGATCGAGCCCGAGTCCTCAGCGGTGCCCACGCTCCGGTACCAGCTCTCCCCGAACCGAGAGATGAGCGCGAGATTCGCAAGTGTCTCGACATTCAGGATCAGCGTCGGCCGCCCGCCCACGCCGCGCTCGAACGGGCGCGGCGGCACGAACGCGGGCTTGCCCGGGCCACCGTTTAAGTAGTCGACCAAGGCGCTCTCCTCCCCGGCGACGTAGCCGCCGGGGACTCTAATGATGTCGGGGCGCAACCGATCGGCATCAGCTCCCTCACGCTCTTCAACCGCCCGGGTGATTGCGGCCAGCACGTCAGAGGCTTCCTGCTTGACGCAGATGATCGCCTCGCCTGCGTCCACGGCCGCAGCGGCTGTGGCGATGCCGTCCAGCACCAGGTGCGGAGAGCCGGCGAGCAGAAGCCCGTCCTTCTGGCTGGCAGGCTCCCCCTCCGCGCCGTTGGCCACGACAATCGCCCCTGCGGGGCCAGCCGCGACGGCTCCCAACTTCTCGCCCGTGGAAAAGCCCGCGCCGCCACGGCCCGTCAATCCGCTTTGCTCCACGGTCTCGATCAACTCCGGACCGGCATCGGGCTTGGGCCAGGGCAAGGGGCCAAATCGCTCGACGTGCTCATCGAGACTGATCGGCCGATCGAGACCCACTCCTGCCAGGAGGCGGGGGAGCCCGGCGGGACCGGCAGCCACGGCGCTCACCGGGCGACGCCCCCCGCCGACTGGGCGTGCACGGTTCCTGAGACGATCCCGTCGGTTTCGCTGACCGAGACGGAGATCCTCAACTCGATCGGCGCACCCCCTCCGTTAGACACCTTCGCGAGTATCTGCTTGCCCTGCAGCGAGAGAACCTGCCCCCGATAGAGCGTCGGCTGTCCGACCGGCCCCAGTGTTACCAAGCTCTGGCTCATTGAAACCCCGCCGCCTTCTAGCGGTTGACCGACGATGCGCACGTCGAGCTGCCCAGAGGCGCCAGAGCTCATCTTCATCGCGAGCTCAACCGTCACCAGGCCCGCCGCAGATTCGGCGCTTTGGTGGATTGAGCCATCGAGGCGCGCGCTGAACGGCGCGTGCAGGGCGCCGCCCCGAGTCGTTGCGGAGGTGCTCGGTTGGGCCGAAGCCAGCAGCGAGGGCGGCGTTCCGGCCTTGCTGGCCCAACCGGAGGCCAGCGGCCCGCCGAAGAGCCAGAACAGCAGCGCGAACGGTCCGACGCCGAGCAGGCTCGCGGCGAGCTTGCGCCGAGCGGGATGGGTCGGCCAGCCGAAGAAAGTCCGCCAACCAGCTGCGGTGAGCACGGCCACCAGGCACGTGGCGCTCAGCGCGAGCATCCACGGTTCCTGGGTGTCGGTGCCGCTGCCAAGACCGTGCAGGAGGGCCAGGGGCCAAGACGCGTAGGCGGCCCAGTGCACGACACGCCAGGTTCGATGCCCCAGGCGCCGGCGCATCATGCTTGTCAAGGCGACGGCGACGAGGATGTCGAAGGCCAACGTGCCCATCCCAATCCACAGCGGCCGGTAGGGAGTGATAAACGGGATCACCGCGTCTGTGAGGCTGATCGGGGCGAAGCTGTCGGCGACCGCGGTGAGGATGTGCAGGACTACTGTCACTAGCGCCAGAAGCGAGACGTTGCGATGCAGGGCATCGACCACGAAACGGGGCCAGCGCTCGCTGTGCCAGCGGCTCAGGTCGATGATCCCGAGCACCAGCGCCACGGTCAGGAGTAGCAGCGAGACCGCTCCCGCACCGCGGGTCAGGTACCACCACTCGCTCGGGCTGGGGCTGGCGAGTGGGATGCTCACCTGGCGCTCTCCTGGGGCCAGCCTGCCAGGCGAGTGACTTCGCCGTCTCGACTTACAAGACGGCTGGGGAGGCCGAGCTCGCTCAGCCACTGCGGTGCGCGATCGCCGCGGACGATCGCGGCCGTGCTCGCGATGTTGGCGTCCACGCAGGACCCCGCGGCGACGCTCACGGTGCGCCACACGACGTCGGCGCTATCTCCGCTTTGCGGGTCGATGATGTGGTGGCGGTGCCGCCCACCCGCGACCCATCTCCTGGCTGTCGTGCTTGAGGTTGCCAGGCCACCGGAGCTGACGCCTACCGTCGGTGCGTTGTCGTCGAGGCTGGCGCGATGGTCATCGCCGACCTGGATTCGCCAGCCGCCCTGGGGCGGAGGTCCGGCAACCGAGATATCGCCTCCGAGGTTGACGAGAACCCCGGCCTTCACTGCCTGGCTGATCCGGTTGGCGGCGCGGTCGGCGGCCAGCGCCTTTGCGGTCGCGCCCAGGTCGAGCTCCACATCCCGCGGAACGCTCACCGTACGCGCGGCAGGGTCGAAGCTCACCGATCGCCAACCTTCGACGCTCCTCACCTGCACCGCAGCGGCGCCGGACTGCCCCAGCAGCTGAAAGTCGCGGTCATAGCCGATCGCTCGCATGGCTGCGCCCACGGTTGGGTCCACGTCGCCATCGGTGAGGCGCGCGGCACGAAGCGCCACCGCCAACGCCTCCGAGAAAAGGGCGCTAACTACGATCACGCGGCTAACCGAGCGGTTGACCTCAGAGAGCTCGGAGTCGGGCCGGAAGCGACTGCACGCCAGATCGATCGCCGCCAGCTCCTCTTCGAGGATGGCACGGGCGGGCTCGAACATCTCGGGCTCGCTCAGTACCAGTACCGCGGTGGTTCCCAGCGCTGGCCAGGCCGCGGACCGCGCCATCTCAGGACCCGCCAGTGACGACCTGCGGCGATTCGGTAGCGGGCAAGGGCGGTTCAGACGGAGGGGCGAGAGTTGAGCCCGCTTCTTCGGAGCTAACTCTAGGCGGCGGGGTTGCTTCGATATGTCGCGCCGGCGTCGTCGATCGGCCTGGCTTTGCCTGGGCGACGTAGCCGGTGAGAGCGCCGGTCAAGGCCAGCGCCGCCAACCCCAGCAGGCGCGTCAGCCGCGAGACGCGCCGCAAGCCGCCATCCCGCTCGGCTGCCCGTTGATCCGATTGTGATGTAAGTCGTCCCTTCACTGGTCACAACTCTCGGCGCAGGACCTTAGAGCGGGGTTAGCCAAGGGTGAGAATGCTCTGATAAACGCCAAAATCTGCTCTTGGCTAACCGTGGAACAAGCCGCCAGCAGTTGGGACGAACTCAGAGCAATAGGTGTTGCGACGCCCTCAAGTTTCTGACAAACGCCCAATGGCGCGAAAGCGGTGAGAGATCTCTTAGTAAGTAATAACTCTCTCATCAGGTAATTACCGTGCAGTTAAATCGAGTTGAAAGGTTCCCTAGCACGGCTCCCGAGCTTTTAATTCATGGACAAAGTGGACTATCAAATTGTCGCCCCTGGCTCAACGGCCGGAGCGCCGGGCGAAAGTCGAAGTCGGCGGGGCTGGTCACTGTCAAGGTTGACCAAGGACTGGGATCGTCACGTCGCCGACGCCGACGAGCTTTCACGTACTCCCAGCTTCCAGCACCTGCGAGACATGATTCTCGATCAGGCCCGGCCGAGCAGCCGTGATCACGCCCTTGACATCGGGACGGGGACCGGGCTCTTAGCCCTGCCTCTCGCCAGGCTGGTTGACTGGGTCTGGGCGGTCGATATTTCTGCTGCAATGATCGATTGCGTAAACTCGCGAGCGCTCGCAGCCGGCCTTGACAACGTTCAGACTGCGGTTGTGTCGGCGACAAGTCTTCCCCTGGCCGACGACTCGATTGACGTCGCTGTCTCCAACTACTGCTTCCACCATCTCAGCCGCGGCGGGAAGCGGGCGGCAATCGACGAGCTCTTTCGAGTCATCAGGCCCGGCGGGCGTCTAGTGTTTGCGGACATGATGTTCTCCTTTAGGCCGTCCAGCCAGCGTGATCGCCGGGTCATCTCGAGCAAGGTCCGCGCGATGCTAAGGCGCGGACCAGGGGGGCTCTGGCGCTTGGTGAAGACAGGTCTTAGGATCGCGAGCATTGGCGGTGAGCGACCAGCCCCAACCGGGTGGTGGCACCAGACCCTCGAAGAGGCGGGCTTTGTCGGCGTCACCGTTGAGCCGCTCACCCACGAGGGTGGCTTGGCGGTGGCCCGCAAGCCGGAATGACCGACCGTCCTCGCTCGCGCCATACGGCGGGAGGATCGCCCCCTGGGAAAGCGGTGCGCTCGGGGGAGAATCGGGACTCGCCTCGCCATCGCCGTTCGATTCGTCGCGTCGTCCGACGCCGTCGCGCCGCGGCGGCGGGGGGTTTGATCGCCGTCGTAGCGGTGGTTTTGATGCTTTCCAACACAGGTGGGTCAAATCGCTCGACAAGATCGGCGAGCTCCGCCCCAACGCCCGATCAAATCCTGCGGATGGACATCGGCGGCCGAACAATTGCCGAACGACCGACGAGCCGTCTCAGCGGGAGGCAACCTCAAGTCGCACTGGCGAGCCAGGCGCCACCAATCAGCACAGTGAGGCGGGGCCGGGCGACGATCAGGCTGCGGACAAACCGCGAAGCACTGATCCACAGTATCCAGCGTGCGGTCGCGCTCGGCGGCGGGACCGTGCATGTGCCGCAGGCGCCTATCGCCTCAAGTATCGGGCTTCCCGTCATCAAACAGACGCTTAAAGACGACTGCGAGGCGACGTCCCTCTCGATGATGTTGTACTTCGTCGGTAAGCGAGTTAGTCAGCTGACACTCCAAGGCCAGGTAGCCCGAAGCGGTCCGCTTGACCCACAGCAGGGGCCAGAGGGCGAGATTTGGGGCGATCCCAGCTTGGGCTTCGTCGGTCGCGCAGACGGCGGCGGGCCGGCCGGAGGCTTCGGCGTCTACCAAGGTCCGATCGCAGCCCTTTCGAGTCGCCACGGAGTGCCCCTTCAGAACCTCAGCCGTAAGAGCCCGGATGAGATTTATCGCACGCTGCTACTGGGTCGCCCGGTGATGGTCTGGGTCGCTCTTTCCGAAGGTCCGTATGCGAGCTGGCACTCGCCGACCGGCAAGGTTGTAAACGTCAACTACGGCGAGCATGCCGTTGTACTGTCGGGGGTCAGCGCAGGGGAGGTCACGGTCAACGACCCGCTTTCGGGTCAGCGGTTGAGATGGTCGAAGGGCCAGTTTGAATCGATGTGGGAATCACTCGGACGTAGAGCCCTCGCAGTTCTTTGATCTCCGCGGGCGAGGCGACCCGAATCGCTCGGATAAGGGCGGTGGCGGTGATCGGCTACTCAGGCAGCGAGAGGTCGGTGCAACTTAATTGCGGTCTGCTGCCGTGATGGGAAGCCGAGTATGGCTCCATCTGTGAACAAACGCTGGGCTCAAGTGCTTGCGGGTCTGGCGGCGCTGGTGGGCTATCTGCTTCCAAAGCTCGCAGACCCCAACGCTCACTGGCCGCTGTGGGATGTCGCCGTCTACTGGTGGGGCGGGCTGCAGGCTGTGCAGGGTGCGACTCTCTATGTCACCGGCGCCCTTTACCACTTCACTTACCCGCCCTTCGCTGCCGCGGTCTTCGCGATTGGCGCGGATGCGCCGGTGGGTTATTTGAAGTTCGCCATCACCGCTGCAAGCCTGTGCGCGCTCCCCGTGCTCTGTTGGCTGGCGCTGGGCGCGGCCGGCGTGCGTCGGCGGCCGGAGACCGTGTTCGCCTTGACGGCGCTCGCACTGCTCATCGCACCGGTTGGCATCACGCTGCGCTTGGGCGAGGTCAATCTGATTCTGGCGGCGCTGGTCGGCACCGACCTGCTGCGCCGCCGCGACGGCGGCCGGTGGCAGGGAATCGCTACCGGGCTGGCGGCCGGGATCAAGCTCACTCCACTGATCTTCGTGGTCTACTTGTTAATCACCAGGCGGGTCAGGGCGGCAGCCATCGCAGCCGGGACCTTCGCCGCGACGCTCGCCGCGGGTTTCGCTTTACTGCCATCGCAATCGTGGGCTTTTTGGCTGGAAGGAGTCTTCCTCAACGAGAACCGGGTCGCAAACCCGGCCAACCCGGGGAATCAGTCGCTGGCTGGGGCGGCAGCCCGACTGGCCGGGGGGCTTGCCCCGGCCCGGCCATGGTTGCTCGTGGCGGCGCTGCTGACCGGCCTGGCCGGGCTAGCGGTCGCTGCCTGGGCTCACCGGCGCGGCCACCGGCTTGCCGGCGTGGTGTGCTGTGCCATCACCGGTCTGCTGGTCTCGCCAATCTCCTGGGTCCACCACTGGGTGTGGGTAGTGCCGCTGCTGGTGATGTTGGCCGCGTCCGCGTGGCGGCGACGCTCACTCTTCTACGGTACGGCCACCCTAGTGGTCGCCACCCTCTTTTCCGATTTCATTCCGCTGCGGTCGCCCGGCCATCAGCCCGGTCTGTGGCGGCTGCTCGCGGGTGATCCATAGTGCTCTGTGGCCTGGCCGTGCTGGCGGGCACGGGCATTGCCCTCGCTCGGGAGAGCGCTGAGTATGGGTCCTTCAGCACTTCTGAACCCCAGGCGGAGGACAAGTGATCGCCCTGCCTAATGGGCGCGTCGTCAAGGAGATCTCACTCCCACCCCAACGCGCCTTGCCCAGCCGGCGCCGTGGGTGAGACGCAGGTTGATCGACCCCATCTGCTCACCACCCGTCGGAAGGCACAACCTCAGAGTCAGTTGGTCGATGCTGCGCTGCCACCAGGGTGCAACGCATGACAGGCGCTTACGACGCGCAGATCACCAAAGCGCTCAAGGAGCATCTCACCAGATCCCTAGGCATGTTGGAGCCTGACTCGCCCTCGGCGGGTGACTCGACCAACCGGGACAAACGTTGAGAATTGGTCGAGCTTCTCACACGTAGCACAAGCCGGCCCCGGATCTGCGCGGCCGTTCAGCCAGTAGCCGGCGTCAGCCGACAGCGCACTAGAGTCCGAACGACACTCAGGCCGTCGCGGGCGGTGAGCTTCTTGCCTTCTTCGGTACGGCGCGCCCGGTAGGAGACGGGAACCTCGTAGATGCGGTGGCCACTCTGCAACACGCGGGCGGCGATCTCCGGCTCGATGTCGAAGCCACGACAGCGCAGCCGAAGGCTGCGGAACAGCTCAGTGCGAAGCACCTTGTGGCAGGTCATAATGTCGGTCAGGTAGACGTTGAACAACACGTTGGCGCACATAGTCATCCCGCGGTTGCCCATCACGTAGAGCAGGGAGTGACTCGTGTGGCCCTCGAAGGCGCGCACGCCGAACACGACACTCGTCTCGCCCTCCAATAGCGGAGGCAACAGCCTGGCCAGATCGGTGGCACAGTACTCCAGGTCGGCGTCGAAGATCGCGACCAGCTCACCCTGCGCGTGGTCAAGGGCTGTACGCACGGCCGCACCCTTACCCTGGTTTTCTGCGTGGCGGTGCACCGAAACGCCTGCGGGCCAGTCGTCCGAAGCGAGAATCTTCTCGGTGCCATCAGTGGAACCGTCATCAACCACCACCAGCTCATGCGGGATCGGCAGCGAGACGTCCATCACCTCCGCGATGGCTTGCGCTACGGTCGCCCGCTCGTTATACACGGGCATGAGGATCGAAAGCGTCGGCACGGCGCCGCCAGTATGCCAGGCAGACACGGCAATCGAGTCCGACGATCGCGATCCCGGTGCCGGAGCCGTCGTCGCGACCTAGGATTGCGGTGGCCCATGCCAGCCTGGTACCCGGCTGGCTCTAGCGGTGCGACGTGTGCTTCTGGTGGTCGTAGGCGACGCCATAGTCTCCGCCCGGCGCTCCGCCCCGAACGTGTATGTAGGTGAGGTACTGCACCGACAGTGCCGCCTGTGCCACAACGAGCACCGTCAGCAAGCGGCGCCCCCGATTTGGCTGCAGTAGCGCGGCCGCGGCGACGGTAACGAACGGCAATGCGAAGGCGACGATCAGGTAGTGGCGGTAGATCAGCACCCCACTCGCGGTGATCAGCAGCCCGTAGCCCCACACTGACGCCCGGATTGCGAGTCCGGTATTCGATGCCCTGCGCCCAATTGGTCGCTCGGGCTTCCTGCGTCGCGGCCAAATCGTGAGCGCGAACGCCTCGACCCATATTGCTAGGCCCGCGACGAGGATCACGACGAACGTGATCGCGCAGAGATACAACGATATGCCGTCGACCGTAGGCCACGCGAGCAGCTTCCAAGAGTCGGTTCCAAAAGAGGTAAACAGATTGAACCCCAGCGGATATGAGATCCAAAATGCCCAGAACCGTGGTTCGATCGTGTTCGTCAGGCTGCGCATCGGAGCGCCCTCGTGGGAGAGCACGTGCACCAGCCACGGTAGGAGCGTCAGCGCGCCCAGCAGCGAACCGGCCAACCACCAGCGCCAGCGGGCGCTCCCGCGGTCAAACAACGCTGTCCATGCGGCGAAGGCCCCTGCGAAGAAGAAGCCGGTCATGTGGATCTGCCCTAGCCACGCGCCGAGAACGCCCCACGCAAACGCGCCTCCGCGATGGCCGCGGCGCCACCAGGCGAACAGCATTGCGATCACGAACGGCGGCAGCACCGACTGTATCCAGAGCTTGCGGCTGAACAGCACCGCCAGCGGATTCACGGCAACCAGCGCCGTACCCCACAGCCACGGCTCCCGCTGGCGGGGAGGGACTACCCTCAGCGCGAACACCGCGAGCGCCACGAGCGCTAAGACGTTCAGCACCATCACCCCCCGTACGAGCTGGACCGGGCTGTCCAGCCCTAGTCCCTTCGCCATCAACGAGTAGACCCAGATGCCCATCCCTGGGTTGCTCGTTCCCACGCCCGACGTCTGCCCCACCCACGGAAACGGATCCAAGCCAGTCGCGTGGTGAAACAGGAACATCTCGTCGCCCTTGTACTCCATGTCACTGGGCCAGACGAGGCGCAAAATCACTCCAAGCAGCAGCGCGGCACCCAGGGCAACCGCCGCTCGCCGGTGCACGACGCGGCTGATCAACGCGCCACTCCCTGCGAGTCAAGCGCTAGGTTGCGGCTCACCGATCTGAGGTTTTTCCGTAGGCGTTCCGGCACCGATCCGCCCGATAGCGGCGGCGCCACCGATACCGACACCGACGACAACCGGGCGCTGCTCCACGCCGGCAACCTAGCAGCGGGTGACTATCGCGAGGGTGGGGGTGGGGGTGACCCTGGCCAGCCTGGCGAGGCAGTGACGCGCGAAAAGTCATTGAGGGCTGCGCCGGGAGGCAGCGTAGATCCCCTGCAAGGACGGGCTGATCAAGCGCAAGGACGTCTACTCGGACTCGGTCTCGATCCTGCGCCAGGTCGGCCTGCTCGATTAGGTCTGCGCCGCATTCCACTCCTGACTGGCGCATCGGCCCAATCCCGCCCGCCCTCGCTCAACCAGGTCTCAATCACAGCGGCTGAGTCAGGCGGTCGCCGTGATCCGAGGTGTCTCGGCTGTCGAGCGGTCATCGGCTCTCGATCAGTCCACAGGCAGCCTTTCACACCTTGGCCACAAGATCTGCACAGCCCGGCAACTTCGGCGCAGCGCTGCCCGGATATTAGTTGGGCGCTGCTGCTCACCTAGACCGAGGAGACTCTCATGTTCACACGCATCAATCGCGGCGTACTAGCACTCGCGATCGCGGTCATCGCGGCCGGAATTTCGGCTGCCGTGGTCTTCGCACATCCCTGGCGCGACCATGGAGGACACCGCGAGAGCGCCGTCTCCCACGTGCTCATGATCTCGGTCGACGGCATGCACCAGTCCGATCTAGCCTGGTACGTCGCCCACCATCCGGAACTCGGAGCTCGCGCGGCTGGCCAAGGGCGGCGTCGAATACACCGACGCGCAAACCGCCGACCCGTCGGACTCCGATCCCGGCGGTACGGCGCTGATGACCGGCGGCGACCCGAAGGTCACCGGCATCTATTACGACGACGAGTACAGCCACGGGGTGTTCCCGCCCGGCACCACCAACTGCTCGGGTCCGGTCCCGGGCGGCAACGTGATCTACGACTCGCCGGACGACCTGCTTCCCGAAGTGCCGGACCTGTTGAAAAACGGGAGCGGCAACACCTTCCCGTCGTTCGATGAGGGCGGCTCGATCTACCCGGGCGGCGTTGACAAGGACCCGGGCCTGATCATGAACCTGAGTCCGCACCCGCAGTCGGGTCTGAACCCGGCGACGTACCCGGTCGACCCGAAGACCTGCAAGCCGATCATGCCGTGGGACTACCTGCAGGTGAACACGATCTTCCAGGTGATCCACGACGCCGGCATGCGGACGGCGTGGTCTGACAAGCACGCGATCTACACGTCGTTCAACGGCCCGGGCTCGAACGGCGAAAGCATCGACGACTTCTTCGGGCCGGAGATCGACTCGCAGGCGGTCGAGCCGAACGGCGTGCCGTACCCGGTCGACGGCGCATGGACGGCCGACAACGCCGCGACCAAGCAGTACGACTCCTACAAGGTCCAGGCGGTCATCAATTGGATCAACGGCTACGACCACTCCGGCACCGGACCGAAGGTCGGCACGCCGGCGATCTACGGGATGAATTTCCAGACCGTCTCGACCGCCGAGAAGCTGAAGAGCTCCCCGGCCGTGCTGATCGGCCCGAACGCGGAGGGCAACTACACCGAGGGCCCATCGCTGCCGGGCGGCTACGTGACCGATAACGGCGTCCAGGTGCCGGGCCCGCTGCTGGAGAGCGCGCTCGAATTCGTGAACGAATCCCTGCAGCAGATGGCCGACAGCGATCCAGGCCGACGGCGAGGCCGGACTCGACGGCGATCATCCTGACCGCCAAGCACGGCCAGTCGCCGTTGAACAACAGCCAGCTGCAGCGGATCAACGACGGTCCGATCATCGAAGGCGTCAACGCCGCCTGGGCCGCAGTGCATCCGAGCACCCCGACGCTGGTCGTCCAAGAGGCCGACGACGACGGGCTGCTGTGGTGGCTGTCGGACCGCTCGCAGGAAGCGGCTGACTTCGTCAAGACCTACCTGTGGACGCATACAGCCCCGGCCGTCAACTACGCCGGCGAGACGATCACCGTCGAGCACTCTGGCCTCCAGAGGATCTTCGCCGGCGAGCAGTCGGCGCGGTTCTTCGGCGTCGCGAACTCCGAACCAGACCACCCGGACGTGTTCGGAATCGCGCAGGTCGGCACGATCTACACGACCGGCTCGAAGATCGCCGAGCACGGCGGGGACAACCCGGGCGACCGGGACGTGCCGCTCGTCGTCTACGCGCCCGGCACCGTCCGGCCCGGTCAGTCGGGCGCCTCGGTCGAGACGACCCAGGTCGCGCCGACGATCCTGCAGTTGCTCGGACTCGACCCGAACTCGCTGCAGGCCGTCCAGCGGGAGGGCACGAAGGTCCTACCCGGCCTCGCCAGTCACTGATCGGACCCGCGATCGCCTCGCCGGGCGCGCTCGCCACGCGCCCGGCGAGGCTTTCATGTAGAGCGGCCCGTCCTCGACCTCGATGACCGGTATTTGCGCTGGTAGCGCTGGCAGAAAGGAGCGCCTCGCTTGATTCGCGTGCTTTGTGGTGAGCCCGCGGCCAGCCGCGGGCCATTTCGCGCAGGGCGGTGCGCCCCTCCTTGAGGCAGCGATCGACTTTGGTAAACGACCACTGGTTCATCGCGCCGACCTCGGCGTAAGAGAATCCGGCGACAACCAGGCTCAAGGCCCGGCGCTCGGCGGCTTCAGGGCGGCGAGGCGTGTCCGGCTTAAAGCCGAGTGCGCCGGGATCGAGAGGGAGTTCCAGAGGTCGCTCCGGAGGCGCCGAATTTCGTCGGGTCGATGGCGTGCGCTATGCCGAAGCACTGACCCCGCGCTTCTAGCCACCTCGTCGCGTCCTTGCGCTGGCCGATTGCGCGCTCGGACATTCGCCTGCCGGGGGCGCTGATGTGGACATGCAACTGGGGCTACTATTTAGGCTGCCTGGGTGGTCTGGCGAGGCAGAGCAGGTTCGCTGGTCTCTTGTGACCCCCACCACTCGCTGCGCCAGGAGCTGGATGGCGGCTGGACCCTTCGCTTCCGGCCCCTGAGCGCGGCCGAGGTCGGAGCCGCGTTGGGAGCGTTTGGGCGCTAGCGCACCCGGCATAGCGAGTTCAATCCCGCGTCGCTGGCGCTGGGCGAGCTCTTTCGACAGATCGAGTCATGGCATTCGTGCTTGACTACCGGCTATCGCAAGCAAACCCATAGTAGTGCTCCGTTAGCTCGGTGGTGCCCGCAGCGGGTGATCGGGCGGCAGCTCTCTGCGGCAGGTGGTGCAGGTTCCCTGCCAGCAGGCCAGGAGCCCTTGCAGCTCCCGAACGACCCCGAAGAGGGTCAGGCTGCCGCCCTGGCTGGAGGGCAGCGTTCTCGCTCCAGGCTGAGGAAGGCGTGTGCGATGGAGACGAGCGTGACGTGGTGGTTCCAGCCGCGGTAGGTGCGGCCCTCGAAGTGGTCCAGGCCGAGGGCGTCCTTTAACTCGCGGTAGTCCTGCTCGATGCGCCAGCGCAGCTTGGCGAGACGCACCAGTTCTTTGAGCGGCGTGTCGGGCGCCAGGTTGGAGAGCCAGTACTTGGTCGGCTCTGACTCTTTGGAGGGCCACTCGCAGATCAGCCAGCGGAGCGCCAGCTCCTCGCCGGCCTTGTGAGCCTTGTGGCGCAGCCCGATATTCGCCGGACGGACCCTGAGCACGAGGAAGCGCGAGCTCATCTTGCCGCGCGTCCCCTCACGCCAGGTGACGCTCACCGCTTGCTTCTTCCCCGCGCTCAGAGCCAGTTCCTTGAGCGAGGAGGGATCCTCGCGGTAGCGCGCGGCGGGCGGGCGACCGCGCCCCGCGGGCTTCGGCGGCTGCTCGGGCACGACCTCCTCGCGATAGGCGGAAGTCGTTGCCTTGACGTCGAGCACGTAGGAGAGCCCTCGCTCCTCCAAACCGCTGCGCAGCTCGGTGGTATCGCCGTAGGCGCCGTCACCGAGGATGACCGGCGGATCGAGCCCCCAGGAGCGAAGCTCGTCGATCATCTCCAGCGCCAGCCGCCACTTCTCGGTGTGGTGGATGTCTGGCGGCAGCTTCGCCTTCTGGCGGCGATCGGAGTTGAACTCGCCCTCCTCGTCCCACTCCTTGGGGATGAACAGCCGCCAATCGAGCGGACACGACGCGCTCTCTGAGGCGGCGTTGACCGAGACCCCGATCTGGCAGTTGCCGACCTTCCCCAGCGCGCCGCAGTACTGGCGCGCGACGCCGACCGACATCTTCCCGAACTTGGGGAAGCCCGTGTCGTCGATGATCCACGCCTCGGGTTCTAGCTCGGCGCTGATCCGCTCGGCCAGCGCCCTTCGCACCGGCTGCCAGTCCCACGGGGACTGGTTGACGAACTGCTGCAGGCACTGCTCATCCCCATCCTCGAGCCTTGCCGCCATCGGCTCGATCGACTTGCGCTTGCCGTCCAACATCAGCCCGCGCAGGTAGACCTCTCCCCAGCGGCGCTGGTCCTTGCGCGGCATCGGCTCGAACATCTGCTCGGCGAAATCGACCAGGCGGCCGCGAACTCTTCGCAGTTTTGCGGGCGTGAGTCCCGACACCTCACTCATTCTGTCCTCCTCCGTCGATGTCACCCATCGGCGGAGGGGTTCGCCAGCTGAGTGCGAAGTTCCTGCAAGAGCTAACGGAGCACTAATAGAAGAGAGCTGTGAAAGTCAAGGCAGAGGGCATCGAGGCAGAGCTGGGCAACAACGGGATCACCCTGCGGATCGCCGACAACAGCGGGAAGGCAGTTGGCCGTCTTAAATTCGGTCGGGCGAAACTACGCTGGTGGAAAGGCAAGGCCAGCACCAACCACAAGGACGTGCCGCTGGAGAAGTTCGTCGTCTGGCTCGACGAACAGTAGGAGAAGCAGCTAGCCGTTGCTGCCTTGCGCTTCTCGACTGGGCGCCGCGGGTATTCGGCGGGAATGTCGGTGTGGCCCAAGAAGACCAGTATCGCGGAACTGCGCTTCGTCTGCTCGATGTAGAGTGCTGCCGTGGCTGACTTCGGCCCGACATCCTGGAGCCGCGGCTGCGAGTCGTGTTCTGCGGGACGGCTGCCCGCACCGCATCGGCCCGAGTGGACGCCTACTAGGCGGAGCCCGGTGGTCCGCTCCAAAGACTAGCCTGCGCGGCGTGATTGAAGACAACGGAGCGCATATCCCGCGGTACACCGAGCTTCTTTGGCCAACTCTTTGCGCTGTACGCGAAAGGTGATCGAGCGGGAGCAGTTCTCCAAAGCCCAGCAAGCCGTTCTCCACAACGACGGCCCGAGGAGCCAACTGGAGTATCGATTCGCGTGGGCTCAAACGTACCGCAAAGGCATGGGTGCACTGGCCAACACGGCCACGGCGGTATGGGAGACGACACCGCTGGGCCGGGAGCTGTCGGAAGCGGAGATCGAGCCTTTGTTGCGTGAGTACCAAGCTACGCGCCAGACCAGGCGACGGGACAACCGCGAGGCTGCCAAGGCAGCGGGTGCTGATCTCCATCCTGATGACGAAGCAGCCGAAACCGAAGGCTGGCGAGAGCAGCTCCTCGAGCTGATGCTCGCCATGTCACCCACGGGCTTCGAGCAGCTTGCGCAGCGCCTGCTGCGAGGCGCTGGCTTCATCAATACGAACGTGACCGGGCGAAGCGGCGACAGGGGAATTGACGGGGTTGGCGTATACCGCCTATCTCTGGTCAGCTTTCCAATCTTCTTTCAATGCAAGCGCTACAGGGGCACGGTTGGCCCGGAGAAGGTCCGCGACTTCCGTGGCGCAATGGCGGGACGGGGGGACAAGGGACTCCTGATCACGACCGGAACCTTCACGACAGAAGCGAAGAGGGAGGCGACGCGCGATGGGGCGCCGCCGATCGATCTCATCGACGGGGAGCGGCTATGCGAGCTTCTGAAGGAACATGGGCTTGGCGTGAAAACGACGACGCAGACCGTCGAAGAGGTCGAGGTCCTGCCGGAGTTCTTTGTCGATCCGAGCAACGTGTAAGCAGATCGCGTCGATGCCAACGCTTCCCAATGGCACTCGCAAGCTGACGATCAGTGACTTTGACTCCACGCTGGCGCTAGAGGCCACGGAGTGCGACCTGTCGCCTCTGAAATTCATAGACGCCTACGGGCTAGTGGGTACGGCCTGTGCGCTTCGGATCGCGCTTGCAGATGATGCGCGCCTTGCCATTCGAGTGCCAACAAGCAAGAACATGCAGGCCCATCTGGCCGCAATGGGATTTCAGAACTTCCTCTCGGAGGAGGGCCACGCTTCGCTGCTTCACCCGGAGCCCGCATTCGACGCATCCGACGTCGTGGTGCCGCTGCGAAGCGCTGCGGACTCCGGCGGGGAGCAAGCGCTATCCCATCTGCTGTGGGAGCAACTGCAGGAGCACGTCCATCCCCAGGTATTGGCGACGATCACGGAGGGAGTGTGGGAGATGGTCGGCAATGCACTTGAGCACTCCGGAACGGACGCGATGGTGATGGGCCAGGTTTACTTGTCCAAGCGCGGGGGGAAGGCCCCGGACCATAACGACCGAGTCCAGGTCGTGATCGGAGACGTGGGACGGGGGATTCGCGCTTCATTCCTGGCAACCGGGGCAAGGAAACCGGCGGATGACATCGAGGCGATCGACCTCGCACTGCAATACCTCGTCAGCTCCGTTGCGGATGACCCTGGGCGTGGCCAAGGCCTCTCCACCACGATGGAGCAGGTGGTCGGAATGCAGGGGCGCATGGTCATACGCAGTGGGTCGGCAAAGGTTTCGATCGAAAAACAGCGAAGGCATCAAGAGACTGTGCCGGCGTTGCAGGGAGTGATCGTGGCACTGAGCCTGCCCCTGTACCCTGGGTAGAGGACGATGCTGCGAATCGAGACACCTGAGCACGCTGGCTCCCGTGAGCAGGCTCGTAGTTTGATTCAGCCTGTCGGGAGCGAGCTCTCGGGGAAAACGGTCAGCTTGGATTGCTCGAAGATGATCATTGGAACCCCATCGTTCCTCGACGAGCTCGTCAAACAAATTCTGGAACTGGGAGAAGCCGACTGGCTTGAGGTCAATGACGCGCCGCAGCGCGCTAGGGAGCTGCTCGAGCGGGCGGCCGAGAATCGCGGCGTAGGCGATCGCCTACGCGTCGTCGCTCGAACAGCCTGAGACCTCAATCAGCGGGATGAGCAGTGACCGGCTTCATGGTGCCGGAGCTCAGGATGACATCTGCAAGGTGCTGCACGCTCCGACGCGGAGGTCAGCACGGTCGAGTTCGACGTGGTGGGTCTTGAAGCGCGGGTCGGTGAGGCGGAACCTGCCAACCTCGCCTTGAACGGCAAGAACGCCGCCCGCGGTGGGAACGGCGGTTTCATCTGGCCCCACTGCGGCGGCTTGAACTGGCCCCACCTCCGTCCGACTGGCGGCCGACTGCTCGGTGCTCATGGAGCTCGAGCGGGAGGCGGCGGAAGGAATGGGATCACGAGTGGAGACGTTCGAGCAGATCAGAAGGGACCGGGATCGGGAGGGTCTCTCGATCAGGGCGCTCGCGGAGCGTCATGGTGTTCACCGGCGGGCGGTGCGTCAGGCGTTGGCCGCCCCGTTGCCGCCTGCCAAGCGAAGGCCGGCCGGTCGCCCCGTACCGAAGCTTGGGCCATATCGGGAGCTGATCGACTCCTGGCTTGACGCGGACCGGGACGCGCCGCGCAAGCAGCGTCATACCGCGAAGCGGATCTGGGAGCGACTGCGCGAGGAGCACGCGGCTGATGTCGCTGAGCGCACGGTCCGCGAATACGTTCACGATCGCCGGGCCGAGCGCGGCGAAGGAGTCCAGGCGTTCGTGCCGCAGGCGCACGGTGCGGGTGTGGAGGCTGAGGTCGACTGGGGTGAGGCGCAGGTCGCGATGGCCGGGTCCGCGGCGAGGGTCTACCTGTTCCACATGCGTGCGTGTCACTCCGGTGCGGCGTTCGCGATGGCGTTCCCGCACTGCTCCCAGCAAGCGTTCTTGGAGGCCCACGTGCACGCGTTTGACTGGTTTGGTGGCGTGTTGCGAGCGCGGTCAAGCAGGTGCTGCGCGGCCGCCGACGGGTCGAGACCGATTTATCGCGTTGCGCTCGCACTATCTCTATGAGTCGCAGTTCACGACCCCCGGCATCGAGGGCGCCCACGGAAAGGGCGGCGTCGAGGGAGAGGTCGGGCGTTTCCGCCGCCGTCACTTCGTCCCGGTCCCGGACTTTCCTCGCTCGGGGAGCTGAACGCGCGGATGCTCGCTGGCTGCGAGACCGACCTGTCGCGGAGGATCACGGGGCGCCAGGAGACCGTCGGAGAATCGTTCGCCAGAGAGCGCCCGCTGCTGCGCGGCCTGCCAGCTGAGCGGCCATCAACGGCTGATGAGGTCACGCCGCGGGTGGATTCAAAGTCGCTGGTCACGATCAAGCAGAACCGCTACTCCGTGCCCGTCCGCCTCGCCGGCTTGCGGATTCACGCGAGGGTCGGCGCTCGCGAGATCGAGTGCCGTCACAGCGGGGAGCTGGTCGCTGTCCACGAGCGCCAGCAAGGCCGTTTCGGTATCAGCGCATCACTCGACCATTACCTGGAGCTGCTCGCGCGCAAGCCGGGCGCGCTGGCCGGGTCGCTCGCTCTCTCCCAGGAGCGCGAGCGCGGCACCTGGCCCTCGGCCTTCGATGAGCTGTGGGGCAAGATCACCGAGCGCTACGGATCTTCGGAGGCCGCGCCGCAACGATGGACGTCTATGCGCAGGTCCAGCAGTTTAGACGACGTTTGGGCGACGAAGCCTGACATCGCCCCGATTCAGGCCGTTGGCGAGAGGCCGGGAGGGCGATCAGCGAGAAGGAGGGAAGCGGCGCAAACCAGCTTCCCTCCTTGCGTTCCGCGAGTGGCGAAGGACTGAAACCCCGAAGCCCGCCCTCGGACTTGAACCGAGAACCACTTCCTTACAAGGGAAGTGCTCTACCAATTGAGCTAGGCGGGCGGATGCGGTCCGGATCCCCTTCGCCATGCGGATTCGGGGCTACCTCGCCCGGATTCTATAGGGCTCCCCAACGGCAGGTTACGGGTGGTTCAGGGGACTTTCGGGAGGGGTTTGGGCGACGAAATGCGGTGCTGTCGCCCAGACCCACACCTTCTTGGGATTGGAGGATTCCGTGGGCTCCATGATCGAGAAGACGACGATCGTCTTGACATCCTCGAAGACCAAATAGGAGTGCCAGCGGCCGCAGAAGCCGCGCGCGCAGTAGCGGGAGACCTCATCGCCCTGGACCCGCAGACGCTTGCCCCCTGCCTTGCAGCCCTGGGCAGCAAGCTCGGTCAAGAATGCCTCGTAGCGCTTACGGGCGGCGCCTCTGAGGACCTTCTCGTGGAAGCGTTTGGCCTCCGGTGTCTCCCGGACCTCATAGGTCACGCTGAGTCTGTGGCGACCTTGGTGGCCAGCCCGGCGCGCCATTGCTCAAGGCCGCGGGCGGCGGCGGGACGAGATAGCTCGCGCTGGTCGAGCGCGGCGTCGAGGAGGCGTTGCACGAACTCGCGATCGCCTCCTTGGGCGCACAGCTCGACCGGCAGCCGACGGGTACGGCGGACGCTCTCGAAGCTGACCGCCATCGGCGAGCGCCGACCACGTGCTCGCCGACTTGCCCGCGGCGGGCAGCACCTGAACTCCGCGCCCCCCGCCCTACAGGGGCACCTCGCGGGAGGCGAGATGGACGCCGACCTTGCGCTTGACGCGCTGCAGGGCGTTGTCCACCGTCTTGGTGTCGCACTCGAGGCGCTCGGCGACGATCTCATAGGAGTGGCCGTCGAGGTAAAGGGAGAGGACGCGACTCTCCAGATCGGAGAGGACCCCCGAGACTCCCGAAAGGCAGGAGACGAGGCTCTCCAGCTCTTCGGCTGCGATCACCTGGTTGACCGGGTCAAAGACGGTCGGCCCGGGCAGGATCTCATCCAACGTAGTGTCCGAGTCGCCCGCCGCGGCCGGCGTCTGGCTGAACGAGACGTACTGATTGAGGGGCGTGTGCTTGTTGCGGGTCGCCGTCTTCACCGCGGTGATGATCTGCCGGGTGATGCATAGCTCCGCGAAGTTGCGGAAGCTGGACTCGCGGTCGGTCCGGTAGTCGCGGATCGCCTTGTAGAGGCCGAGCTGGCCCTCCTGGATCAGGTCGTCGGACTCGCCGCCGAGCAGGAAGTAGGACGAGGCCTTGAGGCGGACGAAGCCACGGTAGCGGCGGACGATCGCGTCGTAGGCGTCGGTCTTGCCTTCCTTGGCAAGGGCGACGAGATAGTGATCATCAAGCTCAGGTTGAGAGTTAGTCTGCTGCGCGCGGGCGGCGCCGGAGCGGCGTCCCGAGGGGAGTCGCATTTGCTGCGTAGGCGTAGATAGAGCCACAGATCCTTCTCCTTGTGAAGGGTCGTGACGCCGTTTACCTCCCCTGAGGCGCCCTATGGACTGGGATATCTCAGACTCAAGCTGAGCTTCACCCTTATTGGCGCGTTAGTTTACGGCCGGGCGGAGTTCTGTCAACCCCGAACTGACGTTCGTGCAACCGCCGTTGCAGTTGCTAGCGCTGTCGGAGCGCCTCAAAAAGAAGGGCGGAGGCGGCGGCAGAGACGTTGAGAGAGCCGATTGAGCCGCGGCGTGGAAGGGCCAGAAAGCCGTCGCAGGCAGCTGCCACGCGGGGGCGGATACCCCTGCCCTCCCCGCCAAGGACCAGCACCGTGGGACCGCTGAGGTCGACGTCCCAGGCGACCTGCTCGGCGCCCGCGGCGGCGCCCCAGATCCAGAAGCCGGCTTTCTTCGCCTTGCCCAGCCAGTCTGCCAAGTTGCCGACTCGGGCGATCCGAATGTGCTCTACGGCGCCGGCCGAGGCCTTGCAGGCGACGGCAGTCACCTCCGCGGAGCGGCGCTCGGTGATCACCACGCCGGCGGCGCCGGCGAACTCCGCGGAGCGGCATACGGCCCCCAGGTTGCGGGGGTCCTGAACCTGGTCGAGAGCGATCAGCAGCGGGGCCGGGACTCGCAGCAGCTGGTTCGGGTCGGCGTAGGGATAGGGGTCCGCTTCGGCGACTACGCCCTGGTGGTCGGGAGAGCCGCAGAGTCGCCGCAGCTCCTGCGGCGACGTCTCCGGAGCCCTCCAGGTCCGATGAACTTGACGCCTCCCCCGCTCCGCCTCCTCCACCGGCCGGCGGCCGTAGATCATCTGGTGAGCGCCCTCCAACGCCTCAGGCCTTCTTCACCAGGCGAGCTCCGTTCGCCGAGTCGCGGACCTCCCAGCCCAGCTCGGCCAGCAGGTCGCGGATCTGATCAGCACGGGCGAAGTCCCTGGCCGCCCGGGCGCTCTCGCGTTCGGCGAGCAGGCGCTCTGCCTCCTCGCCCACCTCCTCGACGACGCTCGCCAGCGAATCGAGGCCGAGAAGGTCGAGCATCTCGCGCAGCGCCTGCGGCGCACCCGCTAGCTCGCGCCGGTTGGCCTCGCCGACCAGCGCGAACGCCTCGGCCATCGCCCGCGGCGTGTTGAAGTCCTCGGCGAGGGCCTCGCGGAAGGCCTCGTGCCGCGCCGTGACCAACTCGTCCTCGCCGCCGGGCGCGACCGCGCCGCAGGGATGCTCGCGGAAGAAGTTTCGCAGCCGCTCGATGCGCGCCCCTGCCTGCTCCATCTGCTCGACACCGAAGGCGAGCGGCTGGCGGTAGTGGCCGGAGATCAGGTAATCGAGGACCGCCTCGCGTCCGTAGCGGTCAAGCGCCTCGGACAGCTGGAATATGTTGCCCTCCGACTTCGACATCTTGGCGGCGTCGGCCTCGATCATCCCGTTGTGCATCCAGACCCGGGCAAACTGGCGCCCCGCCGCCTCGGACTGGGCGATCTCGTTCTCGTGATGGGGGAAGACGAGGTCCGAGCCGCCGCCGTGGATCGCGAAGGCGGGGCCCAGCTCTGCCTCGGCCATCGCCGAGCACTCGATGTGCCAGCCGGGGCGACCCGAACCCCACGGCGAGTCCCAGCAGCTGTCCTCCCCCTCCTTGTGCGCCTTCCATAGCGCGAAGTCGAGCCGATCCTCCTTCAATGAGTCCGAGCCGACCTCCTCGCCTTGGTCCATGTCCTCCGTGCTGCGGTTGGAGAGCCTTCCGTAGCTCGCGAAGCTGTGGACCCGAAAATAGACGTCCCCTCCGGACTCATAAGCATGCCCGGATTCGACCAGCTCGGCGATCAGCCCGACGATCCCCTCGATCGTCTCGCTCGCCAGTGGCTCGGCGTCAGGGCGACCCAATCCCAGCCGATCGGTGTCCTCGAAATATGCCTCAGCCATCCGCGCCGCAAATTCCACCGAGCCCTCCCCCGCCTCGCGTGCAGCCACGTAGATCTTGTCATTGACGTCGGTGACGTTGACTACCAGCCTCGCCCGATAGCCCTCCGATCTCAAGAAGCGGGCGAGCAGTGAGAAGACGACGAACGGCCGAGCATTGCCGATGTGGATCCTGCTGTAGACCGTCGGTCCGCACGCATAGATCCCAACCTCCTCGCCGACCTCGAGCGCCTGAAGCTCCCCTGTCAGCGTGTCCTTGATCCTCACCTCGCGCATCGCGAGGCGGAGCCTAGAAGGTTCTGTACCCGGCGGTTGAGGCCGCCGACTCCGCGCGGGCCCAGGCCGGCGCCGTCTCATCGGCGGCGGCTAGCGCCTCGCGCTTTGCCTTGTTGGCGCTCGCCTTGATCTCCTCCTCGGCGGCTTGCCGAGCCCGCTCCTCACGACGCTCGGCCTGCACCCGAATCCGGTCTGACTCGGCGCGGAGCTGGTCCTCGGCCCGTGCCCGGGCGACGCCTGAGGCCTCCTGCTCGACCTTCTCAATCAGCGCCTGCACCCGCTCCTCTGCCTCGCGACGCACCTCCTCAGTGCCCTCCATCACGCGCTGCTCGATCTCGGTCTCGACCCGCACCGCCGCCTCGTGCGCCGCGGTCGCGGCCGCCTCAGCGTCGGCGGCCCGCTGCTCGGCCGCGGCAACCCTGCGGTCAGCCTCGAGCTGGACCTCTTCACGAGCCGCGTGAGCTCGGCGCTCGGCCTCCCGCTCCAGGTTGGCGACCGCCTCGGCCAGCGATTGCCTGGCCTCGGCCCGGACTGCCGCCAGCTCGCCCCGCAGCGCCTCGCGGTCGCGCTCTGCGCCCTGTTGCAGCTCCTCGAAGGCTTTCTCGGCGCGGTCCCTGGCGGCCTCGGTGCGCTCCGAGCGCGCCTCCGCCTCGCGCCGCCTGGCGCGCTCGGCGCCGATGTGCTCGCGCCCCTCCTCGCCGAGCTTGGACAGCGTCGCCATCGCCCGCTCCTTCAGCTCGGCGCGAACCGCCTCCGTCTTCGCCTCAGCCTTCCCGACCCGCTCCTCGCTGAGGCGGACCCACTCCAGGGCCTGCTCGGCGACGCCGCGCACCCTCTCTCTCGCCTCACCGACCGCCTGCAACTGAACCGCGGGTTCGCCCATGTCCGGGCAACCTACTATGGACACCGGAAGCTACGCCACCCCGGCGCTTGCCAAAAAGAGCGCAATTTGCGCCGGCTCAGACGGACTTCTGGGTCTCGCGCCCGCGCAGCTCGCGCTTGAGGATCTTGCCGGTTGCGTTGCGCGGCAGCTCGTCGAGGAACTCGACCTCGCGCGGGGCCTTGTAGGAGGCGAGATTGGCCTTGACATGAGCCCTGAGGTCCTCCTCGGAGACCTCCGCATCCTTGGCGAGCACCACGAAGGCCTTGAGCCTCTGCCCAAACTCCTCATCGGCGACGCCGATCACCGCTGCCTCTACCACGCCCTCGTGGTCTGCGAGCAGGTCCTCGACCTCGCGCGGAAAGACGTTCTCCCCGCCGGAGACGATCATCTCGTCGTCTCTGCCGTCGATGAAGAGCCGTCCCGCGGAGTCGAGGTGGCCGACGTCGCCGCTGGAGAGGAGGCCGTCGATTGACTCTTTGCCGCCGCCGCCGGTGTACCCCTCAAACGACATCTCGTTGCCGACGAAGACCCGGCCGACCTCGCCCCGCGGCACCTCCTGCCCGCCCTCGTCGTAGAGCCGCACGACGGTGCCGTGCGGCGGCCGACCGGCGGTCCCGGGCGCGATGCGCAGGTCCTCGGGGGTGGCGACGGTCGCGTATGCGACCTCGGTCGAGCCATAGAGGTTGTAGACGTTGTCGCCGAAGCGGTTCATCCAAGCGGTGGCCAGGTCTCCGGGCAGGGCCGAGCCGGAGAGCGAGGTGATCCGCAGCGAAGAGAGATCGTATTTGGCGAGCGTCTCCACGGGGAGCTGCAGGATCCGTTGGATCATCACCGGCACCGCCGCCAGCACCTCGGCTCGGCTTTCCTGGATGGCGAGCAGGGTGTCCTCTGGGTCAAAGCGGCGACGCAGCACCATCGTCGAGGCGGTCGGCAGGCTGATCACCAGGTGGAAGAAACCCCAGGAATGAAACAGCGGGGCGGCGATCACCATCGTCTCGCGGACCCGAAAGGGAATCCTCTCGATCAGCGCTGCTACCGCGAGCAGGCCGTCGGGGCTGGAGCGCTGGGCGCCTTTCGGCGCTCCTGTAGTCCCAGAGGTGAGGATCACGAAGTGTGGCTTGTCGGGAGGCGGCTTCAGGTCCGCTTCGCCGCCGCCGCCGATCAGATGCTCCAGGGTCGGCTCGCCCGGCTCCTCGGCGTCGCACCACCCGATCACGCGGGAGACCCCGTCGTCGACGCCCTCCAGCAGCCCGGCGAACTCCTCGTCATAGACAAGCACCTTGGGGCCCTCGCGGCTCATCACCTCGGCAAGCTGGGGAGCGGCGAACATCGTGTTGAGGTAGAGGGCGCTGGCGCCGAGCTTGGCGGCGGCAAGGGTCGCCTCCACGAAGCCACGATGGTTGCGGCACATGATCCCGACGCCGTCCCCATATCCGACCCCCATCTCGGCGAAGGCGTGGGCGAGGGCGTTGGAGCGGCGGTGAACACGCTCGAAGCTAAGCGATCCGCGCTCATCGATCAGCGCGATCTCGTGCGGGTAGTGGATCGCCGCAATCGCGATGCCGGTCGCCGGCGAGGCGCCCCAGCGCAGGAAGGTCACCCCGATCCTCGCCGCCTTATCGGGACGCAGCGGCCTCAGGATCCCCGCCTCGTGCAGCACCTTGGCCTCAAAGACGGAGTCCGACAACGAGGTCCGGGCGCTCGACACTATCGAGTTGAGGTTCCCCATCAGAGCGGGAAGCCTAGTGCCTATCCGCCCTCGACTGAAGCGACTGCTATGCAGGCGATTCCCTCGCCGCGGCCGATCCAGCCCATCCCCTCGTTGGTCGTTGCCTTGACGCTCACCCGAGCCGAGGTCGCCGCCGCGATGGTCCGCTCCATCTCGGCCCGATACGGCGCCAGCCGCGGCTGCTCGCAAACCAAGGTGGTGTCGATGTTGACGATGCGGCCGGGCACGGTGCCAATGACGATGCGGAGCAGGTCGATCGAGTCCGCACCCTCCCAGCGCGCCTCCTGGTCAGGGAAGAGCGTCCCGATGTCGCCCATCCCGGCGGCTCCGAGCAGCGCGTCGATCACAGCGTGGGTGAGGACATCGGCGTCGGAGTGGCCGGCCAGCCCGCAATCGTGCTCGATCTCGACCCCGCCGAGCACCAGGCGCCGACCCTCGGCAAAGCGGTGGCTGTCGTAACCGACCCCGACGCTCATCGAACTAATCCTCGCTCACCGCGGCCCCGAGCGGCTCGAGCCGGCGCTGGCGACCCTCAAAGACGCAGATCTCACCGACCCCGAGCCCGCCGAGAAACTCGACCGCCCGCTGATAGCCGAAGCCGACCTGTTCAGGCAGGTGGGCATCGGAGGAGAGGGCGAAGACGGCACCCGCCTCCACGCACATCGCGGCGAAGTCCGGCGCCGGATAGATCTCGCCGGCTGGCTTGCGCAGCCCGGCGGTCGAGACCTCCACCGCGATCCCACTCTCGACGATCGCCTCGACCGCCGGCTCATAGAAGAAGCGCGGGTCGCGCTCGGGTCGCGGCCTGGCGGCACCCCAGACCTTGACCAGGTCGGGGTGGGCGAGGATGTCGAAGAGGCCGGATCGGGCGCACTGGGCAAGCGAGGCGAAGTAGCGGCGCCAGATCTGATCGGGGTCAGCGTCGCGCTCCCACACATCCCAGCCATCGTCGTCGACCGCGCGCTCGCCGAGGAAGTGAACCGAGCCGATCACGTAGTCGAAGTCGCGCGCGTCCAGCAGCGCGGCGGTGCGGTCCTCGGCACCGGGAACGAAGTCGCACTCCAGGCCCAGCCTCAGCGGCGTCCCGCCTACGAACTCGCAGTAGGCGTCGAGATCGTCGCGGGCGCTCTGCACCCAGAAGGGGTGGCGCCAGAGCTCGAGCGCTTGGGTGAAGCGGTAGACGTGCTCGGAGACCCCCAGCTCTCCGACGCCCGCCGCGCCCGCCGCGGCCAGGTAGCGATCGACGTTCTCGGCGGTGAAGAAGCGCTCCGGCGGCGTGTCGTCCTCGTCGGGGCGCAGGTGGAGGTGGTAATCGGTGAGCACGCGGCCGCACGCTACCGCCCGCGCCCCAGCCGCCGCTATGCCGAACCGGCAAGCAGCAACTCCGCCAGCCTGAGGTCGAGCGGGGTCGTCACCTTGAGGTTCTCCGCCGGCGCAGGATGGATCAGCACCCTGCCGCCCCCCGCCTCGACCAGCACCGCCTCATCGGTGGCCGCGCTGCGCCCCACCGGCTTTGCCGCAAGCGCTTTGCGCAGCGCGCCGGCCCGGAAGACCTGCGGCGTCTGCGCCGCCCAGAGACGCTCGCGCTCGAGAGTCGCCTCGACGATCAGGGCCCTGTCCCCCACGCCGGCCTGCTTGATCGTGTCCGCGACCGGGGTCGCGGCGATGACGCCGTCCGCCCCAGGGTCCCCCTTGAGGGCGGCGACCAGGTTCTCGATCAGCCCTGGGGTGATCAGCGGCCGGGCGGCGTCATGGACGGCGACCAGCTCGGTATCGACCGCCTCCAGGGCCCTCGCCACCGACTCAGCTCGCGTCCTGCCGCCGGCGACGACGCCGACGTCACCGCCCGCCAGCTCGTCGAGATGGCCCGGTGGGGCGGCGACCACGATCGAGTCGACCGACTCGGCGGCTTGGAAGGCCGCGATCGACCACTCGACCATCGGCCTGCCCGCCACCTGCACGAAGGCCTTCGGGCCGCCGGCTCCGAGCCTCTCCCCGGAGCCGGCGGCCGCGATGACCGCTGTGACCGATGCCGACGCGCTGCTACGCGGTGGTGGCGAAGCGCTCCTCCAGCAATCCGTCGAGGTACTCCTCGGCGCCCTCCTCGTCCTTGTCGAGCGCATACATGAACTCCGACGCGAGGATCTTCTTCGCCCGCGTGTACATCTGCTTCTCGCCGGTGGAGAGCCCCTTCTCCATCTCGCGAATCGCCAGGTTGCGGACGACCTCGGCCAACTCGAACACGTCGCCGGTCTTGATCTTCTCGCGGTTGTACTTGAAGCGCCGGTTCCAGTTCTTCGGCATCTCCGACACGTCGTCGGTGAGGACGTCGGTCACTTTCTTGATCTCTTCCTCGTCGATCACGCGACGCAGCCCTGCCAGGCCCGCGTTCTCGCATGGGACCATCACCGTGAGTTCGTTGTGGAGGATCTTGATCGTGAGGTAATCACGCTCGGTCCCCATCAGCTCCCGGGACTCTTTCTTCAACACGAGGCCGGCTCCGTGGTGGGGGTAGACGACCTTGTCACCCTCCTCGAAGTCGCAGACGTAAACGACGTCCTCCTCGAAGCCTGCCTCCATGGCCTCCTCTAGCTCGGGAATTGCTTGCTCCTTTCGTTTGCGACAGCGCCCATCGCCGTCAGCTCTGCAAGTACCGGTCGACCAGGTCGACCTCCTGAAGCCTCCGCAGGCCCTCGCGGATGTCCTTGGCCCTGGTCGGGCCGACTCCGTCGACGGCCTCGAGATCGGCGTCGGAGGCCGCAAGGACCTCCTCCAGCCCGCCGAGCTCGTGGATGATCTTTTGAACGACAAGCTTGGGGATGCGGGGGACGCGGCCCAGCACGCGGTAGCCGCGCGGCGCGACCGGGAAGTCAAGGGTGTTCATCTTCCGGTCATAACCGAGCAGCTCGGCGAGGCGGCCGAAGTCGAGCACGTCCTGGTGGGGCATGCGGGCAAGCGCCTGAAGCACCGCGGCGAGGTTCTGCTCAGAGTCCTCGACCGAGTAGTCGCGGACCAATGCCGTCTTGTCGGCGGCGACACCAACCATCGTCTCCTCCAGCTGCATCTCGATCAGGCGCCCCTCGGTACCGAGCTCGACGATGTAGCGCTCGACCTCGACCGCCATCCGCGTCACAAGCTCGGCCCGCTGTAGCACTGCGAGCACGTCATAGAGGACGCCGCCGCCCTCGAACTCAAGGATGGTGAGACGGGCGGAGACCTGGTCGAGCCGGTCGCGATACTTGTCGAGCGTCGCCAGTCCCTGGTTCGCCTTGGCCAGCACCGCGGGGATGTCCTGGAGGATGTACTTCGTCGCCTCTACGTAGAGCGAGACGACGTCGCGGCGCTGCGAGATGGCGATGACCAGGGCGTCGGTCTGTTTGGATACGCGCTCGGCGGTGCGGTGGCGGGTGCCGGTCTCCGAGGAGAGGATCGTCGGGTCAGGCATCAGCTGGACGTTCGCCCAGGCGATGTTCGTCGCCTCGGCGTTGAGGACGATCGCGCCGTCCATCTTCGCCACCTGGTAGAGCATCGCCGGGGTGTAGTCGATGTCCAGCTTGATCCCGCCGGAGAGCAGGTGGGAGACGTCCCCGAGGTCGCCGACCACGATCAGCCCCCCGGTGCGGGAGTGGACGATGTTGTCGAGCCCCTCGCGCAGGGCGCTGCCCGGCGCGACAACGTCCAGGGCCCTTATGAGGCGGGGATCCTGTCGTTCTGACAGCTCGTGAAGCTCATCCCCGGACAAAGAAGGCATCTGCTCAAGAATGACAAAAGGCGCTCTGGAATGCGGTCCGGTGATATCCGTGTGGAAAGGTCGGGATGGGCTTTGTCAAGGCAGCGGCCCGAATCGGCGACCGGCAACCCTCGCCCTCAGAGAGGAAGCGACGGGCGACGGCAATCGTGAGCGGGGGGCTCAGCCCGGGCCTTGGGCCCGCCACCGGGCCCCGAACGGATTGATCGCTGTCGCCAGCGAAGGCCGCCCCTCGGGTCTGCGCGGCGCCGGCACCGCAGAGGGCGATCAGAGCCAACCGCCGCCCGTCGCCCGCGTTGCTCCCTGCAGGGCGAGCCGCCAGGCGGCTCTCAGGCGGCCGGAGCGCCGGCGAGATCGCGCTCGGGGTCGATTCCCCAGCGCGCGCCGACCTCGAGCAGGCCGGGCGTCAGCGCCCAGCGGTCGGGGCGCTCCTCGCCCTCGTGCTCCGGACTGGCGCCCTTCAGCGCCATGCAACCGGTGTTGTCGCCGGCCGCGCGGATCGCCGCCACGTCCTCATCGGTGAGCCTCGGCTCGGAGGGCAGGGCGGCCAGCTCGGCTCGCTTCTCCTCGATCGGGCGAGCGCCAACCCCCGCCTCCTGGATCAGGGTGGGAACCGCGCAGCGGACCGGGGCGTGGGCGAGGTTCCACTGGCAGGCGAGCTGGATCGGGCTGAGGCCGGCCCGCTCGCCGAGCGGCAGCACCTGCTCCAACTTTTCCAGGCCGGCCTCGATCCAACCGCCGGGGCGAAAACCGCGGTGATCGCCGCTCGCCAGCTCCATGCCCGGTCGCAGGTCCCCCCAGAAGAGACCGCCGTAGTCAACGACGCGGGTGATCAGCTTCACGTCGTGGCGGGCGGCGGCGTCGAGGCAGAGCTCCCCCGGCCAGGGCTCGAACGGGTTGAGGATGATCATCGCCCAATCGATCCGCTCGCCGAAGCGCTCCAGGCAGGAGATCAGGTCAAGGGTGAAACCGTTGGCCGGGCCCGGCGCGATCCCGATCTTCGCCACCAGACCAGCCTCGCGAAGCTCCTCCATCCCGTCCCAGACCGCCTCGCTGGAGTAGCCGACCCGGTCGGGGTTGTGGAGGAGCAGCAGGTCGAAGGAGGGGGCGCCAATCCGCTCGAGGCTGCGCTCGGTGGCCATCCGCAGGTATCCGGCGTACTCGGCGGCCCCGCGCAGGCGCGGGTCGGTGAAGCGGGGGAACCCCCGTGGGCCGTCGCGCTGGCCCTCATAGAAATCGTGGCCGACCGCGCCGATCAGGCAGTAGGCGTCGCGCGGGAGGCCCGCCAGGGCTCGCCCGAGGAGACGATCGGCATCCCCCTGACCGTAGGCGTCGGCGGTGAGGACCGTGTCGATGCCGGCGTCGGGGCGCAGCAGCGCCGCCAGCCGCTCCTCCTCGATCGCCTCGCCGAAGCGCATGAACCTGCCCCCGCTCCAGGTCCCGATCGCGCTACGGCCAGGCTCACGCACGCGTGGCGCTGCTCAGGACTCGGCGTCGCCCGGCGGCTGCTCGTCGCCCCCGTCAGGCTCGTGGTCGCCGTCGCCGTCCTTCTTGGCGCCGACGCCGACCGTCTGGGGCTCGGGCTCGGGCTCGGGGGGCAACTTCTCCTGCGGCTTCGCCGGCTCGATGATCGTCAGGCTGAGCGGCCGGTCCTCATCATCACCGGAGTTGTCGCGGGCGACCATCACGGTCGAGCCGGGCGTCATCTGGCCCTGTCGCAAGACTTCGTCGGCGAGCGGGTCCTCGATGTAGCGCTGGATCGCGCGGCGCAGCGGCCGCGCGCCCATCGAGGGATCCCAGCCCTTCTCGACCAGCAGGTCTTTGGCTTCCTCGGTCAGCTCCAGTTTGAGTTCGTGCTCGGCAACCTGAACGCGGACCCGATTGATCATCAGGTCGATGATCTCTTTGACCTCGTTCTTGGCCAGCTTGTGGAAGACGATCACCTCGTCGATCCGGTTGAGGAACTCAGGCCGGAAGACCTTTTTCAGGTCGCTCATGATCCGGTTCTTCATGTCGTCGTAGGACATGCCGGTCTCATCGGAGACGGTGAAGCCGATCGAGGTGTTCTTGGCGATCTCCGAGGCGCCGATGTTCGAGGTCATGATCACGATCGAGTTGCGGAAGTCGACCGTGCGCCCCTGGGCATCAGTGAGCCGCCCGTCCTCGAGGATCTGCAGCAGGATGTTGAAGACATCCGGGTGGGCCTTCTCGATCTCGTCGAGCAGCAGCACGCTGTAGGGCTTGCGCCGCACCGCCTCGGTCAGTTGGCCGCCCTCGTCGTAGCCGATGTAGCCCGGAGGCGAGCCGACCAGGCGGCTGACCGCGTGCTTCTCCATGTACTCCGACATGTCGATGCGGATCATCGACTCCTCGTCGCCGAACAGGAACTCGGCGAGGGTGCGGGCCAGCTCGGTCTTGCCGACCCCGGAGGGGCCGAGGAAGATGAACGAGCCGGCCGGGCGCTTGGGGTCCTTGATCCCCGCCCGCGAGCGGCGGATCGCCTTGGAGACGGCGGTGATCGCGACCTGCTGGCCGATTACCCGCTTGTGCAGTTCCTCCTCCATGCGGATCAGTTTCTTGGTCTCGGCCTCGGTCAGCTTGAAGACCGGGATACCGGTCCACATCGAGACGATGTCGGCAATCTCCTCCTCGCCGACCACCGGTCGCTCGCTGTTCTCGCCCTCGGCCCACTCGTCCTCGAGCTGGCGCTTGCGCGTCGTCAGCTGGCGCTCGGTGTCGCGCAGGCTGGCGGCCCGTTCGAACTCCTGGGCCTCGATCGCGGCCTCCTTCTCGCGCCGTGTCGTCTCGATTTCCTCCTCTAGGTCGCGGTAGACCGGCGGCGCGCTCATCGACTTGATGCGCATCCGAGAGGCGGCCTCATCGATCAGGTCGATCGCCTTGTCGGGTAAGAAGCGGTCGGAGATATAGCGGTCGGCAAGTTCGGCGGCGGCGGAGAGCGCATCGTCGTTGATCGTCACCCGGTGATGTTGCTCATAGCGCTCGCGCAGCCCTTCGAGAATCCTCACCGTGTCCTCGGCCGAGGGCTGATCGACCTTGATCTGGGCGAAGCGGCGCTCCAGCGCCGAGTCGCGCTCCAGGTACTTGCGGTACTCGTCCAAGGTGGTGGCGCCGATCGTCTGCAACTCTCCGCGGGCCAGGGCAGGCTTCAGGATCGAGGCGGCGTCGATCGCCCCCTCCGCCGCCCCGGCACCGACCAGGTTGTGCAGCTCGTCGATGAAGAGGATGATGTCGCCGCGCTGGGTGATCTCTTTCATCACCTTCTTGAGGCGCTCCTCGAACTCGCCCCGGTACTTGGAGCCGGCGACCAGCGCCGCCAGGTCGAGGGTGTAGATCTGCTTGTTCTTCAGCAGCTCAGGCACCTCGCCCTTGTTGATGCGGGCGGCAAGGCCCTCGACCACGGCGGTCTTGCCCACCCCGGGCTCGCCCAGCAGGACCGGATTGTTCTTGGTGCGACGGGAGAGGATCTGCATGATCCGCTCGATCTCGGTCTCGCGGCCGATCACCGGGTCGAGCTTGCCTTCCTCGGCGAGCTTGGTCAGGTTGCGCCCAAACTGGTCGAGCAGCTTCGAGGACTTTTTGCCCTCACCCTGGCCGCCTCCGCCTCCCCCGCCCTGGCGGCGCCCGCCGGGGCCGGACAGCATCCGGATCACCTCGTTGCGGATCTTGTCGGAGTCTGCGTCGAAGTCGAGCAGGATGCGGGCGGCGACGCCCTCGTTCTCACGCACCAAACCGAGCAGGATGTGCTCGGTGCCGATGTAGTTGTGGCCGAGGGAGAGCGCCTCGCGCAGCGCCAGCTCAAGCACCTTCTTGGCGCGTGGGGTGAACGGGATCTGTCCGGAGGTGACCTCCTCGCCGGAGCCGACGATCCGCACCACCTGGGAGCGGACGCGTTCGACCGTGATGTCAAGCGACTCGAGGACGCGGGCGGCAAGGCCCTCCTCCTCGCGCAGCAGCCCGAGCAGGATGTGCTCGGTGCCGATGTAGTTGTGCTTGAGCGTGCGCGCCTCCTCCTGCGCCAGGACGACGACTTGACGGGCTCGCTCTGTGAATCGCTCGAACAAGAGACCTCTCTACTTAATCCAACTCGGTTCGGTCGTGGAAGTTCCGTAGACGCCCTTGGCATATCGGGAGGCGCCCATCTGCCCTTTAAACGATACCGAGACCGTCCAACCGGCTTGGGGCCCCGAATTTCCGCTCCGAGCGGCCTTTTGGACCCCGATCAGGTGCGCATCGCCGGAAAAAGCAGGACCTCGCGCAGGCTGCGGGCCCCGGTCATCATCATCACCAGCCGGTCGATCCCGAGGCCGACGCCGCCGGTCGGCGGCATCCCCTGCTCGAGCGCCTCGACGAACGCCTCGTCGTAGGGCTGGGCCTCCTCGTCGCCGCGCTGAAGATCCGCTGCCTGCTGCTCGAAGCGGCGCCGCTGCTCATCGGGGTCGTTCAGCTCGCTGAAGGAGTTGGCGATCTCGACCCCACCGGCGAAGGCCTCCCAGCGCTCGACGAGTCCGTCTTCGGAGCGATGGGCCTTGGCGAATGGGGACAGTGCGACGGGGTAGTCGAAGACGAAGGTCGGCTGAATCAGGTGCGGCTCGACCTCTTTGGAGAGCAGGCCGTCGATCAGCTTGCCCCAGCCCTCGGTCGGCTCGGGCTCGCTGCCCATCGCCCCCGCCAGCGCCTCGCGGGTCGGGTGCTCGGCGATGTCGATGCCGGTGCGCTCGCGGATCACGTCGCGCAGGGTCACTCGTCTCCAGGGCGGCGCGAAGTCGATCTCCTCCCCACCCCGCTGCACCCTGGTCGTCCCCAGCACCCGCTCCACCACCTCGGCAACCAGCAGCTCCAGGTCGTGCGCCGTCTTTCGATAGTCGGCGTAGGCCTCATACCACTCGAGCATCGTGAACTCCGGGTTGTGCTTGTTGGAGACGCCCTCGTTGCGGAAGTCCTTGCCCAGCTCGTAGACCCGGTCGATGCCGCCGATAACCAGCCGCTTCAGGTACAGCTCGGTGGCGATCCGCAGGTAGAGGTCGCGGTCAAGGGAGTTGTGATGGGTAATGAACGGCCGGGCGAGGGCACCTCCGTAGAGGGGTTGAAGGACCGGCGTTTCGACCTCAAGGTAGCCGTGCTCATCGAGCCAACGGCGCACTTCGCTCACCGTCCGGGTGCGCAGGGCGAAGAGGCGGCGGCTCTCCTGATTTGCGATCAGGTCCAGCTCGCGCCGACGGTAGCGGGTCTCGGTGTCCTCGAGGCCGTGGAACTTGCCGGGCGGCGGGCGCAGGCTCTTGGCGAGCAATCGCCAGCGGCTGAGCGCAAGGGTCAACTCGCCGCCGCTGCGCGTCGCCATCGCCGTCCCCTCGACCCCGACGATGTCGCCGAGGTCGAGGTGGATGAGCAGCTCAAACGCCTCCGCTCCGAGCAGGTCCTCGCGGGCGTGGAGCTGGATCTCACCGCTGCCGTCGCGAAGATCGAGGAAGGCGGCCTTGCCGTGGCCGCGCCGAGCGACGAGGCGACCGGCGACCCGGTGCGCCGATTCCGTTTCGATCCCCGGCGCCAGGCCCTCGTGGGCGGCCCGCACCTCGGCGATCTCCTCGCGCCCGGCGAACTCATGTGGAAACGGATCGATGCCCCTCTCACGCAACCGAGCGAGCTTCTGTCGCCGGTCCGCGAGGACATCCGATATCTCGGGCTCGCTCATCGAGGCGCGAGCCTATCTACCGCTAAGCCGTCTCGATCTTGGTGATTTTGAGTTTCTTCTTGGGACCGCGGGGAACCTCGACGGTCACGACGTCGTTGCGCTTGCGGCCGACAAGGGCTTTGCCGATCGGCGATTCGTTGGAGAGTTTGTGCTCGAGTGGGTTGGCCTCGGTCGAGCCGACGATCTGAAACTTCTGCGAATCGCCGGTCTTTTGGTCTTTGACGTGGACTACCGAGCCAAACTTCACCTCGTCGGTGCCGAGCGCCTTCTCGTCGATCACGGTGGCGCGGCGCAGCCGCTCCTCAAGCTGGGCGATCCGACCCTCAAGCAGCGCCTGTTCGTTCTTGGCATCGTCGTACTCGGCGTTCTCGGAGATGTCCCCGAACTCGCGCGCTTCTTTGATCCGCCCCGCGACCTCACGGCGTTTGGTCGTCGAGAGATGCTCGATCTCCTCTTTCAGCTTCTCGAGCCCTTCTGGAGTTATGACGGCCTGGCGACTCACTGTGTCCAACCTCGCTTTTGTTTGCGGGGGAGCCGGGAATTGGCTCCCAGACCCAAAAAACCCCGATGCGGCGGATTTCGCTCGCCACACCTGGGCACGAAGTCGCGGGATTATAGCGGGGGGTCACTGCGGGCAATCGAGGACTTCTACGCGACCGCGGCCGGCGCGGTGAGAGAGGCGATCAGGGCCCGCGCCCGGCGCAGGTCGGCGCTTCTCTGCAGCTCTTCGACGAGCGGGGCCGGCGCGTTAAGCGGGGCCATGTACCAGGGGTAGAACTTGCGCAGGTAGCGCGCCGCCCGCGCGGCGCCAAGGTGCTCCTCGGCGCGGTCGAGCACCCAGAGCAGCTCGGCGATGACTTCCTCACGGCTCGGCGGCTCGGCTCGGCGGCCGATCAGCTCCTCAAAGAGCCAGGGGTTACCGAGTCCGCCGCGGGCGATCATCACCGCGTCGGCCCCGGACTCCTCATAGGCACGCCGGGCCGCGGCGGCGCTCCTCAGGCCGCCGGAGACGATCACCGGCACGTCGACGCTTTCGGCGAGCTCGCGGGTGAGCGCATAGTCCGGCTCGCCCTTGTGGCCGGTCGTCGCGGCGCGCGGGTGGAAGGCGACGGCGGCGACCCCGGCCTCGGCGACCAGCCGCAAGGCAAGCTCGAGGCCGGACCTCTCGCCGGCCTCGATCCCCGAGCGCAGCTTCACGGTCACCGGCAGGCCGCTGCCCTCGGCGGCCCCGCGGGCGAGCTCCAGTGCCAGCTCGGGGTCGCGCAGCAGCTCGGCGCCGGCACCGGTGCGGCGCACCTTGCGCACCGGGCACCCCATGTTGATGTCGATCAGGTCCGCGCCGGCCTCGGCGGCGATCGCGGCGCCAGAGCACATCACCTCGGGGTCGTGACCGAATAGCTGGATCGAGACCGGGTGCTCGTCGGGATGGATCCGCATCAGCTCTCCCAGGGTGCGCTCGTTGCGGTGATGCAGGCCGAAGCTGGAGACCATCTCCGAGACCGCCAGCCCCGCTCCGTGGCGCTTTGCCTGCAGCCGCACGAACCAGTTGCCGATCCCGGCCAGCGGAGCGAGCAGGACGCGGTTGGGGATCTCGACGTCGGCGATCCGGAACGGATCAGTCAGCTGTGGGCGCGTTGCGGTCATATATGAGTCGCAGGCCCTTCAGGGTAAGCAGGTCGTCGACCTCGTCGATCGTCTCGGTGAAGGGGACGATCACCTCGGCCAGGCCGCCGGTGGCCAGGAAACGCGCCTCCCCGAGCTCCTCCTCGATCCGCCGCGCGATGCCGTCGATCAGACCGGCGAAGCCGAAGACGAACCCAGACTGGATCGCAGCGCGGCTGGAGCGGCCGATCGCCGCGTCGGGCTCGGCGAGGTCGATGCGTGGGATCCGCGCCGCCCGTTCGACCAGGGCGGTGAGTGAGACCTCCAGGCCCGGGGCGATCGCTCCGCCCAGGTACTCGCCGGCGGCGGAGACCGCGTCGAAGTTGATCCCGGTCCCGAAATCGACGACGACGCAGGCGCCGCCCACCCGGTCATAGGCCGCCACCGCATTGACAAGTCGATCGGCCCCAACCTCCAGCGGGTTCTCGATCCTGATCGGCATGCCGGTCTTGATCCCGGGGGCAACCAACAGGCACTCGGCCGCAAGGTAGCGCTCGACCAGCTGCTCGTATTGGGCACCGAGCGGCGGCACCACGGAGGAGACGCAGACCGCATTGAGCTCGGCGAGACCCATGCCGCGCAGCGCCAGCAGGCCGCTGATCCGCTCAGCCAGCTCGTCACCGCTGGCGCCGGCACGAGTTTGAAAGCGCCAGTGCTCGGCCAGGCGATCGCCGTCGAAGGCGCCGAGGTGGGTCTGGGTGTTGCCGATGTCGACCGCCAGTAGCACGCCGGCGATTATGCACATAACATCCACTGCCGGTGAACGCACGGCTCTACGTGATCCCCGCCTCGCACCCGAGCATCGCCGCGGCGCTGATGCTCGACCACAAGGGCATCGCCTACAAGCGGACCGACCTGCTTCCGGTGATCTCCAAGGTCGTGCTGAGGGCGATCGGTTTCTCCGGCGTCACGGTGCCAGCCCTGCGGGTCGACGGTCGCAAGGTGCAAGGCTCACGGCAGATCGCCCGCGAGCTGGACCGACTGCGGCCTGAGCCGCCGCTCTTGCCGACCGATCCGGAGAGGCAGCTCGCGGTCGAGGAGGCAGAGCGCTTCGGCGACCAGGAGCTTCAGCCGCCGATGCGCCAGATCCTCTGGTGGGCGATCAAGCGCGACAAGGCACCGTTGCGCAGCTACTCAGAGGGCGCGAAGCTCGGTGTCCCGGTCGACTTGGCCATGCTCACCGCGGCACCGATCATCGCCCTCTCGGCCCGCTTTAACGAGGCCGACGACGAGCACGTGCGTCGCGGCCTGGCCGAGCTGCCCGGGATGCTTCAGAAGATCGACGACTGGATCGCCGCCGGAGTGTTGAACGGTGAGCAGCTGAACGCCGCCGATTTCCAGATCGCCTCCAGCCTCGGGTTGGCGATGACCCTCGACGACCTGCGCCCGGCGATTGAGGCGCGACCGGCCGGCAAGCTGGCGAAGCGCGTCGTGCCGAACTATCCCGGTCGCACCCCGACGATCCTCCCGCCCGCCTGGCTTGAGCCGCTGCGCAGCTCGCCGGCCGCGGCCTAAAGAGAGCCCGACCGCTCGACCCGCTGGCCGGGGCCGAGAGCGGCGAGCGCGTCCGCAAGGCGCGTCCCGTCCGGGAGCCTAAGGTCGGGATCCAGCTCCAGCAGCGGGACGAGGACAAAGCGGCGACTCCTCACCTCGGGGTGGGGCAACGTCAACCGCTCGGTCGAGAGCTCGAGGTCGCCGAGTAGGAGCAGGTCGACGTCGAGCGGGCGGGGACTGTGGCGGGGCGCCTGCAAGGCCCGGCCGCGCTCGGCCTCGATCGCCTTGCAGCGGTCGAGCAGCGCCTCGGGCTCAAGCTCGGTGCGAATGCGAACCGCGGCGTTGAGGAAGTCCGGCTGGGTGAGCACCTCGCCCACCGGCTCGGTCTCAAATGTCGGGGAGACCTCCTCGACCTCCACACCGCTCTCCCGCAAGGACTCAATCGCTGCCCGCAGGTGCCCCTCGCGGTCGCCGACGTTCGACCCCAGCCCCAAATACCCCGTCCGCACCGTCTAGCCGCCCTCGCCGCCCTCGCCGCCCTCCTCCACGCTGCGCTCGTGGGTGACCTCGATCGCGACCTCCTGGATGGCGAGCGGCAGCGGCGGCTCAGGCTTCGCGGCGCGCACCCGGACCGACTCGCAGCCGTAGCACTCCATCAGCCGCTCGCCGACCACCTGGGCGAGCCGCTCCAGCGTCTTGTAGCTTCGCTCTGTCGCGGCCAAGGCGACGATGTCGCAGACCTGGGCGTAGTCGACGGTGTCCTCGAGCCGATCGGTCAGCACCGCGTCGCAGTCGGGCACGTCGAAGGATACGTCGAACTCGAGGCGCTGTCCGACCTCCTGCTCGGCGTCGCTGACCCCGTGATGGGTGTAGATCGAGAGCCCGCGCAGCTCAACCTCGACGCTCGATTCGAACCCGTTTCCATGAGCCTCCATCTCGCCTCAACCTACCCAAGGATCGCGGCGGCGACCCTCATCGCCTGCCCGACCTCGGCAATGTCGTGGACGCGGAGTACGTCGGCGCCCTCAACCGCGGCGAGAACGGAGGAGGCGATCGTGCCTCCCAGACGCTCGCTTGCCTCGGAGCCGTCGATCTTCCCGATGAAGCTCTTCCGCGATGTGCCGACTACCAGTGGGCGCCCGAGTGAGCGCAGCTCGTCGAGCCGCCGCAGCAGCTCCAGGTTGTGCTCCAGAGCCTTGCCGAAGCCGATCCCCGGGTCCAGCCAGATCCGCTCCTCATCGACCCCGGCCGCTACCGCAGCCTCCATCCGCTCGACGAGGAAGGCCTTGACGTCGTCGACTACGTCGTCGTAGACCGGGTTCTCCTGCATCGTCTGCGGCGTCCCCCGCATGTGCATAAGCACGAGGCCTGCACCGCGCTCGGCACACAGCCCTCCGAGCGCCGGATCTCCCCGCAGGGCGGTGACGTCGTTGACGATCTCAGCACCTGCGTCCAGCGCCGCTTCGGCGACCACCAGCTTTGACGTGTCAATCGAGATTGTCACCCCGCAGGAGGCCAGGTCGTCCACCACCGGCCCAATCCGAGCCAGCTCCTCCTCAGCACTCACTGCCTGAGCCCCGGGACGGGTCGATTCCCCGCCCACATCCAGGATCTCCGCCCCCGCGGCGGCCAACTCACGCCCATGCCCGATCGCGGCCTCCGGGTCCAGGTAGAGCCCCCCGTCTGAAAACGAGTCCGGGGTCACGTTGAGGACCCCCATCAACTTCACCGAAAGGCTCAGCTTGCGTCGCCGCCGGCGTACCCCGGCCGCGGCCGCGGCATCGGCCGAGCGCCCTCGCGCTGGGGCCGCTCGGGGGCAGGCTCCGGCTCGGTTGGCTTCGCCGACTCCTCGTCCTCAGCGAAGACCTCGCCCTCCGGCTTGCCGTCGAGCAGCGCCACGAACTGCTCGGCGTCGATCGTCTCTCGCTCCAGGAGGATCTTCGAGACCCGGTCTAGAACATCGCGCTTTTCGGTGAGCAGATCCTTCGCGGTCTGGTGGGCGCCCTCGACGATGCGGCGGATCTCGTCGTCGATCTCGCGGGCGATCTCGTCGGAGTAGTCGGGCTCGGAGGAAAACTCACGGCCGAGAAAGGGCTGGCCCCGGTCATGGCCGAAGACCCGCGGGCCGAGCCGCTCAGACATGCCGAAGCGCATCACCATCTGCTTCGCGGTCTCGGTGACCTTCTCGAGATCGTTGGAGGCGCCAGTGGTGATCTCGCCGAAGACGATCTCCTCGGCCGCCCGGCCGCCAAGGGTCATCGCCATCGTGTCGGTCAACTCGGCTCGCGAGGTGAGGAACTTGTCCTCGGTGGGAAGGCTGATCGTGTAACCGAGCGCCTGGCCGCGGCTGATTATCGAGATCTTGTGGACCGGGTCGCAGTTGGGCAGCAGGTGTCCGACGATCGCGTGCCCGAGCTCGTGATAGGCGGTGATCAGCCGCTCCTTCTCCGACATCACACGGGTCTTCTTCTCGGGGCCCGCGATCACCCGCATGATCCCCTCCTCCAGCTCCTGCATCGAGATCTCGCGGTGGCCCTGGCGGGCGGTGAGGAGAGCGGCCTCGTTGATCAGGTTGGCGAGGTCGGCGCCGGTGAAGCCCGGGGTCTGGCCGGCCAGCGTGTCGAGGTCGATCTCCTTGGCCAGCGGCTTGCCGCGGGTATGGACCTCGAGGATGTGCTTGCGACCCTTGCGGTCGGGGCGGTCGACGACGACCTGGCGGTCGAAGCGGCCGGGCCGCAGCAGTGCCGGGTCGAGGATGTCGGGGCGGTTTGTGGCGGCGATCAAGATGATGTTGTCCTTCATCTCAAAGCCGTCCATTTCGACCAGCAGCTGGTTCAGCGTCTGCTCGCGCTCATCGTGGCCGCCACCCATGCCGGCGCCGCGGTGGCGGCCGACAGCATCGATCTCGTCCATGAAGATGATGCAGGGGGAGTTCTGCTTTGCCTGCTCGAAGAGGTCGCGGACCCGGCTGGCGCCGACCCCGACGAACATCTCGACGAAGTCCGAGCCGGAGATCGAAAAGAACGGCACCCCGGCTTCGCCGGCGACGGCGCGAGCGAGCAGGGTCTTGCCGGTGCCGGGAGGGCCGTAGAGCAAAACGCCCTTGGGTATTCGGGCGCCGAGCGCCTGGAACTTCTTCGGGTTCTCGAGGAATTCCTTGATCTCCTCTAGCTCCTGCACGGCCTCGTCGACCCCGGCGACATCGCGGAAGGTGATTTTCGGAGCGTCGACCGACATCCGCTTCGCTTTCGATTTGCCGAAGTTCATCACCCGCGAGCCGCCGCCCTGCATCTGGTTCATCAGGAAGATCCAGAAGCCAAAGAAGAGGACGAAGGGCAGGATGTAGGTGAGCAGCGAGAGCAGGCTGGAACCGCCGGTCCCATGCACGATCGTCTTCACGTTGGCAGCGTCGAGCGCGTTGATCAGGTCCTGCTCGGTGTTGTTCGGGTAGCCGGTAGAGAAGCTCTGGCCGCCGGCCTGCTTCTTCTCCTTGACGCTGAGCTCGTTTTCCTTGACGTTGAACGAGACTTCTTCGATCTTGTGTTCTGCGATCAGGCCGGTATTCGGCCTGACCAGTTCGTTGTAGGAGGGCGTTGGGGTTCCCGGCGAGCTGCTGATGAACCGCTGGGCAACGAAGGCCAGGATCACCACCAAAAGGATCGGGAAAGCCGCGCTTTTGAAGAAACGCCTCATGGGCAGAAGAAATCAGCGTACCAGGGCAGTTTTGCGCCTCAGCCCTGTAACGCGGCGACGTAATCGAGGTTGCGGTAGCGCTGAGCGTGGTCGAGGCCATAGCCGATCGCGAAGCGGTCGGGGATCTCGAACCCCACGTAGCGGGGGGAGAGATCGACACGGAGGCGCTCCGGCTTGGTGAGCAGCGCGCAGACCTCCAGCGAGGCGGGGTTGCGGGCCCTCAGGTTGCGCATCAGGTAGTGAAGGGTGAGGCCGGAGTCGATGATGTCCTCGACGAGCAGTACGTGACGTCCCTCGATCGGGGCATCGAGGTCCTTGAGGATCCGCACCACACCCGAGGAGTCGGTCTGCGAGCCATAGCTGGAGACCGCCATGAAGTCGATCTCGCAGGGCACGGTGAGACTACGCATCAGGTCGGCAAGGAAGAGCACCGCGCCCTTCAGCACCCCGACCATGAAGAGGTCGCGGCCTTGGTAATCGCTACTCACCTCGTCGCCGAGTTCGGCGATGCGGCGCTTCAGCTCCTCGCTGGAGACGAGGGTCTCGCCGATCGCCGGGTCCGCCATCGAGGCGCAGTCTAGATATAGGGAGGGCTGGCCGAGACCGGGGCGCTAACCGAGCTCGGCGTGAAGCACGCCGCGCTCGGCAACAGCGCGGACGCCGCCGCCCAGATCGAGCCTCGCGGTGCCGGTGCGGCGCAGCGCCGTGACCTCCTCAGCATGGCGAGCCGCGCCCGCAACCGGGCGACCGGCGGCCCGGTCGGCGAGCCGTTGCACAACGAGCCGGCGCAGCGCCGGCGGCAGCGCTGCAAGCCGCTCCAGCCCGATCGTTCCCCTCGCCCCGTTGGAACCGTCGACCTCAGCCGCGACAAGCGCGTCTAGGACGTCTGCCTCGTCGCGCAGCAGCTCCGCGGTGCGCAGCACGTTCGCCGCTGCGGCCGGATGGATCGCCGCCAGCGCCGGGATCAGCCCATGCCGCACGCGGTTGCGCGCGTAGGTGGGCTCGGAGTTGGTGGCGTCGTCGCACCACGAGAGGCCCCTCTCTTCGCAGTAGGCAGTGGTCTCCGCTCGGGTGAAGGCAAGCAGCGGCCGCGCCAGCCGCCCGTCGCGAGGCCGCATGCCCAGCAGCGCCCGGCGGCTGGGCGAGGAGGCGAGTCGGTAGAGGATTGTCTCGACCTGGTCATCGGCGGTGTGACCTGTCGCGATCGTCGCGTCGCCGGCCAGCGCCAGTGCCGCGGCCGCGGCGTAGCGAGTGTCGCGTGCCCACGACTGCAGGTTGCCGGGTCCCTCGGGACGCCGCGGACGCTTGACCACGAGCCGTGCCCCGAGCCGCTCACAGAGCACCGTGCAGTGACGCTCGTCGTCCCTAGAGTCGTCGCGCAGGCCGTAGTTGAGGTGCAGCCCGGTGACCTCCTCGGGACCCAACGCCCGCACCGCCAGATCGAAAAGGCAGACCGAGTCCCGCCCGCCGGAGAGCAGGGCGATCAACGGCGTCCCGGTCGGCATCAGACCCCCGGCCCGCACCTCTTCCAGCATGCGGTCACTCTCCATGACGCTGAGTGTAGGCATGCCCAGGTCGAGGCTCGTGGGCGATCAGGCCATCGCCATGACCACGAACAACGGGGTGGGAACGGGGAACCCCTTCAGGCCCACCTCGCCGATCGGTTCGAACTCGAGACCATCACGCTCTTCGATCGCGTCGATCACCCGGTCGGTGGCGAGCACCTCGCCGGCCTGGGCCCGGCTGACGACTCGGTGGGCAAGGTTGACCTGCCCGCCAAAGTAGTCCCCGTCGCGATAGACAGCCTCGCCGAAGTGGATTCCGACGCGCGGCTGTGGGCGCTCCGAAAAGCGCGAGAGGAAGCCCACCGCCCACTCGGTCAGTGAGGCAGCATCGGGCGAGACGACCATCACCTCGTCGCCGATCGTCTTGACGATCGTCGCCTCCGGCGGCAGCGTCACCTCGACGGTCTCGACGAAGCGCTCGACCAAGTCCAGGGCCTCCAGGTCCCCCTCCTCCTCTGTGTAGCGGGTGAACCCCGCGATATCGATGAAGCAGAGGGCGACTGTGACCTGTCCCAGCTCGGTCGCAGCTTCGCCCAGCCCGCTCTCCATGTGGCCGACCACGTCCTGCTCAAGGAAGAAGCGCAGGTAACGAGTGTGCAGGTACTCGGTGAGCGGAGCGGCGAGGGGCAGGATGTCGGAGGCCAGCTCTCCCATCTCCTCGGCCATCTCCAGCTCCGGCACGGCGTCGCGGATCATCGGTTCGTGGACGTAGAGGTGGAAGAGCCGCACCTCGGCGTCGGCGATGCGGCGCAACGACTGCACGTAGACGCGGACCAGCTGGAGAAAAGCGACAAGCGGGAAGCCAGCGGCGAGGACGCGAGCGCAGTGGCGCATGGCATCGACGTCGCTCGGGTTGAGAATTCGCTCTTGCCCGAGTGGGGTGCCGAGAATGACCAGGATGCGCTCGATCAGCTCCGACTCGAGGCCGGTCTCCTTCGCCACCTCCTCGACCGCGACCTGCTCGTCGGGCTCGGAGAACAGCTCCTCGGTGAAGCCGAAGGCGAGCCTCCCCTCGCGGCCCGCCCTCTTTAGATCCTCCAGTGAATGCCCCCGCTCCCGCAGCCGTGACACGACCCGCGCTTGAGCGGCGGCGGCCGCCGTCCAGCGATCCCGCCTCACGGGAACCACCTTCTCGGCCGCCCAGCGTTTCAGCGTGCTGGCCGGGACGCCGGAGCGGCGGGCGGCCTCGCTGAGGGAGATGTACTCATCAGGGGGCATCGCGGGTCGAGGCTAGCGGGACGCGGGGACCTAAGGGCTATACGAGAGCGAGACGGGTCGTAACGGGTGCCAAGATGGTCCGCCGCATGCCCGAGCGACTCCGCCCAACGGCCCCGATCGCCGCCGCCGCGGTGCTGGTCGACGATCCGGGCCGGGAACAACCTCGCGCGCGGAGTGTGGGGATATACGGGGCTGACGCCCGCCTCCCTGGAGCTGACGATCCAGGCAACCGGGACGGGCGGGCCGAGCGCGGCGATCGTGCTCGGCGACGCTCGAATATTCTCAGGCTAAGGTCGAGGGTTAGTCTTTGCCTGATTTGGCGATCCGACGGCGGAGCTCGGCAAGCTCGCTGACGGCCTGGTCAACCTGCTCCTCTACCTCCTCCAATCGCTGCGAAAAAGAGCGCAGCCGGCGCTCGAGGCGCTCGACATCCCCGGCGGAGGGCAGGTTGAGCGCGCCCAGCGCGGCATGCTGTGCCTCGAGCGCCTTCTCGCGGGCGCCGAAGGCGGCGGCGAGGGCGTTCTCGAGGACCTGGCTGTCGAAGAGGGCCTGGGCGAGGTCGCCGATCGCGTGCTCGCTGCGGGCCCTGAGGCCCTCCTGCTCGTCCTGCTCCGCGCTCATTGACCTGAGCTTAACGAGCCCATCCGGCATGGCTGAAATCCTCCACCCCGCCGATATGGAACAAACGTTGATTAAGGCCTTGTTGGGAGGCGTCGCAACCCATTGCATGCCCCCATGCCAGCAAGTAGCGTGGGCGAGCCTGTTTGGCGGGGAGAGAGCGAACAAGGATCGCGCGATCCGTCAGAGCGGGCATCGAGGCGCCGCATGAGACACAAGCTTGCACTGACCATCGCACTGGCCAGCTTCTGCGCCGTGACTGCGCTCGGCGCCGCCGTGGCCGGCGCCAGCACGCCGAGCCTGAGCAACGCCGCGCAGCCGGCGACGCCGCTCGGCACGACGCCGACGACGCCGACGACGCCGACGACGACCGTGCCGACCTGCCCGAAGGAGGTCAGCCACCACCGCCACGCTCCGACCCACAAGGCCAAAGCGGGCTGCCAGCCTGCCTCCGAAAGCGGCGAAGAAACGACCGCCACGACGCCCTCGGGCGGGGTCAAACACGGTGCGAGCATCGGCTTCGGCAAGGCCCCCGGCGAAGCCCGCCACGAACCGAGAACGGGAGCGCTCCATGGCCAGCGCAGCGGCGGGGAAGCCGTGAATGGCGGCGTCAGAGCACCGAGCGGCAAGGCCGGCGCTCGACAGGTGAAGGGCAGCGGCGCGGCGGCTGGCGACGGCGGCTCGCCGGTCGAACCTGGCTCGACCGCGGCCGGCTCCTTCGAATCGATTTCGATCGGGGTCACCGACTTCGCGATCGGCTCGTTCGAAATCCCCCCGCTGCTTTTGCCCGTCTACCAAGCCTGCGGCACCCAGTACGACATCCCCTGGGAGGTGCTTGCCGCGATCAACAAAGTCGAGACCAACTTCGGCACCGACCTCGGCCCCTCCAGCGCCGGCGCGGAGGGATGGATGCAGTTCCTGCCTTCGACCTGGGCGACATGGGGAGTCGACGCCAACGGCGACGGCCGCAGCGACCCCTACAACCCAGTCGACGCGATCTGCGCCGCCGCTCGCTACCTCGCCGCAGCGGGTGGGGCGAAGGACATCTCCAAGGCTGTCTTCGCCTACAACCACGCCGACTGGTATGTGCGAGAGGTGCTGAGCGACGCTCAGAACTACGAGAGCCTCCCCGCCAACCTGGTCAGCGCGCTGACCCAGCTCGCCGAGGGATCCAACTTCCCGGTACGCGGCAAGGCCAGCTATGCGGACAATGCCGGCGCCGCCGAAGCGCTGCAGCGGAACTGGCTCAGCGAAGCAACCGCCTCGGCCGCCGTCAAGCGCACTCATCCCTCGGCGGCCGGGATCAACATCTACGCGGCGGCCGGCTCTCCCGTAATCGCCGTCGCCAACGGCACCGTCCTCAAGGTCGGACACAGCGCCCACCTCGGCAACTACATGGTTCTCCAGGACGCCTACGGAAGCCGCTTCACATACGCCGACCTGGGGGCGATCCGCAGCCGCTATCGAACACCGAAGGCCAAACAGCCCTCGGTTCCGACCGCGAAGCTCGCGGCGATGAGGACGCCGGCCTCAAACTTGGCGGCGACTGGCGAGCGCAGCTTCCGGCGGCGCCTCTACGCCCTCCCCGGCCGCCCTGCCAACCGGGCTCGCGCCGCGCTCGTTGGGCAGCTCGGCGCCGCCTCGGTGGCGACCACCGAGCAGCGACTCGGCAAGGGCGCCCAGGTGGTAGCGGGGACGGTGCTCGCGCAGGTCGGAGCCAGCGCCTCGGGCTCCGGGGCCCACATCAACTTCTCGATCCAGCCCGACGGCTCGCCGAAGATCGACCCCACGGCGATCCTCGACGGCTGGCGCAGAGGCGGCGCGGGAGCGATCTACCACAACGCCCGACCGCTCGCCCCGAGCGCCAGCCCCGCCCAGGTGCTGCTGCTCTCCGGCGAGGACCTGCGACGCCGATCTCTCAGCGACAGCCGCCTCTCGCTACCGCCCTGTGAGCAAAGCGCGATCCGCGCGGGACAGGTGGAACGGCGCGCCCTGGCGGGAATCGAGTACCTCACCGCCCTGCGCTTTAGCCTCGGGATCTCCCCGTCGAGCTGTGCCAACCACAGCGGCTTCGTAGTGAAGATCGACCGGGTCAACGACACCTCGGTGCTCGGCCACCAGGGGGCCGGAGATCCTCCCCACGAACTGGCTCAGGCGACGCTGCGGATGCAGAGCGCCGTGCAACCGCAGGAGGTGGTCTCGACGATGCGGCTCGGCAACGTCGCCGTCGCCAGCGACGCGCGACCGCGCCTCATCGACCTCGACTTCTCACCCCCCCAGACAGCGAGCCTCATCGACGGCAAAGCGATCGCGCCGATCAACGCACCGCCCGCCATCCAGGCGATGATCGCCGCCGCCAACCACATCTCGACCACACCGTACATCTGGGGTGGCGGGCACGGCTCCTGGAACTCTCCAGGCTATGACTGCTCCGGAGCGGTCAGCTACGTACTCCATGCCGCCCAGCTGCTCTCCACACCGCTTACCTCGGGGGCGCTCGAGAACTTTGGGCAGCCGGGCGCCGGGCGCTGGGTCACCGTCTACGCCAACTCCGTCCACACCTACGCCGAGATCGCCGGCCTGCGCTGGGACACGGTCGGCGACGCTCAGGGCACCGGGCCGCGCTGGCACACCGAACCGCCCTATCCGGCCGGCTTCGTAGTCCGCCACCCCGCCGGCTACTGAGAGCCCAGCGGCCGCGAGCCGGCCCGAGGAGATAATCCGGCCTCGTGGCCCAGCTCTTCGGATTCGTGCAGTTCGAGTTCGCCGGCCCGCTCGCGATCGGGGATGGTCGCTACCTGGAGCGCGCCGGCGCCGGGCGGGATGGGGAGAGCGTGCTGATCGTCGCGACGCTCGGCGCGCCGCGGCCCGCCTCAAAGCGCCGGAAACGGCCGCGAGCGACCGAGGCCGGGCGCTCGATCGCCCCCTTGCCGCTGGCTCGGGCGACGGCGGTGCGGGCGTTTGAGCCATTTGATCGCGAGCCCGAAGCCGCCCGCTGGCTGGAGGAGGCGATGCAGACAGACGAGGCGGTCGATGCCCTGGTCGCCGAGGGCATCGCCCTCCTAAACCGGGCCCTGCACGTCCACGCGACCTCGAGCGCCGACCCCCACGGCCATGAGCTGAGCCCCGAGCGAGCCGTCGCGGTGCGGGTCGGCTACGGCAGCGGCGAGGAGGTCGCAACGGGAAGATTCGCCGCCGCCTGCGAGGTCGACGTCTGGGCGACCGACGCCTCGCGAAGGCGGCGGCGCGCCGAATCGCTGCGCCCCCAGGAACGAACCGCGGCGGTACTCGGCGGTCGCGAACGAATCGACGCCTGCGAGACGCTGCTGCTGCGTGCCCGCGCCGACCTCGACGCCGGGCGCAGCCGGGAGGCGGCACTGCAGCTTCGAGTCGGGCTGGAGGCGCTGCTGGTCGAGCTGGGCGGGGCGGTGACCGATTCCGGCCACGCCGAGGACATGGGGACGCTCCAAGCGCGCCGGAGGGAGGCCGGTGAGGCGGCAAACATCGCGTTGAGGGGCGATCTTGACGCTGAAGTCGAGCGTCGAGTGGGCGAGCTGCTCGAGATCTGTGAGCGGGTGCTGAGGCGCCGACGCGTCTTGCGCGACTGATCAACCCTGAGCCTCGACTGGAGGCTTATGGTTAGGCTCACGTCAGAGGGCGAGGCGGCGGGCGATGACGCCATCGAGCAACGACTCGGCAAGATGATGGGCCTCGTCGAGGTCCACCCCTTGGATCGAGGGCACCCCGATCACGGTCAACCCGGCGGCTCGCGCCGCGGCCACCCCGGTCGGCGAGTCCTCCAGTGCCACCACCGACGGGCTTGCCTCCACGCCCAGCCGCCGGCATGCCTCCAGATATGGGTCGGGCGCCGGCTTCGGGGCCGCCACTTCGTGCGCGCTCACCACCGCATCGAAGCAACTCGCGAAACCGACGATCTCCAGCGAGCGACGCACGAAGCGCTGTGGCGAGTTGGAGACTAGGCCGATCGGCGTCCCCCTTTCCTGCAGCGAGCTGAGTAGCACCCCTGCCCCGACCATCGCCTCCACCCCGTGCTCCAGCTCGGAGACAACGAGCTCATTCAGCTCCTCGATCAGGGCCGCCGCTCGCCCCGGCTCGCCGAGCCGCCGCTCGAGAATCCCCCCGGCTACCTCGGCGGAGGTGCCAACCAGCTCCAGCTTGTCGACCGATCTGAAGGCCATGTCGCGGCGTTTGAAAAGGTCCTGCTCGGCCCGGGTCCAGACCGACTCGGTATCGAGCAGGAGGCCATCGTTGTCGAAGACGACGGCATCGGGCAGCGGCGCCTGCATAGCGCCTCAGCATATGGTTGTTGCATCGCATTTCACGTTGAGATCAGCTCCTCCTTCCACCGGGCCCGACTCTTCAACCTGGGTGAGGATGAGCTGCGCCGGACGGTCCTCGTGCCGTGGCTCGACGGTCAGCCGTTCAACTTCGGCGAACACGAATGGGAGCCGGTTGAGAGCAAGCTGACGATCCTCGAGGGGCCTAACTTGGAGACACCTGACCTGTCCTTCGGGCAGGGCTGGTCAAACGCGCGGCGCTCAACTGAAGACGTGACGAGGCGGATGCTGGAGGAGGCCGAGAGCAATGCCACGGTCGTGCCGAGTACCGCCTTGGTCGAGGCTGACTCCCTCGATGAGGCCGTGGCAGAGCTGAGCTCGGGGCGCGAGGTGCGGCCGATCAGCTGGTCCGCCCTACGGGAGCGGATCGACGGCCGCGACCCTACGGTCGCGGCCGTCATCCTGGTCGTCAGGCGACCGGGGCCTGAGCTGCGGTGAAGCTGATCGCGACACCACGGGGAGTCACCAACACCGGGTAGGTCGCCGCCTCGACCGCGTAGTCGCTGGCGGCACTGAGCGTGACCTTCCCCTGCGGGGACTCGGGGCGCGAGCCAACCACGAGCAGATCGACCGGACCGCTGCCGTGCTCGGCGACGCTTGCGCCGAACGCGGACGCGAGGCTGTTCGCGGTCTCTCGGGCACTCGCGTCGCCCTCGTCGAGGATGCCGATCGTGTTGACGCTGATCGACGGGTTCGACCGCAGACCGGCCGGGGCAACGGCGATTGCCGCGGGTCCACCCAGCAGCAGTTTGTGGGCAGGGATGCCGGGCTTGACCGTACCTGGAGCCGTGCGGTACTCAGAGCCAAAGACGATGACGTCGGCGTTCTCACGCTCGGCCAGTTCCGCCAGGCCGACGCTGGTCCCGGGGTTAACGACGACGTGGCGAGGCATGTCAGGGGCGCCGACCGCGGCCGCTCCGCGGGCCAACAGCTCCTCCGCTTCTTTCGCCTCGAGCGCCCCACCCTGGGAGTGGCGCACGTAGGCGAGCGAGAGCTCGGCGCCGGAGTAGGCGAGCAGGCGTCCCAGCGCCAGCGCGTCGCGGTCGTTGTCGGTGTCGTCGTAGGAAACGATGATCTTCAATGCCATGGTTGCCCTCCTTGGAAGGGGTTACGAAGTTTCGGGGCGATGATCGCATCGATTTAGCATCAGCACAACTGTTAATACCTATGGATAGAATTAGTTTTGCTTATGCTAAATCCAAGCCGCCTCAACGTCTTCCGTGAGGTCGTCGCGCAGGGCTCCTTCTCAGACGCCGCAGACGCTCTCTCCTACTCGCAATCGGCGGTATCGCAAGCGATCGCCACCCTCGAGGGAGAGGTCGGAGCGCCGCTCATCGAGCGCACCCGCGGCGGCGTGCGCCCCACCGCCGCGGGTGCCGCTCTGGCCGGCCATGTCAGCGGGATCCTGGCGCGGATGGAGGCGGCCGAGGCCGAGATCGCGGCGATCGCCGCCGGACGCGGTGGGAGGCTGCGGACCGCGTCCTTCCCGACCGCCGGAGCGACGCTAATGCCGCAGGCGATTGCCGCGTTTCGCGCCTCGCACCCCGGCGTCGAGATAACCCTGGCTGAGGGTGAGCCAGAGGAGATCGCACCGCGGCTGCGGGCCGGCGAGTTCGACTTCGTCTTACTTTTTGAGTTCGAAGGGGTGGGCGAGAGGCTCGGGGCCGGGATGCGGCGCTTTGATCTGCTCGATGACCCCCTTCACCTGGCTCTGCCCGGTGACCATCCGCTCGCCGGTCGCGAGAAGCTGCGGCTCGAGGACCTCGGGAGGGAGTCGTGGGTTCAAACTTCCGCCGCGAGTCCCTGCGCCAGGCATGTCGTCCGCTCATGCCACGCTGCAGGGCTCGAGCCGAGCGTCTCGTTCGAGAGCGACGACTACCAGACGGTGCAGGGCCTGGTCGCCGCCGGTGTCGGAGTGGCGCTGATCCCCCAGTTGGCCCTCTCAACACTCCGCGCTGACATCCGCATCCGCGCTCTGCACCCGCACAGCCCGGTCCGCAAAGTCTTCGCAGCCACCCGGCGCGGGGCGGCGGTGACACCGGCGGTGGCGACCATGCTCGACGTCCTTCGCGAGGTCGCCGGGGGAACTCGTGAGGCGCCGGTATAAGCCGTGGCGATCGCCAACGAGAACCGCCCCCGGGAGAGTGCGGGGGCGGTTCGTCGTCGGCTACGTGGTGAGCGGCGCTGCCGCTCGCCCCTACGTCGAGGCTCCTCCAGCCGGCGCAGGGGCGGCCGAGCCGATCCCATCGGGGTATCCAAGCGAGGGAACGTCGGACGGGTAAACCTCGTGCCCGTGGACGGCGAGGTCTCCTTCCTCCATTTCCTCCTCGGTCATCCGCAGCGGCACGAACAGGGCGATCACTTTCAAAATGATGTAGGTAGCGATCCCGCAGAAGGCGATCACCCAGAGAGCCGTCAGCGCCTGCCAGCCGAGTAGGTGCAGACCACCTCCCGAGATCAAGCCGTTGAGAATGAATTCGCTGTCCATCGCCTTGTTGGCGAATATACCCACCAGCAATCCGCCCGCGAGGCCGGCGAAACCGTGTGTATAGACGACGCCCAGCGTGTCGTCGACGTTGCGGAAAGGCCGCACCCGACTCAGGTAGTTGAGCGCCATGTAGACGATCGTCGATGCGATCACGCCGATCGCGATCGCGCCCCAGCCGTTCACAAAGCCCGCTGCCGGGGTGATTCCGACCAGCCCGACGATCATCCCGTTGACGCTGCCGATCAGGCTCGGCTTGCGCCCTGTCGCGTAGTCCCAGGCAACCCAGACCAGGAAGGCAACCGCCGTGCAGAGGTTGGTATTGAGGACCGCCGCCGAGGCATCGGGGCTGGCCAGATAAGGGTCACCACCGTTGAAGCCATTCCAGCCCAACCACAGCAATCCGGCCCCGATCGCGACCATCGCCAGGTTATTCGGAGCGTCGATCTCGCGATCGCGCCGCAGGCGCGGACCGATTACGGCAGCCGCGACGAAGCCCGACACACCGGCGGCGAGGTGGATCACGTAGCCGCCGGAGAAGTCAAGCGCACCGTGCTGGGCGAAGTAACCGCCGCCCCAGATCAGGAACGAGTTGACCGTGTAGACGACGCTCGACCAGATCAGCACGAACAGAATCCAGGCTTTGAAGTTGATCCGGCCCAACACCGAGCCCAAAAAGAGAATCGGCGTGATCGCCGCGAAGACGAACTGGAAGTAGGCGAGCGTCGAGGTCGGAAAGTGCAGTTCACCGGCTGCGCCCAGCAGTGGGATTTTTGCCTGCCCGAGGAGCCCTGCGCTGCTCAGGATCGAGCCGGGCTTGCCCCAGAGGTTGGCGAAGAAGCTGCCGCCGCTTGCCCCGAAGATGTGCATCGGCGCCCCGAAGCCCATCTTGAAGGCAAATAGCACCCAGACGATCAGCGTCAAGGCAAACGAGATGAAGGCCATCATCATCGAGTTCACTGACCAGCGTTTCTGCATTACGCCGCCATAGAGGACGACCAGCCCCGGCACGCTCATCAAGCCGACCAGGGTCGCCGCGGTCATCTGCCAAGAGTTGTCTCCTGTGTCAAGCCAATTCATCGATCCACTGTTTCCTTTCTTGGGGAGTGCAGAACCGGATGCATCTAACGCACCCACCGGGCATTGCACTCCCGGCGGGATCGGCGTAAACCCTGCCGTGGTTGGGCAGCGGCCACTACATACAGGCGTCTAAAGATCGGCGCGAGCGGTTCGCCATATTGTCGGAATCACGCTTTGAGCCTGGCTGGCGCTCAGGCCGATTGAATAATTTGGTCCTGCGGCAAATCGCTAACCTGCGCCGCCATGCCGATGGAGGGACACTGGCAGCGCGTCAACACGCCGCTGCGGCGGCTGGGCAGGCGGGAGCGCAATGTTGCGGTGGCGGCGGTGGCGATCACGGCGCTCGCCGTGATCGCGCTGGTCCTGGTGACGGTGGGGAATTCCGGGCCGCCGCTGCGGCGTGGCTGCATCTCCGCGATCGTCCCCGGCATCATGGGAGGGACCACGGTCGAAGCTTGCGGGGCAAAGGCGAGGAGCCTTTGCGTCACGCATGCGGGACTGGAAGACCCGGGGTCGCGGGCGATCGAGGAAAGCTGCCGCGACCAGCGGATCGGCTGAGCGCGGCTCGGCTGCGACGCTTAACGGGTCCTTACTTGCCGCTCCAGCGCGGGGTGCGCTTGCCGAGAAAGGCGGCGACCCCCTCCTTGGCGTCCGCGCTGGCAAAAGCGGCGGCGAACCCCTGCTTCTCGGCCTCAATTCCCTCGTCAAGATCGCCCTGGTGGGAGACGAGCTTGATCTGCTCGACCGCGACCGGCGCCTGGGCGGCGAGCTTGCGGCCCCACATCAGCGCCGTTTCGAAAAGCTCGTGATCGGGCACGACCCGGTTCACGAGTCCGAACTCAAGCGCCTCCTCGGCGGGGATCGCATCGCCGATCAGGTTCATCTCCAGCGCTTTGCTGGGACCGACCAGGCGTGCCAGCCGCTGGGTGCCGCCAAAGCCGGGAATGATGCCCAGCTTGACCTCGGGCTGGCCGAAGACGGCGGCCTCGGCGGCGATCCGCACGTCGCAGGCCATCGCCAGCTCGCAGCCGCCGCCGAAGGCGAGTGCGTTGACCGCGGCGATCGTCGCCACCCGCGAGCGGCCGAAGTCACGCAGCAAAGCGTGGGCGGTGTGGATCAGCGCCTCGCCACCGGCATCGTCCATCTGGGTAAAGGCCTTGATGTCGGCGCCGGCCGAGAAGACGATCGGCACCGAGGAGGCGATCACCATCGCCCCCACCTCCGCCGAGGACTTGACCTTCTCCCAGATCGTCTTCAGGTCGCGGATCACGTCGGGTGAGACGGCGTTCATCGGCGCGTTAGTAAGCCAGGCGATCGCGATCTCACCGCGCGTCTCAAGCTTCACGGTGTCGGCCTGCTCGCCCTCGTCGGGCTGGGGGTAGGGGTAGAAGCCCTGTCCGGATTTCAATCCGAGCCGGCCCTGGGCGACCAGGCGTCGGAGAACGACGGGGGCCGCGAAGCGCTCCCCGTAACTCTCCTCGAGGCGCTCGATCCGCTCGAGCACGGAGTCGAGCCCTTCGACATCGGCTTTCCAAAACGGCGGCAGCAGCCCGCGGCGCGGGTCAAGGCCGGCGCCGGCCATCATCCCGACGTCGATGTCGCGAGCCGAGCAGACGCCCTCCTCAAGAAGCGTGCAGGCCTCGATCAGCGCTCGACTGGTGAACAGTGCGACCAGCTCCTCGGGGTCGGGATCGGCCGCGCCGGGGATCGTCTGCTCACCGTCTTTGAAGAATCCCTCGCCACCGCTCTTGGCGCCGAGCTTGCCGTCGGCGACGAGCCGCTTCAGGCCCTGGTGGACGTAGAAGGTCTCCCCGTAGGAGTCGTTGAGATGCTCGGCGACGTGCAGCACGGTGTCGAGCCCCAGCAGGTCGGTGAGAAAGAAGGGGCCCATCGGCGCAACTTTGGCGGCGGCGATCGCCTCATCGATCGCCGCCAGCGAAAGGCCTTGCTCCTCCTGGGCGCGCCAGACCTCGCCGATCGTCGCCATCAGGATGCGGTTGACGACGAAGCCGGGGACCTCGCCGCAGACGATCGGCTGCTTTTTGATCGCCTGGGCGAAATTGTAGGAGGCGGTGGCCGTCTCGGGCGAGGTGTCCTCGCCGAGGATCACCTCGACCAGCGGCATCACCGAGGCCGGGTAGAAGAAGTGGAAGCCGATCGCCTTGTCGGGCCGCAACGTCGTCTCCCCCATCTCGGTGATCGAGAGCGAGGAGGTGTTGGAGGCGAGGATCGCATGGCCGGGCGTGACCGCGTCCAGCTCAGCGAAGACGGCCCGCTTGATCTCCATCCTCTCCGGCACCGCCTCGATCACGAAGTCCACGTCGCCGAACTGCTCATAGGTGGTCGTGCCGAGGATCAGCGACATCACCTCAGCGAGACGGGCGTCTGCCTGCTCCTGCGTCAGCTTCTCCTTCTTGACCAGGCGGGCGAGCTGGCCCTCGGTGACGGTGCGTGCTTTCTCGACCGCTGCGTCGACGAACTTGCGGTCGATGTCCTTGACGACGACGGGGATGTCGGCCGCGGCGATCGCCTGGGCGATCTCGCCGCCCATGGTGCCGCCGCCGACGACGGCGGCCTTGGAAACGAACATTGCGGGTAGGTCCTCCGGGATTCTTGGCTTTGCGATGCGGCACCTTGGCCGCGGGAGGGCGGAGGCTACCGGTAATGCCCCGGTCGCCATCCGGGACAAGGCGGGGGGCCGAACGTTGTACCCGCGTACAACTCGCCGGCGCCGCGCTGCCACTAGGCTGCCCTGGCTCTTCGTATGGGAATTGAGACCGGTAATCGAACGCGCCCAAGACTTGGGCGCGCCGCCAAGTGAGGACCAACCAAGCGATGACTCGTATCCGCCAGCAGAACGTGACCGCAGCGCAGTGGAGCTCCAACGGGGAGTCCCTCGGCGCACTCGACCTGACCCAGCCAGAGAACGACGCCTTCGGGGCCAACGTCTTCTCCCTCGCGGTGCAGCGCGACCGCCTGCCCGCGGATGTCTTCGAGAGCCTGCAGGTGACCCTGGCAGGGGGCGAGGCGCTCGACCCCGCGCTCGCCGACGCCGTGGCCGCGGCGATGAAGGAGTGGGCGCTGGAAAAGGGCGCCACCCACTACACCCACATGTTCCAGCCGCTGACCGGCTCCACCGCGGAGAAGCACGACTCCTTCTTTGAGCCGGGCAAGGAGGGGACGGCCCTGGCCGGCTTCTCCGGCAAGGAGCTGATCCAGGGCGAGCCCGACGCCTCCTCCTTTCCGACCGGCGGCGTCCGCGCCACCTTCGAGGCGCGCGGCTACACCGCCTGGGACCCGACCAGCCCCGCCTTCATCCTCGAGAACCCCAACGGAGCGCTGCTCTGCATCCCGACCGCGTTCGCGTCTTGGACGGGAGAGGCGCTCGACGCGAAGATCCCCCTGCTGCGCTCGATGGACGCGCTTTCGCGCTCAGCGATCAAGGCGCTGCGCTTGCTCGGCGACGAGGGTACCGAGAGCGTCTTCACCACGATTGGCGCCGAGCAGGAGTACTTCCTGATCGACGAGCAGTACTTCTTCGAGCGGCCCGACCTGATCTCCACCGGCCGCACCCTGTTCGGCGCCAAGCCACCGAAAGGGCACGAGCTCGACGATCATTACTTCGGCTCAATCCCGGAGCGAATCCTGGCCTGCATGATGGAGTCCGAGCTGGAGATGCGCAAGCTCGGCATCCCGGTCAAGACCCGCCACAACGAGGTCGCCCCGGCCCAGTATGAGATCGCCCCGGTGTTCGAGAACTCCAACGTCGGCTCCGATCACCAGCAGCTGATGATGCAGGTGCTGGAAAGCGTGGCGAGGCGCTACGGGCTCGTCTGCCTGCTGCACGAGAAGCCGTTCGCCGGCGTCAACGGCTCCGGCAAGCACAACAACTGGTCGATGGGGACCGACACCGGCAGCAACCTGCTCGACCCGGGCGACACGCCGGCCGAGAACATCCACTTCCTATTCTTCTGCGCGGCGGTGATCCAGGCCGTCAACAAGCACCAAGGCCTGCTGCGCGCCTCGGTAGCCAATATCGGCCAGGACCATCGGCTCGGCGCCAACGAGGCTCCGCCGGCGATTATCTCGATCTTTCTCGGCGCCGAGCTCGAGAAAGTGCTCGAGGCGGTCGCCAGCGGCGAGGGCGACCCCAACACGCCGGCCTCCTTTCTCGACCTCGGGGCGACCGTGCTTCCCACCCTGCCAATGCATGGCGGCGACCGCAACCGGACCTCGCCGTTCGCCTTCACCGGCAACAAATTCGAGTTCCGCGCACTGGGGTCGAGCATGTCGCTCGCCTTCCCAAACACCGTGCTGAACACGATCGTCGCCGAGGCGATCGACGAGCTGGCCGGCAAGCTGGAGGAGAAGGTCTCCGGCGGGATGAGCGTCCCCGAGGCAGTGATCGAGGTCGTCAAAGACGCCTACGCCTCAAACAAAGCGGTCTGCTTCGGCGGTGATAACTACTCCGAGGCGTGGCATGCAGAGGCGGAGCGACGCGGGCTAAAAAATCTGCGCACGACGCCCGAGGCGCTTCCGGAGGTGATCAGCGAGCAGACGATCGCCGCCTTTGAGAACTACGACGTCCTCTCCAAGCGGGAGCTGGAGTCCCGATATGAGGTGTGGCTCGAGCAATACGCGATCCGGGCAAACATCGAGGCCGAGGAGACCTTCTCGATCGCCCAGACGATGATCCTGCCGGCAGCGCTGCGACACCTGGGGCTGGCCAAGGAGGCGGGCTTCCCTCCGGCAAGCGAAGAAGTCGAGCTACTGGCCTCCGAGTTGGTCGGGGCCCTCGATGGGCTAAAAATGGCGAACGCCTACCCGGACGAGCTGGAGGGAATGGACCTCGCGATCTACGCCCGCGACGAGCAGATCGCCGCGATGGCCACGGTGCGCGAGGCGGCGGACAAGCTGGAGAAGGTGGTGGCCGACGACCTCTGGCCGCTGCCGAAGTACGAGGAGATGCTCTTCATCAAGTAGGAGGGGAATCCGGCTCGTCCTCGTCCTCTTCGTCGTTGTCGCGGACGGCGCGGATGATGATGTATCCGACGGCGATCAGGCCAACGATCGGAATCAGCCCCGCCCCCACCACGGCCGGCCAGGCCTCAAGGGACAACGGCAACGCGGCGGTGATTGGGAGGGCCGTCATCCGGTCCGACTCAGGATACGGCGAGTTGGTTAATCCCCGGCGGCCGAGGCGAGCGGCAGCCCCGGGGGCGCCCCCCGCTCGCCAACCCGCATCCCTAAGCCTCCCTGCGGCGAAAGCGTGGGCATCTGCCGGACCCTCATCGTGCGGCCGGGCAGCGCGTCGAGCCGCAGTCGCTGCAGCAGCATCGTCGCCACCAGCTTCACCTCGGTCTGGCCGAAGCGCTTGCCGATGCAGATTCGCTTGCCGCCGCCGAAAGGCACGTAGGCACCGCGTGGCAAGGCGGCCTTGCGCTCACGGGTGAAGCGCTCGGGGATGAACGCCTCGGGGTCGGGGAAGACCTCCGGGATGCGGTGGCTGGCCCAGGAGCTGTAGTTGACGTAGGCCCCCCTGGGCACGGTGTGGCCGCCGAACTCGAACTCACGGACGGCGCGGCGTGGGCCGATCCAGGCAGGCGGATAGAGACGCAGCACCTCGTCGAGGACCATGTCGAGGTATGGCATCTCCCGCTCGAGTTGGTCGAAGGTCGGGACGGCGCCGGTGAGCACCCGGTCCTGCTCCTCGCAGAGGCGGGCAAGGGCCTCCGGGTGTCGGGCCAGCTCATGCATCATGAAGGTGAGGGTGGAGGTAGCGGTGTCGTGGCCGGCGAACATCAGGGTCATCACCTGGTCGCGGACCTCGCGGTCGGTGAAGGCCTCCCCCGCCTCGCCGCGAGCGCCGAGCAAGAGACTGAGGACATCGCGGCTGCGCGGATCGGGGTCGGCGCGGCGGTGGTCGATCTCGCCGAAGACGATCTGATCGAGCACGGAGCGCGAGGCGACCATCTTGCGCCAAGGCGAGCCAGGCCCGCGCAGAAAGCGCAGCGCGAAGTCGATCCCATAGAAGCCGAGGGCGCGCTCGAAGTGCTCGGCGGCAGCGGCGCCCTTGCCGCCGTCGTCGGGGTCGAGCCCAAGCAGAGCCCGCATCGCGATTCGCATCGCCAGGTTGCGCATCCAGGCATAGAGGTCGAGTACCTCGCCTGGGCGAAGGCGGGAGAGTGCCGCCTCGGACTCGGCGCTCATTGACTCCAGCATCGCCGTCACCTGATCGCGATGGAAGGCGGGCATCATGATCTCCCGAGCTCGATCGTGGTATGCGTCATCGATCGTCAACAGGCCGTCGCCGAGCAGCGGGATCAGGTCGCCAAAGCTGCCCTCGCGCCAGTGGAAGTTCTCCGGATGGGCGACGGTGACGAAGTAATTGGCCTCGGGGCCGAGCATGAAGACGCTGCGGGAGTGAAGGACGCGGAGGCTGAAGATCGGCCCGTACTCCTCGTAGCAGGCGAGAAGGATCGGCAGCGGATCGCGAACGATCTGCCGGGTCCGGGAGACGCTGAAGTCGCCAGGGCCCGGAGGAAACCTGCCGCGGCCACGCCACTCGGCGAGCACGTCGCCGGCCAGCCGCCGCATGGGGTTGGCGGAGAGCTGCCTGGGACGAGGGCCCGGCGCTGCGATGTCGATTGCGGGCATCGAGCGGGATGCTAGTTGGCTACGCAGCCAGACCGCCATCTGGTCGGACAGGCACCGCCGGCAAGGAGCCTCACCCAGCGCGGCTCGCCGTGGCCGCGAGCTGGCCACAGGCAGCATCTATGTCGCGACCGCGGGTGAGGCGGACGGTGGCGGTAAGGCGGTGCTCGGCGAGGATCGCGCGGAAGCGCTCGATCTGCTCCGGGGAGGAGCCGTCGTAGGTGCCGGTCGGGTTATAGGGGATCAGGTTGACCTTGTAGGCGCGTGGGTCGAGAAGGGCGGCGAGCTGGCGTGCATGGGCGGGGCGGTCGTTGACCCCGGCAAGCATCACGTACTCGACGAAGACCCTGCGGCGGCGGCGCGCCCCGTAGCGCTCGCAGGCGGCGAGCACCTCGGCCAGCGGGTAGCGGTCGTTGACCGGCATCAGCGAGGAGCGCAGCTCGTCGTTGGGGGCATGCAGCGAGAGCGCCAGGGAAACCGGCATCTCGCACCGGGCGAGGCGGTCGATGCCCGGCACCCAGCCGACCGTCGAGATCGCGGTGCGCCGCTGAGTGACGCCGAGGTCCGGCAGACGCTCGCAGGCCCCGAGCACCGCGTCGAGGTTCATCGTCGGCTCGCCCATCCCCATGAAGACGACGTGGTCGATCCTCTCGACCCGTCGAAAGTGCAGCGCCTGGTCGAGGATCTCATCGGTGCTGAGGTTGCGAGCGAACTTCATCTGCCCTGTGGCGCAGAAGGTGCAGGTCAGCGGGCAGCCCGACTGAGAGGAGAGGCAGGCGGAGCGGCGACCGTCGCGGTATCGCATCAGCACCGCCTCGACCGCTTGCCCGTCGGCGGTGTGGAAGAGGGCCTTGACCGTACCGTCGTCGGACTTCGCCTCCGTGCTGACCGCGAGCGTCGAGAGCGGCACCAGCTCGGCGAGTCGCTCCCGAAGCGCCGCCGGCAGGTTGCTCATCTCCTCATAGGACCGTGCCCCGCGCGCGACCCACCTCCACACCTGGGTTGCGCGGTAGTTGGGCTGACCGGCCTCGGTGAGGGTCCTTGCGAGCAGTGAGCGGTCCACCGGGCGAGTGTACGGCGACAGCTATGGCCGCTCGTGGATCTTCTCGCCTCGCTCGAGCATGCCGACGAACTTGCGCAGCCGCAGCTGCCGAGTCTCGGGCTTCCTCGCCTCGTTTAGCCGGTAGATGATCGCGTAGCGGTTGGCGCTGTCGAGGGTGGCAAAGAACTCGCGTGCGGCCGTACTTCGGTCGAGCTCGCGGGCCAGATCGATCGGAAGCTTGGCGCTTCGCTGGCCCTCGTATGCCGACTCCCAGCGACCGTCGGCCCTCGCAGCCTCCACCTCGGCCAGGCCCGCCGCCCGCATCGCCCCAGCCGCAATCAGCTCTTCGGCCTTGCCGCGGTTGATCCGCGACCACCTCCCACCCGGCCGCCGCGGCGTGAACCGTTGCAGGAAATGCTTCTCGTCAAAGCGCCGCTTCTGACTGTCGATCCAGCCGAAGCAGAGCGCCAACTCCAGCGCCTCGGTGTAGGTGACGCTCTTCAGCCCGGACTCCTTCTTGGCGATCTTCAGCCAAATGCCCTGCGAGGTGGCGTGGACTTCTTCCAGCCATGCTTCAAGCTCAACCGGCGAGACGAAGGGAACAATCGGAAGCTCCTCGGGCATCGACCCAGATCATCCCCGAACGCCTCAGGCGAGGCACGTCGACGGCTATCGTCACTGACACACGTGCAATCCCCCTCGGCTCCTAGGAGGCCCAGATGGCAGCGATTCCCACAGCGGCACAGCACCTGCTCGGCGGCAAGAACTTCGCCCACGTCGCAACGGTGATGGAGGACGGCTCCCCACAGGTGTCACCGGTCTGGGTCGACTCCGAGGACGGGCTGGTCGTCTTCAACACCGCCGAGGGCCGCCTGAAGCCAAAGAACCTGCGGCGCGACCCACGCGTGGCGATCTCGATCACCAACCCGGAGAACCCCTACGAGAGCCTGCTGATCCGGGGCCGGGCGGTCGAGCTGACCCACGAGGGGGCCGACGAGCACATCGACGCGCTGGCGAAGCGCTACATGGGCGTCGAGGAGTACCCAATGCGCCAGCCCGGCGAAGTGCGGGTCATCGTCAAGGTCAAGCCGGAGCGCGTCCAGCACATGGCGCCATAGGCGGCTTCGATCGGATCCGACTCAGCGTCGCATCTGCCTGATGCGGCTGCGGGTGAACCCGAGCCAGGCGCGGGGACGCCGCACCACGGTCAGCGCCAGCGCCAGCGAGTCGAAGAAGGTGTCGCGCTCGGTCGCGAGGCCGTCCTCGCCGAGCGTGAAGCGATCGACTCCCCGCCAGGCAACGGGGCCACCAGCCGCGGTTCCCGACGCGGTGAACTCGATCAGGACGCCGTCTTTCGTCGCCCCCCAGCGGTGGACCTCGGCGGTCAGGTCCGGGATCAGCTCGAAGAGGTCGGCGAAGGCCTGCTTGCCTTCGGCCAGGGTGGTGGTGGTCGGCGCCATCGGCGCCGAGAGCCGCACCCGCTCGGCCAGCACGGTGCCGAGTCGCTCCGGCGCCGGCGCCCGCCAGAACTCGGCGAAGCGGCGGACAAAGTCCGCCGCCACCTCCTCCCCCATCCCGTCTTGGCCGGTTGAGCTCACGCGGCCACCTCCCTCAGCAGCCGCTCGACCGCGTCGCGCGCATAGTCGAAGACTCGCCGCTCCCCGGACAGCCGGTACCTGGAGTTGGCGCCCATGACGACCGCATAGAACTCGAAGGCAAGACGCTGCGGGTCCCCGGCGCCGGCCAGCCGGGCCTGGCGCTCCAACTCGCCGAGCCAGGCATCCAGGGCGGTGACTATCGCCTCTCGGACCGGCCCCGGTCGGTCGTCGTACTCGGCCGAGGTCGCTGCCCAAAAGCAGCCGCCCGAGTAGGCATCGCGGTCGAGATGGGTCATATATGCCTCGGCGAGGGCGCGCAGCCGGGGGGCGCCGTCGGGCGCGACAGCGGCGGGCTCGATGACCTCAGCGCTGAAGCGGGCTGCCGCAGCCCCCACCGTCGCCAGCTGCAGGTCCTGCTTGGAGCCGAAGTGGGCGAAGATGCCGCTCTTGCTCATCTCCAGCTCGGCGGCGAGGCGTCCGATCGTCAGCCCCTCGAGGCCCTCGGCGGAGGCAAGGTCGACGGCGCGGTCGAGGATCGCGGCTCGGGTCACGGCGCCCTTGGTGGTCCCGGTGATCGCGCTGATCTGGGTAAGGATAAAGAAAAGCACGAACGTTCGTGCAAAAAATCGACTAGGATCGGGCGCTCAACCCCGACCGGGTATCAGCCCACTTCAAGGAGGACGGATGAGCACCCACACTGTGAAGAGGATCGACGACATGGAGGCTGTCTTCGGCGGCGGCTTCAAGCGCGCCCGCGCCGAACTCGGCGTCGAATCGTTCGGCATGCAGATCATCGACATGCCGCCCAACTACGAGAACTACCCAACGCACGACCATGAGCAGGACGGGCAAGAGGAGGTCTACGTGACGCTGCGCGGCGGCGGTGAGATCGAGATCGAGGGCGAGCGTTTCCAGCTCGACCCCGACCATGTCGCCAAGGTCGGCCCGGGCATCGGCCGCAAGGTCTGGCCGGGCGATGGGGGAATCCGCCTCCTCGTCCTCGGTGGCACGGCCGGCGAGGTCTACGAGGCCCCCGACGTCACCAAGCTTGGCGAACCCGACCCGATGGCGGCTGGCTGAAGGACGGTCAGGGGCCGGCGCCGGGCGGCTCACCCGCTGCGCCCCGGTCACGCAGCTCGTGGCCGGGGCAGCTCCTGACCGGGAGGCGCGGATAGCGCGGATAGCGCCGGTCCGCCCGCGAGCGCTCACAGAGCGAGAACTCCGACCCGCGGGTGTTGGGCACCAGGCGCTGGTAGGTACAGCTATCGCAGAGCCCCCGGTCCATCTGAGCGGGACGCTAAACGCTGTGGCGGGAGAGCGGCAGCCCCGGCGGGGCGCCGGGGGCGGCCGCCAGCAATTGCTGGACGGAGATGTCGCCGCGCTCGAAGGCCAGCGCCGAACCGGTCATGTAGAGGCGCCAGATCCGCTCCCGCTCCGCTCCCGCCTCGGCGATCGCCGCGTCGCGGTGGGCTGCGAGGTTCTCGACCCAGCGCTGCAGGGTCAGCACGTAGTGCTCGCGCAGCGACTCGGCGTCGCGCAGCTCCAGCCCCGCCCGTTCCATCGACTCGACCACCCGGCCGGGCCGATGCAGCTCCCCGTCGGGGAAGACGTAGCGCCAGATGAAGCTGTCCTCACGGCGCACAGCCGGCGCCAGGCGCACGATCCCGTGATTGAGGATCAAGCCCCCGGGGCGGACCAGGCAGCACAGCCGCCGCATGTACTCATCCAGGCGCGCCACCCCCACGTGCTCATACATCCCGACGCTGGCGATCTTGTCGTAGGGGCCATCGTCGATCTCTCTGTAGTCCTGGATGCGCACCTCGCAGCGATGCTCCACCCCGGCTTCGCGAATCCGGCGCCGCGCCAGCCTTGCCTGGGGATCTGAGAGCGTGATGCCAACCGCACGGACGCCGTGGCGAGTCGCGGCGTGGATGATCAGCGACCCCCAGCCACAACCAACATCGAGCAATCTCTCCCCCGCCGCCAAACGCAGCTTGCGGCAGATCACCTCGAGCTTGCGCTTCTGCGCCTCCTCCAAGCTGTCATCGCGGGAGGCAAAGTACGCGCACGAGTAGACCATGCTCGGCCCCAAGACCATGCGGTAGAAGTCGTTGGAGACGTCGTAGTGGTGGCGGACGGCGTCGCGATCGCGGTGCAGGGAGTGCAGGTGCCCCCCGAGGTGCGCCTCGCCTACCGGCGGCGCGGGGCGGTGGAGGCGGAGCGCGCCGGCGCGAGCGGCGGCGAGCGCCGAGGCGAGCTTGTCACCGAGGTCGAGGCGAAGGTCCCCGAACCTGTCGCCAGCCCTCAATGCCCGCTCAAGGTCGCCATCGATGTCGAGGTCACCGGCCACCCAGGCCCGGCCCAGGCCGAGCTGGTTGGGAGCGGTGGCTAGATAGGCGAGCGCGCGCGAATCGCGGACCAAGAGCGTGTCGCCAGTCCCCTTGCCCTGCTCGGGCCGCAGCTCGCTTCCGTCCCAGAAGCGCACGGCGAACGGGATACCGCCCGAGAGGCGGCCCTCAAGTCGCGCCGCAAGCGGCGCGAAGCGATTGGCAACGCCGCCAGTACTTTGCATCCGCCTCCTAAGGTTACCCAGGCGGCAAGGTGTGAAACCCCCATGGAGGCCACATCATGGAGGCCACATGACAGAGCAGATGATCACCCTGACGATCCCGCGAGCCGATGCAGAGGTTCTGCTGGGAGTGCTCTCCTCGGAGCGCTATAACGCAGCGGTCGGGCGGTCTGCGAGGCAGTCCGCAGGCAACTCGACGAGAAGCTCGGCGACCTGGCTGGCAATTAGCCGCCTCGCTGGCGGCTAGCTTTGGTCTGTGAACCCGACCGCGACCCTGTTCGACACCGATGAGGCGGCCTACTCGGGCACGGTCGAGGTGCTGGGCGTCATCTTCCGGGCGGAGGACGACGGCTACGCGGTGCTGGAGGTCCAAGACGCGGAGTCTTGCGAGAGCTTTGCGCTGATCGGCCCGGTCGCCCACCTGGGCGCCGGTGACCGGGCCGAGGTGAGTGGCGATTGGCAGACGCACTCCCGCTACGGGCGCCAGCTTCGCGCCCAGGGCGCGCTGCCACTCGACCCCGCCGACCGCAAGGGGCAGATCGCCTATCTCACCTCGCTGCGCCACATCGGGCCCGCCCGCGCGGAGCGGCTGGTCGAGGAGCACGGCGAGGGAGTGCTGAGGACGATCGCCGCCGACCCGGCTGGGGTGTTCGGCTCGCTGAGCGGGGTCAGCGCCAAGCAGGCGAGCGCCGCGGCCGATTCCTGGCACGCGAGCCGCGCCGTGCGCGACCTGCACGTCCAGCTGGCGCCGCACGGACTGGCGCACCTCGCCGCGCCGATCCACGCCCGCTACGGCGAGCGGTCGATGGCGGTCCTGCACGAGGACCCCTATCGGCTGACCGAGGTCGAAGGGGTCGGCTTTGCGCGTGCCGACAAGATCGCGCTGGGCGCCGGCGTGCCGCCGGAGTCCGACCGCCGCGCCCAGGCCGCCGCGGCCTTCGTCCTCGGCGAGGCCGAGCAGCAGGGGCACACCTTCCTGCCGCTCGCCGAGCTGGCCCGCCGCGCCGCGAAGCTGCTCGGCCTCGCTCCGGACCCCGATGTGCTGATCGCAGCTCGCGGCCTACTCGCCGAGGAGGGGCGCGTCTATCGCCAGCCAACCCACACCCGCGAGATCGCCGTGGCCAAAACGCTGCGCTCCCGCGCCGGCGCCGGGCCCCACCTCGACCACCAGCCCGCCGTCGAGAACCCAGACGGTGAGCTCACCGAGGAGCAGTGGGCGGCGGTCCGCGGCGCCTTCGCCTCGCGTGTCTCGGTGCTGACCGGCGGGCCAGGGGTCGGCAAGACCGTCTGCACCCAAGCGATCGTCACCGAGGCGGAGGCCGCCAAGGCGACCATTGCCCTCTGCGCTCCGACCGGCCGCGCAGCGCGGCGCCTCGAGGAGGCAACCGGTCACGAGGCGCAGACGATCCACCGAATGCTCGAGTGGATGCCCGGCCGCGACCCCACTTACAGGCCCGCTCACCCCCTCCCCGCCGATCTCGTCATCGTCGATGAGGCCTCAATGCTGAACCTGCGCCTGCTCGAGGTCCTGCTCGACGGGCTGGCCGAGTCGACCCACGTCGTCTTAGTCGGCGACGCGGACCAGCTGCCGCCAATCGGCGCCGGCAAGCCGTTCGAGGACCTGATCGCGGCGGGGGTCGCGCCGGTGGTGCGGCTCAACCAGATCTTCCGCCGCGCGGCGCAGTCGATGATCACGACCGCCGCCCACGAGATCAACCAGGGCCGGGCGCCGCACCTGCGGCCCAAAGCAGGCCAGGAACACGACTTTTTCTTCATCGACCGGCCGAACCCGGAGCGGGCGCTGGAAACGGTGGTGGAAGTGGTTGCCGAGCGGGCGCCGAAGCGCTTCGGCATCGACCCGATTCGCGAGGTGCAGGTGCTGGCGCCGATGTATAAGGGGGCGGTCGGGATCGAGGCTCTCAACGAGCGCCTGCAGGCGCGACTCAATCCGAGCGGCAGGCCGGCACTGAACGGGCGTTTCCGGATCGGCGACCGCCTGATCCAGACCCGCAACTCCCACGAGCTGGGCCTGATGAACGGCTCGATCGTCTTCCTGCGCTCCGAGGACCCCGAGGAGGAGGCGATCCTGGTCGACAAAGACGATGGCGGCTCCCTGGTGATCCCCTACAGAGAGACGGCGACCCTGCGCCTCGCCTACGCGATCTCCGTCCACAAGGCACAGGGCTGCGAGGTGCCGGTCGTGGTCGGTGTCTGCCACCGCTCCCACGCGCGGATGCTCACCCGCCCGCTCCTCTACACCGCGATCACTCGCGCCCGCAACAGCTGCGTGCTGGTCGGGGACCCGGCCGCACTGGCGATCGCGGTGCGCCGCGACGACAGCGGCGCTCGACACTCCGGGCTGGCGGAGCGGCTGCGGGGATAGGCCCATAGCCGCACCGGGTGGCGTCGACGGTGTCTCAGAGACTACGTCGATGAGCAAACCGCTCGCAGTTCTAGGCGCCGGCGGCGGCGGTGTCAGCCTCTTCTCCCCGCAGCGTCCCTGGTGGCAGCACGGTCCTGGGATGCGCCGATACCCCAGCGGCCGCCTCGTCCCCGAGATCTCCGGCCTCGCCGACGTGATTCCCGGCTACGCGATTTACTGCACCGCCCCCGAATGCGCGGCATTAGATCAGCCCAATCGCGGCTGGGTGACGATCGGCGGCACCAGCGCCGCGACGCCGCTGATGGCCGGCGGCGTCGCGCTCACCGACCACTACGCGGCGCGCCCTCGCCAGCCCGAGCTCGGCTTCCTCAACCCGCTGCTGTACAGGCTCGGTGACGGCAGGTCGAGACGTAGCGTCTTTCGCGACGTGACCAGGGGGAACAACGACCTCGGCCGGCTCACCCCAGCCGACGCCGGCGGCGGGCGCCCACTCGGCTGCTGCTCCGCGACCCCCGGCGATGACTTCGCCACCGGCTGGGGCTCACTCCAGGTGCAGGGCTTCTCCAAGGCTGCGGCACAAGCGGCGCGCTAGCCAGCGGGTCGGCGAGTCTCAGCTGACCTGCACGACCCGGAAGCGGAAGACCGCTGGGGTCGGGTCGACGTTGCCGGCTGCGTCGCGGGCTTTGACTCGGACGGCGTGCTTGCCGGAGCCGAACCAGCGGGAGAGCTTGGCGCCGCAGCGGTGGAAGCGACCGCGGTCCACTGCACAGATGAAGGTAACGCCGGACTGGTTGGAAGCGAACCGGAATGTCTCCCTTGCCTTCCTCTTGTGCGTACGGATCAGCTTAAGTGGGTGCTTGGCAAAGAACGCCTTGGGCGGCTTTGTCTCGACCGCGAAGGACACCGAGCTGCTGCCGACGTGTCCCGCGATGTCGGCCCCGCTCACTTCGAATCTTTGGCGACCTTCGGCCAGCGGAGTCGAGGGGATGTAGGGGGAGCTGCAGGCCTGGGGGGCGCTGCCGTCGAGCGAGCACGAGAAGCCCACCGGGCGGTTCGCGCTGAACGCAATCGTCGGTCTACGGTCGCGGCTGATCGCCTTCGGGGTTTGGGTGAAGGTGATCGTCGGCGGCAGCGCGACGCGGGCCACAGCGCCGAAGGCATCGACCAGCCCGGCGCCGACCGCATTGGGGCCGAAGGTCCCCACCGGCTGGGCGGTGGCGGCGAGCGCCGCGCGTCCCTGGGCGACCGTCAGCGACGGGTTCGCCTGCAGCATCAGAGCCGCAACCCCGGCGGCGTGCGGAGCGGCGGCCGAGGTGCCGCAGTACCTCCAGACGCCTTCTTCAAATGAGGCGAAGAAGGTGGTGACGCCGCAGTCGGTGGCTACGAGGTTGGGCTTGGCGATCGTTTCAGGCGCGGGGAGTTCGGGCGCCGGAGTTGTGCCCGAGACCGGGCCGAAGTAGTGGGTGACCGGGCCTCGGGAGGAGTATTCCTCCGGTGCTGAGTCGTCGTCGAAGCGCTCGGCGCCGACCGTGATCGCGCTGGCGGCGCCGCTGTGGCCGAAGATCGTCGGCCCGACCGTGTCGCCTTCGGAAGAGGTGGGGTACTGGGTCCCTGAGACCCCGCCGCCGTTCTCCAGCAGGGCGAACTTGAGGCGTGGCATCAAGGTTTCCTCGGCTTGTTCGTTGCACAGTTTCCCGAAGCAGTGGTTGATCGCCAGCTCGACTTCCTGACTCGATTCCGAGTTGTTTTCCCACTGGAACACCTCGACCGGCTTTTGGGTTGTGATGTTGTCGCCGTAGCTGCCCACCGGCACGTCTTTCCCAGGTTCGATTTCTTCTTCGATCGGTTTCCCTGCGGAGTTGAGAAGGAACGCATCGAGGTCGGTGTGGACGCCGTACCAGGGTTCCGCCCACTGCAGGTCGACGGTGAGGCTGGCGCCTGCTCCGACCGTGATGCCGAAGGTGTTATCGGTTGGGCTTGACCCGAATTGCATGCAATGCGTCGGGTCCCCCAGTTCGGGGTTCGCGGCAAGCGCCGCCGGACAACTTCCCGAGTCACGGAACCGCGGTGCTTCCCAAGAGGCGATTTCGCGACCCATCGCGTCGAAGATGTTGTCGTTGCCGGCTGCGGTGAAATACTCGATCCCGGTCGACGTGACGCGGTTGATCGCCCCCGCGACCGGCCCGTCCTGGAAGAACGGTTCTTCGAAATAGGCCACGTCGTCGGTGATCACCTGCGCGCCGGCGCCTCCTGCGGAGACGGGCATCGCCAGCCGTTCGATGTTATGAGCGAAGAATTCTTCGCCTCCATATGCCGTCGCGAAGGCGAGCGAGGCGTCCGGCGCGACGTCGTGGACGGTCTGCAGCATGGCCCTGCCCTCATCGCTCGATTCTTCTTCCCCGGGGCCAGCCGCATAGTCTTCGAGCACGCGGACCGGCGTCTGCTCGCCGCTGCATGGATTGGCGGGGCCAGGCAGGTCGCCGCTGGCTTCGTCTTCGGCGGCGTGAGTGGCGATCGGCTGGTCTCCCGTGACCGTCTTGTTCGCCGTGTTGAAGGAGTCCGAAAGCGCCCCTACGGTAACCCCGCTGCCGTTTACGCCGAACTCCTGGCGGGCTTCCCCGACGTGCAGCTGGCCGACCCCTTCAGAGACCGCAGCCCCCCCTTCGCAGGTGGTGGCGGAGGGCAAGGCGGAGGTCGCGCTGCCGGCTGCGTAGACGACCGGGGCGAGGATCTCGGTGACGCCTTGCACCCTCGGCACGGCGGCGACCGCGCGCAGTGAGGCGGGCGCGGCCGCGACGGTGACCGTCTGGTAGCGGCGGCTCACGGTGACGATGCGCCCCCCTGCCGCCCGCAGCGCTTCGAGGCTCCCAGCCGCGCCGCGCTCGAAACGGACGTTGACGAGGAGCCGGTCTCCCTGGCGCAGCAGGCTGCCCGGGCCGCTCGGGGCGACGCTGAGCATCGCCGCCTGCTTGGCCGCTGATTTTGAGCGCACCGATGGCTTCACCAGCTCGGCCAGCCGCGGCGAAAGCGGCCCGCTGCCGCTCGACATCGCCGTGGCGGGGGGCGCGAGCACGCCGGCGACGCCGAGCGCCGCGGCGATCGTCGAACCCAGCAGAGTGCCTCGTCTCACCTTCAGATTCATCTCGCCCAAGCTATCGGCGATTCCTTAACCCATCACAACACCGCTACACGGGGTTACGACCGGCACCCTGCAAGGTTCAGATGTAGCCAGCGTGCCGCAACCAGGCCAGCAGCGCCAGCGCCGACAGCACGAGGCTGCCGATCCCCAGCGCGAAGAAACGCCCCCTGGACTGGAACGTTGACCACCAGCCACCTGGAGTGCTGGCCGAAGAAGCCGACCGGGAAGAAGGTGAGGTCAAGCCAGAAGTACTCCTCGCGCGCATCGACCGCGACGAGCCCCTCGCGGTCGATGCGGTCAACGAAGCGCACGCGGCCACGCTAGATACACCCCCGGACGCTCTCAGCCTGCTACGGTCCCGGCGTTCGGTCGGACCTCAAGTCCGGCAAAGTCGTGTCTAGCGCTCGCGTCGTTGCTTCACCGCATCCTCCGCGTTCGCAGCACATCAAGTGGAGGCAATGCATGCCCTCTGGAACTGTCAAGTGGTTTAGCGACGACAAGGGCTACGGGTTCATCACACCCGACGACGGCTCAAAGGACGTCTTCGTCCACCACAGCGCAATCATCGGCGAGGGCTTCAAGTCCCTGGCCGAGGGCGCCAAGGTGACCTACGAGTCCGAGGAAGGGCCCAAAGGCCCGGCCGCGGCGAGCGTCCAGCAGACCTCGTAGTCGCGCACCGCGCTTAGCAGTGACGAAGCCCGCCTCAAGGCGGGCTTCGTCGTTCGGGGCCCCGAACCCGTTCCCTAACCTCCTCCTCCACAGATGGCCACTCGAGACGACCTCAGAAACATCGCGATCATCGCTCACGTCGACCACGGCAAGACGACCCTGGTCGATGCGATGCTGTGGCAGTCGGGTGCCTTCCGCAAGGGCCAGGACGTTGCCGAGCGGGTCATGGACTCGATGGACTTGGAGCGCGAGAAGGGGATCACCATCTTCGCCAAGAACACCGCGATCCACTACGACGGCGTGAAGCTGAACATCGTCGACACGCCGGGCCACGCCGACTTCGGCGGCGAGGTCGAGCGCGGCCTGACGATGGTCGACGGGGTGCTGCTGCTGGTCGACGCCTCCGAGGGGCCCCTGCCGCAGACCCGCTTCGTGCTGCGCAAGGCGCTGGAGGCGAAGCTACCGGTGATCCTCGTCGTCAACAAGGTCGACCGTCCCGACGCCCGCATCGCCGAGGTTGTCGAGGAGGTATACGAGCTGTTCATCGACCTCGACGCCGACTCCGAGCAGATCGACTTCCCGATCGTTTACACCAATGCCAAAGCGGGCTGGGCCTCGCTTGAGGAAGGGGTCGAGGGGACCGAGCTCTCCCCTCTGCTCGACCTGATGCTGGAGAAGATCCCCGCGCCCGAGTATGACCCTGAGGCGCCTCTGCAGGCCCACGTCACCAACCTCGACGCCTCGCCCTACGTCGGCCGCCTCGCCCTCTGCCGCGTCCGCAACGGGACGATCCGCTCCGGACAGACAATCGCCTGGTGTCGGGCCAACGGCTCGATCGAGCGAGCCGCGGTTTCCGAGCTGTACGTGACCGAGGCGCTCGAGCGGGTCGCCGCCGAGGAGGCCGGGCCGGGCGAGATCATCGCCGTAGCCGGCCTCCCCGAGGTGACGATCGGCGAGACCCTGGCCGACCCCGCCGATCCGCGGCCACTGCCGGTGATCACCGTCGATGAGCCCTCGCTCTCGGTCGTGGTCGGGATCAACACCTCGCCGCTGGCCGGCCAGGAGGGCAGCAGGCTGACCGCGCGCCAGGTCCGCGACCGGCTCGACGCCGAGCTCATCGGCAACGTCTCGATCCGGGTCCGCGACACCGAGCGACCCGACACCTGGGAGGTGCAGGGCCGCGGCGAGCTGCAGCTCGTCGTCTTGCTGGAGCTGATGCGGCGCGAGGGCTTCGAGCTGACCGCCGGCCAGCCGCGAGTGCTGACCCGCGAGATTGACGAGAAGGTGCACGAGCCGGTCGAGCGATTGGCGATCGATGTCCCCGAGGAGCACGTCGGCGCCGTCACCCAGCTTCTAGCTCAGCGCAAGGGGCGGCTCGAGCAGATGGTCAACCACGCGACCGGCTGGGTGCGGATGGAATACCTGGTGCCTGCCCGGGGCCTGATCGGCTTCCGCACGGAGTTCCTCACCGAGACCCGCGGCACCGGCATCCTCCACCACGTCTTCGACCGCTGGGAGCGCTGGGCGGGAGAGTTGCGCACCCGGCCAAGCGGCTCGATTGTCGCCGACCGGCGCGGCAGGACCGCCTCCTACTCGCTGGCCAATCTGCAGGAGCGCGGCACGCTTTTCGTCGGCCCTGGCGAGGAGGTCTACGAGGGGATGATCGTCGGCGAGAACGCCCGCGCCGACGATCTCGACGTCAACGCGATCAAGGAGAAGCATCAGACGAACATCCGCGCCGCCAGCGCCGACGTGCTGGAGCGCCTGGAGCCCCCCACCCGGCTCACGCTCGAAGCGGCGCTCGAGTTCCTGCGCGAGGACGAGTGCGTCGAAGTCACGCCGGAGTCGGTGCGGCTGCGCAAGGTCCTGCTGGACAAGAACCAACGCCAGAAGGCGGCAAGGCAGAGCCCTTCTCGGCCCCGCGTCGCCTCCTAGGAAGACTCTGTCCCCGGACGACCCACCATCGGCCGGTCCGGCAGGGCTCGTGTAAACCAGAAGGAGGCGACCACGAAGATCGCTACCGAGAGCAGGGCAACCTTCAGCGCCTTGATCTGAGATTCGTCGTAGCTGTCGACGATCGCGCTCGCCTCTCGCGGCCGCAGGCCAGCTTGGTCGAGCTTCGCCTCCACCGTGGAGCTAGGGACGAAGGCGATCCCCTGCTCGGTCGCCGCCGCGATCCGTTCTTGGGTCGGCGGCGAGACCTGCGGATTGTCGAGGACCGACTTATTGAAGGCCCCGGTCAGCCCGATGAGCAGCATCGCGCCGACCAGCGCCGTCCCCAGCGCCCCGCCCAGGTACTGGAAGGTCCCCTGGATGCCGCCCGCCTCGCTGGTCTCCGACTGCTTGACCGAGGACATGATCACGTTGCCGATCTGGGAGACCATCAGCCCCGCGCCGAACCCCATCAGCCCCAGGGAGGTGCCGAAGGCGACCGTGTTGAGGGTGTAGTCGACGGAGCCAATCAGCCCGAGCACCGAGACCAGCAGTGCAAGGAGGCCGGCGCGGACGATCGCCCGTGGGGAGAAACGGCTCGACAGCTTCGGCGCCAGTATCGCCGTCACCAGCATCACGACCGAGAGCGGCAGCAGCTTCACCCCGGTTTGGAAGGCGTCCATGCCGAGCACCAACTGGAGGTAGAGCGGCACTGCGAAGAAGGTCCCTAGCAGGATCGTCTGCTGGGCGAAGATCATCAGGGCACCGCCGCGCAGCTGGCGGATCCGCAGCAGCGCGATCCGCAGCAGCGGCTCCCCCCCGCGCGCCTCGCGCCGTTCCACCCAGCGGGCGAACCCGAGCAGCACCCCGATGCCGGCAAGGATCACGAATGGCACCGGCGAGAGGCCGAGCGGGGTGATCTCGGTGGCGCCGATCGTCGGAGGGTTGCGCGGCAAGACCCAACCCCAGGAGCTGCTCTGCAGGACGCCGAAGACGATCAGGAAAAGGCCCGTAATCGAGAGCGCGGCCCCGACCCAATCGAGCTTCCCCGCCTCTTCGCGCGGCGCGTCCTTGATCATGCCCGAGGCGAGTAGGACGAGGATCGCGATCACCACCTCGCCGGCGAAGACATAGCGCCAGCTCAGCGCCGCCGTCACCGCGCCGCCGATCAGCGGCCCGGCGGCGGCGCCCGCCGCGGCGACCCCACCGATGATCCCGTAGGCGACCGCCCGTCTCTCCCCTTCGTAGTTGGAGGCGATCAAGGCGACGAGCGCCGGCACCAGCACGGCGGCGCCCAGGCCCTCGACCAACGACCAGCCGAAGAGGAGCCAACCGACGTCGGGAGCGATCGAAGTCAGGCCCGAGCCGACCGCGAAGACCACCAAGCCGATCCGGAAGGCGCGCCTGCGCCCCCAGATGTCGCCGAGCTTGCCGCCGAGCAGCATCGTCGAAGCCATCACCAGCATGTAGGCGGTGATCGCCAGCTGCACCTTCTCCACCGTCGTGTTCAGATCGGCGACCACGTTGGAGATCGAGACGTTCATCACCGTCGTGTCGAGCACCAGGATGAACTGGGCAGCCGAAAGGACGAGGATGACGCGCCAGGTCTTCAAAGGGCTATGCGTCCTCTGCCTGAAGGCGCCCGGAGTCGATCGCCGCGAGCAGATCCGCGTGGTCGCGTTCGCTTTGCTCGGCGTAGCGCTCGGAGAACTCCGCGATCGCCTCGTCGAAGACCTTGCTGGCGCCGAGGTAGGCGGCGATCTCGATCCGATCACCGGAGCGGGCGTGGGCGCGAGCCAGCGTCCAACCGCACATCTGTGCGTAGACGCTCATCGCCTCCGGAACCTGCGTTTCGACGTCGGCCGATCCCTTCCAATCCCAGAGCTGGCGCACGTAGAAGTCGCGGTCGCGGCCATCGAAGCCGACCGCCGGGCACCAGCCGAGGAAGATGTCGCTGGCGGCCTGCATCAACCGCTGGCCCTCGACCACCCGCCGCCCGTGGTTCTTGAAACGGCTGCTTCCGGCGTAGGGCTCCAACACCGAGGCCTCCGCCTCCTTGGCCTGCAAGAAGAGCGGGTCGTTGTCGTCGGCGCCGGTGAGCAGTGCCACCCAAGCGCGCGTCCCGACGCTGCCCACCCCAACCACCTTGCGCGCCAGGTGGCGGAACCGGTAGCCATCGAGCAGGTGCTGGCGATCACCCTGCAGGGAGGAGCGATAGGAGGCGAGCAGATCGGTCATCGTCTGCTGCAGGTCGTGGGTCTCTCCCGCAGGCAGCAGCTCCTCGATCGGGACGATCAGGGGCGGGTCGCTGACGATCCGCAGTTCCCCGTCGACGACGTGGGTGAGCTTGTCGGACGCCCGCAGGTTGTCCTTGGACCTCGCCTTGGCGAGATTGCGCTCGGCCCGTTTCACCGCCTTGCGCCCCGCGGCGCGTTCGACTTCGGCCCCGACCCCCGCCAGCAACGCCTCGACGTCGAGGCGCGCGTACCAGACGTCGAGGTCGCTGAGGGAGGCGAAGCCACGCATCGCATCGCGGTAGTGGCGCGCTGCGGTGAGCACGATCTCGCGCCGCTGTTTGGCTTTAAAGCCGTTTTCGCGCCCGGCGATCGCGAAGCTGGCGGTGAGACGTTTGACGTCCCACTCCCACGGGCCCGGCAGGCTCTCGTCGAAGTCGTTGAGGTCGAAGACGAGCCGGCGATCGGGCGCGGCGAAGGTGCCGAAATTGGAGAGGTGGGCGTCGCCGCACATCTGCACTCGCAACCCGGAGACTGGCGTCGTGGCGAGATCCGCCGCCATCACCGCGGCGGCGCCGCGGAAGAAGGTGAAGGGCGAGACGGCCATCCGCCCGTAGCGGATCGGGACCAGCTCGGGGACGCGCGAGAGCGCCTGAGCCGCGAGGATCTCGACCGGATCGGCGCGGTCGGCCGGCGGCTCCCACGCCGCGTGGGCGGAGCGAGGAGCCTGTGAGCGCGCCGCCTTTCCGGCGGCGGCGCGCTCGGAGAGGTTCATCGCCTAGACAGTAGCGGCTGCCTGCTCGGCCTGGCTGGCCTCGGACTCGCTCGCCTGCTTTGCGGCGGCCTGGGACTCGGGTGTGGTCGGATCGATATTGCGCGGCATCAGCACCTCGCGGGCGATCACCAGGCGCTGAATCTGGCTGGTGCCCTCGTAGAGCTGCATGATCTTCGCGTCGCGCATCAGCTTCTCGACCGGGTACTCCTTGATGAAGCCATAGCCACCGTAGACCTGAACGGCATCGACGGTAATCTCCATCGCCGAGTCGGCGGCGAAGCGCTTGGCCTCCGAGGAGACAAGCGTGTTGCGCTTGCCCTGATCGAGCAGGACCGCGGAGTTCCAGACCAGCAGGCGGGCGGCGTCGACTTTGGTCGCCATGTCGGCGATCATGAACTGGATCGCCTGGTGCATCGCGATCGGCACGCCGAACTGGACTCTTTCCTTGGAGTACTCGGCTGCGAACTCGAAGGCTGCACGGCCGATGCCAACCGCCATCGCCGAGACGCCCGGCCTGGTCCGGTCGAGCGTCATCATCGCCAGTTTGAAGCCCTTGTTCTCCTCGCCGAGCAGGTTCTCCGCGGGGATCTCGACTTCATCGAAGGAGATGGTCGCGGTGTTCGACGCCCGCTGGCCCATCTTGTCCTCCTTCTTATCGACGCTGACCCCGGGGAGGTCGGCATCGACGATGAAGGCGCTGATCCCACGGTGGCCAGCCTCGGGATCGGTCTTCGCATAGACCGTGAAGTAGTCGGCGTAGGTACCGTTGGTGATGAAACACTTGGAGCCGGTGATGACGTACTTGTCGCCCTTCTTCACGGCGCGGGTCTTCATCCCGGAGACGTCGGAGCCGGCGTCGGGCTCAGTCAGGCAGAAGGAGGCCAACTTCGGCTCCTCGCAGAGCATCCCGAGGTACTTCTTCTTGGTCTCCTCAGTGCCACCGAGGGTGATCGGCGCGGAGGCCAGCCCGTTGGCCATCAACGAGGTGCCGATGCCCGAGCAGCCCCACCCCATTTCCTCCTCGATCAGGCAGCCGGATAGGTAGTCGAGGCCAGGGCCGCCGTAGGCCTCGGGGATGTGGGTGTTCATCAGCCCCACCTCCCAGGCCTTCTCGATTATGTCCTGGGGCCAGGTGCCGTCCTTGTCGTACTCCCAGGCGACCTTGCGAATCTCTTTCTCGGCGAAGCTGTGCGCCAGCTCGCGCAGGTCCTTCTGCTCGTCGGTCAGGGTGAAGTCAACCACGGGTCGGGACTCCTTTTCGTCCGTGCGATAAGCATTTTTGGGGCCACCGCCGAGGGCGATCGCCGCCGATTGACTGGTCAGTCAACCAGCACCAAGACTAGCGGATGGACGGGGCGAGTGGCGCTCTCTACCCTTGGTTCCCATGACGCTGGCGCCGGTCGCGATCGTACTCGACAACCTCACCGTCCTGGTGCTGATCACATTGATCGTCGCACCGATCGCGGCGATCGCCTTCGCCCGCTCCGGTGCCGCATGGAGTGACGTCGGCAAGGGGCAGTTCGGGCTCGAGCAAGAGCTGCCTACGTCGAGCGCCACCACGGCCGAGCCGCCGCCCGACGATGCCTTGCGGGCGGAGGAGGTGGGCCAGATGCTGGAGGCCAGGTCCTACTGGCGCCAGCGGCGCGGCGAGGCCCCGATCGATGTCGAGGCGGAGGCCGCGCGGCTGCTCGCCGCGACGGCGCCTCCTGGCATCGATGAGGAGCTGCGGGCCGAAGTGCGCCTCTTGGTGATCACCCGCAACGAGCGACTTCTGCGCCGCGGCCAGGCACCGCTGGACGTCGAGGGCGAGACGCGACGCCGACTCACCGATCTCATAGGATCAGACTGATGGCCGGAGCTGCCGAGGAAAACCTCTACGAGGTCGAGGAGCTGCTGGTGCATCCCGGCACCTACTTCAATCCCCAGACCGAGGTCGTCGTGATCGTCGACGACTCGACCTCGCTCGACCAGGAGGTCTTCAACATGGAGGCCTACGAGGGAGCCGAGTGGGTGCGGATCTCCGAGGAGGTGCCGGTCGACGAGGACCGCCGAGACCGGCTGATGGAGGCCTTCCAGACGCACTACCACCCGGGCTCGGCCGGCTCGGTGTCAGAGGCCGCCCTTGAGCAGGGCGACGAGGAGCTCGACGAGGGCGAGGATGGCCAAGACCCCGGGCGGGAGGACTGATGCTCACCGAGGGAGATCGGGCACCAGACTTCACGCTGCCCGACCAGGACGGCAACCAGGTGTCGCTGTCGAGCCTGCGCGAGGAGACCGTGGTCCTTTACTTCTACCCGCGCGCCGACACCCCCAGTCACTGATAGACCGTAGACGCAGCGCCGGCATGCGGGACCAGACGCCGTGCCCCCATGCGCACCTCGCAATCGGCGCCGATAGATTCAACAGAGTTTATCCCCTTAGCCGATAACTTCGATAAGGCTTGCTAAGGTCCCTCGAAATGGACCCTTTTGCGAATCCATTCTCCCCTGGAGCCGGGACCCGGCCGCCCGCGTTCATCGGGCGCAACGATCTTCTTGAGTCATTTGGAATCGCGTTGGGCCGCACGGTTAAGGGTCGCCCTGGCAAGAGCCTCATGCCGATCGGCCTTCGTGGGGTTGGCAAGACCGTTCTTCTGAATCGCTTCGTAGAAATGTCCGAAGACAAAGAGCTCGTTTCAGGCTTCATCGAGGCGCCAGAGACCGGCGAATTCAGAGAGTTGCTCGCCGGACGGCTCCGGTCGATGCTAATGACATTGGACCGGGGCTCCGTATCCCGAGCGGTAAAACGAGCACTTGGCGCGCTGAAGTCCTTCACCTACAACCTTCCAGACGGCACGTCGATGTCTCTCAATGTCGAAGCACTCGCAGGGACTGCCGACTCAGGGATCTTGGCGGACGACATAACGGACTTGCTGGTTGAGGCCGGGAAAGCTGCCCAAGATCGCCGCCGGGGGATCCTGCTGGCGATTGATGAGGTCCAATATTTAAGCGAGCAAGAGCTCGGAGCACTCATTACCGCCATACATCGGACAGTGCAGCTCGGTCTCCCCGTCATCCTTGTCGGAGCCGGCCTGCCTCAGCTTCCAGGGCTCGCCGGAGATGCAAAGTCCTATGCCGAGAGATTGTTCAACTTCCCCGAGATTGGGTCACTGAGCGACAACCATGCGCGAGAAGTCCTCGCAGTTCCCGCCGAGCAGGAGGGGGTGGAGTTCACCGACGAAGCGCTCGACCGGCTCCTCCACTTCACCCACGGCTACCCCTACTTTCTGCAGGAGTGGGGATATCACGTCTGGAACGTCGCACCGGAGTCGCCTATCACGCTGGACCACATCAACGCTGCAGCTGACGGAGTTCAGGCCCAGCTGGACGGAAACTTCTTTCGCGTCAGAATGGACCGCCTGACCCCGGCGGAGACGGACTATTTGGTCGCCATGGCGAAGCTAGGGGCAGGGCCACATCGCTCAGGCGATATCGCGGGACAGCTCGGCGTCAAGGTGCAGAGTGTCGCTCCGCGTCGATCGGGGCTCATTAAGAAGGGAATGATCTACAGCCCGTCCCACGGCGATACCGCTTTCACCGTGCCGATGTTCGACGACTTCCTTCGCCGCTCTCACACTCGAGGGGAGTGAGCAGGTTCCGTCCTGCACTCTCGGCATAACTTCGTTTCCTCACGTAGGCTCCGGATCCCATCGGCCTTGGAGACCTCCGGCGCGCTCGAGCCTGATCCACCCAGTAGCCTCTGTCGCCGATGCTTCAGCAAGGTGATCAAGCGCCCGACTTCGAGCTTCCCGACCAGAATGGCGATTCGGTGAGCCTTTCCGACCTCAGAGGACAGACGGTCGTACTGTATTTTTATCCCCGCGCCGACACCCCCGGCTGCACGATCCAGGCTTGCGGAGTGCGTGACCGAGGCGTCGAGTACCGACAGGCCGGCGCCCGGGTGCTCGGCGTTTCCCCCGACCCGGTCTCCGACGTGAAAGGGTTCGCCGAGAAGTTCGACCTCGACTTCACGCTGCTGGCCGACGCCGACCACGCGGTCGCCGAGGCCTACGGCACCTGGGGCGAGAGGTCGATGTACGGCAAGAAGTACATGGGCGTGCAGCGGGCCACCTTCCTGATCGACCCCGAAGGCAAGATCGCGAGGGTCTTCCCGAAGGTCTCGCCCAAGATGCACGACGACGTCGTGCTCGGGGCGCTCGCCGAGCTGTCGGCCGCCTGAGCGCCTCGCTCAGGCGCTGAACACGACCACAATGATGAAGGTCGCATAGAGGGCGAACCAGGCGATCACCGCAGGCGCCGTGAAGCGGTCTCGCCGGCGCATGCACCGATAGGCGAGGAGGCCGCCCGCGAGGCCCAGCGCAACCGCGGTAGCCGCGTTCGCGCTCAGCGCCCAGCCGGTGAAGATGAGGCCGATCCCGACCGGGATCGTCGACTGGAAGACCATCGCGCCGGTGATGTTGCCGAGCGCCAGGGAGTCCTTGCCTTCGCGCACCCAGAAGAAGCTGTTGACCTTCTCGGGTAGCTCGGTTGCCAAAGGGGCGAGGATCAGGGCGAGGACGATTGCCTGGACCCCGAGGTCCTTGGCGATCTGCAGCAGCTCTACGACGAAGAGGTGGGCGCCTCCTACCATCGCACCAAGGCCGATTAGGAGCTGGATCGCGCAGAGCGAGAGGCCGGGGTTGCGGCGGCGGGCGGGGCGGCGCTCGAAGAGCAAGGGGTTGAGCGTCTCCTCGGCTTGGACCTCGCCGCCGCTGCGCAGGGTGCGGCGGATGTAGAGCGGGTAGGAGAGGATGAAGGCGATCCCGACCGGGATCCGCAACACCGCCGGTGGCCCCCAGGAGAGTGCCAGGGCCGCCGCGAAGAAGGCGCAGAAGAAGAGCAGATCGCGCTGCAGGGTAGGTCGGTGAGCGCTCAGCTCCAACCCCTGCGCGCGGCGCCCCCGGAAGATGTGGACGAAGAGGCCGACCAGCCCCATCGCCAGCGTGCCGAGCAAGAAGGGCGCCCCGACGATCGCCCCGATCGCGACCTGGTGGGACCCGCTGGAGGCACCGAGCAGAGCGACGATCGCGATCAGCGTCTCCGGCATCGCCGTGCCGACCGCGGCGAGCAGGCTGCCGACGGCGCCCTCGCCGAGCTCCAGCCCATGGCCGATCCACTCGACCGCGTTTGTGAAGAGCAGCGCGCCGGCGAGGATGACCGTGAAGCTGAGCGCCAGCAGGGCGACGCTCATCGGCTTAAGCTGCGCCGCGCTACTTGAGCAGCGCGGCGCACTTCTGGAGGTCGACCGGGGTGGTCGCCCCTTTAAGGCACTGCAGATATGCCTGCTGTGCACCGCCAGCGGCGGCCGGGGCTCCACCGGCCGAGGACGAGCCGCCGCCAGCCCCACCGCTCAGCCCGTTCAGCAAGCTGCCGAGACCGCTGGAGCCGCTGAGGCCGCTGAGGCCGCCCTTGCCGCTCGCCGCGCCGAGCAGTTCGATCGGGTTGACCCCGAGCTTCTGGAACAGTTCGTTGAGGGGCTTAGCGCCGGATGGAGCGTTGATCGTCTGCGGCTGGTTGACGCCGCTGAGCGACAGATCGAAGGTGATGTCGACCTTCTTCGCGCCGCTGCTCGAACTGCTCGGCGGTTCGATCTGCAGTTCGCCGGAGATCTTGCGCACGATGTGGTCGCTGCCAACGTAGAGGTGGACGTGGGCGGTTTTCAGGGCGCTTTCCACCTGGCTCTTTGCCTTCTCGAGTTCAGCCGTCGGAGGGATCTGACCGGTCGCGCCAAGCTCGGCGCTGCAGGCAGGGGTTTCGCTGAGCTTGAGCAGCGCGTCGATCGCCCCCGGGACGTTGAGGTCGCCGCTGACCTGCGTCGTGCTCGTCCCGCCAACTTCGGAACTGCCTTCGTTGGTGAGATTGTCGATGAAGCTGCCGACCTTCAGGCTGGAGACCGCTTCCTGGCAGGCGCTGGTGCTCGCCGACTTGCCCTGGGCGCCGTTTTTCTGCTGGTCCCGTTCGATCGTCGAGCGGATGAAGCTGAAGGTCGTAGGTTCGACTTCGTACTCGGTGCCCTTGTAGTTGACGTAGGCCTTTTCGGAGAGCAGGGTCAGGCCGCCGTCGAAGTCGACGTTTTTGCCGTTGAGCGAGCCGGTCGCCTTCGCGGTCATGTCGAGCTGGGGAAGCTGGCCCTTGGCCTCGCTCTGGAACGGCCCCGAGAGGCTGACGTTGAGGTTGCCCCCTTTGCTTCCTTCGACCTTGACCCCGAGCGAGAGGTCAAGGTTGGCGCTCTTGATGCCCTTCAGCGTCGCTTCGTTGACGACCTTCTGTGGGTTTTCGCTGTTGCTGGAGCTGCTGCTGCCGCAGGCCGCGAGCGCGGCACTCAGCGCGAGCAACGAAGCGAGGATGGCGAAGATTCGAAGTCGGCTCAAGGCGGTACGTCCTCCTGGCTGGCGCGGTTGGTTGGTGAGATCGTAGAGGCTATTCCGAGGCTTCGATGGACGGCGGCTGGTTTTCGCTCGTCAGGTTCAGCGCCAGGGGGAAGAGGAGGGCGCCGAGAAAGATCAGGATGACGCCGGCGGCGACCAGCCAGCGAGCCCGGGTCAGGTGGCCGAGGGTGCCGATCGCGAAGCCAACCGCCACCAGCGCGATGTAGGGGCCGGGGCTGTGGGGGAGCAGCATGGCAAGCGGCGGGACGAGGTCGGGCACCGGGCGGATTATCATCGCCACCATGCCCGATGGCTCCGTCGCCGAGGTCAAGGACGCACTGGCAAAGGTCGGCTACCTCGCCGACGAGCCGGCTGCGCTGGTCTCCTTCCTCGCCCAGCGGCTCGGCAAGCCGGTCTTGGTCGAGGGCCCCGCGGGGGTCGGCAAGACCGAGCTGGCGAAGGCGCTCTCGCGGGCCAGCGGCCGCGAGCTGATCCGTCTGCAGTGCTATGAGGGCCTCGATGAGGCAAAGGCGCTGTATGAGTGGAACTACCGCAAGCAGCTGCTGCGGATCCAAGCGGGTGGCGAGGCGGGCTGGAACGACGTGCAGGACGACATCTTCAGCGCGGAGTTCCTGCTGGAGCGGCCGTTGATGCAGGCGATCGCCAGCCCCGAGCCGGTGGTGCTGCTGATCGACGAGATCGACAAGACCGACCAGGAGTTCGAGGCGATGCTGCTCGAGCTGCTCTCCGATTTCCAGATCACGATCCCCGAGCTGGGCCAGGTCTCGGCGACGACGATGCCGATCGTCGTGCTCACCTCCAACAACTCGCGCGAGCTGACCGAGGCGCTTAAGCGCCGCTGCCTCTACCTCTGGCTCGACTACCCCGAAGCCGAGCGGGAGATGGAGATCGTCCGTCTGCACGCGCCCGAGCTGCCCGAGACGCTGGCGCGGCGGCTGGTCGAGGTGGTGCAGATGATCCGCGCCCTGGACCTGAAGAAGCCGCCCTCGATCGCGGAGTCGATCGACTGGGCCCGCACGCTGCTGCTGATGGGCGCAGAGGACATCGACCGCCGGACCTTCGAGCAGTCGATGTCGGTCATCGTCAAGCACCGCACCGACATCGACCTCGTCGCCGAGCGGGTCGGCGTGAAACTGGCCGCTGCGCCCACCCAGACGGCGGGGTGAGGCCGATGCCCGGCTCCCCCTACGGGCCAAGGGCCGACGCAGGACCGCCGGGCCTGGCGGCGAAGCTGCTCGGCTTCTGCGAGGAGCTGCGCAGCGAGGGGGTCGCGGTCGGGACCTCGGAGATCCTCGACGCCTTCGCGGCGCTTGAGGAGGTGCCGTGGACGGCTCAGGAGGACTTCCGCGAGGCGCTGGCGGCGACGATCGCCAAGTCCCAGGAGGACCGCCGCGTCTTCGAGCTGCTCTTCGATCGCTTCTTCTTCCGCGCCGCCGAGGCAGAGGCCGTGGGGCGGGGCCTCGGCGAGCAGGCAGAGCGCCAGGAGGGGGGCGAGCGCCTCGACATCGACGAGCTGCGCGAGCAGATCCGCCAGGCGATCGTCGACGGCAACGACGGCGAGATGCGCGACCTGGCGCGGCTGGCGATCGCCGCCTTCGGCCGCCGCGCCGAGGGCTCCGGCGTGGTCGGGGTCGACGTGCAGCGGATCCGCCGCACCCTCGGGCTCTCCGTCGGGACGCAGCCACCAGCCGCCGACGGCGCCGCCGAGCTACCGCCGATCGACCGCGATCAGCTGAGCCGCTTCGAGCGCCACCTGCGCCGCGAGCTGGAGCGCGAGCTGATCGAGCGCACCTCCACCCTGCCCCCGGCGCGCCCGCTGGCCGAGCTGGACCGCGCCCTGCCGAGTAGCCCGACCCAGGACCTCGCCGCCGTGCACCGCGCCGTCTCACAGATGAAGCGGCGGCTCGCGACGCTCGGCCACGAGCAGCGCGGGCGGCGCCGGGGGCGGACGGTCGACATGCGGCGCACGATGCGCGCCTCGCTTGAGACCGGCGGCGTGCCGCTGCGCCTGCGCTACCGGCCAAAGCGCCCGCGCCGACCCGAGATATACGTCCTCTGCGACGTCTCCACCTCGGTCACCTCGGCCAGCGTCTTCTTTCTCAGCGTCCTGCACGCGCTGCACGACTCCTTCCGCAAATTGCGCAGCTTCGTCTTCATCGAGCGGATCTCCGAGGTGACCGAGGTCTTCGAGCACGAGCGCGACTTCCGGGTCATCGCACAGCGGATCTCCAGCGAGGGCGGCGTCGCCGACGTCTCCGGCTACACCGACTACGGCCGGGTCTGGCTCGAGTTCCTCGGCGAGATCTCCGATGAGCTGGACCCACGCTCGACTGTGATCGTGCTCGGCGACGCCCGCACCAACGGGCGCGAGCCGCACGCCGAGGTCTTCGCCAGGGTCGCCGAGCGGGCCGGCCGCCTCTTCTGGCTCAACCCTGAGCCGCGCCTCTACTGGAACTACGGCGACTCGGTTATGGCTGCATATGAGCCCTACTGCGACGGGGCGTTTGAGTGCTGGACCACCCGGCACCTGGAGAACTTCGTCAACGTGATCGCCGGCGGCATCCCGGCCACCGAATAGGCCCCGCCAGGATGTGCGTCAACACCGGACGGCGCGCCGGCGGGACTCGCGCGACCACCCCGAACTGGATCGCTGGCTGAGGTCTGCCACTGATCGTTCACGGTGGTCGGGATACCGGGAAGACCCGCCCACCTACCGCGGCGCCCAGGCATCGGGAGAAGCGGTCAGCTCGCCGACGACCGGAGGTAGCTCGCCGGAGACGAGTTCGGCCAGCGTGACGTGCTCTAGGACGGCACGGAGATTGGCGCGGACGGCGATCCAGACCGCCTGCAGGTGCTGGGCGTTGCCGCGGTACTCGATCGACTCCGGCGGGGAGGACTGGACGTCGGCGATCGGGCCCTCGACGGCGCGGACGATGTCGGCGACGGTGATCTCCTCCGCGGGCCGGGCCAGCCAGTAGCCACCCTTGGCGCCGCGGCGGGCACGGACGATCCCGGCGTGCTTCAGCTCCAAGAGGATGTGCTCGAGGAACTGCAGTGGGATGTCCTGCGCCTCGGCGAGGCGCTCCCCCTTGATCGGGCCCTCCTCGGCGGCAGCCAGCTCGGCAGCCGCACGCACCGCATAATCGGCTTTTGCGGACACCCGCATGCGGGCAGTAAATCAGCCCGAGCGCCGAGCGCCCAGTCGATCGCCTCCGGCAGTCGGGAGCCCGGAGTGCGCGAGGATACGTGGATGCCCGCCGAAGTTACGGATTTCGCCGCCCGCGGAGGCTCCCCCGCCGGCACGACGGCGCTCCCCGCAGGCGGGGTCTCGATCCGCGGCCTGCGCCACTCCTATGGGGAGCTGCGGACGATCGAGCAGCTCGACCTCGAGGTACCGCCGCGCAGCACGATCGGCCTGGTCGGGCCGTCCGGCTGCGGCAAGTCAACCTTGCTGGAGCTGATCTGCGGGCTTCAGGAGCCCTCCGCCGGCGAGGTCGAGGTGGGCGGCGTAGGTGGCGCGCGCGGCCGCCTCGCCCGCTGCGCCTACATGCCACAGCGCGACCTTCTGCTGCCCTGGTTCTCGGCGATCGACAATGCTGCCCTGGCGCTGCGCAACCGCGGCGTGCGGAGGCGCGAGGCTCGGCGGCAGGCCGGCGCCCTGTTCGAGCGCTTTGGCCTCGCCGGCTTCGAAAACGCCCGTCCCGCCGAGCTCTCGGGGGGGATGCGCCAGCGGGTCGCCTTCCTGCGCACGCTCGTCGCCGGTAAGCCGGTGCTGGCCCTTGATGAGCCGTTCGCCTCCCTCGACGCGATCACCAGGGCAGAGATGCAGCAGTGGCTGGCGGGGGCGCTGGAGGCCGATCCGCGCACCGTCGTCCTCGTCTCCCATGACATCGAGGAGGCGCTCTACCTCTCCGACCGCATTGCGGTGCTCTCGGCACGGCCGGCGCGGATCGTCACCGAACTGCGGGCGCCGGCGCCGCGCTCACCCGACCGGGACGCCGCCGTCACCGACCCCGAGTTCATCGCCGCGCGCGAGCAGGCCATGCAGGCGCTGCGCGAGGGATCGACGTGAAGAGCTGGCTCTTGCCAATCCTCCTCCTTGCAATGCTGGTCGGCGGCTGGCAGCTGGCGGCTAGCAGCGGGGCGATCGCCACCGCCCTGCACCTCGAACCGTTCCTCGTACCCTCCCCTGCCCAGATCGCGACGTCGCTATGGCAAAACCGATCTCTGCTCGCCGAAAACGCCTGGGTGACGCTGCGGGAGGTGCTGCTCGGTTTCGGCTGCGCGCTGCTCGCCGGCCTTGCCTTCGCCGTCGCCCTCCACCTCTTCGAGACGCTGCGACGCGCCTTTTACCCGCTGATCGTGGCCTCGCAGGCGATCCCGATCCCAGCCATCGCCCCGATCCTGATCGTCTGGTTCGGCTTTGGGATCGGCCCCAAGCTGGTAATCGTCGCGCTGATCTGCTTCTTTCCGATCGCCGTCAACGGGCTCGATGGCCTGCGCTCCATCGACCCGGAGGCGACCAAGCTGATGCGCACCCTCGACGCCTCCCGCTGGCAGACATTCCGGCGCCTTGAGGCACCAACCGCGCTGCCCTACGTCTTCAGCGGTGCCAAGATTGCTGTCGCCGTCGCCCTGATTGGGGCGGTGTTCGCCGAGGATGCCGGAGCAAACTCCGGCCTCGGCTTCCTGATACAGCAAGACATCAACCAGTTGCAAACGGCACGCGTGTTCGCCTCGGTCACACTGCTGGCGGCGATCGCGGTCGCCCTCTTCGGGCTGCTGGCCCTCGCAGAGCGCCGAGTCCTCACTTGGCGATAGAAAGCAGGGATGAAGCTCCGTCGAACGCCGGCAGCAGCAGCTCTCGCAGCCCTTGTCGCGCTCGTGGTGGTGTTCGGCCTCACCGCCTGCGGGAAGAAGAGCACCAGCGTCACCGGCCAGGCCCAGCCCTTCAGCCTGATGCTCGACTTCTACCCCAACCCCGACCACGCCGGGATCTACATGGCGCAGAAGCTCGGCTACTTCCGCGAAGCGGGCCTTAACGTCAGCATCAACGCCCCCTCCGACCCCTCGGTGCCGATCAAAGAGGTCGCCGCCGGCCAGACCGACCTGGCGATCTCATATGAGCCGGAGGTGATGCTCGCCCGCCAACAGGGCCTCGACGTGGTCGCGGTCGGGGCGCTGGTCGATCGACCGCTCACCTCGATGATCTGGCTGAAGAAGTCGGGGATCAAGGGAGTCGGGGAACTGCGCGGCAAGACGATCGCCACCGCCGGCATCCCCTACCAGAACGCCTTCCTGAAGACGATCCTCGCCCGCGCCAACCTCTCCCCATCCGACGTCAAGGCGGTCAATGTCGGCTTCGGGCTGCTGCCGGCGCTGGCCGGGGGCAGCGCCCAGGCGATGCTCGGCGGCTACATCAACGTCGAGGGCATCGACCTGCGCGAACGTGGCAAGCGCCCGACCGTGATCCCGGTCAACAAGCTCGGCGTCCCCCCCTACGACGAGCTGGTACTGGTCGCCCAGCGCAAGCACCTCGAAGAAGACCCCGAATCGATCCGCTTGTTCATCGCCGCGCTTGACCGCGGCACCGCGGCCGCGGTCAAGAACCCAGCGGCCGCGACCAAGGCGGTGCTGGAAGCCAACCACAGCCTCGAACCGAAGCTGACCGCCGCGGAGGTGAAGGCGACGCTGCCGCTGCTGGAGCCGAAGCGCGGCCAGCCTTACGGCTACATGGACCCGGTGCAGTGGCGCACCTTCATCGCCTGGATGCGCGACAACGAACTGATCAAATCGCTGCCGACGCCGTCGCAGGTGCTCAGCAACGCCTATCTGCCGGGGAGGATCCCCGGCTAAGAAAGGCCGTCGCTCTGTCCACTGAGCTTCGGGGCAGGAGGTCTAGTTTTCGGCTCAAGACAGCCGCTTCTTTGGTCGCTCTATAGACACTGTCAGACCGCTCTGAAAGGGGATTTTCCACGCTGGGGTCCTCACGCGAGCGCCACCTTTGCGTGGGCCCGCAGCTCGACTTCGTCCCCCGTCACCCCTTAACGGTGCAGCTGCGCACCAGGGTGCTGGAGAGGGCCTCGCCGTTGGCGAAACCCATGCTGGCCCGGGCAAAGGGAAAGAGCCCGGCGGAGAGGCCTGGGGGGGCGTCGCATACGGCGCTGAGGTAGCTGCGGGGACGGCCGCGGTAGGTGAAGCGGCGCCCTAGGGTCAAGCTGAGGCCGGTCACGTAATTCCAGCTGCCCGTGCCTGGGAGGTCGGCGATCAGCGTTGTGCCGAACGTCCCGGCCGTGTGGCGGACGGTAAATGTCAAGAGGCGAGTGGTCGGCGCAGGTTGGGTGTCGTAGACGTGAGCGAGGATCACCGGGTGATGATCGCGGGTGGCGTTGAAGGCCAACAGCCGTCCACGCGACGGAAGTGGCGGATGGTCGGGAAAGGCGACATCGGCCGTGAAGCTGCCGCCGCCGACCAGCGCCGCGCGGCAGACGTTTAGTGCGCCACGGCTGCTGATGAATGCGATCTGCGCGGGACGGCAGGTCGGCAACCCGAGGGTGTCGAGGTGCCCGGCGCGGTTGATGGCGATGCTGATCGTCCGTAGTTGCGGAGGCTTTTCTTGATCGGGTGCCTTGATCTGGCCGCCGACGCGCACGGCAACCGGCGCCAGGATTCGACGCGGCAGCGACGTCGGGGTCATCGAACCGCTGAAGGAGAAGAAGAGGTCGCCCTGCTCGCTTAGCTCGGCGTTGGCGACGGTCGCGCTCAGCAAAACCGCGACGACGGTGAGGAGGAAAAGGTGAAGCGACCTCGGGAGTTTGATCTTCACAGAACCACTCAGCCCGATTTAAGCGGGGGAGTCGGGCAGGACGGCTTCCAAGCGGTGCTCGGCGTACGCGGAGGTCCCCAGCTCGGGCGCATTGAGACCGATCGAGATCGGGTCGGCAGCATTTTGAGAGTGGCTGGCGTTTGCACCGGGAGCGCTCAACGGTCGTGCCTCTTTTCGTGGCGATTTTGCGGCTTGACCCCGGCTCGACAGGAGTTGCCAATCACCGGATCCTGATCTGCGGTGCTGCCGTCTTGAGCTTCGATCACAGCAGAAGCACGGTATGCACGGGCGCAGATGTTTCGGTCGTTGACGAGTAGGCCTTTGCCCCCACCCTGCATTGTCAGCGTGAATTGAGAGATCGGGGCGTCGGGAAGATTGGAGAAGGTAGTACGCAGGCGTCCCCCAACCGATTCGACCGCGCCACGTAGATTCACCGAGATCTGGCCGCGGAGGGCGACCAGCAGGTCGGGCAGTGGATGGGGGCCAGACGCGAGGTAGACGGGGCCCGAAAGCGGTTCATCGAGCAGCGGGCTGATCGCCGTCGCTTCCCCGTAGATCGATTCGGGAGGGCAGGCATTGGCGGCAAACTGGACGTGGGTGCAGATCATCTTGAGATGGGAATTGTCGATCTGCTCAGACAGTGGCAAAGTGACCGTGCTGGCGGCGGAGTTAGCCTGGCCGGCGGGCTGGGTGAGGGTGACCGAAAGCGTCGGGTGCTTTGCGCGCCGGGTGCCGCCGTTCAGATCTACGGACAGCTTCGGTGAGAAGCCGAGCGCACCACAGCCACCGACCTGGAAGGGCACCGACAGCGCTGCGATCGAGCTGGAGGCCAAGAGGTTGGCACTCAGCGTCATCGGATTGCACGAAGTCGGATTGAGGACGAAGTCGTTGCGGTCCAAATGCACCGTGAGGGAGCGTGTATCGGCCGGGATGCCCTGGAAAATCTGAGGAAACGGTTCGGTGACCACGTGAGCCTGGCCGTTGTTCGGATTCAACGAGAGAGTCGAGCGGTTGACGTTGGTTCCCAAGTCGAAGGGCCCCGAAACCACCGGAGTGATGACCACCATGCTCAAGGGCGCCCCTTTGAATGGGCCGGCCAGGTAGAAGTTGGCCACCAGTTGAAGCGGGTCAGGACCCGCACCGGCGCGAATATCGAGGTGGCCGACCTTGCTGTTTTGTGGGCAGCTCGGCGCGAGCTGCTCGACGATGCCAGACGTTTCGGCGGCTGCGGCAATCGCCGCCTCCGGGCAGTAAGAAACCCCGGCCAGCTTGCCGGTCAGACCGGGAGGCAGAGTCAATTCGAGACTGTGCATCTCCTGGGAACCGTCGGAGCGCGAGACGGTCATGGTGAAGGGGCTGAAGGTGCCCGCCAGCGGGGTTTCCGTGCCCGCCGAGAAGGCGGGGCTACTGGGACGGTCCTGCGAAGCGCTGGCGCATGGTGATCCGTTGGGACCTTCGGTGATCTGAAAGGACGAGGAAGGCGTTGCAGTTTCGGCTGCGGTCGGGTTGTCGGGATCTGCTGCAGACCAGGGCACCATTTCGGTGGTGGTCGTGTAGGTGCCGCAGGTGGTGGGAGTCCTGAACGGCGCCCGCGGACCGCCGAAGAAGTCGAGCTCCAGATCAGAGAAGGGCAGCCTGGGCGCGTTGTCAAATACTGCGGTCAGCTGACCGCTCTGGGGGTCGGCCTCGACCTGGCCGGCGAACTTGACGACGATGCCGCTCTGGGGGTCATCGATGACCAGGTAGATCGCCAGGAGCGAACCAAATGGGTTATCGCCCGGCTTGGCCAGGTAGACCGCTCCTGGCGCCGGGTGACCGAGGAGCGGGGTGCCGGCCTCGACGCTGCCGATCTTTGCATCGTCGGGGCAGGTCGGCGGCTGGGAGGATTGCAGTTCGATTTGGGCTGGGGAGCAGGCCCCGAGGCCGTCGCTGCCGGAGGGGTCGAGCGTCAAGCCTTCCGGCAGGGTGATGCTCGCCTTCTTCAGATTGGCCTCGGCTAGACCTGTCACGTCTTCGCTCTGCGGCAGGTGGAGGTCGAGCGAGAGGCCGGTCGGCGAGTCTGAGGCGTGGGATTCGGGAGTGACGGCGATCGTCGGGCTGAAGTCGAGCCTCGAGCAGCCGCTAATGCCGACTGGATTGCCGCCTGAATCGTGAGTCTGGTAGCTGTCGGTGACAAAGGCACCGGGCTGCTCCCAACTATCGGCGCTGATTGTCGTCGTCAGTGGTCCCGAGCAGGTGCCCGGCAGGGTCAAGAACGGCTTGTTGATGCGGTCCACCGGGCAGGTTCCTCCAGCGAATACGCAGCCACCGCGCTCAGCGTCGTGACTCTGGTCTGATGGGTTCCCCCAGAATGTCAGCGCGCCACCGAGGATCGGCTGCAGCGACGGAAGGCCCTGGATTTTGGCCGAGAGGCCACCGCCCTGCCCACTGGGCAACGCGTTGAAGATGTGGACGTAGAGACCGGCGCCGCCCGCATCGAATCCAAACTCCGAGGATGCACCGCTTGGCGGCGCCATGTTGTATAGCGGCGAGGTCTGCTCACCGACAGAGCCGCCGATGTCCATGGTGAAGGTTCCAACGGCAGCCGAGTTCGGGCACCCCCCGCCGGGCAGGGAATCTGACTCGAGTTGTGACTCTGTACAGGTGGTCTCGGTCGCCTGAGGATCGACCACGAGCCCTGGAGGCAGTTCGAATTCGATGTCCTTGGGGTCGGCGTCGGGAACCGTTTCGTCGGTAACGGGATCCAGGTGACTGTTGAGGCCGAAGTCGATCGTCATCTCGTAAGGGTGGGATCCAGCCTGCGTGGAAGGCGAGCCGTCCTGGTTTGAGATCGAGCCGTCAAAGCCCGCGACGCCGGGGAGGAAGCCGAAGTCAGCCTGCGCGGAGGCCGTGCTGAGCGCCGCCGAGATCATGCAGACACCTGCCGCCAATACGGCGAGCCGGGAAAGGCGGCGAGCGGCGCTTGCAGATCCGGGGCTCACCGCCGGGTCCTCCTCGCCGATCGGCTGCCGCGTCGATGTGCGGCTCCGTGCCGAGCGTGGCCACGCCGCTTGCGCTTGTGCCGATGTGGCGGTCCATTGAGAGTTGAACGGGCCGCCGGATTGCCGGGCCCAGAGAAGGTGCTGGAGCCTGGGGTGGGCTCTGAGAGCTGCGGCGTCGGTGACGACTTGCAAGTTTCACCGACACATGGCGTTTCGGGCGCCGGATTCTGGGCGGCGATCCCGCCCCCAACCCGGGCGTCGTAGACATCAACCTCATTGTCCTGGTCTTGGCCGACCAACTGTTGTGAGGTGAAGAAGAAGACATCGTTGCCATCGGCGCTGGCGTCGGCGAGATAGGAGGGTTCGGAGCTCTGACCCGTTGAGATCAGGTACAGGCATCCCGCGGCAGTCTGGCAGCTGCCCGAGCCATTGGCCTCCCACTCATAGACGTCGAGTTGACCGTTTGTGTCCTGTGGCACCAGCGGGTCGGGGCTGACGAAAAAGACCCGGACTCCGTCGTCGGAGAGGTTCTGCGTCAGCGAAGTCTGGTGGGCGATCGGGGGTGAACCGGAAGGTGGCGGGCCTTGAAGATAGGCGTCGCCCAGAGCCGCTTCGCCGCTCGGATCACAGGAGACGCAGGTGAGCTGGGACGCTGGCGCCGAGTAACGGTAGAACTCGGTGTAGCCGTGGCTGTCATAGCCGGTGAGGGGAAGTTCGGAAGCAAACAGCAGGGTCTGTCCGTCGGGCGTCAGGCGCGAGTTCTTCTCGATCCCGGCAGTCGCAGAGGGAGCCCAGTCCATCGAGTCCACCTCGCCGGGATGCTGGGTCGCGCTCAGCGTCGCGATGAAGGTCGTGGTACCGCTGTGCCAGAGGTAGAGGTTCGGCCGGCCCGACTCGGCCTTGGCGCCATCGGCGTTTTCTTCTTCGCCGGTCAGGTCGCCGTTGGCGACAAAGTAGACGTAGGAGCCATCTTCGCTTACCCCCAGCACTCCCTTGACCGAGGCTCCGCTTGGATCGGAGGGGTTGGCGTCGACCGTGAGGTCGGATAGTTGACCGCTGCCGACGTCATAGCTATAGAGATCGTTGCCCTGATCCGCCGAACCGGTATTGGCATCGTTGGTCAGCTCCTCGGCGCTGGTGAAGAAGACCTCTTCGCCGTCCGGCGTCGCGGCCATGAACGCCGCCGGCTGAGGGCCGGCGGGATCTATGCCCCCGGGCCCCGAGCCATTGGTCTTCTGTGAGGCCGAGACCCGAACGCTCACCAGGTTGCTCTCCCGCACGTAGAGCTGGCCGGTGCCGGCTGCGGTGAAGAAAACCCGCGAGCCGTCGCTGGAGATGACGTGCTCTGTGTAGAGGTGGTCGAGCGCGCCACCGACGCTGGTGTCGGGGGTTTTCCAGGCGTAGGGACCTGCGAATGATCCTTCTGTAGGTGTCGAGCCGTCGGGGAGCCGCCCGATCAGGCTGAGCTGGCCGCCAGACCACTGATAGACGTTGTCGGCGTCTTCGGCTCCGCCGGCAAGCGGTTCTTTGGCTCGGTCTTCGAAGACGAAGCTGCCGTCTTCGGGCGTCGCGCCATCGAGGGCATAGCTGTCGCCGCCAACGCCGCCGGACGTGATCGGCTGCAAGGCGCCAGTGCTGCTGTCGCGCAGGAGGAGGCCATAGGCGGTTGGGTGTTCGACCGAGTTGGTTGAGACCAATACCTCGGAAAGGTCTTCGCTCCAGCCGATCACGGCGCTCTGATTCGGGGTCGGGGTCGACTGTGGGGGGAGCAGACCAACGGTCGACCAGCCGCCCGCTTCGCGGCTGCTCAAGTAGGTAGGAAGGCTCTCGGCTCCCTGGCCACCGGGGAATGGCGCGGAGCTGAGGTAGGCCAGCCGTTCACCCGATGGCGAAGCGTGAACCAGGTCGGCAGCCCCAAAGGCGTTGGCGCCGTTCTTCTGGATCGGAGTGACCTGCTCGTAGGCGCGCTGGTCGGGAAGCGCCCTGGCAGCAGCGGGGAAAAGGGCGAGAACGCCGATCGAGGCCGAAGCGAAGGCGAGTGCGGCGCGCGAGCGGAGGGGCGTTGCTCGATCTCCTTCTCGTAAGTCCATAGCAGATGAATCACCTTATACCATCTACTTTAGACTAATGTTAATGCTGAGATGCCCTGCCCGAGTGACTCTGCACCTGTCCTGCCCACAAGCAGCTACGCGCCTGTGCCCTGCCGAATGGCCGGCACCAGGCGCGGCGACGTCCGGCCGTTCGGCTTCGCCGTGATCGATCAGCGCCGGAGCGTCGAGCGCATCGACCGGTGGACCTTTTGCGGCGAGCTGATTTATCTTGGAGCATCGTGCTGGAACGGGAACTGACCCCCACCTCCTACATCGTCCTCGGGCTGCTGCAACTCGGGCCGGGTACCCCGTATGACCTGAAGAACCGGGTCGCCGCCACGATCGGCAACTTCTGGTCGGTCCAGCACGCCCAGCTATATACGGAGACCGCAAGGCTCGCTGAGGAGGAACTGCTCAACGAGCAACGTGAGAACGAGGGCCGTCGCCGCAAGACCTACTCGATCACCGACGCCGGTCGCCAGGTGCTCGAGGACTGGCTCGCCACTCCCACCTCCGAGCTGACCGAGCTGCGCGATCTGAGCATGCTGAAGGTGTTCTTCGGCGCCGACCTAGCTCTGCTCGCCCCGGCCCAACTCGAAGCTCACCGCGCCAAGCTTGCCGAGTACGAGGCGCACCACGAGCAGCTGATCAAGGGCGACGTTCCCAAGGGGATGATGCTGACGCTGGAATTAGGGATTTCGCACGAGCGCGATGCGGTTCGCTTCTGGTCGAACTTGACCTGAATGGAGCCAGGTTCGGAGGCTCTGGCTTGACTCTAGGGGGAGATCCTTGATCACCGTCGATATTCAGGGGAGCTGGCCTCGCAGATCGCGGCGGCTGCTAATTGATCCAATCGGGTCGCCGGATTTGAATCCCGGAGCCGCCTCCCTCGGCTCTTCGGTTATTACCAGTGATCATGGCCAGATGCGGCAGTGCCTGCGTGCCTGATCAGGATCGACCCGAAGAGCGGCAAATCATCACTCGGGGAGGATCCCCGAGTAGCGCCACGCCCCTTCGCTCAGCAGCCCAGGGACCTCCCGCGGCGGCAGGGCAGGTGAGAAGAGGTGCCCCTGGGCGTAGTCGCAACCCAGACGGCGTAGCTCAGACAGCTGTGCCTCGTTCTCGACCCCCTCGGCGATCACGTCGAGCGAGAGGGCGCGGGCCATCCCGATGATCGCCTCGATGATCGCAGTGCGCTCCTGTTCGACCCCGAGCCCGTCGACGAAGGAGCGGTCGATCTTCAGGGCGTCGAAGGGGAAGCGGTTGAGATAGGCGAGCGAGGAGTAGCCGGTGCCGAAGTCGTCGAGCACCAGCCGCACGCCGATCTCGGTGAGTGCCTCCAAGGTCGCTTTCGCAGTCGCCGACTCCTCGACCAGGACGCTCTCGGTGATCTCCAGCCGCAGGTGGGCCGGGTCGAGATTGGTTCGGGCGAGGATCTCGGCGACGATCGACGGTAGGTCGCGGTGCGCAACCTGACGCGCGGAGAGGTTCACGGAGACGTCGAACGGCCGCGCATCCGGGCGCTGATCGTGCCACTCGAGGATCTGGCGACAGGCCCGCTCCTGCACCCAGCGGCCGATCGGTTCGATCAGCCCGCTGTCCTCGGCGACCGCGACGAAGGCGGCCGGCTCCAGCAGACCACGGTCGGGGTGCTGCCAGCGCAGCAGGGCCTCCAGCCCGGCGACCTCGCCGCTGCGCAGCGAGACGACGGGCTGGTAGTGGAGGATCAACTCGTCGCGCTCAAGCGCGTGGCGCAGGTCGCGCTCGGTCTCCAGGCGGCGCTGGGCACTGGCTCGCATCTCGGCGTCGAAGAACTCGCAGCGCGCCCGGCCCCGCTCCTTGGCCCGGTACATGGCCGCGTCTGCATCGCGTATCAGCAGGTCGGCGTTGACCGGCTCGCGGTCTGATGGGCGTGCCACCGCGATCCCCACGCTCGCCGTGATGAAGTGCTCGACCCCGTCCATCGAGTAGGGCTTTGTGAAGGCGGCGGTGACCCGGTCAGCGATCGAGGCCGCCTCCTCCTCGTCGACAAGGCGGTCGATCAAGATGCCGAACTCATCGCCGCCGAAGCGGGCGACAAAGTCGCCGGGGCGCAGGTGGGCGCGAAGCCGGGGGGCGACCGCCCGCAGCAGCGCGTCGCCGGCGTGGTGGCCCATGCTGTCGTTGATCAGCTTGAAGTGGTCGAGGTCAAGAAAGAGGATCCCCACCGGAGACCCTGAGGCGCTGGCGCGCGCCAGCGCCCCGCCCAGCGCCTCGATGAAGCTAAGCCGGTTGGGGAGCCCGGTCAGGGAGTCGTGAAGGACCCGGTGGCGCAGCGCCTGGTCGGCGATGTGGCGCTCGATCGCCTCGGCCAGCACGTTCGCCGCGGATTGAAGGAAGTGGACGTCCTGCGGCCCGAAGCGGCCTGGATCGGTCGAGTGGACGTCGAGCACGCCGAAGGGGCGCTGCTTGCCGTCGATCATCACGGCGAGGCTGCCGCCGAAGCCGAGCACCCGCAACACCGGCGGCATCGTGAACCGCCGCTCGACGGACCAATCGCCGACGATCACGTGCAGCCCGGTCTCAAGCGCCGCGCCGGCGTGAGAGTCGCGCGCCGCCGAGATGCGACGGCCGGCCCCGGTCACCTGGCCCTCCAGCCCGGCGCGCAGGCGGAGGCGGCGACCGTCGCGGCCGACCTCCCAGATGCAGGCCCCGTCCACCCCCTCGACACCTTCGATCAGGGAGACCGCTGCCCGCATCAGGGATTCGGGGTCGCCGTCCTTCAGGGCCCGCTCCCCGAGCTGGGCGACCACCGCCTGCTGGGCGGCGCCACGCTGCACCTCCTGCTCGGCGATCTTGCGCTCGGTTATGTCGTAGAGCACCCCATGCCAGACCGGCACCCCCTGCTCGTCGAGCTCCAGCACCGCCTCGTCGAGGATCCAGACGACATCGCCGTTGCGGGTGATCATCCGGTAATCGAGCGGTGGCGGGTTGCGCTCGCCAAGAATCTCTCTGGTCTCCTGGGAGAGGGCCCGCTCGCGATCCTCGGGGTGCAGCAGCTTGGACCATAGCCCGGGGTCAGACCTCCAGTCCTTGGGGCTGTAGCCGAGGATCTCCTCTACCTGGGGGCTGACATAGCGCCAGCGGCCATGCTCACCGAGCTCGGAGGTGTAGACGATCGCGGGTAACCGCTCAACCAGGTGGCGGTAGTCCTCTCCGCCGGAGGTGATCTGGTCGAGGAATTCGGCGACCTGCTCCTCGGGCCAGTTCCGGTCGCCTGCTGCCCGCTCCATTAGGCGCGGTATCGACAAATCGACGAGCACCTTGACGGCACCTTCGTCCAGGCATCGCCTCGTGCAGGCGCGCGGGAGGCTCAGATCGCGTGGCGGAGCGGCGGCCCCTGGGGGAGGAGCCGATGCAGGCCGGTCAAGGTGAGCGCCCCAGCCAGCCCCCGGAAGGGGGCATACGGCGCGTAGAACGCCTCGACCTCCTCGACGGTCGCACGGCGACCGAGCCCGGCGAGGCGGCCAACCAGCTTGAGGTAGCCGAGGTCTGCGGCGGGAAGCGAGTCGGGGTCGCCACGGCCAAAGAGGCCGAGGCACTGGACCGTCCAGGGGCCGATCTCCCGCACAGCGAGCAAGCGCCCGTCGCCGGACTGCGCGGCAAGGTCGCAGTGTCCGCTGGCGACCTCTCGGGCGACGGCGCGCAGGGCGATCGCCCGTCGCAGCGCCAGGCCCATCGACTCGAGTTCGACGGGGGCCCGCCCGGCGATCGCGGCGGCGCCAGGGACATCGCGCAAGACGCCGCGCTCCCCACCCAGCCTCGCTCCCCAACGGCCGACGATGCGACGCTGGATCCGCGCCGCGCGCTCGGACTCGATCAGCTGCTTGACGACAGCCCAGGCAAGCGCCTCCCAAGGCCAGGGACGGCGACGGGGCCGGAAGTGCGGGCTTCGTCGCAGCAGCGGCCCAAGCAAGGGGTCAGCGCGGAAGCAACGCTGAAACTCGCCGAGGTCGTCGTCGACCCCGAGCGCGAAGCGCATCCGCTCGACCGCCACCGCCAGATGCGCGGAGCCCGCCGGAGCCGCGGGTGGCTGGGGCAGCGTCTGAGGCGCCGCGATCGCGCCGGGGTCAACGGGCTGAGCGTGGATCGCGACACGGTCGCCAGCCGGCTGCCAGGCCCGGACCAGGACGGGCCGCTCCTCGACATGGAGCAGGCGGGTGGCGACGCCGGCCCTGACCAGCATCACACGGTCCTCGCCACCGGAGGCTGGCAGGCAAAACGGCGAAGGGGGCCGGACCTCGACTTCAAGCGAAGCCGAGGCCCCCATCACCGCCCCAGTAGGTGGACGTCGACCAGGAAGGAGCGGCTGGCGACGACGTTGGTGGGGCGATCGCGGCGGCGCGAGAGGCGCCTCGACGGGCGCCGGCGCGAGCCAACCGCGCCTACCGCCCGCACCGCGGCGACGGTCGCCGCACCCGCCAGCGCCCCGCCGGCGGCTGCGATCGCGGCGGTGCGGACCTCGCCGCGCAGGACCGGCGAAGCGGGCTCCTCATAGCGCAGCGGCAGCGCCCGCACCGGTTGTCCGGCGCCGGCGTCTGCGTCCTCCTCCGCCAAGACCTCGCCCTCTACCTCAAACTCACTCACCGATGCGACTCTAACGAGCCCTCAGGCCGGTACGCGAACCGGGGTGCCAAAACCTCGGAACTTGCGGCTTTGCGGGCTAGAGCGCGCGCTCGTAGATCCGGTAGCGCTTCACGACCTTGCCGCCCATCCCCTCCATCGCCCGGTTCATCGGACCGTTGTTCTCGAGGATCCAACCCATCTCGCCGCCCCCGATCGCCCCCGGTCTTGCCGCCGTCTCCAGGTGCTTGAGGTAGAGACCAGCGGCAACGCCAGTGTGCCGGTAGGCAGGCTTCACCCCCAGCACGAAGACCCGCAGCTGGTCGATCCTGCGCTTGCCGAGCAGGAACTTGGCCCAGCCAAGCGGAAGCAGCCGCCCGTTCATCTTCGCCATCACCTGGTTGATGTCCGGCAGGGTCAAGGCAGCCCCCACCGCCTCTCCGTCCTTTTCGGCAATGTAGGCCCAATCCTCGTCGAGCACTTGCTTGAGGTTCTTTGCCTGGAAATCGACCTCGGCATCAGTGATCGGGACGAAGCCCCAGTTGTCGCCCCATGCCTCGTTGTAGACATCCGTGAACCGCCGGACCTCGGCCGCGATGTCGCGCTTGCGCATGTTGCGGATCGTTATCCCTTCGCCGCCCAGGGCTTTTTCGGCGGCGGCGTGGATCTCGGGGTCGAACCGCTCGCCCTCCTTGAGGTCGCCGAATTGAAGTTCCCACATCAGCACGTCCATCGCCTTCTCGAAGCCCTCAGCCTCGACCAGCTCCTGGTAGTAGGGCGGGTGCCAGAGCTCAAGGATCATCGGCCGCCGCTCGAAGCCCTCGATCAGGATCCCGATCTCGTCGTTGGTCGTGAAGTCCATCGGGCCGAGGATGCGGGAGCGGTCCTTCGATCGGGCCCACTCGGTCGCCGCCCCGAGCAGCGCCGCGGCGACCTCAGGGTCGTTAGCCGCTTCAAAGAAGCCGAACATCGCGTCGCTGCCACCCTGAAACTCGTCCCAGCGAGCATCGACCTGGGCGGTGATCCGGCCGACCGGCTCGCCATCGCGCTCGGCGAGGAAGTACTCGGCCTCAGCGTGCTCGAAATAGGGGTTCTTGTCGCGGTTGAGGAACTCCATCCGCTCGAAGATCAGCGGCGCCACCCATTGCGGGTGGTCTCGGTGCAGGGCGAAGGGAAGCTTGACAAAGCGCTTCAGCTCCCCTCGCGTGCGCACCGGCTGGATGGTCACCCCCCCCATGGGTGCGGAACCTACACTCTTGGGCATGAGCGAGACAGCGAAAGCCCCTGTTGACGTCTTCGAGAAGGCGCGCAGCCACGACCGCCTCGAGCAGCTCGAAGCCGCGAAGCAGCATGACCTCCTCCCCTACTTCCGCCTGCTCACCTCGCAGGCCGGCCCGGTGGTCGAGATGGAGGGTCGCGAGACGATCATGCTCGGCTCCAACAACTACCTGGGACTGACCGGCGATGAGCGGGTAAAGCAGGCGGCTCGCGACGCCCTGGAGACCTACGGGACGGGCGTCACCGGGTCGCGGCTGCTGAACGGGACGACGCCGCTGCACCTCGAGCTCGAGCGCGAGCTGGCGGAGTGGATGGGAACTGAGGACGCGATCGTCTACACCACCGGCTACCAGTCAAATCTCGGCTGCATCGGGACGATCCTCGGGCCGGGCGACACCGTGATCTGCGACTCCGGCAACCATGCCTCGATCCTCGACGGCTGCCGCCTCTCCGGCGCCAAGCTGCGCCCCTTCCGACACAACCGAATGGACAAGCTGGAGAGGATGCTCGGCCGCGCGGCGGAGGACGGTGGCGGCGTGCTGGTCGTCGTCGATGGCGTCTTCTCGATGGAGGGCGACGTCTGCGAGCTGCCGCGAATCGTCGAGCTCTGCAGAGCACACGGGGCGCGTCTGATGGTCGACGAGGCGCACGGCGCCGGGGTGCTGGGAGCTCGCGGCGCCGGGGCCTGTGAGCTGTTCGGGCTGGAGGACGAAGTCGATCTGCGAATGGGGACCTTCTCCAAGAGCCTTGCCTCATGCGGTGGCTTCGTCGCCGGGCCAACCGATGTGATCGAGTACCTGCGGGTCGCGTCACGCTCCTTCATCTTCAGCGCCTCGGCGGTGCCGGCCGCGGTCGGCGCCGCGCTGGCGGCGCTGCGGGTGATCCGCTCCGAGGGGCCACCGCTGTTTGCGGCGCTGCTCTCAAACGCCGAATACCTGCGCGAGGGCCTGCGCCACCTGGGGCTTGCGGTGATCGAGCCGGGGAAGCTCCCGGATGGCGCGGTCGCCACCACCCCGGTCGTCCCGGTGAAGGTAGGCGACGACTGGCAGGCGGTGCTGCTCTGGAAGGCCCTGTTCGACGCCGGCGTCTACACCAACGTCGCGATCCATCCCGCCGTCCCCCCGGGTGGGGCCCTCCTGCGCACCAGCCTCATGGCCACCCACGAGCGCGAGCATCTGGACGGCGCGCTGGGGACGATCGCCCGGGTGGTCCAAGACTTTCCGGAGTTGCCGCGCGCGTAACAGGCGGTTATCTGAATTTCAACATCCCCCGTCGTAGGTAGTTTCAGGCTTGTCCGGATCTGGACAAGTCCCCGCGGCCCGGAAAAAGCTGCTCTTAGCGAATGGCCCGGGCCGAGTTTCGCGACGCCGGGTTGACGCTCACCGCCCAGACGACGTAGCTTGCGATCTCGCCGTGCGCACCCTGGGCGGGTCGGGCGGTGCAGACTTGAATCGGCCCAGGCCAACGGCTCGCACCGGCGGCCCGCCGCATAAAAGAGATTCCCAGTTAACCGATCCCTCAAGGGAGGATTCCCAGTGGATGTTGCTTCGATCGCCCCTGCAACGATGACCGCTTCCGCCGCTCAGGCGCCACAACACATGCAGGCCCTCGAACGGGCCAACCTGGTTAGGCTCGCCCGAGCGGAGCTGAAGCGCTCGATCTCCCGTGGCGAGATCGAGGCATCCGAGGTGATCCGAGAGTGCCCGTGGGAGACCGAGAGCATGACGATCGCCGAGCTGCTGACCAGCCAACGCCGCTGGGGACGCACCCGCGCCCGCAAGTTCCTCCTCCCCCTGGCGCTCAATGAGAACAAGCGGCTCGGCACCCTGACCTCGCGCCAGCGCCTGCTGCTCGCGACGGAGCTGGCAGCCAAAGGCTCGGTGTGCGACCGCGAAGCCGTGCTCGTCTAACCGCCGCGCAGCCCGCCGGCCCTGAAGCTGAGGCCGCCCGAGGCCCGCTGGAAGGCGCGGCGCAGCGCCAGGAAAGCAGCGAGGAAGGCGACTGCGCCCACCGCCAGGCAGATTGCGAGGATCAGCCCCCCCAGGTAGAAGAGCCCCCCGACGACAAGTACGAAGACGGTGCCGGCCAGCAGGGTGGTGTGAGAGCGGTAGCCGGCGAAGTGCTCGCGAACCGAGACCTCCAGACCACCGAGGCCGCCGAGTACAACGCCAACCCCGACCGCCGTCGGAATCTGGCCGATCAGACCGATCACAAGCATCGCGATGCCAGCGAGGACGATCAGCTCGGCGAGGGGGAAGGAGCCCCAGGGCGCCAGCGGGCGCTCGTCAATCTTGGCCTTCCTACTCAACGGCCGCAAGCCGTCCGGATAACGGACATCCGGAGGAGACCTTCACCCGCCACCACCCCATCAGCATGCCGAGCGGGCCGAAGCGGGGACGGGAATGCCAGGCCCCACAGCCTGGCTCACCGACATCGTGACGGGAGACCCGTACCCACTTGAACCTGGCGGGATCGGCGAGCATCTGCCGCAGCAGCTCCTGGTTACGGGTCTCCAGCCGGGATCGCTCGTCGAGCGCCAGACGCGCCTCGCCGATCCGCGTCGCGAGTTCGTCCCGCACTCGCTCCAACTCACCCAGGCCGAGAACCCGCGGCTCGGCGCAGCGCCCGTTGAGCTCCCAGCCGATCCTCACCCGGCAAAAGGCATCCGCGAACAGACTCGCCAGCTCTCGCTCGAGTCGGCCGATCTGGCGCCGCAGCTCGGCGCGCGCGAGGCGCTCGTCGGCCCCGGTGCCAAGCCCAGCGAGAGTGTCTCGTGCGAGCAGATCAGGCATAGAACCCCCTCTGAGTTTAAATCAAGCGGTCGGCTGCGCAAGCGAGGCTGGCGTTAAGACGCCTCGAGGGTCGCCGCTGCAATCCAGAGCGCCTCATCGACCGAGATCTGCGGCACCCCGTTGACTTGCAAGGCGACGATCGCGACCCGGCGGGTGGCAGCGTGCACTCCACAGCCTTCGGCGGTCGCGCCGAACATCAGCCCGACCGGGGCGCGCTCGTCGGCGATCGCCAGCGTCCCCTGCGGCAGCTCGCCGCGCCTACCGGGCAGTGACTCCCCCGGCCCCGAGTCGCGGATGCACAGCCTTCCCTCGACCTCGTCGGCGTCGAAGGCGCGCAGCGCGACCCCGGTCTCGACCGTCGCGATGGTCAGTGCATCGGAGGGCAGCCCGCGGCTCTTAAAGGCGCCGTCATGGAGCCGGTCCAGCGCCAGCTGCTCGACCGGGGTGCGGGTGCGGTCTGGGTCGAGGCCGATCTGGCGAAAGAAGACCCGGTAGGCCCAGGGGATCGGCCGCTCTCGCATGTGGATCGCGTGGGTCCCGAAGAAGCGGTCAGAGAGGCCGCGAAGGCGTCGGCGGACCGGCTCTGGGCTCTTGCCCGGGCGCGCGTCGATCTCGACCCAGGCGATGCCAAGACCGGGGAACTCGGCAGCGAGATGGGGGGCCACCCAGCCCTGCTCTGGCGCCGGATCCCACCCCAGTCGCGAACCGGAAGCCTCGGCGCCCATCTCAACCTCTCTCCGCGGCGCGGGTCGCTCGCAAAAGCTCGCGGATGTGAGCGTCGAGCTGGCCTATCGTGAGGTCTCCGATGCTGGCGCTCTGCAGGGTCCCGCCGGGGAAGGCATAGGCAAAGGTCGGGCAACCGCCGACCCGATAGAGGTCGGCAACGGTGCCTTCGCGGTCATATCCGACCGGCATCGTCCAGCGGTGCTGGCGGATCAGTTCCCGTACCGTCCCGCGTTCGTCGGCCACGTCCAGCGAGAGGAAGCTCACCAGTCCACGGTAGCGCTCATAGGCGCTTTGGACCACGTCCTGCTGGTCGATGCAGTTGCCGCCTTTGGTGAACCAAAACGAGAGCACCAGCGGGCGGTCGAAGAGATCGCAGACGCGGATTGCCCCGGCGACGTGGATCTGGCAGGCGGGGGTGCGACGAGCGCCCGCCGGACAGGGGACCTGGGCGGTTTCGCAGTCACTTTGGGCGACGTTCGCTTCCCCTTCCAGGGTGCCGGCAGCGACCGGCACCGCGAACTCCGGGAGCGGCCAGCGAGCGGGCAGCTTTTCGAGCCCTAGCGTGGCCGGCTGGTTGCTACCGACCGTGTGCAGGAAGGCGACAACGATCAGCGCCACGAAGAGCAGGCCGACGAAGATCGAGTAGCGGTCCCTCATCGCTCCTCGCTCCAGGCCAGCGCGGCCGGCAGCACCGCCATCACGCCCAGTAAAGCGACAGCGAGGTCGATCACAGTGACGAAGCCAAAGTCGCGCAGCATCGCGATGTCGCTGCCGATCAGCACCGCGAAGCCGGCGATCGCGGTCAGGCCGGAGGCGAGCACCGCGGCCCCGGTCCGCGAGTAGGCGCTACTGAGCGCCTCCGAGACCGAGCGCCCCCCGCCCAGCTCCTCGTGGAAGCGGGCCGCGAGGATGACGCTGAACTCGGTGGCGATCGCGATCGTCAGCGCCCCCAGCGCCGCCGACATCGGATTGAGCGGGATGCCGCTGATCCAGAGAACCAGCCCCGACCAGCCCGTCGCCAGCACGGTCGGGACCAGCGGCAGCAGAGCGCGGGAGAGCGAGCGGTAAACCGCGAGCAGCGCCAGCGCCACCCCGACCAGCCCGGCGAGGGTGAGCCAGTAGCGACTGCCGGAGAGATCGGACGCTGCCTCGGAGGCGATCACCGGCAGCCCGGCGAGCCGCACCTCAACCCCCGCAGGCGGGCCACCGGGGGAGCCTGGCGCGCCGATCTCGCTCTGCACCCGGTCGATCAGCTCCTGCTGGCCGGCCAGCGACTGGGCGCGGATGCCGAATGAGATCAGCGCCGTGTGCCCGAGGCGGCCGCTCTGCGGATCGACCGGGGCGACCTGCTCGAGGTCATAGGGGGTGAGCTCCGCGAGGGTTTCGCGGATGCCACGGCTGCTCAGCCTGACGCCCCCGCCGGTGAGGAAGTCCGACAGCGCCGGGCCGGGGCAGACTTCGGCGACGCTACAGCTTGGCTCGGACCCGCCAAAGCCGCTCGACCTCAGCACCCGTCGCTTGAAAGCAGCCATCCAGCGAATCGTCGCGGGGTCGGCGAGGTTGGGGGCCTGGACGCTGACTTCGAGCTCGCCGGAGACGCCAGTGGCATCCTGAAGCTGGGTGAGGTCGCGCAGCGCCGGGAGGCTCTGCGGGGCGAGCGAGCGGATGTCCGAAACGGTCTGGATCTGGGTCCCGAGGACCCAACCGAGCGCGGCCAGAGCAAGCCCGACCGCGAGGACACGGCGCGAATGAGCGAGCGATAGAGCCAAGACGTTGTGGCTGAGCTTGCCGATCCGGGCCCCCGCGCGGCCCTGGAGCTCGGTCAGCCGGCTTGAGACGGGCGCCGGTCGCTCCCCCCTGAGGCCGAGGGCTGCGAAGCCGGCGGTCAGCGCCAGCGCGAAGGCGATCGCGACCCCGGCGACGAGCAGCAGCCCAAAGCCGCGAACCATCGGCGTCGGGGAGAGCTGGAGGGCGAGGAATCCAGCCGCCGTGGCGAGACAGGCGGTGGCAATCGTCGGCGCCCCGCGCGCCGCCGCGAGGCTGGCCGCCTGCGCACCGCTCGCGCCACCTTCGACCGCCTCGTCGTAGCGAGCCTGGAGTTGGATCGCGTAGTCGACAGCGAGGCCGATCAGGATCGGCAGCACCGCAATCGAGGCCATCGTCAGCGAGCCGCCCACCAGCTCAAGCAGGCCGAAAGTGAGACCGGCCGCGGCGAGCGCGACGGCGAGCGGCAGCAGCCGGAAGCGGGAACGGAAGACTGCCGTCAGGGTTAGCGCCATCACCGCGACGGCGAGCCCGAAGAGGACCAGCAGGGAGTCCTTCAGCGCTCGCGCCAGCCCGTCCACGATGACGGGCACGCCGGAGATTACGTAGCGGCCACCGTGCAGCGCAAAGCAGGGGGCTGGGCGGCCCTGGAAGGCGCACACCCGGCGCGGCGTCGCTTCGTAGACTGCTTCGCGGATCAGGCCCAAGGCCCGGTGACGTGCGGCTTCGGTCAGGTCCGGGCGCAGGCGCAAGACGATCTGGGCCGAGTGGTCGTTGGGGAAGAGGTAGGCGAGCCGCGCCTTCGGCACCTCGCGACCCCGGCGCATTTCGAAGACGATGCTCGCCAGGAAGTCGGGGTTGCCGAGGCTGGGGAAGCTGGTGATCCCGTAGCGCGCCGCTACGGTGAGCAGGTAGCGACGGAGTTCCTCGGGTGACATCCGAGCGGCCAGCTGGCTCAGCTGGCTGTCGATCTGGATGACCGCCTCGTTTAAGAAGGTGGCCGGGCCGGCGAGGAACTTGACCGGGTGCAGACGCGCCAGCTCGGTGCAGGGCCCAGGGATCGGCCTCGCACCCTTGGGCACATTGCCCGAGAGGCACCCCTCCAACCGCAGCAGCCGCCCCAGGTTCGCGGTGAGCACCAGTCGCGGCAGATCTCCCTCGGCCAGCACAACTACAGGTTCTTCCCCAAAGACCGCGCGCACATGCTGCGTCGCCCGGTAGCTGGCCGTGTCCGAATCGACCAAGGTCCCGGTACCCGCATCGGTCGACAGCTGCGTCGCGGCCACCCCAGCCGCGATCGCGCACACAATCGAGATCGTCAGGAGCGGGCGCGCGTGGCGGACCGACCAGCCCGCAATTGCACTCAATCCATCGAGAGCGGACCGCTCACGTCCGCCTTGAGGAACTGCGACACGAACTCGTTTTCGGAGTCAAACAGTTCTTCTTTGGGACCCGACTCGACGATTTTGCCGTTCCACAGCACTGCGAGGAAGTCGGCGATCCGGCGCGCCGTGTTGAGGTCATGGCTGATCGTCAGGTAGCAGCCGCCGTTCTCCGCGTGCACCTCGCGGATCAGCTCGCAGAGCAGCGCGGTGCGAACGGGGTCAAGGCCCGAGTCTGGCTCGTCGAACATGACGATCTGGGGTTCGAGAACCAGCGCCCGGGCGAACCCGGCGCGCTTGCGCATCCCGCCCGATAGCTCGTTCGGCATCTTGTAGATAGCCTCGGTGAGCCCCACCTCTTTGAGGCGGCGATTGACGATCTCACCGATCTCCTCCTCGCTTTTGTCGGTGTGCTGGCGCAGCGGGAAAGCGGTGTTGTCGTAGATGTTCATCGAGCCGAACAGGGCTCCGTCCTGGAACAGCAGGCCGAACTTTTTGCGCACCTCGAACAACTCGTCGTCGGTCATGTTGGGGATCGATTCGCCGTGAACGAGCACGTCGCCGGAGTCGGGCTGCAGCAGCCCGACGATGTGCTTGATCAGCACGCTCTTGCCGGTCCCCGAGGGGCCGAGCACCATCGAGACCTGGTCCTCGGGGAGGCCGAGGTTGAGCCCATTGAGGATGCGCGCCCGGCCGAACTGCTTGACCAGGTCGATGATCTCGATCGCGTCCTCGCCGCCGTGGTCGCGCTTGCGGCCGGTGTGGAAGCGATAGGGATCGGGCTCGCTGGGGTCGACGCCGGGGATGACGAAGTCGCGACCCATCACCGCCCCGTCGGGGCCGACGTAGGGGCCCCTCGGCTCAGGTTCGGGGGCAGGCGCCTCGGCGCTCAACTCCCCCTCAAACTCCGTCTCGCCGAGCTGGCTCGGATCGTCCATCGACATATCAGCCTCCTATCGGCGCTCTTGGATTGGCCCCCCAGAAGACCACTGTCCCCAACATCCCGATGATGTGGACCAAGATGATGTTGAGGACCATCGACTTCGCGGTCGCGGTTCCCACCCCGACCGGGCCGCCGGAGGCGGTGTAGCCGTAATAGCAGCCCACCATCACGATCGCGGTCGCCATCACCATCCCCTTGATCAAGCTGAAGATCACATCCGGGGGGTTCTGAAACTGCCAGAAGATCAGTTCGTAGCCGCCCGAGGAGACGTCACCGATCTGCTTGACGACGGCGACGTAGCTGGCCAGGTACATGACCCCGATCCCGACCAGGTACATGAACGGAAACGCGATCCAGGCGGCCAGCAGGCGGGTGGCGCAGAGGTAGGTGACCGGGGGCACCCCCATCACCTCCAAGGCATCGATCTCATCGGAGATCCGCATCGCACCCAGCTCGGCGACGATGCCGGTGCCGACCTTCGCCGCCAGCATGTAACCGAACGCATAGGGCAATATCTCGCGCAAATCGCACCAGGCCGAGAAGACGCCGGCGTAGGCGGGAGCACCGACCGCGCGCAGCAGGTAGGCGCCCTCGATCCCGCATTGCAGGCCCAAGACGAAGACCAGCCCCCAGATGACGATTGCCGAGCCGAGGATCAGGATCCCAGCCTGGCGCAGGCTCTCGCCGAAGAAGCGAAGGACGCGGCCCGAGTAGACGAGGCCGGCGACGCGAGAGCCAAAGCGCGCGATCTCTCCGAAGGAGTCGAGCCAGTTGCGCGGGACTTCGAGCCAGTCGTTCATCGGATCGTCTGCAGATCGGGGTGGGTGGCGAGCAGGGTCTGGGTGAAGACGTAGTTGAAGGCGAAGACCGCCATGAAGGAGATCACCACCGACTCGTTGACGGCCCGCCCGACGCCAGCCGCGCCGCCCGAGGCGGTCATCCCCTTGTAGCAGCTGACCACGGCGATGATCGCGCCGAACAGGGTGCACTTGATCACCGAGCCCCAAAGGTCGGTGACCGAGGCGTTGGAGAAGAGGGTGGCCATGAAGCCGCCCAGCGACTGGTGGTAGAGGAGCTCGGTGAGGATGCCGCCGCTCAGCCCGAAGACCAGCGCGAAGATGTCGAGCAGCCCGGTGATCAGCATCAGGGCCAGGAAGCGCGGCACGACCAGGTTCTTGATCGGGTCAACGCCGAGCACCTGCAGCGCGTCGAGCTCCTCGCGGATCTTGCGGGCGCCGAGGTCGGCGGTGATCGCGGTGCCGGCGACGCCGGCGACGACGACCGCGGTCACGAACGGCCCGATTTCGCGGATCGCGGCCAAGACGAAGAAGCCGCCGAGCCGGTCCAGGGCGCCGATCAGCGAGAGGAAGTTGGCCGCCTGCAGTCCCGGGGCCCCGAAGCAGATGGCCACGGTCGAGACCAGCAGCGGGAACCAGCAGAGCTGCAGGGCGAAGAGGAACTGGCCGATGAACTCCTCCCCGTAGGGGTAGGGCGGGCGCACCGCGGAGCCGATCGTTCGCGCCGTGAGGATCATGATGTTCCCCACCTGCTCGAACAGCGACCTTGCGGGCAGGAATACCCTGTCTATCGCGGATCTCGCCATCTGCTCCTCCGATGAGCGGTGCCGCACGCGCGCAGCGACCTACTCAGTGAGTTGAGTCTATGGGAACCGCTGGGCGCCAACCGTTACACGAGTGTTGAGATATCGCTAACCCGCTCGACGACCATTAAACGCTCCTCAGTGCAGGCAAACCTCCGTGGTATGTTCCGCCGGCTTTGCGGGGGACCGGACCAAATTCCCGGCACACCCGCCTACGAGTCGCCGTGGCCGGGGTTGCCGCGGTGGCCGCGGCGGCGCTGCTCGCCGCCTGCGGTTCCTCCGCGGTCACCAACCAGGCGGCCGCCACCTACAGGGTGCAAGTCGTGAAGGCGACGTTCCCGACCGCCCAGAGGCTCGCCCAGACCTCGCTGCTGCTGCTCGGCGTCCGCAACGCGGGCGCCCAGACGATTCCGGCGCTCAGCGTGACCGTCTCGATTGCTGGCAGCCAGGGGCGGAACTCCTCGCTGCCCTTCGGCATCCGCGACCCCCAGCCCGGCCTCACCAACCCGAACCGGCCGGTCTGGGTGCTGGCTGAACACTTCCCGAAACTGGCCGGATCCTTCGAACCTGGCGGCGCCCAAACCGCGAACTCGAAGACCTTCGCCTTCGGCCCGCTGAGGCCCGGCGCAAGCGTCGCGCCGATCTGGAAGCTGACCGCGGTCAAGGCCGGGCACTACACAATCCTCTACAGGGTCAACGGCGGCCTCGACGGGGTCGCCAAGGCGCAGACCGCCGGCGGCGTCGCGGCGGGCGGGTCATTCGCGGTTGGGATCTCCAGCGTGCCCCCGAACACGATCGTCACCGACAGCGGCAAGGTGGTCGAAATCGGCAAGTCGGGGCGCCGAGGTCAGTAGCGGGGCTAATCGCGCCTCCAGGTAGAGTTGGCTGATCAGCCAACTTTGTCGAGGAAGGGAGTGCCGGTGGAGAGTGGAACCGTGGCGACGAGCAGCGAGGCGATCGACGCGGCAGATGCCGCCGGCGCGGATCATCTCGAGGTCCACAACCCGGCTACCGGCGGCCTGATCAGGAGCGTCGCTATCGACCCCCCGCAAGCGGTCGCCGAGACCGTCGCCCGGGTGCGCGCCAACCAGCCCGAGTGGGAGGCGCTCGGGATCGAGGGGCGCTATCGCTGGCTCGGGAGGCTGCGCGACTGGCTGCTCGACAACACCGAGCGCGTGCTTGACACGATGCAGCTGGAAACCGGCAAGGTCCGCGCCGATGCCTCCAACGAGCCGGCCTACCTCGCCGACCTGATCAACTTCTACGGGACCCGGGCGGCGAAGTTCATCGGCGAGCAGAGCGTCCGCCCGCACTCCCCGCTGCTCGCCACGAAGAAGCTGCGAATCCAGTACCGCCCCCACCCGGTGGTCGGAATCATCAGCCCCTGGAACTTTCCCCTGATCCTCGCCCTGGGTGACGCGATCCCGGCGATGCAGGCGGGCGCGGCGGTGGTGATCAAGCCCTCCGAGTTCACCCCGCTGGGGCTGGCCGAGGTGGTGGGGGCCTGGAAGGAGGAGATCGGCGGGCCCGAAGTCCTCGACTGCGTGCAGGGCATCGGCGAGACCGGCGAAGCCCTGATCGACGCGGTCGACTTCGTCCAGTTCACCGGCTCGGATCGCACCGGACGCAAGGTGATGGCCCGCGCCGCCGAGACGCTGACCCCGGTCAGCCTCGAGCTGGGCGGCAAGGACCCGATGATCGTCCTCGCCGACGCCGACGTCGACCGCGCCGCCAACGCCGCGGCCTGGGGCGGGATGATGAACTCCGGGCAGATCTGCATGTCGGTGGAGCGGATCTACGTCGAGGAGCAGGTCTACGACGAGTTCGTCGGCAAACTGACGGCGGAGGTCGGCAAGCTGCGCCAGGGAACCGATGACCGCCGCTTCGGCAAGGACGTCGGCGCGATGACCTCGCCAAGGCAGACCGCGATCGTCGAGGAGCACGTCGGCGAGGCGATCAGCGCCGGCGCCAGGGCGTTGACCGGGGGCAAGCGGACCGCGGGCCCCGGCGACTACTTCGAGCCGACCGTGCTGGTCGACGTCGACCACTCGATGAAGGTGATGCGCGAGGAGACCTTCGGCCCCGTGGTCGGGGTGATGAAGGTGGGTGACTCCGAGGAGGCGCTGCAACTCGCCAACGACAGTCGTTACGGACTCGCGGCGTCGGTGTTCGGGGAGCGGGAGCGGGCCGAGCGGGTGGCGCGGCGGGTCGAGTGCGGCTCGGTCAACGTCAACGACGTGCTCGTCAACTACCTCTCCTCCGACGTGCCGTTCGGCGGCTGGAAGCAGTCGGGGATCGGCTTCCGCCACGGCGAGCCGGGGATCAAGAAGTACTGCCGCTCGGAGTCCCTGGTGATCACCCGCTTCGGCGGCAAGCGCGAACCCACCTGGTACCCCTACACCAAGGGCCGCCGCCGCCTGGTGAGGCGGATCGTCCAGGCGTTCAATGCCCGCGATCTGAGGCGCCGGCTGGGCATGCGCGGCTGACTTCGCTACCTTTTACAGACCATCGAGAGCGGTCGAGGGGCCCGGCCCGAAGACACCGCAGCAACCGGCCGAGATCTCCGGATCGAGGTGCGGTGCTACAGCCGGGGTCGATGGAGGTGACAGTCTTTACCGATGCCAGATCGTGACTACCTAGGCGCAACGCGGGAGCGCGTGGTCGTCTTCGACGGCGGCATGGGCGCGACCCTTGAGCAGTTCGAGCTGACCCAGGCCGATTACGGTGGGCTGGCGGGCAAATGCCATGAGGCTCTGGTGCTGAACCGTCCCGACGTGATCGAGGGCGTCCACGCCTCGATGCTCGAGGCCGGCGCCGAGGTGGTCGAGACCGACACCTTCCAGGGCTCGCGGCTGAAGCTCGATGAGTGGGGGCTGGGCGAGCACACCCTGGAGATCAACACCACCGCGGCGCAGATCGCCCGCAAGGCGGCTGGCCCGGAGCGCTTCGTCGCCGGCTCGATCGGGCCGACCGGTTTCCTGCCCGCCTCCACCGACCCAACCCTGGGCGACATCTCCTTCGCCAAGCTGGTCGAGGTCTTCGCCGAGCAGGCGAGCGGCCTGGTCGCGGGCGGCGCTGACCTGATCATCATCGAGACCGGACAGGACATCCTCGAGGTGAAGGCGGCGATCTTCGGCGCCCGCGAGGCCTTTGCGGCGAGCGCCCGCAGGCTGCCGATCCAGGCCAGCGTCTCCCTCCTTCCCCAGGGCGGCAAGATGCTTCTCGGCACCGACATCGTGGCGGTGCTGACCACGCTCACCGCGCTCGACGTCGACGTGGTCGGGCTCAACTGCTCGACCGGACCGGAGGACATGCGAGACGCGATCCGCTACCTGGGCGAGAACAGCCCGCTGCCGGTCCACTGCATCCCCAACGCCGGCCTCCCCCTGCAGGGGCCCGACGGCGAGACGATCTTCCCCGAGGAGCCCGAGCCGCTGGCGGCGACCCTGGGTGAGTTCGTCGAGCGCTACGGCGTCGGCATCGTCGGCGGCTGCTGCGGGACGACGCCCGCCCACATCGCCGCGATCGGCGAGCGGGTCAGGGGCCGGGCGCCGGGCGAGCGCCCCGCGCCCGGCCCACCCCAACTCTCCTCGATGATGACCTCCACTCCGCTCGTCCAGGAGCCACGCCCGACCTTGGTCGGCGAGCGGGTCAACTCACAGGGCTCACGCCGGGCGAAGGAGCTGCTGCTCGCCGATGACTACGACGGCCTGGTCCAGGTGGCCGAGGACCAGGTGAACGGCGGCGCCCACCTGCTCGACATCTGCGTGGCGCTGACCGAGCGCTCCGACGAGGACGCGCAGATGGCCGCCGTCATCAAGCGCATCTCGCTCAGCCAGCCGGCGCCGATCCAGGTCGACTCGACCGAGCCGGAGGTGATCCGCGCGGCGTTGCAGCAGGTTCCCGGGCGGGGGGTCGTCAACTCGATCAACCTCGAGGCGGGCCGCGAGAAGGCCGACGTAGTCGTGCCCCTCGCCAAGGCGCACGGCGCGGCGCTGATCGCGCTGACGATCGACGAGGTGGGGATGGCAAAGACGGCAGATCGCAAGGTGGAGATCGCGCGGCGGATCCGTGACATCGCCTGCACCGAGCACGGCCTCGACCCCGAGGCGCTGATCTTCGACGCGCTCACCTTCACCTTGACCACCGGGGAGGCCGAGTGGCGGCCCTCCGCAGTCGAGACGATCGAGGGGATTCGCCGGATCAAGGCGGAGATCCCCGGCGTCAAGACCTCGCTCGGCGTCTCCAATGTCTCCTTCGGGGTCTCGCCGCGGCCGCGTGCCGTCCTCAACTCGGTCTTTCTGCACCACTGCGTCGAGGCCGGCCTGGACCTGGCGATGGTCAACCCCAACCACATCACCCCCTACGGGGAGATCACCGACACCGAGCGCGGCCTGACCGATGACCTTGTCTTCAACCGGCGTCCCGATGCGCTGGAGCGCTTCATCGCCCACTTCGAGTCCAAGGGAGAAGAGGCGGCTGAGGAGAGCGCCGACCCGACCGAGGGGATGGAGCCCGAGGAGGCGCTGCACTGGCACATCCTGCGCCGCAAGAAGGACGGCGTCGAGGAGTGGATCGATCGCTCGGTGGAGAAGATCGGCGCCGTCGAGACCCTGAACGAGGCGCTGCTGCCGGCGATGAAGGAGGTCGGCGACAAGTTCGGCGCCGGCGAGCTGATCCTGCCCTTCGTACTGCAGTCGGCCGAAGTGATGAAGCGCGCCGTCGCCCAGCTGGAGAACTACCTGGACCGGATCGATGGACACACCAAGGGCAAGGTGGTGATCGCCACCGTGTTCGGCGACGTGCACGACATCGGCAAGTCACTGGTCAATACGATCCTCACCAACAACGGCTACACGGTGATCGACCTCGGCAAGCAGGTCCCGATCGAGACGATCATCGAGGCCGCGGTCGAGCACGACGCCGACGCGATCGGGCTCTCCGCGTTGCTCGTCTCCACCTCCAAGCAAATGCCGATCTGCGTGCAGGAGCTGCACCAGCGTGGCCTCTCCTTCCCCGTGCTGATCGGTGGGGCAGCGATCAACCGCGACTTCGGCCGGCGCACCCTCTATCCGAAGGGCAAGGAGTCCGAGGAGGTCTACGAGGCAGGCGTCTTCTACTGCAAGGACGCATTCCAGGGGCTCGACACGATGGACGCCCTGATCGACGCCCCCGCGCGCGAGGCGCTGGTCGAGCGAATCCGCGCCGAGGCGAAGCAGCTGCGCGAGAAGGTCGTCGCGCCCGACGACGCGCCGCCGAGCACCGATGACAGCGTCCGCTCCGCCGCCCGCACCGACGTGCCGATCCCCGAGCCGCCCTTCTGGGGCGCGCGTGAGGTCGAGATCGATTTCGACGCGGTCTTCCCCTATCTCGACCGCCACGTCCTCTTCAAGCTGCACTGGGGCGGGCGGGGAGTGAAGGGCGATGCCTGGCGCGAGCTGGTCGAGGGAACCGATGAGGAGGAGGGCTTCGCTCCCCGGCTGGAGCGGATGTGGCGCGAGCAGGACTACCTCCAACCTCGGGCGCGAGTCGGCTACTTCCCCTGTAACGCGGACGGCAACGAGCTGGTGGTCTTCGACCCATCCGAGCCCGAGCGCGAGCTGGAGCGCCTCGTCTTTCCCCGGCAGCCCAGGCACGACCGCATCTGCCTCGCCGACTTCTTCCGCCCGCTCGACTCCGGCGAGCGCGACCTGGTCGCCTTGCAGGGCGTCACCGTTGGCCCCGAGGTGACCAAGCTGATCGAGCGACTGGAGCGCGAAGGCGAGTTCGCCGAGCAGCTTTACGTCCATGGCCTCGGCGTGCAGTCCGCGGAGGGCCTCGCCGAGTGGCTTCACGCTGAGGTGCGGCGCAAGCTCGGCATCGCACTTGACCAGGGCCGCCGCTACTCATGGGGCTACCCGGCCTGCCCGGAGCAGTCCGAGCACGAGAAGGTATGGCGCCTGCTCGACTTGGAGAAGATCGGCATGACCCTCTCTGACGGCTACGCCGTGATGCCAGAGCAGTCGACCGTGGCGATCGTCGCCCACCACCCCCAGGCCGTCTACTTCGGCATGAAGTCTGGCTTCATCCCCGAGGACAGGGCCGCCGATGAGCTGATCGCCGGCACCGACCGTGGCGGCGAGCTGCCGCCGGAGGCGGAACCAGCTGACCTGCTCAGCAGCTGAGCGCTCGGCTCGCGGGGCGCTCACCTCACCCGCGGCGAGGCGCTCAGACGCCGATCCGTCCGCCGCTGTCGCGCTTGGGAGGGTGGGGCTGGAGGCGGACCGGGGTCGTGGATAGAGCTTGGACGCGCAGGTCGCTCCAAGTCAGGCCCTCGCGGACGAGGGCGGGAAGGCCGAGGGTGACCGCGGTGGCGATCTCGACCGCTTGCAGGATGACGCCGTAGGCGAGGGCGTCGGCGGTGCCGACGCCGAAGCCGGTGTGCAGGACGCTGATCACGGCGAGCTGGAAGACGCCGATGTTGGCCGGGGTCGCCGGCACGACCGCCGTGACGTTGACGGCAAAGAGGACTGCGGCGGCGGCGCCGATCCCCGCCTGGCCGTTGAGGCCGAGGGCGTAGAGCAGCGCCCAGCAAGCCGAGAGCTGGATCGCCCAGGCGCCAAGCTGAGCGACCGAGGCGGCGATGCCGCGGCGCGGCTCGCGGAAGATGGCGAGCCCCGCCCGTACCTGGACCAGCGCCCCGTGCAGCGCCGCGCCGAGCCGAGCCAGGCGGCCGTTGCCGTTGCGGCGCATCAGCACCGGCGCGAACAGCACGACGACGAGCAGCAGCAGCGGCACCAGGCTGAAGGCAAAGAGCGCCTGCGTGCCGGAGTGAAAGAGCGGCGTGGTCGAGACAATGACCACCCCGAGTAAGACCAGGGCGAGCAGGTTGAGCATCGTCTGGGAGACCAGCGTCCCGAGCAAGACCGGGAACGTCTCGCGAATCCGACCGGTGCGGCGAGCCAGCGAGACGGCGCGCGCCGGCTCGCCGAGGCGGGCGGGCAAGGTCGCCGACATCAGCACGCCGATCATCGTCGCCGCGGTGACGTCGCGGCGGCGGACACGCCGGTTCGGCAGGGCCGCGCGCACGATCCAGTACCAGGCGGCGGCGCGGACGAAGAGCGAGAGCGCCATCAGCCCGCAAGCGAGAAGCACCAGGGTGAGGTTGGAGCGGACGATGCTTTCGACCACATTGTCGATGCCGATCTTTTGCGCCGCCAGCGCCGTCAGCCCGATCCCGAGCCCCCCGGCCGCGCCCAGTCCGGCACGGCGCGCTAGGCGACGGCGTCGGCTTCCCGGCTGCATCGGCGTCGGGTCGAGTGAGGGCAGCCGCTCCCGGCGACGGCGCGGCCCGCCGTCGGCGCGCCGTATGCCGGCCCAATGCGTGACCCGCTCTGCGGTGCCCTGCGGCTGGGGAGCCTCGATCGCCCGCTCATAGACCTCGGCCACCCGATCGGCCACCCGCGGCCAGGCGTAGCGCTGGGCGCTGCGCCGCGCTGCCTCCCCCATCGCCCGCAGGCGCTCGGGGTCGTAGTAGACGCGCTGAAGCTCCTCGGCGAGGCGCTGGGGGTCGGCGGGCGGAACGAGGATCCCGTCGACACCGTCGGTGACGACGTCGCTGTAGCCGGCGATCTCGGAGGCGATCACCGGTGTGCCGGCGGCAAAGGCCTCGGTCAAGACCATCCCGAAGCTCTCGCCAGAGAGCGAGGGCGCGCAGAGGACGTCGGCCTCGTGCAGGGAGCGCCACAGATCTGCACCGGAGACTCGCCCGTCGACGTCGATCCAGCGCATCAGCTCGGGGTCGGCCAGATAGCGCCGGACGTCGTCGCGCTCGGCCCCGATCACGGTGAGGCGGCAGGGCACATGCTCGACCAGGGCGCCAAACGCGGCGAGCAGGACCGGCAACCCCTTGCGCTCCTCGGGACGGCCGACGAACAGCACCCGCAGCTCCTCGCTCGCCGGCTTCGGCCAGCTCGGGGCGGCGTCGACGTCGACCCCGTTGGGGACGATCTCGTAATCGCCACCGAACCAACGCCGCCCGGTCCAGGCGGCGGCCTCGGAGACTGCGATTCGGGCCGAGAGCCGGTTGAAGACGCGCCGGGCGCCGAGCGCCGTCGCGATGTGGTTGGGGATCGCCTTGGTCGAGTAGGCGTGGAAGGTGCCGATCACCGGCGCGCGGGCACCGAGCGTCGCGTTCCAGCCGACCAGCGGCACCACCGGCTCGTGGACGTGGACCACGTCGAAGCCGCCCTGGCGAAGCTCGCGGCGAGAGGCGATGACGCCCCCGGCCGGGAAGGCGGCGAGGTTGGAGATCGAGCCGTTGGAGGTGAACCCAATCGAGCGGCCGAGCGGGATGAAGTAGTCGGGCGTCTCACGCGACTCGGCGTCGGCCCGGTGCATCACGCGGCTGAGCCGACCGGGCGGATCGAACGGGGCAAGCACGCGGACGTGGTGACCTCGGCCGAGGAACTCCTCCGCAAGCGCTTCCACGTGCCGGTTCACGCCGCCCTGGTAAGCCCAGGAATATGGCGAGACGAGAGCTATTCGCACGAGGCGTTAAGGGTAGTCGATCGGGCGGGCCCCGCCCGATCGGGAGCCCTCAGCTGGCAAACTCCGCCATCCCGATCTCATTGGGCAGCAGAGCAGCCGTTACTTTCGTGGGCCACTACTGGCTTCTGCCCTTCGTCGCCGGGACCCGGCTGGGCGGTGGTGCGTCTTGTACTTTTTCGGCAGACGTCCACGCCCAGCCGCCCGGGCTCCGCCGCAAAAGCTCCGCGCAACTCCCCACCCGAGTCCCGCCACAACTATCGTCAACCCAATGGCCGACCGCACTTTCGCCAAGTTCACGTTTTTCAAGATTGACCCCGCCTGGCGCCGCCGCGATCAAGAGCTTCGAGCCGCGGACAAGCAGGAGTTCCTTGCCGCGTGCGAGGACTTCGCCACCGACCGCTCGTTGCGCGCCTACTCAACCATCGGCACGCGCGGCGATGTCGACCTTCTGGTGCTCAGCCAGAGCCCCAACCTCGACGACCTCCACACCTTCCACGTCGTGCTCGGCCAGAGCGGCCTTGCCAAATGGGCCGATACGCCGCACTCGTTCCTCTCGATGACCAAACGCTCGCCCTACTCCGATGAGCAGGCGCGAGCGGAGATCTGCGTCTCGGAGCGCAAGTACCTGTTCCTCTACCCGATGGTCAAGCAGCGCCGCTGGTATGGGCTGGCGGCCGAGGAGCGCAGGCGGATTATGAAAAGCCACATCGAGGTCGGTCGCCGCTACCCGGAGATCACGATCAACACCTCCTACTCCTTCGGCCTCGACGACCAGGAGTTCGTCGTCGGCTTCGAGGGCGATGACCCGGCGATGTTCCTCGACCTCGTCAACGAGCTGCGCCCGACCGAGTCGAGCGAGTACACCGAGCGCGAGACCCCGATCTTCACCTGCGTGGCGATGTCCGTCCGCAAGGCGCTGGACGCCCTCGACGGCTCCGCGAGCGTCGCCCGGGAGGCGCTCACGCCCGGATGAGCACCACCGCCCTCAGCTACGCGATCGACGACCAGGACCGCTTGATCGGGGTCGATGCGGGCAATCACCGCTTTGCCGAGAACGGCTCGGACGGCGCCGGCGCAAGCCTCGGCCGCATGCCAGCAGGCGCGGAAGATCCAGCGGTTGCTGCTGCGACGGATTCGCGACGAGGCGCGGGCCGTCGAGCTGCCCTTCCGCTGCGACAGCCCGAGGCGCGCCGCGAGACGGGCCTCCGGATTGCCGCCGATCAGAGCGGCCGCGTGGTCCTCTTCTCGGCCCGGCCCGGACTGCAGCGCAATGCTGCTTGCGATGTAGAAAAGCGCGCTGGCGGCGTTCCCTATCCTTCCGCGTTCCAATGGCCAAGATCGGAACTCCTGAGCACCCCCTGCGCGTCGCCATAGTCGGTGCCGGCCCCTCCGGCTTCTACGCCGCTGAGCACATCCTCAAAGAGGATACGACGCACGCGCAGGTCGACCTCTTCGACCGCCTCCCCACCCCCTTCGGCCTGGTCCGCGGCGGCGTCGCACCAGACCACCCGAAGATCAAGTCGGTGATCCGGGTCTATGAGAAGACGGCGGCGCGCGAGGGCTTCCGCTTCTTCGGCAACGTCAAGGTCGGCCATGACATCGAGGTCGAGGAGCTCGAGCGCCTCTACCACGCGATCGTCTTCACGGTCGGCTGCGAGACCGACCGCCAGCTCGACATCCCGGGCGAGCAGCTGCCCGGCAGCCATGCCGCCACCGCCTTCGTCGGCTGGTACAACGCCCACCCCGACTACGCCGAGGAGCAGTTCGACCTCTCCTGCGAGCGGGCAGTGGTAATCGGCAACGGCAACGTGGCGATGGACGTTGCCCGGATGCTGGCCCTGACCGACCACGAGCTGCGCCAGACCGACATCGCCGACCATGCGATCGAGATGCTCGACGACAGCAAGATCCGCGAGATTGTCGTGCTCGGCCGCCGCGGGCCCGCCCAGGCGGCCTTCACCAACCCCGAGATCAAGGAGCTGGGCGAGATGGAGGACGCCGACGTCGTCGTCGATCCGGTCGAGGTTGAGCTGGACTCTGCCAGCCAGGCCTACCTGGACTCCGAGGAGGCCGACAAGACGACCCGCGTCAACGTCGAGACTCTGCGCGAGTTCTCCGAGCGGGTGCCCGAGGGCAAGCGCAAGCGGATCGTCCTGCGCTTCCTCGCCTCCCCGGTCGAGATCAAGGGAGATGGGAGGGTCGAGAAGGTCGTGATCGCTCGCAACGAGCTGGTCGAGGAGGGCGGCGCGCTGCGTGCCCGCGACACCGGCAAGCGCGAGGAACTGGAGTGCGGGCTGGTGCTGCGCTCGGTCGGCTACACCGGCGTGCCGATCGACGGCGTTCCCTTCGATGAGCGGCGCGGGCTGATCCTCAACGAAGGCGGGCGGGTTCTCGACTCCCACGACGCCGGCCACAGGGTCGGCCACTACACCGCTGGTTGGATCAAGCGCGGCCCCTCGGGCGTGATCGGGACCAACAAGAAAGACGCGCTGGAGACCGTCCGCCATCTGCTCGCCGATGTCGAGTCGCAGACCCTGCTGCGCCCCGAACGCCCCGAGCCTGGCGCCGTGGAGGAGCTGCTCGGCGAGCGCGGCATCCGCTACGTCAGCTTCGAGGACTGGCAGGCGATCGATGCGGCCGAGGTCGGCCGCGGCGAGCCCCACGGCCGCCCCCGGGTCAAGTTCGTCCGGGTCGAGGAGATGCTCGAGCAGGCGGGCGCCCTCGGAACCGCCGAGCGCTGATGGCCGCCGACCTAGCGGAGCTGCAGGCGATGATCGAGACAGCGCTGCCAGGCGCCGCGGTCGAGGTGGTCGATGAGACCGGCGCCGGCGATCACCTGCGGGCGACGGTCTCCGCCCCCCAATTCGAAGGCCTCTCTCGGATCGACCAGCACCGCCTGGTCAAGGCCGCGGTCAAGGAGCGCTTTGACGACGGCACGATTCATGCGCTCTCGGTGAAGACCCAGGCCCTGGAGTAGCTACTCTTTGCCGATGGCCGACGCCGAGCTGAAGTCAAAGGTCGAGGAGCTGATTGCCGCAAACCCGGTGCTTCTCTTCATGAAAGGCACCCCCGACGCCCCCCGCTGCGGCTTCTCGATGCGCGTCGTCCAGGTGCTCGACTCTATGGATGTCGAGTACGGTGCCATCGACGTCCTCCCCGCGCTAGCGCCGCTGCGCGAGGTGACCATCGAGATCTCCGACTGGCAGACCTTTCCGCAGCTCTACGTCAATGGCGAGCTACTCGGTGGTGCCGACATCATCGAGGAGATGTTCGACTCCGGCGAACTGGCCGAGGTGCTCGGAGTCGAGCATCCCGAGGTCGCCACCGTGCCAGCCACCGGCCCACCGGCCCAATCGCCGCCGCTTCAGATCGACGGCAGCTCGAGCTAGACCGCAGCTGTCTCTGCCGCGTCCTCTTTGACCTGGAAAGACGATCCGCAGCCGCAGGCCGCGACCACGTTCGGGTTGTTGACCTGGAACCCGGCGCCCTGGAGGCCTTCTACGTAGTCGACCTCGGAGCCGAAGACGAACTGCATGCTGACCTTGTCGACGACGACCGCGACGCCGTCGAGCTCGAAGACGTTGTCGTCGTCCTTAGGCTTGTCGAAGGCGAGCGCGTACTGGAAGCCAGAGCAACCGCCGCCGCGAACGGCGACGCGCAGGGCCTGCTCGCCGTCCTCGGCCTGAGCGCCGAGCAGCTCGCCGATCTTCTCGGCGGCCTTGTCGGTGAGGGTTATCGCTGACGTGGGTGCCTCGGTCACTTCACAAAGTGTAGCGGTCAGTCTGAGAGGTAGTGGGTCAGTTTGAAAATAAGCGATGATTAGGGCATCGCAAAGCTCGTCCTAGCGCTCGTTATTGTCGCGGTCTTGGTAATGGCAGCTGAAGTTGCCTCGGAACCGAGCCACCCAGGGTTCGCCCACGGCATCCAAATAATTCACTAGAACCGAATCCCGACTAATTGCGTAGGAATCCGCCGGGAGCATCGCTAGCCTTGCTCTCGTGATATGCGCGCAGTCCCTCCACCTCTCTCGCCATAACTGGCGGCCCTGAAGGGGGAAGCGGGGCCAGCCGGTCCCGGTTAGAGAAAGGAGGAGTGCATGGACCCCCAAACGGTCCTCGCGTACGCGCTGTATGCGGTCGTCTTACGACGACTCGCTGACAGCGGTACCAAGTCATAATCCGATGTACCGCAGCGGCCCGCCACCAGCGGGTCGCTGCATTTAACGATCCTCGCGCGAGGAAGCGTAGCAGCGACTCCGGGCGCTCAATCGAGCAGCGCCGCGATCTCTTTCGTCGTCCAGACGTGATCGGAAACGCCAGCGGCCATTGCCGGAGTCCTCGGATAGGGATTCTTGAGCGATTCGTGAGGGCGAGCGAAGTTGTAGTGCATGAAATGCAGGGAGGTTGCGAAGGCCAGGTTCTCGACTTTCTTGGAAAAGCCGTTCGTGAGCCGGGTAAAACGCCGCATGCCCATGCGGATCGTGAGGTTCTGGCGCTCGACGTATGAGGTCGAAACGCGGTCGGGGTCGGGGTTACCCTTCAACGGCCGGACCTTGATCCCGGTGCAGACCGCCGGACTGTATTTCCGTTCGGCGGAATCGGCCCGGTAAATCTTCTGAATCTGCGCCCAGTCGATCTGCTGCTGGAAGGCTGGGCCGACGGTCGATTCGTACATCTTGTGGGCGTCGGTGCTTAGCTGGATTCGGTTTGCCAAGCGGCTAGCGAGGTCGCGCAGGAAAACGTCGGCGTCATCTGCGGTGCGCTCCCCGACGAGCCATGCGGGGATCAGCTTGGTATCGGCGCAGACCGCCGTGAAGGTCCAAACATCGCCATATCCAGGCGTTCCTTTGAACTGCTCGGGAACATTTTTCTGCTTGCTGTAGCAGAAACCCCAAATCTCATCGACCTCCATGACTTTGCAGGGGAGGTCGCGGAAGATTTGGTCTTGGTAGTCGGCGCAGGCTTGGCCGAGGTCAACGACGAGTTTGGTGATGGTGTTCTTGGCTGCCCCTGTCATTCGGACCGTGGCGCGGATGCTGTTTCCCTCGACCAGGGCGGCGATGACCTGAGCGCGCTTCTCGATGGTCAGCCTGTTCATACTGACCATTATGCTTGCGTCGTCGGACGGAAAAGCTCGCTATTCCCCTAAGCCAAGCTGGTCGGGGTGCACGGTCTCCTCGGGGGTTGGCGGTAGGGCAACTTGGGTCATGTGGGCGCCCCCGGCGGGCATGTCGATCTGCTTGCCGTCTAGCAATTCCGCGACCGTCACAAGCTGAATCCGGGGATGTTGGCCCCACGCGCTTTTTCCTTGACGTGCCGCCTGAGCACATCGAGGTTGTCGCCGTAGTAGAGGACGTTGGGAGCGGCCTCAGTCATTGGCGCGGCAGCCTAGAGACCGCTTCGGGCGCGTTTAGCGCGGAGAAGCAGGGAGGCGTTCCGTCATCGGCGTTACTTACCTTCATTGGTTGGCCGTCGAACGGCGGCGCTTCCCGCATCACGCGGCCAGGCGAGACGCGGGAAGCAACCGACCTGCGATTGGAGGTGATGCTTTCTGAAGCCCCCCGTGGTTCCTTTAGGTATGTAGCTGAGCCTCTGGCGTAAGTAGTAGATAGGCGCCAGGGGCTCTTCGACATCGGCCGTGAGGGGCCTTTGTGCCCCGGCACGGGAAACGAGGCCCGCTTCGGCGGGTCTCTTACTTGCTAGGAACTAACGCGCTTGTCGGGGCGTGAAGCCCGCTTAGCCCGCATCTCAGCCCCTTTGGCTTTGCGCGCAGCCAGTTTGTCCATCTTGGCTTTGCGCTCCCAGCGAGCCGTAGCGGCCGTTTTGGCGATCTCAGACCTGCGCTCGGGCGATAGCTTCTCTGCCCTTGCTTTGCCCCCATTGGCCCCACTGCTGCCCTCGCTGGGGCGGGTGCGCGGGGTATCGGGGTCTGTCGCCTCTTGGACGATGCGGAAGGCCATCGAATTGAGATCGGCCATGACGCTCCATTCTAGGGCTGAGGCGGACAGCTTCAGCGGATTTAGGGCCGATTTTGGCCTTTAGATTCAAACTGACCCACTACCGTCTGAGAGGTGGTGCCTCAGTTTGGAATTTGAAGTGGCCTTTTCTCATGGACCCTGGCCAGGGCGATGAACTTGTGCTGGAGCTTGCGGCTATCAGACGAGCGATTGAAGAACAGACCAAGGTCTTGGAGGCCCTGGTCGCGGTCGCCGAGGTCGCCAACTTGAAGTAGCGGGTTAATTTAATTTGCGCCTGGAGGGCGGGTAAAAGGATCGGGCGATGGTTGCCGAGGTCCAGCCGATCACCCATCCGATGAAGATCAACAGGACCTTGCTTTGAGTGGCGGCACTGTCCAGGGTTACCACGGCCAGCCAGAGGACCGCCCAGGCGATGGCACAACCGATGCTGTAGATCTTGTAAGTGCCGCGCTTCCTCATCTTTGCGCGCCCATGCTCAAATCGTAGCCATCGAGCGGCGCTAGGGCGTCAGTTTGACTCTAGCGGCGATAGATGGTCCAGCGCGGGCTGGGCGCGAGCGAAATACCTCGCGAACTCCGCAGGGGACGTGAGATTGGAGGCAACGGACTTGACCGGACTTAACCGGATACGGATCACTCGATTAGCGGCCATTCAGGCTTAGATTATAACCACTACCAGGGACATTTTTAGTCCCGACCTGGACTGCTATAATTGCTCAAACCGCATTAGAAAGGGGTTTGCGCATAAGCAATATAGGGACACATTCGGCAGAATCAAGTCACAAACATGAGGAATCTCATCCATGGATCGACTATCGGCTTGATCTCTCCACCGCCCGGGCCGACTTCTGGATGCTTCTGGGCGAAGCCCGATCGAAGATTGAACAGGTCACTGGCGCGCTGCTAAAACCGGAGACTGCCGCCGAGCTTCTGCAGGTCTTTTTGGCAAAGGGCGCGCTCGCGACCACCGCGATTGAGGGCAACACCTTGTCTGAAGAGGACGCTCGACTTCTGCTGGACGGCAAGCTCAACTTGCCACCCTCGCAGGAGTACCTAGCTGTTGAGATCCAGAACATCGTCGCTGCGTTCAACGACATCAAGGATGAGCTGGTTGCTGGGGTCGTCCGGCCGCTGAGTCCCGAGCTTTTGTCCGAGTACAACCGGGCAATCCTCGATGACCTTGAGCTTGAGGATCATGTCGTGCCCGGCGAGATTTCCGAGCGCGGCGTGGTGGTTGGCCGCTACCTCGCTGCGCCGCGAGCCGACTGCGAATATCTCCTCGGACGTCTTTGCGAGTGGCTGAACGGCCCAACCTTTGAACCGCCGTCGAACGATTGGCGGCTGCCCTACGCGATTCTCAAGGCGATTGCGGCGCACCTCTACCTCGCTTGGATACACCCCTACGGCGACGGGAACGGGCGGACGGCTCGCTTGGTTGAGCTACGCATTCTAATCGAGGCGGGCGTTCCTACCCCTAGTTCTCATTTGCTCAGCAACCACTACAACCAGACTCGCAGCGAGTATTACCGGCAGCTCGATCTCTCCAGCCGGGCCAACGAGGGCATCGTTCCCTTCTTTGGTTACGCTCTGCAGGGCTTTGTCGATGGTCTTCGCGAGCAGTTGGCCCTTATTCGTGTGCAGCAAGCCAGGGATCGCTGGGAGCAGTACATCTACCAGGAGTTTGGGGGGACGAAAAGCACTTCGCTTATGCGGCAACGCCAGCTTGTCCTTGAACTCTCAAAAGCCCCGACGGCGGTCAGCAAGAAAAATATGAGGCTCCTAAGCGATGAGCTACTAGGGATGTATCAGGGTAAGACGGGGAAGACGTTGACCCGTGATATCAACCAATTGCTGGAGCGCGGTTTGATCCGCCGGGTTCCAGATGGCTACGTTCCGGCCCGCGAGTTGCTTGAGGCATTTCGGCCCTTGACCGCCGATTCCGTTGACCCAGGAAGGGGCTGATACGGGCCGCACGGTCCTCCTCCTTCAAACTGACTCACCACCGTCTGAGAGGGAGTGGGTCAGTTTGAATCGGGGGGCCAATTAGGACCGGGGACTACGCTACTTCTCTATGGCAACGAAATCATTGAAAGAATGCCCGGTCTGCAAAGAGCAGACGCCTCACGCCAGCATTGATGCCGACAGCGGCGTCGGCGAGAACACCGCTGGGCCAAGGATCATCGGTTGGATCTGCTCGAAGTGCGGCGCCGGTAGTAGGGATGTGGCGGCGGCTTAGCTTGAATCGGGCCTAACATTTAGGATCACAAAGCTCGTCCTGGCGCTCGTTTGTCGTTGCGGCTCCGGTCGTGGGGCTTGAAATCGCGCCGGAAGGCCCATCGAGCCCTCTCGCCTCCGGTGGGCGGCCGGACGGGGCTGTGACGCTAAAGGGCGGGGAACGAATCCGTTTCGTCCAGCCAACGCCGCGCAGCGTCTTCAAACATGAATGTCATGCAGCCCCAGGGAATTGCCATCACGAAGCGGTACGACGACTCAACGAACTGAACGCCCGCCAGTCGAAAAGATATTTCGTCTCTGTCGCCCGCTTGGTCGAGGACCCGCGGAAGCCTCAATCGCCCTTAGATTCAAACTGACCAACCACCGTTTGAGAGAATCGACTGCCTTGAGCCCCGGCCCCCAAACCGCCGTCGTCTGCGACACGACAGCCTATCTTCCCTCCGAGCTAGTGGAGGAACGCGGCATCGAGAGGATCAGCCTCTACGTCTCCGTCGACGGCCACCAGGAGTCGGAGTCCGAGATCTCCGATTACGCGGGGTTCTACGAGCGCCTGCGCGCCTCCGAGCGCGGAGCGACTACGTCACAGCCGTCGGTCGGGGACTTCGTCTCAGTCTATGAGCCGCTGCTAGAAGAGGGAAGGGAGATCGTCTCAATCCATATCTCCGCCGGGATCAGCGGGACCTTCGAGGCGGCCGGCCAGGCCCGTGAGCGGCTGATCGCCGAAGGCAAGGACGGCGAGCGAATCCGCGTCTTTAACTCGCGCTCCGCCTGCGGCGGGATGGGGTTCTCGGTGGTGGCGGCCTCCGCGGCCGCGGCCGCCGGCGGCGACGGAGACGCGGTCTTCGCCCGCGCCCGCAAAGCACGCGAGGAGCTGAAGATGTGGTTCGCGATCGACACCCTCGAGTACCTGCGACGCGGCGGGCGGATCGGCGGCGCCCGCGCCTGGATCGGCAGCGCGCTTAAGATCAAGCCGATCCTTAGCCTTGAGGAGGAAATCACCCCGATCGAGCGGGTGCGGACCCGCGCCCGCTCGATCGAGAGGCTGCGCGACTACGCCCGCCAGCGCCACGAATCGGGGCTTGACGCCTGGGTCGTCCAGCATATCCAGGACCCCGAGGCAGCCGCCTCCCTGGCAGACGATTGCCGCGAGATCTTCGGAAGAGAGCCCGTCTTCATCTCGGAGGTCGGACCAGTGATCGGTGCCCATGTCGGCCCCGGCCTGCTCGGGGTCGGCAGCGTCTCGGAGTCGGTCCTGGAATAGCTCAGCGGCGGCGGCGAAGCGCCACCAGCCCACCGATCGCAAAGCCGACAACCGCGGCACCGAGGGCTAGCTCCCGGCGATGCTCGCGAACCTGGCGGCGCCAATCGGTCAGCTCGGTGACTCGCCCTCGCAGCGCTTCGACCGAGCGCCCGAGATCGTGGCGATGAGCGTCAATGTCGCGACGGATCTCCGCCGCGGAGCGGCCCGGCATGCCAATTGCGGAGGGGCGAGCCGGCTCGGGGTGGGCGCTCATTGACTGTCCCCTTCCAGCATCGCCTTGGTCAGCTTCGCCTCCTCGATCGCCTGGTCGGGCACCGGCGGCGCCCCGGCCCGGACCGAGCGGTAGGCGAAGAAGCCGGCAGCAGCAGCGATCAGCAGGAAGACTGCCGCCTCGACGAAGAACCCCGGCCAGGTCTTACCTTCGAACACCTCTTCGTTGAGCAACCAGGCGATCCCCTCCATTACCAAGATCAGCGCCAGAAAGGCGAAGGCCCCGGCGGCCGCCCCGACCGCCGAGCCGCGGAGGATCTTGCCGAGCTTCTCGGTGACCTCGGCTTTGGCGAGCTCAATCTCCTCGCGGATCAGCGACGAGGTCTTTTCGGAGACGTCGAAGACGAGCTCGGCGACCGACTTCTCGTCGGGCTCCTGCGGGGACATCGCGGTCGGCTCTGGCATCGTGGCCGGTCTACTCCGGTGGTTCCTCGTCGAAGACCCGCCGCCACACCACCGCGGCGATCTTCGCGGCGAGAAGGCTGGCGAGAGCGCTGCTCGCAGCGAGCAGCCCGCTCCAGGCGAGTCTTTTGACGATGTCGCTCTCCACGGGCGCTCGACCTTACCTATCGAGGCTCGAGGCCGTCGCAGATCGTCGCCACGACAAGCTCCTTTGCCTGGTCGAAGTCCGTGTCGGCGGCCGGGATCACCTCGAAGATCCAGCCGGAGAGCAGCTGCTCAATGGCCCCATAGAAGGACATCGAGGCGAAGATCGGGTCGATGTCGCGGCGAAAGGCACCGGCCTTCTGGCCCTCGGCGACGATCTTGGCGATCGACTCATAGGCCCTGCGGATCTCCGGCAGGTGGGTGCGGCCGAACGAGTTTGCGGCGCGGGTCACCTCGACAATGATCACCTTCATCAGCTCTGGGTCATGGCGGTAGGAGTCGACGATGAACGCAGCCACCGCCCCCAGCTTGGCGCGCGGCGTCTCCCGGCTTAGATCGGCCTCCTGGATCGCTGCCAAAAGCAGCGACCAGCGCTCGCTGAACAGCTCGTTCAGCACCTCGTCCTTGGAGCGGAAGTAGTGGTAGACGAGCCCATAGGCAACGCCAGCCTCATCGGCAATGTCGGAGACACGGGTCGAGTGGAAGCCCTGGCGAGCGAAGACACGGATCGCCGCATCGAGGATCTGGCGGCGCTTATCGACCGGCGGAGCCTTGGCCATCAGGCGTGGGCCTCCATGAGTTGCGGCCACACGTAGGTCTCGGGCCGGCGGTTGGCGAGGGAGGGCAGCGACTCTCTGAGGCGCTCCTGCTCTCCCAGGTCGAGCTCGGCGGCGATGAAGCGCTCGCCGTCCGCAGCGAGGGCGAGCACCCGGCCCCAGGGGTCGACGATCGCCGAGTGCCCGTAGGAGTTGAAATGCGGCGGCGCCTCCCCGACCTGGTTGGGGGCGAGGACGAAGACCTGGTTCTCGATCGCCCGCGCCCGCAGCAGCACCTCCCAATGGTCGCGGCCGGTGGCCAGCGTGAACGCGGATGGCACGGCGAGCAGGCGGGCACCGCGCACGGCGAGGATCCGGTACAGCTCGGGGAAGCGGAGGTCGTAACAGACGGTCAGGCCGATGAGCAGCTCGCCGAGCGGCGCGGTGACAATCTCGGCGCCTGGCGCCTCGTGTTGGGACTCGCGGAAGGATACGCCGCCGAGGTCGACGTCGAACATGTGGATCTTGCGGTAGACGGCGAGGTCCTCGCCCCCTGGGCCGATCATCACCGAGGTGTTGAACGCCTTCTCGGGCCCAAGCTCGGAGATGCTGCCGGCCAGCAGGTGAATGCCAAGCTCACGCGCCCAGCCGCGGGCCGCGGTCAGCGAGGGGCCCTCGAGCGGCTCGGCTCCGATCAACAGCTCCTCGCCGCCGGCCACCAGGTTCCACTTCTCCGGCAGCGCGACTAGCTCGGCGCCGTCGGCGGCGGCGGCGCGGACCAGCCTCTCGGCGACCTCCAGGTTCCGGTCCTTCTCCTCAGTCGAGTTGAGCTGTACCGCAGCTGCGCGCAACGCTTCCTCTCGATCATCCGGGGTCGTCGACGCCGGGCCGATTGACCAGTCAATCGGCTTTCGGCGCCAGTATAGGAGGGGGCGCCGATCGCGCCCGGGCTAGAGGCCCATCGCGCGTGCCACTACCCAGTCGAAGATGGGCGTCGGAAGGAGTGGCTTCAGCCGCGCCTGGACCTTCGCGTCAAGGCCGACCAGGTAGCGGGGGCGCGGCCGGCTCGCGCTGAGCGCCTGCTCGACCGTCTCGGCCACCTTCTCCGGCGCGATGCCGCGCTTGGCCAGCTGCCTGGCCACTTTGCGGTAGCTGGCGATCGCCTTGCCGTAGAGGTCTTCCTGGTCGGGGTGGGCGCGCTTGCCGACCTCATCCGCCTCGCGCTCCCCCCGCTCCCAGATCGCGGTGTCGATCGAGCCCGGCTCGACGATCGAGACCGAGATGCCCCAGGGGCGGAGCTCCTGGCGAAAGACATCGCCCACCGCCTCGATCCCGAACTTCGAGGCGTGGTAGGCCCCGGTCAGCGGAAAGGCGATGCGGCCGCCGATCGAGCTGATGAAGACGACGCGCCCGCGCGCCTGGCGGAGGTGGCCGAGCATCGCCTGCGTGACCGCGACCTGACCGGTCAGGTTGACCTCAATCTGGCGCCGGAAGTCCTCGATCGGCAGCGTCTCCAGGGGGCCCGGGATCGCGACGCCCGCGTTGTTGATAAGCCCGTCGAGGCCGCGGCCGTCTAGCTCCGCAGCGACGCTCTCGCGAGCGGCGGCGATCTGGGCGGGGTCGGTGACGTCGAGCATCAACGGCACCAGTCGATCTGACCCGGCCTGGCCCAGGGCCTCGGCATCGGCCTCGCGGCGCACTCCCGCGAAGACCCGCCAGCCTGCGGAGTCGAGCCGCAGGGCGCTGGCCCGGCCAATCCCCGTCGAGGCTCCCGTGAGCAGGACCGAGCGCATCGGTTGCTGAGGCTACAGGCACGCAGCCGCCCTACGAACGGCCCGCGCGGTGGCGCTCCAGCTCGGCGACCATCAGCTTCGTGTGGAGTGCGGCGATCAGATCTTGGAGAGGCTGAGCGCCGGCTTCGAGCATCGCGACCACCCGCTCGGGCTCGACCTCACCGGCCAGACGACTCATCACCACGTCGACCTCCTGGCGGACCAGCTCCTCGACGGCGCTCTTGTAGCGCAGGGTGTCATAGACGGTGAAGCCGATCTCCTCGTCATAGCCCCCGGCGCGGAAGCGGCTGATCGCCTCGATGATCTTCACGTCGGAGGGGGAGTAGCCGCGGCTGTTGGGGCTGAGGACGCCCAGCTCGGCGAGGCGGTCGAGTACCTCCTTGGGCACGCCGTAGCCCTCGCGCACCTCGGCGGCGCTGGTGCGGGTGCGCTCGCCGGCCAGGGCGCGGTCGAGGATGCGATCCTCCAGCTCGAGCAGGGCGCGAGCCCGCTCGGGGTCTTGGTCGAGCATCGACTTGATCGCCTTGAGCGGCATGAAGCGCTCCTCTTGGAGCTGCTTGATCAGCTTGATCCGGTCGACGAACGCAGGCGGGTAGTAGGCCATGTTGCGGCTGGTCTTGACCGGCTCGGGCAGCAGACCCTCGCGCAGGTAGTGCTTGATCGTCGGGACGGGGACACCCGAGGCCTCGGCCAGCTCGCCCATGCGGAGCAGGTCTCCGTTGCCGACGGTCATGCCCGAAAGGTCGACCCGGCGTCGGCACTTGGCCCGGCCGCCGCCCCCGACTCCTTCATCGCGACGACCTCCTCCTCGGAGTAGCCGGCCTCGCGCAGCACCTCGTCGGTGTGCTCGCCGAAGGCCGGCGCCGGGCGGGTCGGGTCGGCGGGGGTGCGGCTCATCTTGACCGGAAAGCCGAGCTGGCGGATCGTGCCCAGCTCGGGCTGCTCGATCTCGACCACCATCCGGCGGGCCCGCACCTGCTCGGAGTCGAGCGCCTGGTCGAGGTCGAGGACCGGCTCGATGCAGCAATCGTGCTCGTCGTTGAAGGCGAGCCACTCCTCGCGGCTGCGAGCGCGGAAGAGCCCGGCAACCTCGTGCCAGGCGTCCGAGCCCGGCGCCTCGAACTGCCTCTCGATCAGATCGGGCCGGCCGACTCCGCCGCAGAAGGCGGCCCAGAATTTCGGCTCCAGGGCACCGCAGCTGATCCAGCCGTCGGCCACCTCGTAGGGCAGGTAGCAGATCAGCCCCCCGGCCAGCTGCTGTTCGCCGCGGCGCGTCACCTCGCCGTCACAGAAGTAGCGCCCGGCGACCAAGGCCAGCCAGGAGAGGGCGCCATCGGCCATCGAGACGTCGACCATCTGCCCCTTGCCGGAGCGATGCCGCTCGTGCAGCGCCGCCATCACGCCGAAGGCGGCCATCAGCGCGCCGCCGCCGAGGTCGGCGATCTGGCCGGCGGACTGGACCGGAGGGCCATCCTTGGCGCCGCTCAGGCCGAGGAGCCCGACCAGGCCGAGGTAGTTCATGTCGTGCCCGGCGCGCTGCGCGTAGGGGCCGTCCTGGCCGTAGCCGGTGATCGCACAGAAGACGATCGCCGGGTTGGCCTCGCGCATCTGCTCATAGCCGACGCCGAGCCGATCGAGCACGCCGGGGCGGAAGCCGTCGAGCACGACGTCATGGCGGCTGACCAAGCGCAGCAGCGCCTCGCGCCCCAGCTCGGCTTTGAGGTCGAGTCGGATCGAGCGCTTGCCTCGGTTGAGCGCGAGGTAGAGCGCCGAGCGGGTCCCGAGCGCCTGCAGCTCCTCGTCGCCGTAGTAGGGGGGCGCCCAGCGGATGTAGTCGCCCATCGCCGTGTCCTCGACCTTCAGCACCTCGGCGCCGAGGTCGGCGAGCAGCAGTGAGCAAAACCCCCCGGGCAGGAGCCTGGTCAGGTCGAGGATCCGTACGTCGCTAAGCGGGAGCTCGCTCACGCCTGGGCACTCCCAAGAGCTCGCGCGCCTCGGCGACGCTTGCCGCGCGTCGGCCGACGTCCTCGGCCATCTGCCTAGCCTTGGCGATCAGCTCGCCGTTGGAGCGGGCCATCTCCCCGCTCGGCAGGTAGAGGTTGTCCTCGACCCCGGCGCGGACGTTGCCGCCCAGGACTAGCGCCGCACCGAGCAGCTTCCACTGGTCGCGGGAGATGCCGATCACCTGCCACTGGTTCTGGCCTTCCGCCCCACCGGGGATCTGCTCGGACATGAAGGCGACGTTGCGCGCCGTCGGCCGGATGCCCCCGTTGACCCCCATCACGAGTGAGATCTGAAGCGGCGGCACCAGCAGCCCCATGTCGATCAGCGGATCGAGGTTGGCGACGTGGCCGGCGTCGAAGCACTCGTGCTCTGGCTTGATCCCCAGCTCACGCATCGCGGTCAGGAACTCGACGATCGTGTCGAAGCTGTTCTCGAAGACGGTCTTAAAGACGAAGTCCTTGCGTCGCTTGGAGTACTTGGCGTAGTTCATCGAGCTCATATTCAGCGCCGCCACGTCGGGGCACAGCGCCCGCAGGTACTCGACCCGCTTGGAGATCGGGATGCCGATCGCCCCGGTCGAGTAGTTGATGATCACGTCGTCGACCTCGGTCAGGATCGCCTCGGTGATCGCCTTGAAGTCCTCGATCTCATAAGAGGGAGCGCCGTCGGGCTTGCGGGCGTGGATGTGGATCTGCGCGGCGCCCTCCTCGACGGCACGTCGCGCCTCGGCCGCGTACTCCTGCGGCGTGTAGGGGATCGCCGGGGACTGATCGCGATTTGCGATCACGCCGCTAATCGAGCAGCTGATCACGACCGGGTCCTCGAATCGGCTCATACCGGCATCACCCCGTGGCGTTTCTTGGGCTTCTCGACGTGCTTGTCCCTCGCCATCCGCAGCGCCTTGACGATCGTCGGCCGCGTCTCGCGCGGGTCGATGATGTCGTCGATCACCGCGTTGCCGGCGGCGATGTAGGGGTCGATCTGCTCGCGAACTGCGTTCAGCATCGCCTCGCGCGTCGCCTCGGGATCCTCGGAGGCCTCGATCGCCGAGCGGCCGATGATGTTGACCGCCCCCTCGGCGCCCATCACCGAGATCTCGGCCCCGGGCCAGGCGACGATCAGGTCGGGCTCAAAGGCCTTGCCGCACATCACGTAGTAGCCGGCTCCGTATGCCTTGCGGATCACCACGGTCACCTTTGGCACCGTCGCCCGGCTGACTGCGTAGAGCATCTTCGCCCCGTGACGGATGATCCCGGCGTGCTCGACCTTCGAGCCGACCATGAAGCCGGGCACGTCTTGAAGGAAGACGAGTGGGATGTTGAAGGCGTCGCAGAGGTTGATGAAGCGCGCCGCCTTGTCGGAGGAGTCGTTGTCGAGGATGCCGGCCAGCTGCTTGGGCTGGTTGGCGACGATGCCGACCGGCTGGCCGCCGAATCGGGCGAAGCAGGTGATCAGCGTCTTCGCGAACTTCGGCTTGATGTCGAACCACTCGCCGTGATCGACGATCTCGCGGATCACCTCGTACATGTCGTAGGGCTGTCGCGAGGAGTCGGGGACGATCTCGAGCAGTTTCTCCGACATGCGCTCGTCCGGATCGTCGGTCGCGATCACCGGCGGCTTTTGCTCGCAGCTGGCGGGAAAGTAGGAGAGGTAGCGCTTGACGGCGCTGATGCACTCCTCATCGTCGGCGACCTCCAGGTCCCCCACCCCGGACTTTCGGCAGTGGACCTTGGCGCCGCCCAGCTCCTCCATCGAGATGTCCTCGCCGGTCACCGCTTTGACCAGGTGCGGGCCGGCGAGCGCCATCGCCCCCTGCCCCGACACCATCGGGACGAAGTCGGAGAGCGCCGGGATGTAGGCGGTCCCGGCCGCGCAGGGTCCCATCATCGCCGCGACCATCGGGATCACGCCCGACATCTCCACCTCTTCGCGAAAGAGGTGCCCGGAGCCGGCGAAGAGCGAGCCGGCAGCCTCCTGGATGCGGGCGCCGGCGGAATCGAGCAGCCAGATGAACGGCATCCGCTTGGAGAGCGCCATCTCCCGCAGTCGGGTCACCTTCAGCTCGCCGGTCATCCCCATCGAGCCGGCCATCACGGTGAAGTCGTAGGCGGCGATGCAGCAGGGGCGGCCGTCGACGTTTCCCCAGCCGGTGATCACCCCGTCGGCCGCCGCCTTGACCCCGTCCATCGCACGCTGGGCGAAGTGGGGACGACCGTGGATCCCCAGCTCGACGAAGCTGCCCTCGTCAAGCAGCAGATCGATCCGCTCGCGCGCGGTCAACTTGCCGCGCTCGTGCTGCTTGGCGATCTTCTCCGCGCCGCCACCCAGCTTCGCCTGCGCCCGCCGCTCGTGGAGCTGCTCGTTCAGCTTGGCCAGGGGCGCCGTACCGGGGAGAAGGTCGCTTTGCTCCTGCTCGCTTGCCACTGCTACCGGCCCTTCCACTGCGGCTCGCGCTTCTCGAAGAACGCGCTGACCCCCTCGACGATGTCCTCGGTGGTCAAGGTCAGCGAGAGCTGCGAGCGCAGGTACTCGAGCGCATCGTCGAGCGCCATGTCCTGCTGGCGGTACATCGCGTCGTGGCCGAGGCGCATCAGAACCGGGCTCTTGGAGGCCAGCTTGCCGGCCCACTCGGCGACGGCGGCATCGAACTCCCCGGCCGCCACCGCCTTGTTGGCGAGCCCGAACTCCACCGCCTGCTCGGCGCTCAACCGCTCCCCCAGGAGCATCATCTCGTTGACTTTCTTGCGCGGGACGTTGCGGTAGATGATCGCCATGATCATGTAGGGGAAGGCGCCGACGTTGATCTCCGGAGTGGCGAAGGTCGCACCCTGCCGGGCAATCACCAGGTCGCAGGAGAGCGCCAGGCCGATGCCGCCGGCGAGCACGTGCCCATTGACGGCGCAAAGCGAAGGCTTGCCAAGCCGGGGCATCAGCCGGAAGAACTCGAGGAAGCGCTCGGTGGCGAAGTGTTTGGCGACTAGCGGCAGCTCGGCCGCGAAGCCGCCGAGATCGGCGCCGGCACAGAAGGCCTTCTCACCGGCGCCGGTGAGCACCACCGCCCGCACCTCGCCGGAGTCGCGGGCAGCCTTAATCGCATCGACCAGCTCGGCGAGCATCTGGGCAGAGAGCATGTTGCGCTTCTGGGGATCGTTCAGCATCACGGTGGCGACACCGTCGGCAACCTCATAACTGACCAACTCGTAGTCCATCGAAGCGCCACGATAGCCGAACCTGGCTAGAAGTGGGAAGTGCTACTGTCCACTCGGCTTCCGGGCGGCCGGCGCCCTCCATCCTGACCCAGCAAAACGAGAGGCAGACCAGTGGCGATCGCGACGAGCAATGGCTCCAGTGTCATCAAGCCCGACCACGAGGCGGGCCGCAAGCACTTCATCTTCAGCCAGGAGCACGAAGATCTACGCGAGTCGATGCGCTCATGGGTGCAAAAGGAGCTCTGGCCGCACCGCAACGAGTGGGAGGACACCTACTGGCCGACCGAGGCGATGAAGCGCGCCGGCGAGCTCGGCTTCCTCGGCCTATGCTTTCCGGAGCGCTACGGCGGCCAGGACGGCGACTACTTCTACTCGCTGGTCCGCGCCGAGTGCATGAGCTACTCGGGTTCGGGAGGCACCAACATGGGCTTCGCAGTTCAGACCGACATGGTCCTGCCGCCGATCCACCTGCTCGGGACCGAGGACCAAAAGCAGCGCTATCTCGCCCCCGGGCTGAAGGGCGAGAAGGTCGGCTGCCTCGGGATCACCGAGCCCGGTGCCGGCTCCGACGTCGCCGGCATCCGCACCACGGCGATCCGCGACGGCGAGGAGTACGTGATCAACGGCTCCAAGACCTTCATCACCAACGGACCCCGCGCCGACTTCATCGTCCTTGTCGCCAAGACCGACCCCAGCGAGCGCCATGCGGGGATCACGCTGTTCGTCGTCGACCTGCGCGACGAGGGCGGAGAGAAGGTGCCCGGCTTCAGCGTCTCCGCCGAGCTGGAGAAGATGGGAATGCACGCCTCCGACACCGGCGAGCTGGCCTTCGAAGACCTGCGCGTCCCGGCCGACGCGGTGCTGGGCGAGGTTGGCAAGGGCTTCTACCACATCGCCTGGGAGCTCCAGGGCGAGCGGCTGGTCGCCGCGGCGGGCTGCCACGCCGGCGCCGAGCGAATGATCGAGAAGACGCTCGAGTACGCCAAGGAGCGGGAAGCCTTCGGCCGCCCGATCGGCAAGTTCCAGGCGATCCGTCACAAGTTCGCCGAGATGGCGACCAAGACCGAGGCCGCGAAGCAGTTCACCTACTCGACTGCCTGGCGCTTTGCCAACGGCGAGTACCCGGTGCGCGAGATCACGATGGCGAAGCTCTACGCCTCCCGGATCGCCTGTGAGGTCGCCGATGACTGCGTCCAGATCCTCGGCGGTTACGGCTACATGAAGGAGTACGAGATCGAGCGCGCCTACCGCGACGTCCGCCTCAACCGGATCGGAGCCGGCACCGACGAGGTGATGCTCGACGTGATCGGCCGCTCCTACGGGCTTTAGCCCTGACCGTCGTCAAGGACACCGGCGCGCGAGCTGCGCTGCCGCCCTTTGGCGAGGAGCACGAGGAGCTGCGGGAGACCGTCAGCCGCTTCGTCGCTGCGGAGATCGCGCCGAACGTCGAGCAGTGGGAGGCGGCACGGGAGTTCCCGCGTGAGCTGTACCGGCGCTGCGCGGAGCTGGGCTTTCTCGGGCTGAAGTTCCCGGAGCGCTACGGCGGCCAGGGCGGCGATCATCTGCACGACGCGGTATGGGTCGAGGAGCTGGCCCGCTCCGGCGGCTCGGGGGGCGTCGCCGCGGGCCTCAACGCCCATGCCTCGATCGCGATGCCGCCGATCTTCAACTTCGGCAGCGAGGAGCAAAAGCAGCGCTGGCTGGCGCCGGGCATCGCCGGGGAGAAGATCGGTGCGCTGGGGATCACCGAGCCCGGCGCCGGCTCCGACGTCGCCGGCATCTCCACCTTCGCGCAGCGGGTCGACGGCGGCTACCTCGTCAACGGCTCCAAGACCTTCATCACCAACGGGGTCCGCGCCGACTTCCTCGTCTGCGCCTGCAAGACGACCCAGAAGGGCGGTCACCACGGCATCTCATTCCTCGTGCTGGAGCGCGAGATGCCCGGCTATGAGGTCGCGCGGAAGCTGGAGAAGATGGGCTGGCACGCCTCCGACACCGGCGAGCTGTCGTTCACAGACGTCGAAGTTCCGTCAGAGAACCTGCTGGGAGAGGAGAACGAGGGCTTCAGGCTGATCATGGCCAACTTCGCCTGGGAGCGATTGCTGATGGCGATCGGCGCCGTCGGCGCGATGCAACGCCTGATCGACGTCACAGTCAGCTATGCCCTGAGCCGCGAAGCATTCGGTCATCCGATTGGCAATTTTCAGGCGATCCGCCATCAGGTCGCCGAGATGGCGACCCGCGCCGAGGCCGCCCGGGCCCTCACCTACAACGCGCTGCGCCTCTTCCACGAGGGCCAAGACTGCATCCGCGACGTGACGATGGCGAAGCTCGTCACCCAGCGCGCCGTCCTCGAGATCGCCGATCAGTCCCTGCAGATCCACGGCGGCTACGGCTACATGCGCGAGTACGGCATCGAGCGAGCGGTCCGCGACGCCCGCCTCGGACCGATCGGGGGCGGCACCGATGAGGTGATGAAGGAGATCCTCGGTAAGCAGATGGGGCTATAACAGCCTTGATGAGGACTTCGAACACCTTCTCTTCGCGCCCGGCGATCCGCTCCTCGACAGCGGGTGCGAGGCGCTCCGGGCGCTCGCCGAGTCCTAGTCGCCGGCCGTGATCTATCTGCTCAGGCACGGCGACGCGGAGGACGAGGGCAGCGACGATGCGGCGCGCCAGCTGACCTCGAAGGGAGAACGCCAGGCGCTGGCCGCCGGGCGCGCCCTGGCAGCCCTCGGAGCGGAGATTGACGCTTGCCTGACGAGCCCCAAGGTAAGGGCGGCGCAGACGGCCCGCCTCGCCTGTCAAGGGATAGGGATCAAGCCTGAGGAGGCCGCGGAGCTGCGCGGCGGCGGGTTCGACGCGCTCGAGCTGTCCGCCGGGCGCGGCGACGTCCTGCTGGTCGGCCACGAGCCCGACTTCTCGGCCGAGATCAGCCGGCTGACCGGCGCCCGCGTGAAGCTGCGCAAGGGCGGCCTCGCGGCGCTTGACAGCGGCAAGCTCTTCGCCCTGCTCAGGCCGCGGGAGCTCGCGATGATCGCAGCCGGCGCGCCGCCGGCACGTAGACAAGCAGGGTGAGGAACGCGAGCGCCGCCGCGACGGCGAGCGGCAGGGGGAGGCTCGTCTTCAGCAGGAGCGCCCCCATCACCGCGCCTGTCAACATCGCCGCGACCGCGGTGATCTTGCGTACCGAGCCCTTTCCACTCCCGCCCGCGGCAGGCGAGTCGGCGGCAAGGCCGGTGAGTGTCATCGTCAGAACTGTCGTTGTCAGGTCGGCGGCGCCAATGCGCCGAACGATCGCGTTGCGAACGCCCATCGCGAAGGCGAGCATGGCGATCACCAGATCGCCGCTGAAGTGACTCGGCTGCACGTCGATCAGCGTCGCCACGACGACTGCGGTGCCGATCACTGCGACCTCGACCGCGAGCGCCCTCGCGAGGTGGTCGGGATCGTGTCCCTCCGTCCTCGCCGCCAGGGCACCGCCCGCCCCGGCTCCGAACAGAAAGGCCCCGAGTGAGATCAGCGGTGCGATCACCGGCAACCCTCCGCTGCCAGCGATCCCGAAGCCGAGCAGGACGATGTTGCCGGTCATGTTCGCGGTGAAGACATGGCCCAACCCAAGGAAGCTTGCGGCATCGACCAACCCGGTGGTGAAGGTCAGGACCAGGAGCGCCCGGTTCAGCGGATGCCGCACAGACGTCTCTCCCATGCGCGGCGAGCATAGCCCGCTCAGGCTGGCTGGGACCGCCGATCTGGCAAAGGTGGCGCCGATCTGTCGTGGCTGGCGGAGAGGATGATCGCTGGCAACATGCAGAAGGCGTGCGCCAGGACCTGACGCCGACGCTGTGAACTGACGCCGAGGACGTTGAGTTCCGATTCCCCGGCGATAGCTGATCGGCGACGGAGCTGCTGGGCAAGGACAAGCTCAAGCCCTGGCTGAGGCGGTTTGCCGAGCTCGGCATCCAGATCTACCCAGACGAGGTCGTCCGCAAGGGATTCCTCTGGAACCAGACGATCTGCGTCCGCCGCTACGACTTCCTCGACTCGCCTGAGGAGGAGCGCGTCGATCAGGACCCTTTGTTCATCTGGGGCAGGATCGCCTGGGGCCTGCTGCTCGAATACGAGGTCTATGAGGACACGCAGAAGGGCGAGGAATTCGACAAGTACTTGGCCTCACAGGGCAAGATCCAATATTACTTGACACATATATATGTTTTAGATTATATATATCGGGTGGGAACCGTGTTTGACGCCGTGGCCGAGCCGGCCCGCCGAGAGATCCTCGACCTCCTGACCGCCGGTCCCCTTGCGGTCGGCGCAATTGCCGGGCAGGCGGGGCTGAGCCAGCCGAATGCCTCCCGGCACCTGCGCATCCTGCGCGAATCCGGCCTGGTGCTGGCCAGGCCGGATGCCCAGCGGCGGATCTATGAGCTGCGGCCGGAGGGGCTCGCCGAGCTGGAGCGCTGGCTCGCGCCCTACCGGCGCCTTTGGCACGGCAGCCTCGATCAACTCGAACGCCACCTCAAGGAAAGTGAGTGAACCATGCCCGACGCAGACGCGATCCTTCAAGACGGGAGCGGACGCTTCGTCCTTCGCTTCGAGCGCCCCCTCCCCCACCCGCCCGATCGCGTCTGGAGAGCGCTCACCGAACCAGATGAGCTGGCTGCCTGGCACCCCAGCCCCTTCGAGCTGCAGCCGCGGGTCGGCGGGCCTCTCACCTACACCAAGGGGGAGAGCTGGCCCGAGCTGCCCGACGGAGAGGTGACCGAGTACGAGCCGCCACGACTGCTCGCCCACAGCTGGGGCGGAGACGAACTTCGCTGGGAGCTGCGCCCCCACGATGGCGGCTGCCTGCTGATCCTCACCCACAGCTTCGATGACCGTTTCAAGTCGGCCCGCGACGCCGCCGGATGGCACCTCTGCCTCGCCGCGCTCTCAACCTCGCTTGACCACGAACAGGTAGGGGTGAAACCCGACGGGGAGCGACTGCCGCAGGGATGGCGAGAGCTAAACGGTCTCTATGAGGAGCGATTCGGGATCGCGCCCGAGCAAGCGACGCCTCCACCGCCGCAACGGTGAGGGGGTCGCTATTGACCCGGAGCGACCGAGTTCGTTTCGTCCAGCTTCGCGTCGAACTTCACCGGCTTCTTGGTGGTGCAGGGCCCGCCCTTCACCGTCACCGTCCCGTTGATCGCGGTTGGACTGGCGACCGAACCGGCGATCGTCACCTTCAACGTAAACGGTTTCACCGAGCTGCCGAGCGGGACCTCACCCGGCGTCTTGATCGTTTTTGTGAAGCCGAACTTGCCATGAGAGAGCTTCAACTTCGCGCCCGGAAAGCCGAAGAGCGCGAAGGGGCTTTCGTGGAATCCGTGGTTCTTCTTCGCCTTGGGGCATTGCACCGAACCACCGCTCAGCGCGTACTGGCTGCCGAGCGCGGCCGACCCCTGCTCGATCGCCTTGCCGCTGGTGCTGGTGACGAGCGTGAGGACCACCCCGTGTTTGCGGCCACCGATCGTGTAGGCCTTCCCCCCCTTTGGCAGCGGCGCCGCCAGCGCCATGCCGACGAGTAGCAAAGCAACCAGTCCGGTAGCAAGAGCTGCAGTCCTTAGCAGGCGATTGGCAAACAAGCGGGCCTCCATCACAGGTAGCGGTGGCAGACCACATTAAAGGATGTAAAGGAAACCGACCGCACGACCGGCTCAGTCGCAATCGAAGACACGCCGGGCGATGCCTCGAGGCTCTCACGCCTCCTCGTCCAGCTCAAGCACAGCTATGCCCTCCAACACCGGTGCGGGAGGATCATCGGGTAGTTGCTGACGAAGATCACCTAACCGCAAACGGCCATTCCACCGTGAAGTAGTGTCATCGCCAACCGACGAGTGGGGAGAAACGAGGCTCAGATGGCTTACGAGATGCAGATCCGCGGCAGCGAGGACAAGGTGAAGATCCGCAGTCCCTGGGCCGCCGCCCTGCTGCCGATCATCACGCTCGGCATCTATCACCTCGTCTGGTGGTACCGGATCAATCGGGAGATGCGCGATTACGGCCGCGCCAAGGGCTATGACCTCGGCCAGAGCCCGACCAACTCGGTGCTCGCCCTGTTCCCGGGAGGCCTGATCATCGTGCCGGCGCTGATCACCTACTGGCGGGGGACCAGGCGCGTCCAGGGAAGCGCCGGCCTCAGCAATCACGAGCCCGTCAACGGCTGGATCGCCCTGATCCTCTACCTGCTCCTGGCCCCGGGGCTGTGGGCCTACCTGCAGTCCTCGCTGAACACCATCTGGCGCTCGGAGGCTGAAGCGCTGGCAGGCCATCCAGCCCCCCCGGCCCCCTCCGACCGGATGCCTCCGCCCCTCCCCCAGGATCCGGCATCTCCAGCTCAGTAGCCCAACCCGCACCGCTCGCTGCTTGACCGACTCAGGCGCGGAGGCGAGGAGCCGAAGCGGTCGGTGACCGATCTGAATGCGCAGCTGACCATGGCTGCGTCAGCGAAACGCAGCCTCGACGAAGCCGAGGCTTGCACTGCTGGAAAGCCTGAACTGGTAATCGAGGGCCGCATTGACGCGACTCCTCTCACTGGGCGCGATCGCGCGAATCGCGCCAACGGCAAGCCGACCAGCAGACCGGACCCAGCCGGTTCCCTATAGCCTCCCGGGCCGACTTCACGAACCATAAGGAGAGCGCAGACTGATGGGAATTCTCGATGGGAAAGCGGCAATCGTCACCGGCTCGGCGCGCGGGATCGGCCGGGCCACAGCGGAGCTGTTCGCCAGCGAGGGCGCCAAGGTCCTGATCAACGACCTCGACGCCGACATCGCCGAGCAGACGGCCGGCGAGATCGACGGCGAGACCGCCGTCCACGCGGGCGACCTGACCAAGGCCAACGCCGCCGACGAGCTGGTCGCCGCCGCTGTCGAGGCCTTCGGTTCGGTCGACATCGTCGTCAACAACGCCGGCTACACCTGGGACGGCGTGGTGCATCGGATGAGCGACGAGCAGTTCCAGGCGATGCTGGATATCCACACGATCGTCCCCTTCCGGATCACCCGAGCGCTCGCCCCCCACTGGCGCGAGGCCGCCAAGGCGGAGCGAGGCGAGGGCAGGGAGGTCTTCCGCAAGCTGATCAACGTCTCCTCGATCTCGGGGACGATGGGCAACGCCGGCCAGGCCAACTACTCCGCCGCCAAGGCCGGCGTCGTCGGCCTGACCAAGACCCTCGCCAAGGAGTGGGGCCAGTTCAAGGTCAACGTCAACGCGGTTGCCTTCGGCTTCGTCGAGACGCGCCTCACCGCGGCCAAGGAGGCCGGCGGCGAGATGACCTCCCCGACCGGCGAGAAGATTGAGCTCGGAATCCCCGAGCAGATGCGGGCGATGGCCTCGGCGATCATCCCGCTCGGCCGCCCTGCCCAGCCCGAGGAGGCGGCCGGCCCGGTCCTCTTCCTGGCCTCACCGCTCGCCAACTACGTGCACGGCCAGGTCCTCAACGTCACAGGCGGCCAGTTCGGAGGGATGTACATCTGAGCAGCGAGGCGACAGAGGGCAGGTCAAAGGTCCCCTACCTCGATGTGGCGGACCATATCTGGCCTGCTCTGCGTCGCTTCATGGCTGCCCACACGCTCCTTTACCGAACGACCGGCGGACGGCTCGGGCACTCGATCCCCGGGGTTGGCGGCAAGATGCTGCTGCTCGACCACGTCGGCGCGAAGAGCGGCGTCAGGCGAACCTCCCCATTGCTCTACATCCCTGACGGCGAGAACGTCTTCGTGATCGCCTCCAAGGGTGGCTTTCCCAGACACCCTGCCTGGTTTCACAACCTGATCGCCAACCCCGACACGACGGCCCAGATCGGCGCCGAGCACCGCCCGGTCCGCGCCCGCCTCGCCACCCCCGAGGAGCGCCAGCGCCTCTGGCCGCTCGCGGTCAAGACCTACCACGGATATGCCGACTACCAGGCGCGCAGCCGCGGCCGCGAGATCCCAATCGTCATCCTCGAGCCGCGCCAGCCCTAGCCACTCGCGTCTCAGCCCTTCGGTCGACGCTCCTCGGCGACCGGCTCGCCGCCCTCGCCGACGATCGCGTCGGGCGGCCACGGGCCGGCCCAGTTGTCGCGGGCACCGTCGATCGTAATCGTCGTGCCGGAGAAGAAATCCCCGGCTGGCGAGGCGAGGTAGGCGATCAGCCAGGCGATCTCCTCGGGCCTGCCTGCTCGGCCGATCGGGATCGAGTGCTCCAGATTGTCGATCACGACCTGCGGGTACTTGGTCATCAGCGTCTCGGTCGCAAACTGGCCCGCCGCCAGCGCGCAGGTCCTGATCCCGAACCGCGCCCACTCGACCGCCAGTGTCCGCATCATGTTCTCCACGGCGGCACGTGCCGCGCCGGAATGCGCCATCCCCGGCATCCCGTTGTGGGGGGATAGGGTGACGCTCAGTACCTTGCCGCCGCCCTGGGGGATGAAGGCCTTGGTCGCCGCCGCGTGAGTCATCAGCCAGGTCCCCTGCACGTTCAGCTCGATCACCGTGCGAAAGCCCTTCGGGGTAATCGCCTCGGCCGGGCTGAGGAACTGCCCGCCGGCGTTATTAATGAGCACGTCGAGCCGCTCGTGGCGATCGAGCACGCCGTCAAAGAGCCGCGCCACCGCGTCCTCGTCACGGATGTCCATCGCTTCGCGCTCGAAGCGGCCGGGAAGATGCGCTGCCAGTCCCGCCGTCTCGGCCAGCGGCTCCTCCCGGCGCCCGCAGCCGATCACGACCGCGCCGAGGCGCGCCAGCTCCAGCGCCGTCGCCCGCCCGAGGCCGCTTCCCGCGCCGGAGACCACGCAGATCTGCCCGTCGAGCAGATCCGGCCTGAAGATCTGCGAATGAGCGCTCTCAGCCATTCCCGCGCAAGCCTATAGACGGCCGATCGCCGTAAGGTGAGCCCCCGATGACGGTCCACGTCGAAGCCAAGTCGCTGCACGAGTCCCTGGCCGGAGGCACGCCGGGGGCCACGGTGACTGTCGAACCGATCGTCGCCGGGCACATCACCTGGTCGCTGTCGTTGATGGAGAGCCCTGGCGGTCACTTCCTCACCCTGAAGCTGCTGCGCGCCCTGCTCACCGGCAAGCCCCCGGTCTTCATCCCCGTCCCCGCCTTCCTGATCCGCCACCCCAGCGCCGGGGCGATCCTGATCGACACCGGCCTTCACCCCTCGATCGCCACCGACGGCAAGGAGAACTTCGGCAAGCTCGCCAACCGCTTCGGCAAGCCGGCGCTGGAGCCCGGCGAAGACGTACCCGCCCAGCTGCGCAAGCGCGGCATCGACCCTGGCGAGGTCCCGATTGTGGTGATGACCCACCTGCACATCGACCACACCTCGGCCATCTCGGAGTTCCCGAAGTCGACGTTCATCGTCAGCGAAGAAGAGTGGGAGGCGGCGACGCGGGGCTCACAGCCCGCACTGAACGGCTACCGCCGCACCCACTTCGACTACGCCTTCGACTACCGGACGGTCGACTTCGACCGCGGCGGCATCGACTCATACGCCACCTTCGGTCGCAGCTTCGACCTCTTCGGCGACGGCTCGGTCCGGCTCGCCTCCACCCCAGGCCACAGCGCCGGGCACATGTCTGTGATCGCCCACCTCAGCGACCGCGACTTCTTGATCGGCGGCGACGCGATGTATACCTACCGCCAGCTTGAGAAAGACGCCCCCCTGCCACCACGCCCCTTTGACGCCCATAACTTCCGCCGCTCCCTGCAGGAGCTGCGCCTCTTTCGTCGCGAATTCCCCCACGCCGTGATCACGCCGGGGCACGACGCCGCCTTCTACGAGCAGCTCGAGTCGCGCTACGAGTAGGCCTCAGCCCTCGGGCGAGGCCTGCCCTGGGTCGGGGGGCCCCAACCCCTCGCGCAGGGTGCGGATCACGCTGCGGCGCCCCTGCTGCTCGAGCCGCGCATACATAGCCCGCACCCGGCCGAACACCTCGCCCGCCACCTCAAGCTGGCGCTCGCGACTCGGCGAGGACTCGACCTCGTAGGTGAGGGGCTCGCCGAACTGCACTGTGACCTTCGGGAAGCGCAGCCATTTCCACCTGCGCACCGTGGCGGAGCCGTGGATCGCGACCGGGACAATCGGCACGCCCGACTCCAGCGCGATCCGGCCGATCCCGGGCCGCGGCTCGCCGAGGTTGCGCGACCGCGAGCGCCCACCTTCGACATAGACCAGCAGCATCTCGCCCTGGTCCAGGAGGGCGTAGGCGGTCCTGAAGGCCTCCTCGTCGCGCTGCCCGCGGCGCACCGGGAACACGCCCCCGTGCTTGTAGATGTAGGTGAGGACCGGCGGGCCGAAGAGCTGCGATTTGGCCATGAAGCGGACCGCGCGCCTCAGATAGACCGCGGAGAAGAAGTGGTCCATCTGGCTGAAGTGGTTGGGGGCGAGGACGAGCGGGCCGCTGCGGGGCACGTTCTCGACCCCGATCGCCCGCACCCGGTAGATCAGGACGGTCGGGATGCTGAGGATGAGGCGGGCGAGGGGATAGGTCCAGCCGACGCCCTTTCGCGCCGCCTCGTGGAACTCGGTGAAGTAGCCCGCGGGGCGCGGGTCCAGATAGACCTGTGGCTTCATCTCCGCCATGACGAGACGACGGCGCGGCGGCCGCCGCTGGTGCCTACCCTCGGGCGCCCCAGCGGTTACCGCGCCTCGGGCTTTGCCCACCCCCTCGAGCGCTCGACCGCGCGGCGCCACTCGGCGAGCAGCGATTCCCGCTCCCCCGCCTCCATCTGCGGCTCATAGCGGGCCGCTTCCCGCCACATCTCCCCCACCTGCTCGGCGGTCCAGCGCCCGGTCGCGATGCCGGCCAGATAGGCGGCGCCGAGCGCCGTCGTCTCGGCGATCTCCGGCACCACCACCGGCACCCCGAGCACGTCTGCCTGGAACTGCATCAGCCAGCGGTTGGCGACAGCACCGCCGTCGGCTTTCAGTGCCTCCAGCCGCTCCCCCGCCACCGCCTCCTGGGCGCGCACCGCATCGACCGTCTCATATGCAATCGCCTCCAGCGCCGCCCGCGCCAGGTGCTCGCGGCGCGTGCCACGAGTCAAGCCGACGATCGTGCCGCGTGCGTATGGATCCCAATACGGCGAGCCGAGCCCAGTCAGCGCCGGCACGAGGTAGACGCCGTCGTTGCTTGCCAGCGAGGCCGCCAGCGCCTCGGTCTCGGCAGCCTCGCTGATGATTCCGAGCCCGTCGCGCAGCCACTGCACCGCGGCGCCGGTGACGAAGATCGAGGCCTCCAAGGCGTAGGCCGCCTCCCCCGTGACCCCGCAGGCGACCGTGCTCAGCAGGCCCTGGCTGGGCCGCGGCGCCGCGGCGCCGGTGTGCAGGAGGACGAAGCTGCCGGTGCCGTAGGTGTTCTTCGCCGTCCCGGCGCTGTGGCAGGCCTGGCCGAACAGGGCAGCTTGCTGGTCGCCGGCGATTCCCGCCACCGGCACCTCGCCGCCGAACTCGGCGGTGATGCCGTAGAGGTGGGCCGAGGGCAGAGGCTCGGGCAGCCGCCTCGGGTCGACCCCGAGCATCGCGCAGAGGTCCTCGTCCCAGGCAAGCCTGTGGATGTCGAACAGCATCGTCCGCGAGGCATTGGTGCGATCGGTGACGTGGCGCCCGGTCAACTTGAAGGCGAGCCAGGAGTCGATCGTGCCGAAAACGGCCCGCTCGGCCCGCTCGGCGTTGCGCAGCAGCCACTCGATCTTCGTCCCGGAGAAGTAGGGGTCGATCACGAGGCCGGTCCGCTCCCGCACCAGCTCCTCGTGCCCGGCTGCCTTCAGCTCCTCACAGCGCCCCGCGGTACGACGGTCCTGCCAGACCAGCGCCCGGTGGATCGGCTCGCCACTCGCCGGGTCCCAGGCGACCACCGTCTCGCGCTGGTTGGCGATCCCGATCCCGTCCAACTCGCCGCCGTGGATGCCGGCGTCGGCAATCGCCTCGGCCGCGACCCGCCGCGTCACCTCCCAGATCTCGTTCGCGTCGTGCTCGACCCATCCCGGTCGCGGAAAGTGCTGCTCGAACTCCGAGTAGGCCCGCCCGGCGACCCTCCCCTCCGCATCGAAGAGGAGGCAGGTGGTCCCAGTCGTGCCCTGGTCGATCGCGAGAATCACCGGCGTTGAAGGTATACGCGCGCGAAGTCGGCGAGCTGGCGAGCGCGGTGGGCGAAGCCGGCGGGGGTGCGGGCGGTGACCCGGTGGGTCAGGTCCAACTCGTACTCGCGGAGGCGATAGCCGGCGCGGACCGCGTCGACCGTCATCCCCACCTCCATCCCGTAGCCACGGGCAAATGGCAGGGTGGCGTGGAGGACCTCGGCGCGCAGCGCGCGCTGGCCGGAGATCGGGGCGACGGTCTCGGCGCCGCAGAGACCGCGGATGGCCCGGCGGGCAAAGCCGCGGGCAATGCCGAAGCCGCCTCCGGCGCGGCGCGAGAAGGCGGCGACTGCGAGGTCGCACTGGCCCTCGCGAACGGCCTCGAGCAGGGGACCAAGCCGGGCGGCAGAGGGCCCGAGGTCGGCGTCACATAAAAGCAGGAGGGTGGGCGGCGGGGTGACGCTCAGCGCCGCCTCGATGGCGGCCGTGACGTTGGCGCCCTTGCCGTGCGGGCGGGCGCGGCTGACGACCTGGGCGCCAGCCGCCATCGCCGCCTCGGCGGTGCCGTCGGTAGAGGCGTCGTCGGCGACCCAGAGCGCCGCCGCCGGAAAGGCGCCCCGCAGCGCTGCCACGGTGTCCGCGATCCGCTCGGCCTCATTGCGCGCGGCGACGATCGCCGCGAGCCCCTCGACGCCGCCGCGCGGCGCCGGCTCCCCGCCTGACTTCCTCTGCTCCGCCCTCACGGCATCTATTCTCCCCACCGATGGCAGACATCGAGGCGCAGATCACCGGCAACGTGTGGAAAATCGAGGTCGCCGTGGGAGACGCGGTCTCCGAGGGCGACACCGTCGTCATCCTTGAGTCGATGAAGATGGAGATCCCGGTCGAGGCCGAGGACGACGGGACCGTGAAGGAGATTCGCTGCGCGGAGGGCCAGGCGGTCAGTGAAGGCGACGTCCTCGTAGTGCTGGAGTAGGGCGGGCGCCGTGGACCAGCGGCTCGCCGGCGGCAAGCTCCTGCTCGACTCGCCCGCAGAGGCGGTCGTCCGCATCCGCATCTCCAACCCCGAGCGCCGCAACGCGCTCGACCACGAGATCCTCGACGCCCTGGCGGAGACGCTGCCGGGTCTCGACCGCGGGATCGAGACCCGCTGTGTGCTGATCACCGGCGCCCCGCCGGTCTTCTCGGCCGGCTATGACATCGCCTCGATTCCCTCCGAGACCTTCGAGCGCGACGCCGAGGCCCTCGTCGCCCACCCCTTCCACGCCGCGCTCGAGAAGCTCGCCGCGCATCCCTGGCCGACCGTCGCGGCGATCAACGGCCACTGCCTCGGCGGCGGTCTGGAGCTGGCGATCACCTGCGACCTGAGGATCAGCGCGGCCGGGGCGAAGCTGGGGATGCCGCCCGCCAAGCTCGGGCTCGTTTACGGGCACACCGGGCTGCGCAAGTTCCTCGACACGGTCGGCCTGGCACGGACCAAGGAGTTGTTCCTGACCGGCCGCAACTTCGAGGCGGCGCGGGCCGAGGAGTTCGGCTTGGTCAACGAGGTTGTGGCCGACGAGCGACTGGAGGAGGCAGCGGTCGCGCTGGCCGCCGAGATCGCCTCCCACGCGCCGATCTCGACGCGAGGCAACAAGCACGCAATCGACCTGCTCAACCAGTGCCCGGTCTTGACCGACCAGCAGGAGGCCGGCCTGGTCGCGCTGCGCGAGTCCTGCTTTTCCTCGGAGGACCTGCGCGAGGGAATCCGCGCCTTCGCCGAGAAACGAAGGCCCGAGTGGCGGGGGCGATGAGCGCCAGGGCGCGACGGGAGCTAGCCGCCGCCGACCCGGCGATGGCGGCACTGATCGAGCGGATCGGGAAAATCGACCTGCGGACGCGGCTGCGTCGGCGCCGCGAGGAGCGCCCCGCCGACGCCTACGGCGCGCTGCTGCGCGCGATCGTCGGCCAACAGCTCTCGACCAAAGCGGCGCAGACGATCTACCTGCGCGTCCTTGACCTGTTCGGTGGGAGCGCCCCGGCGCCCGAGCAGCTGCTGAAGGCAAGCGAGGCGGACCTGCGCGGAGCCGGCCTCTCCGGCCGCAAGGTGGAGTACATCCGCGACCTCGCCTCCCATTTGCTGAGCGGCGAGCTGGAGCTGGACCGGCTTGGCGAGCTCTCCGACGAAGAGGCGATCGAGGAGATCGTCGCGGTGCGCGGCCTCGGCCGCTGGACCGCCGAGATGTTTCTGCTCTTCCACCTGGAGCGGCCCGACATCCTCTCCGGCGGTGACCTCGGCATCCGCAAGGCGGTCCAGATCGAGTACCGGCTCGATGAGATGCCCGCGCCGGAGCGGGTGCTGGAGATCGGCGAGCCCTGGCGCCCGCACCGCAGCCTCGCCTCTTTGTATCTGTGGGAGTCACTCGCCGCCGTGCCCGGCGGATGACGCCGGCCCGGGCTCAACGCCGTCCCGGCCTTGTCCGACAATAAGTCGATGCGCATTCGCTCCTGGATCGGATTGGCCGCGGTCCTCGCGATCGCCCTCGGCTCCCTGGTCGGGGCGCTGATCGTCGACTCTGATGACCGCTCCAACTTCGAGCGCACCCAGCACGAAGAGGCGGCTCGCTCCGCTCGCCAGGCCCAGGCGGTGGTGGCGCTGTCGGCGGGACAGCTCTCAAGCACCGCCGCCTTCTACGGGGTCGAGCGCAGCTTCAGCCGCCACGAGTTCGACGTGATCGCCCGCCCGCTGCTTCGCCAGGGCGCCCTGGTCGGCACCTCATTCGTGGCGAGTGTGCGGCTCTCCGAGCGCGCCCGGTTCGAACGCATCCACGGCTTCCCGATCGTCCAGCGCCGCGGCAACAGGCTGCAACGGGCGGAGGTCCGCCGCGAGTACTTCCCGATCACGTTCGCCGACTCAAAGCTGGGCGGCGCCCAGCCGCTCGGGTATGACCTCGGTGTCGATCCCAGCCGCGGACCGATCCTCCGCCGCGCCGCCGCCAGCGGTGCGGCGGAGGCGACGCCGGTGGTTCCGTTCCTCGTGCACTCCGACCGCGGCCTGATCATCTACCAGCCGGTCTATCGCGACGGCGCCCCCACCGCCACCGTGGCGGAGCGCCGCGCGGCCCTGCTGGGATTCGCGTCCGGCGCGTTTAAGGTGGGTGCCCTGGTCGCAGCGGCGACCTCGGTGATCCCCGCCGACGTCACAGTCCAGCTCGATCAGAACGGCCGGCGGGTGGCCGGCACCGGCGGCGTCCTCCACGAAACCGCATCGGCGCCGATCCACGCCGCCGACCTCACTTGGATCCTGGTCCTCCACGACCGCGACGGGCCCAGCGTCAGCCTGCCGATCCTGATGGCGGTGTTCGGCATCTCGCTCGCCTGCCTGCTCGGGGCGCTGATCTTGATCTGGAGCCGCAACGAGCGCATGCAGGAGCTGCAGCGCCAAGCCGGACAGGACTCGCTGACCGGGCTGAAGAACCGGCGGCGCTTCGAGGAGGACCTGCGCAGCGAGATGGCGCGCAGCGGGCGCATGGGTAGGACCGGCGCCCTGATGATGCTCGATCTCGACTACTTCAAGCGGGTCAACGACTCGCTCGGGCACCCGGCCGGCGACCTCCTGATCAGGGAGATCGCCGGCGTCCTGAAGCGGCGGGCGCGGGCGACCGACGTGCTGGCGCGACTCGGCGGCGACGAGTTCGCGATCGTCCTGCCCGCAGTGCGACTCCGAGGAGGCACAGAGCGTAGCCGAGGCGATCGCGGCGGCGATCCGGGAGCACGCAGTGGCGGAGAACGGGCCGCCGGTCACCGCCAGCATCGGCATCGCGATGTTCGGTGCCGACCCGCGCACCAGCTTCGAGTCGGTGGTCGCGGAGGCCGACGCCGCGATGTACGCAGCCAAGGACGCGGGGCGCGACGGGGTCAGGGTCTTCGACCCCCTCGCCGTCCGGAGCGACGCCTAGCCTTGCCGCCGCATGCCGCCCCTGATCTCCTTTGACGAAGCCCTCGCCCTGGGCGAGCTGACCGACCGCGAGGAGATCGGCCAGTTGGTCGAGCGCGCCTGGGCCGTGCGCCGCGAGGAATTCGGTGACTCCACCGACATGTGCTCGCTGGTCAACGCCAAGTCCGGCGGCTGCGCCGAGGACTGCGGCTTCTGCGCCCAATCGCGCTACGCCGAGGCAGACACGCCGATGCACGCGATGATGGAGCCCGAGCAGATCCTCGAGCACGCCAAGGCGGCCGAGGCGGCCGGCGCGCACCGTTTCTGCATGGTCACCCAGGGCCAGGGCCTCTCGAAACGGGACTTCCAGAAGATCCTCGAGGGCGCCGAACTCGTCGCCGAGCAGACCAACCTGAAGCGCTGCGCCTCGATCGGCCACATCTCGGTCGACCGGGCCAAGAGGCTGCGCGAGGCAGGGATCCAGCGGGTCCACCACAACGTCGAGTCGGCCCGCTCCCACTACCCGGAGGTCTCCACCACGGTTCGCTATGAGGGCCGGCTGCGCACCATCGAGGCGGTCAAGGAGGCGGGGCTTGAGACCTGTGTCGGCGGCATCCTCAACCTCGGCGAGAGCCACCGCCAGCGAGTCGAGATGGCCTTTGAGCTTTCCGAGCTGAACCCGACCTCGGTGCCGATCAACCTGCTCAACCCGCGCGCGGGGACCAAGTTCGGCGACCGCTCGCTGATGGACGCCTGGGAGGTCGTCAAGTGGGTGGCGATCTTCCGGCTGATCATCCCCGGCGCGCTGTTCCGGCTCTGCGGGGGGCGGGTCGAGAACCTCGGCGAGCTGCAGCCTCTGGCGGTGAAGGCCGGGCTGAACGGGGTGATGATGGGCAACTTCCTCACCACCCTCGGCGCCGAGCCCGAGGACGACAGGGCGATGTTCGAGGAGCTGGGGCTAAACGTCGCCCGCCAGCCTGACAACGGCCCCAACCCGCGACCCGACAACCGCTCGGGATGGCTCGAGGGCGAGACCCCGGCCACCCCGATCGACCCGCTGATCGACCGCCAGGAGGAGGCCAACTTCTGGGATCCCTCGACCCAGCTCCGCGTGATCAAGAAGGCGAAGCGGCCTCCTCCTTACCCCCAGGCCGCATGACCGATATCGCCGACCGGTTGGAAGAGCTCCGCGAGCGCGGGCTCTACCGGCGACTGCGGCTGATCAGCGGCCCGCAGGGGCCACGCGTCCTGCTCGACGGACGATCGGTCTTGCTGCTCTGCTCCAACAACTACCTGGGGCTGGCCGATCACCCACAGGTGCGCCATGCCGCCGCGGAGGCGGCGCTGCACTGGGGGGCCGGCGCCGGCGCCTCGCGCCTTATCTCTGGGAATATGGCGCCCCATCGCCAGCTGGAGGTGCGGCTGGCCGAGTTCAAGGGCTATGAGTCGGCACTCCTGTTCGGCTCCGGATATCTCGCGAACCTCGGCGCGATCGCCGCGCTTGCCCGCCGCGGCGAGGTCGTCTTCTCCGATCAGCTCAACCACGCCAGCATCATCGACGGCTGCCGGCTTTCGCGAGCCGCGACCTTCGTCTACCGCCACGGCGACGTCGAACACCTGGCCTGGGGGCTTGGGGAGGCGCACGGGCGCGGCTCGCTGATCGTCACCGACGGTGTCTTCTCGATGGACGGGGACATCGCCCCGCTGGAGCAGCTGGTGCGGCTGGCCCGCCGCCACGAGTGTCGTTTGATGGTCGACGAGGCGCATGCCACCGGGGCGCTTGGCCCCGGTGGACGCGGCTCGGTCGCCGCCGCCGGGCTGAGCGATCAGGTCGACGTCGTGATTGGCACCCTGGGCAAGGCGCTTGGCTCCTACGGCGCCTACGCCTGCGCCGATCGTGAGATCGTCGACTACCTGGTCAACACGGCGCGCTCCTTCGTCTTCTCCACCGCCCCCCCGCCTCCGGCAGCGGCCGCAGCCCTGGCAGCACTCGAGCTGCTTGAGGCCGAGCCGCGCCGGGTCGAGCGCCTGCGGGCCAACGCGGCGACGCTGCGGGACGCGATGGCTACCGAGGGGCTGACCGCAGCGGGGACCGGGACCCAGATCGTTCCGGTCGAGGTAGGCGACGCGGAGCGCACGATGGAGCTCTGCGAACTGGCTCTGGAGCGCGGCGTCTTTGCCCAGGGGATCCGCCCGCCGACCGTGCCCGCGGGTTCCTCTCGGCTGCGCTTCACGGTGATGGCAACCCACCGGGCCGAGGAGCTAGAGCGGGCCGCGAAGCTGGTCGGCGCGGCCGCGCGGGAGATCGGGATCACCGCCGCGCCGGCGACGGGCTCGCTGGCGATCGCCGCCTGAGGTCCCTTGCGCGGGCTCTTCGTAACCGGCACCGGAACCGGGGTCGGTAAGACGGTCGTCGCGGCGGTCATCGCCCGCAGCCTCGCCAAGGCGGGCACGCGGGTTGCCGTCTTCAAGCCCGCCGCCACCGGGCTGGAGGAGCTGGGCGAGACCGATCACGCCCTGCTTCGCCGGGCCGCAGGCTCGGCGCAGAGCGATGAGGAGATCGCCCCCTACCGCTACGGGCCGCCGGCCTCGCCGCACCTCGCCGCGGAGCTGGCGGGGGAGGAGATCGACCCGATGCGGCTGCTGGAGGCGGCCCGCGCCGCCGCGGCGAGTGCGGAGGAACTCGTCTGCGAGGGGGTCGGCGGGCTGCTAGTCCCGCTCGCCCCCCGCTACCTGGTGCGTGACCTCGCCGCTGACCTGGGGCTGGCGCTCGTGATCGCCGCGCCCCCCGGCCTCGGCACGATCAACCACACGCTGCTGACGATTGAGGCGGCCCGCGCCGCCGGCCTGAAGCTCGCCGGCGTCGTCCTCACTCCCTGGCCGCCGCAGCCGAGCCGGATCGAGCGGTCCAACCGTGAGACAATCGCCGCGCTCGGCGAGGTAAGGGTCGCGACACTGCCGCCGCTCGAGCTGGCCGAACCGGACGGCTGGCCCGTCCTTGCCCTAGACCGACTCGCGGGCGGCGAGAGCTGAGGCGCCGCCGCTGGCCGCCACCTCGGTGGCCGCGACGCCGTCTGACTTCCGCTTAGCGCGGATCGCCGTCACCCCGATCCCAGCGCCCAGCAGCGCGACAAAGCCGGAGACGCTCATCGCGTGGCCGAGGGCGTAGACGAACGCTTCCGCGCCAGCAGCGGAGGCCTGCTTTGCCTGCGCGGGGTCAAGGCCCTTAAGCGCCCCACTGACCGAGCCACTGCCAAGCTGCTGGGAGATTTCCGAGCGGTCCGCTGCCGAGATTCCCGAGCCGGCCAGGACCGCGCCGAGGCGCGCGCTGACCAGGGCTTGGAAGATCGCCCCGGTCACCGCCACGCCGAGGCAGCCTCCGACCATGCGGAACATCGAGAGCACTCCCGAGGCGACCCCCGCTTTCTCGACTGGGACCGCGTTCATCGCCGTGCTGGTCATCGGCGACATCGTCATCGCGATGCCGATGCCGAGCAGCATGAAACCCGGCAGCAGTTCCAGATAGCCGGAGTGGACCTTGATTCCACTGAAGGTGAACAGCGAGGCGGCGACCAGGGTGAGACCGCCGGCGATCAGCCAGCGCGGGCCGAAGCGGTCCGAGAGCCGGCCCGCGACCGGAGCCACGCCGACGATCATCAGGGTCGATGGCAGGAACCTGACTCCCGCCTCCAGCGGTGAGTAGCCGAGGATGTCCTGCATGTAGAGGGCGAGGAAGAAGAAGACGCCCAGCATCGCGAAGGAGATGACCAGCGCGACCACCACAGCGCCGAGGTAATTGCGGTCGGAGAGCAGATCGAACTGGACCATCGGCGCCTTGACGCGGTTCTCGACGAAGACGAAGGCGGGCAGGGCGAGGATGGCGCCAGCCAGCATCGCGACTGTCAAGCTCGACCCCCAACCCCAGCTGTTGCCCTGGACCAGAGCGAGGACCAGCGCCGTGAGGCCAACGGTGAGCACCGCGACCCCGGCGTAATCGACGTCCCGCCCGACCGAGGTGTCACGCGACTCGCGCACCGCGAAGAGCGTGGCCACCACCGCGCCGATCGCGACCGGGACGTTGAGGTAGAAGATCGCCCGCCAGCTCACGTGCTCGGTGAGGAACCCGCCCAGAACCGGCCCGATCGCCAGCGCCAGCGCCGAGACCCCGGCCCAGGTGCCCATCGCCTTGCCGCGCTCGTCAGCTGGGAAGGAGTCGGTGATGATCGACAGCGTTCCGGGCATCATCAGCGCCGCGCCGACACCCTGGACGACACGGCTGATCACCAGCGAGGTCGCGTCCGGGGCGAGGCCGGCGCTCGCCGAGGAGACAGCGAAGATGACCACGCCGGCTAGGAACATGCGGCGGCGCCCGAAGATGTCGCCGAGCCGCCCGCCGGTCGCCAGCAGCACCGCGAAGGAGAGCGTGTAGCCGTTGATCGTCCACTCGAGGCCGGAAATCGAGGCGCCGAGGTCTTTCTGGATCGAAGGCAACGCCACGTTGACGACCGTGTTGTCGAGCATGATCATGAACAGGGCGAAGCACATCGCCCCGAGCGTCCACCACTTGCGGTTCTGATCAGTGATCAGGTGGCCGTAACGGGTGGTCAAGCCGGTCCCTCCTTCAGGAGCTCGTAGGCCTCTGCGATGTCCCCTCTGTCCATCAGCGAGTTCACGGCCGCGTCGATCTTGCGCCGCTGGACGGCGGTCAGCGAAGCGGCGAACGTCTCCATCCCCGCCTGGCGGACCACCACGAGGGTGTCGACCAGATGCTTGCCCTTGGTGGTGATCGCGACGTGTCGCGCCCGCCGGTCCTCGGGATCCTCGATCCGGGTGGCAAGGCCCGCTTTGACCAGTGCGTCGACCGCCCTGCTCATCGAGGGGACCGAGACGCCGAAGGTCTCCGCCAAGTCGCTCACCTGCCGCGCCTCGGCGGCCCGGCCCAGCCCCCCCAGCTCCAGCAGTGCCTTGCACTGGGTCATCGAGAGGCCGGTCTCCTCGATCACCCGCAGCTGATTGCCGCAGTCATAGAGGTAGAGATGGCGGATCAGAGCACTCAGCCGCGCCGCAGTCGCCCGCGCCTCCGGGCTCACCTCGCGGGCTGCGGCCTCCTCGGCGATCGCAACGATGTCGCTTGCTTGCATCTCAGAAATGATTGCACAGGCACAACTATTTCTCCATTGCAATATTTGCCTATGTGACCGATATCACTCGCGCCATCGCAACCCCCGGGCACCCGCACAGAGCGGACTCCCATGACTCTACTTCCGGCCGAAGGCCGGTCTAAGGTCGCGGCTGCGATGTCGGCGGACCCCGCACAGCTTGACCATGACCACCTTTGGCACCCTTTTACCCAGCAGCGGGACTGGTGCGGGGAAGAGCCGCTGATGATCGAGCGCGCCGCGGGGTCGTACCTGATCGCCAGCGACGGGCGCCGCTACATCGACGGGGTCTCCTCGCTGTGGTGCAACGTCCACGGCCACCGCCATCCTGGCATCGACTTGGCGCTGCGCGACCAGCTCGGCCGCGTCGCCCACTCGACCATGCTCGGGCTCTCCCACCCCGGGGCCGCCGAGCTGGCGGCGCGCCTGACCGAGCTGGCGCCGCCGGGGCTCTCCCGCGTCTTTTACTCGGACTCCGGCTCAACCGCGACCGAGATCGCCCTCAAGATGGCCTTCCAATACCAGCAGCAGCGAGGCGGCCAGCACGTGCGTCGCACTTCCTTCGTCCACCTGCGCGACGCCTACCACGGCGACACGATCGGCTCGGTCTCGGTCGGCGGCATTGACCTCTTCCAGGCGACCTACCGTCCGCTTTTGTTCAAGACCCACACCGCCGAGCCGGGCGACGCCGGCGACCTCGAGCGGATCCTCGCCATGCACGAGGAAGAGATTGCCGCGGTGATCGTCGAGCCGCTGGTCCAGGGCGCCGCCGGAATGCTCGTCCACCCGTCCGGATACCTGCGCGCCGTGCGCGAGCTGTGCGACCGCTTCGGGGTACTGCTGGCCTGCGATGAGGTGGCAACGGGCTTCGGCCGCACCGGCACGATGTTCGCCTGCGAGCAGGAACGGGTTGCGCCGGACTTCCTCTGCCTCGCCAAGGGGCTGACCGGCGGCTACCTGCCGCTGGCGGCCACCCTGACCACCGAGCGCATCTACGAGGGCTTCCTCGGCACGCCCGAGGAGCATCGCACCTTCTTCCACGGCCACACCTATACCGGCAACCCGCTCGCCTGCGCCGCCGCGCTCGCCAACCTCGACGCCTTTGAGTCCGAGCGCACGCTGCTGCGCCTGCAGCCGAAGATCCGCCTGCTGGGGGAGCTGCTCGGTGAGATCGCAGAGATGTCGGAGGTCGCCGAGGTACGCAGCCGCGGCTTCATGGCCGGGATCGACCTCGGCACGCATCATCCCTCGCTGCGCCTCGGTCACCAGGTGACGCTGGAGGCCCGCAAGCGCGGCGCAATCATCCGCCCCCTCGACAACACGATCATCCTCATGCCCCCCCTCTCGATCTCCAAGGGCGAGCTGCGCCGGCTCGCCTGGATCACAGCCGATGCGATCCGAGCCGCCTGCGCCTCGGCCTACCCGGCACCGGCACACCTGGCCCAGGCAGCTTGAGCCGCGTCGTGTGACGGATCCCCGGCTCGCCCGTAGTAAAGACGTGAGCCTGGCCCTCATCGAACCGAAGGACGCACCGGGCAGGTCGGGCGCGACGGCCTTCGACCAGCTCTACCGCAGCGCACGCGACGATGTCTATGCCTACGCCGCCGGGTTCCTTCGCGACCGCGGTGCCGCCGAGGACGTAACCGCGATCGCCTTCGAGCGCGCCTACCGGAAGTGGTCTCGCTTCGATCCACACCGTGGCAGTGCGCGCGCCTGGCTCTTCGGCATCGCCCGCAATGCCGCCCTCGATGAGCTGAGAAGACGACGCAGGCAAACCGAGCTCGCGGTCGAACCGGCCGACCTGCACGGCGCCGCGGTCGAGGCGACCGCGGAGCAGAGCGAGCGTCGCCTTGCCGTCGTTGCGGCTCTGGGCGGGCTCGAGCCGCGAGAGCGAGAGCTCGTCGCGCTGAAGTTCTTCGCCGGCCTCTCAAACGCCGAGATCGCCCGGGTGCTCGGCATCACCGAGTCAAACGCCGGAACCAAACTGCACCGAACCATCGCCAAGCTGAGGGAGGCCTGCAATGGAGCCGCATAGAGACGATCGCGATCTCACCGCAACGCTCGGCGCCCTGCGACCGACGCCGCGAGAGAAGTTCGCGGCCGAGCTCGACGCCCACGTAGCCGCAGGCTTTCCCCCGGCGTCAAGGCGCGCCGGCCCCTCCTTCGCCCGCGTCGCCGGCCGCTTCCGCCCGACCCCGCGGCGATCGCTTTTGGCGCCGGTGACGGCCTGCGCGCTGCTGGCGATCGCCGTCGCCACCGCGATCCTCAGCGGCTCGGGCAGCGGGGCGCCTCCGTCCACGCCGACAGCCGCCTCGGGCGAAGTCGCCGCCCCTGCCGTCGAGAAGGTCGGGGCCCCCACCGCGGCCAAAGGCCTGGCGTCCAGCCCGGTCGGGGCCGGCGCCTCCGCGTCTGGCTCATTCTCCGCGCAATCCGGAACCTATGCCTCAAAAGCAGCGCACCGCAAGGTCGAACGCGCAGCCCAGATCGTCCTCGGCTCCGAGCCGGCAAACGTACGGGGTGACGCGACCCGGGTCTTCGAAGCCGTCCGCAGCGTCGACGGCATCGTCCTCGACTCCTCGGTCAGCGGCGGTGGCGCGGGCGAAGCGGGCGCCACGTTCGAACTGCTGATCCCGAGCCCAAAGCTGGACGAAGCCCTGGCCGCTTTTTCGGAGATCGACGCGGTCCGCTCCCAGCATGAATCGACCGCGGACGTCACCGCGAGGACGATCGGCCTCAGCGAACAACTTCGGGACGCCCGCGCCAAGGTGGTCGGGCTGCTCGCGCAACTCGCCGGCGCAAAGTCCGACGCCGAGCGTGTCGCCGTCGAAGCCGATCTGCGCTCGGCCCGGCAACGAGCCACAGCCCTGCGGGGGAGCCTGGCAACGCTCCAGCGGAGGACGAGCTTTTCGCGAGTCTCGGTGCGGATCGAATCCGGCAACTCGCGGGGCGCAGCCGATGGCGGCAGTGGTGGCTGGGGCATCGACAATGCCCTTCGGGACGCGAGCCACATCCTCGCCGTCGCAGTCGGCGTCACCGTCGTCGGCCTTGCGATCCTGGCACCGCTTGCCCTGCTCGCCCTGCTCGTCTGGCTCACACGCTGCATCTGGGTCCGCCGCGAGCGCGAGCGCGCGCTCGGCTGACCGGCAGCCGCGACGGCTTCTATAGCCGCGCAGGTCGATGTGATCCGCCGCTAGGGTGGGCCGGTGAGCGATCGCCAGCGCGGACCCGCTGAGCGGCCTAACCTCGGCGAGCCGTCCGTCCCGAGGCCCGCCGCGTCGGTGGTGCTGCTTCGCAGGGGCCCGAAGCATTCGGACCGGTCCCTGGAGGTTTTGCTGCTGAAGCGCACCGAGAGCGCCAAGTTCATGCCCGGCGTCTGGGTGTTCCCGGGCGGAGCCGTGGATCCGACCGACGGCAAAAGCGAGGCCGGCCACAGGGCCTGTGCGGTTCGGGAGCTGGCCGAGGAGGCGGGGATCGAGCTGGCCGAGAACGAGGAGCTGGTGCTGTTCTCGCGCTGGATCACGCCGGCGATGGTCTTGCGGCGCTTCGATGCCTGGTTCTTCCTCGCCCTCGCCCCGGCGCACACGCCGCCGCGGCCCGACGGGGTAGAGACGACCGACGCTGGCTGGTTTGAGCCGCGAGCGGCGCTGGACGCGAACGCTGCCGGCGCGCTGGCGCTCGCCTTTCCGACCGTCAGGCAGCTCAAATCGCTGCTTCCCTACCGCAGTGCAGACGAAGTGCTCGAGGCGCACCGCGACCGCGAGGTCGAGCCGATCCTGCCCAAGCTGATCGGCACCCCGGAGGACCATAGGGTCGTCTTGCCCGGCGACCCCGACTATCCCGCCTAGCCAGCCGGGAAGGGCTCCAGGCCGGCGTTCCAGGGGCCGGGCTGATAGGTGTGAGTGCCGCTCCGCGCCATCTCTGACTGGAGGCGTTTGAAGAGCTGTCCGGCGTTGGCGAGCGCCGCCTTTAGCTCTTGATCAGTCAGCTCCCGCAGCCGCCATAGGAACCAGAGCTGGCTTTCGTTGATCCCGAAGTCGACCTTGCCCGTCATCGTCGTCACCCAGGCAATGAAGCCCGGGCCGAACAGCTCACGCAGCTCCACCGGGTCGTATTCGCTTGGCACCGTGGCGAGGAAGCGCCGATTGAAGTCGATCGACTCGAACTCCACCTTGCGGGCGAAGCGCTGGGTGAGGGCCTCGGCCCCCTCGATCGACTCCACGTTGAAGAAGGGGACCACCTTTGCCAGGTCCGGCATGTGCGCCTTGGCGAGGATCGAGCTGGGCAGCATCGCCTTGGCGAAGAGGCCCCCCGCCTCCTTTTCGTCGGCATCGCAGGACGATCCCCAAAAGCCTTCGGTGAGCTGCCCCGTGAGGCGGTTGCTCCCACCTACGCAGAGCGCCACCGGCCCATCTTTGGGATTGATCCCGCCGAGCGGCTCGTAGGTGAGCTCGTGCCGTTCGCCGAACTTGCGGACCGTCTCGGCCCAGGCTTCTGCTTCCTGCTTGGCTCCCATCTGGGGGCGATCCTACGTGGCCGGACCCGCTTGGACGCTGTCGATCGGCGTAGGATGGCCGGTGGTCAGGTCCAACCCACAGGAGCCCACATGATCGCTGTGATCGTCATCGTCGTGATTCTCGTAATCGTCGCTCTCTTATTCATCGGTAAGCGCAACTCGATCATCGGCGCGCGCAACCGGGTCGACGAGTCCTGGAGCGGGATCGACGTGCAGCTGAAGAGACGACACGACCTCGTCCCCAACCTGGTCGAGTCGGTCAAGGGCTACGCCGCGCACGAGAGTCAGACCTTCGAGAAAATCACCAAAGCCCGGGCTGATGCGATGTCCGCCCAGGGGGTCGGCGATACCGCCAAAGCCGAGGAGAAACTGAGCGGTGCGCTGACCGACCTGCGCGCAGTAGCAGAGAACTACCCGCAGCTGCGGGCGACCGAAAACTTCCAGCAGCTCAGCCGCAACCTCTCCGAGCTGGAGGATGAAATCCAAGCGTCGCGGCGGCTCTACAATTCCAACGTGCAGTCCTACAACACCGACATCCAGCAGTTTCCAGGCTCGATCATCGCCAACCAGGGGGGCTTCACGCCGCGCGAGTATTTCGAGATCCAGGACGCCGCAGATCGCGAACCGGTTGCGGTCAGCTTCGGTAAAGAGTGAGGCTTAAGCTTTGAACATGAGCGCGACCAAGGAAGCGACGCTGTGGATCTGCGACAGCTGCGGCTTCATCTACGACCCGGCCGTCGGCGACCCTGACGGCGGGATCCCGCCGGGAACGGCGTTTGAAGACATCCCCAAGGACTGGTTCTGCCCCGTTTGCGGCGCCAGGACCAGCGACTTCCGCCCGCTCGAGCCCGGCGAGGCCTGAGCCGCCCCACGAGGGGGAGTCCCGCCCGTGACTCACGACTTCGACTGGATCGTGGTGGGCTCGGGGTTCGGCGGCTCGGTCTCTGCGCTGCGGCTCGCCGAAAAGGGATACTCGGTGGCGGTGCTGGAGTGCGGGAGCCGGTTCCGGGATGAGGACTTCGCCGAGTCGACCCTGCGCAATCCCCGCCGCTACTTCTTCGCGCCGAAGCTGGGGATGAGGGGGGTGCTGAGGATGACCTTCTTCAAGGATGTCTTCGTCGTCTCCGGCAGCGGGGTCGGCGGGGGCAGCCTCGGCTACGCGAACACCCTCTACAGGGCACGCTCGGCCTTCTTTGAGGATCCGCAGTGGGCCGGGCTTGCCAATTGGGAGACGGAGCTCGCCCCCCACTACGACACGGCGGAGCGGATGCTGGGCGTCACCGAGTACGAGGGGATGGGGCCGGCCGACGTTCTGCTCAAGGAATACGGCGAGGAGATCGGCGCCGGCGAGACCTTCACCAACACCAGGGTGGGAGTCTTCTTCGATCAGCCAGGCAAGGAGGTCGCCGACCCCTATTTCGGCGGCGAGGGGCCGGACCGGACCGGATGCGTGCGTTGCGGGAACTGCATGGTCGGCTGCCGCCACGGAGCCAAGAACACTCTGGTCAAGAACTACCTCTGGTTCGCCGAGAAGCTCGGCGTCAAGATCATCCCCGAGCGGCAGGTGACCGCGATTCGCCCGTTGGGTGCGGCCGACGGCTCCGGCGGCTACTGCGTGAGCAGCGAACGCTCCGGCGCTTGGGTTCGCCGGCGGCGTGAGACCTTGACCGCGAAGGGAGTCGCGGTCGCGGCCGGCGCCCTCGGCACCAACCAGCTGCTTGCCAACTGCAAGCACCGCGGCTCGCTGCCGAGGATCTCAGAGCGCTTGGGAGCAGTGGTGCGGACCAACTCGGAGTCGATCCAGGCGGTCACCGCCCCCGATGACAGCCGCGACTTCAGCCGCTCCATCGCGATCACCTCCAGCATCTACCCCGACCCCGACACCCACATCGAGGTGGTCACCTACGGCGAGGGTGGCGACGCGCTGAGCGCCACCTTCACCACGATGACCGGTGCCGGGACGAAGCTGAGTCGGCCGCTCAAGTGGCTTGCCGCGATGCTCCGACACCCGTTGCAGACCCTGCGGCTGCTGGTCCCCTTTAAGTGGTCGCGCCGAACCGTGATCCTGCTCGTCATGCAGACCGTCGACGCGGCGATGCACCTGCAGCCGAAGCGCAAGCTGTTCGGCGGAGGAGTTCGCCTCCAGACCGCGCAGGATCCCCAGCGACCCAACCCGACCTTCATCCCCGCCGCCGAGCAGGTGACTCGCTGGTTTGCGAAACGCACCGGTGGCATCGCCCAGAGCGCCCTCACCGAGTCGGTCCGCAACATCCCTTCGACCGCTCACATCCTCGGCGGCGCCGTCGTCGGCGCCGGCCCCGAGACGGGCGTTGTCGATGGCTCCAACCGCGTCTTCGGCTACGAGAACCTGCTGGTCTGCGACGGAGCAGCGATCCCCGCCAACCCCGGGGTCAACCCGAGCCTGACGATCACCGCGAAGGCCGAGCACGCGATGAGCCTGATCCCGCCGAAGGGCGACCAGCAGCCGCGCCACCTCCCCGAGGCGGCGCGGCCCGCTCCTGTCGCAGAGCACTCAGCCAGCGTCGTCTAGCCGCTGCGCGACGAAATCCCAGTTGACGACGTTCCAGAAGGCGTCGATGTAGTCGGGGCGCCTGTTTTGGTACTTGAGGTAGTAGGCGTGCTCCCAGACATCGCAGCCCAGCAGCGGAACGCTGCCGTCGGAGACCGGGGAGTCCTGGTTGGGGGTCGAGACGACGGCGAGGCCGGAGGCATCCTTCACCAGCCAGGCCCAACCGGAGCCGAAGCGGGCGATGCCGGCGTTTTTGAACTCCTCCTTGAAGGAATCAAAGGAGCCGAAGGTATCGGCGATCTCCGCGGCGAGCACCGCACCGGGCTCGCCGCCGCCCTCGGGGCTGAGCATCTGCCAGAACAGCGAGTGGTTGTAGTGGCCGCCGCCGTTGTTGCGGACCGGGCCCTGCTTGTCGCCGGGCAGGCTGGAGAGGTTGCGCAGCACGTCCTCGACGTCGCGGTCAGCCCACTCGGTCCCCTCCAACGCAGCGTTTGCTTTGTCGACGTAGGCTTGGTGGTGCTTGTCGTGGTGGACGCGCATCGTCGCCTCATCGATGTGGGGCTCGAGCCCGTCGTAGGGGTAGGGAAGGTCGGGTACCGAGAAAGCCATCTGGCGTCTCCTCCTGATCGGGTGCGGAAGTCGACCGCAGCCTAGCGAGCGGGGAACTGCGCCACGGAGACGGCTTCGGGTTCGGCGTCGCTCCAGGCGTTGAACTCATACCTGGCGGGCTTCGATTCGCCACGCGCGGTCAAGTCAGGGGCCTCCCCACCCGCGACAGCGAACGGCGGAAGACGCGGCAGCGATCGTCGCGGCCGCGACTCGCCGCAAGGCTGCAGCCTCATCGCGAGACCGCAGTCCCCTGCGGGGTCAAGGCATGCCAGGTGCCGCCGAACGACATGACGCCGCTGCCGAGCGTCTGGCCAGGTTTCTTTTCGAGCGCGTAGGTGTAGAGAGGGTGACCGGCGTAGTCGACCTGCAGCTGGCCGTCGCTGCGTTTGATCGCGCCGAGCTGAGTCCCGAGCGCCCCTCCCGAGGCGACGGGAGCGCTCCCACTCAGGATCAGCGGCGGCCAGGTCGATGCGCAGCTGCCGTTGCACTTGGGGTGAAACGTGTTCGTGGGATCGTTGCTGAAGGCGTAGAGCGTAAAGCCCTGCGAGTCGACCAAGACCTCTGTTCCGCCCAACTTCGGGTTGCGCGACGCGGCGGTCGAGACCGTCGTCGGAGCTGGGCTCGACTTGTCTGTCGTACTCCCCGAGGAGCCGCAGCCGGAGAGGAGGAGGATCGCAGCCACACCGATTGCCGCTTTTCCTAAAAATGTCTTTCTCATCGTGTCGCTCCTTCCTCTGTGAGATAGTCGGGGAGCCGTGGCATCCGCTGGAGACGCGTAGGCGGCGGTCATCTTAGCCTTCGGCGTACGGCTTGCCGCCAGGCGGAGTGAAAGTCGAGGATGCGGTTTTCGCCCACCACCAGCTGGGTTAGCTGGCAGCCCTTGCGAAGGGGCCTGGACATGGCTTGGCCTGTGGAAATAGGTTCGCAAGATGAAATTCGATATCACCTGGCAGGATGAACGTGAGACGAAGAAGGCCGTCGTGGAGGCGCCCAGCAGCGACGAGGCCGTGAGGATGCTCGCAGCCGAACGCGGCCATGCCCCCGGCGTCACCTACGACGTAGAGCCCGAGGACGACCTCGGATACATGGAGCGAATCACGCTCGACGATGAATCATAGGTAGGCGTGTCGCTCGTCTCGGAGCGGCTGATGGAGCGAGGCAGGCGGTCGACCTCGCCCGTCCGCCCGACGTTCACCTTCGGCACCTGCGACGAGCCCCGCCCGCTTGAGTCCCAGCCTTGCCACCTTTGCCGAGCGATCGATCTCCTCAGCCATGGACGTCCACGTTGCCGATCACTTAAAGCTGAACTGACCGTCTTAAGCGCTTCGTCGGGGCTCGTTGTCGTCGAGTGGGCCGCGCCGCCCAGGCCGCTGGCATGGCTCCCGGTCAAGCCGCCCAGACGGACTGAAACGGGCGGCGGTCCTCGCGACGATCGAACCTGCGACCCCTGATCGCCTTTGCCAGGTCGGGCGTTTCAGCAGCTCGGTGGCGTGGGCGCTAATTGCTCCGCGGAGGTTGGGGTAGAGCTGCTCCCCCGCCGAGGCGTCGAGCAGCAGAGGTTCGGTGGCGCGGTATGTAGGGGCTCGACGGCCGGGCGCGGCGCGACGGCTGGAGGACCCGGCGCCCAGCAGGTGGGCTCAGCCTGGTTTATAATGCTTGCCAGCAAGCAACTATAGGAGCATGTCCCAGTGCCAAAGCCCCGGTCCAAGGAAGTTTCGAAGCTCGACCTCGACCTCTCAGATGCCGAGTCGAGCGCCCGGCTGCGCGCCGTGATCGCCAAGCTGTCGCGGCGCCTGCGCCCGACCGTGGCCGGCTCGGGGCTGACCCCGTCTCAGATCTCCGTGCTGTTCACGATCGTTCGCCTCGGCCCGCTGAGGCTCTCCGAGCTAGCCGAGATCGAGAGCCTGAACCCAACGATGCTCTCACGAATCACAGCTCAGCTATGTGCCTCCGGCCTGATCCGCCGCTCAGCCGACCCCGGCGATCGGCGCGCAGCGTTCGTCGAGGCCAGGTCCGCCGGTCGGAGAATCCGTGAGCGGATCCATCGCGAGCGTACGCTGGCGCTGAGCGCCCACGTCGAAGATCTCGAGGCGGACCAGCGCCGGGCGCTGTGGGACGCTCTGCCGGCTCTCGAAGAGCTCGCACAGCGGCTCCCCGGCGGACACCCGTGACGCGCCTGGTAGGCGTCGGGCGTGTCACCTTTGCGGCGCTGGCCATCCCCAATTACCGGCGCTACTTCGCTGGCCAGTCCGTCTCTTTGGTCGGCACCTGGATGCAGATGGCTGCGCAATCCTGGCTAGTGCTCACCCTCACCCACTCCGCCACCACGCTCGGGCTAATCGTGGCCCTGCAGACGCTGCCGGTGCTGCTACTCGGACCCTATGGCGGCGTCGTTGCGGACCGCATCGACAAGCGCCGGCTGATGGTCGCCCTGCAGATCGCGATGGGCCTGCAGGCGCTGGTCCTCGGCGTGCTCACCGTGACCGGCGCCGTGCAGCTTTGGGAGATCGGCGTGCTGGCGGCGCTCCTGGGCCTCAACAACGCCTTCGAGAACCCCGCGCGTCAGGCCTTCATGCTCGAGATGGTCGGCACTGAGAACCTGCGCAACGCCGTGAGCCTCAACTCCGTTCTCGTCAACGTCGCGCGCAGCATCGGCCCCGCGGTGGCGGGCGTGCTGATCGCCACGGTCGGCGAGGGCCCGTGCTTCCTCATCAACTCCGCCAGCTTCGCCGCCGTGGTCGCCTCGCTGGTGAGCCTCGATCGCAATGCCCTCTCCCCCAGCCCACCGAGTGGGCGCCAGCCCGGACAGCTCCGGGAGGGCCTGCGTTACGTCAGGCGCACCCCAGAGCTGGGTGTGCCGCTCCTGATGATGGCCCTTGCAGGCGCTCTGGCATATGAGTTCCAGGTCACGCTGCCCGTCATGGCTCGAGAGGGACTCCACGTGGGCGCCACCGGCTTTGGCTTCATGACCGCCGCCATGGGGGTCGGCGCTGTCGTGGGAGGCCTCTTCGTCGCCGCCAGAGGGCGGACGGGCCTGCCGCCGCTGGTGATGGCCGCAACGGCATTCGGCGTCGTGCTGCTGCTCGCCTGCTTGGCACCGGACCTCCCGATCGAGCTCCTCGCGCTCGCGCTCGCTGGCGGGGCAAGTATTTCCTTCATGTCCACCGGCAACTCCACCCTGCAGCTCGGTGCCGCTCCGAGCATGCGAGGTCGCGTGATGTCCTTGTGGTTCGTGGCCTTCCAGGGCACCACGCCGATCGGCGCCCCAATCGTGGGCTGGATCATGGCACTGGCCGGCGCACGCGCTGGCCTCGGACTCGGAGGTGCGACCTGCCTCGTGGTCGCGGTCCTGGGCCTGGCGGCGCTGCGTCGCCTCAGGCCAGGCTCGGTGAGAGCGGCGTTCGCTACGAGCACGCGGTAGCTAGGGCCGCCAGCGGGCTTCGGGCTCCAAGCCCTGACAGGCGTCGGCCTAACCGCTGGCTCATGGAATAGAAACTACCGGCTGGCGACTCTCCGCCGGCCTCGACTGCATCCGCTCAATCGCCTCGGCGTAGACGCCGTGACGGGTGCTCGAGGGGGGCCGCACGGCGATTCCGTAGGCCTCGTTCATTGCGGCTGCGAGAGTGCTCTTAAAGTTGCGGCCGTGCCAGGCATGGGCCTCATCAGCAGGCCCGACGTGCAGATGGACGAGCTCATGAAGGAGCGTCTCGAGAACGTCCCCGGGACGGATCCCTGGGTAGGCGGTGACCGAAAGGCGAAACTGAGCGGGCACGGCGAAACCGAGGCGATTCGGTCGTCTGCGGGCCCGCCGCACCTTGAGCATGGGTCGGCGCACCGCGAGCCGACCTCCCGCGAATGTCGCCAGCGCACGCAGACGGTCCAGCTCCTGCTCCAGCGCGACGCCGGCGACCAGGTAGTAGGAGGGATCGCGCCGCGGTGGGGCTGGCGGTCGGTGAGCGTTGCTTACCGACCGTCGAAGGATCCTGGTTGGCATCGAGACAGTCTCCAGCGAGCCACGGACACCCGATAGAGACGGCGCGATCCTCCCGGGCGCTGGGCTCGCGCGCGGCGCGCGCGACGGCGGGGATGCTGTCCTGCCTGGCGAAACAGGTGACCAGATCGATCCGGAACCGAGAAGTGCCGGTCACCGAGCCGCAACTAGCATGACCGCCATGGACATCACAATTTACGCGACCTTCCTCCCGCACAACGACCCGGACGCATCCCTGGCCTTCCATTGCGAGACCCTCGTCCAGGTCCGCAACGACGTCGCATACGGCAGGATGCGCTGGATCACAGCCGGCCCTGCCGACCGGCCCGGCATGTCGATTTCCGGGCTTTCCGTTCGTCTTTAAGCTCGATAAGACAAACCGGGCCGATATGACCCACGACTTCAGGAGTGACCATGACCGGCTCTTCCACACAGGGAATCAAGACCGTGCTGCATCCCGTGTCCGATCTGGCGAGCGCCAAGGCGGTGTACGCCGCTCTGCTCGGCTTTCCGCCGCAGCACGACGGGTCCTACTACGTCGGCTTTGAGGCCGAGGGCCAGCACATCGGGCTGGTGCCGGGCGGTGGACCGCAGGGCATGACTTCGCCGGTGGCCTACTGGCACGTGCCGGACATCGAGGCGAAGCTGGCCGAGGTCACCGCCGCGGGTGCCACCGTCAAGGAACCCGCGCACGACGTCGGTGGCGGCCGTCTGGTGGCCACCGTAACCGACCCCGACGGCAACGTCCTCGGGCTGCTTCAGGACCCATGAGTGCCGTCCCGGCTCCCGCGCTCAGCGTCGTCGCGCATGTACGCAGGTCGATTACCTCGAGGTAACGAGACGACGTGCGCCATACGCTCGCGCGCCGGCCCGCTCGCTTTGCGCGACCCGCAGCCCCAACCATCGCACTCCACGGCTTGGCTTAGTGCGGGGCATTGCGGGGCCACGCGGAGATATAGATCACAATCGGGCCGCCCGGATTGATCTGGCTCTGTAAGCCCATTCGAGCCAGGACAGCGTCACTCCTGCGGCCAACGCAGACAGACAGGTGCTCGGCCTTGGCGACGGCGACGCCGAGCCACAATCAAAGCGCACGCCGCTCTCGATTGTGCTCGCACCCAGCTGGGAACCGGCAGCCTTGCTGCTAAGGCGATTTTTAGGTGGCCATCTTAAGTTTCGCGGTCTCAGGCTAAGAGGAATCGGCTGGACGGTGGAATCAAGCCGCGTGGGAGATCGATCTCGCGTAAAGACCTCAGTAGCCAGTAGCTCATGACCCAGATTCCATTCAACCGATCGCATGTGACAGGTGAGGAGATTCACTACCTCCAGCAGGCGATCGAGGGCAACCATCTCGCAGGCGACGGCCCGTTCACGCAGCGCTGTAGTCGGTGGCTCGAGGATCGTACCGGCACGGCCAGAGCCCTCTTGACCACTTCCTGCACGACTGCCCTGGAGATGGCCGTTACCCTTGTCGGTATCGAGGCGGGCGATGAGGTGATCATGCCCTCGTTCACATTTCCCTCGACCGCCGGTGCCGTCGCTCGGGCCGGCGGAACTCCGGTATTCGTCGACATCCGAAAAGACACCCTCAATCTCGATGAGCGGCTCGTCCGTGAAGCGATAACGCCGAAGACGAAAGCGTTGATGCCGGTTCACTACGCCGGCGTCGGCTGCGAGCTAGATCAGCTCAGCAGCATTGCCTCAGAGCACGGCCTCTCAGTGATCGAGGACGCAGCTCAAGGGATTGGAGCCTCATACCAAGGCCGCCATCTCGGCAGCATTGGCCAGCTTGGATGCCTCAGCTTTCACGGGACTAAGAACATCGGTTGCGGCGAGGGTGGTGCGCTCCTCGTCAACGATCCCGCGCTCAGCGAGCGGGCCGAGGTGCTGCGGCACAATGGCACCAACCGAGCTCAATTTTTCCGCGGCGAAGTCGATCGATACACCTGGGTTGAGGTTGGATCTTCGTACCTCCCAAGTGAGATAACCGCCGCTTTCCTTTGGGCTCAGCTAGAAGCGGCCGACCAGATCACCCGCGAGCGCCTCGCGCTGTGGAACGCCTATCATGAACGACTCACCGACGCCGAGTCCGCCGGGTGGTTGCTGCGGCCACACGTCCCAATCGACTGCAAACACAATGCACACATCTACTATTTGATCCTCCCAGATCGCACACAACGCGATCGCCTGATCGATCGACTAGCTGAGAACGAAATTACAGCCACCTTTCACTATTCGCCCCTACATCTTTCACCTGCTGGGCCCCGATTCGGCAAGGTTTCCGGTGAGCTTACGGTCACCGAGAGGACGAGTTCTTGTCTGCTTCGCCTTCCCCTTTGGACGGACATGACGCTGGCAGACATCGAGCGAGTCGTCGACGTGGTCAATAGCACTCCGCCCGCCGATCAGAGGCTAGAGTCCTCCGTCTCGGCTCGGCCATGAAGCACAAAGAGTTTCTCACGCCCCCCCGGCATGAGCGTCCCATGGCGCACACCTCCCTCGTACTTTGCAAACAGTTGGTCGAGCGAGTCTTCGTCAAAGCGCAGCCGCTCCGGACCGGCTCCTGCGTCTGTGAGAGTCGCAAACATCCGACTAAGACGCGGGTAGTCGGTGGTCAGATTATGAATTGGCTCAGAGACCAGCACCTGGATCCTGGCAGCGCGAAGCATGCGGTCCACAACTGGCTCTGGATCGGGTAGAAAGTGATAGAGGCTCGCCTGCATGACTACATAGTCGGCACGCGGAAGCGGGGTCGAGGACCGCAAATCCCAGAGTCGAGCATCGATGCTTCGTGTGCTCAAAGCCGAGACGAATGCGGGACTCAGATCAAGACCCGTGTATTGAACGTTCTTCTGACGCAGATGATTCAAATACAACATTCCAGTGCCACAGCATACCTCGACCACGCTCGCTCCGGGGGGAATCAAGTTGGCCAGCGACTCCTGCCGCGTCTGGAAATTTCGTCGATAGAGGAGAAGCATGATGAGACTGTACAAACGGGGACTGCGATAGATCCAACCTCGCTCATCGGCTTTCTCTGCACTACCACTGTCTTTCATCGGCTTGCTCATTTCGAGGTTGGGCCGCCCGATAATGGCGTGATGGGCGAAGGTCCCATCGCGACTTCAGCCTATTCCAAGGGCGACGGGGTCTGAGTGCCTTCTTGAGATGATGACACCGGAAGCTCCTCAGAATCCTGCTCGGTGGAGACCAAAGGCCGATCCCCAGCTCCCCCAGCGTAATCCCCGGGTTCATCTTCGGTGTGTGTGGCTTGGCGGCTGATGATAAACAGAGGGCGTGCCTTGACCTGCTCGAAGATCCGTCCGATATACAGGCCAACGACACCGACGCTAATGATAATGAAGCCGGCCAGAAGCAGAAGTAATACGGCGAGGCTGGTGTACCCGGTTGGCTGGTGCCCAATTGCATAGGCATAGATGTTGAAGGCAGCTAGCGCTGCGCCAATCGAGGCAACCGCAAAGCCTAGGAATACGACGACCCTCAGTAACACCGTGGTTTGAAAGAACATGCCAGCGAACGCGACCCTGAGCAGATCCTTGAACGTGTAGGCACTCTCCCCGTGAGATCTCTCCGAAAACTCGATCGTCAGCGCAGTATGGCGAAATCCAAGCCAGTCGAGAACGAGCGCGTACTCGCGGTCACGGTCCCCAAGACTCAGAAACGCGTCGACCACCGCCCGCGAGAGCATGCTCATGTTGCTGTACTCCTGATCGACGTCAGCACTCAAGGTCAAACGCCGATAAGCGCGGCTGGCCCAACGACGCCGGCGCGAATGGCCCCGCCGCGAGCGCACTGTTCGAACCAAGTCATACCCCTCCTGACCCTTTGCGAAAAGACGCGGGATCGCCTCCGGAGGCTCCTGAAGATCACAGTCCATGACCACGGTCCAGCGGCCGGTGGCCTGTGCCAACCCGGCTGTGATCGCCGCGTCTTGGCCGAAGTTACGACTCAGGCCGAAGGCCTTCACCTCAGGGAAACTCGCCGCCAATTCGCAAAGCACCTCCCAGGCACCATCGGTGCTGCAGTCATCGATGAAGATCAACTCAAAATCAGAAGTGATCGAGCCCACGCTGCGCCGCAAACGCTCGTGGAGCGAGTGAAGACAGTCTCGACAGCCAAAGACTGGGATGACGACGCTTATTTCGGTCACAGTTTGAGGAAGGGCAGGTGTTCTAGGGCGACTGGTTGTAGGGCAAGACCCTCAGGGAATCCTAAACCCGGGCAATGATAAGGGCCTCGAGATGGATCCCCAACTGGCGCAGAGTCTCCAAGTCCCGGGGCTGGAGATCGCCCTGATCTTCTCGGGGGCGCCCGGCAGGAGAGCTGGCACGTGAGCGAGGGCGTGGGCGGCGCAGTCACCCGGCTTCGGGCTCGATCCGAGCTTACCCCGCTTGCTCTCGCTGGCTTTTTGATCTGCGAGCTCTTGCTCATCCTGGTTGCGACCGCGCACCGCTGGGAGATCGTTGCAAATGCGATGTTTGCCTTCCACAGCGGCCTTGCCTGGCCATTCGCAGGGCTGGCCTCGTCCCTTCCCGACAGCCACGCGTTCATGGTCGGAGGGTTCACCACTCTTCTGCTCGCGATGAGCGCCTTCTACTTGATTGCACTGCTCGCCAAGGCCCCTAGCACGCGCTGGGTCGTAGTTGCACTTGGCTGTGCGTACCTGTTGGTGGTGCTCTCCCCAGTGTTGATTTCCAAAGATGTCTATCTCTACTTGGCCTACGCCAAGCTTGGAGTGGCTCACAATCATAATCCATATGTCACACCACCGGTAGCCCTTGGTGGCCGAATTCTCCACTACATAACCTGGAAGCACCAAAGGACACCTTACGGTCCGATCTTCACGCTCGCCACCTACCCATTGGGGCTTTTATCGCTTGCCAATGCTCTTTGGCTGATCAAGCTCGCAACCGTTGCAGCAGGACTGGGATGCGTAGCTCTCGTTTGGAAATGTGCCCAGCTTTTGGACATTGCTCCGGGCCCAGCGGCGCTAGCCGTTGGACTCAATCCCCTCTTTCTGATTTACGGGGTGGCGGGTTCCCACAACGACCTTTTCATGATGGTCTTGGTGCTCGCGGGTGTCTGGCTAGCCTTGAGCGCTCGCGAACGGCTGGGCGCAGTCGCCACTGCCGCCGCTGTGGGGGTAAAGCTCGCCGCGGCCCCGATCGCTCCGTTCGTCTTATTGATCTCGGTCGACCGCCGGCGCGTATTCACCACCGCCATCGCCGTAGGCATCGCCCTGTTGGGCCTCTCGCTTTTGATCTTCGGTCCCCATATTTTCGGAATCACCCAACAAGCCGACACCGTGGGTCGATACAGCGTCCCCCGGCTGCTCGCCTCTCCCCTCGGAGTCAAGCCTGGTGCCGCCTGCGATCGCCATTCGGCGAAATGTCATGCTCGCGCGCTCTCGGTCGCTTCGAGCGTGATCCTCGCCATCGCGATCCTGGCGCTGCTTGCTTGGGTTCTTCGGGGGGGTGACGCGCTCACTGCCTCAGGATGGGCGGCATGTGTCCTGATCGTGACGCTCACCTCGATTCAACCGTGGTACTTCGTTTGGGTTCTTCCGCTCGCGGTGCTGAGCCGCTCGCGCCGACTCCACCTCGCCGCGGCTCTTCTTGGAGCGCTCCTCTTCTTTACGGCATGGCCCCTCGGCCACGACATCTTCCACCCCCTCGCCAAAGAAATTCATCGGCTCCTGTGAGGCCAGAGCTGAGCCCGGGGCGAGGATCAAACCCGGGCAATGCCATCGCCAGAAATTGCGAGGGATGCGGCGCTCTAGGCCCGCGACTCCTGCAAGCTCCAAAAGCCGGGTCCAGGGCACGCCGATCGCATTCGGTAAGATGGAAGACGTGGCGCGGAAGGCCGGGGAGCGACCGTAGGAATAGCTTAAGAGTCGCGGCTGTACTACCGCGAAACGCCAACCAAAGTCAGGGTAGTGTGGAGCGAGTGGATTGCTATTCGAGGGGCATGTGGTGGCGAGTCAGGCCTAGACGCCCGAAGTGTGGAGCGGGAGATCAAGTCGCTACTCGGGGGCTTCACGTAGGCCTTGGCTAGCAGCCCGCGAAAGACAGCGAAAGCATGAGAGGCAGACGTCGAAGCTGGACAGCGATGCCGAGCGGCCCTCCTGGCGCGCTCAGCTATCGGCAAGTCGGCCTTCTCGGGTTTGCGCTTTGCATGGGAAGCGCACTTTTGCTTGTTTGTTCGGTGGCCCATGCGGCCGAACCCGAAGCTGTCCCGTTTCCACGGAGTCCGTTCGGCGCCGAATGGATTGGCCCTCGCTATCAGTCCGGAGCAGATCAGGTAGGCGACATATTGCCGAACTCCCTGACCGACGTCGGTACCTTCGCGATGATCAACGACGGCAGCGTAGATGGGAAGGCAGGGCGCAACGTGCTTGCCAAGGTCATCGGCCTACCCCCAAAGCTCCACTTTCGGCTGATCGGGCGACCGGATCAACTGCAAGGTCATATCTACTCCAACGGTTTCACATCGGTCCGGGGCGTCTTCTATGCCACGCAGGTAAAAATCTGGCATTGGTGGACGGACAGGAGGTTCAAGGGACTCTGGGGGATTGCCTACTCGCTTAATCACGGCGAGACCTGGCACTTTCCTGACCGACCATTTCCCTGGTTTGCCGGCAATACCAACTTCGTGCAGCAAGGAAAGGAAGCGACCAACCCCGACGGGCAGATTTACGCGATCGCCAATAACCGGGAGTTCAACGCAGGCAGTATCTGGCTGGGCTCGACCTACCCAGGCCTGTCCAACGTCACGAACCCGAGGTACTGGCATTGGCGAGCTCGTCCGATCGTCTACTGGCCCAGGCATATCACCTACCCTCGCATGACCTATGACCCAGCACTGGGGCGCTACCTTCTGTCCTTCTCCTACAGCTACAACAACACCTTTCCCCAGATTTGGAAAGGTGGCGCCCAGTTGGTGGTGCTCGAGGGTCGTAAGCCTTGGGGGCCGTTTCACCTTCTCTTTCAGCAGAAGGATTGGGGACCATCAAACGGCTACGGGGGCACCTTTCCAATCGCCTGGCAGGGACCGCTCGTCAAAGCCACTGAAAATCCGCAAACTCAGTACGGTGGCGGCAAGAATGTCTATACACAGGACCTTTGGATGGAGTGGGCGGCCAACTATGACGGCTGCGAACCGGAACTTGAATGCACCGGTAAGTACGGAATGAACATGCAGGAGCTGCGGCTGACGGTTCCTGAAGCCGTCCTTAGAAGTCGTTAGGACGACGCCGTGGTACGGCCCGCAAAGCCCAGCGCAGGGGCTTCGAGCTCTGGCATCCATCGAGAGCAGCCCAGTCCCGGACCGATCCGCTCAGCGCCGCGGCTTCAGCGCGGCGAGCGAGCGGGCGACCCCGAGCATCTGGCCGTTGCTCAGCACCCCCGCCAGGCTGTTGTCGATCCAGTAGGTATCGGCGCCTTGGTGCCAGGCGAGCAGCCGGATCTGCCCGGCGTTGGTGTAGGCCTGGAAGCTCCGCCCGCCGATCTTCACCGCTTCGCTTTCCCCGTTTAGGATCGGCGGGTTACTCCAGCCTTCGATCCCCTGCACCCCGAAGTAGGCGACGTAGGAGCCGGCCGGCACTTCGATCACCATTTTGTAGGCGAGGTGGCGCTTGCCGGAGGGATCGCGGAGCCCGTAGGTGCGCGGCGCTTCGGCATAGCTCGCTTGCAGCGGCAGCTTGCGTGGGTAAAAGACCGGGAAGCGCAGGGCGCTCTGGGCGCGCGAGGCCATCTGGGCGCCGAGCCCGGCGGCATCGGTGAGCCCGGCCGAGCCGGAGGGCTTGGGCGGCTTGGGGGAGTGCGCCTTTGAGCTGCCCTTCCCCCGCGCTGCCGAGCTGCTCTTGGCGGGACCCGGCCCGGCGCCCAGGAACTGCCCGACCACGTGGTGGACGGCGCTCGGGCTGGCGGTCACGTAGTTGGGCTGGTTTTCGACCAGCGGTTCGAGCACCGCGGGGAAGGGGATCTGCTTGATCGGGTCGCCCCTGAGTTCGACGAAGAGTTTCAGCAGTTCCAGCAGCTGTTCGGTGGAGTGCAGATCGGAGCTCGTGTACTTGGTGAAGATGTTGATCAGCAGGTTGCGCTGTTCGATCAGCTGTTCGGTGGGGATCGCCTGGCGCACGTCGCGCAGGAAGTCCTGCTGGCGGGCGCCGCGGACGATGTCGTTGTCGGTGTGGCGGTAGCGGACGAACTGAAGCGCCTTTTTCCCGCAGAGCTGCTGGTAGCCGGGTTCGATGTCGATTTCCGAATATTCTTCGGTCGGCGCCACGCCTTCGTTGGTGTGGTAGTAGCGCTGGTCGACGTCGACGTAGACGCAGCCGATCGCATCTACCGCCCGGGCGAAACCCTCAAAGCCGACCACGAAGACGTGGTTGACCGCCAGCCCGGTGACCGCCTTTAAGGTGCGCAGGGTGAGTTCGGGGCCCCCGTAGGAGTAGGCGGCGTTGATCTTGCCGATCCCATAGCCGGGGATGTTGACTTTCAGCTCGCGGGGGATCGAGAGCATGTTGATCGTCCCCTCGACCGGGTTTAGGCGGACCAGCATCACCGTGTCGGAGAGCCCGTTCTTGCCGGTCGAGCCGTTGGGGCGGTAGTTGGAGCCGATCACCAGGATCGTCTGCGGCCCGCCGCCATAGCCGTGGGCGAGGAAGCGGTCGACCTTGCTGAGCCGGCCGTTGTGGCCGAGCGCGCTGGCGATCCCCCCCAGGTAGTCAAGGGCGCTGATCGAGATCGCCGCAGCGGTGCTGAGGACGATCAGCAGCGAGGCGATCAGGAACCCCAGCCACAGCCGGGGGCGCCTCGGCGGCTCCCCTCCGGCGGAGACGAGCTTCGGGGGAGGCGGCGTGGGGCTCGCGGGTACCTCGGCCGGCCCAGGCTGCTCGGGAGGCGGGGAGGGCTCGGGGGGCGAAAGCTCCCCGGCGGGCCCTGCTTCGCCCGCCGGGAGGCCCGCGGCGGCGGCGAGCTGCTCCTCGGCCGGCGGCTCGGGTGGCGGCTCGGATGGCTTGCCGGCGGCCGGGTTGCGATCGGCGTTCGGCTCTGGCTCTGGTGGCAGGGGGTTCACATTCAGGCCTCGAACTGTTCGGGCAGAGCTTAAGTGCCCCTGAACTTGATCGCGTCACGATTGCAAGCCACCCGCGGTCCTAGACATTCAGTGAGCGACGGGCTTCCGGGCAGGCTCTCTTTGGCACGTCCGCGAGGCCCGTGCCAGATTTGGAGCGGCTGTAAGGGCGATGCGGAGCAATTCGGCAGAGGGATCGATTCGGAAGCGGGTTCCGTCGAATGAGTTCAAAGTGAGCAGTCTTTACTCAATTTTGACTACGCGCTAACCTGCGGCGGAGATGCTGCTCGCGTCACCGACGAAGGAGGCCGACTATGCCACAGATACTTGTAGTGACCAACGCCCAGGAGGAGGCCGCCAGGACGGTCGTGTATCGAGAGCGGATCGCCCCTACCGACCTCGAGTCCGACCACTTCTCAGGCCAGCTGGTCGAGCGCGTCGGCTGGGCCGTGCTCGACGCCGATCAGCTCGAACACGCCGATGACAGACGCCAGGCTGCGGATCGCAAGCTCAGCTGAGCGCACGAGTAGGGAAGGGGGCGCGGTTGGATCGCGAGCCCCGCTAGCGGGTCGCTACGAGCTCGCAGAGGTGATCGGCCGGGGCGGGATGGGCACCGTCTACAGGGCCACCGATCTGGTTCTCGATCGCACCGTCGCTGTAAAGGTCCTCTCCGCTTCATCCGAGGAGGATCCAGTCCGGATCGCCCGATTTGAGCGCGAGGCCCGCGCCACCGCTGCCCTTGCACACAGCGGCGTGGTGGCCGTCTTCGACAGCGGCTCAGATCAGGACGCTCGCTTCATAGTCATGGAACTCGTCAACGGCCGAAGCCTCGCGTCGATTCTGCGCGAGGAAGCGCCAGCTCGAGCCTGCCCGTGCAGTCGAGATCGTCGTCCTGGTGGCCGATGCCTTGGCGGCCGCCCATGGGGCCGGCATCGTTCACCGCGACGTCAAGCCGAGCAACGTGATGGTCGCCGGGGACGGATCGATCCGGGTCCTGGACTTCGGCATCGCCCGGGTTATGGACGGCACCGCGATAACCCACACTGCCTCGGTTCTGGGCAGTGCCGCCTACATGTCCCCCGAGCAGGCGTTGGGGAGGCCGGCCGACGAGCGCTCCGACATCTACTCGCTGGGTTGCGTCCTCTACGCCCTGCTCGCCGGTGGGCCGCCATTTGGAGCCGAAGCAGCCCCGACGATCCTGCACGAACACGTCAACACCGATCCGCGGCCGCTGCGCGAGGTAAACGGCGACGTGCCCGTGCCGCTCGAGGCACTTGTCGCGCAGATGCTGGCCAAGTCCGTCACAGCTCGGCCCACCAGCGCATTGCAACTTCGAGAGTGGCTTCGTGAGACGCTGGAGGAGCCAGCAAGCGCGGCGACGCTGCCAACCAAGCCGATTGCCCCCCAGAAGACAGTCGCTGCCTCGCGCCGCAGAGCCCTCTGGGCCTCTTTCATCGGGAGCAACCCCCGGATCGCGTGGGGATCGCTGGCGATACTGCTGAGCGTGGCTGTGGCAGTCGCGCTGGTCGCCTCCGGGGGCGCCAGCTCGTCCGTCCATCGATCGACAAAGCGGGGCATTCCGGCGAGATCGACTCCCGCATCCACACCAGCCAAAGGCCATGGCACGGGCGCCGTCGGCATGGCTCGGCAGGCGCCCCACCCTCCGTTGCCTGAGCCCGGTGGCCCGGGCAAGCCGAAGCAATCCGAGCAGGAAGCGAAGACCCAGCCGGCGCCTTCCGGCCTGCCTCACATGCCGCCGGGTCAGGGCGGAATCCCGCCAGGCCAGGCAAAGAAGCACGGCTACGGCTCGGACTCTGAATCGAATGGCGAAGGAGATTGAGCTCGATCGCCGGAGACAGGTCGCTCATCACGCTCGACACTGCGCGCACTGATCTGCCGGCGCTCTCCTGCGAGAAGGATCAAGCTGCTAGCTTGAGCACTGATTCCGAGCCGCCTCGCTCAGGGCAAGGCGGATGGGGGACCCAGGCAGTTGGGGCGAATCGGCCGGTGATCCGGCCGCAGCGGCATCGGCCGCGAGCCCGTCAGCTAACCCCGTAGGAAAACCGACAGGAGGGAGCTTGAGATGACGACCCAGGTTGGTGTCAAGAAGGATCGTTCGCTTGTCGCCCGGGCCGAGGCTGCACTATCGGAGTTGGGGGGGCGGGCAACTGGCAGGCGCAAAGCAGGCGCCGAGAAGGCAACGCTGGTTCGCGAGGCGATGAGCAGCCGCGTGGCCTCGATAGACGCCGATCAGTCGGTCGCCGTCGCCGCCGAGCGCTTGGCCGAGCGCGACGTCGGTGTGCTGGCGGTATGCCGGGCCGGCAATCGTCTGAGCGGCGTGATCACCGATCGCGACATCGTCGTTCGGGTCATCGCCCAGGGCCTCAGCCCTCATGGGCTCACGGTCGGCGAGTGCGGCACGGCCGAGCCCGCGACCGTCTCTCCGCAGGAGAACCTGGATCAGGCGGCGCGGCGAATGGAGGAGCAGCAGGTGAGACGGCTGCCTGTAGTCCAGGCGGGCCGGCTCGTCGGGATCATCAGCCAATCCGACCTGGCCGTTCATGGGTCGGATCGGCGCGCCGGCAGGCTGCTCGGGCGGCTGGCACGGCGAGGCGGGGATTGGCGCTCGGCTCGTTGGCTTCTGGATCGGCCCTACCGCGGGAGGGCTCTCTGATGACTCCCGGCAACAGAGTCCTAAAAGTCGTCCTTTGAACACATCGATGACTAGGAAGGACTCCCATGAAGAAGATTGCGGGCTCGGCACGCTCGCGGCCGAGCCCGCTCGGTAGGCGGCGGCGCTCAGGTCCCTCGCAGCGACCTGTGCCGCCGAGCAGCCTTCGCCCTCACCGTGAAGTCGGCGTGCCCGGTAGCGAGCTCCTCAATCACCAGCGGACAGGCGATCTCCGTCTTGCCCTCCACTGGCGGCGGTGGGCAGTACGGACTGCGCTGCAGGAGAACGGTCGCCCGGTAGCGGCCCACGCACCAGCCGTGCTCCGGCGGCGCCAGCTTGACCTGCGCCACCGTTCCGACTTCCCCGCTTTCGATGGACGGTGACAGGGCAGGTGTGCAGGAAGGCCGGGTGCTCGCCAGCGCCGCAACCTGAACGCGGTAGATGACGTCGAACGCATTCCCCTGGCCAGGGGATTCCCGCAGCGTGAAGGTGAGCGCGAAGGTGGTTCGGCGGCGGCCGCTGCTCGGGCGCACCTGCGGGTAGGTCCGCTCTTCGCTCGGAGGCGGCGGTGCGACGGGTCCGGTCACGGTGCGGGTTGCCGCGGCCGCGAGGTCGGCCGAGCTTGGGGCAACGATTCCAGCCGCACCGGTTGGGGAGCCCTGGTCATAGGCATAGGCAACCGAGGCTGTCGCGACTCCGGCAACCACTGCGACGATCAGCAGGGCGATACCGCGTGCCCGCATTGGTCAAGGGTAGCTCGCCAGTGATCCCAGTCGGCGTGCCCGGCGTCAGATAATGGGTCCGCCGCGCCGGCGGTCAGCTTGGGTTCGGCGAACGTGAAAGCAATCGGGGCGCCCGGATTTGAACCGGGGACCTCACCGACCCGAACGGTGCGCGCTACCAGGCTGCGCCACGCCCCGAGAGCGGGCGATTATCCCAGACCGAGCCGCAATTAACGCACAGCCTTGATCGCCGCTTCGACCTGGCCCAGGCTAGGGCCTTCCTCAAGAGTGCGGCTGCCCTTGGGGCCGGTGACGATCATCGCCTGCCCTTCGATCTGGGCCCCTTCTTCGCCTTCCCCCACTTCTCTTGGCAAGCGGACGCCGAGATCGGTGGCGAGCTTTTCCGAAGCGGCGAGCCTGCGCGCGATCGGGCCGTTCGGCCCCCCGTTCTTTTCGAGGTAGCTTTCCCATTCGGGCACGTTCAGTTCTTCGACTCCGTTGGCGACCGAGTCGAGGAAGCCCTGGTCTACGCCCCGCCGCTTCGCTTCTTCTTGGTTGCGGAAGAAGAGGTAGGTGTACTGCCAGCCCTCGCCCTGCTGGGCGGCGGCTTCGGCACCGTAGAAGCCGACCTCGGTCGAGCTTTCGGCAACTGAGTAGTGGCGGTAGAGAAGCTTGGCGGCACCGGGGCGCACGTAGCGTTCGACCAGGCCGGGGATCGTGCTGAGGAAGGCCTTACTGCAGCTTGAGCACTGGAGGTCGTTGAAGACCTGGATCGTCACCGGGGCGCTGGAGGAGCCGAGCCGGGCACCTTCCTGTTCGACGCCGCCGAAGATCTCCTGGGCTTCGTTGATGCCCGCAATCCTTATCACCGGCTTGCCGCCCTGCTGGGTCGCGATGTCGACGAGCGAGTAGCCGAGCGCGAAGAGCCCGAAGGCGAAGACGGCGATCACCCAGAGCCGGCCGCGGCGCGGGATCGGATGGGCTGCGACCTCGGACATGTAGCTGCATTATCCCGGTTCCCAAACGTGCGAATTGCCGCAATATGCGGGACTTCGATTGACACGTCCACCGCCAGCGATAAATATCTACCTACCGGATTTCAACTACCTGGGAGGTCCGCCGTGGCCAATCACCTGACGCCAACCGAGCTTGCCGACGAGTTTCAAATGAAGCGGCAGGAGGTGATCGGCAAGTGCATGCAAATGGGCGTCCCGATCTTCCATGGCCGCATTGACCGCAGCCTCTTTGAGACCTCGCTGAGGAGCGTTTCACCCCGAGGGCAACAACCGCAGGCCTCCGCAACTGCCCGCTGAATTAGACTTCCCCGCGATGGGGCGGGGAACCAAGTCCACCACACTCGCTGACCTTCTACCGGGCGCCGCCCAGCTCTACGGCGATAAACCTGCGATCAGGTTCAAGGAGGACGGTGCCTGGGTGAGCCGCAGCTTCGCGGAGGTGCTGGAGACGGTCCGGACGCTTTCGCTGGGCCTGATCGACCTCGGGGTGCAGGCGGGAGACAAGGTCTCGATCCTCGCCAACACCCGCCCGGAGTGGACCTACTTCGACTTCGCGGCGCTCTCGGCCGGGGCGGTCGTCGTCCCGATCTATCAGACCAACTCGCCCGATGAGTGCCAGTACGTGCTGGACAACTCCGACGCCAAAGTCGTCGTGGTCGAGGACGAGGAGCAGATGGAGAAGGTCCGCGCCGTTCGCGAGCGACTGCCGACGCTCGAGCAAGTGGTGCGGATGACCGGCTCCAGCGAGGATGCGATCTCGATCGAGGACCTCGCGGCCCGCGGCTCAGGGCGCGACGCCTCGGAGTGGGAGGCGCGCTGGAGTGCGGTGTCCCGCGAGGACATCTGCACCTTCATCTACACCTCGGGCACCACCGGGCCGCCCAAGGGCTGCGTGATCAGCCACGGCAACTACCGCTCGATGCTCGACATGGTCAACGAGACCAGCGTCGTGGAGCCCGAGGACGTCTCCTACCTATACCTCCCCCTCGCCCATTCCTTCGCGCTGCTGGTCCAACTCGGCAGCTTCGACCTCGGCGCGACGCTCGCCTACTGGGAGCGCGACCCGCTGAAGATCATGTCCAACCTCGCCGAGCTGAAGCCGACCTACTTCCCCTCGGTGCCCCGCATCTTCGAGAAGATCTACACGGCGGCGACCAGCGGGATGGAAAAGCAGGGCGGACTCAAGAAGGCGGTATTCGACTGGTCGATCGGAATCGGCAAGAGGATGCACGAGGTGCAGCGCAGCGGCCGCGAGCCGGGCTTCCTCCTGCGCAAGCGCTACGAGTTCGCCGACAAGCGGGTACTCTCGAAAATCCGCGGCCTGTTCGGCGGGCGCCTGCGACTGGCCGTCTCCGGCGCCGCCCCGATCAACCCCGAGATCCTGCGTTTCTTCGACGCCGCCGGGGTGCTCGTACTGGAGGGCTGGGGGATGACCGAGACCTCCACCGCAGCGACGATCTCCACGCCCGATGACTTCAAGATCGGCACGATCGGCAAACCATTCCCCGGCTGCGAAGTAAAGATCGCCGCGGACGGCGAGATCCTCGTCAAGGGCCCTAACGTCTTCCAGGGCTACTACAAGGACGAGGAGGCGACCCGCGAGACGATCGTCGACGGCTGGCTGCACACCGGAGACATCGGCGAGATCGACGCCGACGGCTTCATCAAGATCACCGGCCGCAAGAAGGACATCATCATCACCGCCGGCGGCAAGAACATCACGCCGGCCAACCTCGAGGCCGAGATCAAGCAGCATCCGCTGGTATCCCAATGCGTAGTGGTAGGCGACCGCCGTCCCTACCTGGTGGCGCTGGTCACGCTGGACCCCGAGGAGGTCATCGCCTACGCCAAGGAGCACGGCCTCCCAGAGGAGCCCGAGCGCCTTGCCGCGAACGGGGAGGTCAAGGCCGCGGTCGAGGCACACGTAGAGAAGATCAACCAGCGCTTCGCGCGGGTCGAGCAGGTCAAGAAGATCGCGATCCTTCCCAACGACCTCTCCCAGGAGAGCGGCGAGCTGACGCCGACGCTGAAGGTGAAGCGCGCGGTCGTCACCGCCAAGCACGATCCCGAGATCGAGGCCCTCTACAGCGACTGAGGCGCCGCCTCGGGCGAGTCGGCCTTCAAGTCGTTGAAGCCAGCGGTGACTGGCAGCCCTCTGCGCTTGGGCGGCTGACCAGGTCGAGTCCCCTCCCGCCTAGCGTTGGGCTCAAGTTTGCTGCCGTCAGGCGCGAGGCGGACAGGCACGATCTGAGGATTAGCCCAACGAGAAGCGAGAGCGGGGGCGGGCTAGGAGGCCTCACCGGACTGGCGGAGCAGGACCGAGGTGGTCTGCTCGAGGACGCGGCGCCAGGCGGAGATCGGCTCCGGCTCCTCCTCCGCGGCCCGCTCGACGACGCGGCGGACACGAAGCTCGGAGATCTCCAAGCCGTGGCGCTCGGCGATCTCGTTGTAGCGATCGTAGTCCTGGGCGAGGGTGGCGGTTACCGATTCGAAGCCGTGACGGGCGATCTTCAGCCGCCGCGAGTAGTCCATGATCGGCGTGCCGAACATCAGCTCGTCGTTGGGCTCGGGCTCGATCAAGACGATGTCGACCCCGGGGTAGCGCTCCTGCCACATCTCGACCGACTGGTGCAGGCGAGCGTGGGCGATCAGGCGGAAGGTCTGGTTGGCGATCGCCGGCAGGCCCATGTCGGAGACCCGCCGCACGCGGCTGCCAAAAACGGTCGGGATCGTCTTCTCGAAGTCGTTGACGAAGGGGACAAGCGGGTTGACGACGACGATGAACTTGGCGCCCTTCTCGACCGCGATGTCGACGTTGGTGGTCGAGCGGATGCCGCCGTCGAGCAGTTGGCGGCCCTTCAGCTCGACCGGCTTGTAGACGATCGGCAGCGCGGTCGAGCACTCGATCGCTTTGGAGATCGGCACGTCGGACCAGCCGTCCTCGCCGAAGACAATCCGCTCGCAGGTGTCGAGGTCGGTCGCGGTCAGGTACAGCTCGCGCTCAAGGAGGCGGAAGTCGTTGGTCCGGCCGGTGTCGGCGAGGACACCGGCGACGTAGTCACTGACTCCGGCGCCCGAATACAGGCCGGTGGGCAGCGCCTCGGCGAGGCCGACCCCGATGTCGATCGCCGAGAGCTCGCCGAGCCGCGCCAGCGCTCGGGCCAGCTCCAGATAGCGAAGCGGCAGCAGCACCGCTTTGCGCAGGAAGCCCAGGTAGTTGGGCCTCAGCACCTTGGAGAGGTCGAGGTCCTCCAGCGCAGAGGGGACGCGCGTGTTCAGCACCTGCATCATCTCCTCGGGCGTGATGCCGTTGGCGAGCATTCCCGCGACGAAGGAGCCGGCGCTTGTGCCGACGTAGATGTCGAAGTTGTTGACGGTGCTGTTGACCGCGAGCAGGTCGAGGGCGCGAAGGGCGCCGATCTCATAGACGCCACCGGTGAAACCGCCGCCGCCGAGAACCAGAGCGGTCTTCGAGGGGCGTTTGCGGGGGCGCCGTCGCCGCGGCTGGGACTCGATGGCCACAACTTTTCCCATGAAAAGGGATTATCTCAGGGAATGAGGCGGCGCCTCGCACCACTCCTCGCGACCCTGGTCCTCACCCTTGCTCCCGCGACGGCGGGGGCAACCTCCTCCGCGCATTTCTGCCAGGCGCTGAAGAGGCGGCTGGTGAGCGGGGGTGGGCAGGCCAGCGGCCTGATCGTGCTCGAAGCCCAAACCGGCCAGGTCGTCTGTCAGCGGGCGGCGCAGAGGCAGCTGTCGCTCGCCTCGAACATGAAGCTGTTCACCACCTCGACTGCGCTGGATCGGCTGGGACCGAACTTCTGCATCCCGACCAGGGTCTTCAGCTCCGGCACCCTGGGCCCGGGCGGGGTCCTGCACGGCAGCCTCTACCTGAAGGGCGGCGGCGATCCGACCTTGGGGGTACCGGCCTTCTATGACCGCTTTCTGAATGGCCTTGGGACCAACCTGCTCTCCCTGGGGCCCCAGATCCGCGCCGCCGGGATCAACGCGGTGAGCGGCAGGCTCTACGCCGACGAGACGATCTTCGACCGGCTGCGCGGCGTGGCCGCCTCTGACTACGCGACCAGCCCCTACATCGGCCCCCTCTCCGGCCTCTCCTTTGACGCCGGCTACAGCAGCCCGAGTGCCACGGGCTTCGCCGCCGACCCGGCGAAGCTCGCCGCCTCGACGCTGACCCACTCGCTGCGCAGCGCCGGGGTCGGCATCCCCGCCCAAGTGGCGCTGCGGGCGACGCCACCCGGCGCCACCCAGGTCGCCGGGGTGCGCTCACCGACCCTTGACCGGATCATCGACTTCACCGACGTCTACTCCGACAACTTCTTCGCCGAGATGCTGATCAAGCTGCTCGGGGCGCGCTTCGGCGGCGCCGGCAGCACCGCGGCTGGGGCGTCGGTCGTCGCCCGGTTCGCCCGCCAGCAGGGCTCCGGCGTGCACGCGGTCGACGGCTCTGGGCTGAGTCCGTCGGGCCGCGCCTCCCCGAGCCAGGTGGTCGACCTGCTGCGCTCGATGCGCAGCACCCCGGTCGGCGAAGACTTCGTCGCCGACCTCCCCCTGGCGGGGCGGGAAGGCACCGTCGCCTCGCGCATGCGCGGAACCGCAGCGGCCGGCCGCTGCCGGACCAAGACCGGCACCCTGACCGGGGTCAGCAACCTCTCCGGCTATTGCTTCAACCTCGACGGCAAGACGATGATCTTCTCGATCCTGATGAATGGGGTCGAGAACCTCGAACTCGCCCACCTCGAGCAGGACGAGATCGCCGCCGCGATCGCCGCCTACTGAAGCAGCGCCCGCAAGCCCGCCTCATCGATCGTCTCGACGCCCAGCTCCACGGCCTTGGCGAGCTTGGAGCCCGGGCTCTCGCCGGCAACTACATAGTCGGTCTTCTTCGAGACCGAGCTGACTATCTTGCCGCCCGCAGCCTTGATCAACGCCGCCGCCTCCTCACGGGTGAGGCTCGGCAGGGTGCCGGTGAGGACCAGGGTCCTGCCCTGCAGGGGGCCGCCGGAGGGGCGGCGCTCAGACGGTGCCTGCTCAAGCCGCAGGCCCTTCGTCCGCAGCTTCTCGATCAGCTCCCAGGTGCGCTCGTCGGCAAGCGACTCGGAGATCTGCAGCGCCATGATCGGGCCGACCCCCTCGACCTCCTCGATCCGCTCGGGGTCGGCGGCGCGCAGCGCCTCGATCGAGCCGAAGTGGTCGGCGAGCGCCTCCGCGGTCACGTAGCCGACGCCCGGCAGGCCGAGCGCGTAAAGGACGCGCTTGAAGGGGCGGGAGCGGGAGGCATCGATCGCCGCCAGCAGGTTGCGGGCGGAGATCTCGCCAAACCCCTCGAGGCCGACGAGCTGCGCCTCGCTCAGCTCATAGATGTCGGCGACGTCGGCGATCAGGCCCTCCTCGAGGAAGCGCATCGCCTGCTTCTCACCAAGCCCGTCGATGTCCATCGCGCCCTTGCTGACGAAGTGCCTGACGTGCTGGAAGGACTGGCCGGGGCAGCCGGCGCGATTCGGGCAGACGGTGAAGACGGCGCCCTGCGGCTTGATCGTCGGCGTCGCGCAGATCGGACACTCCCTGGGCGGTTTGGGCCGCCGCGGTCTGCCCTGGCGCCGCTGCAGCAGTGGCGCCAGGACCTGGGGGATTACGTCGCCGGCCCGCATCACCACCACCTCATCCCCGACCCGCACATCCTTGCGGGCCAGGTCCTCCTCGTTGTGGAGGGTCGCGGTGCTGACCGTGACGCCGCCGACGTGGACCGGCTCCAGCATCGCGAAGGGGACAAGGTGACCGGTGCGGCCGACGTTCCAGACGATGTCGCGCAGTTTCGTCGTCGCCGTCGTCGGTGCGAACTTCCAGGCGATCGCCCAGCGCGGCTCGCGGCCGGCCACGCCGAGCTCCCGCCACAGCGCCCGCTCGTCGACCTTGACCACGACCCCGTCGATCTCGAAATCGAGCGCCTCGCGGCGCTCCTCCCACCAGTGGCAGCGCTTCACGACGGAGTCGATGCCGGCATGGTGGGCGGTGTCGGGGTTGACCTTGAAGCCGCGCTCGGCCAGCCAAGCGACCTCGGCGGTGTGGGTGGGGGGATCGAGGCCGCGGCTGGCGCCGAGCCCGTAGCACCAGATCGAGAGGGGGCGCTCGGCAGCCAGGGCGGGATCGAGTTGGCGGATCGAGCCCGCGGCGGAGTTGCGGGGGTTGGCGAAGGTCGGCTCGCCGGCCGCGGCGCGGCGCTCGTTCAGCGCTTTGAAGTCGGCGATCGGCAGGTAGACCTCGCCGCGGACTTCGACCAGCTCCGGCGCTGCCTCGATCCGCAGCGGGATCGCACCGATCGTGCGCAGGTTCTGGGTGACTTCCTCGCCGTGGCGGCCGTCGCCGCGGGTGGCGCCGCGGACGAGCACCCCGTTCTCGTAGGTGAGCGCGATCGCCAGACCGTCGATCTTCGGCTCGGTCGTGTAGCTGAACTCCGAGGCGCTGATGTCGAGTCGCTTCAGGTGGTTGCGCAGCCGCGCCTCCCAGGCACGCAGCTCCTCCTCGTTGCGGGCGTTGGCGAGCGAGAGCATCGGCTCGGCGTGCTCGACCTGGCGGAAGCGCTCCAGCGGCGGCGCGCCGACCCGCTGGGTGGGCGAGTCGGCGCTGCGCAGCCCGGGGTGCTCGGCCTCGATCGCCCGCAACTCATCGAGCAGGGCGTCGTATTCCTCGTCGCCGATCTCGGGGTCATCGAGGACGTAGTAGCGGCGGTTGTGGCGCTCGAGCTGGCGACGCAGCTCGGCGGCTCGCCGCTTGGGGCCCGCCTCGCTCACGCGGCGGGAGCGCTCGCCGCCAGCATCCCCTCAAATCCCCAGCCGCGCAGTCGCTCCAGGCCGCCGTGGTCGGTGAGGTCGAAGTGGATCGGGGTGACCGAGATCCTTCCCTCGGACACCGCCTGGAGGTCGGTCCCCGATTCGTCCTCAAAGCCTGGCTGCCAGCCATAGATCTCATAGCGGCGCCGCGTCCCCGACTCCTCGCCGACCAGCTTCAGCTCGTCGTTGTAGATCCGCTTGCCGAGCCTCGTCACCTCGACCCCCGCCGGGTCGCCAGCCGGGCAGTTGACGTTGATCAGGGTCGAGGCCGGCATCGGCTCGGTCGCCAGGCGGCTGACCAGCTGCGCCGCGAAAGAGGCGGCGAGGCCGAACTCGAATCGCCCGCTCACATACCCCATGCCGCCGCCCGAGGACTGCTGGGAGATCGCCACCGCCTGGATCCCGAGCACGATGCCCTCGAAGGCGGCGGCGACCGTTCCCGAGTAGGTGATGTCGTCACCCAGGTTTGCGCCGTGATTGATCCCGGAGACGATCAGGTCCGGGCGGCCGCCGAGCAGCCCGAGCTCGGCGAAGCGGACGCAGTCGACCGGGGTGCCGTCGGTGGCGAAGCCGTGATCGCCGTCGCCGAAATCGACCTCCTCGACCGTGAGCGGCGAGCGGGTCGTGATGCTGCGCGCCGTAGCGCTTCGGTTGGAGTCCGGAGCGATCACGTCGACCTCGACCCCGTCCAGCTCGCGCAGCGCCCGCCGCGCCGCCTGCAGGCCCGGCGCGGTGATCCCGTCGTCGTTGGTGAGCAGGACTCTCAACGGATCGATTCTAGGGGGCATACTGGCCCCCCAATGGACACCGTCCGCCTCGACCTCGAATACGACGGGACCGGCTTCTCGGGCTGGTCCGCGCAGCCGGGCCTGAGGACCGTCCAGGGAGAGCTGGAGAGCGCCCTGGCGAAGATCCTCAGGGAGACGGCGAAGCTCAAGGTTGCGGGGCGCACGGACGCCGGGGTGCATGCCTGGGGGCAGGTGGCGAGCTTTGACACCGAAGCCGATCCGCCCGCCGACCTGGCAAGGCGCTTAAACGGCGTCGGGCCCGACCAGATCACCGTCACCGCCGCCACTTTCCCCGAGGCCGGCTTCGACGCCCGCCGCGACGCCAAGTCCCGCACCTACTGCTACCGGGTCCTGGCCCGCGCCACGCCCAGCCCCTTCGAGCAGGGCCGCGCCCTGTGGTGGCCGCACCGCCTCGACCGCGGCGCCCTGGAAGCCTGTTCGGGGGCCCTCCCCGGCAGCCACGACTTCACCGCCTTTACCCCGACCCAGACCGACCACGTCCGCTTCGAGCGCGACGTCCTCGACGCCGGCTGGAGCGCCGAGGGCGACTTCCTCCTCTTCCGAGTCACGGCAGACGCCTTCATGCGCAACATGGTCCGCGTCCTGATCGGCACCATGCTCGAGGTCGGCTGCGGACGTCGGAGCTCCGAGGACTTCAGCCGGCTTCTGAGCGGCGCCCCGCGCTCCGCCGCCGGCGAGACTGCGCCTCCCCACGGCCTCTATCTGGAGTCGGTCTCCTACGGCTAAACGAGCTCTAGGAAGACCATCTCGGTCGAATCCGACCGCCGCGGCCCGAGCTTGACGATGCGGGTGTAGCCCCCCGGGCGCTCTGAATAGCGCGGCGCCACCTCGTCGAAGAGCTTGTGGACGATGAACTTGTCGTTGTGCAGAGTCGCCAGAGCCTGGCGGCGGGCGTGCAGGTCACCCCGCTTGGCCAGCGTGATCAGCTGCTCGACCTCGGGTTTGACCGCCTTGGCCTTCGCCTGGCTGGTCTTGATCCGCTCGTGCTCGATCAGCTGCTTGGAGAGGTTGGCGAGCAGCGACTCACGATGCGCCGCGCTGCGACTCAGCTTGTTGCGCTTCTTGCGGTGGCGCACAGGATCCTCGGCTCCGGCTCGTGCTTCCTAGTCGTGCTGGAGGTCGAGGCCGCGGGAGTGCAGGGTCTCGATCACTTCCTCGATCGACTTCTGGCCGAAGTTGGGGATCGCGTTCAGCTCTGAGCGCGACTTGCGAACCAGGTCGCCGACCGTCTGCACGCCGGCCCGCTTCAGGCAGTTATAGGAGCGCACTCCCAGTTCCAGCTCCTCGATCAGGATCTCATCGAGACCGTTGCTGGCGGCGACGCCGTCGCCGCCCGGTCCGGCGAGCGGATCGCTCGGCAGGGCGGCGATCTGGTCGCGGGCGGTGAGCTCCTCGACCCGCTCTGCGTCGGTGAAGATCGCCAGGCTCTTGATCAGGATCTCGGAGGCCTCTCGCAGCGCCGCGGCGGGCTCGATCGAGCCGTCGGTCTCGAGGTCGAGGGTCAGTTTGTCGAAGTCGGTCCGTTGGCCGACGCGGGCCGTGGCGACCGCGTAGGAGGCGCGCCGGATCGGCGAGAAGATCGAGTCGATCGGGATCACCCCGATCGGCTGCTCGTCGGACTTGTTCTCATCGGCGGGCGAGTAGCCGCGGCCGCGGCCGATCGTCAGGTAGACCTCGAGCTTGGTTTTTTTCTCCAGGGTCGCGATCGGCGCATCGGGGTTGAGGATCTCGACGCCGGAGGGCAGGTCGATGTCCTTCGCCCTCACCTCTCCGGGACCGGTGGCGACCAGCGGGGCCTCGACCTCATCGGCATCGGTGTGCATGCGGACGACGAGGTCCTTGAGGTTCAAGACGATGTCGGTGACGTCCTCTTTGACCCCGGGCACGGTCGAGAACTCGTGCGCGACGCCCTCGATGCGGACGCTGGTGATCGCCGCGCCGCCGAGCGAGGAGAGCAGGACGCGGCGCAGGCTGTTGCCGAAGGTGTAGCCGAAGCCCTTGTCGAGCGGCTCGATCGTGAAGGTACCGCGGCGATCGTCGGTCTTCTCGGCGGTGATGCGGGGGACCTGGAAGTCAGTGGTCATGGGTTCCTTGCGTATGCGTGTTCAGAAACGGGTCCGGGTTACTTGGAGTACAGCTCTACGATCAGCTGCTCGGAGACCGGTGCCGAGATCTCGGAGCGCTCGGGATAGCGCAGGACCTTGGCGGTGAGTGAGTCGTGGTCGGCCTGCAGCCAGGCCGGCACGGTCGAGACGAGCTCCGTCGCCTGGCGCACCGTGTCCTTGGCGGCCGAGCTCGGCTTGATCGAGATGATGTCCTCGGGGCGCACCTGGTAGGAGGGGATGTCGACCCGGCGGCCGTTCACCATCCAGTGCCCGTGGCGGACCAGCTGGCGGGCCTGGCGCCGCGAGGCGGCGAACCCGAGGCGGACCAGGACGTTGTCGAAGCGCGACTCGAGCAGGCGCAGCAGGTTCTCGCCGGTCACCCCCTCCTGGCGTGAGGCTTTGTCGTAATAGGCGCGGAACTGCTTCTCGAGCACCTGGTAGTAGCGGCGCGTCTTCTGCTTCTCGCGCAGCTGCACCCGATACTCGGACTGGCGCATCCGACCGCGGCCGTGCTCGCCCGGCGGGTAGGAGCGGCGCTCGACCCCGCACTTGTCGGTGAAGCAGCGCTCTCCCTTGAGGAACAGCTTCTGGCCCTCGCGGCGGCACTGCTTGCACTGGGGAGAGGTGTCGCGAGCCATCTAGACGCGCCTTCGCTTCTTTGGCCGGCAGCCGTTGTGGGCCTGCGGGGAGACGTCCTTGACCGTGGTGACGTCGAGGCCGGCCGCCTGCAGGGAGCGGATCGCCGTCTCGCGGCCCGAGCCGGCGCCCTTGGCGAACACCTCCACCTTCTCAAGGCCGTGCTCCATGCCCTTTTTGGCAGCCGAGTCGGCGGTTACCTGGGCGGCGAACGGCGTCGACTTGCGCGAGCCTTTGAAGCCGGCCGAGCCCGCCGACTCCCAGGCGATCACATTGCCTTCGGTATCGGTCAGGGTGACGATCGTGTTGTTGAACGAGGTCTTGATGTGCGCTTGGCCGTAGGTGACGTTCTTTTTGACGCGGCGACGGGCGCGGCCCTTGGCGGGTTTTTTCTCGGCCATCGGCTTCCCCTACCTGGTTGGCTTGCGCTTGCCGGCGACGCTCATCCGGCGCGGGCCCTTGCGGCCGCGCGCGTTGGTCTTGGTCCTCTGGCCGCGGACCGGGAGGCCGCGTCGGTGTCGCAGGCCGCGGTAGGAGCCGATCTCCATCAGCCGTTTGAGGTCCTGGGAGCGCTCGCGCCGCAGGTCGCCCTCGACCTCGCGCCTCTCGACCGCTTCGCGCAGCCGCACGACCTCGTCCTCGGTGAGGTCTTTGACCAGCGTGTCGGGGTCGATCTTGGCGTCCGCCAGGATCTCCCCGGCGGTCGAGCGGCCGATGCCGAAGATGTAGGTGAGTCCGACTTCGACCCGTTTGGCGACTGGGATGTTGACCCCGGCGATCCGTGCCATCTTCAGCCCTGCCGCTGCTTGTGACGGGGGTTCTGGCAGATCACGAGGACCGCACCGCCGCGGCGGATTATCTTGCACTTCTCGCACATCGGTTTTACGGAAGCTCGAACCTTCATCGCTCCGGTCTCGTGTCGAAAGAGATTCCCCGCCAGTCCCAGGAGTTGGACGGCAGGCACAACTGGCCCTAGGGGCCGAACGGGAAAGATAGCAAGGGGTGGGCGCGGGCGTGCTGGGCCTGGGAAGAACCCCAGGCCGGCGGGCCCGAGACCAGCCTGCCAGCCTCGATCGAGCCCCTTAAAGCTCCGCCGAGGCGCTCAGATTCGGGGCTCAGCCGAGCACCAGGGCGATCGTGAAGCCGTCATAGCCCTTGCCCCCCACGGTCTGGATCGTGGTGGCGCTGACCCGGGGCTCGGCCGCGAGCATCTCATGGAAGCGGCGCTGCGCCTGGATGGCCGGGTCCTCGCTATCCGCATCGGCCAGCGCCCCAAAGCGCACGACGTTGTCGGCGATGATCAGCCCGCCGCGCCGCACCCGCCCCAGCGCCCAGGCAAAGTAGCCGGGGGTGTTGACCTTGTCGGCGTCGATGAAGACCAGGTCAAACGGCCCCGCCCCCTCGGCCTCAAGCAGCGCCAGCGTCTCCAGCGCCACCCCGACCCGCAGTTCGACGATCTCGGCCAACCCGGCCCGCGCGATGCTCGCCCAGGCCACCTCGGCGTGTTCGGGGCTGGACTCCAAGCTGATCAACCGCCCATCCGCAGGAAGAGCCCGGCCCAGCCAGATGGTGCTGTACCCACCCAGCGTCCCGAACTCGAGCACCGTCCGCGCCTCGAGCGTCAGCGCCAGCACCTGCAAGAGCTTGCCCTGCGGCGGGGTGACCTGGATGGCCGGCAGCCCGGCCGCCTCGCTCGCCCGCAGCGCCGCATCCAGCGCCTCATCAGGCGGCGCCAGCAGCCCGGCAACGTACTCATCGACCGCCCTCCAGCGCTCCTCGCCCATCAGCCCGGCCCTCTCGGCCCACAGACCGAGGTCACCACGCCGCCCGGCAAGGGGAGCAACTGCCGCAAGCTACTCGCCCTCGTGCCAGGGGGTGAGGATGCGGGGCCCCGCGGCGGTGATGGCGACGGTGAACTCGAAGTGGGCCGCCAGCGAGCCATCCTGGGAGTACACGGCCCAGCCGTCCTCGCCCATCCGGACCAGCGGCCCGCCGGCGTTGACCATCGGCTCGATCGCCAGCACCGTGCCCTCCTCCAGCAGCGGCCCCTTCCCCGGCTCGCCGAAGTTGGGGACCTGCGGGTCCTCGTGCATTTCCCGGCCGATCCCGTGGCCGACCAGCGTGCGGATGATCGAGAGGCCCTCGATCTCGACCGCGCGCTGGATCGCCGCCGAGACGTCGCCCAGGTGGTTGCCCGGCTGCATCTGTGCGACGCCGGCGAGCAAGGCGGCCTTGGTCACGTCGAGGAGCTTTCGTGCCTCGGTCCCGATCGAACCGACCGGGACCGTGATCGCGGCGTCCGCCACCCAGCCGTCCTTGACCACGCCGACATCGATCGAGAGTAGATCGCCACGCTTCAGCTGATAGGGCCCGGGGATGCCGTGGACGACCATCGAGTTCGGCGAGGCGCAGATCGACCCGGGGAACCCCCGGTAGCCCTTGAAGGCGGGCTCGGCGCCCTGGGAGCGGATGAAGCGCTCGGCGGCGGCGTCGAGCTCGCCGGTGCTGACCCCCGCGCGCGCCTTGGCGGCCAGCACCTTCAGGCAGCGAACCAGGATGTCCCCGGCGGCGGCCATCCGATCGACCTGGGCGGGAGTCTTCCGGATGATCATTCGGTACACGTTAGATCGCCTCGTCAGCTTCCAGTTTCAGTGTCGCCAGGGTACGGCGAACCTCCTCCTCGACCTGCTCGGGGGGCGGCGTGCCGTCGATGCGGCGCAGAAGGCTCTGGCGGTCATAGCGCTCGACCAGCGGCTCGGTCTTCGCGTGATAGGTCCTAAGCCGCTTGCCGATCACCTCGGGCTTATCGTCGTCGCGCACGATCAGGGCGCTGCCGTCGAGATCGCAGACGCCCTCCTCGGCAGGCGGGTTGAACTCGACGTGGAAGACGTGGCCGTTCTCGACGCAGGTGCGCCGCCCGCCCAGTCGCCGCATCACCTCCTCGTCGGAGACGTCGATCAGCAGCACGCCGGAGACTTCGCGCCCCAGCTGCCCCAGCTTGGCTTCGAGCGCCTCGGCCTGACCGACAGTGCGGGGGAAGCCGTCGAGGATGAACCCGTCGGCTGCCTCGGAGGAGTCGATCTGCGCGGCGATCGCGCCGACGATCACCTCGTCGGGGACGAGGTCGCCGCGCTCCATGTACTGCTTCGCGGTCTGGCCCAGCTCGGTCTCCTCGCGGACCGCCGCCCGCAGGATGTCCCCGGTCGCGTAATAGGGCAGCCGCAGGTCCTCCTGCAGCCGCTCCCCCTGGGTTCCCTTCCCCGACCCGGGCGGGCCGAGGAGCACGAGGTTCAACTCAGCCATCTCGGGCCTATTTCAGGAAGCCTTCGTAATTCCGCATCATCAGCTGGGCCTCCAGCTGCTTGACGGTTTCCAGCGCGACGCCGATCACGATCAGGATCGAGGTGCCGCCGAAGAAGAAGTTGGCCGAGGTCTGGCTGATCAGGATCGTCGGCAGGGCGGCGACCGCGCCCAGGTAGAGCGCCCCGGGGAAGGTGAGCCGGGAGAGGATGCGGTCGAGGTACTCGGCGGTCGGCCGCCCCGGTCTCACCCCGGGGATGAAGCCGCCGTATTTCTTCAGGTTGTCCGCCTGGTCGACCGGGTTGAAGGTGACGGCGGTGTAGAAGTAGGTGAAGATGATGATGAAGAACACCTCGCCGACCACGTAGGCCCAGCCACTGGGGCTGAAGAAGGCGGCGAATTCCAGCGCGGCGGGGGTGTTGAGGAGCTGGCCGACGGTCGGCGGGAAGGCCATGATCGAGGCGGCGAAGATGACCGGGATGACCCCGGCCATGTTGACCCGCAGCGGCAGGTAGGTGGAGCCGCCCGAGGTCATTTTGCGCCCCACCACCCGTTTCGCGTACTGGACCGGGATGCGGCGCTGCCCCTCCTGGACGAAGACGATCGCCACGATCACCGCCAGCGCGATGAACGGCATCATCACGACGAACACCTGATCGGGGTTGGTCCACCACTTGGTTATCCCCTCGGGTATTCGCGAGGCGATCGAGGCGAAGATCAACAGCGAGATCCCGTTGCCGACCCCGTGCTGGGTGATCAGCTCCCCCAGCCACATCAAAAGGGTGCAGCCGGCGGTCAGGCAGATGACGATCAGGAAGACCTTGGAGGGGGTCAGCGTGCCGATCACGCTGGTGCCGGTCTGAGCACCGAGCGAGCGGAAGAGGAAGACGTAGCCGAGCGACTGCCCGAAGGCCAGACAGACGGTGAGGTAGCGGGTGTACTGGGTGATCTTCTGCTGGCCGACCTCGCCCTCTTTGGAGAGCCTCTCCAGCGAGGGAACCACCACGGTCAAGAGCTGCAGGATGATCGAGGCGGTGATGTAGGGCATGATCCCCAGCGCGAAGAGGCTGAGGCGCGAGAGGCTGCCGCCCGAGAAGAGGTTGAGGAAGCCGAGGATGCTGCTGCCGCCGAAGCTCGAGGAGACATCCTTGACGGCGTTGACGTTGACGCCGGGCGCCGGGATGTAGGCACCGAGCCGGTAGAGGAAGAGCATCGCCGCGGTGAAGGCAAGCTTCTTGCGGATGTCGGCGACGCTGAAGGCGTTCGCGATCGTCCGGAGCATCAGGGCTCCAGAGTCTCGCAGGTGCCGCCTGCCGCCTCGATCTTCTGCTTGGCGGCGGCGCTGAAGGCGTGGGCTCGCACCGTCAGCTTCATCGAGATCTCGCCGCGGGCGAGGATCTTGACCGGGTCGGGGCGCTTTGCCAGGCCCTTCTCCTTCAGCGTCTCCGGGGTCACCTCGGCGCCGGACTCAAAGCGCTCCTCAAGATCGGCGAGGTTGACCGGCTGCGTCTTGGTCCGGAAGTTCTCGAACGGCATCGACTTCTTCATGTGCGGCCCGCGCAGCTTGCGCATCCGCATGTGGATCGGGTTCTGCCCGCCCTCATAGCCGGCCTTGCGCTTCGAGCCCGATCGGGACCCGGCGCCCTTGTGGCCCCGCCCCGAGGTCTTCCCGAGCCCGCTCCCCTCGCCACGCCCCAAGCGGCGACGTGCTCGTCGCGAGCCGGGCTTGGGCTTCAGGCTGTGAAGCCCAAGCTCCTCCGAGCGAGCTTGCTCAGCCATCGTTCACCTCAACCAGATGGGAGACGACCCGAAGCTGGCCCTGTAGCTGCGCTGAGTCCTGGCGCTCCACAAACTTGCCGATCCGCCCCAGCCCGAGCGCCTGAAGCGTCGCCCGCTGGCTCGGGTTGGTCCCGACAGCCGACCGAACCTGCTTGATCTTGACGGCGCTCATGAGGCCTCACCCTCGCCCGCCGCCGCCTCCTCGGCCACCGCGGCGCCGGCCTCGCCGGCCGCGGCCTCCTCGACCCGACCCTCCTCGGCCGCGGGCTCAGGGGGCTGCCCAGCGCCCTCCTCGGCAGGCGCCGGCGCCTGCGCGGCGGGTGGCGCGCCGGCAGCGGCGCCTTGGGATGGGGGCGTGCTCGACTCCCCCGCCCCCGCGGGGTGCCCCGCGCCGGAGCCCCCTTGACCCTCGCCTCCGCCGCTCGGGCTGACCCCCAGCACCTGGGCAACGGTCAGCCCCCGAAGCGCGGCGACCTCCTCTGGCCGGCGCAGCCGGATCAACCCGTCCATCGTCGCCTTGACCAGGTTGATCGGGTTCTGCGTCCCGATGCTCTTGGTCAGCACGTCGCGCACCCCCCCCAGCTCGAGCACCGCCCGCACGCCGCCGCCGGCGATCACGCCGGTACCAGGGCTGGCCGGCCGCAGCACCACGTGCCCGGCGCCGTAGCGCCCGATGATCTTGTGGGTGATCGTCTGTCCGTATTTGGGGACGCGGATCAAGTTCTTGCGGGCGTCCTCGACGCCCTTTTGGATCGCCAGCGGGACCTCGCGGGCCTTGCCGTAGCCGATCCCGACCACGCCCTCCTCATCGCCGACCGCGACCAGCGCCGTGAAGGAGAAGCGCCGGCCGCCCTTGACCACCTTGGCGACGCGGTTGATCTCGATCACCCGCTCCTGCAGGTCGAGCCCGCGGGGGCTGACCGTCTCCACGTTTGTCGCATCCATGCCCTTCATCGCGAGCGGCCCACCGTAGCGGAACTAGAAGGCCAACCCCCCCTCGCGGGCGCCTTCGGCAAGCGCCTTGACCCGGCCGTGGTACTGATAGCCGCCGCGATCAAAGACGCAGCTCTTGATCCCGGCCACCTTGGCGCGCTCGGCGAGCAGCTCTCCTGCCCGCTTCGCCTGCTCGGAAGCTGCCAGCCCGCGCAGCTCCGGCTCGATCCAGTTGACCGCGGTCAGGGTGTGGCCACGATCGTCGTCGACGAGCTGGGCGAAGACGCCGCGGTTGGAGCGGTAGACGGAGAGGCGCGGCCGCGCCGCTGACCCGGTGACCCGGGCGCGGACGCGGCGGCGGCGGCGCAGGCGGCGCTGCCTGGTGGTCAGGACGGTCATCCCTAGGCCCTCTTCCCGACCTTGCGCAGCACGTGCTCGCCGCGGTAGCGGATGCCCTTGCCCTTGTAGGGCTCCGGCGGGCGGCGCTTGCGGATGTCCGCGGCGACCTGGCCGACCAGCTGCTTGTCGATCCCGCGCACGACGATCTCGGTAGGCTGGGGGACCTCGAACTCAATCCCCTCCGGCACCTCGATCGAGACCGGGTGAGAGTAGCCGAGGGCCATCTCGAGGTTCTTGCCCTTGAGCTGGGCGCGGTAGCCGACGCCCTGGATCTCCAGGCGCTTCTCAAAGCCCTCGGTGACGCCGGAGACCATGTTCGCGATCAGGCTGCGGGTCAGCCCGTGCAGGGCACGGTGCTCGCCCCGATCGGTCGGGCGCTTCACCGTGATCGCCCCATCGGCCTGCTCGATCGCCATCTCCGGCGAGAGCACCTGGGTCAGCTCGCCCTTGGGGCCCTTGATCGCAACGCGCCCGGGGGCGATCTCAACCGAGACGGCCTCGGGTACGACTATCGGTTTTCTTCCAATCCGGCTCATCGGCGGCTCACCAGACGTAGGCGACGACCTCGCCGCCGACGCCCTTCGCCTTGGCTTCATGGCCGGTCATCACCCCGACCGAGGTGCTGAGGATTGCGGTCCCGGTGCCGCCGAAAACGCGCGGCACCTGCTTGTGGTCGACGTAGCGGCGGCGCCCCGGGCGGGAGATGCGTTCGATGCCGAGGATCACCGGTCGGCGGTCCTCTGTGTACTTGAGGCTGATCTTGATCGCCTCGCCGACCCGCGCCGGGACCGGCGCGAAGTCGCGGATGTAGCCCTGCTCCTTGAGGATTCGCGACATCTGCACCTTCAACCGCGAGGTGGGGATCTGTACCTCGTCGTGGCCGGAGCGCAGAGCGTTGCGGATCCGGGTCAGGTAGTCGGCTATCGGGTCGGTCTGCATTCCGCGCTCACCAGCTCGACTTGGTCATGCCGGGGATGTAGCCCTCGTGCGCGGCGTTGCGCAGGCAGATCCGACAGAGACCGAACTTTCGATAGTAGGCACGCGGCCGCCCGCAGCGGCGGCAGCGGTTGTAGCCCCGGGATTTGAACTTGGGTTTGCGGCTCTGTCGAACCTTGCTCGAAGTTTTAGCCATCCTCTTGATTCTCCTCATCGGTCGGGCTCTCGGCGTCCTCCCCACCCTCCTCCGCCTCCGGCTTCTCGGGCTTGGCGTAGGCCTCGGGGTTCTCCTCCTTCAACTGCTCCAGCGCCGCCTGCTCGGCAGCGGCCCGCTCGCGGGCCTCCTCCTTGCGGCGCTCGGCCTCAGCCTCGGCCTCTGCCTCGGCCACAGCTTCGGCCTCTGCCCCTCCCGGCCGGCCATCTTTGGCGAACGGCATCCCCAGCCCGAGCAGCAGCTCGAAGGCCTCGAGGTCGGTCTTCGCAGTGGTGGTAATCGTCACGTCGAGGCCGCGGATCTGGTCGACTGAGTCGTAGTCGATTTCGGGGAAGATCAGCTGCTCGCGGACGCCCATCGAGTAGTTGCCGCGGCCGTCGAAGGAGCGCGGGTTGAGACCGCGGAAGTCGCGGATCCGCGGCACCGCGATCGCGAAGAGCCGGTCGAGGAACTCCCACATGCGGGCGCGTCGCAGGGTGACCGAGACGCCGACCGGCATCCCCTCACGGACTTTGAAGGAGGCGATCGACTTGCGGGCACGCCGCACACTCGGCTGCTGGCCGGCGATCGTCGCCAGCTGCCCCTGGGCAGCCTCGAGCTGCTTGGCGTCCTGTTTTGCCTCGCCGACCCCCATGTTGAGCGTGACCTTGACCAGGCGCGGTGCCTGCATCGGAGTCGAGTAGCCGAACTTGCCGATCAGGGCGGGAAGCACGTCGCTTTCGTAGCGCTCGCGCATGCGCGGCGGTGGCGCCGCCTGGGTGCTGGCCGTCACGGTCGCCTCCATCAGATCGACGCTCCGCTTCGCTTCGCGAACCGCTCACGCTTGCCACCCGCATCGCTGCGCACTCCGACCCTGGTCGGCTTGTTGTCTTTGGGGTCGATCAGCATCACGTTGGAGACATGGATCGGCCCCTCCTTCTCGACGATCCCGCCGGCGTCGGCGCGCGTCGCGTCGCTCGCCGAGCGCGGCCGTTCGGCGCGCTTGACCATGCTCAGGTGCTCGACGTAGACCCGGCGCTTCTTGGGCTCGGTGCGAATCACGCGGCCGGTCTTGCCTGCGTCCTTGCCGCCGATCACCATCACCTGGTCATCGGTCTTGATCCGCATCGACTTGGCCATCAGAGGACCTCCGGCGCGAGCGAGACGATTTTCATGAAGTTCTTGTCGCGCAGTTCACGGGCAACCGGGCCGAAGATCCGGGTGCCGCGCGGGTTGTTGTTGGCGGGGTCGATCAGCACCGCCGCGTTCTCATCGAAGGAGATGTAGGTGCCGTCGGGGCGACCAAGCGCCTTCTTGGTCCGCACGACGACGGCCTGGACGACCTCGCCCTTGCGCACCCCACCGTGCGGGCTCGCCTGTTTGACGGTCGCGGTGATCACGTCGCCGACCCCGGCGTAGCGGCGGTGCGAGCCGCCCTTGACCCGGATGCAGAGGATCTCGCGGGCGCCGGAGTTATCGGCGACCTTCAGTCTGGTCTCCTGCTGGATCACTTCGCCTTCTCCACGACCTCGACCAGCCGCCAGCGCTTGGTCTTTGAAAGCGGCCTGGTCTCGACTACCCGCACCACGTCCCCCTCGCCGGCCTCGTTGCGCTCGTCATGGGCGTGCAGGGTCCGCGAGCGGCGCACGACCTTCTCATAGGTCGGGTGACGCCGCGCGATATCGATCCGCACGACGATCGACTTCTCGCCCTTGTCGGAGACGACGATCCCCTGACGGACCTTCGCCGCATTGGCGCTGCGCTCGGCAACCGGCGTCCCGGCCCTGGCAGTCCCCGCGTCTGCCTTGGCCAGCGCCCGCTGCTTGCGCCGCAGCTCGGCATTCGCCTTGCGGGCCTCCGCCCGCTTTGCCGCCCGCTGCTCGACGCTGAGCTGCGGCCCAGCCTGATGCGGGCGCCGCGAGCGCTCCAGGCGCTGCCTCTCCTTCCAGGGCAGGTCGTCCTCGGGGCTCGGCTCCGCGGCCGGCCTCGGCTCAGGCCCAGCGGGCTCCTCAGCCGGCTCGGGCTCGGCCTCAGTCGCCTCGCCCGCAGGCTCCTCCGCCCCAGTCGGGGCCTCGGCAGCCGCCTCATCCGCCTCCTCTACAACCGGGGTGGAGCTCTCCTCCTCGCCCCCCTCTTGGGAGGGCGGGGGCTGATCCGCCGCGGCGCCTGGGCTCTCGCCCTGAGGCTCCTCGGTCGTCTCGTTTTTCTGCTCGTCCTCGCTCATATCCTCTTCAGCTCTCTCTCGACGTCGATGCCGCGCTGCCGCGCGACGGTCAGAAACTTTGCAACGTCGCGCCGCGCCAGCGCGAGCCGCGAGGTGTTCTCCAGCTCGCCGGTAGCGTGGCGGAAGCGCAGGTTGAACGCCTCCTGCTTGGCGTCGATCAGCTTCGCGACGAGCTCGTCGTCTTTTAAGTCGTGGACCTGGGCCGCCTTCATCGGGCCTCCGCTCCCTCGCGCTTGACGAACTTGGTCTTCACCGGGAGCTTGTGGCCCGCCAGCCGCAGCGCCTCGCGGGCCAGGTCCTCGGGCACGCCGGCCAGCTCGAACATCACCCGGCCGGGCTTGACCACCGCGACCCAGCCCTCGGGGTTGCCCTTGCCCGAGCCCATCCGCGTCTCGGCGGGCTTCTTGGTGTAGGGCTTGTCGGGGAAGATGTTGATCCAGACCTTGCCGCCGCGTTTGATCTTGCGGGTCATCGCGATGCGGGCGGCCTCGATCTGGCGGTTGGTGATCCAACCGCGCTCCAGCGCCTTGATGCCGTACTCGCCGAAGGAGACGCTGCTGGAGCCCTTGGTGTTGCCGCGCATCCGGCCGCGCATCTGTTTGCGGTGCTTGACGCGTTTGGGCATCAGCATCAGCGACCGCCTCCCCCGCGCGGACCGCCCCGCTCGCCGCCCGGACGGCCGCCGCGCTGAGCGCCCTGCGGTGGCTCGCCCTCGGCGCTGATCTGGTCGGAGCGAAAGCCCTCGGGCATCACCTCGCCCTTGTTGATCCAGCATTTGACGCCGATCCGACCGGTCGTCGTCCGCGCCTCGAAGAAGCCGTAGTCGATGTCGGCGCGCAGCGTGTGCAAGGGGACGCGTCCGTCGGAATAGCCTTCGGTGCGCGCCATCTCGGCGCCGCCGAGTCGGCCGGAGACCTGGACCTTCACCCCTTTTGCGCCGGAGCGCATCGCCGAGGTCAGCGCCCGTTTCATCGCGCGGCGGAAGGCGACCCGGTTCTGCAGCTGCTCGGCGATCGACTGGGCGACCAGCTTCGCGTCGAGCTCGGGGCGCTTTACCTCGCGGATGTTCACCTTCACCGGGGCGCCGGTCAGCTTGTGCAGATCCTTGCGCAGCGCGTCCACTTCGCTGCCCGACTTGCCGATCACGATGCCCGGCCGGGCGGTGTGGATGTCGACGGCGACCTCGCCGCGGCGCTCGATCGTGATGTCGGAGAGCCCGGCGTGGGCGAGCTTGCCGACGATGTGATCGCGGATCGCCATGTCCTCCTGCAGGATGTCGGCGAAGTTTTTCTCGTCGAACCAGTTCGACTTCCAGTCGTGGATGTAGCCGACCCGGAAGCCCTCGGGGTGGATCTTCTGTCCCATCGGCTGCTCAGTTCCTCTCCGGGCTCAGCGCCACCGCGATGTGGCTGGTCCGCTTGTGGATCGGCGTGGCCCGGCCCAGCGCCCGCGGCCGGAAGCGCTTCAGGGTCGGCCCTTCATCGACGGTGATCTCGGCAACCCGCATCTCATCGGCGATCAGGTCATGGTTGTTCTCCGCGTTGGCGGCGGCGGAGTCGATCAGCTTGCGGATGTCCTGCGCGGCGCCGCGGGTCGAGAACTGCAGCAGGGCGCGGGCCTTTTCGATGTGCAGGCCGCGCACCTGGTCGGCGATCAGGCGGGCCTTGCGCGGTGCCACCCGCACGTAGCGGGAGCTCGCCCGGATCACGATCGGCGGAAGCTCGGGCTTCGGCGCCGCCGGTCTGGGCGCGGCCTCTTTCTGCGGCGACTTCGCCGCGACTTTGTCGGCGGTTTTCCCGGTCACTTTTTTGGCGGCTTTTTTGGCGACCGCCCGAGGCGATCGTTTAGGAGCTTTCTTGCTCTCTTTTTTGGCCGCTTTCTTGTCTTGCTCGTCTGCCATCGCTACTCGCCCTTGCCGGTGCCGGAGTGGGAGCGGAAGGTGCGGGTCGGGGCGAACTCGCCCAGCTTGTGGCCCACCATCGACTCCGAGATAAAGACCGGCACGTGCTTTCGCCCGTCGTGTACGGCGATCGTGTGGCCGACCATTTCGGGGAAGACGGTCGAGGTCCGCGACCAGGTTTTCAGCATCTGCTTGTCGCCGGACTCGTTCAGCGCCGCGATCCGCTTCATCAGCGCCTCCTGCGCCCACGGCCCCTTTTTGGTCGAGCGTCCCATCAGCGGCTCTTCTTCTTCCCCCGCCGGCGCCCGCGCACGATGTAGCGGTCTGAGGGCTTGCCCTTCTTGCGGGTCCGGTAGCCGAGCGTCGGCTTGCCCCACGGGGTCACCGGGTGACCGCCCGGCGTGTGGTGGGCCTCGCCGCCGCCGTGCGGGTGATCGACCGGGTTCATCGCGACGCCGCGGGTCTGGGGCCGCTTGCCCTTGTGGCGGCTGCGTCCGGCCTTGCCGACCTTGAGGTTCTGGTGCTCGGGGTTGGAGAGCGAGCCGACCGTTGCCCGGCACTCGGCGCGCACCATTCGCATCTCCGAGGAGGGCAGCCGCAACGTCACCATGTCGCCCTCCTTCGCGGCCAGCTGGATCGCGGCGCCGGCAGCGCGACCGAGTTTGCCGCCCTGGCCGGGGACCATCTCGACGTTGTGGACGATCGTGCCGGTCGGCATGTCTCCGAGGGCCAGCGCGCTGCCGGGTTTGATGTCGGCGCCGGGCCCGGAGGAGACCACGTCGCCGACCGTCAGCTGCGCCGGGGCGAGGATGTAGCCCTTGGCGCCGTCGGCGTAGTGCAGGAGCGCGATGTAGCAGCTGCGGTTCGGGTCGTACTCGACGCTTGTGACCTTCGCCGGCACGCCGTCCTTGAGCCGCTTGAAATCGATCTGGCGGTAGCGCCGCTTGGCGCCGCCGCCGCGGTGGCGCGCGGTGACCCGGCCGTTGACGTTGCGCCCGCCGGACTTTCGCAGGCCCTCGGTCAGCTTTCGCTCCGGCTCGGTCGCGGTCAGCTGCTCGCGCAGCGGGTAGGTGGCGAAGCGTCGCCCCGGGCTGGTCGGTTTCGTTTTGCGGTTCGGCATCTCGATCCCTCTCCTAGGCGGTCTCCGCGCCCTCGAACAGCTCGATCCGTTCGCCCGGTGAGAGCTGGACGATCGCCTTCTTCCAGGCCCTGGTGCGGCCCTGGTGAAGGCCGCGGCGCTTTGGCTTGGAGCGGACCTTGGAGGTCCGCACGCCGGTCACCTTGACCGAGAAGACCTCCTCGACCGCCTGGGCGATCTGCGTCTTGTGGGCGCGGTCGTTGACCCGGAAGGTGTACTTGCCCTCGGCGATCAGCGCGTAGCTCTTCTCCGAGATCACCGGGCGGATGAGGACGTTGCGCGCGTCCATCAGCCGAGCCTCTCGACCAGCTTTGCCAGGGCGCCCTCGGAGAGCAGCAGCGAGGCGGCGCCGATCAGATCGGCGACCCCGACCGCACCCACCTCGATCACCCCGACCCGCGGCAGGTTGCGAAAGCTCTTCACCACACCGGTCTCCTCGGCGAGCAAGACGACCAGGGTGGCGCGCTTCGCGCCCCACTTCTCAAGCGCCTCCGCGGCCCGCTTGGTCGAGGGCACCTCGAAGGCGGCGGCGTCAAGGACGGCGATGCTGTCCCGCTCGGCGTGGACCGAGAGGGCGGCGCGCATCGCCTTGCGCCGCGCTTTGCGGTTCACCTTGACCGTGTAGTGGCGTGGCTTGGGGCCAAAGGCGATGCCGCCGCCGGAGCGGTTGGGGACGCTGAGCGCGCCGGCCCGGGCGCGGCCCGTGCCCTTCTGGCGCCAGGCCTTGGCGGTCGTCATCGAGACCTCGCCGCGGGTCAGCGTCGAGGCGGTGCCGCGACGGCGGGCGGCCAGGTCGGCGCGGGCGGCCTCATAGACCAGCGAGTGGTGAAACGGCTCGGAGAACAGCCCTTCGGGCAGCTCCGCTTTTGTCGCCTTGCCGAGCACCGTCGCCTTAGCCATCGCTCCGCACCTCCACCACCGCGTTGCGCGAGCCCGGCACCGAGCCCTTGATCAAGAGCAGGTTGCGCTCGGCGTCGACGTCGGCGATCTCAAGCCCGCGCTGGGTGACTCGCTTGTTGCCCATCTGGCCCGGCATCCGCATCCCTTTGAAAACGCGGGCCGGGAAGGCGCTGGCGCCGATCGAGCCCGGGGCGCGGACGTTGTGGGAGCCGTGGCTGACCGGGCCACGGCTGAAGTTGTGGCGCTTGATCCCGCCCTGGAAGCCCTTGCCGATCGAGACCCCGGAGACCTTCACCTTCTCACCGGCCGCAAAGGAGGCGACGGTCACCACCGCGCCGATCTTCGGGCCCTCCTCGGCGCCGAGATCCTCGCCTCGGAACTCGACCAGGTGGCGCATCGGCGCCACGCCTGCCTTCTTTGTATGGCCCTCCTCGGCGCGGGTCAGCTTCCCCGCCTTGACCTCGCCGAAGGCGAGCTGCACGGCGGCGTAGCCGTCACGCTCGGGCTCGCGGACCGCGGTCACACTGCAGGGGCCGGCCTCGATCACGGTGACCGGCACCACGGTGCCGTCCTCGCGGAAGACCTGCGTCATGCCCAGCTTCTTTCCCAGGATCGCCGCCATCGCCCCACCTAGAGCCGGATCTCGATGTCGACCCCGGCCGGCAGCGAGTCCAGCCGCTGCAGCGAGTCGACGGTTTTTGGAGACGGCTGGAGGATGTCGATCAGCCGCTTGTGGGTGCGGATCTCGAAGTGCTCACGCGAGTCCTTGTCCTTGAAGGGCGAGCGGATCACGCAGTAGACGTTTTTCTCGGTCGGCAGCGGAACCGGGCCCGAGACGCTGGCGCCGGTGCGCTCGGCGGTCTCGACGATCTCCCGCGCAGCCCGGTCTATGGCGTCGTGGTCATACGCCTTCAGCCGGATTCGAATCTTCTGTGCCGCTATCGCTACCACTTCTTAGCTCTGTCTCTTGTCTTTCTCATTGCGCGGTGCTGACCGCGCAATGAGGGCGCCGCCCCTTGTTGTGGGGCGCCGCCCCGGTCGTATGTCCTTTGCAGTTATCTCGCCGCCCAGCGGGCCGCGAGTGGGCGGGCCGAGGCCCGCCCTTGGAGTCGCTACTCGATGATCTCGCTGACGACTCCCGAGCCGACGGTGCGTCCACCCTCGCGGATGGCGAACCGCAGGCCCTGGTCCATCGCGATCGGCTGAATCAGCTCGATCGTCATCTCGACATTGTCTCCCGGCATCACCATCTCGGTCCCCTCGGGGAGGTTGGCGATCCCGGTCACGTCGGTGGTTCGGAAGTAGAACTGAGGCCGGTAGCCGGAGAAGAACGGCGTGTGCCGCCCCCCCTCCTCCTTCTTCAGGCAGTAGACCTCGGACTTGAATTTGGTGTGCGGGGTGATCGAACCGGGCTTGCAGAGCACCTGACCGCGCTCGATATCCTCGCGCTTGGTGCCTCGCAAAAGAGCGCCGATGTTGTCACCGGCCTGACCCTGGTCGAGGATCTTGCGGAACATCTCGACCCCGGTCACCACCGTTTTCGTGGTGTCCTTGATGCCGACGATCTCCACCTCCTCGCCGGTGTTGACGATCCCCTGCTCGACCCGGCCGGTGGCGACGGTGCCGCGCCCGGTGATCGAGAAGATGTCCTCGATCGGCATCAGGAAGGGCTTGTCCAGCTCGCGAACTGGCTCGGGGATGTAGGAGTCGAGCGCGTCGGCGAGCTCGAAGACTGCCTTCTGCGCCTCCTCATCGCCCTCCAGCGCCTTCAGCGCCGAGCCCTTGACGATCGGCGTCTCATCGCCTGGGAAGTCGTACTCGTTGAGCAGGTCCTTGACCTCCTCCTCGACCAGCTCGACCAGCTCCTCGTCGTCGACCTGGTCGATCTTGTTGAGGAAGACGACCACGTGCGGGACGTTGACCTGGCGGGCGAGCAGGATGTGCTCACGAGTCTGGGGCATCACGCCGTCGGCGGCGGAGACGACCAGGATCGCCCCGTCCATCTGGGCGGCGCCGGTGATCATGTTCTTGACGTAATCGGCGTGGCCCGGGCAGTCGACGTGCGCGTAGTGGCGCTTGTCGGTTTCGTACTCGACGTGGGAGGTGGCGATCGTGATGCCGCGCTCCTTCTCCTCGGGAGCGTTGTCGATCTCCTCGAAGCTTTTCGCTTCGGCGCCGCCTTTGGTGGAGAGCGTTTTGGTGATCGCGGCCGTCAGCGTCGTCTTGCCGTGGTCGATGTGACCGATCGTGCCGACGTTCACGTGCGGCTTATCGCGCTCGAACTTCTGCTTGGACATCGCTCTCCGTTCTACCTTTCGAAGTCGGGTTTCTGTCTGGTTTGTTTGGTTAAGTCTTTGCAGTCATGCCTGGCAGCGCAAATTGCGCTGCCTGCGGGCGAACCTGGGAAATATAGCCAGATGCGCTGCCCGCTCGCGGCTGGGGTCAGGAAGCTGCACCCACCGGCTCACCCGCGCGGTGCTCGACGATCTCCTCGGCAATGCTCGCCGGGACCTCCTCGTAACGCTCGAACTGCATCGTGTAGGTGGCGCGCCCCTGGGTCGAGGAGCGCAGGTCGGTCGCGTAACCGAACATCTCCCCGAGCGGCACGAAGGCCGCCACGGCGAGCGCGTTGCCGCGCTGCTCTTGGCCCTGCACCTTGCCGCGGCGGCGCGAGAGGTCGCCGATCACGTCGCCGAGGAAGTCCTCGGGGGTGACCACCTCGACCGACATCACCGGCTCCAGCAGGACCGGGTCGGCCTTGCGGGCGCCCTCCTGGATCGCCATCGAGCCGGCGATTTTGAAGGCCATCTCGGAGGAGTCGACGTCGTGGTAGGAGCCGTCGATCAGCTCGACCCGCACGTCGACCATCGGGTACCCCGCCTTGACGCCGTTCTCCAGCGCCTCCTCGATCCCCTGCTCGGCGGGGCCGATGAACTCGCTGGGGATCGCGCCGCCCTTGATCTTGTTGACGAAGTCAAAGCCCTCGCCCGGCGCCGGCTCGACGTTGATGACGACGTGTCCGAACTGGCCGCGGCCGCCGGTCTGGCGGACGAAGCGCCCGACGACCTTCTCGACCCGCTTGCGGATCGTCTCGCGGTAGGCGACCTGGGGGCGGCCGACATTGGCGTCGACTTTGAACTCGCGCAGCATCCGGTCGACGATCACCTCGAGGTGAAGCTCGCCCATCCCGTGGATCAGGGTCTGGCCGGTCTCCTCGTCGGACTCGACCTGGAAGGTCGGGTCCTCCTCGGCGAGGCGCTGCAGCGCGGTGCCGAGCTTCTCCTGGTCGGCTTTGGTCTTCGGCTCGATCGCCACCGCGATCACCGGCTCGGGGAATTCGATGTTCTCCAGCGCGATCGGGGCGTCCGGCGCGGCGAGGGTGTCGCCGGTGCCGGTCTGCTTGAGCCCGACCCCGGCGCAGATGTCGCCGGCGTAGCACTCCTCGATCTCCTCACGGCTGTTGGCGTGCATCATCAGCAGGCGGCCGATCCGCTCGGTCTTGCCGCTGGTCACGTTGAGGACGCGACCGCCGGCGCTGAGCTTGCCGGAGTAGACGCGGAAGTAGGTGAGTTTGCCGACGTAGGGGTCGGTCATCACCTTGAAGGCGAGCGCGGCAAAGGGCGCCTCATCATCGGCGGAGCGCTCGCCCTCGACCGGCTCTCCCCCGCCCTTGGGCGCCGGCTGCAGCCCCCTCACCGGCGGCACCTCCAAGGGCGAGGGGAGCAGCTCGACGATCGCGTCGAGCAGCGGCTGCACGCCCTTGTTCTTAAACGAGGAGCCGCAGAGCACCGGGGTCACCTTGGTCTCGAGGCAGGCCCGGTGCAGCGAGGCGGCGATCCGCTGATGGGGGATCGCCTCCTCGGCCAGGTAGGCCTCCATCAACTCGTCGTCGTAGTCGGCGCAGGCCTCGATCAGCTCGTTTCGGTACCGCTCGGCCGACTCGACCATCTCCGCCGGGATCTCGCCGATCTCGAACTCGGTGCCGAGTTCGTCCTTCCAGATCAGCGATTTCATCTCGACCAGGTCGATCACTCCCACAAAGCCGCCCTCCTGGCCGATCGGAAGCTGGATCGGCAGCGGATTGGCCCCGAGCCGGTCCCGCATCGTCTGCACCGCGTTGAAGAAGTCGGCTCCGGTGCGATCCATCTTGTTGATGTAGGCAAAGCGCGGCACCTGGTACTTGTCGGCCTGGCGCCAGACCGTCTCGGACTGCGGCTCGACCCCGGCGACGGCGTCAAAGACGGCGATCGCGCCGTCGAGGACGCGCAGGCTGCGCTCGACCTCGACCGTGAAGTCGACGTGGCCGGGCGTGTCGATGATGTTGATCCGGTGGTTCTTCCACTCACAGGCGGTGGCGGCGGAGGTGATCGTGATGCCGCGCTCCTGCTCCTGCTCCATCCAGTCCATCACCGCCGCCCCCTCGTGGACCTCGCCCATCTTGTGGGTGCGGCCGGTGTAGTAGAGGATGCGCTCGGTCGTCGTCGTCTTGCCGGCGTCGATGTGCGCCATGATCCCGATGTTGCGGGTCTTCTCTAGGGGGAAGCTGCGTGGCATGGTCTTAAGGTAGGCGGTGATCTGAAACGGGGACGAATGAAAAGTAAGCCCTCCGGCAAGAGCCGGGATCGGCGCATGAAAAAGGCCCTCGCGGGCCCGGCGAAACCGACGGCGAAGAAGCTGCCTGAGCGAGGCGCGATGATAGCAGCGGTGCGGCGTCGGATCGTCGCGGCGCTCGCCTACCCGGTGAGCCTGACCGGGAAGCTCGATCGGCTGGCCAACCGCGGGCTCGAGCGGGCCCAACCACCGCTGGCCCGCTGGGCACTGCGCCTTCGCCGGCTCACCGGGCGCTGGGCGGCCCGCGCCGGCCGGCTGGTGCGCCCCGCAGCGGCGCTGCTCTACCGCGGGCTGGCGGCAGGGGAGCGCTGGCTGCGGCGGGGCGGGCGGGCGGGCAGCCGCGCCGCGACCCGGGCCAGCGCCGTGCTGACCCCGCTGCGGGCGATCTGCGCGGTCACCGTCGCCGCGGCCGCCTGCCTCGCCGTCTCCCAGTTCATCGACTACCGCGCGGTCGAGGTCGGCCAGCCCGGCCACGCAGGCCTGCCGGCGATCGCGGCACCGCCCACCGTCGCGGCGAGGACGGCCGGGCAGGCTCACTCCTACCTCTTGGTCCCCCTCGCCCTGCTCGCCGCCGCCCTCGCCGTGGCGGCGCTGCGCCCGCGGCGGCGCGGGCTGGCCCGCGCGGTCATCCTCCTCGGCCTCATCTCGCTCGGGGTCATCCTCCTCATCGACCGGCCGAACGGCCTGGCGCTCGGCGCCCAGGCTTCCCGCTTCGCCGGCGCCCACGCGGTGCTCGACGAGGGCTTCTACGCCGAGCTGGCGGCCGCGGCGGCACTGGTGCTCGGCGGACTGCTCTACTATGCGCGGCCGTGCCGAATACGAATCAACTTGTCAGGAAGGGCCGCAAGCGCCCTAAGAAGAAGACGACGACGCCCGGCCTCAAGTCGGGCCAGGGGCGCAAGAAAAGAGTCGCCGCGCCGCAGCGGCGCGGCGTCTGCACCCGCGTCGCGACCGTAACGCCAAAGAAGCCGAACTCCGCTCTTCGCAAGATCGCCCGCGTGCGGCTGACCAACGGGATGGAGGTCACCACCTACATCCCCGGAGAGGGCCACAACCTCCAGGAGCACTCGGTCGTGCTGGTCCGCGGCGGCCGCGTCAAGGACCTGCCCGGCGTCCGCTACAAGGTGGTGCGCGGCACGCTCGACGCGGCGGGCGTCTCCGACCGCAAGCAGGCCCGCTCCCGCTACGGCGTCAAGGCCTCCTGATGCCGCGCCGCTCGGCAGCCCAGATCCGGCCGATCGAGCCCGACGCGCGGCACCGCAACCGGCTCGTCCAGCAGGTGATCAACAAAGTCATGAGCGACGGCAAGAAGTCGCTCGCCGAGCGGATCGTCTACGACAGCCTCGCAATCGTCGGCGAGCGCAGCGGCGAGGACCCGGTGGAGACGCTGGAGGCGGCTGTCAAGCAGCTGACCCCGGTGCTCGAGGTCCGCTCCCGCCGGGTCGGCGGCGCCACCTATCAGGTGCCGGTCGAGGTCCCCGCCCGCCGCGCCCGCACCCTGGCGGTCCGCTGGTTGGTCAGCTATGCCCGCCAGCGCCGCGAGTACTCGATGGCCGACCGCCTTGCCAACGAGATCCTCGACGCGAACCAGCAGCAGGGCAGCGCCTGGAAGCGGAAGGACGACATCTACCGCATGGCCCAGGCAAACAAGGCGTTTGCCCACTACCGCTGGTAACTGGTCTTGCCCCGATGAAGCGTCCGATCCTCGCGGTCGACGTCGACGGGGTGATCAGCCTTTTCGGGTTCGACGAGCCTCCGGATCGCTCCGAGGCGCGCTTTGAGCTGATCGACGGGATGGTGCACTGCATCTCCCTGACGGCCGGAGAGCGCCTCTCCCGGCTCTCCGAGCACTACGAGCTGGTCTGGGCGACCGGCTGGGAGGACCGGGCCAACGACTACCTGCCCAACCTGCTCGGCCTGCCAGAGCTGCCGCACCTCAGCTTTGACGGGGCGGCGCGATTCGGCACTGCGCACTGGAAGCTGGGACCGCTGGATGAGTACGGGCGGGGCCGGGCGCTGGCCTGGATCGACGACAACTTCGACGAGAGCTGCTACGAGTGGGCGCGCAGCCGGCCCGAGCCCACCCTGCTCGTCCCCACCGAGGCCCACCTCGGCCTCGAGGAGGCCCAAACCGAGGCGCTCGCCGCCTGGGCCCGTGGCCTTGCGCTCGAGGCCGACGAGGGCTCCTGAGGCGAGCCGGTCTCGCTGCTCAGATCCGTCCCCGGGCTCTGCACGGAGCCAGAGGGTCGGGGTCGGGCGCGACCGGCGCTCGCGCGGCGATCGGTCCAGGCGGCCGTCGAAGTGTGCCGCGAGCCGGGGGCGCGAAAAGTTGGCTCGTTGCCCACCGTGGTGCCCGCTTGCGTTTAGACTGAGCCACGTGGTGGGATTCTGGCCGATCTTCTTCCTGCTCGTCGTCCTGAAGATCCCGGTGCTCGGGTCGCTGTGGCTCGTCTGGTGGGCGAGCAAGTCACCGGAGCCCGACGGGGCGACAGAGGACTCCGAGGGCGACTTCAAGCGCCGCCGGCCCGAGCCAAAGCGCCCGCGCGGCCCGCGGCGGGGGCCCCATGGCGGCGGCGCGGCGGTCGCCCTTCCACCCTGCCCGCCCGGCGGGCGGACCCGGGTCGTCAAGCCCGCTGGACAGCCTGCTTTCGCTCCCGCCGGATCTCGCGCAGATAAGGATGAAAGTCAACCTGGATCGTGTGACGCTTAGAGGCGACGTAGCGCTTCCGCATCTTCCGTTCCGCCTCAGCGACCTCCTCCCGCATCTCCCCCACTGAGGGCAGCGCGCCCCGCCCCCCCAGCAAGTCGGCGACCCACTCCGACTGCGCCTCGGCGATCGGCATAATCGCCCCCAGGGGCTGGATGAAGCCGATGAAGTACAGGCCGGGATGCTCGATCGAGGCGACCCGGCGGTAGAGCGGCAGCCGGTTGGACTCGGCTGAGATCAGCTTGGGGTCAAAGAAGGGGAAGGTGATCTTGTAGCCGGTGCAGTAGACGACGAGATCGATCTCCTCCTCGCTGGCGTCGGTGAAGCGGACCGTGTTGGCGCCGCTGAAGCGCTCGATGTTGGGCTTGACCGCGATCTCGCCGTGGCCCAGCCGCGAGAGCAGCTCGGCCGAGACCGTGGGGTGGGCCTCGAGCAGCTTGTGGTCGGGCTTGGGCAAGCCGTAGGAGGTCATGTCGCCGGCGGTCAGGCCCAGCATCCGCCCGATGAAGAAGCGCTGCACCGCCAGCGGCAGCCTGGTCAGCAGCGGCGAGGCTGATTCGTCGGTCGGCTTGCCGTTCAGGTACTTGGGCAGGATGTAGGCACCACGGCGCATCGCCAGGAAAGTCTGCTCGGCGACCCGCGAGGACTCGACCGCGATATCGGTGGCCGAGTTGCCGATCCCCAGCACCAGCACCCGCTTGTCGCTCAAGGCGTCGGGCTCGCGGTAGTGATGAGCGTGGATCTGCTCGCCGGCGAACTGCTCAGCGCCCGGGAAGGGCGGCTCAGGCCAGCGCGGATTCCAATGGTGCCCGTTGGCGACCAGGACTGCCCGGTAGCGATTCGCCCGCCGCTCCCCGCCCGCATCGACGCTCACCTCCCACTCTCCCTCGACCGGCTCCACGGACAGAACCTCGGCCTGAAACTGGATCTTCTCCCGCAGCCCGAAGTGATCGACGTAGTCGTCGAAGTAGGCGGCGATCTGAAAGTGGTTCGGATAGTCCGGATAGTCCGCCGGCATCGGGTAGGTCTTGTAGGCCATCAGCCCGCGCGAGGTGTTGATGTGCAGCGAGCGATACGCGGACGACATCTGGTTGTCGTTTTCATAGCGCCAGTTACCGCCGACCTGAGAGCCCTTCTCAAAGCAGTCAAAGGCGATGCCGCCCGCGTTCAGCACCTGGCAGGCCGCGATCCCCGAGCTACCGGCCCCGATCACGCAAACCTTCTCCCCGGCGGGCATCGTGGAAATCTAGCGTGGCGCGCCCGCAGCCCGACCCGCGTCTCAGTCGAATTTTCAGGCGCGCTAGCGGGAGCAGGCCGGGTGGCCCTGCCCCGCTAGGACTCGTCGCTAGTCGTCTCGATCTCCTGGGCGAGCTCCTCGAGCTCCTCGGCGAAGGAGGGGCCAAAGCTCTCGACCGGGACATCGGCGCCATCGATCCCGAGCTCGGCGGCCAGCTCCTCCTCGTCCAGCAAACCTTCCTCGTTCGGCGGCTCGATCGCCACCGCCGGTTCCACGGCCAGCGTCCGGTAATGCTTCAGACCGGTGGCGGCCGGAATCAGCTTGCCGATGATCACGTTCTCCTTGAGCCCGACCAAGCGGTCGCGCTTGCCCTCCAGGGCGGCGTCGGTGAGCACCTTGGTCGTCTCCTGGAAGGAGGCGGCGGAGAGGAAGGACTCGGTGGCCAGCGAGGCCTTGGTGATGCCGAGGATGACCTCCTCGCCTTTGGCCGGCGTGCCGCCCTCTTCCTTGGTCTTTTTGTTCAGCCGTTTGAGGTTGCCGCGATCCTCGAGCTGACCGGGCAGCAGGGTGGTCGAGCCCTTTGACTCGATGCGCACCTTCTTCAGCATCTGGCGGGCGATCAGCTCGATGTGCTTGTCGTTGATGTCGACGCCCTGGGCGCGGTAGACCTTCTGCACCTCGGCGACCAGATAGAGCTCGGTCTCGGTGCGGCCGCGGATCGCCAGCAGGTCGGCGGGGTAGAGCGAGCCTTCGTTCAGCTGCTGGCCGGCCTCGACCTTCTCGCCGTCGGCGACGTGCAGGCGGGTACGCGCCGGGAAGCTGTAAGCGTGCTCCTCGCCGCTGGACTCGGTGACGAGGACTTTCAGCGCCTTTTCGGTCGCCTCGATCGCGACCTTGCCGGCCGCCTCGGCCATCTGCGCGAGGCCCTTCGGTTTGCGCGCCTCGAAGAGCTCGACGATGCGCGGCAGGCCCTGGGTGATGTCCTGCCCGGCGACGCCGCCGGTATGGAAGGTGCGCATCGTCAGCTGGGTGCCGGGCTCACCGATCGACTGGGCGGCGATGATCCCCACCGCATCGCCGATGTCGACCGTCGCGCCGGTCGCCGGTGCGACGCCGTAGCAGGCGCGGCAAACGCCCGACTCGGCCTCGCACTTCAGCGTCGAGCGGACCGGGACCTCGATCTCCTCCTCGCCGAACGCCTCGGCGATCGCTTCGACGTCGGCCAGGGTGATCTCATGGTTTCGCTTCAGCAGCTCGCGGCCGCGCTTGGTCTCAAGCTTCTTCGCCGCCAGCCGCCCGAACAGGTTGTCATTCAGCGAGCCATCGTCCTTGCGCAGCGCCATCTCGATGTGTTCTTTGGTCTTGCAGTCCTCTTCGCGGACGATCACGTCCTGGGCGACATCGACCAGGCGCCGCGTCAGGTAGCCGGAGTCGGCGGTGCGCAGCGCCGTGTCGGCGAGTCCCTTGCGGGCGCCGTGGGTGGAGATGAAGTACTCCAAGACCGAGAGCCCCTCCATGAAGTTGGCCTTGATCGGCCGCTCGATGATCTCCCCTTTCGGGTTGGCCATCAGGCCGCGCATCCCGGCCAGCTGGCGGATCTGTTTGAACGACCCGCGCGCCCCGGAGTTGGCCATCATGAAGATCGGGTTGAGCTCGTCGAGGTTGTTCTCCATCGCAGTGGCGACCTCATCAGTCGCCCGGTTCCAGTGCGCGGTGACCGCCTCATGGCGCTCCTCGGCGGTGATGTAGCCGTCGTCGTACTGGCCCTGGATCGCCGCCGTCTCCTTCTCGTAGCGCTCGAGGATCGCCGCCTTCTCGGGCGGTGAGACCACGTTGTTCTTGGAGACCGTGATCCCCGCCTGGGTCGCGTAGTGAAAGCCGAGGTCCTTGAAGGCGTCGAGGACCTGCGAGACCGCGGGCGCTCCGTAGGCCTCGACCAGGTCGGAGACCATCTCGTTGACGTCGCGCTTCTTCAGCGAGTGGTTGACGAACTCATACGCCTCGGGGTCGAAGTCCCCCCCGAGCGCCTCGGCCAGGGCGCGCTCGATCTTTTCGTTGAAGATGATCCGCCCGACCGTGGTCAGGAAGTGCTCGTGCCCGGCGCGTCGGTAGCCGGCGTGGTCGTGCAGCTTGCAGCCGCCGTTCTCATAGACCAGCTCGGCCTCCTGGGCGGAGCGGAACACCTTCGGCTGGGCGGCGCGTCGCGCCCCGCTCTTGTCCGACTTCAGCGCCTCGTCGAGCTTGGCCAGCTCCTCGGCCGGCGGCCCATAGGTGAGGTAGTAGATGCCCAGCACCATGTCCTGAGTCGGCGTCGCCAGCGGCGCGCCGTGGGCCGGTGAGAGGATGTTGTTCGCCGAGAGCATCAGGATCCGGGCCTCGGCCTGCGCCTCGGCGGAGAGCGGCACATGGACCGCCATCTGATCGCCGTCGAAGTCGGCGTTGAAGGCGTGACAGACCAGCGGGTGGACCTGGATCGCCTTGCCCTCGACCAGCACCGGCTCGAAGGCCTGGATGCCGAGGCGGTGCAGGGTCGGCGCCCGGTTTAACAGCACCGGGTGTTCGTTGATGACTTCCTCGAGCACGTCCCAGACCTCGGGGATCATCGACTCGACCATCTTCTTCGCCGCCTTGATGTTCTGCACGGCTTTGCGCTCGACCAGCTGGGCCATGATGAACGGCTTGAACAGCTCCAGGGCCATCAGCTTTGGCAGCCCGCACTGGTGCAGCTTGAGGCTCGGCCCGGAGACGATCACCGAGCGGCCCGAGTAATCGACGCGCTTGCCGAGCAGGTTCTGGCGGAAACGCCCCTGCTTGCCCTTCAGCATGTCCGAGAGCGACTTCAGCGGGCGGTTGCCGGGACCGGTCACCGGGCGGCCGCGGCGGCCGTTGTCAAACAGCGCGTCGACCGCCTCCTGCAACATCCGCTTCTCGTTGTTGACGATGATCTCCGGCGCACCTAGGTCGAGCAGTCGCTTCAACCGGTTGTTGCGGTTGATCACCCGGCGGTAGAGATCGTTGAGGTCTGAGGTGGCAAAGCGGCCGCCGTCGAGCTGCACCATCGGGCGCAGCTCCGGCGGGATCACCGGCACGCAGTCGAGGATCATCCAGTCCGGCTTGTTGTCGGAGTGCAGGAAGGCGGAGGCGACTTTCAGCCGCTTCACGGCGCGCGCCTGTTTTTGGCCCTTGGAGCTGTTGATGATCAGCTCGAGCTCCTCGCATTCGGCCTCCAGGTCGACCTGTTCGAGCAGGTCGCGAACCGCTTCGGCGCCCATGCTGCCGCGGAAGTACTCGCCCCAGCCAAACGGCGAGCCAAAGCGGTCCTTCAGCTCGCGGAACACCGTCTCGTCGTTGACGACGTCCTTCGGCTTCATCTCAGTGAAGATCTTCCAGACCTCCTGCATCCGCTCGATCGCCTCTTCGATGTAGGCCTCGGTGTCGGAGATCTCCGCGTCAAAGGATTTGCGCAGCTCTTTGATCAGCTTGGTGCGTTCCTCGTCCTTCAGCTTGCGCAGCTGCGCCCCGGTTAGCTTCAGCGAGTCGGCCCAGAGGTGGTCCTCGTCATCGAAGCGCTCCTGGGAGCCCTCCTCCAGGTAGGAGATCCGGCGCTGCAGTGACTCGCTCAGCTCCTGGGTCCGCTTCTGGCGTTCGGACTCATAATCGTCGAGGACCTTTTTGACCTCTTTCTCGAGCTTCCCGATGTCCTTGTCGCGGGCCTCCTCGTCGACCCAGGTGATCATCGAGGCGGCGAAGTACAGGACCTTCTCCAACTCCTTGGGGGCCATGTCGATCAGATAGCCGATCCGGCTCGGCACCCCCTTGAAGAACCAGATGTGGGACACCGGGGCGGCCAGATCGACGTGGCCCATGCGCTCGCGGCGAACCTTGGAGCGGGTCACCTCGACGCCGCAGCGCTCGCAGACGATGCCCTTGTAGCGGACCCGCTTGTACTTGCCGCAGTAGCACTCCCAGTCCTTGGTCGGGCCGAAGATGCGCTCGCAGAAGAGCCCGTCTTTCTCGGGCTTCAGCGTGCGGTAGTTGATCGTCTCAGGCTTGGTGACCTCTCCCCAGCTCCAGGAGCGGATCTTCTTCGATGAGGCGAGACCGATCTCGATCGCGTCAAAGTTGTTGATGTCAATCATCAGTCCTCCACCGTCGCTTGCTCGGCCTCGCCGGCCCCGTCAGTTCCCGCCTCGCCCTCGAGGACCACCTGCTCCTCGCGCTCATCGGCGGCGCCGTTGGACTCGGCCCGCACCCCGGTCAGGTCCATTCCCAGCTCCTCCGCCGCTTTCAGCAGGTCGTCCTCTTCGTCGGAGATCTCCACGTCGGTCCCCTCAGAGACGACGTTGACGTCCAGCGAGAGGCTCTGGATCTCCTTCAGCAGTACTTTGAAGGACTCGGGGATCGAGGGCTCGGGGATGTTCTCGCCCTTGACGATCGCCTCGTATGCCTTCACCCGCCCGACCGTGTCGTCGGACTTCACGGTCAGCATCTCCTGCAGCGTGTAGGCGGCACCGTATGCCTCCAGCGCCCAGACCTCCATCTCGCCGAAGCGCTGCCCGCCGAACTGTGCCTTGCCGCCCAGCGGCTGCTGGGTGACCAGCGAGTAAGGACCGGTCGAGCGCGCATGGATCTTGTCGTCGACCAGGTGCAAGAGCTTCAGGATGTACATGAAGCCGATCGTCACTTTGCCCTCGTAGGGCTCGCCGGTCCGGCCGTTGTAGAGCTGCGCCGTACCGGCGCAGCGAGCCCCGGGGCGCTCGCGCTTGTCGACGCCGAGGTCGATGCCGCGATCGGCGTTCGCATCCGCCCAGCTGACCAGCGCCTCGTCGACGTCTTCGACCGTTGCGCCGTCGAAGACCGAGGTCGCCACGTAGACGCGCCCATCGCCCTCGGCGGAGTGGGCCTGCTTGTAGGCCTCAGAGCCGTCGTCATACCAGCCGTTGGCGGCGACCCAGCCGAGGTGCGTCTCGAGGATCTGGCCGATGTTCATCCGGCTCGGCACGCCGAGCGGGTTGAGGATGACGTCGACCGGGGTGCCATCGGCGAGGTGGGGCATGTCCTCCTCGGGGACGATCTTTGAGATCACGCCCTTGTTCCCGTGGCGGCCGGCGAGCTTGTCGCCCTCGGCGATCTTGCGCTTCGTCGCCACGTAGACGCGGACCAGGTCGTTGACGCCGGGCGGCAGGTCATCGCCGGCGTCGCGGCTGAAGGTGAGCACGTCGATCACGACGCCGCCCTCGCCGTGGGGGACCTTCAGCGAGGTGTCGCGGACCTCGCGCGCCTTCTCCTTGAAGATCGCCCGGATCAGCTTCTCCTCGGCGGTCAGCTCGGTCTCGCCCTTCGGCGTCACCTTGCCGACCAGCAGGTCGCCGGAGACGACCTCGGCCCCGACCCGGACGATGCCGCGCTCGTCGAGGTTGCGCAGGCTCTCCTCGGAGCGGTTGGGGATGTCGCGGGTGACCTCCTCGTCGCCGAGCTTGGTGGTGCGGGCGTCGATCTCGTACTCCTCGATGTGGATCGAGGTCAGCTCGTCGTCCTTGACCAGCCGCTCGGAGAGGATGATCGCGTCCTCGAAGTTGTAGCCCTCCCAGGACATGAAGGCGACCAGGCAGTTCTTGCCCAGCGCGATCTCCCCGCCCGCGGTGGAGGAGCCATCGGCGAGCACGTCGCCCTCCTTTACGTTCTGGCCGGTGTTGACGATCGGGCGCTGGTGGATGATCGTCCCCTGGTTTGAGCGCATGAACTTGTGCAGCGGATACTCATCCCTCTTGGAGCCGCCGCTGAGCACAATCCGCTCGGAGTCGACGTGGGTTACCTCGCCGTCGATCTGGGCCAGAACCACGTCGCCGGTGTCGACCGCGGCGCGGCGCTCTATCCCGGTGCCGATCAGCGGCGCGTCGGGCTTCAGCAGCGGCACCGCCTGGCGCTGCATGTTGGAGCCCATCAGCGCCCGGTTGGCGTCGTCGTGCTCGAGGAAGGGGATCAGCGCCGTCGCCACCGACCAGATCTGGGTCGGCGAGACGTCCATCAGGTCGACCTCCTTGGGAGAGGCGGTCGCGTACTCCTCCTCGCCGGACCGGACCAGGACCTGGGGGCCCTTCAGCTTGTTGGTCTTCGGGTCGAACTCGGCGTTGGCCTGGGCGATCACCTTCTCCTCCTCCTGGGTCGCGTCGAGGTGGAGGATCTCCCCGGTGACGACCCCGTCGGTGACCACCCGGTAGGGGGTGGTGACGAAGCCGTGCTCGGAGATCTGCGCGTAGGAGGAGAGCGAGCCGATCAGGCCGATGTTCGGCCCCTCCGGCGTCTCGATCGGGCACATCCGGCCGTAGTGGGTCGGGTGCACGTCGCGGACCTCGATCGGGGCTCGCTCACGGGTCAGGCCTCCCGCCCCCAGCGCCGAGAGGCGGCGACGGTGGGTGAGGCCAGCGAGGCTGTTGGTCTGGTCCATGAACTGCGATAGCTGTGAGGAGCCGAAGAACTCCTTCATCGCCGCCACCACGGGGCGGATGTTGATGATCGTCTGCGGGGTGATCGCGTCGGAGTCTTCGGTGGTGAGGCGCTCGCGGACCACCCGCTCCATCCGGTAGAGGCCGATCCGGAAGGCCTCCTGGATCAGCTCGCCGACCGTGCGCAGGCGGCGGTTGCCGAAGTGCTCGTACTCGTCGAGGTGCTCATAGACCGGCTCCCGCGGATAGGTGATCGCCTCCGCCGCGTAGTCCTTGATCGGATTCTCCTCGTCGATCTCCTCGGGGATACCGAGCAGCTTTGGCAGCGAGACCAGCTCCTTGACCAGGGCGATGATGTCGTCGTGGGTGAGGACCCGGGTCTCGAGGTTGATGTCGAGGTCGAGGCGGGCGTTCAGCTTGTAGCGGCCGACCCGGGTGAGGTCGTAGCGCTTGGAATCGAAGAAGAGCTGCTCGAGCAGGTTCTTGGCGGCGTCGACCGAGGGCGGCTCGCCGGGGCGCTGCTTTTTGAACAGCTCGATCAGGGCACCCTCTTCGGTCCGGGTCGCTTCGGTGTCGGACTCGATCGTGTGGCGCATGTAGACCGAGTTGTCGAACATGTCGAGCAGCTTCTCGTCCTCGACATAGCCCATCGCACGCAGCAGCACCGTCACCGGCAGCTTGCGCTTGCGGTCGATACGGACGTAGACGCGCCCTTTTTTGTCGATCTCCAGCTCCAGCCAGGAGCCGCGAGCCGGCATCAGGTTTGCGATGAAGACCTGCTTCTCGGGGTCCTTGGGCGCCATCACGTAGGCGCCGGGGGAGCGGACCAGCTGGGTGACGACGACGCGCTCGGTGCCGTTGATGATGAACGTGCCGCGCTCGGTCATCCACGGGAAGTCGCCCATGAAGACGGCCTGCTCGCGGATCTCCCCCGTCTCTTTGTTCTGGAAGGCGACGGTGGCGGTCAGCGGTCGCGAGTAGGTCATGTCCTTCTCGCGACACTCCTCGATCGTGTGGGGCGGGTCCTCGAACTTGAACTCGCCGAAGACGATTGCCAGGTTCCCGGTGTAGTCCTCGATCGGGGATATGTCGTCGATCGTCTCTCGCAGTCCGCCCTTCTTCGGATCCGTCAGATCCGCAAAGGAGCGGCGCTGGATATCGATCAGATGGGGGACCTCGAGTGGGTTCTGCAGTCGGGAAAAACTCCTGCGGGTTACGGGGGCAGCGTTTGAACGTGCCAAAGTCGGCGACTCCTCAGGGGATCAGAGGGACGTAGATAAAGCGCAGATATGAGCAGGGGGACTCAACGGCGCGCGACCGCAGAAAATAACACACGGCAACGCTCGACCCTGGGCTCGGCTCCCTGCGTGGGACCGAAGCGCGGTTGACAACAGTCTACTTTAGCTCGACCGTGGCGCCGGCCTCCTCGAGTTCGGCCTTCAACTTCTCGGCCTCCTCGCGCTCGACGCCCTCTCTGATCGCTTTCGGAGCCTCGTCGACGATCGCCTTCGCCTCTTTCAGGCCGAGGCCAGTCGCAGTGCGGACCACCTTGATCACCGGCACCTTCTGGCCGCCGACCTCGGTCAGCACCACGTCGACCGTCGCGCTCTCTGCTTCATCGCTGCCCTCGCCTTCGCCCGCCGGGGCGCCGGCCGCGGCTGGAGCCGCTGCGGCAACGGCCGTCGCGGAGACGCCGAACTCCTCCTCAAGCGCCTTGATCCGCTCGGAGAGCTCTAGCACCGAGATGCCCTTCAGCTCCTCGATCCAATCCTCTGTCGAATTTTTCGTTGCCATCGCTTCTCGCTACTCCTCTTCCTTGCTCTGGTCATGATCAGAAGTCTTGTCCTCGTCAGAAGTCTTGTCCTCGTCAGAAGTCTTGTCCTCGTCAGAAGTCTTGTCCTCGTCAGAAGTCTTGTCCTCGTCAGCCTCTTCCCCGGCGGGGTCCTCCCCATCCGCCGCGGAGGTCTCCTCGGTGCCCGCTGGCGAGCCCTCCGCGGAAGTCTCGCTCGGCGGCTCCTCGACGCCGGCCTCCGCCGCCCCCGCCTCGGCCGAGTCCGCCGCGGCCTCTGCCGAGTCCACCTGCACGGCCGCGGGCTCAGGGGCTGGCGCCGGCGAAGGTGCCTCGGCTGTGAGCAGCCCCTGCTCGGCGATCTGGCCGAGCTGCATCGCAAGGCCGGAGATCATCGAACCGAGCCCGCGCACCATGCCGGTCAGGGGACTGGCGATCATGCTGACGAGCTGGCCGTTTAGAACGTCGCGGGCGGGCAGGCGGGCGATCGATTTGAAGCTGTCCTCGTCGAGGTTGAGACCGTCCATGAAGCCGCCCTTGAAGGTGAGGACGCCGTGCTCGCGACTGAAGGTCGCAATCGCCTTCGCCGCCATTGCGGTGTCACCGCGGACGAAGGTCAGCGCGGTCGGGCCTTGGAGCAGCTCGATGAGGCGCTGCTCACCGGCCCGCTCGGCCGCCAGCTTGGTGAGCCGGTTCTTGACGACCCGGAAGCTGGCGTCGGCCTCACTCAGCCTGGTCCGCAGCGCGGCCGCCTGAGGAACGCTGATGCCGCGGTAATCGATCGCAAAAATCGCCGCCGAGCCCTCGATCTGGGCGGTTATCTGCTCGATTGTGGCTGACTTTTGCTCGCGGTTCATCGTCTCACCTGCACCGGGCTTTCGGGCACGGCCCCGCCGGTGGTCTTGGGTCAGGGCGGCGCAGTCTAGACGATCGCGGCCCGAGCCCCCCGCCCCCCAGCGGCGAGTGCGGAGAAGCAGATCGGTGCCTTCTGAGAGCAGCGGCGCCGCCCGCAAGCGAAGGGCGACCTGAGCTCAGGCGCTCGCCAGCTCCGCGGCGGGCTCAGCGCCGGCAGCCGGCGCCCGGTCGCGCTCGCTGGTCTTCGTAGCGTCGACCCGGATGCCCGGGCCCATCGTCGTCGTCAGCGTGCTGGAAAGGATGTAGCGGCCCTTGGCCGAGGACGGCTTGGCGCGGAGGATCTCCTCGATCACCGCCATGTAGTTGTCGAGCAGCTGGCGCTCCCCGAAGCTCGCCTTGCCGATCGCCATGTGGATGATCGCCTGGCGGTCGGTGCGGTACTCGACCTTGCCCGCCTTTGACTCGGTGATCGCCTTCTCGACGTCCTCGGTGACGGTGCCGACCTTGGGGTTGGGCATCTTGCCCTGGGGGCCGAGGACGCGACCCAGCTTGCCGACTGCGGGCATCATCTCCGGGGTCGCGATCACGACGTCAAAGCCGGTCCAGCCCTCCTCGACTTTCGTCGCCAGGTCCTCGCCGCCGACGAAGTCCGCGCCGGCGGCCTCCGCGTCGCGGGCCTGCTGGCCCTGGGCGAAGACGGCGACCGTCACGTCCTTGCCGAGCCCGTGCGGAAGCGCCAGGGTGCCTCGCAGCTGCTCCTCGGCGTGGCGGACGTTGACACCGAGCGCGACGTGCAGCTCGACCGTCTCGTCAAAGTTGGTGCTCGCGGTCTCCTTGAGGAGCGAGATCGCCTCAGCTGGCGGGTAGGGCCGGTCGCGCTCGACCTTCTCATACTGCGCCCGGTAGCGCTTGCCGTGGGCCATCGCTATTTGACCTCCACGCCCATCGAGCGGGCGGTGCCGGCGATGATCTTTGAGGCGGCGTCGAGATCGTTGGCGTTTAAGTCCGGCATCTTGCGCTCGGCGATCTGGCGGACCTGGTCCATAGAGATCGTCCCCACCTTGTTGACGTGGGGCTCGCCCGAGCCTTTTTTGATCCCGATCGCCTCCTTGATCAGCACCGCGGCGGGCGGCGTCTTGGTGATGAACGTGAAGGAGCGGTCCTCATATACCGTGATCTCGACCGGGATGATCGTCCCCGCTTCGGACTGGGTCTGGGCGTTGAAGGCCTTGCAGAACTCCATGATGTTGACCCCGTGCTGGCCCAGGGCGGGACCGACCGGCGGCGCCGGGTTGGCGTTGCTCGCCTGGATCTGCAGCTTGATCAGGGTGAGGACTTTTCTGGCCATCGGGATCGGGAGGGTAGCGGGCCGGGCTAGATCTTCTTCACCTGGTCATAGCCAACCTCGACCGGGGTCTCGCGGCCGAAGATCGAGACCAGAACCTTGAGTTTGGCGGCGTCCTCGTTGATCTCGGCGATCTCGCCGGAGAAGTCCGAGAGCGGACCGGAGATGACTTTGACCGATTCGCCGATCGAGAACTGCGCCTGGGTGCGCGGCCGCTCCGCAGTCTCGCGGTGCAGGAGCCGGTCGACCTCGGGTTTGGAGAGCGGCACCGGCTTGTTGCGCGAGCCGACGAAGCCGGTCACCCCGGGGGTGTTCTTGACCAGCCCCCAGGCGTCGTCGGTCATCTCCATGTTGACCAGGACGTAGCCGGGCATCGTCCGTTTCTCGGTCTGGACTTTCTGGCCGTCCTTCATCTCGGAGACCTGCTCGGTGGGGACGACTATCTGGCGCACATTGCGGTTCTGGCTCATCGTCTGCACCCGGTGCTCGAGGTTGTGCTTGACCTTGTTCTCGTGTCCGGAGTAGGTGTTGATCACGTACCAGCGATACATCTGAGGCCTTTGTTCGGGGATCCCGTCGCTACCGCTAGAGGATCTGCTTGATCAGGAATTCGAAGAGCGCGTCGAGGGCGCCAAGGTAGGCGGCCGCGACGGCGACGAAGATGACGGTGACCGCGGTCGCCTGGATCAGCGTCTCGCGGTCGGGCCACTGGACTTTTTTCAGCTCCTGCCAGCAGGAGACGAGGAAGCCGATGACGCCGCCCCGCTGGCGCTCCGCCGTGGCCTGTTTCTGTTTGCGGGCAAGCTGCTCGCGCTCTTGGCGCTTCTGCTCGGCGCGGCGGTTCTTCTCCGCTTCCTTTTGGCGCTTCTCCTCGGCGCGGCGCTCGGCGCGGGAGGACCTGGGGGCGTCGGGGGTCTCCAGCTCGGCTTCCGGCGCACCGGCCGCCATCCCCATCTCCACCGCCTCGATCTCGGCGATGTCGCCAGAGACCGGGACCTGGGTGTCGCGCTGGGCGCGGGCCTCGCCGATCAGAGGGTCGGCGCCGGAGCGCTTGCGATCCTGCGCTTCGCGAGCCCGGCGCTCGGCCTTGCGCTGTGCGCGGCTCTTTGCCATCGCCGGCTACCGGGTCTCCTTGTGCGGGGTATGGTGACCGCACCAGCGGCAGAACTTGCGCAGCTCGACGCGGTCCGGCGAGTTGCGCCGCGACTTGTTGGTCTGGTAGTTGCGCCGCTTGCATTCCTCGCAAGCCAGCGTCACCGCGATGCGGACATCTCCGCGAGCCATGTCTCCTCGTTTAAGTACGGACGGCCGTTAACAAAGGAAAACCCCGGGCCGAGGCGCGAGGCTGCGCCGAAGGATAGCGGTCCGGCGAAGGTCAGGGCTCTGCATCGAGATCCGTCAGAGCCGCGACATCTGCGGGGCGGCCGCTGGCCAACCTGATCTGGATCAGGTCATCCAAGTCGACGACGGGCACCTCAACCTCCCCGAGCCCCACCTGCAAGGCACGACCGCTCAACTCGACGTAGGGACAGCACCAGGAACTTGCCAGGCGGGCCGCGACGCGGTTCCGGAAGTGCCCAAGGCAAAGCGCTCGCTGGGGAAGCGCCTCACGGTCGCCCAGCGGTGACCGGTTCGTAGTTTCGCCTTGGCGAGGCCCTGGTGATCGGCAGGTCTTCTCCAATCGTCAGGATCAGCTGGTCCAGGGTCTCGATGCTCGGTGAGGTCCATCTGCCCCAAGCCGGCTAATGGCCGACTGTTGCGTGATCGCCTACAGACCAAGCGTCGTGGCGATGATGTTGCGCTGGATCTCCGAGGTGCCTCCGTAGATGGTGGAGACCAGCGCGATGCGGACCAGGCGCTCCATGTCGTACTCGGTGGAGTATCCGTAGCCGCCCATCATCTGCATCCCGTCGAGGGCGGCGCGCCTGGCGACCTCGGTGACGTAGAGCTTCACCATCGAGGCCTCGCGGGGCAGCATCCGATCGGGGTCCTCGTCGGTCATCGTCGCGACCCAGCGGGTCATCAGGCGGGCGGCCTCAAGCTCAGTAGCCATGTCGGCGAGGCGGTGCTGGAGCGACTGGAAGGAGCCGATCGGGCGGCCGAACTGCTTGCGTTCCTTGACGTAGACGATGACGTCGTCGAAGACCCTCTGGGCGATACCCAGCATCGTCGCGGCGAGGATCAGTCGCTCCACATTGAGGCCGGCCATCAGCTGCGTCCAACCCTGGTCGACTTCGCCGAGAACGGCGTCTGCGGGGACAAAGCAATCGGTCAAGTAGAGGTGGTTGGTCTCACGCCCGCCCATAGTGTCGATCGGGATCACCTCCATGCCCTCGGCATCGCCCGGCACCCAGACCATCGTCAGCCCCTCATGCTTTGAGGGGCCGCGGGTGGTGCGGCAGACGACAAGGACGTGGTCAGCGATGTGGGCGTTGGAGCAGAAGACCTTCTGGCCGTTGAGGACGAAACCGTCGCTGTCGCGCTCGGCGAAGGTGGTGAGCGAGCCGACGTCGGAGCCCGCCTCGGGCTCGGTCATCGCGATTGCCTCGACCGCGCCGCGAGCTATACCGCCGAGGATCTCGTGCTTTTGCTCCTCGGTCCCGAAGCGGTTGGTGGCCCCTGCGACGATCAGCGTCGTCGCGTAGCCGCCGATCGGGGCGAGGCCGCGGGAAGTCTCCTCCATGAACAGGCAGGCGTCCAGCATCGTGCCGCCCGAGCCGCCGAAGCGCTCGGGGATGGTGAGGCCGAGCCAGCCCAGCTCGGCCATCATCTTGTAGATCTCGAAGCTGTGGTGCTCTTTAAAGAGTCGGTAAGCCGCGCGCGCTGGTCCTGGGTGCCGCACTCGCGGTCGCAGAAGTCGCGGATCGCGTCGACGAAGTCGTTCTGCTCGTCGCTGAGGGCGAAATCCACGGAGCGGACAGCCTACTGGCTGGAACCGCGACAGCGCCCGCCGAGAAAAACCCGGAACGAGACTCGAACTCGTGACCCCTTCCCTACCATGGAGAGGTCTACCAAGCCGAGCTACCTGGGCTGATGGGTCCTGAATCCCCTTTGCCATGCGGATTTTGGGCTACCTCACTGGTGGTTATATAGGACTTGCGGAAGGTCGGTTCCGGGTGGTTTCCGTGCGGTTTCCGGGGGGGTTGGGCGACGAGATGTGGCTTCGTCGCCCAAACGATCACGGAAATGGTAAGGGCGGGATTTGAACGTATATCAGCGACGGCGTCTCGCCTGAGTGGGTTGACGGCCGCCCGGCCCACAATCCCCGCAGGTCGGCAGGCGTTGACGCAGCCAATCTTGAGCCGACCTGGCCGCCAATTTTGGCCTACCCCCCAACGAGCGAGCTATTCGATGCTGAAACCGCGGTTGAGATTGCGGTCTCGGTCGATCTCGTGCTCGATCCGCGCTGACGCTCGACAGCCTTCTCGTCGAGCGCCATTTTGATGCTCGCCCCCTGTGGGCCGCTACGGCGCAATGCGCTCAGAGTGATGAGGAGGACAATGATGACGAGCTGACGATGCGAGCGAGCACACGGGAGAATTCGTACTGGAGGAGCTGGCCGATGAATCTCCACCCACGTCGCGGTCTTATGGGTCGAACGCAGCGCGCCAACTAAAGGAGACAGATCATGGGACAGTCCCCCGCCAACCTCGAAACGAACGACCGAGAGCCCGCGGAGACCGCCAACCTCGATCGCTACGGACACTCGGCGCTGCCGTGGAGCAGGCCCCGTGACCTGCTCGCCGCCGGCCCTCTTGGACCTGGCACCACGTTCTTCCTCGGGACCGCTCACCCGGACGGCCGTCCCCACGCGGCGGGGGTCGGCGCGGTCTGGATGGCCGGCGACCTCTATTTCACCAGCGGACCAGGGACCCGCAAGGCGCGAAACCTAGTGGCGAATCCCGCCTGCACGATCTCGGTCAGCGTGGACGGCATCGACCTCGTCCTCGAGGGCGAGGCCGCCAGGGTCCTCGATCACGCAACCTTGGAACAAGCAGCCGCACTGTACCGCGAGGCCGGTTGGCCGGCCGAGGTGGCGGGCGAGGCGTTCACCGCCCCCTACAGCGCCCCGAGCGCGGGACCACCACCCTGGCACCTGTACCGCTTCGCCTTCCACACCGCCTTCGGGACGGCCACCGTCGAGCCCTTCGGCGCCACGCGCTGGCGCTTCGATCGCTGAACGGGTGGCTGACCTCGCTGATTGACGGGAGAGCAGGCGCTTACGCGCCTTTGGGTCGGGCACCGAGTTGAAAATCGGGTCGAGCTGCAAAAGCTGATCGCCGGGGAAGTACATCTGCGTGACGGGCCGCTGGAGGAAGGCCCGTCCGAGCAGGGAGAAGTGGATATGCGCGGGACACCAGGCATTCTCATCGTTACCCCAGGGGTAGGCACCTGGCTTGATCGTCGTGAAGCGATAGCGGCCCTGATCGTCGGTCACGCAACGTCCGGCCCCGCTGAAGTTGGGGTCAAGCGGTGCGGGCCAGCGGTCAGAGCGGTGAGCGTAGCGGCCGGCTGCGTTGGCCTACCAGACCTCGACAAGCGTTTCGCGCAGCGGCATTCCATCGGTGTCGAGCACACGGCCGCTGAGCGTGATGCGCTCGCCGATCGGCTCGCCCTCGTGCTGGTGAGTGAGGTCGCTGTCGGGCTCATCGATGGGTCGATCGGGGTCGAGCTGCGAGCCGGTGAGCTCGGTGATCGTCTGCGGCAGGTAGACCAGCGGCTGCTTGGGATGGCGAAGCACGGTTGACCTGTACGGGGGGTGGTCCAGCGGCGGCTGGGCATCGGCCGGCTCGCGCGCATAGCTGGTCGGCGTATCGGTGAACGTCACATCTCTGCGCATCCCGGCGGCGACCTTAGTTGACATCTCGCTCCCGCCCTGCCCAGTGTGGATCCCGCAGCTCACGCTTCAGGACCTTCCCGGCGCCTGACTTGGGCAGCGCCGCGATTCGCAGCTCGATCGACCGGGGGACCTTGAAGCCCGCGACGCGCTGGCGGCAATGAGCGATCAGATCGGCGGCCGAGACATCCTTGCCCTCGGCGAGGACCGCGACTCCATGCACCGCTTCTCCCCACTGCGCATCGGGTACTCCAAACACCGCTGCCTCCAGCACCGCGACGTGTTCGACGAGCGCTGACTCGACCTCGACCGAATAGACGTTCTCACCACCGGAGATGATCATGTCCTTGAGGCGGTCGACCATGTACAGGTAGCCGTCCTGGTCGGCATAGGCCGCGTCACCGGAGCGATACCAGCCCTCGATGAGGGCCTCCTCGGTGGCCTGTGGGCGGTTCCAGTAGCCGAGCATGACGTTCGGGCCGCGGACCCACACCTCCCCGATCTGCCCCGGCGCCAGCTCCACTCCGTCCTCGCCGCGAATCTGGACCTGCACACCGGGTACGGGCGCGCCCATCGAGCGCAGCCGGGTCTTGTAGGGCTCCTCGCCGGCCGCGCCGCGGCGATGGTCCTCGGGTGTGCAGTGTGTGACCGTAGGAGCGGTCTCGGTCATGCCGTAGAACTGGGCGAGCTCGCACTCGAAGCGCTTCATCGCGCGACGCTGGAGCTCGGGTGAGATTGGGGAGGCGGCGTACTGCAGGTTGCGCAGGCTGCTCAGGTCGGCGGGCCGCTCCTCCAAGGCACGCAGGAGCATCTCAAGCATTGTGGGCACCAAGACGGCGTGGGTGATCTGCTCGCGCTCGATCGTCGCCGCAACGGCGCCGGCATCGAAGCGCGGCAGGATCACCTGGGTCGCCCCGACCCAGGTCGCGGCAAAGATGTTGGAGGTCCCCGCGACGTGAAACATGGGCGGGATGTGAAGGAAGCGGTCATCGTGGCGATGCCCGGTCGCCACCAGGTTGTGCCGGGCGTTGGCCAGGAGGTTGCCGTGGCTGAGCATCACGCCCTTCGGCCGCCCCGTCGTTCCTCCCGTGTAGGAGATGGCTGCCAGCTGATCCTGCTCAAGCCGCGGCGGCGATGCCGCCGCCCGGACGATCAACTCCTCATGAGCCAGCCATCCCTCGCGACAGGGTCCGGGCTCTGCCTGAACCAGCGCTCGCAGCGAGGGGCAGCTCGCACGCAGCGCCTCTCCCAGCTCGAGGCGCTGATCATCGAGCAGCAATACCTCGACCGCGGAGTCGTCGATCATGAAAGCCACGTCCTCGGGGGTGAGGCGAAAGTTGAGGTCGACAAGCACCCGTCCGCAGGTGGGCACGCCCAACCACCACTCGGCGTGTGCGAGCGAATTGAGGGCGAGGACGCCAACTCTCCCGCCAGCTGCGACGCCGAGCTCCTCAAGCGCGGCGCCAAGCCCACCCACGCGGCGGCTCAACTGCGCATAGGAGATCCTTCGCTCGCCATCGACCAGCGCGGTCTTCTCGCCGTGCAGACGCGCTGCCCGCTCCAGCGGCCAACTCAGGTCGCCGCTGGCTATATGCCCTGGGCCGACCTGGCTCGGGGGAGCCGCTCTGCGGTCGAGGCCGCGATCATCGAGAGTCCTGGCCATTTGGGCTTCCTCCTGCGCGCGAGACGGTACCAGTCTGCCTGATGCGGATTCACCCCAGCGACTACCCTCCGATACCGGGATGACCTGTGATTGGTAATCGCGGAGACGAATCAGAGAGAGACTATGAGCAGGCCAGGAGCCACCACTCCAGTCGGGTCGCCGGAGTGCCTCTGCCGCTCCTCCGCGTGACCCCCGCCGTCGGGGCACCATCGTGAGCATTGATCTCGAGCAGGTCGTCGCCATCGATATGCATACCCACGCCGAGGCCTCGGCCAACCAACCGCAGGACCCCGTCACCGGCGAGTTCCTCGCGGCGGCGGCAAGATACTTCGGAGGCGATCCACCCCAGCCAACCGCCCAAGCGGTCGCCGAGTACTACCGCGAGCGCAATATGGCGGCGGTGATCTTCACGGTCGACGACGAGGCAGGAATGGGTCGGCGGCGCATCCCAAACGAGGAGGTCGCGGAGGTCGCAGCCGCCAACGCCGACGTGCTGATCCCGTTCGCGAGCATCGATCCGCACAAGGGTAAGCTCGGCGTTCGCGAAGCCCGGGACCTGATCGACGAGCACGGGGTTCGCGGTTTCAAGTTCCATCCCAACACCCAGGCCTTCTGGCCGAACGACCGCACTTTCTACCCACTCTATGAGGTCATCGCGGAGGCCGGGTTGATCGCCCTGTTCCACTCCGGCCAGACGGGCATCGGGGCCGGCATGCCGGCAGGCGGGGGGGTGCGTCTGAAGTACTCAAACCCGATCTGCGTTGACGACGTGGCAGCCGACTTTCCCGAGCTGAACATCATCCTCGCCCACCCCTCTTTCCCCTGGCAGGACGAGGCGCTGGCGGTCGCGACCCACAAGCCCAACGTCTACATCGACCTCTCAGGCTGGTCGCCCAAGTACTTCCCAGAGATCCTCGTGCGCTACACCAACACGCTGCTCAAGGACAAGATGCTCTTCGGCTCGGACTACCCGTTGATCACACCCGATCGCTGGCTCGCTGACTTCGAGAAGCTCCCGATCCGTGAGGAGGTACGCCCGCTTGTGCTCAAGGACAACGCTGCGCGCCTGCTGGGGCTGGACGGCGGGTGAGCCCGTCTCGGGGGGAGCTCGTCTGACTTGAAAAGACCGCTGACGCACGGGGAGCTCCACCGCAAGGGCCTTGCTGAGCGGTAGGGCCGCTACGCCGGCTTCGTCGCGAAGGCACCGACTACGGTCGGCCAGAAGACGAGGCGCCCGACGGCTCCGGTGTCGGCCCGCAGACGATCGGCGAGGGTGTCGATGTCGATCTCCTCCTTCCTAGCCACCCCGGTTGCGATGACCCCGGGCAGCAGGCTGAGGGTGAGCTCCACGGCGCGGCCGATCGCCTCCTCACCGACGGCGACGGCGACCTCGGCCTCGAGGGACGGGCACGCGGATGGTGCGCATCGGCTACGGTCGAGAGGGTGATCTTCGACTTCCGCTACCGCAATGCGCAGGGCAAGTGGAAATCGCTCGGGCACCGCAAGGGCCTCAGCCGGGATGCTGCCTTCGCTTCCTGGGAGGCAGCAGCCACTGGCCCGATCTCCGCAACCGAGTACATGTCTCGGCCGCGCGACGGGCGGACCCGGAGCTGGGACCTCTTCAGGCGAGCTGGCGAGAGCCTTGACGAGCGGCAACCGGGTCGTCTCAGGGAGCGTTTCTATGTGCTCTGCAAAGCCGTGCTGGATGAGCGGGTTATCGCCAAACTCGATCGGCAGGGGCTTTATTGGAGGCCACGCTTCGAGCTGAATCCCGCGACAAAGCGCGAGCAGCATTTTCTGACCGTCGAGGCCGAGAGCGGCGAGGAGGCCGTTGAGCGCGCCCGTGAAGCCGTGCTCGGCGCCGGTGGCGAGGCGCCCGAGCTGAGGCTCGTCGGGTCGCAGGCCGACTGAAGAGCTGGGTAGCTCACGGGTCCGCTTTGCCTATCTCGACGGCGAGCTGAATCGCCTCGGCTGCCCGAGTAGCCGCAAATCCCGGCCATCTGCTCGAAAGCGCCGCCCGGCCTCGGCCAACCTGGCCCTACCGCTGGGATCGATCGACTCGAGCTGGCTCAAGTCGATGGCGGTCTCCACGGCGCCGGAGTCCTCCATGCGGGCGATCTCCGCCGCGAGACACTCGACGTTTTCAAGCTCGAGCTTGCCGCTCAACGTCATCCGGTAGGCAGATCCGGCATAGGAGCTGCGCAGCGTCAGTAGGCCATCCCGTCGTTCCTCCATGAAGGTCCGATCTCATGACTCTCACGGTGGCCGTCCAGTGCGCGCGGGGAGGAGAGAGATGGAGAGGGCCCGACGTACGGCTGAGCGTCGAGCTTACTCCAGGACGACGCCTACTGCCAGGGCCGAGGGGCACGAGAAAGCGACCGGGGTGACGCTCGTCGCCTGCCTGCACGTAGCCTTCGCGCATAGAAGCTCGCCGCGCCACCTTCGAGCTGGTTTCCCGCCTGGCTTCCGCGGGACCTGTCTCTCCCAGTCGCAGGGCGCGATCCTAGCCGGGGGCACCCGCAAACGCCAGGACCTGCTCGCCGCCGATCCCGCAAACTGCGAGGTAAATGGTGGCCGAGGCTGACGGCTGCGCCTGCGATCCGCGACCTGAGGATCCCCGCGGGCCTGCTTGTGGACGACCGCGCGGCCCACGCATAGCACTCGACGGGTTAGCCTCTCCGGAGCGCCGCGCGGTCCTCGGCGGCGCCGCGGTTGATTTTTGGTCTGGCGATGGCAGCTGCCACAAATCGAGGATCGGGGGATGCGCACACTTCTCGTCCGGACCGTGCGTGTCATGGGCACCGGCGGAAGCGAGTGCATGCCCACAGGCGGTGCTGCCCGTCTCCTGCTTGTCCATCGCTCTCTGAAAGCCTTTGCCGCTTCGCTTTTTCAGGCCGCGACAGGCCGAAGGTTGCTAGCCCTTCGCAATCCTGAAGTGCAACGTTCGCGGCGTTGAGTGCATGCCTGAAGCCGTCGCGCCGACAAGGAGCGTGTAGCTGCCCGGTTTGAGCTTCATGTGCTTGGAGATGCGACCCCCGAAGCGCACCCTGTTGGAGCCGGCGTGGGCGGAGAACGCCAGCTCGCCCGCATCTGAGGTGTGGGTGCAGTGGTGCTTCATCTTGTTCTTCTTAGTCTGTGCGACGCACCTCTTTCCAATCTTTCGCCCACTGGTTAGCTCGGTGAACGTGAACGTCACGCCGGCCGGCTCGTTGAGGGTGAAGGAAAAGGCCGTGCCGACCGGGGGCTTGCGCTTTTTCCTGGCGCTGATCTGGGCGAGCTTGTTGTCCTCGCGCCAGGTCCTGGCGGTCTCGCTCAGGTTGCTGACAGACGGTGCCGGCGGGCTTGGCGGCGGCACGGTGACAGTACGGGTCGCCTGGGCCGCGGTTGAGCCGTTGCAGTAGGCCGTCTGACCGGTGAAGATCAGGCGGCTCGAGCAGCCATCCTGATCGGAGACGGTGACGGTGGCGGTATAAGCGCCGGGGCTCGCGTAGGTGTGCTGCGGCTTGGGGCCGCCATTTTCAAGTGCGGTGCCGTCGCCGAAATTCCAGTCCCAGCGCACAACCTCCCCGCCGGGGGCTGCGCTTGAGCCGCTGGCGTCGAAGAGCGTCGGCGAGCCGGCCGGGGCCGCAGTCGCGCTCAGTGCGGCGAGCGGCCCCTGATCGGGTTGCGTGGCGATCGACTGCGTGTAGTCGGACTGGCTGCCGGCTTCACAGTTTGAGCTCGGCGTGCAGGTGAGCGGCGCGAGCAGGCCGTCTGCTTCGACCGAAAACGGCAGCAGCTTGCTGGTCCCGTAGTCGACGGCGTAGAGCGAGCCACCGGACGGACTCAGCGTCAGGCCAACCGGCTCGACGCCGGCGTCGCAGTCTGACGCCGGGCTGCAGGCCTGCTTGCTCAGCGCCCCGTCGGAGCCGATCGAGAAGACGACGATGGTTGACGGAGTGCTGAAGTTGGATATGTAGAGGTCCCGTCCGTTCGGGCTGATCGCGAGGCTGCTCTCGCCATCGCCCCCTTCGCAGTTGCTCGCGGGGCTGCATGGGACCGGGCTGAGCGAGCCATCGGAGGCGATCGCCAGCGGTATGACGCTACCGCCGCCCTCGGCGAGAACGTAGAGGAAGGCTCCCGACGGAGTTATCGCCGCCTGACCGAGAGCCACGCCGGAGCTGCAGAGCGCGCTGCAGGGCAGAGGCGTCAGCCTGCCGTTTGCGGCAATCGCGTAGGAGGACAGCGTGCCGCCGTTGACGACGTAGAGAAAACGCCCGTCCGGGCTCACGGCGACGCTTTGCGGGTTGCTTCCGGTATCGCAGTTGGACGCAGGGCTGCAGGGGACCTGCGTCAGCGTCCCATCGGCTGCAACCGCAAAGATCGAGACAGTGTTGGAGTTGTGGTTTGCCACGTAGAGGAAGCTCCCTGTCGGGCTGATCGCGATGCCCTCGGGCTCTTTCTGGGTTTCGCAGTTCGTCGAGGGGCTGCACGGCAGCGGCGATAGCGTTCCTTCCGAGCCGACCGCGAAGCCCGATACCGAGCTATTGCTGCCGCCGTCGACGTTGGAGACGTACACGAACTTGCCGGACGGGCTGACCGCGACGCCCCACGGTGCCGATCCCGTGGCACAGCTCGACCCTGTGCAGGCGATCGGCGTAACTGCTCCATCGCCCGCGATCGAGAACGGCAGCAGCTTGTTTGTCTCCGAGCTGGCGACGAACAGGTCGCTCGCGCTTGCCGGCGCCGCGGAGGTCGCGAGCGCGCCCAGCAGGAGCAAGGCAACGCTCGCCGCCCCAAGTCTCATGCGAAGCGACTTGCGCAGCTGGAGCGCCGAGGGCATCAAGGGATGGTATTCCCTCCGCCGCGGCCAAGACGCGTCAATCCGCCTTTTGGCAGAGGTCAGGTCGTAGTGTCAGGCAGGCGCCGGCTGCCGCCGACGTAGTCATCCGATCGACAGGTTGCGCTACCGCCGAGCGAGCTGACCCGAAGGGCGCTCGGCCGGGCGCTGGGTCGCGATGGCTCGCAGAGCTATTAGCCCCTGGCCGAGCTGGTCGCCGAGACGATTAAGCGGTCGAGCCATAAATCCGATACATGAAGACCCGATCCCAATCAGAACAATGAAGTTGCAATTCGCCGACTACCACGGCCCGACCGGCCTCTACGTCGCCACCGGGGAGGCACTGCTTCCCTTGGCGGAGAGCGTCGGGGCGACCGCGTTCCTCGGTGCCGGACTGCAATCGGGGACGATCGACCCCGAGCTCTGCGAGCAGATTCAAAGCGCCGTCGTGGCCGCGAACCGCGAGGCTACTGCGGCGGACGCGCCGCTCCCCGCCTGAGTCTCGACGGCAAGGGTAAGGCCCCGCAGACGAAGCCTGAAATCGCTCCGAATGAGGCAGTCGGCGAAACGCCGGAAGGGCGATCAGCGAAAAGGAGGGAAGCGGCGCAAACCCGCTTCCCTCCTTGCATTCCGCGAGTGGCGAGGGGACCGAAAACCCGAAGCCCGGAACGAGACTCGAACTCGTGACCCCTTCCTTACCATTTGCCATCGCTGAACGACCATCGAAGGATCAAAAGATCCACTATTAGCAGGGCTTTTATACTACTAGAGCCGCGATTGAAAGCGGCCGCGCGATTACTCCGATTGATCGCAATATGCCGCGATTGTCCTGAGTTTCTGCCACTCGGAGAATGCGAGTGGCAGAACGCGCGTATCTGGCTAATCACTGCGGTTTCACCCTGGTGCTATTAGCTCTCGCGGGGTGCAGAAGGCGACGGGTGATCCAGCCCTGGAGCGCATCCTCGACGGAGGGACGGTCCCACGCCACTTGGCGAGTAGGCAGGAGGAAGCCTGGTTCCAAAAACAACACTGAAGGCGAGCCGATGGAGGACTGCATAGAGCTCGGCGTCGATCTCGCCACCGGGGCGATGGCGATTGCGCATGGCCGTCTATTTCGGTTGATCCATTAGAGCCATGCGCCCATGCGGGGTCGGTGTGGCCCGCGCGGTTCGCATCGCGGGGAAACCCCCACCACCTCATCGGCGCCACGACCGCACCGCGGTCGAGTAGTAAAACCGTTGGGCGATGAATCCCGCCGAGCTTCGCGATTACTGCCTCTCGTTTACCGGAGCCGAGGAGATGTTTCCGTCGGCCTCAAGACCTCGGTGTTCAAGGTCGCCGGAAAGATGTTCGCCCTTGCCCAGCTCGGCGCGGACTCGCTCCGGGTCAGCCTCAAGTGCGAGCCCCGGCTCGCCGAGGCGCTGCGCGCCGCGCACACGGCGGTGATTCCCGGGTACCACCTCAACAAGCGTCACTGGAACACCGTGATCATCGACGGCTCGGTACCCGAGGAGGCCATCCGCGACATGGTCGAGGACTCATACGACCTGGTCGTGAGCAAGCTGCCGCCGGCTCGTCGTCGCGCTCTCGGCTGGCGTGGCGATGCCTAAGCGAGCAGCCCTGGGAGACACGGTTCAAGCCCGGCACGGTGGGTACCTTCAGTATGGACTCACCGAGCAGGGAAAGCGGCTCCTGCTCAAACCGAAGGAGATGAGAGATGGCTGAGCACAGGATCGGGACCCGCGAGGAGTGGCAAGCGTCGCGGGAAGATCTCGCAAAGCTCGAGAAAGAGCAGGCGGAGCGGAACGAGGAAGTCAGGAAGAAGCGGCTCGAACTCCCCTGGGTAGCGGTGGAGAAGGAATATGAGTTCGAGACCGAGGAAGGCACGAAGACGCTCGCCGAGCTATTCGACGGACGGTCGCAGCTCCTCGCCTACAACATCATGTTCGCGCCAGACTACGAGCTCGGCGCTTGCCCCGGCTGCACCAGCCTTGCCGACGGCCTCGACGGCACGCTCATCCATATGCAGCACCGCGACGTGACGCTGATCTGCTTCTCGCGGGCGCCGATCGACCGCCTCGTCGCCTACAAGCAGCGGATGGGCTGGCAGTTCCCCTACGTCTCGACCTACGGGAGCGAGTTCCCCTTCGACCTCGGGCTGGCAATGACCCTCGAGCAGGCCGAGGAGGTTCCCGAGGTGATGGAGATGATCGACAACCCGCCGGGCTGGCTTGTGGAGTGGTCGGGGCAGATCGGGGCCGAGCTGAAGGACGGCCTCCGCGAGGCCCCAAGCTGGATCAGCTTCGCGCGCGAGAACGGGACCGTTTACCACACCTACACGGTGACGGCGCCCGACCCGTTCGTCGCCCCCTACTTCAGCTTCCTGCTCGAGCGGACGCCGAAGCCGGGGCCGGAGGAGCCGCGGACCTGGCGCAAGGACGAATATCCCGGCTGAGCCCGGACGCAGAGCACCCCGGTCGGGAGGACAGCAAGGACAGCCGCTGCCGTCTTCCATCGCCACGCCCCATACCGGCCCCGATCTAGCTTGTCTCGTACTCGTCGTGGCGCCGCACCCACAACGGCCTCGAGGCGCTCTCGTCGCGACCGTTCGGCGTCCGGTCCAGCAGGCCGTAGTAGGCCATTGCGGGCTCGAGGCCGCGGGCGCTCGTTACGTAGGTCCGGTAGACGGTCCCGTCCGATAGCGCGTACACGCTCAGGCCCGGTCCCTCGGAGATGTACCCCACGACGTCCGTCCCGCACAAGCGCGCGTTTTCCTCGACGGTGGGCGGGATCTCGCCCTCCAGGAACGGCGTCAGCTCCTCCTCTGTGTGCAGGAAGCCGAGGTCGCGATTGAAGTCGCTGCCGCCGCTTGAGACCCAGCCGATGCCCCAGCCCATCCGCTCCCTGTAGGCGAGGAGCTTCTCGAGCGGCGCGCGGGAGGCGAGCAGCAGAGTGCTGTCCCTGGACTTCAGGTGGACGACCTGGGGATCGAGCGTGTCCGCGATCGAGGAGCAGACCGGGCAACCTGCCTCGTAGGGCGGCCCGAACATGAAGTGGTAGACGAGTAGCTGGGAGCGGCCGTCGAAGAGGTCGGCGAGGGTCTTGGTGCCGTCCTCGGTGTCGAAGCGATAGTCCTTCTCGACCTGGACCCAGGGCAGCTCGCGCCTCTTCCTGGCCAGCTCGTCGCCGCGGCGGGTGAGCTCCTTCTCCTCCTTCAGCAGCTCGTCGCGCTCCGCCTGCCACTCCTCCTGCGTGCCGATCTCGTGGTCAGCCATGACTTCCATGATCTTCTCCCTCTCTCCCTGAGCCGATACCCCGGGACGGACATACCTTAAACGCGCCTCGCTAGATTGATGACCGATGGTCGACGAGGACTCAGAGACCTCCACCCCGTATGAGTGGGCGGGCGACGAAGAGACGTTCGGGCGCCTACCGCATCGCTTCCATCGCGTGGGCGCCTCCGTGTGCGCCACCCGGCACGACAAAGCCGGGAACCGCGTGTGGTGCGGCCACGAGCGCGAGCGCGAGGACGGTCAGCACCACCGCGATGCCCCAGGTCGCAGCACGTCGATAGGGAAGGGTCTTCTCGAGCGCGATCAGGGCCGCGACGAGCGCCGTCCAGGCGAGACTCATCACGCCAAGAGCGAAGAGCGCGGCCATCAGCGCCCAGCAGCAGCCAACGCACCAGGCGGCGTGCCTGGCGCCCATCTCCAGGGCGCCTCGCGGCCCGTCGCGCCAGCTTCCAAGAAGGAATCCGAGGGGGCTTCGGCACTTCGCTAGGCAAACGTCCTTCAGCGGCGTGAGCTCATATACCGCGGCAACTGCCAGGATGCCTCCGGCCAGCCACCGGCCGCCGGCGCGCCAGGCCAGGTCGGCGCCGAACAGGGTCCTGCCGAGCCCGAACAGGCCATAGGCGGCCACCCCCGCCGCGCCCCAGACGAGCAGGTAGCCACTCGTAAACAGCAGCGGGCGGCTGAGGCCGCGCTGGCGCGTCATTTGCGCGTAGAGCGCCACCGTCGGGGAGACCGACGGGAACATCATCGCCGCCATCATCACGATCCATACCCCTAGGAACCAGCCGAAGGTCCCGAGGTCGGTTCCCGGCCCGGCGTCCATTCCGGCCATCTGATCGGCCGTGGCCCACCAGGCGAGGCCCGCCAGCCCGAACAGCAGAGCGACTAGCCCTAGCCGTGTGCGCACCGCGGCAATGGCAGCGGCGAACTCGCCGCGTCCCGCTGGCCGGTCGAGGGGTGCGGGGGATTGCGCTGCGCTCAGGCTGCCCACGAGAACTGCGAGGTGGAGAAAGCCGCCTTCCCCTCATACTGGATGCCGAAGGCGTCGATCTTTGAGCGCGTCGCGTGTGCCACGGTCAGCTCGGAGCCGGCGGGATGGAAGATGCCGGTGAGCCTGGCGGGCTCGCCGGTCTGCACGCCGAAGGGCACGACGTCCTCGATCTCGAAGTCCACGTCCTCGCCGATGCGGATCACATGGTGCAGGTCGTTCTCCTGAACCTCGATCGGCGCGCGCTGGACTCCGAGGTTCTCGCCAATCAGCGGGCCAAGGGCCTCCATCGGGCCACCCAGCGCCCCCGAGAACACCGCGCCTAGTTTCTCGGCCTGCTCGTCGGAGGCCGCGGCATCGATGAAAACTCCAAGGCGCCAGTTGCCCTCGCTCATCACCTTCGGCGTATCGGCGATGGCGGCGACCGTCTGGCCGCTCACGTCGGTCCCCTCCACCTCGCCGCTTTGGACGTTGAACACCAGCGTGACCTTGCAGCGGTCATTCGTGGCTCCGAACGCCAGCGACGCCGTGCAAGGGCAGATCACGTCACACGAGCACGTCTCAAAATACGAGCCTTCGAGCTTCCAGGACATTTCGACTCCTAAGGACGAGGGAGCTGCAGGCCGCGAGTATCGTCGAGGGGAGCCCGGCCTGTCAACCGTCCGGGGGACATCATCCCGGCATTGCCTCCCCATGCTTTAGAGGACAATCCTTCACGGAATATTCGGGGACTGGCCTCATCAGGCCATCGTCTTGTCTGCGAACTCCTCCTCGGGCAGAAGGCTCTGCTGCATCGCAACTAGGTCAGCGAACCGCAACCTCACCCTGGTCCGATCCCCTGAGATCGATCCCGACTGCCAGCGCGAGTCGGCGGGCGGATCGGAGCTTCTGTTCCGGACCTACTCGCACAGCATCGAGGGCGATGAGGGGCAGGCCCGCCACCTCGATCGCCGACGCCGAGAAAAAGCGCCGCCGAACACCTTGAAGTGGCCCCTCAGGCACGGATGTTCGGAGAATGTTCGGTCTTCGTTCGGAGCGCCGTCAATCGATGCTCTCATGACCCCTTACCGACCGCGTTCGTTGCGGCCTGTGAAGCGAAGCCCGGAACGAGACTCGAACTCGTGACCCCTTCCTTACCATTGGAGAGTGCTCTACCAAGCCGAGCTGCCTGGGTTGATGGGCCCGGAAACCCCTTTGCCATGCGGATTTTGGGCTACCTCACTGGTGATTCTATAGGACTTGCGGAAGGTCGGTTCCGGGTGGTTTCCGTGCGGTTTCGGGGGGGTTTGGGCGACGAGATGTGGTTTCGTCGCCCAATCAATCACGGAAATGGTAAGGGT
>CAVUPF010000012.1:0-181826 GCA_963743285.1 uncultured Solirubrobacterales bacterium
TTCACCCCAACCCGCTCCAGCCAGTACGACAAACCGCCGTGCCCGTGCATCGCCGTGTAGAGCGGCCGACGACCGGCGTCCTTGAATTCATTTTCCGTGGGGCACCTCTCGCGGCCGCCCAGGAACTCGACCAGCTCTCGCTCGATCCGCTCCTCCGACCATCGCCCTCCCCGCTTCCTGTACTCGAGGCCGAACCGATTTGCCCACAGCTCCGCACCTCCGCGTTCGCGCACGGCGAAGCAGACAGGCCCCATGCCCGCTGCTTCGAACTCCTCAAGGCTTGGCCAGTCCTTCCGACGACTCAAGAACGGCATCAGAGCACCGTGCACCCTTGGCTCGCTCCATCTGACAATCCCTTTCGGCACCTTCACCCCGAGTCTGTGTCCCCAGTAGTAAGGCCCGCCGCAAGCCATCGCCTGTGCGTGAAGCCGCCCGCGGCCGGCATCCGCGAACTCGTCGTACTTCGGCCACTTGTCTCGACCCGCCAAGAACTCACCAAGCTCCTCCGCAAGCCGCTTCCTTGGCCACGGCCGCGCTTTCCGCAGTCTGCCGGCGCCCGTCGTGCCGGCCTTGAATTCCCTCAGCACCGTCCTTGCCTCGCTCGACAGTGGACCCCGCCCGCGCCTGAAGATCCATGCTCGCCCCGACGCTGGGTCTGATCCTCGCTCGATCACCACGTAATCGATCAGCTCCCTGACGATTCCACAGCGCTCTTCCCGACTCAGCCTTGGCCAGCCCGCCTCGGTTACCACCAATTCCAATTCCGGCTCCTCCATCGCCCTCCGCGCTTGAGCCAGCTCGAGCAGCGCCCGCTCATTCAGGCGCTGCCGCTTCGACATCCCGGCCTCGAAGGACTGAGCGCCGAGCGTCCTCTTCAGTCGCGGATTCTCGCCGTAGGCGTCCAGGTCTTCCAGCGTTGCTTCGGCTGCCGCTCGGCATTTCTCTACGGCTGCGCGGCATCTCTTGATGGCTGCGGCGCTGGAGGCCGCGCTCGCCGGGCTGAAGCGTTGGAAGATCAGCTCTTCGATCAGCGGATCAAGCTCTTCCGCCGTCACATGTGCGGGCCCAGCGCACCTGTTTCTGCAGCTGTAGGTGTCTGACCCCTTGCAGTTTGATTCCGGTTGGGGAGCCGACATCACTCGCCCGCAGCTGGCGCACCTGATCAGGCCCGCTGCCAGACCGCCAAACCGGTTGATCAGAGGCTTGGGCAGGCTCTGACACTCCTGCCAGCTCGCCGTATCGATTATTGCCTTGTGCGCGCTCCGATTGCGGTGCGATCTTGCATAGGCCTCCCCTCGATATGTCGGGTCGGAGACGATCCTGATCATCATCTGACCGTCGAAGGTGGTGCCCCGCTTGGGTTTGATCCCGGTGCCATTCAGGAACTCGGCCAGCTCGTCGTAGGTGGCTCCGCGCCGTCGCCGCGCAAAGACCTCCTTGACCAGCGCCGCCTCCCGGGGCTCGATTCGCAGTCGCCGGTCCTCGCCTCGCCGATACCCGAACGGGCCCTCTCGACCAACGTATATCCCGCGCTCGATCGCTCGCCCTATCGCGATGTCCCAGCTCGATCGCATCCGATCGAGCTCCCACTCGGCGATCGAGAACAGGGTCCTCGCGACCAGCTTTCCCGTCGGCGTACTCAAATCGACCCCGTCCTGGACGCTGACGAGAGTCCCGCCCGCCGCCTCGATCCTTGCGATCGAGCGCAGCCCGTCCACCACTGAGCGGGCGAAGCGATCGAATTTGGCCACGACGATGCCGCCAGACTCGCCACTCTCCACCCGCGCGATCGCTCGCGTCAGCAGCGGCCGATTTGCCCGCGCGCCGCTCTCGTCCAGCTCCTCGAAGACCTCGCCGAGCCTGGCGTCGTGCGATCTCGTCCACCCCTCGATCTCCTTTCGCTGGACCGAGGGTGAGATGAAGCTCTCGCCCTCTCGACCCATGACCTCTGAGACCCGGATATAGCCGTCGAGGATCAATCCCTACGCATCCCGATCGGCCGTTTGTGCCCTCTTCAACCCGAGCCTCTTGCACCAGTGATCGATTCCCCCGCGTCTCATCGCCGCGCAGCGCGAGATCCCATCGTCCCCTCGCTTGGAATTCGCCCGCAACTGGAAATAACTTTCCTCCTCCGACAAACTCGACAAGCTCTCGCTCGACCCGCTCCATCGACCACAGAATGTTTCGAGCCGGTCGATACTCAACTCCGAACTCCGGAGCCCAGCGCTCTGCCCCCCCGCGCGATCGAAGTGCGGTGTGGAGCGCGACCATGCCCGCCGCTTCGAACTCCCTCTTCACGGGCCACTTGTTTCGACCGGTAAGCAGTGGTGCAAGTGCGCTCCGAACCAGCGTCTCGTCCCAGATGACAGCCCCTTTTGGGACTTCCACCCCCAACGCCTGTCCCCAAAAATAAGGGCCGCCCGACGCCATCGCCTGGGCATGCAGGCGTGCCTTTCCCACCTCTGCGAATTCTCCGTAGTTTGGCCACCGCGTTGCGGCCCCTAGGAAGGCTCTCAACTCCCTCTCGATCCGCTCGGCCGACCACAGTCGAACCGCAGGAAGCTTGCTTGCGCCCTTTAGCACCGGATCGATCCGCGGCCGATTCTTGCCGTTGCCCTCACGGGTGCGCGGTCCGCGCCCCCGCTTGAAGATCCAAACGCGCTCGTTCACCGGGTCTCTGCCCCGCGCCACGACAACGAAGTCGATCAGCTCGCCTACGGCTTCCCGGCGCTCATCCCAGCTCAGTGTCGGCCATCGACCCTCGAGGTTTCCGATCTCGAACTTCGGCTGCCGCACCGTCCCCCTCGCCCGGTTCACTTCCAGAAGCTTTCGCTCGACGCTGCGTTGCCGATTGGCCACTCCAGCCTCGAAGGATTCCGCCCCAAGTCGTCGCTGCAGGCTGGGATTGTCTCGGTAGGCCGCCAGGTTCCCCTCGGCTTTCGCTAGCTCGGCTTCACTCTCCTGGGCGGTCACCTCATTGCCGGTCGGCTTGCGTCGATGGGACATGCCGAACATGAATTCCTCAACCAGCGGCTCAAGCTGGTCGCATCGCACGTGAGCAGGGGCGCGGCACCGACCGGCCAGCTCCCGGCAGTTGAAGCGGTGCATACCGTCTGGGCTCCAGATCGGGCACATCAATACGCCGCAGCTGGCACACCGCACTCGGCCTCTGGTCAAGGTTTGCACCGTCCGCTTCGCAGCTGGCGGGGTCGGCTGGCACGCCTGCCAGGTCGCCCCATCGATGATCGGCTCGTGCGCGTTGCGGTTGCGGTGAGGGCCAGAATGCACTTCCCCGCGATAGGCCCGGGTCTTGATCAGGACATGCACGTGGGAGTCGCTAAAAGGAACGCCGCTCGGGGTTTTCAGCTCCGAGTCGTTCAGAAAGCCGGCGATCTTCTCGAAAGTCTCTCCCCGCAGGCGCCGCTCGAATACCTCTCTCATCACCGCCGCCGCTTTGGGCTCGATCTGCAATTTCCGGTCCTTGCCCCGCCGGTAGCCGTATGGAGTCGACTGAAACATGTAGAGCCCCCGTGCCACTGCTCGTCCACGCGCCACGTCCCAGTTGATCCGCACCCGTTCCAGCTCCCACTCCCCGATCGAGAACATGATCCGTAGCACCAACTTGCCCGTCGAGGTGCTCAGGTCAAAGCCGTCTTGGACGCTGACGAAGGTTCCGCCCACCTCCTCGATCCGCGCGATCGCGCCCAGGCCATCCAGCAGCGAGCGACCGAAGCGGTCCAGCTTGGCGACGACCATCCCATCCGATTCGCCGCTCTCCACCCGCTCGATCGCCTCCATCAACAGCGGTCGATCCGCCCGCCCACCGCTCTCGTCGAGCTCTTCGAACACCTCGCCCAGCAGTGCCCCGCTCGAGCTCGTCCACGCCTCTATCTGCTCGCGCTGCACCGAGGGCGAGATGAATCCGTCGCCCCGCCGACCCGCCACCTGTGAGACCCGGATGTAGCCGTCGAGGATCAAGTCACACGCGGCTGAGTAGGGCAGACCCACACATCGTGATCATTCATGCTAACCGATTAGCAGGAATAGCTCAGACGATGGGCGGATCGCCCGCTCCCAACGCCAAGCACCCGATGCCAAAGCGCGGCTGGCCGCCTTCGCCAAGGAGCACGCCAAGCGCGAGGCCGCACAGGCTCAGGCCGGCGAGCGCCTCCGCGCCGAGCGCGACCGGGCGATCCGCGCCGCCTATCGCGACGGTCTGCCGATGGCGGCGATCGCCAGGGTGCTGAAGATGTCCCACCAGCGCGTCTCCCAGATCGTCAGAAGCTGACGGGCACGGGGGAGGGGGGAGAGATTCGCCACCCCCGCCCCTTATCCGGGTAGCCGGTCCATCGCTGGGCCGTCCAAGAGGAGTATCCGAGAGCTGCCCCGAGAGAGCCCTCCCCTGTCAGCCCACCGTCCGCGGTGAAGCTGTCCCGCCTTCCCTTCATACCAAATGCCCGCGCCTTCGAACCCCCAACGCGATCCCAACTCGTCCACCGCCCCACCGGCGCCGAGCGAGCTACCGACCCGCCGCGACTGCCTCCCTGGGGCCTGCTCCGCGCGCCACGCCATACGCCTTCTCTGCCCCCACGAACGGGGCCAGCGCCACGTAGACGGCGATCGCCACCAGCCGCTCCGTCCTCCGTGTCGTCCCGTTCTCCTTGGCCTGCTCATAGAGCAGCGTGTAGATCGCCCCGCCGATCGCCTCCGCGGCGACCGGGGGGGTCTCCGGCGCCAGCTCAAACCCCGGCCTCAGCAGCCCCTCGATCAACTCGCTCACCACCTCGCGCTGGCCCATGGTCCGTTTCCCCCTCGCATACATCTTCACCCCGCCGAGCGCCGCGAACTCTGGCTCTTCGGTGCCGAAGGCGAACATCGCCGCCAGCGTGTCCCGCACCGCGCTCGGCCAGTCCGCAGCGCCCCGCAGCGCCGGCAGCGCCGCCGCCAGCAGTTTCGAGGAGCCGGCATCGAGGGCGGCAGCGATGGCATCTTCGCGGTTGGCGAAGTGTTCGTAAAACGACCGCTGCGAGGTCCTGGCGAGAGCGACGATCTGCGCCACGGTCGTCGCCCGGTACCCCTTCTCCGCGACGATCGCCGCAAGCGCCCGGAGGATCCGCTCCTGTTGCTTCGCGCCGGCTTGGCGCTCCTCCAAGGACGCCGCCTCGGTTCGATTGCCGCGCGGCCCGCGCAGCGAACCTGGGGGAGGGGGGTAGCTGATCAACCACTCCCAGAGCTGCGGCGCCAGTTCGAGCAGTTCCTCCTCTTGCCCCGCGTTGAGCCGCTTGTGGATCACCTTCTGGACTCCGCCGATCAGTGCCGCCACGATCTCCGCCGGCATCTTCTCGCCCCCGGCGCTCGAGCTCAGCAGCCGCTGCCCCAGCGCCTCAAAGTCCCCCAGCATCCGTTCAGCGAGCGAGACGCCGGCCGGCCCGGCGGCGTAGAGCTCGAAGTACATTTTCGACGCTGCCGGCTGGGTGACGATCGTTCTTATAAGCCTTTCGAAGGCCTGCCTGGCCTCTTCCGCGTCGGCCAGCTCCGTTTCTATTCCGACCGTCTCCAGCACCGGCTCGACCAATGCGTCCATCGCTGCCAGGAAGCACCCGTCCTTGTCCGTGAAGTGTTTGTAGAAGGCGCTGCGGGAGACCCCCGAGAGCTTGACCAAATCGGCGACAGTCAGCGCCTCAAAGCCTTTTTTGGCCACGATTGCGACCATCGCCGCGAACAGTCGCTCGCGCTGATTTTTCGCCGCCTCCTCGCGCGGAGTGCCCCGCCCCGGGCGCATCATTCGCGTCCTCAGTTGATCCGCATCGCCCCATGGAGTTCTCACCATCGCAGCGCGACGATAGAGCGACCGTGAACCCACATCGGTACGACTTTGTCTTAAAATAATTGCTTCTATGGTACGCTTTTGTTCTAGAGAATGCAACTCTGAGACCTCGGACAGAAGCGAATTTCGCCCATTCTAAAGCCGATCAAAACTAAATTTGTGCCGATCGAAGCAAGCCAATTTCTTGACACTTCGGTCCGACTGTGCTCATATTCCACTCGGCCCACAGAACGTCGCCGATCCTTTTTGGGAGCGGCCGTGTTCCAAGGGCCAGAGGAGAAACCAACGGCCGGCCCGCACCGGGCCAGGGGATCCGCTTAGCGGATCAGGCGAGGTAGCACCGGCGAACGGCAGAGGAGAGATCGAATGAGGACAGCGTCCGGATTGGGTCCGGGCTTCACAACCACCGAAGGCCACCAGGGCCGCGGTGCCGTGCTGCCTTCCGCGCTCTCTGCATTTCCCCGCCGCCACCCGTCCACCGCCAACGCCCCAGGGCCCATCGGCCACTTCTTCTCACCGCCCTCCAGCCCCGCCAACCCCAGCCGGGCCGCAGTCACCGACGCGATGAGTCGCGTCGGCGCGCCCGAAGGGCGCCCACGCCCCGTCCCTCGTACGGAGTGGGAGAGGGACCTCCATCCTCGTCGGAGCCCCCGCATGACCCGCCTAGCTTCAGTCGTCGCGGTGCAGCCGCCGGTGGGCGATCTCATACACCGTCTCAGCGTGCGAGCCCTTCGGCTGGTGTCGCACCCCGAAGGCGAGGCAGCGCAGGCCAAGCCCGTGCTCGTCGCTGGCCAGCGCCAACACCATCCCGAACTTTCCGTTGGGCTCGGGCAGGTAGACCTTGAAGCAACCCGGCAGCGCGGTCCCGTCGCTACCTTCCGCTTCGCAGCTTCGCAGCCGCTCGACGGTCACTCCGTCGCGCTCATAACGGCGCCTCGTCTCTTGAAGAACCGCCGCCCCCGTCCGACCGCTGCGCATCACATCCTCAGCAAAGACGGCCTCATCGAAGACCACCCGGGCGTGACCCGGCTTGATCGTCAACCCTCAGCCCTCGCCGTCAGGGGGGAGGAACGGCCCGTGCTCACGCTCGAAGGCGGCGAACTCCTCTGGGGTGGCCTCTCGGCCCCCGGTTCGCTCGAGGATCGCCTTCCAGGACGTGTCGGGAGCGATTACAAACTCGCCCCCGGGTCGTTTCTCGGTGATCACGAAGGCGCCCTCGACATCGCCGCTCAGACGCACATGCGCGATCTCACCCATGCCCGAACTGTAGCGACCGTGCTCGGCGGATTTGCGCTCCGCCAACCCCGCCGCCCCCACGACCTTCCGCAAAGCTGCGTCCGTCTTCCCTCCCTGGCTGACGGCGCAATCGGAGACCGGCCTCACCGGGCTCCACAGCAGGGGAACCCACTTCTCCGGGTTCCTGGTAGCGACGCGGGCGGCCCCCTTGATTCCCGGGTGCTCCCTGCCCCTGGAGGAGGGGCCGCCCCCGTCTGTTCCCCCTCTGTCTTTGGCGCCCACCCATCCACCACCACCGGTCCGGCGTCCACCCACCCGGCCCACCTTCCCCAGCCTCCCGCACTCGACCCGAGCTTCGTCCGTCTTCCCTCCCTGGCTGACGGCGCAGTCTGTTCCCCCTCTGCCTTCGGCGCCTACCGGGTCGCCCGAGCTTCCAAGCCGAGCACCCCAAAGGCCCCAGCGACCACCGACCCCGCTTGTCTTCTCGCACCCCCCACGAGCCCCGCCTTCGCTCCCGGGCTCTCGCCAACGCCTTCGCGGCTCACGTCCTTCCAACCGAGCGCCCATCCGGTCGAGCCGGCCCTCTCGGGTCGAGACCGGCTCACCCTCCCGGGCGCCACGTCCCCGCCAACCGCCGCCGCTCGGATTGCCTCCTCCTGCTCGGCCACCGCCACGCCCGGCACCTGCCGCGAGGGCGGGGCTCGCAGGGGGTCCGTCACCACCAACCCCAGCCGGGCCGCAGTCACCCGTAAGGGCGCGCCAGCGACCCCGAGCGCCGCAAGCCCGAGCGAGCAAGCATCGCAATCTGATTCCTTTGCGCAGCGAGCGAGAGGCGCAGCATTTGTGGCGAGAGGGTTGACGGCGGTCCCGGCTCACAATTGCAATAGGTCGGCAGGGAGCGCTGCTCACCCGCACGCCCCCTACCTCCACACACTTCTCGGCACAGCGCGCCCTGACGACCTACATGCCTCAGTTGCAGTAAACGCCCCGTCCCCCGCAACCCCACTGACCGCCGCCCACGTCCCATCCCTCCCGCGGAGTGGGGGAGAGACCTCCATCTTCGCCGGAGCGCCGGCATGACCCGCGCCGCTACCTCCCGGCTCCGCCGCCCTCGCCACGAAGGTTCTGAGCTGGACCTATCTGCGCGTCGCCCGCTCGATGACGCGCAGCTTCTCCAGCGGCACCACGACGATCCGGTCGATGTCCATCTCTCCGGGCAGATTCGTGAGCTCGACCATCGCCTTGCCGTCACCGAATATGTCGAGCACGCCGCCGCGGGCGCCCGCCGGCGCCCCCTCGAGCGGCTCGGCCAGCTCGACGATGTCGTACTCGGCGATGTGCTTGGTGGTGGCCATTCCCGTTCGATGTTAGAGCCTCGGGTAGGCGCTGACCAATCGAGGCGCGCTCTCGGCGTCGGCGTAGTGCCAGGCCGTCCTGATCGGCGCGCTGCGCTCGCCGATCGTCAGCTCGACGTCGACCCGGCAGTTGAGCCCGTGCTCCCCACGGTCGAGGATGTCGGAGACGGGCGCGAGGACCACGGCCGAGCCGATCGCCCTCCAGATTGCGTCGACGTCATCCAGGCCGACGTGCAGGATCTTCGCCCATTCGGGCCCATGCCCGTGCGGGGCAAGGATCCAGCCGTCCCACTTGGACGATTCACACCAGGCATCCGCCGCTCCCGGCAGCACTTCCCCGGTTTTCGACGGCCATCCCACGCCGCGCGCACCCTACTGACGCCGCCTGATGGCGCTTCTTTTGCCTCCAGAACACCGGGGGTCTCTAATCGCCTTCCACAAAGCTGCGTCCGTCTTCCCTCCCTGGCTGACGGCGCAACCGGAGCCCGGCCTCACCGGGCTCCACAGCAGGGGACCCCACTTCTCCGGGTTCCTGGTAGCGACGCGGGCGGCCCCCTTGATTCCCGGGTGCTCCCTGCCCCTGGAGGAGGGGCCGCCCCCGTCTGTTCCTCCCTCTGTCTTTGGCGCCCACCCGTCCATCACCGTCGGCGCCACGTCCACCAATCCGGCCCACCTTCTCCAGCCGCCCGCACTTCGCCCGAGCTTCGCTCGTCTCCCCTCCCTGGAAGACGGCGCGATCAAGAGCAGAGCGGGCGGCCCCCGAGGCCGTCTCGAAACCCCGCGTATGCGGCTGGCTAGCGCCGGACCGAGTGCCGCAAGGACGCAGGGCGCAGCGCTTGGTGGTGTCAAGTGCAAGCCCGAAGACACCGCGGCCCGGAGTGTGTCCGCCGCAGCCGGCGGTGCGCGTGGGGCTTCGAGACGGCCTCAAGACCTCGGGTGCCTCCCGGTCCCCGCCGTCGGGGCCGTCCGCGTCTGTTCGCTCTCATTCTTTGGCACCCACCCATTCACCGCCGATCCACCCCTCGTCCCCCACCTGGCAGGCCACCCCACGACTGCACCCCCCGACTTCCCGTCGCCCCCTCTCACTTCCCCGCCCCTTGTCGAGCGCCCCGACCGCGACTTCTCTTCCTCTCACGGATTAAAGTTACGAGGGGGCGGGCAGGACGCAGAGTCGTCTATGCCCGCCAGTCGCCACCCCCACGAGCTCCACCTTCACGGGAGTGCCTGCCGCCAGGGCGGGGCTGGCAGGGGGACCGGCACCACCAACCCCAGCCGGGCCGCAGTCACCCGTAGGGCGCGAAGCGAGGCCGAGCTGAAAGCGAGCGCCTTGACGGCGGTCCCGGCTCACAATCGCGCTAGGTCGGCAGGGCGAGGCGCTCACCTCGCCTCCACCGACCTCCGCGCGCCCGCCGGCGCACCTCGCCCTGCCGACCTACCCGCCCAGTTGCAGTAGACATAACGCCTCGTCCCTCGCCACCGCCAAGGGACCGCCACCCCCGCCGCATCTCTCCACCTTTTCGCACCATCCCACGCGGCCAACACGGTTCGCGCCGGCCTCATCGAACAACCGCCCTGCCCGGCTGGGTTCCGACCGGGGTCGACAGGGCCGGCCGGATCGCCGGCGCTCACTACAGAAGGAGTGAATATCTGATGTCAGGTCTATCCAGACGCACCGGCCGGGGCTACAGGGCCCTGCGCAAGCAGTTCACCACCCCGGCCCTGATCCTCTCGATCATGGCCCTCGTTCTCGCCGTTGCCGGCGGCGCCTACGCCGCTGGCGGAGGCCTCAGCTCCAAGCAGAAAAAAGAAGTGACCGCGATCGCCAAGAAATACGCCGGCAAGCCCGGCGCTCCCGGTGCGAATGGGAGCAACGGCGCGCAAGGGCCCAAGGGTGAACCTGGTGGCGCAGGTGCCCCCGGTACCGCAGGTACCCCTGGCGCCAACGGTAAGTCCGTCGCCGTCACCCCGATCGCCGCTGGCGAAGAAGAATGCGCCGAACAGGGTGGCGCCGAGATCGAAAGGGAAGGCGAACCAACCTCGGCCACCGAAGTCTGCAACGGCCAGACCGGCTTCACCAAAACCCTCCCCGAAGGCAAGGTGGAGACAGGCACCTGGGTCCTCGCCTACGCCGAAGAAGCCCCGCCAACGTATGGCTCCAGCCGGACTGCCTACACATCCATTTCTTTTCCAATTCCGCTTCGCCACAGGATCGTGGGTGAAGCAAATGTGCATGTCATCGCACCACCGACCCAGAACGGAACGACCGTCGAATTCCCTACTCCACCCGAAGGTTGCAGTGGAAACCTCAATCATCCCGAAGCCGAAGCGGGCAACTTCTGTCTCTTCGAGGAGTTCGCGGAGGGAACGAGCGGAGGAACGGACGACGGCTTTGCGTTTTCAGCACCCGAACGCCCTGAACCTCAGACGGGGGTCAGCCCTCAGGGGGCCATCCTGTGGACTCTTCCGCCCAACCACGTCCACATGGAAGCCCAGGGTACCTGGGCGGTGGGCGGCAACTAGAACGGTCCCTCCGGCGGTCGACGAGTAGCCGCCTCGGTAGTGCGCCCCGGGTGACTTTTGTCACCCGGGGACTCCGCCGACCCAACCACGACGAAGTCAACCTTAGGCCCGACCCAAAAGCACCTACCCCAATCACTCCACGAAATTGAAACAGATGATCCAGCCCCACAAGAGCCGAACCAGATGTCTGCTGACCATCGCCGTTGCCTTGCTCGGCTCCTTGGCTGTTGCATCATCCGCCTCCGCCAGTGTCAGCCATACCTTCGAAAAGACCTTCGGCACCGCCATCTCCACGCCCCCCGATCCCTACCCTCTTCAGAACCCGACTGATGTCGCCGTCGACAACTCCAGCGGCCCCTCCGCCGGTGACGTCTACGTCGCCGACCTACCCGCCAATCAGCGCCAGACCGTCACCGTCAACGCCACCGGTGGCACCTTCACCTTGAGCTTCGAGGGCCAGACCACCGAGCCGATCGCCTACAACGCTCCTCCTCGCGAATTCGAAGGGGGGTACGAACCGCAGTTGAACAGCGTCGAAACTGCCCTCCGGGCGATTCTCTCCGGCATCGGCCCCAACCCCTTCATCACCGGCAGCACCGGCGGCCCTTACACGGTCGAATTCAGCGGATCCCTCGGCGACGCTGAACACCCTCCGATCACCGCCGATGCCACCGGCCTCACCGGCGGGGCTCAGACAGTGCAGATCACGACCAGCCGCCGTGCAAGCGATGCGGCTGACATCGAGAAGTTCACCCCGGCTGGCGAATTTCTCCTCATGTTCGGCAAGGAAGTCGACAAGACCAAGGTCGAAAGGCGCGAAGAACAGCAGGCGCACTCTGAACCGGTCACCGTCACCGCAGCCGAAGAAGACCTTTGTACGCTCTCCTCCGGTGACACCTGCCGGCCCGGCACCGCCGGCACCTCGCCTGGCGCCTTTGACGGCGTCTTCCAGGAACGGCGGCAGGTCGAAGGAGGAGGTTTCGTAGACGAAGGTAAAGGACGCCTATTCCTCGCCGTCGATCCCACCAGCGGCGATCTCTATGTCGCCGATCCGGGTGTGGGCGTCCCCGAAGGCACCTATGCCGTGACGGTCAGCAAATTCGACGAAAACGGCCATTTGATCACCTCGTGGGCGAACGGGGGCCAGTTGCCGGCCCATCCGGAAAAACTGTGCCCCATATGTTCCCGTGAACTTCCGGGGGACATCGGTGGGATAGCGGTAGACAAGGAAGGTGTGCTCTTTGCGGCATACGGTCACACTTCTAGATATTCCCCCGCTGGTGCGTTCATCGGAGAAGCATCTGGCGGGTATGACGGCCTCACGGGGATTGGGCTCGACGCCGAAGACGATGTCTACAGCGGCCAATCCAAATACACCAGCGCCGGGGTTAGCCTCCTCAGCCCGATCGATGTTCCTGGCGAAGGACTCGCGATCGATCCCTCTACCAACGACCCCTACGTGGTTCAGCCTGAAGAAGGCGGCTTTGTCAGCCATTTTGCATTTGCCTGCACGGAATCGTGTACCCCGCTCGACGAATTCGGCCGCGGAGAGCTGGACGTCCCCCTGGGCATCGCCATCGACGCTGTCACCGACGACGTCTTCGTCGCCAACTCGGGCGCCGTCGACGTCGCCGTCTTCGCCGGCGTCAGCCCGATCGACAGCACCGAACCTGCGACTGATGTTCGTGACACCACCGCCGCGATAAGCGGGAAGGTCGACCCCGCCGGCCGTGGCAACGTCACCGACTGCCGCTTCGAATACGGCCTCACCAACACCTATCTCGGCGGTGGTACGGCTCCGTGCTCTCCGGCACCGAGCGGATCCGGGTTCAACGGCCCCACGCAAGTCACCGCCGGCCTCACCGGCCTGCGCCCCGGCGCCACCTACCACTTCCGCCTCGTCTCGACCAATGCGAACGGCACGGGTTACAGCTCGGACCGCACATTCGAAACCTCCCAGCGCCCCTCGATCGACGGCTTTTCCTCCAGCCACGCCACCGCCACCGGCGCCGACCTCATCGCCAGGATCGATCCCGATGGCTCCGATACCCACTACCGCTTCGAATACGGCCCCACCGTCGCCTACGGCCAGACCGCCCCCGAACCCGCCGGCGATGCCGGCTCCGGCCACGCCGACCAGCTCGAGACCGTCCACCTCGAAGGCCTCCAGGCGGGCGTCACCTACCACTTCCGCGTCGTCGCCGAAAACGAGTTCGGCACCACCACTACCACCGACCAGACCTTCGGCTTCTCGCCCCCTCAGTGCCCCAACTCCACCGCCCGTCAGCAAACCGGCTCCAACTCGCTCCCCGACTGCCGCGCCTACGAGCTCGTCACCCCCTCCAACGCCGGCACCGCCATCATCTTCGCCGCCTCCGGCACCTCCAACACCGGCCTCGCCACCGGCCCCTCGCGCTTTGCCTTCGGCACCTTCGGCGGCATCGTCCCCGGCGCCGCCCCCCCCAACAGCGTCGGCGACCTCTACGTCGCGACCCGCACCGACCGCGGTTGGGTCAGCCACTACGTCGGTTTCCGCGGCGACGAAGCGCTCCTCGACGGCCCCCCTCCCTGGGTGCTGAATGAAAACAGCTACTTCAACGGCCCGGCCAAATGGAATCAGCCCGTCGTCGCCAATCCCAGCCTCTCCGAGATCGTCGACTGGAACGACAGCGGTCGCCTCAGCGGCGCCGGCACCGGCATCGGTCTCGGCTCCTCGAACGCTCCCTACGTCTGGGAAACCGACACCAACACCCTCCTCGGCCACTGGCCCACCAACCTCTCCAAAGTCACCGAAGGCGAAGAATTCGAAGGCAGGACCGCCTTCTCGGCCGACCTCAGCCACTTCGTCTTCTCCTCCAACCTCGTCTTCGAAACGAAACTCGGCAAACCTAACGACGTCTACGACGACAACACCGCTACCGGCGCGATATCGGTCATCTCACGCAAACCTGACAACGAACGCATTCTCGGAGCCTCGCCCATCAAGGTTTCCGCCAACGGCGACCGCATCCTTCTCGGCGCCGCCGGCATGACCCTCTGTGGCGGCGAAGAATGGACCGCGCCGGCCTGCGGGCAGGGCGAACTCTACATGCGCGTCGGCGACTCGGCCACCTATGAAATCGCCCCCGGCCACAAGGTCAACTACCTCGGCATGACCGCCGACGGCTCCAAGGTCTATTTCACCAGCTCCGAGCAGCTCCTCCCCGAAGACGAAAACTCCAGCCTCGACCTCTACATGTGGAGCGCCGCCAGGGCCGAACAGGGAGAACAGCCGCTCACCTTGATCTCCAAGCCCGACGGCGCTCCCGACAACAACGATGGCTGCCATCCCGTCGAAGGCTGGACCGTCAAGTGTGGCGTCAAGCCCATCTCCTTCACCGTCGTCTCGCAGTCTCTCGGCGGTCGCGGCGGCAACGGCACCAGCGACAGCTACATCGCCTCCCGGAGCGGTGACATCTACTTCTATTCCCCCCAGCAGCTCGACGGCAACAAGGGGCTGCCCAACCAGCCCAACCTCTACCTCTACCGCGAAAACGAATCCCGCCAGGGTGAAGTCGAGTTCGTCGCCACCCTCTCGCCTCGTCCCGCCTGCATCAAATCGGTTTCACCCCTTGGCCATGAAGAAACACTTACCAATTGCGCCAACGGCCCCGTCGCCCGTATGGACGTCTCCCCCGACGGCGCCCACATGGCCTTCATCACCAACAGCCGCCCCACCAGCTACGACAACCGCGGCCATATGGAGATGTACTCCTTCACGCCGGCGACCGGCGAACTCCTCTGCGATTCCTGTATCCCCAGCGGCGCGCCGCCCACCTCCGAAGTCTACGGGGCCCAGAACGGCCTCTTCATGACCGATGACGGCCGCACCTTCTTCTCCACCGAAGACGCCCTCGTCCCCCAGGACACCGATGGCACCGAAGATGTCTATGAGTTCGTCGACGGCCGCCCCCAGCTCATCTCCACGGGGACCACCGCCGTCAACGCCGCCGCCACCGGCCTCATCGGCAGCGAGACCATGCCCGGCCTCGTCGCCGTCAGCGCCGACGGCACCGACGTCTACTTCGCCACCTACGACGTCCTCGTCCCCCAGGACGAAAACGGTGAAACGATCAAGATCTACGATGCCCGCACCGACGGTGGCTTTCCCACCGCTCCCGCCCCGCCGCCCTGCGCCGCCGCCGAAGAGTGCCACGGCCCCGGCAGCGAAACGCCGACCAGCCCCCCGGCCGCCACCTCCAGCCCCCTCGGCACCGGTGGCAACCTCCACCCGCTCGCTTCCTCCAAGCTCCACCACAAAAAATCCCATCACCGCCATCGCCGCCGCCATCGCCATCACCGCCGCCACGGGGCGCAGGGGAGGCACCGATGAGAAGCGCCCGCCTCGCTCTCGCCCTCGCCGTTTCGCTCCTCCTCCCGGCGGCCCTCGCCGTCACCCCGGCCGACGCCGGCATCGCCGTCCGCTCCTTCACCGTCATCCCCTCCCTGACCCAGGCCGGTGGGCATCCCAACCTCAGGATCGCCTTCTCCAATACCACCCGTGTCTCCGCCCCCACCGAAGGCGGCCCGTGCCACTGCAACGACCCCCGCGACGTCTTGGTCCAGACGCCCCCCGGCCTGATTGCCAACGTCCACGCCACCCCGCAGTGCACCGCCGCCAATTTCGCCCGCAATGACTGTCCGGACGATTCCCAGGTCGGGGTCGTCACTGTCAAGTTGGTCGAAGAACATGGCGCGATCGGTTTCAGGAACGTCGCCGTCTACAACCTCATCCCCCAGCCCGGCCAGCCCGGCGTCCTCGCCTGGCAGGCCCCCGAGATCGGCCTGCCGGTCTACACCGTCCTCAGCGCCCGCACCGGTGGTGACTACGGCCTCGATGCTTTGACTTCCGGCATCACCCACTCCCTCGCGCTCGAAGAATACGAAGAGGAACTCTGGGGCGTCCCGGCCGACCCCAGCCACGATCCCCTTCGCTATCCCGATCCGAGCAAAGAAGTCTTCGGGCCCAAGGGTGGTCCCTCCGACAGTCCCCTCACCCCATTCCTCCAGAATCCGACCCGCTGCGCCGGTCCCCTCACCTCGACCCTCCTCATCACCGCCTACGACGAAACCCAGGCCACCTCCACCTCCACCTGGCCCGCCACCACCGGCTGCGACCAGCTCAGCTTCGACCCCAGCCTCAGCGCCCAGCCGACCACCGCCCAGACCGACTCCCCCTCCGGCCTCGAAGTCGACCTCAAGGTGCCCCAGGTCCTCAGCCCCACGACGCCCTCCCAGTCGGAGATCCGCGCCACCACCGTCGTCCTGCCCGAAGGCTTCTCGATCAATCCCAACGCCGCCGACGGCAAGGCCTCCTGCTCCGAAGCCCAGGCCCAGCTCGGCCCCTTCGCTTCTGAGGAAGCCGCCCAGTGTCCCGAATTCGCCAAGGTCGGCACCGTCTCGATCACCAGCGCCGCCCTCCCGGGCCCGATCCCCGGCTCGATCTACATCGGCGAACCCACGCCCGCCGATCGCTACCGGATCTTCATCGTCGCCGACGGTTTCGCCACCCACGTCAAGCTCGCCGGGGTGGTCACTCCCGATCCCCACACCGGCCGGCTCACCGCCACCTTCGAAAACCTCCCCCAGAGCCCCCTCACCGAAATCGACCTCCACTTCTTCGGCTCCGAACGCGGCCTCCTCGCCACCCCTACCCAGTGCGGGACCTACGCCGTCCATAGCTTCTTCAAGCCCTGGGACGAAGCGCTCGCCGAACAGGAATCCACCCAGTTCTTCACCCTCGACTCCGGACCTGGCGGCTCCGCCTGCCCCACCGGCCCCCGGCCCTTCGGCCCGGGCTTCGCCGCGGGATCGACCGGTAACGCCGCCGGTCTCCACGCCCCCTTCTGGCTCAAGCTCATCCGCCTAGACGGCGAACAGGACCTCAGCGCCCTCGACGTCACCACCCCGCCCGGCCTCCTCGCCACGCTCAGGGGCGTCCCTTATTGCCCCCAGTCGGCCCTCGAAGCCGCCGCCGGCCCCGCCTATTCCGGCCTTCGGGAGGGCTCGGAACCGAGCTGCCCGTCGGAATCCCAGATCGGCATCGCGACCGCCGGCGCCGGCGCCGGAACCCATCCGGTCTATCTGCCGGGCAGGGTCTACCTCTCCGGTCCCTACCAAGGCGCCCCGCTCTCCTTGGCCGTGATCACCCCGGCGGTCTCCGGGCCCTATGACCTCGGCAACGTCGTCGTCCGCGTCGCCCTCCGCGTCGACCCCGAAACCGCCCAGATCACCGCCGTCTCCGACCCACTGCCACAGATCCTCGAAGGCATCCCCCTGCGCCTGCGCTCGGTCCTCATCGAACTCGACCGCGAAAACTTCACCCTCAACCCAACCGACTGCGAACCGCTCTCGATCAGCGCCGCCATCTCCGGCGCCGAAGGCGCGACGGCCACCCGCTCGACACCCTTCCAGGCCGCCAACTGCTCCGTCCTGCCCTTCGCCCCCAAGTTCGCCGCCCGGCTCACCGGTTCCACCAACCACACCGGCTACCCCTCTCTCCACACCGTCCTCACCTACCCGAAGGGCGGCCCTTACTCCAACGTGGCCCGCGTCACCGCCACCCTGCCCCACTCCGAGTTCCTCGCCCAGTCACACCTCAAGAACCCCTGCCTCAAAGCGGTCTTTGCAGAAGGCTCCGCCCTCGGCCAAAAGTGCCCGCCCGACACCGACATCGGCTTCGCCAAAGCCGAATCCCCCCTGCTCGAAAAGCCCCTCGAAGGCCCAGTCTACCTTCGTACCGCCCCCGGCCGCCACCTCCCCGATATCGTCGCCGCCCTCAACGGCCAGATCGACGTCGCCCTCGTCGGCCACGTCGAAAGCGTTCCGGGGAAACTCCGCACCACCTTCGAAACAGTTCCCGACGCTCCAGTCTCAAGGTTCACCCTCACCCTCGACGGCGGCAGCAAGGGCCTCATCTCCAACTCGGAAAACCTCTGCGCCGCCACCCAGCACGTCAGCATCCAGATCACCGCTCAAAGCGGCAAGACCGCCAACCAAAATCCGGTTCTCGAAACGCCCTGCGCCAAGAAGCACCGCAAGCCTAAGCACACCCGTCATCGGCGTGCAAACCAGGGAGCGAGGCGCTGATGAGGCCCAGGTTCAACATTTTCCGCAGCTTGGAGTTGGGGAGAGGTGGTGTGCAATCAAAGCGCGCCGTGTCTAAATCCAAATTCTCTTTGGCTGAGGGTGCGTGTGGCCAAGCAGGTCAAGGACGCAGGGCGGGAGCGCGCAGCGAGGCGGAGCGAGCAAGCAGTCGAATTTTGGTTCTTCTGCGCCGCGAAAGAAGCCGCAGCATTGGTGGCGAGCAAGCATCACGATCTGATTCTTTGCGCAGCTCGCGGAGCGCGATCCATTTGTTCCGCAAGGGGAGCGCAAGCGATTCTGGCGTGGCGACGAACGTCGCCGCGAGCAGCAGGTCGCAGTACTGGTTCAGCGTGACCCGCGGGCGGCCGACCGAGGACGCAGTGGGGTTGGTCCGTCGGCCGCGTGTGGTTTGGGGGCGTCTGTGGCCAAGCAGATCAAGGACGCAGACCGCAGCCCTTGGTGGTGCCAAGGGCAAGGTCGAGGACGCAGAGATGCGCAGTTTGCCACAGGCGTCATCCGGCCGCGCGGGGTCGGCGGACCAACCGCCTATGCGCTGCGCCACACGCGCCCTCAGCGCCGTCGGATGCGTGGCTGTCGCGACGGTGCTGCTCCTCGTCATCGCCCCCCAGGCCCTCGCCGCCCGCGGCCACATCGGCGAACTACCCGAAGCGAGCACGATCACCGCCGTCACCGTCGATGCCTCCAACGACGTCTGGGTCGCCCGCGGCGAAAACGGCGAACAGCGGATCACCGAGTACAGCCCCTATCCGGCCGACGCCAAGCTCCAGGAATGGAGCGGCGAAGGCAAGCTCGACTGCCCAGGGCCGGTCGAATCCCTTGCCGTCGACGATGTCACAGACTATGTCTACGCGAGTGATTACTGCAGTGGCATCGAACCCGGCGAACCTGGTGTCGACGTCTTCGAATCGAACGGTGCGTTCAAGGAATCGCTGCAACTTGGCAAGGCACAGAACCAACGGCTTAGTAAGTTTGGCAACCTGATCGCGATCGACAACTCCGGTGGTCCCTCCAATGGCCGGATATACGTGGTGGGGTATGGGACCTATCCCAATAATGAGGTGCTCGCGGCCTTTGAACCGAACGGTTCTCCGGCAGGTCTGTCCGTAGCGGCGCCCTACATCAGCGAAAACTACATTCTCGGAGCACCGGTTGAAAACGTTGCCGCGGGAACCTGTGGTACCACCGAAGTTCTCACCGAAGGTTTCTACCATTTCGCCACTCAGTGCTTTTCCCATATCGATTCCATCGCAGTTGGTCAGCGAGAAGGCGATGTTTACGTTGCGGTTGGAGCTCAGGGAAAGACCTTTGAGTTTGACTCCTCGGGCGCCTTCGTCACTGATCATCTCCACAACGCAGGAGAATTGGCCGAAGACTCGAGCAGCGGCAACCTGAAGATCGGCTGCGCCGAGTTCACCCAGTCCGATCAAGAAGTGGGATCGCTGCCCTGTGGATTCGCTGCCTTCGACTCTCGCGGTTACCTCTACGTCGGCGGTCAGATCTACGACCAAGTGCCGAAGATTGCCTACGAAGACGCGACCGAACCGACGCCGACCGCGGGAACCGTCAACGCCTCCGTGACGCCACCGCCCGGCGAAGAAATCACCGCCTGCAAGGTCGAATACGGCGCCACCAAGTCCTACGGCGAAAGCGCTCAGTGCGAACCCGAAACCGAGCCCTACTCGACCGAAACACAGGTCCAGGCGAGGATCTCGGGCTTGACTACCGAGACCACCTACCACTACCGCCTCGTCCTCGAGACCGCGGCGGGGGAAACGCCGGGCAACGATCAGACCTACACCCCCCACTACGTCGTCGGCCTGCGCACCGACCCCGCCACCGAAGTCAAGGCGACCATGGCGACCCTCAACGCCTCCTTCGTCGGCAACGGTGAAGAAACCCACTACTACTTCGAATACGGCTCCACCGCCTCCTACGGAGAAACCACAGCGGTCCCACCGGGCCAAAGCGCCGGCTCTCCCGACAACGCCCCGGCCCGCACCGGCCTCTCCGCCGCGGTTGCGGAACTCGACCCCAACACCACCTACCACTATCGCGTCGTCGCCGAGAACGGGCCGGGCAACTCACACACCAGCTACGGCGAAGACCGCACCTTCCGCACCGGAAAGTCAGCGCCGCTGATCCGCGAGTTCGTCAGCGCCGTCCACTCCGAAAGCCTCGTGCTCGACGCCCACCTGAACCCCGGCGGCGCCGCCACCACCTACCACTTCGAATACGGCCTCGCCCCCTGCTCGTCCGAACCCGACCCTTGCACCAGCGCTCCCCTCGGCCCGGAACTGGAAATCGGCGGCGTCACCACCTTCCGCGCGGTCAGCACCGAAGTGACCGGGCTTAAAGCCGGCACCCTCTATTACTACCGCCTTCTCGCCACTAACTCGCTTGGAACGACCAAGGGCCCCGACGCCACTTTCGCCACCTTCCCGTATGTCGCCACCCTCCACGACGCCTGCCCCAACGCCCTCTCCCGCCAGCAGACCGGTGCCGCCCTCGCCCTCGACTGCCGCTCCTATGAGCTCGTCTCCGCCGCCGATGCGGGCGGCTACGACGTCGAGTCGGACCTCGTCCCTGGCCAGACCCCCTTCGCGGGCTACCCGCGGGCTCAAGAACCCGAGCGCGTCCTCTACGCCGTCCACGCCGGCGGCGTGCCCGGAACCGACCACCCGACCAACAGGGGCCTCGACCCCTACGTCGCGACCCGCGGTGAAGCTGGCTGGTCGACCGAATACGTCGGCATCCCCGCCGATGACCCCTTCGCCACCGAACCCTTCTCCTCGACCCCCACCGGCGCGGACGCCGGCCTCGGCACCTTCGCCTTCGGCGGCCCCGGCAGCTGCTCGCCCTGCTTTGGTCCCGGCGGCGTCGAAACCGGCATTCCGGTGCGCCTTGCCAGCGGCGAGCTTGTGCAGGGCATGGTCGGCGCCCCCGGCTTTGAACCCGGCCCCTCAGCCACCTCCGACGGCTACGTCGCCGCCAACCTCTCCGCCAACGGCGAGCACCTGATCTTCGCCTCGACCTCGCGCTTTGCCCCTGGCGGCAGCGAAGGCGGCAACGTCTCGGTCTACGACCGCGACCTGCGCACCGGTGAAACCCACGTCGTCTCCAATGCGCCCAGCACCGAAGACTTCCCCGTCCCCCTCCCTTGCCTTCAGGGCGAAGGAAAGTGCGACTCCGCCGAAGGCAATTCCAACGGCATCTCCGAGCTGGCGATCTCCACCGACGGCTCTCGCGTTCTCCTCGGCCAGAAGGTCTCCGAAGACGCCGATCACAACGTCTACTGGCACCTCTACATGGACGTCGGCGACTCGGTCCGCTCGATCGACCTCACCCCCGGCGTCATCGCCAAACACGGCGAAGCCGCCGAATTCAGCGAAGGAGTCCTCTTCGACGGCATCAGCGAAGACGGCTCCAAGGTCTTCTTCACCACCAAGGACAAGCTGCTCGCGGGAGACACCGACGAAAGCGCCGATATCTACGTGGCCGAAGTCGGCGAATCCGCAGCTCATCTGAAGCTGGTCTCGACCGGTCCCTCGGGCCCGAGCAACTCCGACGCCTGTGACCCCCTCGGCAACAAAGCCCACACCCACTGGAACTCGCTCGGCGCGGGGGCAAGCTGCGACGCGCTCGCGGTCGCTGGCGGCGTGGCCGCCGCCGGCGACGACGTCTACTTCCTCTCTCCCGAGCTGCTGGACGGCGCCTCCAACGGCACCGAAAACCAGCCCAACCTCTACCTCGCAGGCGAAGGCTCCGCGCCGCGCTTCATCGCCACCCTCTCCCCCAACGACTCCACCGTCCTCGACTCCCTCGCCCAAGCCGGAAAGCCCCATAGCGCCGACTTCCAACTCACCCCCAGCGGCCGCTTCGCCGCGTTTACCTCCGTCCTCTCGCTCACCGGCTATGAAAATGCGGGCTTCTCGGAGGTCTACCGCTACGACGCCGCCGCCCACGGCGGCGAAGGGGGGCTTGGCTGCGCCTCCTGCAACCCCACTAACGCCGCCGCGGTTGGCGGCTCCGGCCTCGCCTCCAACGGCCTCAGCCTGACCGAATCGGGCCAGGTCTTCTTCAACTCCAACGACGTCCTCGCCCTCCGCGACACCGACAACCTCCAAGACGTCTATGAGTGGGAGCCGCTGGGTACCGGCAGCTGCGAAGCCGGCGGCCCCACCTACAGCACCCTCTTCCAATCCTGCCTCAGCCTCATCTCCAGCGGCACCAGCCCTTTCCCCTCCAGCCTTCTGAGCGCCAGCGAGAACGGCACCGACGTCTACTTCTTCACCCACGACTCCCTCGCCCCCCAGGATCACAACGGGCCGCTGACGAAGATCTATGACGCCCGCAGCGATGGCGGCTTCTTCGAGCTCTCCCAGTCACCTCCCTGCGCCTCCTCTGAGGAGTGCCACGGCGCCGGCAGCCCGGCGCCGAGCCCCCCGCAGATCGGCACCGTGCTGAAGACGAGCGAAGGCAACGCCCCCGCCGCCCCGCAGCCGCCGAAGTGCAGGAAGGGCTTCGCGCGCGCACACGGGCGCTGCGTCAAAAAGCACGTCCGCGCTCACCACCGAAAGGGCAAGAGGGGACATCGTCATGGCTGAGCACGCAATGCCGTCCAGACGCCGCCTGGCGCGCATCGCGCTCTGCGCCGCCGCCGCCCTGCTCTTGGCCGCCGCCTTCACCGCCCCAGCCGGCGCGGCGCAGCGGATCACCTCCTTCAAGACCACTCAGGCTGAAGCCAACGCCTTCGGCCAGCTCGGCGAAGTCGCTGCGGCCGGGACCGTCAGTGGCGCGCCCGGCGCCGAAAGCTTCACCGTCAAAACCTACAGCGGCCCGACCGACACGGTTCAGGTTCCCTCTACCCTCAATTTGGGCAACCTCGAAAGCGGCGATCACGTCGTCGTCTTTGGCGGCGCTTTTGGCTCGACCGTGATCGCCACGCAGGTCTTGGTCTCCCTAGTCGGAGAAACGCCATCCAGCCTCCGCGAATTCGCCGGCGAGGGTGTCGTCACAGCGCAGCCCTCGGTCGAAAGCTTCACCATCGAAACAGCCACCGGCGCCACCGACAGAGTCGACGTCTCCTCCTCGACCTCCTACGCCCTCGCCAAGCCCGCACCCGGCGCCCCCAGCCCGACCCTTGCCGACATCGGCCCCGGCGATGACGTTGGCGTCACTGGCACCGTCTCCGCCGGCACTGTGACCGCGACCGAAGTCCTTATCTCCGTTCCCCAGGCTGGTGGCCACCCCGACCTCACCACCTCCTTCGAACTCGAAAACACCACCCAGACCGAAGCGGCCGAAAACGTCGTCTTCAACGCCCCCCAGGGGATCTTCGGCAACATCAACGCGATCACCCAGTGCACCTCCACCGACTTCTCCCTGGACCAGTGTCCGCCCAACTCCCAGGCCGGGGTGATCACCGTCTACGCCCGCGACAAAGGGCCCTCCAAAGACCTCCTCGGCACGGCGCCGCTCTACAACCTCGTCCCCGGAGCCCAGCAGACGGCGCTGTTTGCCTTCGTCGCCCCCACCCTCGGCATTCCGATCCAGATCCCGGTCACGGTCAGGACCGGGGGGACTTCGGGCTGCGCTTCACGATCTCCGATATCACCCAGCTCGCCCCCCTCGCCGCCGCCCGCCTCACCTTCTGGGGCCAGCCCTCCGAAGCCGCCCACGACTTCTTGCGCTTCCCCAAGGGCTCCCCCGGCGAGCCCCCTGGCTGCGCGGGGCGCGCCGACACCAGCTGCCTGACCGCCCCGACCGCCTCCAGTCTGCCGCTCAGCGCCCTCACCGACAATCCCACCACCTGCACCGGGCAGCCGCTGCCCACCACCCTCGACGTCCGCACCTATCAGGACCCCGAACACCCCTCCCACGCCGAAGCCAGCTACCCGCCGATCGTCGGCTGCGAAAACGAGACCTTCAAACCGCTCATCCAGGCCGCCCCCACCACGACGCAGACCGATTCCGGCTCCGGCTTGAACCTCGACCTCAGCGCGACCCAGTTCGAGGGCCTGGCGGCGTCTCCCTCTGAGATCAGATCGGTCATGGTCTCGATGCCCCCGGGCTTCACCATCAACCCCGACGCCGCCGACGGGCAGTCCGAATGCACCGAAGCGCAGGCCAACTTCGGCTTCGAAGGACCCGCCGAATGTCCCGATCAGTCGAAGATCGGCACCTTCGCGATCGGCTCGCCGACCCTCAACGGTTCCCTGATCGGTTCGATCTACATCGGCGAACCTAAGCCCGGAAACCAGTACCGCTTATTCCTGATCGCTTCCGGTTTTGGCATGAACGTCAAGCTCACCGGTTCATTCAAACCGAACCCCGAAACCGGCCAGCTGACCGCCTACTTCGAAGAACTGCCCCAGGCGCCCTTCGACGATTTCCAGCTGCATCTCTTCAGTGGTGAACGTGCCCTGATGGCGACTCCCACCGCCTGCACGATCTACACCGTCAATGCCACCTTCGTCCCCTGGGACGAAGCCCTGGCGCCGGTGAAATCCTCCCAGGTCTTCGGCCTTGAAACCGGCCCGCACGGCAGCCCCTGTCCCGGTCAGGTCCGCCCCTTCGAACCGACCCTCGAAGCCGGCACCACCAACCCCGCCGCAGGCGGCTTTTCCTCCTTCACCCTGAAGCTGAACCGCGAAGACGGCGACCAGTACCTCGGCAAGCTGAACTTCACGATGCCGCCGGGCCTGACCGCCAACCTGCACGGAGTCACCTACTGCCCCGAGGCAGACATCGTCGCAGCGGCCAACACCCTGGGCAAAGTCGAGCAGGCCGACCCCAGCTGTCCCGCGTCGAGTGAAATCGGCACCAGCAATGTAGCCGCTGGCCCGGGCTCGCACCCGTTCCATGCGGTCGGGAGGATCTACCTTGCCGGCCCCATCCAAGGCGCCCCGCTCAGCCTGGTTGCGATTACCCCCGCTCTCGCCGGTCCCTATGACTACGGCACCGTCGTCGTCCGCGTCGCCTTGCATATCGAACCCTCTGACGCGCATGTCATCGCCGACTCAGAACCTGTCCCCTCGATTATCGGCGGCATCCCGATCCGCATGCGCGAAATCCAGGTCAACATCAACAAGCCCAACTTCATGATCAACCCGACCAACTGCAGCCCCTTCTCGGTCGGCTCCGAAGGGATCGGCGACCAGGGCACCGCGGTTGCCTTCACCTCTCCCTTCCGCGTTGTCAACTGCGCGACACTTGGCTTCAGCCCGAAGCTCTCGATCACCCAGCTCGGCGGCCGCAAGGCGACCCGGCGGGCCAAGCAGCCGAGCCTCCAGTTCGACCTCAACACGACCCCGGGCGATGCCAACCTCCGCTCGAGTTGCCCTCACCCTGCCCAAGTCCATCCATATCGACCAGGCGCACCTTGGCAACCTCTGCGATCGAACAGAACTCGCCTCAGACCAGTGCAAGGGCAAAGCGGCGATCGGCATTGTGATCGACGAAACTCCGCTCCTGGAACATCCGCTCGAAGGCAACGCCTACGCGGTCTCGGGCTTCGGAGTCTTGCCCCACGTCGTTTTCATCCTCGGCGGCCAGGTGACTGTGATGCCCGAAGGCATCTCCACCACGGTCTCCGGCGGCCGCCTGCGCACCGTGATCCCAGTGGTTCCCGACGTCCCGATCGGCCACTTTCGCCTCACCCTCTACGGCGGTTCCCAGGGCTACCTGGAAAACACCGAAGGCCTCTGCGGCTCCCCACAAGTCTCGAGCGTCGAAATCGACGCCCAGAACGGCAAGAAGCTGACCCAGCAGGTCAAGGCGAAGACCGCCTGCCCGGCCAGGCACAAGGCAAAGCGCCACAAGGCCACCAAGCACCACAAGCGAGCCAGGCGCTGAGCCCCCGCCGAGCACCCCCACCCGCCACTACCCAGGAGAGAGAAATGGATCAAGGTCAAGGAAAGCGCCGGATCGGGATGCCCTCACCGGCGATGGCGGTGGCGATCACCGCCCTGGTGGTCGCCCTCTCCGGCTCCGCCTACGCGGCCCTCCAGGTCCCCCCCAACAGCGTCGGCGCCCGCCAGCTGAAGGCCAAGGCGGTAACCGGCGGCAAGATCGCCAACGGAGCCGTAAGTGGCGGCAAGATCGCCGAAGAAACGATCACCGGCGCCAACATCAAACTCTCCGAGCTCGGCACCGTCCCCCAGGCCGCCAACGCGACCAACGCCGCCAACGCAAGCGCCGTCAACGGCCACTCCGCCTCCTGTCCCGCCGCGACCACCCTGATCAGGGGCCTTTGCTATGACACCCACTCAAACCCGGTCGCCAACAACCTCGAAGAAGCAGCCGAAGCCTGTGCTGCAAAGGGCGGCTACCTGCCGACCCCGATGCAGCTCTACTCGACCAGAGACGTCCTTTACCTGGGCACCGGCACCGAACCCTCCCAGCACCAATACACCGACGATCTCTACTCCAACACGACCGGCGGCTCCTACCGGACGATCATCGTCGACGGGGTCGGATCGCCCGAGGAATACGAACCGACCCAGCCCTCCGCCTACTACTGCGTCTACCCCCTGGTGCGCTAGGCACAGACGAGACTGAAGTGGCCGACAGCCTTGCCGCCAACCAGTGTTCTGATGGCGACCCGGATCAGCTGCGTCATTCCCGACCCCAAAGACCCGACAAACCGCATCGTCGGCGTCGGCGGACTGTTCGGCTGGACCGAGCGTGAGGAGGTGGTGATCGGCGAGATCGAGGATGGCGCCAACTACTACGTCGAAGTCGGCCACGAGCGCGTGGCAGTGATAGTGGCGGAACGCGACGGCCGCAAACACCTCCGCACCGACCCCGGCAAGACCGAGAAGAACAACCTACTTTCCCTGTCCACCGCCCGTGAACGGCATGATCAGGCTGGGGGAGAGGTATCTGATCGGGGCCGAGACCGTGCGCAGCGTCTACGTGCTCGGTCCCAGAGGCGCATTTGTTGCGACGTCATCAAGCTGGTACGTATTTATTTCAATAAACAAGCTCAAGATTCACTTGTTGGCCGCTAAAGTGCATCAAAATGGTCCGCTTACGGTTGGCTTTTTCTCCAGCAGGTCGTAGTGTCTGCGGCGGCGCACAGCTTCCCTCAGACAGGGTTGGCCGCTGTCTGAGCAGATTGTCGCCGTCCTCTTTCCCTGGTGGACGGCGGCAAGCGGGGCACCCCGACTTTCCCTGGTCAAGAGGCGCCAGATCAGTGACCGAAGCGGTCGCGGCTGCAGAGAAGCACTCTATGTCTCCGCGGCCGACCGCGAAGGAGCAGCGGTCCCCGGGCGCCAACGGGGCCGTTCAAGCCCCGGCGCCGGGGGCCTCTGGATGTACGCCGACCTCGCTGCTCCCAGAACTCCAGGGGTTCGTCCTTTTACTACTTGGAGCCGAACCAGGCAAGTCACATCTCCCGCGCTTCACTGGAGACCGGCAGCTGATCACCCCCGCGCGCACTCTGAGGTCCCATCTGTGCTTCGCACCCGGCACTCGCCTCGCCCATGTCTTTTGCGGGAGCCGAGGCAGGGGGACATTTGGATGAAGTCTGTCCTTGACAAGCTGGTGCTCGCCTCCTTTGTCCTTGCGCTGGTCCTCCTCGCCGGTTGCGGCAGCAACGGCGGCTCGAGCCAATCATCTACCTCCACCGGCCTGCCCAAGGAAATCGTGATCGGCGCGGCAATCGCCAAGACTGGCTATCTCGTCCCTTATGACGCCAACATCGCTGCAATCGAACAGCTGGTCGACGAAACCAACGCCAAGGGTGGCATCGACGGCCACAAGATCCGCATTGTCTCAGCCGACAATCGCTCCGAAGCCCAGCAGGCCCCGGTGGCAACGCAGAAGGTGATTGAAGACGGCGCCGATGTCCTTCTCTTCAGCTGCGAAGCCCTTGTCGCGGCGGCGGGCGCCCCGATCGCCGAAGCGCACAACGAGCTGAACTTCACCCTCTGCTCGAGCGAACCCGGCTATGGGCCTCCCTACACTGGCCGCCTCTCCTTCAGCGCCAACCGGAGCCTGATCAGCGAGGCAAGCTCCCGCGCCACCTTCCTGTTTGACAAAGGGATCAAGCATCCGTTTCTGCTCCGCGACACGTCGATCATCCTTGGCAAGGTCGACCAGTTCGGGTTCCAGCGCACCTGGGAACACCTTGGTGGAGGCAAGATCGCCGGCACGGCTGACTTCAAGAACAGCGACCCCTCGATCGCCAATCAGATCACCCAGATCAAGAACTCCGATGCTGATGCGATCAACATCAGCTCCTATCCCCCAGGGGGGGCCTCTGCGATCAAGCAGATCCGGGCCGCAGGCATAAATCTTCCAATCACCGCGCCGAGCGCCTTTGACGGGACGTTTTGGCTCAAGGGTGTCCCCGACACCAAGAACATCTACGTAACTCTCAACGGCTCGGCATATGACCCCACCACCAAAGCCACGGCGAGGCTGTTCACCAAGCTGAAGCGAGAAGGCGTCAACACGGATGTCTCCGGCAACCTGCTTGCCTCCTACGCCGCTGGTCAGCTGATTCTCGACGCGATCAAGGAAACCCACAGCGTCGACGGCAACGTTCTCTGCCGAGGCGCTCGAAGCAAAGCCCCACGCGACGATCATGGGACGCCTCGCCTACACGAAGCGCAACCACATCCCGTCCGGAGGGTGGTCGATCTATGAATATGCCACTCGCCAACCACGTTTTGTGATGAAGGTGAAGCCACCGTACATTCCCGAATGGGAAGGCTAGCCGGCCCTCGGCGCGCGAGTGACCGCGAGCGGACAGCGTGGCCAGCGGAGATAGCTGAAGAAGATTGGTGGGTCGACCCGATCCCTCCGGTCGGGGAATCAAACAGTGGTGAAATTGATCCGGACAGAGGATGACCGATGCGCGCGCATATGGGCGATGCGCTCGGAGATGCTCTTCGCCCACGCCAGGTCTGAACTGGGATGACAGAGCTGATCCAGAACCTGATCGACGCACTCGCCCTTGGCAGCCTCTACGCATTGATCGCCCTCGGGGTCGCAGTCATCTACACCGTGATGGGACTGATGAACTTCGCTCAGGGGGAGTTCATCATGCTGCCGGCCTACGCTCTCTATCTGCTCGCCGGGCTGCCGTTTGGCGCGGCGGTCGGCGCCGCGCTGGTGACCGGGGTCGTGATCGCGGTGCTCGTCGAGCGCGTCGCCTTTCGACCGGTCCGAAACGCTGACCTCTCGGCTCAGTTGGTCACCTCATTGGCGGTGGCGGCGATCCTGCAAAACGTTGTCAGCGCAGGGATCGATGCTCGCGCCCAGTCGGTGGCGACGCCGAGCTTCTTTGACGAATCGACGGCGCTGGGTGCGATCTCGGTGCCGAACCTCGAGTTCCTCACGATCGGCCTGACGGCACTCGTCCTCGCCGGGCTCAGTTGGCTGCTCTACCGAACCCAGATCGGGCTGGCGATGCGGGCGGCGGCTGAGAACTTCGAGATGGCGCGACTGCTCGGCGTCCCGGCCGACCGGGTGATCGCGCTCTCCTTCGTGATCAGCGGCGCGCTCGCCGCCGCGGTCGGCGTGCTCTTGGTGATGCAGACCGGACAGGTCTCGCCGACGATGGGTCTGACCCCGGTTCTGGCCGGCTTCATCGCCGTGGTGATCGGTGGCTTCGGCAGGATCTTCGGCGCCGCACTCGGCGGTCTCTTGCTCGGCGTCGCTTCCTCGCTGCTCGGCGCTTATCTGCCCGACGGTCTGGCGCCATTCCGCGACGCGATCGTCTTCAGTCTGCCTGTGGTGATCCTGATCTTCAGGCCGAATGGCCTGCTCGGCGCCGCGGCCGGCGAGGCGCGGGTTTGAGCTACCGGCGGCTTCGCTCATGTCGTTCGGCGGCGATCGCGCTCCTGGTGCCGCTCACCCTGGTCGGGTTCGTGGTGGCGGTTGGTGCCAGCGGCACGCGTTCGCTCGAAGACACGGTGACCCTGATCCTCTGCAACCTCGTGATCGTGCTCGGGCTACAGGTCTTCATCGGCAACAGCGGCGTCTATTCGTTCGGACAGATTGCCTTTGCCGCGGCCGGTGGCTACATCACCGCCCTGATGACCCTGCCGGCGACTTTCGCCGCGCTTCAGACCCCCGGCTTGCCGCAATTCATCGCCCAGGCTCGGCCTGGGCCGCTGGCAGCAATCGTGACTGCCGCTCTCGCCTGTGGAGCGCTGGCGGCGCTCGTCGGTCTGCCGTTGATGCGCACCTCGACCCTGGCGATTCCGATCTCGACCTTCGCCTTCCTGATCGTCAGCTACAACGTGCTCGCCAACTGGAACGCCGTAACCGGAGGGAGCGGCGGCCTGACCGCCATCCCGACGACCACGACCCTCTACACGGCGGGGCTATGGGCAGCGCTCGCGGTGGTGCTTGTCCTCACCTTCAAGCGCTCCGCCGCCGGCTACCGGCTACAGGCAACGCGCGAGGATGAGGTGGCGGCTCGCTCAATCGGGATCAACGTGACACGCGAACGGCTGGCCGCCTTCTGCATCAGCGCGATGCTCTGCGGGGCAGGCGGAGCGCTGGCCGTGCACCAGTCGGGCGTCCTCACGCCCGAAACGTTCTACTTCGGCGCCACGGTGACGACGCTGACGATGCTCGTGCTCGGCGGTACCCGCAGCGTGTTGGGAGCGGTGAGTGGGGCGATTGCCGTCGCTGCGGTCAATGAAGTGCTGAGCAGCCTCGGGGAAGGAACCCACCTGTTCGGGCTGGTCTCGTTCGGCGAGACTCCTGGCCTGGCCGCGATCGGCCTCGGCCTGATCCTGCTTGTGACGATCATCGCCCTCCCAGACGGGTTGAGCGGCGGGCGGGAGGCGGACGAGCTGGGTTGTTTTCGGCGCCGCCCGGCGACGCCGCGATCCTCGCAGTCGACGCTCGCGACCGCGGCGCGAGATGACCCCTCGAGCGCGACGCGCGACACCGGCCTCATCGCTAGTGGGATCTCGGTTGCCTTCGCCGGTCTACAGGCCCTGAATGAGGTCGATCTCAGCTTGGCGCCCGGTGAGGCGCTGGGCCTGATCGGGCCGAACGGCGCCGGCAAGACGACGCTGGTCAATGTTCTGAGCGGCTTCCAAAAGCCCGATGCCGGCACGGTCCTCCTGAATGGGGTCGATCTGACCTCCGTTCCACCTCCGCGCATTGCACGGGCTGGACTGGCGCGCACTTTCCAATCGGCTCTGCCTTTTCCGCAGCTGAGCGTCCTGGAGACCGTGGCGGTGGGCGCAATGGGGGTCGGCGTTAAAAGACGGCGGGCGGTCGCGGTGGCCGATCAGATTCTCGCGCGGCTCGAGTTGGGTGGCATTGCCGGTCAGATCACCGGCAAGCTGCCACCGGCGCGTCAGCGTCTCGTCGGTATCGCCCGGGCGCTGGCGACCAGCCCGCGCTACCTGCTCTTGGACGAGCCCGCCGCCGGACTGAACGAGAGCGAGCGCGAGGAGTTGGTCAGGATCCTGCACCAGGTTCTGGCGAGCTTTGGCTGCGGAGCGCTGCTGATCGAGCACGACATGAACGTGGTGATGGATCTCTGCCCACGAATTCAGGTGCTCGAGGACGGTGCGACGCTGCTGGTCGCGGCGCCGCAGGAGATCCAGCGAAACGCCGCCGTCATCGAGGCCTACCTGGGCAGCTCCTTCCTGGCGGCGGCCAATGCTTAAGGTGCGCGAGCTGAGAATCGCCTATGGCGGGGTCGAGGTCGTGCACGGCGTCGATCTCGATCTGGCCGAGGGTGAGGTGGCCGGGATGATCGGGCCCAATGGGGCCGGCAAGAGCTCCATCCTGCGGGCGATCTGCGGTTTGATACGCCCGCGCGCCGGTGAGGTGAGATTCAAGGGCACCGCGCTCAACACGCTCGCCCCCGAGCAGATTGCGCGCCTCGGCGTGGCGCTGGTTCCCGAGGGCCGCCAGATCTTCGGCACGCTGAGCGTCGCCGAGAACCTGCGAGTCGCTGGGCGAGGTGCAGGGGAGGCGGCGAGCGAGCGGATGCTGGAGCGCTTTCCGATCCTGCGTGAGCGTGCCGAGCAGAGGGCCGACCGACTCTCCGGCGGTGAGCAACAGCAACTCGCCCTGGCCCGCGCCCTGGTCAGGACACCCCAATTGCTGATCCTCGATGAGCCCTCATTGGGTCTGGCGCCGAAGATCATCGACGTCGTCTATGAGTTGCTTGCGTCCCTCCGCGCGGAGGGCATGACGATGCTCTTGGTCGAGCAGAACGCCGCCCGCACGATCGATTTCTGCGATCGCTGCCTGGTGCTGAGCGGTGGCCTGGTCCGGGCCCAGGGAGATCGGGCCGCCCTGCAGCGCCGCCGAGACATCCTTCAGGCCTACTTGGGCAGGCAACTGTGATCGGCGAGGAGCTGGGAGCCGCACAATGATGGGGAGCAGGGCAGCCCCGAGCAGCAAGGAAGTCTCGCGGGCGATGCGACGCTGCTGGCAACCGGTTGCCCGGACCCAGGACCTGCACAACGGCCCACAGCGGATAGTCATGGGGGGCGAGGCCCTGGTCGTCTTCCTGGGCGAGAGCGGCAAAGCGGCGGTACTGGCCGATCGCTGTGGGCACCGGGGTGGCGCGCTTTCGCTGGGGACGGTCAGGGGCGAGGGGGTCCAATGCCCATACCACGGCTGGGAGTGGAATGGGCAAGACGGCACCTGCACTCGGATCCCCTCTTTGGAGGATCAGTGTCAGATCCCCCCCGGCGCCTGCATCTCCGCCTACCCAACCCGTGATCAGTTGGGCCTGGTCTGGAGCGCCCTGGAGGATCCGCTCGGCGAGCCGTCCAGCCCCTCATGGTTTGAGGCGGAGCGATGGCGCTGCGGACACGGTGTCCCGTTCGAGCTGCCGGTTGGCTTCGGGCTGATGATCGAGAACTTCCGCGACGTCGCCCACTTTGCCTTCGTTCACCGCGCCACCCTTGGCAGGGTTCCAGAGACGGTGGAGCCCCTCCTGGTGAAACGCGATGGTCTGGAGGTGACAATGCGGCGAGAGATGCGGGGCGGCGAGGGAGCTGAGCAGATCTGGGGGGCCCTGAATGCGATCACCTACCACACGATCGCACCCAACTTCACCTCCGCCCGGTTGTTCACCGATAACGGCGAGCGCTGCCTGCTGCATGCGGCGCGCGCGATCAGCGCGACGGCGTCTGCTCACTACTGGATTGTCGGCTTGGCTCCCGGGTACAGCGGTGGCCTCGATGAGGCGATGGCGGCGGAGGGCCGACTGTACGAGGAGGATCGAGCGATCGTCTCCGCGGTTGAGCCACCAGAGCTCGATCTGTCCGGGGGCGCCGAGATAAGCACCCTCGCCGACAGCTTTACCCTCGCCTATCGCCAGGCTTTCGGTGCTTTCGTCCGCAAGGCGCTCGGCGGCGAGACCTAGCTGATCTCGAACTCGAGCTGAGTGATGTCGCTGCGAAAGACGATGCGGGCCAGTTCGATCGGCCGCTCTCGCTTGCGGCCACGAGGCACGCCGTATTGGAGGAGGCGGCCGACGAGGGCGGGATCGCCGGCGTTGACGCCCAGCTGCGCTGCGGCCCAGCGGCCGAAGGAGGAGCCCTCGATCGAGGACGAGGCCCGGGTCAGCTCAAGCTTTTCAGGGACCGCTGGGTGCTCACCGGCCTGAAGAGCGCGAGCAATCGGCAAAAGCCAGGGAACGTGGCCCACCGAAACGAAGGAGTCGATGACGCAAATCGGATCGTCGCGACGGAGGACCGCGGTCACATGGCCAAGGAGGCGGGGGTTGTTTGCTATCTCGAGAGCCTCGGCGATCCCGCTGTCTCGGTAGCTCTCGCGGACCCGCAGAACGGTCAGCCCGACGTCCTCGGACTGGGCGCCGGAGATCGCCTTGACCAGGCCGACGATCGGGACCGCTCGCTTCGGCGCTGCGACGAAGGTGCCCGAGCCGCGAATGCGAGAAATGGCCCCGTCGGCTTCGAGGAGGTCGAGCGCCGGTCTGATTACGGTGCGTGTGACGCCGAAGTGTTCCTCGATCTCACGCTCAGAGGGAAAAAGGGTGCCAGGTGGCCAGAGACCCGCCTCGAGTCGCTCCTTCAATATCTCCCCGAGTTGGAAGTAGAGAGGGACCGAGCTGTCGTGGTCGAGCGGACGGGCTCCGCGGAGTGCAATCTGGGAGGAGTGCTTGGGACGGCCGCGTCTTCTCTGAGAACCGCCCATACATGAGGACCATAGCGAGGGTCTCATACACCCGTCCAGGGGGGATTGAGCCCTGATCGTGCCTTGTTCGGAGGTTATAACGAAGGAGCCGTAGGCGGCCTGGATCGCCTTGTCGCGCTCGCCGCGAAGCCACTCGGCGGAGCACTCCAGGGCGGCTTCGCGCCTGGCGTAGTCCCTGGCAAAGGCGACGAGCTGCGCGCTGGTATCAGGCACTAGACGCTCGGGGCGGGCGATCAGCCAATCCCCCTCCCTATTTCTGCTAGTTAGCTAGCATAAACTATCGCCGACACGCCTCCTCGTACCGAGAGCTTCAAGGCTTCTTCTCTTCTTGTTATCCTAAGATTCCTAGAGCGTTGGCAGGAGGCAGGAATCATCGCGGCTCGCTTGACGAGACATCTTCCCCGGAGACGCACCGGAGGACGGCCATGGATGACCGGAAAGGCGATCCAGGCGCTCGCCGCCCTGGCATAGCGGATCGTTCTCACGCCTAGCCTATGTCGAGGTCCTCGACCGATCAGTCCCGCGCAGCTCTCCAGGTCCGTCTCCAGGCCCGTCGCCCCGAGATCGAAGAGACCATCCTCGCTCGCGCCCACGCCGTAGCTAGTCCGGCAGACCAGGACACCGAGTACCGCGAGGGGCTGCGCGCCGCCGTCAGCGCTGCGGTTGGCTATTGCCTGCTCGGCATCGAGCGCGGCGAGGAGCGTGTCGGCCCCCTCCCCGCCCCTATGCTGACCCAAGCCCGCCAGGCGGCGCGCAACCGCGTCGGTCTTGAGATTGTGTTGCGCCGCTATTTCGCCGGCTACACTGTGCTCTGGGATGTCCTCGTGCAGGAAGCTCGCGACGGAAGCCTCCCTGTCGAGCCGTCGACGCTCTACCGTGCTCAGAAGGAGTTCGCGTTGCTCTTCGACCGCATCGTCGCCTCGGTCAGCGCCGAGTACCGCCAGGAGGCCGAGCACGCCCTCCGCCCCCGCGAGGTGCGCACCGCTGAGCGCGTCAAGCGCCTGCTTGCAGGAGAGCCTCTCGACACCTCCGACTTCGATTATGACTTCGAGGCTCACCACCTCGGCGCGATCGCCACTGGGCCCGGGGCTCGGGAGCTGCTGCGGGGGCTAGCCGGCAGGCTCGATCGTCGCCTCCTGGTGGTCGGCGGCGCGCAGCGCACCACTTGGGCCTGGCTCGGCGCTCGTCGCAGCATCGATCCCGCTGAGCTCGGTGGCCTTCCCCCAACCTTCTGGCCCCAGCAGACTTCGCTGGCGATCGGCGAGCCGGCTCAGGGCCTCCGCGGCTGGCGCCTCACCCACCGCCAAGCGCAGGCAGCCCAGACCGTCGCCATGCGTCGTCCGCAGCCCTTGACTCGCTATGCCGATGTCGCCCTCCTCGCATCGGTCGTGCGCGACGACGATCTCATCACCTTCCTTGACGACACGTACTTGGCGCCTCTTTGCGCTGAACGCGACGGGGGGGTAACCCTTCGTCAGACTCTTGGAGCCTTCTTCGCAACGGACCGCAACATCTCCTCCGCAGCCGCAGTTCTCGGAGTGGCGCGGCACACGGTTGCAAACCGCCTCCGGACGATTGAGCAGCGAATCGACCTCCCGCTCACCAGGATGGGTGCCGAGCTCGAACTTGCGCTACGGATAGCCGAGTATCGGGGGGACGATCGATGATCAAGTTTTCACGACTCGTGTCTCGCGCATCGCCAAGCGAGGCTCTTCATAATGGTGTGCCTTGGCCCAGGCTGTAACGCGCTATGCCACTATTGTGCTGCTCGTGATCAGCGAGAGGTACTACGTACGATTTCGCGGCATTTTCTGCCACGGCGAACGTAGCGGCGACAACCGCACCTTGGATCTCAGGCGGTTACAGCTTCACGCCATCCATGCGCAATAGAAAACAGCGGTCCTCCCCTTCTCGGATGCGGGCCGATCTGGAGCTTGCATCCTGAAATATCCGAGCATCGAACCAAGCGATTGATCTGCTCGGTTTCAGCTACCACTGTGGTCTATCGATTGACCAGGATCGACCAGAGTGGTCACGCACCGATCCGGCGACTGCTGAGATAGTCCCAGCACTTAGATGTCAGTCAGCTACTCGGGAGGCAAAGTGAAGATGCTGCAGCTCGGACCACTCGGCCCAATCCGTCCTACTAATCAGATTCAGCCATCGCCCCGGCGACGATCGAGTTCTTTAGCCGGCTCCCTGATTCTCATGGTGACTCTCGTTGTGTGCATTCTCCCGCAGCCTGCTAGCGCCTCGCAAGCTGGAGCAGCATTCACGCGATCTGCGACAACGCCGTTCTTCGACTGTCCGGGTGGGGCCTGCGACGCGATCAGCGACCCTCCCGCAACTAAAACGGCATCCGGTTACCAGTTGGCGTTTGCTGCTTCCTCTCTCGAAGGCAGCGGCAAAGAAGGAGGGTATGACCCGAAAGACCTTCAGTCTGCATACAACATCCCCGCAACGGGCGGTTCCGGGCAGACGGTTGCAATCGTCGATGCCTACGGCGACAGTACTGCTAACGAAGACCTGGAAAAATACCGTAGTGAATACAAACTGTCCGAATGCACGGAAAAAAACGGCTGTTTCAAGAAAATCAACGTTAAAGGCGAAGAAGGCAACTACCCCACCAATAGCGAAGGTTGGGGGGTTGAGACTTCTCTTGATCTAGACATGGTGTCGGCAGCGTGCCCCGAATGCCACATACTGCTCGTCGAGGCAAGTGGCGAACTGCCCGCCGAAACCTCGGCGGCCGTCAACGAGGCGGCGAAATTCGAAGCGAAAGAATTAACAAAATTTCCAAAAGCGACCGAGATCAGCAACAGCTACGGATATCCCGAAACCTACGAACCGTGGTGTGGCACAACGGATTGCTCAGAATACAGCACCGATTATAATCACTCTGGAGTCGTCGTATTTGCGTCTGCCGGAGACCGCGGCTATGACAACGATTACTTTGGCGGCCTGAGCAAACTTGCTCCCTCTTTTCCGGCGACATCTTCCTACGTGGTATCCGTTGGCGGCACAAGTCTCAGAAAAGCGGCAAACAGTCGCGGCTGGTCCGAGAAGGTGTGGGACGAACCGGAATCAGAATACGGCCCAGCCGTCACCGGCGGTGGCTGTAGCCTTTCCGAGGCCAAGCCCTCTTGGCAGACAGACAGCGGCTGCACCAAGAGGACAGACAACGACGTGTCAGCCGTGGCCGCTTGTGAGACACCCGTGTCGATTTACAGTACCCCGGGCTTTGGTGGCTGGGTCAACGAGTGTGGTACAAGCGCAAGCTCCCCATTCCTTGCGGGAGTCGCGGCCCACTCGGGCAGCTACACGAGATCTCTCGGTGCAGATGCCTTCTACAAGGCCGGCGCCGCGGGGAAGCTGTTTGACGTTACCGAAGGCAGCAATGGAAGCTGTGGCGAATCCTATCTATGCACAGCAAAGACAGGCTATGACGGTCCCAGCGGTTGGGGCACGCCGGACGGCGTGCTCGATATTGAAGGCCCTCCGTCGGCAACCACCGAAGCCGCCACGAGTGTGGCTAAAACCGAAGCGACGTTGAACGGGACGGTTAACCCCAACGGTGGCGAAACCAAGTACTACTTTGAATACGGTCTGTCAAAAACCTACGGCTCCAAAACAGCTGAAGAAAGCGCGGGTTCGGGCACTGAAGCCGTAAAAGTGAGTCATGCGATCACCGGACTGACGCTGCATTCGACCTACCACTTCCGGGTCGTCGCCACAAATCATGCCGGAACCACCTATGGTGCAGACAAAGTAGTCTTCACCCATGGTCAACTGCCGGAATTTGTCGCGGCCAAATCGACGGTTGCGTTCACCGGGGAATCCAAAGAAGCTACGTTCAATGGCATGGTGGAGGGGACGAGTACAAGCATCAAGTGCCCGAGTTCAACGTCGTCGGGCACCTTGGTCTCCAAATCGGGCAGCGTCGAAGGGGCGTCGTTCAAGTTCTGGGAATGCGCATGGCATATTGGCAGCGAAGTGTATGCCTGTACGGACCCCTTGACTACGCATACCGTGAAGGGGACCCTCGGGTTCGTCAAAGAGGAAGAAACCGGTGCGGTCGGTTTCAGGCTGGGCGAAAAGGAACACGAATTTCTAAGTTATTCCTGCCTAGGCTCACAGGGCTTTGAAGGAGCGGTGGTAGCAGAAATTCCCGAAATCAATCACGCCGGCGAAAACCAGTGGAATAAATCACGCTCGACTTTCGAAGTCCTGTACAAGGCCACCGGTGTGAGCCAGACGGTTCAGACCCTACTGTCGGCGACAGGCTATGAAACCGGTCTGCATCTGATGGGTTACGGCGGCTTCTTTGGCGGCGAATCCTCGCTCGTCATGACCGATACGATCAAAACGGCCGAAGCGGTGGAACTCAAGACCTGAGCCGCGTTTGGCGAGAGTGGCGGTGGCGGCCTCGCCGCCGCCGCCACTCTGTCTGCCTCACCGGTCAGGTGGACGCGACCTTTGGCTGTCCAGGCTTGGACAGTTGTGTTTGTGGTTTCGTGGGGGTGGCGAGAGTGTGGACCACCGGTGAGGCGGGCGCGGGTACCCGGGCGCATGTTCGATGAAAGCAATATGAACTGCACCACATATGTCGCCGAGGTTCCCAACGGTGGCGTACCTGATCCCAATGGCAAACACGAATCACTTTCATAATCCCTGTGTCTGAGGAGCCGGATCATCGGATTGCTGGCTGCGGCGCTCCGCGTGCCTGGACCCGGCTGGACGCGAAGCGCCCTGAGATCGTAGGGCTGATCTGCGAATACACCCAGTTACTTCCGGCGAGCGATTCGACTTACATGACCGGCTACATGGGCATCGAAGGAGTGGGCAACGTCGCCCGCCGCACCGGGTTCCGGAGGGTCAACTTCGGCGAGTTCCCCAATCGCAAGGACAGGCAAGGGCGGCACCGCGCACATCCGTCAACGCAACAGCACCGGCACGGCTGCAGACAACAATGCGCAAGCTCCGGGCGAGTCGGATAGATCATCCATGCCGACTTCAAGCGGCGGCGGCTCCTCGCCCTGGTTCCGATTCTGATTGCCGTCGCGGTTCTTGTAGCGATCTCACTCGCTGCGGTGATCGTCAGGCAGCGGCGCCATCGCCACTCGCCGGGGCCCGAAGGCGACGCCGTCCAGGCGAAGGTCGCGGAAGCCAGCGTTGCCTTCAGGCCACGGCGTTCAGAGGGCGGAAGATAGCCCCATCGTCCTGCAGTGGATACCGAAGATCTCCCGCACCCGTGGCGGAAGCGTCCCCCTGCACATTCAGCGCTGCGGCCTGGTCGAGATCAGCGCGATCTCAAAGTGCTCGCTGAAATCGCCGCCGCCGCCCGCGTCCACATGGGCGTTGCTGCTTTCGGTCCTGCGCAGCAACAGCCCATCGGAGCGCCGCAGCCAGGAGTCCTGGGTATCGGTCCCATCCGGGTCTCCGCGGAGCTTCACCGAGGAGTGCAGACGTACTGCTTCGAGCGGCTTGCCTTCGACCTTGACCTTCTCCAGGCCGACCACCTCGACATCGCTGACCACCGTCCCGGAGTCAGACCTACACCGGGTCACCCAATGCATGCCCTGGCGCAACTCCGCGCTATAAGGAGCGCTGCCACCGAGGCATCGGTAGCTGGTCAGCTTCGATTCGCCGAAGAATTCGTGGAAGTTCCGTACCGCGACCACCCTCGAGCTCTTCGTTGCTAGGCAGAGTTCGCCTTCGGTCCAGCTCTCGATGAGCGGCTGCCAGCGTTCCTTGACCCCGCACCGGGTGGGAGTCACCGTGATTGCCGTCATGGTTCCGTAGTTGTGCCCCGTGCTGGCCGTTTCGGTTTCGATCCCCTCCGAGCCACGGGTCGCGTAGCGATAGACGCCGAAGGGTGGGATCGCGGCCCCGCTGTGCTTGGGGTAGCCCGTGGCCCTCTCCATCTCTGTGCGGAAGCTGATTAGCGCTTGGTCGACGCCCGACTTTCTGACCGAATCTTTCGGGTAGAAGAGGTAGTAGGCCATTCCGGCGACGCTCAGCACCACGATCACGACGAGGACCGCGATGCCCTTCATCTCAGCCTCCCGGCCGCAATGTCCACTCGCCTTCGGCGATCCGCCGCAGGCACAGCTCCCGCCAGCTTCCCTGAAGAGACTTCGCCGCCGGCCAGCATCCGCGCCTGCGTCCCGAGCCTCCCGAAGGCTCGCTCGGTGTCAGCCTCGGTAGTTGAAGTCTGCTGCATCGATCATGTAGAATACTAAGTCGTTCGACCGAACGAGTATCGAGATAGTTGATCTGATGCCTGCCGCCACCAAAGACACCGTCGAGGACAAGCGCCGGGCGCCGGAGACCCGCGAACGCATCCTGCGTAGCGCCCTGGCACTGATCGGCCGGGAGGGGATAGGCGCCCTCAGCAACCGCCGCCTCGCCGCCCAGGCCGGCGTCTCGCTGGGCTCGCTCACCTACCACTTCCCCAGTCAGGACTCGCTGCTACGCGAGAGCCTGCTGCTCTACGTCGGCGAGGAGGTCGCCCGGCTGGAAGCGGTAACCGCCGCCCTGCGGGATCGCCGCCCTCCCCCGAGCCGCCAGGAGGTCGCGGCCGAGGTGCAGCGGATCGCCGATCAGAGTGTCGATCGCACCGAACAGCTCGCCGAGTTGGAGCTGCACCTGTTCGCCGCTCGCGAGCCCGCCCTGCAGGAGGCCTCGCGCCGCTGCTTTGACGCCTATGAAGGCTTCGCCGCCGCGGCCCTTGAGGCACTCGGCGTACCCGACCCGACCCGCCACGCCGCCACAGTCGTCGCCGTCCTGATCGGAATGGGCCTGCAGCGGCTTGGCACCGGCCGCCACGACGCGAGGGGCACGGCCGCTGCCCTTGCGACGATCGTCCGCGGTGCGCATTCTGAAGGCGAGCCGGCCCCCTTCGCCGCGCAAGCCGCGAGACAAGATGCGGATCCAACCGTCTAGACCTTTGGCCGGAGGGAGAGAGATGTCGAAGGCCCAGATGACCCCGAGCGATCCTCTTACCGCGCCCGCTTCGAGGATTCCGACCAGGAGCGGGCGAGCTGGCGTGACGCTGTACGACTGCGCCCGGGTATTCGTCCGATTTCCCGCTCCCCAGCTGATCGGTACCGGCCTTGCGGTTGCCTTCGCGGCCCGCATCGCGATTGGATCCTGGAGCTGGCTCGACCTGCTCGTCGCCGGTTTGCTGATCGCCTTTCAGCCCTTCAGCGAGTGGCTGATCCACGTCGGCCTGCTGCACTCAAAGCCCCGCCGCCTCGGCCCGCTCACCATCGATCCTCTCACCGCTCAAATTCACCGCTGTCACCATCGTCACCCCACCCGGTTGGACACGGTCTTGCTCCCCTGGCTTGGGGTCCTCTTCATCCTGCCGGGGATCGCCGCCGTCATGTGGTTGCTGACTTGGCCCTGGACTCTCCTCGGAGGGGACCACGCGGCCCTCTTCCTCACGGCCACCCTCTGCGGCTATGCGCTGCTGGCGACCTATGAGTGGTGTCATTTCATCATCCATACCCCGTATCGCCCGAAGACCCGCTACTACAAGTCGATCTGGCGCTCCCACCGCCTTCACCACTTCAAGAACGAGCACTTCTGGTTCGGCGTCAGCTCCGACGCCGCCGACCGTTTGCTCGGCACCTTTCCGGATCACCGGGCTGTCCCGAAATCGCGCACCGTCCGCAACCTTGAGCGGCGCAGCTCACAACCAAGCCCGCAGTAGGAGGATCCAATGCGAAAGAAGACCCTGATCGCCGCCACCTCGGTACTCGCCCTGCTCCTCACCGCGAGCGCTGCCTACGCAATGATGAAGATCGTCGCCGGCCCGATCGTGATCATCGCCGAAGGCGGCTTCGCCCCCACGGCGCTGCCAAAGCACGAAAACGCCCCGATCACCCTGCACGGCGGCGGCTCGATCGCGACCACCTCCGGCGCCCTGCCACCGATCCTAAAGACGCTGACGATCTACTTCGACCGCCACGGCTCTGTCGAGACCACCGGCCTGCCGACCTGCACGGCGACAAAGCTCGCCGCGACCACCACCGCCCAGGCCCGCCGCGCCTGTCCCGAAGCGATCGTCGGCGAGGGCGAGGGCAAGGCGATCATCGCCTTCCCCGAATCGGTGCCCTTCTCTGCCTCCTCACCGCTCACCCTCTTTAACGGCCCCAAGAAGCACGGCGACCCCACCGTCTTGGCCCACGCCTACCTGACGGTCCCGGTGCCGACCACCTACATCGTCCAGATCGTGATCGAAAAGATCCACGACGGGGTCTATGGCTACCGCACCAAAGGCAACATCCCGCCGATCGCCGGCGGCAGCGGCGTGCCGGTCTCCGGGCAGCTTCGGATCGGGCGCAGATGGACCTACAAGGGCAAGAGCTACAGTTACATCAACGCCCGCTGTGAAACCGGCCACCTGCAGGCCAAAGGCGAATTCACTTTCGAAGGCGGCACCTTCCTCAGCGGCAGCTTCTTTAAGCCGTGCTCGGTGCGAAAGTGATCGTCGAGGGCAGGGCCATGCCGCAGGCAGCCTCGCTCCCTGCGACCCCCGAGCGCGCGACGCTGGCCTTCGTCGAGGCCCAAAACGCGGGCGAGCTCGACGCCGCCGCATCGTTCTTCGCCCGCGATGCCTGCTTCCTTACCCCCGACGCCACGGCGATCCGTGGCCGCGAGGAGATCCGCGCCGTCCTCGCTCAGCTGATCGCGAGCAGCGCCAAGATCCGGGTCGAGGGCCAGAGCATGCTCACCGCGGGGGAGATGGCCCTGAGCACTCAGCGCTGGACGATGCGCTCAGGCGGTGTCGAGGCTCCTTTTGTGCAGACCTCCAACGCCACCGTCCTCCTGCGCCGTTTGGAGCGCACCTGGAAGCTCCTGATCGTCGCTCCCTGGGGCCTCGGCGGCGGCGGTCGAGATCGCTTTGTGGCCGCTGGTCTGAGACCCTCATAACGAACGACGCTCACCCGTATCGACAGGTCGGGCTAGTGAGATCCTGAAACATGGCCTACCACGGTGTTGGTCCACAACGTCGATATGAGCGAAAATCCGAGCCAAGCTGAGCAAGACGCAATTACGTGCGTCGTTGGCTGCGCCATAGTCGATACCAAGTCACGCACCCGGCATGCGAACGATCGGCTTGGAGATGCAGTTTGCGGCCGGCAAGTCAAGATCGCAGACCTTAAGGACGCTGGTGCATACCCGGTTGCCTCCGCGAGCCGCAACCGGGGACTTGGTGCGCAGTCGCCGACTCGGGCCACGGCGGGCTCCGTGCGGCTGTTCCAGGCTCGAAGCCCACGTTTGGCCGACGCAACGACGAGACGCGGTCAGAGGCGCAGCGGACGGAACGAAGCGGGTATGCACCAGGACGCTAGATCCAAATTTTCGAAGGTTGGTAACTGATGCGCCGGCGAGCCTCGTTGGCTCCGATCCTCTTCGCAGTGGCGATGCTCGGGCTGATCGCCGGACGCGCCGTCGCCGAACCCTCTGAGAGCGGCAACTTGATCGTCTTCCTAAACGGCGGCATCGTGCCCCGCGAGCTACCCCGCAGCCATCCCGCCCCGGTGGCAGTTCGCCAGCAGGCTGGGATTCGCACAGCCGTGAAGATCCCGCTGCCGCGGGTCAGGGCGATCAGGCTGGAACTGGCCTGGAGGGGGACGCTTGACACGCAGGGGCTGCCGATCTGCTCCTCGTCGAAGCTGCGCAGCTTCGACAGCGCCCAGGCGATCAAGATTTGCGGCAAGGCGCTGGTCGGACGCGGGCGGCTCTATGACCGCGTCTTCATCCCGGGCGAGATCCCGTTCGGCCTGCATGCCCGATTGCTCGCCTTCAACGGTCGGACAAACCAAGGACACACAGCGGTCTGGGTGCAGGCCTACAGCACAAGCCCGCCGGTCTCCTTCGTCTTGCCCTTCCATGTTCGCCACCAGCCGGGTCCCTTCCGCACGGTCTTGGTCAGCATCGTGCCGCGCTCAGTCGGGCCCTGGCCTCATTTCGCCCACTTTCAGATCGTGGTCGGGCGGCGCTTTAGCTATCGCGGCCGTACCCACAGCTACATGAGCGCCTCCTGCCCGGTGGCGCCCCGCTTCACCGAAGGCTTCCTCTCCTTTGCCCGCGCCACCTTCAACCTCGCCGAAGGCAGCCCGGTTGCGGCCGAAGCCGTCCGCAGTTGCCGTGCGCGCGGATAGCCTGACGCCTCTCCTCGTCTCAAAAGCCGTATCGGATGAACTTGAAGCTGCAGTAGTTGAAGCCGAAGGCCAAGGTCACGTTGTTGGCGAGGTTTCCGTTTTCGATGAAGCGCGCAGTCAAGCGTTGTGCCTTGATCTCATGGTTCATCCGCAACTGGGCGGTGATCTGCTTCAGGTACTCCTCCTGTCTGTTGAGGTAGAAGAACCACTTTTCGAGCCGTGCGGCATCGGCGGTGGGGCGCGGTTCGCGGGCCATCGCGTTGATCGTGCCCCGAAAGAATCTGCGTCGCACGCGCAAACTTCCGAGTAGCAACTCGCGTGCGTTCTTCCTTGAGCTCGGCGCGCACGCCCTTCAACGCCCGCTGGGTTTCTTCGGATCTCGGCTTGCAAATTCCCTCCAGCCGCGAGACGTATTCCTGACGGGTTGGCGCCACGACTGTTTCCGCCATCGCAGCACTGGCCCCGAGTCCGAGCACCAGCGCGCCGACGACCGCCGTGAGTCGTCGGTTGAATCCCATCCCATCTCAATATCAAACTGAGAGTGCCGAAGTAATCGAGCTGGCTGATGGGAGTCGCGCTCGATGGCGCTAGGTGAGCAGAATCGGGCTCGGCCGGCACGGCTTGATCGAGGAGAATGCGGGGAACCCCTCGACCGCCTCGTCAGACTCTTCTTCGCCTGCCCGTCCAGGCGACTTCGCTCCGGACGAGATCGCCATCGATGCGGCAGAACCTCAGCGGCGAGCCAACCTTTTTTGATCGCCCCCTGGTACTCAGCCCGAAAGGCGCCGCCCGGGTGTCGGGGCGGAAAGGATGCTGCCCCATTGCGGGCGGAGTCTGGACCGCGTAGGTCATTCGTCCAAGGTGGCGGCTCTACATTCCTGGCGGTTCGGGACATCCGCGTTCCACGAGAATCCTCGCCACCATGCGAAATCCTGAGACGTGATGCTCCGAACCAGCGCCAGGTCGGACCGCATTACCTGACATTCATATACCACTCAGAGTTACTTGTGATAGACCCTTCTGCGAACAAGCTGGTAAGGGTGTTGAGGAGCGCAACGACGACACCATGTCGGATGGCTGATGACGCTCGATTTCATCCGATCGGACCGCACCGAGGGCGCGGTTATCGCTCGCCACGGGCGGCAGCAACCGGGGTGCTCCCCGGAAGAGGAGCACCCCAGCAATTCAAATTAGGCGTCCCGTTGGTGCGGGCTGCCACAGATAAGGAGTTTATCCCATGAATCGCATAAGAGCCAAGGTGCTCGGGGCGCTGATTGCAGCCGCCCTCCTGATCGGCACTATCGAGGTCGTTCCGGCCACGGCGGCGGACGGGTTGCCCGAAGCGGGGAGCCCTAATGTAACCAGTGAACCCACTGCTCCCACCGCGACTAGTAACCCACCCCGGGGTTGGTGATTAGAAAAGCCAGCCCGCAGATCGATTCCCTCTGTTCAAACGGCACGCTGTGCGTTTGGGAAAATAACAACTATACGGGCACGTTCTCGTGGTGGGCCGAAGAAAACACAGGTTGCCACAGTCATGCAGGCAATCCTAAGATACGGTCTGGCGTGAGCCGTTTCAGTACGCATTGCGTCCGTCTCGGCGGCGCAGGCTACCTCTATCCGGGGGAAGAATTCCAAGTAGTATCTGGAAACCCGATCACAGGAGAACTCTGCTGGTCGTAGGCTCTCAGCCTCTGACGCGGCGCTTCATAAGGCGCAATAGTTCACGCAGCATGAGAGGGAAGGCCCCGGCAATATCGGGGCCTTCCCGTCTGCCTCGTCCTCGCGATACGGTGAACCGGTGGCCCCGCTGCGTTGGAGCGGGACGGTCGAGCGCTTGTTTCAGAGGCTCAAGCGGGTGTGGGCCTACGCCCACGCCTGGCCCAACTCAACCGCGCGGACCAGGGCCCTGCATCCTTCCTTCGCTATGCAACCGGCGAAGGCCCCGCAGCTCACTCGAAGACCGGCCGCCGGTCATTTCACGAACCGTTTTCCGAATTCGGGCAATAACAGACGTGAGCGAAAACCAGACCGACTCTGAGGCGATCGCCGCCTCGCTAGAGGAGCCACGTGCTTTCGGCGTCATCTTCGAACGCCACCTCGGCGCGATCCACGGCTATCTGCGGCGTCGTTTCGACGACCAGCTGGCGGACGAGCTGACCGCACAGACCTTCTCAGCGCCTTCGCCGGCCGGACTTTAGGCCCGTTCGGTAACGCTTTTCGCCGCTGCGACCATTAAGGGCTATGGAGGCGCAGAGACGGTTGCCAAACCCACCGAGTGCGCTCAGCCGTCACCTGAGCGTGGTTGCCGCCCACCAGCGCGGGATTGGCGCCGAGCAACTGCCACGGATCGGGACCGACCAGGACCTCTTCGATGCCTTCTACAGCGAGCACCTTGAGGACCTGCAGCGCTTTGTCGCCCGTCGGGTCGGCGATCGCGAGCGAGCGGCCGATCTGACCGCGGAGATCTTCCTCGCCGCGATCGACTCGGCCCACCGCTACCAGCCCCGCGGCACGCCGAAATCGTGGCTTTACGGGATTGCCCGCGTCCTCGTCGCCAACGACCGTCGCCAGAGCGGTCGCGAGCGGGCGGGGGAGGAACGTCTTCGCGGAAGCGCCCTGCTCGACGAGGAGGACGTGGCACAGATGGACGCGCGGATCGACGCCGCCGCCCAGTCGCGTCGCCTCTACGCAGCGATGGACCGCCTGCCCGATGCGGAGCGGGCGGTCCTCGAGCTCGTCGCCCTCGACGAGCTGAGCGTCGCCGAGGCGGCCGCCGCCGCCGGCGTGCGGCCGGTCACCGCCCGCGTCCGCCTGCACCGGGCGCGGCGCAAGCTCCGCGCCGAGCTAGAGCCGGCGAGAACCCAACCAACCCCAAGCAAGGAGAGCCGATCGTGAACAGGGAGCAGAACCCAGACAGCGACTTTGGGCAACGTCTCCGCGTCGAGCTGAAGGCGATCGTCGCCGAGCGCGCCGCGGCCGAGGCGGAAGCGTCCACCGGCACCCCGGCCCGGCGCCGCGGCCTCCGCCTCGCCCTCGCCGGCGCCGCGGTTGCCGCTGCCGCCACAGTGACGCTGATCGTCGGCGCTGGCGGTGGCGGCACCCCGGCCGCCTACGCGATCGAACCGCAGCCAGAAGGCATGGTCAATGTCGAAATCCGCAGCCTCGAAGACGCGAAGGGGCTCGAACAAGCGCTCGACAAAGCCGGCATCCGGGCCTCCGTCACCTACCTAGCGATAGGGATGGCCTGCAAGGAACCGCGCTTCCGGCCGGCACCCACGACCGGGTCTATTATGGTGCTCCGCCCCGTGTTCCCCCGCGTCGGTCCGGGCGGCCAGTATGTCCCGACCGCCTTCCGGATCAGCCGCGACGCGGTCCGTCCCGGTCAGACGCTCGTCATCACCGCCTCGCCTGGGCCTCCCGTCGCCGCGCCTCTACGCCTTCCAGCGCGGCGACGAGACGAAGCTGCTGACACCCCCGTCCACACGAAAGTCGCCGAGGGCAGCGTCGGGCCCTGCGAACCGGTCCCGGCGCCGCCCAACAGCTAACCATCCTCTCCCTGAGCACAGCACGAATCGTTTTCCGAGTTCGGGCGTTAACAGGACATCAGCGACACAGACATGAGCGAAGACCAAACCGACCGTGAGGCGATCGCCACCTCGCCTGAGGAGCCGCGTGCCTGCGGCGTCATCTTCGCGCTGAGGAAGCTACCCGCGAGATACACGCTCATCCTCTCCTGCTGCGCCCTCGCCCTGATCTCCACCCTCGCCGCGCCCGCCGGCGCCTCGAACTGGACGCTGCGACAGCTGCCGCCGACCGATGAAGCGAAATCGGGGCCAACGTTGTATGGAGTCTCCTGCCCGAGCGAATCCCTCTGCGTCGCCGCCGGCGCTGCCGGCGTCGGCACTGCCGGAGAGGCCGCCACTGTGGTCTTCTCGCAGGCGCCGACCGCCGGCCTCGCCCAATGGCATGTCGTCTCGCTCCCGCCGCCGGGCGGTGCCGAACAATTCAATCTGTCCGCGATCTCCTGTGCCTCACAGAGCCTTTGCGTCGCGGTCAGCGACGGTGCTCGAATGGATGGGCAAAAAGGATTCATCTTCGTCTCGACCGACCCGACCGGCGCTGCCGCGGCGTGGTCGCCGACGGTCATCAACGAAGGCCGCGGCCTCTTCGACGTCTCCTGCCCCTCGGCGTCCTTCTGTGCGGCCGTCGGCGGTAAGGGCGGCAAGGTCTTCACCTCAACCGACCCGATCTCGGGCAGCTGGCAGATGAGTCAGCTCGCCGGCTCCCCCGAACTGCGCGGCGTCTCCTGTGGCACCCCTTCGCTCTGCGTCGCAATCGGGAAGGTAGGCGTAACTGATACGCAGGCGGGGGAAGGGCGGATCTTCGTCTCGACCGACCCGACTGGCGGCGCCTCGACCTGGCAGGAAGCGGGGACTCCGGGCGGGCCCGTCGGCCTGGGAGGAGTCTCCTGCGCATCGACCCTGCTCTGCGCCGCCGGCAACCTGACCGGCGACGTCCTCACCTCGACCGATCCGAGCGGCGGCGCAGCCAGCAGCTGGAGCGCGGCCAACGCCGGCACCTCGATGAGGATCACCGGGCTCTCCTGCCCCACTGCGAGTCGCTGTGTGGCGGTCGATGACAACGGCGACGTCCTCAACTCGAGCGATCCGAGTGGCGGCGCCGGCTCCTGGCACCTCGAAAACCTGCGTTCCCTTCCGGCCTCTCACTGAAGGGGAATCGCCGCGAAACGGGCTCTTCGCAGCCTCCTGCGCCTCGACCTCGCTCTGCGCTCTGGTCGGCAACGACGGTCGCATCTTCACCTCCACCGAACCGTTCTCAGCGCCCGCCGAACCGCCCGCCGAACCGACCTCTCGCCTGCGACCCCGCACCATTCTCCACTTAGAGTCCTACCTCCTTTCCAAGACCCGTCAGCGTCGAGTCCGCGCCCGCTTTCGTTTCTACTCGCATAGCAAGGTCAGGGGGTTCGAATGCAAGCTCGACCGCGCTCCCTACCACCGCTGTCACTCGCCAAAGCTCTACTGGGTAGTGCCCGGGCTGGGGCACGTGCTGCGGGTTCGCGCCATCGGCCCGACCGGGCTGCGCGGGCCAGTGGCAATCGATCGTTTCGGCGGCGTCCGTGTCCGCGTGATCCATGCGTCCGGACACGACGGACCAACCGCTCACGCTGAGGGTTGAGCTAGCTCCCGCCCCTCCAGCAGCTCACAACATCCCTCAGGCAGATTGGAGCCCTGCCCGAGCAGATTGTCGCCGTCCCCTTTCCCTGGTAGACGGCGACAAGCGGGGCATCCCGCCTTTCCCTGGTCGGGAGGCGCCAAATCAGTAACCGAAGCGGTCCAGGCCTCGGAGAAGCACTCTCTGTCTCTGCGGTCGACCGCGAAGGCGCAGTGGCCCCCGGGCGCCAAATGGGGCCGTTCCAGCCCCGGCGCCCGCTTCTGCATATACGCCGGGCACCTGGGGCAGCGACCATAGTCATCAATCCGAGTACAGGTAAGCACTCGACTCCTCAACGAGCGGCAGCATCTCTGCTCAGCAACAGTCCAACAAGTAGCACGGCAAACCGTCCATGTTGCCGCTCGCGTCCACCGATTCGGCGATACTGCGACCCACCAAGCACGCGAGATATCCGAGGAGGTTGCGATGGATCAGACAGATTCCGGCTCTATGGCTCCAACGAGGCGGCCTCGGCCAGTTCGGCGCGCGCTTCCTCTTTTGCTCGCCGTCGGCCTCTGCGCGCTGCTTGTCGGACCTCTGAGTGCCTCGTGGGCATCCGCTGGTGCCCCCGCACGGGAGTCAAAGAGTAAGGCGCTGGACCTGACAGGCACCGTCACGAAAGTTCAAAAACACCGGGTCGAAGAAGAATTTAAAATTCATTCGACAATCGACTTGCAGTCTGGGTCAAAGAGCGCGGGGAAGTTGGACACCGACGACTGTAGCGCCTTGGCCGTGGATTTCTTGATCTGCGGCGGGAGTGCCTCGGTGGATGAGTTCGGCTCTGGCCTGGAGTTCCACGTCGAATGGCCGTGTCCTGACAAGGCTGGCAAAATATCCTGCTCGTCGGTAGGAAAAGGCATCGTGTCAAAGGGGGAGAAGACCATTGGGACGATCACCGTCAAGGCGTCCTATTCCAATTTCATGAAGCTCCACGAGAGGTTCTCGATCGAGATTCAACGGGGAGCACCGAAGATTCCCTAGTCTGAAGCCCCCCGGCGTCCCTGCTGGCGCGTTCTGGGAAGATCGCCCAAGGCTGTCAACGATTCGGAGGCCATCCTGTGAAACGTATCTATGCCCTGACGTTCGTCGTCTTGTTCGCAGCTCTGGCGGCCTTGACGATCGAGGCCGGGGTCGCATCCTCAAGCGCTGTAGGCCTGCGCTCCGTCTATCTGCGGAAGACGAAGCTCGGCAAGATTCTGGTCAACACCGCCGGCAGCACGTTGTTCGAGTTCTCGAAAGACCGCCCGAAGAAGGACACCTGCGTGAAGCAGTCCGGCTGCACGACGAGCTGGATCCCGCAGGAAGAGACCGGCAAGCCGACCGCTGGCCCTGGCGTCCGCGCCTTCTTGCTGTCAACGATCAATGTCCAGGGCCTCCGACAGCTCACGTATGCCGGCCACCCGCTCTACATCGACGCTGCCACCACCGGACCCGGGCAGACCTCCTACGTCGGCACCAAGCAGTTCGGGGGCAGCTGGTACGCGATCAACGCCAAGGGACGCTCTGTGAAGTAGAGCCGCGCGACGTGGAGATCAACTGCGCTAATAGGCATTCGAGGCCCCGTTCGTAGGCCCCTTGCGCCTCGCCTACGGCTCGGCTCCGCGGTGACGGTCTCCCGGCGCATCAAACACAATCAACGTCACCGTTAACCGGCAAGAGGTGAGGCCACTGCAAGCGTCGAAGCCTGGGCCACTGCAAGTTGCGACACTCAGGAGGCGCCAAATCAGTAACCGAAGCGGTCCAGGCCTCGGAGAATCTCTCTCTTTCTCCACCGCCGACCGCGAAGGCGCAGTGGCCCCCGGGCGCCAACGGGGCCCCAATCCCGGCGCTCGGGGCCTCTGCATGTACGCCGGGCATGCCAGGACGCTCCCGCAGCTCGTCACCGAGCGGCACGACCGCAAGCATCTCAGCACCGATTCCGTCGAGACTTCGTTGCTTTCCTTGCGGCCTGTCGCAGGTAACAGTGAGATGAGATAACGTGCGACGCTCAGATCATCTTCGGAGTAACAGCTATATGCCAGTCACCAATCTCTCATTGATCGCCCGCGAGGCGACACAGGAATCGACGGGCGTATTTCACGGCATCGAGCCGATCGGCTCGGCCACTGGCGCGATGGCCAGTCTCGGTGCCGTCGTCGGCCTCGTCGTCGCTGCTTTTTGGAAGACGATTCGCCCCACGGCGAAGATCAGCTATGGCGAATGGATCGCCTACTCCGGAGCCCTCGTAGGGCTTTTCGCCTTGGTCGTCGAACTTGCTTATCGCGGGCTAAGATAGATCTATGGTGCGTAGGCTGATACCACTAGTCGCCGTAGTGCCCCTCGGGGTGTTGGTCGGCTTGCTTTTTGTCTCTGAGGAGTGGTCAAGATCTACGAGACTCTTGGTCACTGCTGGCGCCGCCATCGCGATAGTTCTAGTCGGCACTCCATTCGCCATGATGCGACGTCGACGGGTGCCGTACCCTCCTTCACCGGTTTTTGGTCAGGCGCGCCTCGGTTCGTACGAGCTACGCGGCGTTTACTCCGAGAATCCTGTTTCGCCTCTGGGCGAGGAGCGTGCCGAGGAGCTTGCTTCAGGACTGCGATCGTCTGCGATCGCGCTGCTCCCGGTTGTTCCCCGCGGTCTGGAATTCCATGATCCTCGCAAGGAGGCAAGGGAACGGGCGATCTTTGTTCGCGTTACAACAGAGGAGGCGGTTCCTCCCGGCAATGTTCCCGACGACTTGGTTGTCTGGTCCTCCCAACCTCGAAGACGCGCCCTGCGATGGGTCGCCGCGAGGGTACTCCTTAGGCTTAGGTCGATCGAACGACTCCGCGATGGGAGATCCCCGACCTTCCCGACCGCTCGTCTGGCAAAGCAATCGATCCACTAACCGTCTAGTCCTTTTGCGGCCCCTCTGGGCAAACCGCTCGCATAGCCGGTGACAGCAGATTCAACAGGGGCGGATTATCCAGACATTGTCTGGAACTACGCTGTTCACGAGGCCCGCCAAGAGCAGCTGTTTTTCTGGCGCCTCGGCTTCTACCCCAGCTTCATAAGCAATGACGTTGTCAAGGCGGTTGATGAAGTGATCGCCGAGTGTGGTGTCACGTCAGTTGTCCTTTACGAGCTGTTTGGCGTCCACGATCTACTGCTTCGTGTCTGGATCCCAGCTAGCTGTCCGGTCGACAACTTTCGCCTTGCGCTTCTTGACCGGCTCTCTAAACACTATCTGAAGACCTGCGACCCATTCATCGTCAATCACGCCGTTCGCCATTGGCTGTTCCCGAATGGTTCTCCGAAGAAGGACGATGTCAAGAACCTTACTCAGTCGAAGGTTGAAGCCGTCGAGGCTGGACGTGCATCTAGTGCCGAAGTCACGGAACTAAGGCACGCAAACCTCGTCGCCCACTTTCCGAAGAATCACGATTCGCCTACCGATGCCGACCAGTCGCCACTCCCACCAATCAAGTTCGCCGTCATCGTTGTAGGCGAGCCACGTCTTGGCGTACGGCAACTCGACCAATTTGAGGAGACGGTCACGGAGGCTTTAGACGAAGCCGAAGGACTCGACCAACGCTCGCTTTATGCGGGCTTCGGCTTCGGGCATTTTCTGATTCTTGGAGCCGTTCGGCCAGAGAACTTTTACATGATCGATGAGGAACTGATTACCGGCCTCAATAGGGCACACATTCAGCAGGTATATGATTCGCGCACGTATACTTATATCAGCGGCGTTCGTAGGTACCTTCGCTTCACCGAGAAGTTGAGCCAAGGGGATCGCTTTGAACCTCCGCTTACCACGGAGTCTGACGAGGCGTCTCTGCTGCCGGACTCGCAGCGATTTGAACTCAAGGCTAAGCTGGGCGAAGGTGGGTTCGCCCCAGTCTATAGGGTCTATGACCGCATAGAGCAAAGGGAGTGGGCAATGAAGGTGTTCTCTCCCGAGCGATCGGAGGCGGCCGAGCGCGAGGTTCGGGCTCTGCGGCGTTTCGACGACCCCCGTATCGTCAAGGTGATCTCCTATCACCACGAGATTTCCACCGGGCGCTCTTATTTGCTCATGGAGTACATCGAAGGTACGGCGCTTGATCGTTATCTCGTCACGGCGTCGATCACAGATCGCGCCGCTCTTGAGATCGTCGATAGCCTGCTCGATGCACTGACGGTGATCCATCCCGACCAGACGGCGATTGACGAGATCCATGCAAAGGAGGAGATCTCCAGGGATGAGTTCGACCGCGAGCGAATGCTGCAGGAACGTGCGCTTGTCCACCGCGATATCAAGCCCGCCAACATCGTTCTTCTTCCCGACCAGTCGATCAAGCTGATCGACTTCAACATTGCTTCGCCACCTGGCGAGCTTGTCGCTACACGCTCTGGAACACCCCGCTACCTGCCACCTGATGCTACGAGCGATGTCTGGGATGTTTCAACCGACCTTTTCGCGACCGGAGTCATTCTCTACGAGTTGATCTGCAGTTTGCACCCTTACCCAAACGACGAACCGCGAGCCGACCGCAAACCCATAGACCCTCGTGAGCGGAGGCCCGATCTTCCTGACGAGTTTGCTGAGTTTCTGCTGAAAAGCTGTATGCCCCGCCGCAAGGAACGGTTCAAGACGGCTAAGGAAATGCGTACCGCCCTTGCCCTTGCTGCTCAATCTCTGCCATAACCAAAGCTGCCGCGTCGGATCGCTGTCGCATAACAGCATCTCGGACACTCCGAATCATTTGACTATTAATCGGCTGCGGTATAGGTTTGGCATATGGCCCCAGGAGCACCTTCAGGATCGCGACTTCCCCAAAAGCGCAGCACTAGCAGGCGGACCCGTGAATCGATCGAGAGTGTCGCGTTCCAGATCGGTTTCGTTGTCGCGGTGGAGCGGAATCGCAACCGGCTCAATCAGACGCAGCTCGCTGAAAAAGTTGGCGGAGGTGCTAACCAGAGTCACATAACAGCCATTGAGAATGGTCAGCCAGGGGGACTCACCAGTACCCAGCTCGACCGACTCTTCAAAGTGCTTGGTCTCGACTCCGGATTCAGTCTCCAGAAGAGCTTCTTGAAGTGGTGGCAATAGACGGCTCGAAAAGCAGTCTAGGCCAGGGCTAGGCCCAATGAGTCCGATCGGATGTTCATGGTTGAGGCTTGCCAGTCCCTCGTGCGCAAGCAGGCTAGGCTGCACCCAATACGAATCCGGTTAGCTCGATGCCTCCGAAACGAAAAAAATCCTCTGGCGAATCGCTGCCGGCTCTAACGGTCCATCAGTGGCAGCGATCGTGGGAGAAGATCAACTTCGACCGTCCTCACCGCGCGAGGCCCGAGGAGTACTTCTACCTCTTCTCGATCAAGGCCAGTGCGCTTCGGGTCCTTTGCGGAATCGAGCGACGCTCTGCTGCATCAGGAACCCGGCGCCGCGTCGATCTCGGGATTCAGCGCCGCCACGACCAGGCTCGCTCTGAAGAGATCACCCGCTTTATTCAGCACGGCTACCCATGGTCGACCCTCGGCCGGACTCAGAGAGAGTCCGGTGAATTTGACGACCTCAAGCAACCCGGTTGGCTGCCGACAGCGATTGTCGTCAATGTACGGACGTCCGAGGATGAATATGCCGGTGCGAAGGTCGATAAAGCCGACCTCGTTACCTTCGATGAGGCCGATGGCGGTATCGCGCGTGTCAATTTGCCAGCTGACGATGGGGACGGCGACTGGAAGCCATCCTCGCTTCACCCAATTGAGGTGATCGACGGCCAACATCGGCTTTGGGCTTTTGATCAAGACGGCGGAGACCCCGACTTCGAGTTTCCGGTTGTCGCCTTTGTCGGCCTCGACCGCAGCTGGCAGGCCTACCTGTTCTGGACGATCAACATCAAGCCGACGAGGATTAACGCCAGCCTCGCCTTCGACCTTTATCCGCTGCTACGCGATCAGGAGTGGCTTGAGCGCTTCCACGGACCGGTTGTCTACCGGGAGACCCGGGCTCAGGAGCTGACCGAGCTGATGTGGGCACACGAGAAGAGCCCTTGGCAAAACCGGATCAACATGCTGGGCGAGCCGGGGAATCGCGACGTGCGCCAGGCTGCCTGGGTTCGCTCTCTTCTCGCGACCTTTATTCGTTCCTACACCGGCGGCGGGCGCACCCGGATCGGCGGCCTCTTTGGTGCTCCCGCCGGCAAGGAAGAGGAAGTACTCGACTGGACTCGGGAGCAGCAAGCCGCCTACCTGATTTATGTCTGGCAGCAGGTCCAGAGCGCCGTGAATGGATCCAAAGACCAATGGGCGATCAATCTCCGCGGCAAGGCCAAACGAGATGCCGAGGGGCAGAGCCAGCCTAAAACGAAGATCGATGAACTTGGCAAACGGGCGCCGTTCGAGAGCCGATACAGCCTTCTCAATACCGATCAGGGAGTACGCGGAGTCCTCTACCTCGCAAACGATCTCGCTTACCTCGCCGCCGATGAACTCGCACTCGCAGCCTGGCGGGCGCCCAATGCGAGTGAAGACGCCGATCAGCAAGCGGTCACCGAACAGCTCGCTGAGCTAAAAAATCAGCCAGTCGCCGCGCTTCTCACTGAGATCGCCAATGCGCTTGCCGACTTCGACTGGCGCACCTCGGCGACGCCGGGCCTAAGCGATGCCGAGAGAAGGCGAGCCTCGGCGTTTCGCGGCAGCTCGGGATACAAAGAGCTGCGCCTACAACTCTTCGAGCACGTTACGAAAAGCAAGGGCAAGATGGCTTCACCCCTGGCGGCGGAGGCCCTCAAGAGAGTCACGGGTCGCTGAGAATGGCCAAATTGCGTGCCAGGGAAAAGCCTGGCAGCCCAGATCGAACGATCGCTGAAGTCTTCTCGGTCGCCTCTCCGCTGGCGGTTGAGCGTGCTGCCCGCAGGCTGCGGCTACGCCTTCGTAACGAGCGATGGCTCGGGCTCAACAACACCTATCGGCTGCAGGCACCCAAGCGGATCCGCAAGGAATACGGGCGGCGACGTCTGACCCCGCTCATTCACAAGGCAAAGAGCATTCCGGCCTTGCATCTCGGTGAGTACATTGCTGCCTCGGCGATTCTGCACTGCTCGGACGGTTGGGCCTATCTCGGGCGGGCGATAGCCGCCCAGCTTCGCGGCGACATCAACGCTAGCCGTCACTTCGCCTATTACGCTGAGCTCCGCGCCTCGATAAGCCTGCTGGCGGCGCAAGGTGTTGGCGTCTTCTCGGGTATCCATGTCCTGCTTGAGGAATCCGACGATGTCGAGCTTTTTAAGCAGCTGCCAACTCATGAATTCGCCTGGGAGGCGCTCAGCAAGTGGACCCATATACCCGCGAGCAGCAAGCTCTTCGGAGAGGTGATTCGGCCCTCCGACGCTTCGCTGCGCGACTGGCTCGATCCCCTGAGCGGTGGGCCGCTTTGGGAAGCGACTGGGCGCAATTACCTGCGTAGCTGGGGTCTTGATGTCCAGCGCCTCGGACATGACCGCGCTGCCCGCAACGAGTCCAGCTATCAACCCCGGACCTTCTATGGGGCGACAGTGCCTCCAAGTGCCAGAGCCGCCGCGTTCAGCCAGGACTTTTGGCGGCTTTTCGAGCCTGACGGTGGCACAAACTTCGGCCTCGTCGACCGCTACCTTCTGCGGCGAACCGTGCGCAAAATGTTCGAGGTTAGATACGAGGTGTCCCCGGACGATCATCCTCAGGAATTCCGGCGCTTCTTCGCTCCCGCGGTGGAGGGGGCGCAAGCCTCAGAATCGAGGGCGCAGTTGACCAGATTCCTCGCTTCTGAGGCCTACCCGCAGGAGCCGGCGCTTTTTACGGAAGCCGAGAAGAGCTCGAAAATCGACAGCCCGGAAGATCACCTGCAGGTGATTGCGCGCGCCTCCCTGCTGCTGCGTGTGGCAAGTGGCTCAGCCCGACGCCTGCTCGAGGTTGCTGAACTCTCCTACTCCGAATACGAATGGTGGGGCCGCCAGATTGGGACCACGCGGGCACTTGCAGCCGAGGACGACGATGCCCTCGGCAGCCCGGCACTTCTCTGGGGTGACATTGACGACGCGATCTCCCTCCTCGATCTGAAGGCCGAGCGGGGTGACGCTGGCGACTACGTTGCTATGAATGATCGCTGTGCTGAGGAGCTCTCTGCACTCGGCGGTTGCGAGCGGATCGCGCTCTGGGGCCTCGCCGCATGAAGTACATGGGCTCTAAGCGGGTCATGCTCCAAAACGGTTTCGGCAGCGCGATCCTCGCTGGAGCAGCGCACAGCGAGCGTGTGGTTGACCTCTTTGCAGGCTCTGGAGTCGTTTCTTGGTATGCGGCGCAGAAGATTGCTCAACCGGTCCTCGCCGTCGATCTGCAGAGCTACTCGGCGGTTCTCGCCAAGGCCGTGATCTCTCGCACCCGTCCGCTCAATCTTGAGAGGATCGAACGCGAGTGGCTGGCGCCGACCATTCGCAGCGCTCACCGATGCAAACAGTGGAACTCCGCAGGCGAGTTCGATCAGCCTCAGAGCAAGGCAAAGGTGATGAAGGCGCGCCGACACTGCGGCCGCGAGCCGGGGGCAACGATCTGGTCGGCCTACGGCGGCCACTACTTCTCGCCGCGCCAAGCCCTGCTCATCGATCGCGGCCTTCTTCGCCTCCCGGCACGCGAGCCCAACCGCTCCGCTTGCCGAGCCGCCCTAATCGCAGCCGCCGCCTATTGCGCCGCCGCCCCTGGACACACGGCCCAGCCCTTCCAGCCGACCTCTTCAGCCCTGCCCTATATCCGTCAGAACTGGGCCCGCGACCCGCTCGCCTACGCTCGCTCTTGGCTCGAGACGATCTCGCCTCGCTTCGCCAAGAAGAAAGGCTCGGCCGAAGTCGCCGACGCAAACGAGGTCGCCGAGGGTCTCCGCGCTACCGATCTTGTCATCGTCGACCCCCCCTATTCAGCGGTTCAGTACAGCCGCTTCTACCACGTGTTGGAGGCGATTGCTTCGTTTGGCGAGCAGATGCCGCCTGAGATTTGCGGCGCAGGTCGTTACCCACCTCTTGCGGTTCGCCCCAAATCGGACTTCTCGATGAGAACTTACTCGCGCGATGCGATCGAAGATCTACTCAATAGCCTCGCTAACGTCGGCTGTCAGGTCATCATCACGTTTCCTGCCGCAGAATGCAGCAACGGTCTCTCCGGATCGGAGATTGCGACTCTGGCTCGACGCCAATTCCAAGTCCATACCAAGACTGTCAAAGGCCGATTCAGCACTCTGGGTGGAAACAACAGCAATCGAGCCGCAAGGCAATCGTCTGCCGAGATGATCATCACCTTGAGCGCGATTCGCAGCTAGAAGAGTCGGTCGCCAATAGGGCACTCCCGTTGCCCTGTCTCGTTCTAGGACACTCACTCAGAGCAATATTGAGCAATATTGAGATCGGTTCTTTCCTGCAGCATTCAGCTACCTCCGCCTTCAGCGGGAAACCAGGGTTCCCAGCATTGCCCGCTCTTGGCGTGAGGGTTGCCGCGCTTTGGATTGGGGATTACATACTTGACGCACCGGGGGCAACTAGACTCCGGGGATGGACCGCAAGTGGGTCTTCGCACTGGGGCTTGCGCTTCTCCTTGGGGGGTTGTCGGTGATCGCACAAGCCCACCAACTTCACTTAGTCATAGCGGCACCCTGGGAGGCTGGGGGCTTCGTTGTGGTGGCTGTTGGTGTTTTGTGCATGTTGGTTGCGGCCCTTGGCGCGCCCTTATTGAGTTTCCGGCCGCGCAACCACCCCAAACTCATTGTCGGGCAGCCCGATAATTCATGGCTCTTCGGATGGTCGGAGATCGTGGATGGGAAGAATCGTCCTCGCCAAGCCATGACCTGGCGTATCCCGGTAAGCAATACGCGGGACGGTGGACCAATAGCAAAAGGGGTTACAGCCCTTCTTGAGGTCTACGATGACAACGGGCGAATAGCGCACGCTCGGGGATGGTGGCAGGGGGTTCCAGAACCAAAGCTAAACGGAATTGATATTGGGAATCTCCCGCCGCAGGAGGTGGATATGGAGCCCAATGGGCAGGTTCACATGCTTTGTGCGGTGATGAGGAACGGCCCGCGGCCGATTGACACTCCGAATTGTTGGTTGGCCGAGCCGATTTTCCGCCACATAAATACGAGGATTCCACCCGGAACCTATGACCTACGGCTCTCCCTCTTCGCAAAGGGCCATCGCGCTAAGCGATTCCGCTACTCCTTGACTAACCCAGATTCGACGGCCCCAGATTCACGCATGGAGCTACGACAGGTCTAGCCGTGAACCAATTCCTCATAGGCCTGAGGTTCGGCTTCAACCGTCTGCAATGGGGTGTCGCGGAACAGAAACGGGGTGTCGTGCCGTTAAACTGGAACTCCAACTTGTCAAGGTAGGTTGCCCCGGTCGCCTCAGCCATGGCCCCACACGCGATGAGGCTCGCGAGAAGGTCCTTGACGCCTTGGCGCTGATCGTCTCGCCCGAGCCGGTGGCGCCCGGAGACGAGCGCGAACTCTTGCCCTCATGGCCGCGTGAGCGGACCGGCCTCACGCCCACTTGCTGGTGGGGCGGACAGCCGGCGGATCCGCTCCGAGATCGCTTGCGGAGTCAGAGCGCAGGGGGCGAATCCCCATCACCCGACTCTCACCCCGGTGTCCAACCGCGAACTCCGCTGCAAGTCGCCGCCATCCCGATGTTCGCACGCTCCGCGTGCAGGTCGGGGCAGCGGCTCCCGCAGCGGGCGGGGCCACCGAGAAGGAGGAGGACAGATGGACTTGCAATGCGAGAACCGCGGCGCTTCGTTCGCGCCCGAGGGGGCGTTTTCCCCGGCGACCGGGTCCATGCCGGAGCGCCGCGCGGCCCCTCCTCAGGAGCTGTTCGTGCTCGATCGCTGCAGGGCCACGGCTGCTCTCGCTGACCCCGAAGGCGTGATCTCAGTGGTGAGCCCATACAGCGACGCCGACGAGCTGAACAGCTTCGTCGACGACGCGCTCTTCGCCGGCGCTATCCGGCGTGCCCGCGCCAGTGCGTGCCTCTCGGTCTACCCGCTCTCGCTTTCCGATCCCGAACCGATTCTCGCCGTCAGTCCGAGCAATGGCCCGACCTTGCTCGGCTACTCGCTGAAGCTGGCACAGCGCGACGACGAGGGCCCGGTCGACTTCACGGTCCGCGTCCTTTCCGAGATAGTCGATCAGGCCAACGCGCTTGCGGGCACCTACCACGCCGACAGCGCCCGCCTCGACCGCATCGCCTCCCACATGAACCGCCCCGGGCTCAGGAGCGACAGCGACCTGCGGGAGGTCGTGGCGAATGAGCTGCGCGAGAGCGGCCGCGAGCTGCTCGATAACGCCGAAGAGCTCTGACAAACCTCGGCTCACGCTGGGGGCGAAGCAACCTCAGCTGGACGTTCCCTCCTTGCCACCTTCCGGCTCGCCTGAGAAACTGAGAGGAGATGAAGATGCTCGTGGTTGACATCACCAGCGCCGACGCCGCTCACTCGCGACTCGGCCGCTACAAGGTCACCGAGCGCCGCGACGACGGTTCGCTCGTGCTCGCCCCGGAGTCCGTCGATGAGGTCATCGCCGAGACCGCCGAGCGGCCACTAAGCGGCGAGGAGTTCCTCGACGCCCTCGACCGGCTCGACGCGGCGGCTTCACAGCAGCCCCAGCGATGAGCCCCACATACGAGCTGCCCGCGGGCTTCGCCCGCGAGTACGCGCGCCTGTCCCGCGAGCAGCGCCGTGCCTTCCGTGAGGCCGTCGCGAAGCTCATCGATGCCCTCAAGGACGATCGCAGCGACCCGCCCCGCTCGCTGCGCATCAAGCGCGTCCAGGGCAGCAAGGACATCTGGGAGCTCTCCTACTCGGGCGATGGTCGCGCCACCTTTCGCTACGGCGCCGAGGTCAAGCCGGGCAAGACGCACGTGATCTGGCTGCGGATTGGCGGCCACGAGATCCTCTCGCGGCCGGAGTAGCGCAGCAAGAGCGACTGCGACCACCGCGAGGTGGTGGCCAAGGAGCTGCGCGAGAGCGGCCGCGAGCTGCTCCAGGGCTCCGACGACACTGAGCCGGCGTCGGCCCTCGCCGCAGGGGCGAACTGACCCCGCCTCCGTCTCACACCTGCATACCGACCAACTGCGCCCCGCGGGAGCCGCGACCCCGATTCTCGCACGCTGCGCGTGCGCTTCGGGGACAACGGCTCCCGCCGGAGGGGCCACCGAGAAGGAGGACGCGATGAGCAAGTCAACCGTGCAGCCCGACGACACCGAGCCCGACTTGAGCCGCGCGCTACAGGTCCTTGTCGAGGAGAAGACGGCGGCGATCACCGAGCGTGCGATCCGCGGTTCCGAGCAGCTCGACGCCGAGGACTCGCTGACCTACCACGTCCGGCTTGTCCTCGACAACGACGAGACGCTCTACAACACGCGCCGCGAGATTATCCGCGAGCATTTGGCGGCGCGCGACCGGTGCCCAATGTGCGGGGGCGTGGGGACCCGCACAAATCGTGGTGAGGGCCCGAACGCCCGCATCGCCTGCGAGCGCTGCGGGCAGTCGGGCAAGGTCAGCCGTTCCCCTCACCAGCTCGGCGAGCGGCTCAAGGGGCTCTGCGAAGAGCTGATCGGCCTGGAATGGGAAGGCGACGCCGGATCTGGCCTCGCCCGCGAGGTGCTCTCGACCGCCCTCGCCTGGGTCGATTGGGCCGGGTTGGCTGCGTCCTACATCGAGGACATGAGCACCGAACTCGAGGCCCTCTGATGACCTTGCTCAAGGCTGAGGGCGAGCGGCCACTGTTCACGGCCAGGTTTCACGGCCGCGGCAGCTCATCGCGCGTTTTCGAGATCGTCGACGTATTCAGCATCGACGGCGCGACGAGAGAGGCTGAAATCAGCGCCGCCACGCCAAACCGCAAGGCCGGGCGACGAATCGTGCCGGTGGAGAGCCTTTCGAGCTTCCAGGTGTTGACGGAGGCCCCGCCCGAGGTCATCTGCCCGGAGTGCGGCTCCAACGATGTGACAGAGGTCGAGGAGGAGCACTACTGCGAGGCGTGCCAGCACTACTTCGCCTGAGCGCTCCGACCAGGCGCCGCTCACCACGGCGCCTGGTCGAGTCGCAGGGCTCGCGCAAGAGTTCCCAACCGAAAGGGATTCACAGATGGGCTATCACACCGATTTTGGCGGTGCGCTGGAGATCAAGCCGCCGTTGACCGCTGAGCAGGTCGCCACCCTGGAGAAATGGTCCAATGGCGACGACACCCCCGAGGATTCGCCGGGCGGTTATTGCCCTTGGGTCGGAAGTGACGGCGGCTGCTTCATCCAGTGGGATGAGCAGGAAAAGCCCTATGACGCCGAGGACTGGATGGTTTATGTCTGCGAGCACCTCCTCGCCGATAAGCAGCTCGCCAACGGCTTGATAGACGCTTGCGGCGAGGACCCAGACGACCGTTGGCAGCTCCGCGTCGAAGACAGCAAGGTCGAAGTCATTCCTGGCCATGTGGTCTTTGAGAAGCCAGGCATCTACACGGTGGCGCTCATCCACACATACGAACTCGGAGCCGATGTTCAGAAGGTCAAGGCCCGCAACGGACAGCACGCCGCCGCTGTGGCGCTTGCCGCTGTCGTCTACGCCGATGAGCCTGAAGAGGTCGTCAACGATGACGGCAACGCCGAGGAAGCGGCCGGCTGGATCGTCGTCGCCGTCTTCGAGGGCGATTGCGTCGAAGCCCCGCACCCGGCGCTGGTCCTATGAGCCGGTGCGGACACGCTTACGGGGCCGACCCAGGGTGTTGAGCTTCCATGCCCAGAAACCAACCGTAATCCACGCTGTGAACCTTCCTTCCCCAACCAAGGGGAGGCGGTCCTGCAGCGCGCCGCGATGATCCTCCTGCTTCAGTGCTCTTCGCTCGAGCGCCGCACCGCTGCCGCGACATCGGGCATCGGCTCTCCGGTCAGCGTCTCCCCCCAGCCCTCGGGCAGCGGCACCATCTTGGACTCCGCCTCTGCCTCCTCAACCACCACGATCCGCGCTTTTGGGACTTGCGGATCGGGCAGTGCGTCCACCTCACGGTGCAGCTGCTCGCGGGTCGCCACCGACCCGACTTTAGCGCCGAGCCCCGCCCCTCGCCCTTACCACCGGAGCGCCCGTTATGACCTGCGCCGAACCGCGTCTGGGTCGCACCGCTGCTTTCGGTCCTACCAGGGTCCGTGCCCGGCCGCCCGTTCTTCTTCGTCTAGGCGCCCCAGCACGGCGCGCCGCGAGGACTTGTGGACCTCCTCGAGGTCGGCCCAGCCATCGGGCTCGAACTGCGGCGTGCGCTCATACGACTCGACGACCTGCCTGTCGATCTCGCGCTCGCGTAGCAGTCGCGCGTACTCGGCCTTCAGCGAAGGCTCGGAGAACTGGTCCACCAGCCGATCGAATTTTTCACGAGTCGTCATCAACCCCACGGTAGCGCCGACCCCTGCTGCCAAACCAACTCCCGCTCACCCCACATCCCCTGCCCCACCGACGGGAGCCCCCGCATGACCCGTCCCGCGGTCACTTCGAGTTGCGAACGGCTTGCGCTAAGCGTGCGGTGCCGGATCGACGACGCGCAGCTTCACTGCGCACTGCGGCGCTCGAGTTCGTCCCGGCTCTCGCGCACCACCGACGTCTCCTACGCCGGGCGGCGGGCGACCGGCTCGGTTGCCGTCTCCGCCCCGCTGCGGCCGTCGCTGGAACGCCCCAGCCCGACCCGGGGGCGATGCCCCGCCCTGATCGCGACGGCCTTCTCCTCGACCGCCTCTGCGAGCACGGCGCTGAGACTGGCCCCTCGCCTACGCGCCTCGCCTTCGAGCGTCGCGAGCGCCTCGACGTCGGCGCTGAGCGTGATTCGACGATTCATGGTTCACGATGCTACCCCCGAGCATGCCCTCTTACCCGCCAGGGAGGGCATGCGCAGGGGGCGGAGGAGCGGGGCAGATCTTGCCCGCCGCGGCCGGCCCGCCGACGGCCGCAGGATCGCACGCTGCGCGTGCGGGGCGGCCGCATGGCGAACCGGCCGACACCGACGCAGAGCCTCACCGAGCCCCGCTCCACAGTCCTCGAGCACCTGCTCGCCGCCAACGGTGACCGCCTCCTCTCCCACGCCCGCCGTCACGCCCAGCGAGCCGCCGACGCGGAGGAAGCGCTGCAGACCGCCTGCGCACTTTTCCTGGAGCGCTATGAGGGCGGCTGCGACCCGCTCGCCTGGCTCTACACCAGCGTCAAGCGCGAGGCCTGGGCGATCCGCCGCCGCGGATCGCGCCACCGCGAGTGCGGCTTCGCTGGCGTCAAAGAGGGCGGCGGCTTCTACGACGTCACCGAGACGCTTGCCGCCGATACCTCAGACCCCGAGCAACGCGCGCTTCGTCGCGAGCTGCACCGAGAACACCGGGGCGCACTCGCGGCCCTCAAGCCTGCCGAGCGCACCGCCCTGCTGCTTCGCGCTCTCGGCTACACCTACCACGAGATCATGGCCCTCCAGAACTGGAGCTACACCAAGGTCAACCGGGCTCTGGCCGAGGGCCGCGCCGCGCTTCGGGCGCTCGAGCGCGAGGAGCGCTGAAGCTACCCGCCTGCCGTCCAACTGCCGCGCGGGCCCTCCCGCGGGGCATCGAGGCTGCGAACCGGGCTGCGGCCATGGCAGAGGCCGCCAGGGTGCGCACCCACTTCGCTTGCCAGAGCCCCCTGAGGCCGAGAAAGTGACGCTGACCCCTCCCCCTCACGATTGTGAGTGAAAGGGGTCAGCGTCACTTTCTGTGTGAGGAAGGCAAGCGAAGTGGGTGCGAGGTGGGATTTGTTTTGTTGTGAGTCGAGTAGCAAGTGCAGTACAGAGTGGGGGAGAGGTGGATTGAGACAGATGGGTTGAGATGTTGGTTGGTAGTGGTCGTGGTGGGGTGGGTGCAGGATCGGGTCGGGCTTTGAGCAGTGCGGAGCGGTGGGTGCTCGGGATCTGGTGGTGGCCGGCGTCTGCACGGCTCGGGGTCGGGCTGGGGCACGGCGTTGGCGGGGCAGCTCTGGTCGTATCCGGATGGTGATTTTGACGGCCTGACCTGGGGGAGCGGCGCTTACGCGGTTTGGTCGTTGCGGGTACTGGCGGCACTGCCCACCTGGCCCGTGAGCCGGTGGATCGGGGCAGGCGCATCCTGGCGCCAGCACCGAGGACTGCAAGGCCCCACGAGGGGGCCTCCTTCGGCCCCTTCGCCTGCGGCTTCGGGGTTCCGTCCTCGGATGTCCGGCGCGGAGGACCTGCCCGTTCGATCCACCGACACGGGAGGTTTCAAATGACCGAGGTACAGCTCGACATAGACGCCCTGAAGTACGAGGGCACCGAAGTCGCCCGCTACCGCGTCTCCGCCGGCGAGCGGATCGTGATCGGCCGCCGCGCCGCCGGCGGCGCCGAGATCGTCGACGTGCCGGGCGGCGCCGAGGGGCGTTGCTACCACGTCGACCACGGCTACCGCGAGGCGGCGGGCCTGGCGGCGTTCGTCAAGGACTACCTCGAGCAGGCGGCTCGCCTCGATGCCTGCCCGATGAGCCGCGAGGCGATCGGCGCCCTGCTCGGCGATGGCGACGAGGACCTCTACGCGGTGATGTTGGAAGCGCTTTAGGAGGCGGTTGGAGCGAGGCGGCGCGGCCCGCTGCTTCGCTCCTTCGCCCGATTTTGCCCCCTGGGAGGGGGCGGGCGCGGAAGCGAAGAGCGGGCCCGCCGGGCCCCGGAAAGGAGGATGCGCGATGAACAACGTCAGTCTCTTCGGTCGGCTCGACAGCGAGCCTCAGTTGCTGGGCTTGCCCGGCCGCGACGTCTGCGAGTTCTGGCTCGCCGTAAACGGTCGCCTCGACAAGCAGACTCTCTACGTCAAGGTGATTGCTTTCAGGGGCCTCGCCGAGCGCCTCGCCGAGCAGCTGAGCGAGGGCGATCGGATCGCCGTCAGCGGCCATCTGCGCTCCCAGCGCTGGCCGGGATCGCGGCGGCTGTATGTGCACTCGGTGCTGGCCCGTGACGTGCAGTTGGCGGGGGCCGAGGATGGCGAGGCCTCGCGATGACCGTGGGCGCGGTTGCTGATCGGATCGCAGGCTCGGGTCGTTGCCCGCTGGCATCTGCCCCGTCCATCTGGGTGCCTTCCGAGGCCGGCGGGCGGGCGTTTACAGCTTCACTCCATTTTGCCCCGCCGGCTCCCCGCGCAAGGTCGCTGCGCTCCCTTCCCCTCGCTGCGCTCGGTGCGCGGCTCACCTTTTTCGGGGCTTTGTCGCTACGCAAGCAAACACCAGCCCCACCGGGCACGGAAGGAGATCCAGATGAACAAGGTAGAGCTGCAGGGCCGACTCACCAAGGACCCCGAGCTGAGCGATCGCTCCGGCACCGCCGTCTGCGACATGCGCCTCGCGGTCAACGGCCCGGGCAACACGGCGCCGCTCTTCATCGACGTGGTCGCGTTCAAAGACCGCGCGATCGAGTGCGCCGAGAGTCTCAGCAAGGGCTCCCAGGTCGAGGTCCGCGGCGCCCTGCGTTACTCCGAGTGGGAGTCGAAGTCGACGCCCAAGGCCAAACCGCAGCGCCGCTCCAAGCACTCGGTGATCGCCGCCGAGGTGAAGCCGGCTGCCTGAGCGCAGTACCGCAGGCCCCGAGAGGCCCGGCGCCACAGTTCGCGCCGGGCCTCTTTTCACGGGGTGTCCCCAATCGCCGCGCCGCCGCGTCTAAGGAGCATAAGATGCCAGGAGGAAAGAGAACAGATCGGATCAGCCCTCGCGACATCGAGGTGCTTGAGTTCATTGCCCGTCTCGGGGTGGTGCCGCGCAGCGCCGTCGCCCTCTGGGCGGGGACCGCCCGCACCGTGACGATCACCCGTGAGCGCCGCCTGCGCGAGGCCGGCTTGATCGAGGTGCAGTTGGGCTACGGGCTCAGCGACCGCCTCGTGCTCTGCACCAGGCCCGGTCTGCGGGCTGCGGGGCGCGCCGAACTAAGCACCGCCCGGGTTTCGCTGGCCAAAATCCCCCACGAAGTGCTCGTCGCCAGGCTCGCCGCCTTGCTGGAGCGCGGCGGCGAGCAGGTGCTCTCCGAGCGCGAGATCATCGCCCGCGAGGATGCCGAGGGCAAGCGCATCTACTGCGCAGCGCTCGCCGGCGGGCACTTTCACCGCGCCGACCTTCTCCGCCTCGGAGCCGACGGTGAGCCCGCCGAGGCGATCGAGGTCGAGCTCAGCACCAAGGGCGCGGCGCGTCTGGACCAGTTCTTGCGTGCCTGGCGCATGGCGGTCGCCGAACGTCGCCTCAGTCGGGTCATCTACCGCTGCGCGCCGCGTACCCGTCGCTTCGTCGAGCAGGCCGTCGAGCGCACCCGCACCGCTGAAGCGATCACGGTTCAGGGGCTGTAGCGACGCCCTCCCGCGCGCCGTCTCTCGCCGCCGTCGCCGTGCCGCCATTTATCGACTTTCAGCAACGAAGTGGAATCGAATCCCCAAGCGAAAGGACTCCCGATGAGCCCATCTCCCGATTCACCGCGCCGTTCTCCGCAGCCCGAGACGACTCAGATCGTCGTCCTCAACGACGGCGAGACCTACAGCGCACTCAGCGGTTGCGCGGTCTATGAGGTGCCGGTCGCCGCGACGCCGGAGCAGATCGAAGCCGGGCTCTCTCAGGGCACCTTGCGAGAGCTGAGGCTCTGCGCCGGAGAAGAGCACTCGGCGCAGCTCGCGGAGCCAGGCCCCGAGCCGCTCATCCAGATCGTCTTCACCGAGGAGGATGTGCGCTCGATAGCCGCGGAAGCCGAGGACGGTGAGATAGACGAGGACCTTGCGCTGAAGCGCGCCTCCGGGTGGGCTTCGAGCGTCCAGGACACTGTCGTGAGGCTCTGCAATGAGCTGCTTTTCAATGTCGTCTGCTTCGGGCAGCCGTGATTGGAGCGACTGCTCACCACCTCGCTGCATCGACGTCTACCGACTCGACGTCCTCTGCGGCGGGATCGCTCACAGCCCAGTCGGCACAGCGCTGTAAAGGGGACGATTCAGCTCCCCGCTATGGCGTTCGCCGGGCTGGGTGCCTGGCAGGCGGGTTACTCGATCGGGCCCAGCCTCGGCGTCTGCCCGGGCTTCTCAGCTGCGCTCGATCTTGCCCCACCCCTCGCCCGGCGCAAGGGGCTTCGCCCCTTCCCCTGCGGTGCGCCGGGCTGCGGGGCGGGGCGCGCTCGCTTCGCAATCGAAGCCGGCCAGGCCGGCGAGAGGAGTTCGAGATGACCAACGCAACCCAGCAGCCGCCCAGCGACAAGCAGCTGCGATACCTGCGCAGCCTGGCCGCCCAGCGCGGCGAGTCGTTCAGCTACCCGCATTCGGCCGCCGAGGCCTCGGCGGAGATCGAGCGCTTGAAGGCCCGCCGGCGCGGCAGCTACGTCGAGCGCCGCATCGAGCGCGAGCAGGTCAGCCGCGACATGGCGAGCCGCGGCGACGCCGCCTCGGTTCGGGAGTCCGAGATCGTCGGCTACGGGTCCTCGGCGCGCTGGCGCTGAGCGCTCGCAGGTCTGCGGGCCGATTGCCGCGACACGCCGGCCGCATCGAAAAATCTTCCGACGGGGTGGGACCTTTTGCCCCTCCCGCGCGTCTTGCCGGTGATGAAAGGACCACGCCTCTCAATCGTCGCTGCTGCGCAGGCCCCCGTGTTGCACAAGCTGAACGCCGCCGCTGCGCTCCTCACGGTGCTGGTCGTCCTTGTGGCGCTGGGCGCGGCGCTCGGGATCGTCTCCGCGCTGTGGCTGCGCCACCGGCGCCTCAGCTGGACCTGGGGCCTCCTGCCGCTCGCGCCGCTGGCGCTGATCGCAGACCTTCTCGCCGCCGGGGCGCTGGGGCTGGGTGAGGTGGTGAGACCGCTCGCGGTCTGCATCGGCGCTACGGCCGGCAATCTCGGCTGGGGCATCCAGGCCCAGCTTGAGGACCGCCGCGCCGGCGGCGATCGCGAGGCCGCCGCCTCCGAGCGTCGCGGCCTGCTCGACCCGCTGCGCCGCCACCACGCAGAGCGCGGCACGCGGGTCGAGCGGGCCCTGGCCGAGGGCGTGCCGATCGGCCGCACCAACCGCGGCGAGCTGGCGATGATCGGCCGCGGCACCCCTCGCTCGGGCTGCCACGCGCTGGTCGCCGGAGCCACCGGCGCCGGCAAGACGAGCACGCTCGCAGCCATGCTGGTCGAGTACGTCACCCGCTCGAGCTTCGGCGCCGTGCTGATGGAGGCGAAGAACGACCGCGCCCTGCGCGAGGCGGCCGAAGCCGCCGCCGCGGCGCGCGGCGTCGCCTTCCACCTCATCTCCCCCGATGGTCCCAGCGGCTATGACCCGCTCGCCCACGGCTCCGTCGATGAGCGCTCCGAGCGGCTGATGGCGGTGGAGAGCTGGGGCTCTGCCGACGCCGGCTTCTATCGCCAGGCCGCCTCGCCCTTTCTGCGCCTCGTGCTCCGTGTCCTTGACGCCGGCGCCGAGCCCGTCACCCTCGCCAGCGTCGCCCATCACTGCGTTCCCGACGAGCTCGTCAACCTCGTCTCCCGCGGCGGCGATGCCGAGCTGCTCGCCGAGGTCAAGCAGACGATCGCGGCCTTCCAGGGCGATCAGCTGCGCGCCGTCGCGGGCCTCCGGGCGCGCCTTCAGAACCTCGCCTCCTCCGATTTCGCGCGCGCCTGGCTTGACCCCTCCAACAGCGCCCCGAGCTTCGATCTGCGCGAGGTGATCGCGCGGCGCGAGGTCGTCTACTTTCGTTTCGACACCGACCGCACCGGCAACGTCGGCCGGGCGATTGCCCAGATGGTCCTGCTCGACCTCGGCGCCGCCGCCAGCGCCCTGATGGACCGCGGCGTTGGCACCTTCGTCGCGATCGACGAGTTCGGGGCGCTGGAGGCGCCAGCCCTGGAGCGTCTCTTCGCCCGCGGTCGCGCCGCCGGCTTCAGCGTCGCGGTCGGCACCCAGACGCTCGCCGACCTGCGCGAGGCTGGCCCCGCGGTCCGCGAGCGGATCGGCGCGACGATCTCGGCGCTGATCTGCCACCGGGTCGGCGAGCAGGCCGACGCCGAGTGGGGCGCCGAGCTGATCGGCACGGTGCCGACCTGGCAGTCGACGATCCGCACCGACCGCTTCGGGCGCCCCACCGCGGATGGCACCCGTACTCGCGGCTATCGCTTCGAGGTCAACCCGTCCGAGCTGCAGCGACTGCGGGCCGGGGAAGCCTACGTGGCCCGGCTTGACCAGGGCGATCGGCAACGCAGCTCGCGGGTGCGGGTGGTGCCCGCCTGGGAGCGGCTGCCGGCGCTGAGGCGAAGAGGTTGAACACCCAAATCGGGGCCAAGGCCCCCGAAAGAGAGGATGCAGATGAACACGGTGACACTGATCGGGACTCTTACCAAGGACCCCGAGATGCGAAACGGCGGGCAGTCGAAGGTGTGCGCGATGCGCGTCGCCGAGAGCAACGGCTCCAAGGACTCCCCCCTCTACATCAACGTCTCGGCCTTCGGCCGCCAGGCCGAGACCTGCGAGCAGTACCTGAGCAAAGGCCGCCAGGTGGCGGTGGCCGGGAAGCTGCGCTTCCGCGAGTGGGAGTCCGACGGGGGCGCCAAGCGCTCCGAGCACTCGATCGCCGCCGATCGGATTGACTTCCTCGGCGGTGGCCAGCGCCGCGGGGGCGGCGAGGGCGGCGAGGCCGATCAGGGCTGAGCCCGTCCCGAGCACGGCCCGGCGCGCTGCGCGCCGGGCCGTGCTCGGGGGCTTTAGAGTGGCGGGGTCGTCCTCGCTGCGTATAGATGTAGTGGAGGGGGTATCGATTTGGGCCCTGAGTGCGTCTTGGCAGTGATGAATCCGGTTCGCCGGCGCAAAGGGAGTCGCCGTAGCGCTGCGGGGCGCCGGCGCGGTCGCTGATGGAGGCGGCCTCAGCGATCCTGCGCGAGCTGCCTGCCAGGCGGCAGGCGCTCAGCTTCGAACGCGAGTGCGAGCGGCTGCGCCCGCTCGGCGAGGCCTATGTCCTCAAGCGCTTCGGCGGCTCGCTGAGCCACGCCGACGCCAAGGACGCGGTGGCGGAGGTCTTGATCCGCCTCCACCGCAAGGTGGCCGAGGGCGAGCCACCGCGGAACCTTCAAGCTGCTTTCTTCACCAGCGTCCGCAACGCCGCGATCGACCAGCTGCGCCGCCGCGCATCGCGCCCGACGGTCGGCTTGGAGGCGCTCGTCGAGGCGAGCGCCGAAAGCGCGAACCCGGCCGAGCGCGCCGAACACCGCGAGGACGCAGTGCGCCTGCAGGAGGCGCTGTGGCGGATGCGGGGTAACTACCGCGAGGCGATCTTGCTGCACTTCGGGCTCGGCCTCAGCGTGTCCGAGGTCGCCCGGCGCCTCGGGGTCAGCGTGCCGGCGGCTAAGCAGCTCCTGCTGCGCGCGACCCGGCAGGTGAGGATGCGCCTCGAAGCGATCGAGGGACAGGAGTTCTGTCCCGAGATGCGCCGGCTGGCGCGCCGCTCGCTGTTCGAGAAGCAGGCGAGCGGCTTGGCCAGCGAGGCGGAGGAGCAGGTCCTTCACGCCCACTTCGAGCACTGCGGCTCCTGCCGCTCCTTCCTCACCGCCCTCCACGAGAACCTGCACGAGCTCGGCGGCGCCGCGCTGCTCGGCGGTGCCGCGACGACTCACCTGAGCGCCGCCGCTGCCGGGTTCGATCATCTGGCGGGCTGGTTCGGCGCCGTGGCGCACACCGCCCAGGGCGCGGCGGCGAAGCTCCGCTTCGCCGCCTTCAAGGCGACCGGCGCCCTGCAGCCTGGCGACGCCGGCAGCGCCGGCGCGGTGGCGGGGACGGGCCAGAAGATCGCCGCGGTCTGCACCGCCGGAGTTGCGACCACCGCGACCTGCCTGGCGACGGGCCTCGTCGGACCGGGGATCGGGCTCAGCGCCCCGTCGCCCTCCGCTCACCATTCGCCGCCGGCCAAGGTGAAGGCGATCTCCGAACCGATCTCGCAGGCGCCGGCGGTGCCAAGCACCCCTTTTGCCCCCGAACCGAAGCCCGCGGCGACGCCCGAACCCAGCTCTGGTTCCTCCCAGGCTTCCGAACCCAGCTCCACGTCGGCGCCGAGTCAGACCCCGACCCAGGAGGGCCAGGCCGAGTTCGGGATCGAACACAGCTCAGCGCCGCCCTCCGAATCGGCGCCGGCCCCAGAAGCATCGACATCGGGCTCGTCTTCTTCTTCGTCTGGCAGCGGCTCAAGCTCCGGTGCCGTCGGCAAGGGCGGCACTGAGTCTTTCGGCTTTCACGGCTGAGCCGCGGCGCTTCTCGCCGACGGCGGGCTGAGCACCTCGACCCGCAGATCGAATTGCGGGTCCGCTCTCGCTCCGGCCCGCCTTGACACCTTCGCGGGCCGGGGTGTATCGAATCGGCCCGCCCCTGCGTCTTGTCGCCGAAGGGAAACGACGATGGGACGAAAGCAAAACGACGTCTTCGTGCTCGGTGAGGAGGTGCTCCTCGCCGCGCCGATCGTGTCGGCGGATTCAGATCCCGGTGGAGCGCGCGACGATTGGGAGCCCGACGGTGAGACCTCACCGTCGCAAGCCGCTCGTCCGCTGGCTCAAATGCCGGGCCCCCGCCGGCTGGCGGCCCTCGGTCTCGGGGCCGCTGCCGCCGCGACGCTAGCTGCGCTGGAGCTCTCCAGCGCGGCCCACCCCCAGCCAAGCCAGACGTCATCGCCCTCGCCGCTGAGCGCCAGCTCAGCGGCGAGGGCTTCGGCGCCGCCCGCCCATCGGGCGCCGCCCACTCCTCCCACCGTCCGGGAGCCGGAGCCGAGTTGCCGACACCGCGCGCTGAGGCGGCCACCTCGGGACACCCATCACAGCGAGTCAAGGCGCAAACCCACTCCAGACAAGGCGCCTGTCGGCTCAGCTGTGCAGGTCCCGGCCCCGCCCGTGAGGAGCGCGGCGGGCCCGGCTCCCGCGCCCCCGCCCCAGAGCCCGCTGCCACCCTCGGGTGGCGGCGGGCGGGGTGGCCGGGAGAGCTTCGGCTTCGAACGCTGAGGATGAGCGCCCGGGCCAACAAGAGGATCGCCTTGGGCGCCCTGCTGGGCGGCGGTGGCGAGCAGAGCCTGCGCGTCGCCCGGCTGCGAGCGCTCATCCCGCGCTACCTGGCGCTCGCCGCGCTCGCCGTCCTGATCGCGCTCGGCCTGCGCTCGCTGCTCTCACCGCCCGGTGCTGCGATCGCCCGGCCGCGGGGCGGCACCGACGCGCCCAGCCAGGACTTCGCCTTGCAGTTCGTCCGTGCCTACCTGACCTACGACGCCGCCCGGCCCGAAGCTCGCACCAGGGCGCTGGCCCCATTCCTGCCGGCGGGGCTGGAAGCCGGTGCCGGCTTCACCCCCGCCTCGGGTGCCCAGCGCGTGCTCTGGGCGGAGGTCGCCTCCGATCAGCCGGCGCTGATCGGAGGCCACGTGATCACCGTCGCCGCGCAGCTCTCCACCCAAGCGGCGCCCGTCTACCTGGCGGTGACGGTGCGCCACCCCCCGGGGCAGCCGCTCTCCCTGGCCGGCTACCCCGGCTTCGTCGGGGCACCCTCGATCGACACCGGCTCGGCGCCGGTGGCGGGCGAGCAGGTCTCCGATCCGGCGCTGCTCGAAGTCGTGAAGCGCGTGATCCGCAACTACCTGGCTCGCTCGGCGGCGAACCTGAGGGCCGATTTGACCCCCGAAGCGGCGGTCACCCTGCCGACGCTCGCCCTGACGCTGCAGGGCATTGAGGCGGTCGACTGGGTTGGCGCCCCCGGCTCCGGCGCCGTCTTGGTCACCGTCACCGCCGCCGACGCCCGCGGCGCCACCTACACGCTCGCCTACGAACTCGGGATCGCCTACCGCGAGCGCCCCTACGTCGACTTCATCGAGGTGATCCCGACCGGGAGCTGAGCCATGCACCGACCACAAGGAGGTATGACATGAAAGCAAGGATCAAAACCATCGCAGCGCTCGGCGCGCTGGCGCTGGCGCTGAGCGCCGCCGTCCCAGCGGGGCCTGCGTCACCGCCCGGCCTGCCCGCCGCCGCTCAGGCGGCGGTGACGAAGTCGCTGTCCGCCTCCGAAGGCGGCGGCAATGTGAGCGGCGCCGGCACCCGTTTCAGCACCCTGCTCAGTGGTTGGGCGGTGCCGGTGCTGACCGTGCTCGCCGGCTGCCTCTTGGTCGGGGCGCTGGCCTCGCGCAACCTCGGCACCGCGGTCGGGATCATCCTCATCACCCTGCTCGGGCTGATCTTTCTGCTGGCGCCGAGCTCGATCGAGTCGCTCGCCAAAGAGATCGCCAACACCGTCCTCTGAGGCGTCGATGCCCGAGCCGCCATCCCGCAAGGTCGTTCGCTCCTACCGGGTCGTCTTCCGCCGCCGCTGGCGGATCTACCGCCTGCAGAACTGGCGCCTGCCGCTCCCCGGTGGCCTGGAGCTGCGCAGCATCGGCTACTGGCTCGCCTGCCTGGCGGTCCTCGCCCTGCTCGCCAACCTGCCGCTGATCGGCCTCGCGGTCGGCGCGCTGCCGGCCTCGCTGCGCCTGCTGGCGCTGCCGATCGCCGGCGCCTGGGCGCTCTCGCGCTGGGAGCTTGACGGGCGCTCGCCCCACCGGGCGCTAGCGGGCCTCGCCGCCTGGCGGGCTCGTCCTCGCGTCCTCGCCGCCCTGCGCCGCTGCCCCGCCGAGGGCGGCGAGCTGGCGCTGGCGGCCAAGGTCGCGATCGCCGCCGACCTCTACGGGCCGAGCTACCCGCGCGGTCGCCTCCGCGGTCCAGCCCGTGTGCTCTTGCGCTACCCGGTGGCGGTCTCCCTTGAGGGCGTCCCGCGCGGCGCGGGCACCAGCCGCGCCGCCCGGGCGGCGAGTGCCAGCTGCTGGCGCCTCTCGCCCACCGGCGCCGGGCCGCTTCACAGCGCCAAGACGCTCGAGGTCCCCGCCGGGCGGACTGTGATCTTCGAGACCGGGCCGGTGCCGCGGTGAGGGCGCCGCACTACTTCTTCTGGGGCAACCTGGTGCTGCGCAGCCCGAGCGAGGCCTGGGCGGTCTATGAGCTCGAAGGCCAGAGCTATCCCGGCCTCTCCGAGCAGCGCAAGATCGAGGTAGGAGAGCGCCTTGAGGCGCTCTCCTACTCGATCGCCGCCGACTTTCAGATTCTCCGCGTCGCCCGCGCCTTTGACGCGGAGGCCTACGTGCGGCGCGCCCTGACCACGCTCGATCCCCGCCACGGCCGGCGCCAGCGCTTCGCAGCGCACCTCGCCGAGCACCGCTCGGAGTTCGAGCGCCGCGAGGCGCTTCGCCCCGAGATCTACCTTGCGGTGCGCCTCGCGCCCCCCGGCGGGGCCGGGCCGCTCGGCGGCGCCCTGGAGGGGGCGGCGGCGCTCTGGGGCGCGATCGCCGAGCGGCTCGGCTTCGAGCAGGCCCACGGCCTCGGCGCCGCGCAGATCACCGCGCTTCGCCGCGAGGAGGAAGCCGCCTTCGAGCGGGTGCTGGGCTACCTGGAATGCACCCGGGTCGGGCCGCGGCGCCTCGCCGCGCTGATCCGCCGCGCCTACACCCGCGGGCTCGGCGAGCCCGACGCCGACGAGGCCTTCGCACCGCAGGCGCTGAGCTTCTTGGACCCCGGCGGCGAGGAGCGCTTTGAGCCCTACGGCTATGACCTGCTGCGCCTGCACGAGAGCCGCGTCACGGTCGAGCGCCGCTCGCTGGTGATCGACTCCGAGCGCGGTCGCGCCCACCAAGCGCTCTTGGTCTTGGGCGCGATGCCCGAGGAGGCGGTCGTCCCGGGCCCCGCCGCGGAGCTGATGTTCGCGCCGCTGCAGCTCGACTTCGCGGTCGACGCGACGCTCTCGGTCGAGTTCCTCGCCAACCCCGAGGCGCGAAAGCAGGTGGCGAAGCGCAAGGTCGACGCCGACCAGATCGTCCGCGAGGAGTCCGCGGGCGAGCACGGGCCCTCGGTCGAGTCGGCCGAGCGCCCCCACCTGGCGCGCGAGCTGGAGGCGGTGCTCGGCGGCGGCGATCGCCCGCCGCTGCTTCGCTCCGCGCTCTGCCTCGCCGTCGCCGCGCGCAGCTCCGAGCAGCTCGAGGAACGGGTCGAGCGCCTGCGCGAGAGCTATGGCCGGGTGCAGCTGCACCGCCCCGGCGGGGAGCAGCACCGCCTCTTCCTCGCCTCACTGCCGGCCGTCCCCTTTCCACTGCCCGAGTACAAGGAGCACCTGCTCCCCGATCAGCTCGGGGCGATGGTCCCGCACGCGATCAGCCACGCCGGTTCGGCGATCGGCCCCTACATCGGCCACACCCTGGGCGGCGAGCGCTCGCCGATCCAGTTCGATCTCGCCGAGGCCTGCCAGCGAAACCGCCCGCCGACCTGCCTGCTCACCGGCAGTCTCGGCTCGGGCAAGACGATCTTCCTGGAGCTGGCGGTCTACCAGGCCTTCCTGCAGGGCTCCGGGCCGATCGTCGACATCGACCCCAAGGGCGATCACCGCCTCGAGGCGCTGCCCGGCGTCGCCGAGGCGATCGAGACGATCGAGCTCAGCCCCGAGGAGCGCTACCGCGGCCTGCTCGACCCGATGCGGATCGGCGCCGAGCAGACCCGCGAGGACCTCACGTACAACTTCTTGGTCTCGATCCTGCCCGCTCCGGTCAAGCCCGAGTGGCAGACCCAACTGCGCCTGGCGATCTCCGAGGCGGCGGCTGAGGGGGCGGGGAGCACCGGCGAGGTGCTGGCGCGGATGGCCGCCTCGCCGAGCGTCGAGGCAGGCGAAGCCGCCCGCGCCGTGGAGGCCCACGCCTCCAGCGGCCTCGCCAAGCTCGGCCTCGGCTCGGGCGGCGGCGTCTTGGCGGAGGTCGGCGACGCCCAGGTCGTCTCGCTGCGGATCAGAAACCTCACCCTGCCCCTGGCCGGCACGGCTCGCTCCGAGCTCTTGGAGGAGGAGCGGATCAGCCTGGCGGTGCTGCGGTTGCTCGCCTCCTACGCGCTTCGCCTCTGTGCCACCGACCCGGCGAGGCACGCGGTGCTGGCGATGGATGAGGCCTGGGCGCTGACCTCCGATGCCCAGGGCCGGGCCCTGCTGGAGCGGATCGCTCGCATGGGCCGCAGCCAGAACATCACCCCGATCCTCGCTACCCAGATGCTCGGCGACGCCGCCGAGCTGGAGCCCCTGGTCGGGGCGCTCTTTGCCTTCGGCGTCGAGACCGAGGCCGAGGCGCGCAAGGCGCTTTCGCTGCTGCGCCTCGACCCCGATGACGACGCGGCGACCCAGCGCCTCCTCGGTTACCGGGCGGGGCGCTGCTACTTCCGCGACTTCTCAGGCCAGGTGGCACCGATCCAGATCGACCCGCCGCCCTGGCTGCTCGGCGAGCTCGACACAACGCCGCGACGCGAGGCGCCCGTCGCGCCGCGCGGCTCAAGTGATGAGCACGGCGATGAGCCGGCGGCGTGAGCGCCGGCGCCCGCGCCGGCTTCGCCTGGCCGCGGCGCTGCTCTGCCTGGCGCTGGGCTGCGCTGCGCCGGCGGCGCGCGCCGCCTCCCCCGACGGTGGCGGCGGCTCGGCGGCGCCCGCCAAGACGGCGCCCGACAAGCACAAGGCTCCGGGCGGCGCCGCCGCTGATGGCGGCCAGCTGCTTGAACCGAGCCGGGTCGGGGCGGCACGCTGGCCCGCGAACTCGGCGCCAGCGGCGAGGTCGACCCGATCACGGGGCTCGGCATCCGCAACCCGGTCTGTGGCCAGCTCGCCCAGATCCGCGCCCGAGCTACCCGCCTCTCCTGCGAAGCAAACGGCGCCCCCGAGAGTGAGTACCCGACCTCCAACTACGGCTTCGACATCTTCATCACGACCGGGGTGACCCACCCGGTCAACGACATCTTCTACGGCTTCGACACCGTCTTGAACGGGATCTGGCTGGGGCTGATCTTCGTCTTGAAGTTGGTCCTCGAACTGCTCGGCCTCGCCTTCGGGCTCGACCCCTTCGCCGGCGGGCAGACGATGAGCCACGTCACCGCGGTCTTGGCTCGCCTCTACGCCGCGATCACCGATCCCTGGCTCTCGGCCCTGGTCGTCTGCGGCGGCATCTGGTTCGCCTACAAGGGCCTCCTGCGCCGCGAGCTGGCGGCCGGGGTGGGGGGGACCCTGGCGGCGATCGCGATGCTGATCGTCGGCCTCTGGGTCGTCCACCAGCCGAGCGAGTCGGTCGGCCGGATAGCCGGCCTCTCCGACGAAGCGGCGCTCGGCGTGATCAGCGCCCCGCAGTCGGGCTCGGTCTCGCGGCCGACCGGCAGCTTCGCCGAAGCGATGTCGGGCACCTGGTCGCGGCTGGTCGAAGTGCCCTTCGCCGGCCTTGACTTCTCCGATCTGAAGTGGGCGCTCGGCCCGCCGCCGCCCGAAGCGGTGCAGAAGGCAAATGAAAAGTTCTGCGCGGACTTCGGCGCCCTCGCCCTGCTCGCGGTGCTCTCCAACTTCGGCGACACCCAGGCCAAGGAAGCCTGCGCGAGCTTTGCCCGCAAGCGCTACGGGCGCCCGCGCAGCGTCATCGACCTCTACCTGCGCTCCTCGCCGGGCAGCCCAGCGCGCGAAGCGCTCTGGAGCTACTTCAACGGCGACTCTGCCTACAAGGCGAAAGTCGCCGCCCAGGGCGGCGGCGGGGTGCTGACCCGGCTCTCGATGCTGGCCCTCATCGCCCTGGCGCTCGGCGGCGCGATCCTGCTTCTGGCCTGGCTCGCGATCCGCCTCTTCACCCAGGCGGCGATCGCCTTCGTCTTGCTCTTGGCCGCCCCGTTCGCGCTCTTCTTCCCGCTGCTCGGCGACTCCGGCCGGCGCGCCTTTAAGACCTGGGGCCTCACCCTGCTTGGCGCCACGGTCGCCAAGGTGATCTACGCCGCCTTCCTCTCGGTTGTCCTGCTCGGCATCTCGATCCTCGGCCAGGTCGACGGGCGCTCCGGGAGCGCCACCGGCTTCCTGCTCTCGGCCGCCTTCGCCTGGGCCGTCTTCCTGAAGCGCGTCGACCTGATCAGTTGGATGAGCATCGGCGAGGCAGAGCGCGCCGAGCACGGCTTCCCCGGCAAGATGGCGGCCTTCACGCTCGCCAGGCGGATCTCGCGCTCAAGCGGCGGCGCGCTGCAGGGGGTCGCCCACCGCGGCGGCGCCTGGAACCGGGCCCGCGGAGCCGAGCGCGGCGCGGCGACCCGGCAGACGGCGAGCGGCTCGCTGCAAAGCAGCGCCCGCGCTCTCGCCGATCAGCGCTACCACGAGGCGAAGCTGACGCTCGGCGCCCAGACTGGCGGCGACGTCGCGCAGTCCGACCGCGTCCAGCGCTCTGAGCCACAGGTCGCCCACACAAAGAGGGGGGCGGTGGCTGGGCAAGAGCTCGCCCCTGGGCATGTGGAGGGGAGCGGGGGAGGGGGGTCCCCTCGCGAGCGCTACGAGCAGGCCAAGGCTCTGGTTGCCCGCGCCGATCGCAACCAGCGCCAGACCGGCCAGCGCTGGAGCGAGCGCGACCTGCAGCGCTTTCGGGCCGAGGACCGCGAGCTGCTGCGCAACTCGCGCGACCCCGCCGATCACGCCCATCGCGCCGGCTATGACCGCGCCGACTTCGAAGCGTTGCGCGGTCCCGAGCGCGAGCGGGCCGAGGCGGCGATCGAGAAGGCCACCAAGCGCGACCGCCGGCGACTGGATGTCGCCGAGAGCATCCCGGGCCGGGTGATCGGGCGCCCGCGCCAGGCGGCGGAGGCCCTGCGCCAGCGCCGTGAGGGCGCCGGCCCGAGGCGCCGCGAAGAGCTGCAGCGGCTGCGCCGCGAGCGCCGCTCCGCCGCGGATCTGGCGCTTCGCCGCAACCTCTCGCGAGGGGGTTGAGCAGTGCGAAGGGCCGAGCGGCGCCGCGTAGCGCTCTTCACCTTGGTCTGCGCGTCCCTGATCGGCTCGGCGCTTGCCTTCGGCTCAGCTGGCGAGCAGCTCGCCAACCCTGCGCCGCATCCGCGCGGCGGCGGAAGGGAGAGGGCGGCGCGATCCAGGGCCCGTGTCGCCGTCGAGCACAATGAGATGGGACTGGAGCGGGAAGTGCGGGCGGCGGCGCGGCGCTTCTTGGCGGCCTTCCTGCGCTATGAGGTCGGTGAGGTCAGCCCGGGTGTAAAGCGCACCCTGCGCGCCGCCGCGACACCGCGCTTCGCCGCTGAACTGCTGGCCGGCCCGCCCGCTCCACCGGCCGGTGGCTTCCCGCCACGCGCGGCGCTGGGTCCGGTCGCGGTCGCCTTCGTCTCGGCGATCCCGCCCCGCGCCGTGATCAGCGGCGCCGCCCGCCGCGGCGGCGCACCTGAGCAGTTCTCCTTCGTCTTCGAACGCCGCCGCCAGGACTGGTTGGCGAGCGCTCCGGGACAGTGAGCCCCGAGGAGCGGTCTCGGCGCTCGCCAGGCGAGCCTGAGGCCCGCAGCCTCGGCCTGGCCGTTCGCAGCGCAGTGCGGGCGATCGCGGGATGGAAGATCGCCCTGGCCGCCGCTGTCGCGCTGCTGCCTTTGCTGCTCTTCGCCAGCCTCTTCGTTGCTTCGGGCTCCTCGGCCGGCGCCGGGCAGACCTGCGTGGTGCGGGGTGCAGGCAGCGAGGAAATCCCCACCGACTACGTGCCCTGGCTGGAGAAAGCGGCGACCAAGTACAAGCTCGGTCCCCAGGGCTTTGCGATCGTCGCCGCGATCCACAAGATCGAGTCGGACTTCGGCCGCTCGCCGTTGCCCGGCGTGCATTCGGGAACGAATTCCGCCGGCGCCGCAGGCCCCGGTCAGTTCCTCTTCTCGACCTGGGCGGTCTATGGGGTTGATGCAACCGGCAACGGTCGCCCCGACATCTACAGCATCCCCGACTCGGTCTTCGCGACCGCCAATTACCTGCACGCCTCTGGTGCGCCTGCTGATTGGCCGGCGGCGATCTTCGCCTACAACCATGCGGAGTGGTACGTGGAAGACGTTCTGCAGACCGCGCGCGGCTTCAGCGCCAAGACGGTCTGCAGCGCTTCGGCCTCAGCGCAACTCGGCGAATTGCCTACAGCTCGCCTGGCGCGGGTGCAATACATCGCCAAGTGGATCGAAGCGCGCCGTATCCACTACTGCTGGGGCGGCGGCCACGCGACGAAGCCCGGCCCCTCCACCGGCACCTACTGCTGGAGCGCCGACGGCCGTCAGGTCTTCGGCTCCGGCGAAAAGGGGCTTGACTGTTCCGGCGCCGTGCGCTGGCTGCTGGTCCTCGTGGGCTATAAGGACCCCGGGCCGATCGTCTCGGGGGATTTCGCCAGCACCTATCCATCGGGCCGGGGACAGCACGTGACGATCTGGTCCAACGTCGACCACGTATTCCTTGAAATAAACGGCCGCGACTGGGGCACCTCGGAAGCCAACTTCGCCCACGGCCCCGGCTTCGGAGCGCAGTCGACGGTCGGCTTTGTGCCGAGTCATCCGCCGGGGCTGTGACGACCGCAAGCTGCTCTGAGACCTGTAGCCCTTCCCGCCCTGTTTTGGCTGAAAGGCGCTGCCGGGTGTCCCCAACGGAGCTTCGCTTGCGTCTTGGGGTAAAACCAACGAAGCTAAGCGCTCAGGGAGCGTCTAGCCAAAGATCGATGGAGGCAGAAGATGAACCCGAGACGGCAGTGGCACGGAGCGCTCAAGAAGATCGCAAGGCCGTTCGTTTCTTTGGCCGGCGCCCAAAGGAATTGGCTTCGATGGCTTGGAGCGTCGCTGGCCCTCGCGGCCCTCGCCCTCGCTGTTTTGCCCGCCGGGGCCGAGGCGTCGCCCTCTCGCTATGTCTATGAGATGTGCGACTCGGTGCTGCCGGGCGGCGGCGTGGCCGGCGTGCTCCATGGTCAGGCCGGAGGGCAACCCTGGAGCCTGGACGACAACTGCAGCGAACCCGGGGGCTCGTTGGCGATCAGGCAAGTGGGCCCGATCGCACCTGGGGGATCGGCATCCTGGGGGGTGCCGATGAAACCCCCTCCGGGAGGCTCGACCGAATCGCTGGCGATCGCGGCTGGGGCCTGTGGCGAGTTTGGCACTGCTACGAACGGCCTGTTCGGCTGGGCCCTGCAGCGGGGTTGGCCGCCACCGTTGTGCAATGAGGAAGACCGTGTCTTTCAGCTCAGCAAGCGCTTCGAAGGATTCGCGATCGAACTGCAATGCAGTGTGAGTTGCCCGAGTCCCGCGGTGATCTACGCGCACTACTTCGCCGCGACCGAGGTCGACCCGGTGGCGCCGACCCTCAAAGGCCCCGAAGGCTCATTGCTCTCGGGCAACGTGATTCGCGGTTATCAAGCGATCAGTGCCGAAGCCCACGACGAAGGAGGCGGGGTCAGCAACGTCTCGGTCAATGTCAACGGCTTGCCGGCCGCCCAGCCCAAGGTCCCCAACTGCGACGTCGTCAACGCCGACAACCTGAGTGTGAAAGGAGTCGTCGCGGCGGCAGTGACTCCCTGTCCGACAAAGGTCAGCGCCGAATGGACCCTTAACACCGAAGCTTATCCCTTCCATGACGGCGCCAATACCGTCCAAGTCTGTGTCTCTGACTTCTCCACGCTTACCAATCCGAACACAACCTGCTCGCCGCCGCAGACCGTCGAGGTCGATAACTCCTGCACCGCCTCCCCGGTGCCCGGCGGCGAAGTTCTGAGCGCCCAGTTCGCGGCATCGGACGCCGAAACCGTGACAGTTCCCTATGGCAAGGAGGCTGAGGTGACTGGCCAGCTCTCCAATAATGCCGGCGAACCAGTGCCGGGGGCGACGCTCTGTGTGAAGATGCAGACGCTCGGCGTCGAACCCAGAGCTTCCGCCGTTGGCACGGTAAAGACGGATGCCAACGGCTCCTACTCCTATCAGGTGCCCCCAGGCCCGGATCGCAACATCATCATCGGCTATCGCCACGATGCCGTCCAGGTAGCCCGTGGCGTTCGCTATTACGCCCACGCTCAGCCGAGTCTGAAGCTGGCGCCGCGCAGTCTCGCGGACCACCACCGGGTGCATTTCTGGGGCCAGGTTCCCGGTCCGGTGCCCGGCGGGCGGGTGATTGTTCTGCAGGCCAACGTACCGGGATCGCGGCAGTGGATCACATTTCGCAAGGCGACCACGAGTGCCAAGGGATACTTTCAGAGCGCCTACAAATTCACATCGACGACGCGGACGACGACCTATCGCTTCCGTGCCGTAGTCCCCGACCAGGCCGGCTATCCGTGGGTCGAAGGCAACAGCCGTCCGGCCAAGGTGCTGGTCAGGGGCTGAATGGGTAGAACGTCTGCCTCTAAGGAAGCTGGGGGCCAGAAGAGGCCTACTTGAGGCAGATCGCCTGCACTTCGGCGGCGGCGGTGCCGCCTGAGTTGCTAGTGATCTGACCGGAGTACCCGTTGGCAGTCGAGTTACTAATCGGTAGAGATCGGATTATGCCGACTTCCCGATTGCCCGGATTCGTGAAGATCACGCCGCCTGTCAGCAACCGTTCGCCTGGTGCGCAAAGGACGGATTCAGTGTCGGAGGAAGTCCATTCTCCATTGTCGGCAACTTTGTCAAGGTCGGCGATCGGGGCCGTGTACGTACTAACTGGCCCGAGCGCGCCGCCGTAGACCGAGTTGGGTGCGAGAGCGGAAGCGGTGACGGAGTCCGAGGCAAGGGCGCTCGGGCCGACCGCACCTACTGCCAACGCCTTTGAGTCGACGGCGCCCGTGCTGATGGCGGTGGAGCCGACGGCACCGGTGGCGAGGCTTCTGGCGTGGACGGCGTTGTTTGCCAGGGCCTTAGCGCGGACCGCTCCCGGGGCGATCGCGTTGGCGGTGACGGCGCCCTTGGCGATGTCGGCCTTGGTGATCTTGTGGCCGCCACTGGCAAAAGCTCCCGTATTGCCGGCCACGGCGACGACCAGGGCGAGCGTGCCGAGGACGGTGCCCGGGGCGGGTCGCTTCAGTTTCGATCTGCTCATCTCTGCCTCCCTTGGCGGGTCGAATGTAGGAACGCTTCGAGTCTAAGGTCCTGAGATGGAAACACGGCGAAGACTGGGAAGTGGTGTCGATAGGTGCGCCCGAATTCTCCACACCGCATCAGACCTACTTCTCTCCTCCAGGCGTCGGCTTCCGCAGCGCCGCCCTTCCCTCGGCTAGGCTGCGGTTTACCTTGGTGTATGTCCACCCGGTTAGCTCGCAGATCTCGCGGTAGCTGTAGCCGAGGGCGAGCAGGCCCAACGCCCGGCGCTCCTGCGACTTCAGCTCGCTTAGCCGTGAGCGCATCTCGGCGAACCCCTCGGCATCCTCGGCCAGCTCGTCGGGACGCAGGGAAGGGTTGGCAAGCAGGTCGGGCCGTGAGACTGCCTTGGCCGCGTCGCTTAGCTCGACGTTCAGCTGCCCGATCCGGCGCTGGCGCCGATAGATCGCCCAGCAGCGGCGCTTCAGCGTCACGGTCAGCCAGGCCAGCGGAGGTGCCTCGCCAGCCGGGTCGAAGCGGTCGATGAATACGGCGAAGGCGTCTTGGAGCGCCTCCTCGGCTTCTTCTGCGCCGGCGCAGTTGCGCCGCGCGACCGCCAGTAGTCGGGCGCGATGGGCGCTGTAGAGGTGCTCGGCGAGCGCGGCAGCGCTCGCCGACGGTCCCGCTCGATGAGCAGGCGCGGCTTTGGCCATCGTGGGCCTCCCTTCGTCGCTGAGTTGACGAAGGCCGCGATGCGCCGGTCAGGTGATCCCTGCACCCGCAGGGCCGCAGGAGCCCCTGCCAGCAGGGGCTTGCAGGGATCACCGCCGGCGCGATAATTCGCGGTCTGAGCACTCAGCGACGAAGGGACCGGCGAGGGGCGTGCGCTGCTCTGCAAGTGCGGTGAGCTTGGCCCGGTGTCGTCGGCTTGACGCCGGGCATGCGGCTCGCCAAGTGTGGCACGCAAGCGTGCGTTGGCTTCGCCTATGCATGCCCAGGCAGAGTCAAGCCAGGCCACGAGGTCATCACGCCACCGCTACCGCGAGCCCAGCTCCGAGGAGCGTTGCGCGCTGCGCCTGCTCTCCGAGCAGGTGGCGATCCCGCTCGACCAGCTGGCTCGCTTCCTCGGTGTCTCCCTAGCCACAACCGTGGAATTCGTGCAGGGCCTCGAAGAGGCCGGCTGCGTCGAATACCGGCGCTTTTTGATCAGGGACCATCCTTGGTTCTGGCCGACATACCGCGGCACCCGGTTCGCTGACACCGGCTTCCCCTATAGGCCGCCCGACGTGGCGATGCTCGCCCATCGCCGTGCCATCAACGAGGTCCGGCTGCACTTGGCTCAACGGGCGCCGCAGGGCCATTGGGTCTGCGAACGCACCGTCTTCCGCCAGCGGGACCCCTCCGACCATCTGCCCGACGCGGTCTTTGACATCGACGGCGAGCGCCACGCGATCGAGGCCGAGCTCTCTCATAAAGGCCAACGCGAGATACGCCTGATCGTCGCCCAGCACAGCAACCGCTACGACGCGGTCATCTACTTCTGTGGACCCTGCACCTACAGCCTGATGAAGCGGGTTCAGGCCGAGGGCGGCTGGCCAAAGCTGATCGTCCGTCGAGTTCCCCAGGGGGAGCCATGCTGAGGCGGCGCAGCTGCTCTACGGCGAGCGTCGCTCATGCTCCCGAGGGAGTCGTCCTCGGTCGTCGCCTCGCCGGTGAGCGGGCGTTGTCGATGAGCGGGCCGAACCTGGTTTGGACCTTCGAGCAGATGCGCCGCCATGCGGTCATTCTCGGCGCCAGCGGTACCGGCAAGACTGAGACCTCGATGCGGGTCGCCCACCAGGTGGCGTCGAAGAGCGAGGCCCAGGTCTTTTACCTCGACGCCAAGGGCGATCGACGCTCGGCCGAGCGCTTCACCGCGCTGATGCGTGCGGCCGGTCGACGTGCGGGTCTTTCCGAATCAGCCCTTCAACGCCTGGCGCGGCGATTGGCACGCGATCGCCAACCGCTTGCTGGAGGTGATCCAGTTCGCCACCGAGGGGCCTGCGGCCTACTACCGCGACATCGCCAAGACGGCCCTGCAGCTGGCCTGCAATCACCCCGACGGGCCGCCGCGCTCCAGCGCCGAGCTGTTGGGCCGGCTCGACTACGAGCTGCTGCTGAACGCCCACGGCCCGAACAGCACGGTGCTCTCGCTGCCCCGCGACAAGCTCGAGCCAGGTGCGGCTCCGTTACGAGGCGTTCTTCGGCCAGATCGGCTGTGCCCTTGACGGCGATTGGTCCTGGGAGGACGCCGACGCCGCATACCTGCTGCTCGACTCGGTGGCGCTCGGCGAGGACACGGTCAGCGCCGCCCGCATGCTCTTCGCGGACTTCGCCCACTACTTCACCCAGCGCAAGCCGCGCGAGCGCCTCTGCGTGCTGATCGCGGATGAGTTCTCCGCGATCGCCACGTCCTCAGACGTGGCGATCAAGGTGGAGCAGGCACGCAGCTTCAACGCCGGCCTGGTGCTCGTGCCGCAGACGCCGTCGGGGATGGGGCCGAGCGTCCAGCGCGACCGCATCCTCGGCTCGGTCGAGACGGTGATCGTTCATGCCCTCAACGACCCAGGCTTCCTCGCCGAGCTGGGCGGGATGAAGTGGGTCACGGAGCTCACTCATCGCTATGAGGACGGCGTCTACGCCCGTCAGGGCCACGCTCGCCAGGAGCGACGGTTGAAGATCGACCCCGACGAGATCCGCCGCCTGCCGGCCGGTGCGGCCTGGGTGATCCGCCGTGGCCGCGCCGCCAAGGTCGCAGTCGAGCGGGCGCCGCCGACGAAGGGCGCTGTCCTGCCCGAGCCGGCGCTTCTCGATCGCCAACTCGAACGGGTCGAGGCCGCGGTGCCAAAGGAGATCTCCTACCTCGACGACGAGCACTGAGCGATGGGTGGCGAGACTCACAACAACACCCCGGTGATCGCTCCGAAACGGCTCGGCAAGCTCGGAGGGGGCCCCGGCGCCCGGGACCGACCAGTGCTGCGCGCACCTGAGCCGTGGGAGTTCGAGCTCCTCCGCCTCCTCGCCGAGCAGAGTGCGATCGCCTTCGACCAACTGGCGCGCTTCCTCGGATGTGAGCAAGAGCAGGCGGCGAGGGTGGCCAGGCACCTGACCAACGTCGGCTATGCCGACTACGCCCGCATCCTGCACGGCGAGCCGCACTGGGCGTGGTTGACTCGGAGAGGCACACGTCTGTCGGCCACGGGATTTCAATTTCGCCCCCCCAAGGTCGGCGCGATGGCGCGCATGCGGGCGGTGAACGAGATTCGTTTACACATCGCTGCCCGCGCGCCGGAGGCGCGCTGGGTCTGCGGGCGCAGCGTGGTCCGTGAGCAGGGCCTGAAGGGCAAGCGACCCAATGCGGTAGTCGAGATCGGCACCGAGCGCCACGCGATAGTGGTCAGGCACGGCTTCCCGCATGAGGGAAGGCTCGAGAGGGAGATCGTCGAGACCCACATGGCCCGCTATGACGCCGTGGTCTACTTCGCCAACCCCAGGCCGCGGGCGCAGCTGGAGCGCCTCAAGGCCGAACACCACTGGCCCAAGCTGGTGATCCGCCCGATCCCGGAGTCGAGTTAGCGGCTAGCGACCGTTGCCGAAGATTTCACCTGTGAATTTGCCGCGAGTTCCACCTCCGGTGCTCCGACGGCTTGATTCCACGGTTTGCTGGGGGTCGCAACCTTGTTGTCCACAGACGCACAGACCACGCCGGTGCCCACTCCGTTTGGCCGGCAATGAGTTGTGACGCCGCCCTTTGTGAAGCTGTAGCTGCCGCCACCGCCGCAACCAGCGAGCGCTCCGACCACCGCCAGGGCAACTGCAATCCTCCTCATTGACCCCAGCGTAAGAGGTAGCAGCACTGATCTTCAAGCTCGGTGCCGGCAACAGGATTCCGGCGTCCATCGTGGCGTGGTGGCTGAGCCTCTCCGCAGCCCCAGAGTCGGATCGTCATTGAACCGCGCCGACGGCTCGTGGCCGCGCGCGGCTCTTCTTGCCATCGCCTCGCGCCAGACACCGGAGAAGGTCGGTGCCACCAGCGCGTCTGCGTCCCATGCCCACCCGTTCCGGGTGTGGTGGGCATGGGATGCAAATTCGAGCCGGGGGTGGGACGAATCCGCCCCGGCGAACGTCTTAAGGGAGTGAAGAGCCCAATCGAGGACACCTACTGGACTGCGAAGGAGTGGGCGATGCGCACCCGCATCCCGTATCGAACGATCTTGAGCGCCGCAGCGCGCGGCGAGTTGGCCGCAGTGCGCCCCTCCGGTACCGCCCACGGTGCCATCCTGATCTCCGAGTCGAGCTGGTCTGCCTGGATGCAGGAGGTCCGCCTCCGGCGCCGCATTCCCGGCCGGGTTGACCGGTCTCAGCGAGTAGCCGACCGGCGCTCTCTCGCCGACCTTGCGCTGAGTTGAGCGGATGCCGCGCCAGGAGCAGGGCATCGAGTACTACTACACGGAAAGCGGCGAGAAGCGCTATCGCGTGCGCTGGGAAGAGGGTGGCCGCCATCCCAGTCGTTCCTTCCACCGCCTCTCCGGTGAGCACGGCGCGCGAGCCTTCTACCAGAAGGTACGCCAGGCACAGGAGGCGGGCGCCCGCCTCGTTGAGGCAGGGGCCGAGGAGCTGACCCTCGCCGCCTTCGTCGCCGACGTCTGGGCGCCGCGCGCCAAACGCCGCCTGGCAGCGAAGACCTGGGAGACCGACTCGCGGATCTACAACAAGCACGTCCTGCGGCAGTTGGGCGAGCGCTCGATCGCCGAGCTCGACGCCGAGGACCTGGTCGAGTGGCAGGACGAGCTCGAGCAAGCCGAAGTTGGCGCCCCGACGCGGATCAAGGCGATGAGCATTCTCTCCAGCATCTTCCGTGAGGCGGCGCGGCGCTCGCGGAGCACCGGGGTGCGGCTCAACCCGGTCACCTTGCTCGACAAGCCCTCGGCCAAGCGTCGCCGCCGTCCGTTGGTCTGGGGTCCGATGGTTGTCGAGCGCGCCCGTTACCAACTGCTGGTCAACTCGCGCCGTATCAATCCCGAAAAGGAGCTGGCGGCGGTGCGCGACGCCCTCCTGGTCAGCTTCACGGAGATGGTCGGCTGCCGTCCGGGGGAGGCGCTGGCCGTGCGCTGGGGCGAGATCGACGGGCGGGTTGCGATCACCCGCGGACTGAGCGGCACGCACATCGTGGATCGAACCAAGACCGATCGAGACCGTGTTGCTCCCTTATATAGACCGTTGCAGGCCGACCTCGAATTCCTGCGCCGCCTCAGCGGCGATGGGCCCGAGGACTACATCTTCCGTACCTCCGAGCGCGAGCACTGGGTCGAAACCGACTGGCGAAACTACCGCTCGCGCCACTTCATCCCGGCCTTGAAACGCGTCGAGGCGGAGTGGGGAGGATGGCGCGACGGTTTGCCCCAGCCCGAGCAGGTGCGCGAGAGCGTCGCCGGCCTCGCCAGAACCCGTCCCTACGATCTCGGTCGCCACACCCATTCCGCGTTGATGCTCGCCGCGGGCATGAGCCTCCAGCGCCTTGCCCGCATCCAGGGTCACAGCATCCGGGTGCTCGATGAGACCTACTCAGAGGAGCTGGCCGAGTTCGAAGACCGTGCCGAGCGGATCGACCCCGTGGCCGAGATCGAGAAGGCCCGCGCGCTGGTCTGGACCGACCTCGATCCAAGTAGCGGGCGGATCCGCTGAAGCTCCACTGCAGCGTCCGGCTTCTCTAAGATCGCTGAGATGGCGCTGAGTCGAAATGAGCCTTGTGGAGCGGCTGGGAAGGCCGGTTTTTACCTGTCCTCCCATCTGGCTCCCATTGCGCTCAGGACGCCTCGAATCAGGTCACAATAATTTGGCTCTATATGCCAAATCCGCCCGGATAGCTCAGTTGGTAGAGCACTTCCATGGTAAGGAAGGGGTCACGAGTTCGAGTCTCGTTCCGGGCTTCGGGGTTTCGGTCCCCTCGCCACTCGCGGAATGCAAGGAGGGAAGCGGGTTTGCGCCGCTTCCCTCCTTTTCGCTGATTGCCCTCCCGGCGTCTCGCCGACTGCCTTTCTTCGGGGCGATTTCAGGCTTCGTCGCCCAATCGTCGCCCAATAGACGGCGTCAGGCGGCAATCGCGACGCCGGCGAGCTGCTCTCGGGCCCGGCGGACAAGCCGGTCGAAATTGGCGCCATGCTGGCGATCGGCCCGCTGCTGGAGCTGGGCGTAGACGTCCATCGTCATGGTCGAATCCGCGTGTCCGACCTGGTCCATGACCCACTTGACGTCGAATTCGTTGGCGAGCAGGGCGATCGATATGTAGGTCCGCCTCAGCGTGTGCGGCGTGGTTTTCGGCAGCGGGGACAGCCCCTTCGCTACCAGCCGCTCGCTCGCCAGCTTCGCTGCCGCTGCGACGATCTTCCCGACCCGTTGACGAGCGATCCGACCTCCGCGAGCATTGGGGACGAGGTAGTCCTCGGGTCCTGTTGGCATCCCCGCCCGGCGGAGGCGGTCGATGTGCTCGACGATGACCTCCGCCAGGTCCGGGGTCAGCTCGACTATCCGCTCGCCCGCATCCGTCTTTGCGTCTTCGATGCGCAGCCGCGCGCCTTCGGTGTCGTGGAGCCGAACGCGGCCGATCTTCAGGTCGCAGAGCTCGCTGACCCGCAGGCCGCCGCGGCCCAATACCTCGCAGACAACGCGGCGCCCGACGTAGCCACGCCCCGGATCCATCTTCAGCCGTCCAAGGTGGTAGGTGACCGTCGCCTTCGACAGCGAGAGCTCCGTGGCGATCTGCTTCGGCCGCTTCCCAACCGCTGCCAGCCGGGCGACTTTCTCCGCGCTGCTTCCCGCCGTCACGGCGAGCCCGGCCAAGTCGGGCAGCCCGACGTCCTGCTCGCGCGCGGCGTCGAGCAGGGACGCCAGCTCATCCATCTCCAGGAAGGTGCGCTTCGGCTTCGGCACTTTGACGTGCATGCGCTTTGAGCGCGCCGGGTTGTCCTCGCGATGCTCGTCCTCGATTGCCTCGTCCAATACCGAGGCCAACGCGTCCAGGATCATCTTGATCGATACGAGGCCCAGCGGGACGACTTTGCGACCGTGGCGATCGCGCAGGTCGGCGCCGCCGTCAAGTGCCTCCTGCTGCTTGCGCGACTCTGCGAGAAGGTGGGCCTTGAAGGCGAGGCAGCGCCGCCGATCGATCAAATCCACTGGTGTGCCAGCGAAGAAGCGCCGTGAATACCAGAGCCGCCATCGATAGCCGCTCTCGGTGTTCCTGGAGATCGGCTTATCACCGATCACGCCGTTGACCTTTGCCTCCAGCCACCAGTCCGCGTAGCTCCCATACGTCGGCACACCGCCTTCTACCCCGGCGCCGAGTAGCGTGGACGGCGGTGCCGGGCGCTCCCAGACCCCGGCGCGCACCCGCGCCCCGATGTTCCCCAGCTCGGTTCGAGCGCTGGGCTCATCCCAGCCTCCGCCACAGCCGCAGTCACAGCCCGGCCGCTCGTGGAGCACGATCGGTTCGCGCTTGCCGCCGATGCGGACGCGAAGGTGAAATGCCCGCGTCCCATCCGCCAGCAGGCGCGTTTCAATGGTTCCCGTCGCTTCTTTTGGCATTACGCCCCCCTTCTGCAGGAAGGGCTATCGTGCCATTCAGGCTTCATCATTCGGGCTACCTCCCGTGTGTTGTTGCTTAGGCGAGCGGGCCGGCGTCCAACCGCTGGCCCGTCGCTGTGTATCCGTTGATTTTACCCTTGCGCCCCGCGGAAGACCCCGGATTTCCGGCGCCCAGCCGATCGCGTTGGCGCGCGTTGCCAACGCCCAGGCCGCTGTAGCTCCGGCCCGTCGCCCAGCCGCTCCTTGACGACTTCGGGATCGAACCGCAACCGGCCGCGCGGCCCGCCGAGCCGAATCGCGCCGAGGTCGCTGGCATGAGCGTAGACCCAGTCGCGCTCGACGCCGAGCTCGCGCGCCATGGCGCTGGCGTCGATCAGCCGCGCCGAAGTCTCGCTTCGCACGCCATCGCCGATCAGCTCCACGACCCGCTGAGCGATCGCCTCGACCAGGTCCGGATCCGGTTGGATGCCCCTTGCGCCCCTCTCAGTCACCGCAGCAGACTGCCGAAGGGTTGGCTGGTGCACGGTGCGCATATCCCTATGACGCACGAGAGCGCCTGCCGGTACCACTGCGGGCGCTGAATTTGGCGTCCGGATTGGGATCGTCGCGAGGCCCCTCATCACCGACGACCCTCTCCCCGCTCCACTTGGCGGCGTCGCAGAGCCTCGACCGCCGTCCGATAGTCAAAGCGCCAGGGGGCCTTCGGCCCCTCGCCGATCCGCAGCCCGCCGAGCAGCTCCCGGTGGCGGTAGACCCAGGGGCGCTCGACCCGCAGTCGGCGGGCCAGCTCGCCGGCGCTGATCAGCTCCGGCTCGCCGCGTGGCGCGCGCTGCTGGAGCAGCTGCGCCACCCGAACGGAGACCCGCTCTACGGCCTGCGGCGAAAGGTCGACCGCCACCCGAGGCGGCGCTGCCCCCAGCCCGCGCCGTCGGGACGGGCTGGGGTCTCGTCGTGCTCTGGTCGGAATCGTGCTCAGCGCCCGCATCTCGAACCCCTCTTCCCCGGCTCGCTGCGCCGCCGGGAAGCGGCAACCTCGATGGGTTCCCAGCCCGGAGTTAGCTGTCCTCCTGCTGCGCTTCGAGCTCGTCGATGCGGTGCTCGGTCCAGGGGTGGGAGGTCTCCCCGAAGTCCTTGAACGGGGTCGGCAGATCCCCGGCGAGGGCGTGGGTGTCGAGGTAGCCCGCAAGCGCCGGTCCCTGCCCCAGCTTGGCGGCGTAGCGATCGGCCACCGCCTCGCGGCGGCGCCAGTAGATCGCCCAAGGCGCTCGCATCGGCGCCATCGCGGCCCGCCCGCTGACCAGGAAGGCGATCAAGCGGAAGGGAAACTCCATCGGTTCGCGCGGCGGCGTCGTCATCCGATGGACCGCAGCAGTGACCCGAGCATCGCTCGTGTTGAGGTGCCCGAGCTCGTGGGCAAGGACAGCCGGGAAGGAGGGGCTCTCCAGCATGGCCCGGGTGAGCATCAGGGTGTCGGCGTAGGCGCAGGCGTTGGGCTGGGGATCCTCGACCACGAACCAGCGGTGCGGCGGGCGCAGCTGCGGGTTTGCGCTCCTCAGCTGCTCGAATGCGGCCTCGAAGACCGCTCGCTCGCGCTCCGATGGGCGCCGCCCGCCCGATTGCTGCTGAAACCACCAGCCTCCCAAGGGAAGGACGAGAGTCGCGAGGGAGATCGCCAGCGGCCCGAACCCGATCACGACCGATGGGATGTTGACCGGCCGTCCCCAGCCGGTGATCAGGTCCAAGAGCGCCAGCACGCCGTCGGCGAGCAGGAATCGACAAGAAGCGCAGAACCACTGAAGCGCCCAGGTCACCGCGTAGAGGAGGATCCAGCCGGGGTTGAGGTCCCCGGGCCGTATCAGGTGGTCGCTCAGCCTTTCGTTCATCGAAGGTCCTGCCCCGCGGATTAAACCGCAGCTCCATCAACTCAAGCTCCACTTGCCGTCGGAGTTACGAAAGCGCCCGGTCTGGCGGCCGCGCTTCAGGTGGGCGGCGACGTTGGTCGGCGCGGCGCCCAGGTCCTCCGCCACCTCGGTGTAGGTGGAGTCGGGGTGCTCGGCGAGGTAGGCGGCGATGTCGTCCTGGGAGAAGCGTCGGGGCCGGTCCCGCTCCAGCGCGGCCCTGGCGGCGACGAGACGGGCGCGCTCGTTATCGAGGTTCATGATTTCCCGGTCGATCTGGGCTCTGATTCCGCGGCTGCGTTTCGGTGGCATTGTGATTCTCCGTCTTGGGCGTCTGTTGACTTAACGTGATTATGAGATAAAGTCAACGCTATGTCAAGAGCAATCTTGGGACGACCTTGGGGACCCTCTCATCAGGAGATGGAGCCGCCCTTCCGGCGCGGCCCATCGCTGGCGTGGAAGCTCGTCGGCCTCCTCGCCCTGGCCCTCCTCCTGCACGGGCTCTTCGATCCCCATGCCAACTTCTTCGCCTGGAGCCTGGAGGCACTCGCAGTGGTCTGGCTGGCGCGGCTGGTGCTGACCGCGTTCGTCGATGGGCGCGTCGCCCGGCTTTGGTCGCTGATCGCGACGCGAGCGCCCGTCGCCGAGCTGGTGAGCGAGGGAGGCAAAGCCCAGACGCCAGGCGAAGCGGTGCGGGCGGAGGTCGCCCGCCTGGGTGGGGGCGCCTACCTCGGCACCTCAGGGCATGGCACTTGGGTCCTCGCCGATCCCGAGAGCGCGGTGATGATCCCCGCCGTGATGGGAGCCTCGGGGGCGGTGATCAGCACCGCGACCAAACCCGAGGTGATGAGAGCCACAGTTGCGGCGCGCTCGGAAGTGGGCCAGGCGTGGCTGTTCGATCCCGCAGACTCAGAGCGACGGCTGCCTGAAGGTGTGCGGCGGCTTTGCTGGTCGCCGGTCGCGGCGGCCAGCACATGGGATGAAGCCTTGGTGGTGGCGAGAGCGATGAGCGCGTGCGTGCGCGTCGGCGCCGGCACGACGAACGAGAGCCATTGGACTGAGCGCGCCGCCGCGCTGCTCGCCCCGCTGCTCTACGCCGCCAACCTCACGGATCGCCCGATCGCCGAAGTGCTGCGCTGGACACTGCGCCAAGACCTTGCCCCGGCTCGGGCTGTGCTTCTCGACTGCGACTCCGAAATCGCCGCCGATGTGCTCGACGGTATCGAGCAGACCGACGCCCGCGAGCGATCCTCGATCTTCTCCGCCACCGCCGGCGTCCTCGCCGCCTATAACGCCGACGCCGTCAGGGCAAGCGCCGCCCAGCCCAACTTCGATCCGGTCCGCTTCGCGGCGTCGACCGACACGATCTACATCACCGCACCGGAGCATCGCCAGGCTCTCTGCGCACCGCTGATCGTCGGCCTGCTGGAGCAGGTCCGCCACGCGGTCTATGAGCGGGCGGCAAACGAGGCGACGGACGGGCCGGTGATGCTGTGGGCGCTGGATGAGGTCGCCAACATCGCGCCGATCCACGACCTGCCGGCGCTGGTCTCCCAGGCGGGTGGGCAGAGGTTGCAGGTGATGGTCGGCCTCCAGGACTTAAGCCAGGCGCGGACCCGTTGGGGGTTAGACGCCGCCGACGGCTTCATGAGCCTCTTCCAGGCCAAGGCGGTGCTCTCGGGCATCGGCGACAGCCGCACCCTGGAGAGCATCTCGCTGGCGCTCGGCGAATACGACCGCAAGGTGGTTTCCTCGACGCTGGGGACCAGCGAGAGCGACGAGTGGTTCAGCCCTCACCACTTCAACGAATCGGTCAGCTATCAGACCCAGAGGCAGCGAATCCTGACGCCCGGAGAGATCGCGAAGCTGCCGCCTGGGCAGGAGCTGCTGCTGCGAGGCGCGGATTGGGGTCTGATCGGGCTGACCAGGTGGTTTGAGTCGTGGAGGACACTCGGCGCTGTCCAATGAATCTCTGGCCGCTACGGCGTCTCTGGTTGCATCGCTATCGTGTTTTGAAGGAACATGGCGAAACCGCCGGAAATGAGGAGTTGATGGCTGTTCAAGATCAGGACAACTTTCGCCGGGCCCAGGCTGAGCTTGAGCCAAAGGAGGATCTATCTCCCTTCATGGGCAAGTGGGTCGCCCTCCGCAACGGCAAGGTCATCGCCAGCGATCTCAGCGCAAAGGGCCTGCGCAGCAAGGCAGAGGTCCAGCCCACGGACGTGGTCATGCCGATTCCTCGCTCCCGTGCGGGCTACTTCATCGCCTGAGGTACGTGGAACGCCCTGGGAGCTTCACCGCTCCGTACAGACCAGGCGCCGACGGACAGCTGCGGCCGTATCTTTGGCTCACGCTGGTCGGGCTTAAGCAGGGCCAAGAGACTCTGATCTCCGGCCTCGTCGACACGGGCGCCGATAGGTCTGTGCTCCCGATCGACTACGCCGAGGAACTCGGTTACACGGTCGATGACCTCGCCCCCGTGGAGGTAGGCCAGGTTGAGGGCTCCGCATCGGCCTGGATCGCCCAGCAGTCCTGTGAGGCCTTCGTCGACGGCATCCCAGAAATCAAATTCGAGATCAAGCCCCTGTTCGTCGCGACATTAAATGCCCTCTGGGGGCGCGCCGATCTGATGATGACCTACACCGTGAGCGTGTCGGAGAAAGATCAGGAGTTGTCCTTGCATCTCGCCTGATCGCCAGCCGCCGCGATTAGACATCTTCTGTCCCTGGATCGACAACTCGATCTCGAAGCCGCGGTCGCGAATCGCGGTCTGGGTCGATCGGGCGCTGCATATGCGGTGAACACTCGGGGTCTGCTCGACAACCTCCCTGGCCATGCTCGCCCTGGGCGTCGCTGCGACGCATACGCTCGGCGAGGCGTCGATTGCGCCTGGGGCCTGAAATGAGTTGCTGCTGAGGGGGCGTGGACTGGGGAAGGGCACGCGGATTGCGGCCCAATATCGTAAAGTCAGGCACTTCTGGCGATGAGTGCCTGAGCGCGCCGTTGCTGCAGCGGAGCGCAGCTCGGCGAGGTAATCAAGTTTTCGGCACCCATAGGTGGGTACGCGCTACACGTTAGGCGCCAGCGGGCGCCGCATAGCTGGCCGCGACAAATCCACTGCGGTGCATTGGTTCGGGAACAGAGGTGCCGGACTCAAACCCTCTCTGGGGGAGACGGGAGCGTTGAGGTTAATTCGGGCGCCGATCGCTGGGCGGCGGCGGGGGCTGAGTCTTGAGTGTAGGCGCACCCGCTTCCCGCCGCCTGGGGGAGCGGGCCGGGAGTCGCGGAAGAATGTCGGATCTGTCGGGTAGGCCGGGCGCATTGCTGCGCCCGGCCCCCCTCAGAACCGGACGTGCACGTTTCCGCGCATCCGGCTCAAGCGAGCCCTGAAGGCTCGTAGGCGTCCCGCAGTTCCCTGCCTTTGCTGTTCCCGGCGCAATGCCGGGTGCGGCAGTGGGTGTGTATGAGACGGGATTCAGCCAAGCCCGACCTGCCGGCCTCCCGAATGGCGACGATGGTGGTAGTCGCCCGGGAGGTCACCAACCACTGTTCCCACTCCTGCGGGGTTTGTGGCCGGTGATCAGCAGCGAAGAGCATGCCCCGGATGCCCGGCAGATCGGGCAGCGGCCGTCCTGGGCTTCAAGCAGCCGCAGGCTGGTGCTGTCGATCGGTAGGGGCGGCGCCTTGCGCCGTCGCCAGGCCCAGTATTCGGCAAGTGCGGGGTCGTCCGGAGACGCCGCGCCCTTGACGATCTGGTGTCGGACGATCTTGGTCCAGGCGAACCTGTGCATGTAGGCGCCGCTTTGGACGCCGAACACCCACCGGTCGCGCCTGGTCCTGTCGAACATGCCGAAGTACCGGGCGATGATCCAGCGCTTCGGCTTGCTCGCAGTGGCTGAAGATAGCCCACTTGTAGGTGAGTCGCCACAGGTGGGGATCGAGCGCTCCGAACGTCGCGCTTGAGACCTGCGTCCGGTAGTAGGCGGCCCAGCCCCGGATGACGGGGTTGAGCCGCTGATCACCGCGGTGACATTGGTCCCGCGCAGGGACCGCGTCTCGGTGCGGAGCCCTCCCGGATTCGTCTCACGGCCGCCTTGCTCGGCTTGATCAGCGGCTTGCCGCCGTATCGGCGGACGTTGAATCCCAGGAAGTCAAAGCCCTCATCGAGAGTGACAATCCGCGTCTTGTCCTCGTTGAAAGCCAGTCCCCTGGACTCAAGCCAGCTGGCAAGCCGCGCCTTGACCTCAGCGCCTGGGCCTTGTGTGGCAGAGGGCGACGAGGTCATCGGCGTACCGGATCAGTGACCGGAGCAGTCCGTCACCGTCTTGCCGGCATGGCGGCCGGCCTTCTGGTAGGAGACTCCAGCGGCGCTTCTCCATCCCGTGCAGCGCGATGTTTCAACAGCACGGGGCTGACGACTGCTCCCACGCAATCGCGAACTTCGAGTTTGAGCGGTCGATTCCGCGGCCGGCGGGGAAGGAGTCGGCCGTGATGTGTAGTACTCAAGGGACTGATGGCCAGTCGTCGAGCTCACGCCGACGAGTACGCGGTTCGGGTCAACCGCGCGGTCGAGTTGCTTGGTCGAGCTGCTCGCCGGCGGACGCGGTGCGGGCGCTGCAGGCCGAGCATGCGTCTGTCGGAGCGTCAGGCGCGTCGGTACGTGAACGCGGCGCTGCGAGCGGCCGGACGGCGTCGCGGTGCCGGAGCGCACGGCGGTGTTCACGGTCCGGCTGGCGCCGTCGTTGATCGCCGGGCTGCGTCGGCACGCGCGGTCGCGGGGGCTGACGCTGAGCGCGACGGTCGCGGAGGCGGTGCGGTGGTATCTCGGTCAGGGCACGAGCGACACGGTGGCAAGGCGCGTTGAGATCGAGTTCGTGTCTGACCGGCTCGCCGGCGCGCGGCTGGCGCAGGCGTACGGGTTCGTGGTGCCCGAGCGGCGCCGAGTGACAGCCAACGATCGGAGTGATGATGAGCGACAGGGTCTCGCAGGCGGACGGGCAGAGCGGGCCGGGTGGCGGCGATCTACGCGCGGGTGTCCTCCGAGCGCCAGCGCCAGGACGAGACGATCCAGAGCCAGACCGTCGGGCTGCGTGAGCTCGCCGCCGAGCGCGGGCTGCTGGTCCCCGAGGATCTCGTGTTCGAGGACGAAGGGTTCTCCGGCGCGACGCTGACGCGCCCGGCGCTCGAGCGGCTGCGCGACCGCGCCGCGGAGGGCGCGTTCGAGGTGCTGCTCTGCCACGCGCCCGATCGGCTCGCGCGCCGCTACGCCTACCAGGTGCTGCTGCTCGAGGAGCTCGCCCGCGCCGGCGTGGAGGTCGTGCTTCGCCAAGGAGCCCGAGCGGGGCGACACCCCCGAGGACGAGCTGTTGCGCCAGTTCCAGGGGATGATCGCCGAGTACGAGCGCGCGCAGATCGCCGAGCGCACCCGGCGCGGGAAGCTGCACCGCGCCCGCACCGGCCCTCAGGCGGTGATGTCGGGCGCGCCCTACGGCTACCGGTACGTCAAGAAGACCGAGCACATCGAGGGCTTCTGGGAGATCGACGAGGCCCAGGCGCAGGTCGTGCGCGAGGTGTTCGACCGCTACATCAACGACGGCGCCTCGATCGGCGAGCTCGCCCGCTGGCTGACCGAGCGTGGGGTCCCGACGCGGACCGGCAAGGCGGTGTGGGACCGCTCGACGTCTGGGGGATGCTGCGCAACCCCGCCTACCGCGGGCAGGCCGCGTTCGGGAAGACCAAGACGCCGACCGGCACGGCAAGCCGACGCGCACCACCCGCGCCGCGCGGCGAGCGCCACGGCCGCCGGCCGCACGCGCAGGACCAGCCGGCCGAGAAGTGGACGCTGATCCCGGTCCCGCCGCTCGTCAGCGAGGAGACGTTCGAGCTCGCGCAGGCGCGCCTTGCCGCACAACGCGCACTTCGCCAAGCGCAACACCAAGGAGCCGACGCTGCTGCAAGGCATCCTCGTCTGCCGCGAGTGCGGCTACGCCTGCTACCGCACCTCGACCCGCACGACGAACAAGCGGATCTACTACTACCGGTGCATCGGCTCTGACGACTACCGCCACATCGGCGGCGCGTCTGCCACAGCCGCCCGATCCGCGCCGACGAGCTCGACGCGCTCGTCTGGGACGAGGTCCGCCGGCTGCTCGAGAGACCCCGCAGCTCGTCCGCGCCGAGATCGACCGCCGCCTGACCGCGCTGCGACCGAGCACCCCGCCGCTCGCCGCCGCGAAGCGCTCGAGCGCGACCTCACCCGCGCCAGCGGCGCGATCGAGCGGCTGATCGAGGCCTACCAGGAACAGCTGATCTCGCTCGAGGAGCTGCGCGCCCGGATGCCCGACGCTGCGCAAGCGCCAGAGCACGCTCCGCGCCCAGCTCGACAGCGCTCGACGCAGAGCTGCACGACGCCGAGACCTACCTCAAGCTCGCCGACACCCTCGAAGGGTTCCTCGGCCGCCTCGCCGACGGCCTCGATCAGCTCGAGCATCGCCGAACAGCAACGCGTCCTGCGGCTCGTCGTCCGCGAAGTCCTGATCGGCGGCGACGACGACACGATCACCATCCGCCACTCCATCCCGACCCCGACCGGAGGCCCCGATGACCCAAGTTACCTTTTGCGTGGGAGCAGTCATCACCCCGCCCTGGGGAGTTCCCTCCTCGGTCGGGGCGAGCCTCACCGTCGATCACGCCCGCCTTCAACCATTCCCGGACCATCCCCCTCGCGGGGAACGTACCGAGCTGGTGAAGGATGTGGTCATGCGCGATCAGGTCGAACGCCGCTTCCAGGTCCGCGTCAAGCACCCAACGCCGCTTGGGCGGTTGCCCCCACGGTCCAAAAGATCGCTGCGATCGCGTCCTGGCAGGCGCGTCCCGGGCGAAATCCGTAGGACTTCGGCTCAAAACGCGCCTCCCACTCGGGCTCCAGCGCGTTGACCGTGTGCGCTTGTCGCGCGCGGTCCACGATCACTGGAATCCCGAGCGCCCGCGCTCTTCGCGCCGGCTGCTTGCTTCGGGATGAACACCCGTCGGACGGGGAGGGCCTTAAACGGCGCGGGCTGGTGCTGCAACCGTGTCGGCCAAGCGGCCTTCTCCCGGGGCTGACCACCACCTCGCCGTCGACGCCCGCCGTCAGGCGTCCTGCGTTGCGCTCGGTCACACGCCGTACGCTCAAAAGCGCGTTGGCGCGCGAACGCAACATCAACTTCTGCAGGTTCCTGACCTTCGCCAGGTTCCCCGCCCTGCTCGCCGTGAAGATCCGCTGGCGTAGAGCCGTACGCTCTCCTCGGCCGCACGCCAGTCGATCTCGCGCCAGCCGACGGGCGCGTCCTCCGGTCCGTTCACCACGACGAATGTCGCGGCGTCCAACTTGTCCTTCGGTTCGGTGTCTTTGGTCATCTTCCTCTTCACAGGCCCACCTGACCGCGTCAGCGCCCTTTCGGGCCGGGCACAAGGCCCGGTATCCGGCCGGTTATCCGAGACGGCCGGCTGGAGGGGCCAGCCATCATGTCCCGGTTTCCCGTCTGCCTTTCGGCTACCGGCATTCGCTTCTCGGTCATCCGATTCCCGCCGGGGGATTGGGCCTCCCTCACGGTCGGCTTACCGGCCAAAGGCCGGACCCCAACGGGGTTACCACGTTCCGCACGCACGAGCTACGACCGGGGTGGGTGCCCTCTCTACCCCGAGGATGGCGGTGCTCGTCCCGGACTGAGCGGAGTCACTCAGCCGGCGCCTGCCGCATCTACTGCGGCCAGTCCCTGCACCCCGCTCCAACATCCATCTATGCGGGGCTCAACATTACGAGGCATCAACGAGGATTTACGCGCGTTCACCCGTCCGGCCTTCCCCTCGCCTGTGGCCGCCCGGATGCAACGGGCCGCCCTTGGGCTTTCCCCCGAGCTTCGCACCCCGCCGACCAGGAGCCGGACGACGCACGTCGGGGCGGGGACAGGCCATCGAGCACGGACCTGAAACAACGCTCTACGACATCAGGCGAACCTCCGATCCTGCGTTGTTTACTCGTTGCGTGCGACCTCGCGTCGCACCGTCCATTACGCAAGTTCGGGCCGTACCAGTCAGGTGCTCGTAATGCCGTGAAAGCATGCGTGATGTGCTATCCGTCCTGCGAGAAGCTAAAGCTGGCCTTCGCCTTCGTGCAGCTGTATCGGTCGGTGCTCGTGCTGCGACTGCATATCCAGTTCGGCGTTGTGAACTGGCCGTAGATGTCGGCCGGTTCGGTCGTCGTCGTGAAGCTGCCGGCGTCGATCGCCTTGTCCACGGTCTTGCAGGTCGTAGCAACCTCGGTGATTGTTTCGAAGGCGAACACTCCCTTACCGGGTAGCTGCCGGCTCACGCTGAGGCAGTAGGCGCTCCCCGTCCCCTGGGGCTCAGACGTTCCCGACCACGACAGCGTCTTGTGTTTCACCGGACCGCTATTGAAATTGGGTGGCAAAAGGCACTGCGTGGCGACCGCGATCTTGCCCTTCACGCTCCCGCGGGCACCGAAGCGCCCGCTGATGACGACGCTGTTCTTAGAGTCAGCGGGCAGGATCTCCTTGACCGTGAAGCGGCCGCCGGAGATCGGCGCTTGCTTTTGGTAATGCGGGGGGCCGGGGGCGGGGTTGCCGCACGCGGCCTCAAACGGCCCTCTGAACTTGGTCAGCATGCTCCCGTTAGCGGAGACTTCGAAACGGATCGCAGTGCTCTCTTCCCTTCCGGTCCCCCCGAAGTACACCGCCCGCTTCTGCGGCTGCGCCGCCAGCGCGAGCGTGGCGGTAAGCGTGAACGCCGCGGCGATGAGCGCGAACAATCCGACCGACTTGGTCATCGAGAGCCTCCTGAGCGGTGGTCAGTGCAGGCCAAGTCTAGGGGGTCACGCGGTCCCGCTTAAGGCCAGCCAAGTCCGACTGCGACCGCGGCAACGACCGTTATCAACGCCAGCATCTCCTTATATCCATGACGCCCCATTGGGCCAACCATACAAACGTGCCTAGCCCATGCCTAGAACTAGGGAGCTTCCGGGAAGCGATCAGGAGGGCTGGCCAAAGCGAGGCGACCGCTGGCCCGACTTCTGTACCCAACTACGGACGCGCCGGCGATTTTCGTCGTTTCAGGCACTTTTGGCGATGATTGCCTGAAACCGGCTCTCGGCGACGACGCTGGTGCACTACCGCAAGCACGGCGATCCTCTCCGCGATCCGCCAGGCGAGCGTCCGCCATTTGCCGCTACGCTAGTCGCTACATGCGCACAGTCCGCCTCACCAAAAAGGGACGATTCATGACGTTCAGGTTGGCCTCGATTCTGGCGTCGGTTGCTCTGCTGATGCTTGCGGTCGTCGGGATTGCGCTTGCCGCGAAGCCGAAATCGGGATACACGTACAGCACGCCGAGCACCGGAAGCCCATCGGTCTACTTCAACGCCGTGGGCGCCAAGAAGCTGACCGATTTCTCGGCCGGGCTGGCGCTCAAGTGCAAGTCGAAGACCTGCGGTGGCTTCGGCGGGATCAAGTCGCTTACCAGCAACTCCGTCAAGGTCTCGAAGACAGGCACGTTCAAGGTGAGTGGCAAGATCCTCACGGTGAACAACAAAAGGCTGGGAACCGAGATTGCGACCGGAAAGTTCGTGAGCGCGACCAAGGTGAAGGGGACGGTCACGACGCACGCTAACCTCGGCGAATACAAGGGCGTTACCAAAAGGTACACGGCGACGGGCGCTCCCTCTAGCCCAGATCTTGCGCGCGCCCAGAGTTGGAGGTGGTCTGATGTGAGCTAATCCAACATAAGCTCGTCGTCGCCAGCGGGTGAGAGTCCCGTCCGAGTAGCTGCCAGGAGGCTCGGTAGCAGGCTGGCGGCTCATCCCGGAAACGGGTTGGGTCGAAGCCCAGCGTCAAGAAGCCCATAGGGGGGAGCAACTCGATGGTCCGCAGCGTTACGCGAAACCTGCCGCGTCGTTAGGGGCCCGCCTGCGGGCGGGAAGAGGAGGAGCCGAGCCGGGGGTGATCACGGCGAAGGCCACGGAAGGGGTGTAGAGCCTGGAAGCGCAGCCCCGAGGAACCTCCCGGCGTATGGGGTGTGGAACGTCGAGAAGGTGACGGCGGGAACTGGGGAGGCCCTCCCCGGCCCGGTGGCTGCGGAATGTCCATCGGAGAGTCGCGTCCTATAACCGGTCTGCGCCGGGAAGTGGATGGGTGCCGGGTGGGTGTCGGAGGCGGCCGTAGTACCGCTTGAGCCGACGGGACAACACAACCCGCGGTGAGGGAAGGGCCGCTACTTCGTTCACGCGTCACGCATAGGGAAGGGCCGGTGAGTGCCAGATGGCTATGACCACCAAGCAAGATCAAGTCCGAGAACTACAGCGAACGCTTTACCGGGCGGCCAAGGCCGATCCCGGACGACGGTTCCACGCGCTCTATGACAAGGTCCACCGCAGGGACGTCTTGGAGCGGGCGTGGGAGCTGGTGCGCGCCAACGCGGCGCGGCCGGCATCGACACGCAGACCATCGCCGATGTCGAGCACTACGGGGTCTCCCGGTTGCTCGATGAGCTGGCTGCGGATCTGAAGGAAGGAAGGTGGCGACCGCTGCCCGCGCGCCGGGTGTTCATCCCGAAACCCGGACGTGAGGAGCTTCGCCCGCTCTCGATTCCTGCTGTCCGCGACCGCGTCGTTCAAGCGGCCACCAAGATCGTCATCGAGCCGATCTTCGAGGCTGACTTTTTGCCGTGCTCGTTTGGTTTTCGACCCAAGCGATCACAGCACGACGCCCTCCAGGTCCTCGTTGACGAGGCGTGGAGGGGCAGGCGGTGGGTTGCCGAGTCGGATGTCGCCAACTGTTTCGGCGAGATTCCACACTCAAAGTTGATGTCGGCGATCGAGGAGCGGATCGTCGATCGTCACATCCTCAAGCTCTTGCGGGCGATGCTACGCGCGGGAGTGATGGAGGACCGGGCGGTCAGGCGCAGCGACGCCGGGACTCCGCAAGGCGGGGTTATCTCGCCGTGCCTGTGCAACGTCTACCTGCACCGGCTTGACCGGCAGTGGGCCGAGCGCGGACACGGGGTTCTGGTGCGTTTCGCGGACGATCTGGTCGTGATGTGCCAGAGCCGGGAGGAAGCCGAGCACGCCCTTGAGGCGCTGCGGGCGATCCTCTCGGAGCTGGGGCTCACGCTCAAGGAGGCCAAGACGCGAATCGTGGAGCTGCGCGAGGGCGGTGAGGGGCTGGACTTTCTCGGCTTCCACCACCGCTGGGTGCGCGGCAACACGCCCGCTTCGCGGCATCTTTGCTTCCTTGTCCGCTGGCCCTCGCGTCAGGCGATGCAGCACGCCCGTGAGCGAATCCACGAGATGACGGATCGCCGCTGGCTCCTGCGCCCGGTCGATGAGGTCACCGGGAAGGTCAACGTCTTCCTGCGTGGCTGGGCGGGCTACTTCCGTTACGGAAACTCGGCTCGTCACTTCGACGCGATCAGTGCCTACGCGACCGAGCGCCTGGTCCTGTTCGTAGCCAAGCGCCACAAGCGGAGCCGGGACTACGGCTGGTCGGTTCTCGCCTTCCAGTCGCCCGACCGGCTTGGCCTGATCGATCTCAACGGAATCGTCGTCGCCCCACGTCCGCGCGGGCGTGGCGGGGATAGCCGAATGCCGACGGCGAAGAACGTCGGTGAGCCGTGTGCGGGAGAACCGCACGCACGGTTCGATGTGGCGGCGGGAGGAAACCAGGCCAGTCGGGCTTGCGTAGCCGCACGACCCAGGCGCCTCCCGTCGACCCTAAAATAAGCGCTCCGCAGTAACTGCGAGTTGAGCCGTCAGGTGTAGGTGACCGTGTCAGCAGGGGAGTGTGGGCCTGAGTGGTTCCCACGGAACCGCCTTGGGCCCTCGCGGCGCCGACCTTGACGGCTTGGAGGCGATCTGACAGCACCGAGTGACACGGCCGGGCCGTGTTGGGGCGCGGGGACTGGCGGGCTCACCCCGCCGGAAGCGGCAAGGCGTCGAGCGCTCGGCAGGCCGCGACCAACTGCTCGGCCCAAGGCCACTCACGGGCGAGGCGCAGGCGGGCACGGCGCCCCGAGCGCGCCAGCCGGCCGGCCTAGTGCAAGAGCCGGTAGCGCAGGGTCTGGGGCTTGGCCTTGGCGAGCTCGCCGCTCAGCACGAGCGCCTTGGCGAAGCCGAGGATGTCCTGGGCGGCGAGCACCAGTTGCATCCAGACCTCGTTCATCGCGAAGCTGCGGAAGGGCAGCTTCGCCAGCCCCAGCGCTTTGCCGTCCTCGATCCGCTGCTCGACGTGCGCGTGAGCGCGGTGGGTGCGGTCGAGCTCGGCGACGTCCTCCCCGGTCTGGTCTGTCAGGAAGCATTGGTGGCGCCAGCCGTCGGTGTCGATCAGGCTGAGCTGGGCGCCGGGGTGGGCGCGCTCGCGGCGGCAGATCAGCCGCGAGCCCTGCGGCCAGGCGGAGAGGTCGAGGTGGCCGGTCAGCTCGGTGACGTAGGCCTCGCGCGGGCGAGTGGGGTGCTCGGCCACCGGCACGCCCTCCTGGGAGATCGCGCCTACCCAGGCGTCGTCGGGGAGACTGGCGATCGCCTCGCGCACCGGGGCACTGAGTTCGTGTCCAACCGAGAAGCGGATGTCGCCCTCGCGGCAGAAGTCGGCCAGCTCGTGCACGCAGGCGGCCGAGTCGCCGCGCACGAGGATCTCCCCGTCCATCGCGGAGGGCGGCAGCTGCTGCAGTGCCGCTTCGATCGCCGCCACCTGGTCGGCACCGGTGTTGGAGCCTGCGTTGCCGGGCCGCAGGACGCCGTCGAGCGCTGCGTCGGATCCCTCCAAGTAGCAGAGCATCGGGTGAAAGCCGAAGCCGCCTTTGTAATTGCCGGCGGCACCCTCCTTCTCGGAGTGGGCGCCAAGCAGGGTCGCGTCGACGTCGATGACCGTGCGCTCGGGGCCAGCTCCGAGGCAGAAGGCCCGCTCCCGAGCGGCTTTGCGGGCCGCCCTGATTCCCTCCAGCTCGGCCGGCCCGATCCGCTCGATCGCTCGGAAGGCGGTGGAGTCCGAGGCGACCTCGCCGAAGAGGTCGGGTTGGTTGCGCAGCGCCGCCAGGTCTGAGAGGTGCTCGCCGCCCTGGATCAGGGTGACGATCAGATCGCGCAGCACCTCGCCATCGGCGTGGGCGGAGCGCCGCCTTCGGGTCGGGGCGAGGGCCTCGGTGAGCGCTTCCGTCAGTCCAAGGCGATCGGCCAAGTTGGTGAGTAAGGGACCGTCGCGTAATAAGATGAAGGATTGATGGCCCGGGTGTAGAACCAGGGGCACATGGGCGATGGCGAGGCAGCGATCACGGAGCGCTACCGGCTGATGGCGCCGCAGCTCAACGAGCGTCAGCGGCGGCGGTTCGCCGCGACGGAGGCGCGGATCTTCGGCTACGGCGGGATCGCCGCAGCGGCGCGGGCCTGTGGGCTGGCGGAGAACACCGTCCGCAAGGGTCTGGCAGAGCTCGGCGATCCCGAGCCGCTGGCGCCCGACCGGGTGCGAAGCAAGGGCGCCGGGCGAAAGCGCGCCGTGGAGAGCGACCCCAAGTTGCTCGACGACCTGCGCGCGCTTGCTGAGGGCGATGCGCGCGGCGATCCCGAGCGCGTATTGCTGTGGACGTCAAAGAGCCTGCGCAACCTCGCCGAGGAGCTCAGGGCGCAGGGCCATCGGGCGGGCAAGGACCTCGTCGCAAGGCTTCTGAAGAGCAGTCTCGGGTTCAGTCTGCAGGGCGCGCGCAAGACGCTTGAGGGCAAACAGCACCCCGACCGCGACGCCCAGTTCCGTCACATCAACGACACGGTCAGAGTGGCGATCGCTGCCGGACAGCCGGCGATCTCGATCGACACCAAGAAGAAGGAGCTGGTCGGCGAGTTCAAAAACGCGGGGCGAGAGTGGCATCCCGAGGGCGAGGCGCCGAAGGTCAACACCTATGACTTCCCGAGCATGGCCAAGGGCAAGGCGATCCCCTACGGGGTCTATGACATCGCCGATGACTCGGCGATGGTTTCGGTCGGGATCGACCGCGACACCGCCCAGTTCTCGGTCGCCGCGATCCGCGCCTGGTGGGAGCAGCTCGGGCGGGCCCGCTACCCCGAGGCCGGAGAGCTGGTGATCACCGCCGACTGCGGCGGCTCAAACGGCAACCGCACCCGCCTCTGGAAGACCGAATTGCAAAAGCTGGCCGATGACACCGGCCTTGAGATCGTCGTCTGCCACTTCCCGCCCGGCACCTCGAAGTGGAACAAGATCGAGCACCGTCTGTTCAGCTTCATCTCCAAGAACTGGCGCGGCAGGCCGCTGGTCTCCTATGAGGTCATCGTCAATCTGATCGCCTCGACCACCACCCGCACCGGGCTCGACGTCTACGCCCGTCTCGACGAGGGCGAGTACCCCAAGGTCGAAGTCACCGACGCGCAGCTCGCGGCCGTCAATCTCACCCGCGACGAGTTCCATCCGGAGTGGAACTACAGCATCCGACCATCAGTTAATTGATCGACGCTTCCTAAGAGAGCGCCGGCGTGCGAGCAGAATCCCTCGCCGTCCGCTGTCATCTCTACGGTTTCAATCACTCCGTTTCGATTCACCTTCAAGGTGAAGCCTCCTGAGCTGGGAAATGGGTCTCGACAACCGCATTTTCCCCGCTCAGGAGGCGGAATCTTGCCGCTCAGGCTGGTTCAGACGAGGGCGCTTGGCGCAAGATCTGGGCTAGCACGTAAGCGAAAGCGCCAGGCGGTTCCCGTCCTTCCGCCCGCGTGCTACTGCATACGCTGCGCGACAGGCACCCTCAGCAAAAGGCCGTCCCGCGCCCATAAGTACAGCGCCTACTCCCGCCGTACCACCGCCGTCTTCCCCGCCTATTGGTCATACGGGCAGCTGGTGTATCTCACGCTGGAAATCGCCCCGAATGAGGATTCGCGTCCGTTTGAGCCGGTGTTCTTACGAGGTCTCGCAGAGGGGTTTGGAGCGCCGATACCCAAGTCGGCCTACTTTTGAAGCCAACCTGCACGCCGACTGAATAGAGAAGCACGAAGTCATATTCTGGTGTCACTTCGCCGATATGGACCTCGGATCGCGTTGGGCGTTTTGCTTGATCGCCTGCCATACAAGCGTCTGTCGAGGGGCGGCAGAATCAGCCCCTTTGGCTTTCTAGAGCCGATCACGACCGCTGAGCCGAACGCGTTGCGGGGGCCGCCGGTTGACCCCACCCCTGGTTTTCTCGTCTCTGGGATTGGAAGGGTCAGTGACGTCGCCCAACGCAAGCTTTGGCTCGCTGAGCCCGCATATCTCAAGCGGCTCGTTTCCCCAGTCGATGTCCACAACATGGAGCCGATGCCTATTGCCTCGGTGCTGCCGCGAACGCGGATTCTCCTCGTCGCGTGGCTCGGGCTACTGTCGATCCTGCTCGTCGCATACGCCGCGGTCACGCTCGGCTCGCTCGGAGGCTCCACCCTCCAGGACGCCTTCGGTCGCTGGGTCTACGACCTCGTCGTGATCGGCGCCGCAGTTGTCGTCCTTGTCCGGTCGCTGTCGGTGCCGGCCGAGCGAGGGGCATGGCTGGCCCTCGGGGTTGGCCTGCTGCTCTGGGGTCTTGGGCAGACCTACTACTCGGTGTTCCTCTACTACGCGAAGCCGGCGCCGTTCCCCTCACCGGCTGATGCGTTCTTCCTTGCCTTCTATCCGGCCAGCTACGTCGCCCTGGTGCTCCTGCTGCGGGCGCGCGTATCGAACATGGAGCCCCTCGCCTGGGTCGACGGGCTGATCGGAGCGCTCGCGGTCGCAGCCGTCGCCGCAGCGCTCATCTTTCCGCCTGTTCTCGAAGCGCTTGGTGGGCACCCCTTTGGCGTCGCCGTCAGCCTTGCCTACCCCTGCGCCGACTTGGTATTGCTCGGCCTCCTCACCGGAGCATTTGCGGCATCCGGGTGGCGAGCCGAGGGTACCTGGATCCTGATCGCCGTCGCGCTCCTTCTCTTCTGCGCCTCCGATGTCGTGTATCTCTCGGTCGGGGGTCAGTCGACCGAGGCCCTGAACCTGGCCAGTGTCGGCTGGCCGCTCGCCTTCCTGCTGCTCGCTGTGGCCGCGTGGCTCCCGGGTGCAGCGGTGCGTGCCGTGCCGGAGCGCGGCGGAAGACGGCGCATCGCGCTGCCGATCGCCCTGGCCTCGGCCGTGGTGTTCTTGCTCGCGCTCGGCACCTTTGTGCCGATTGGCGGCGCTGCGGTGGGCCTCGCGGCTGCCTGCCTGATCGCCGTGCTTGCGCGCCTGGCGATCACCTTTAACCAGAACTCCCAGATGCTCGCCCAAAGCCATCACGAAGCGACCACCGATCCACTCACCGGCCTCGGCAACAGACGCAGGCTGACGGAGGACCTGGAGAGCGCAATGGCGCTGAGACCCCCGCAAGACAGGGTCCTCGCGATCTTCGACCTCGACGGCTTCAAGGCCTACAACGACAGCTTCGGCCACCCGGCGGGAGATGCTCTCCTACGCCGACTCTGCATGAAGTTGGAGGTCGCGGTAAGGCCTTTCGGTGACGGATACCGGTTGGGTGGCGATGAGTTCTGCCTACTCGCCTCGACCCGATCGCTGAAAGCCGAGGCGATCTGCCTCGCCGCCGAGGCCGCACTTTCGGAGAGCGGAAGCGGATTCTCGATCGGCGCCTCCTGGGGAATGGTGCAGCTCCCCTGCGAAGTTGCGACGCCCTCAGAGGCCCTGCACCTCGCCGACCGGCGGATGTATGCGCAAAAGGGTCGGCAGACGGACTCCGCTAGCAGTCAGACCCGTGGTGTTTTGCTCCGGGTGCTGCACGAGCGCGAGCCGGAACTGGACCGCCACCTTGACGGTGTGGTCCGTATAGCAGCCGCCATGGGTAGGGCGTTGAAGCTCGACGCAGAGGAGCGCGATGTCTTGGTCAGGGCGGCCGAGCTGCACGACATCGGCATGGTGGCGATCCCCGATGAGATCCTCCACAAGCGGGGTTCGCTGAGCGACGCCGAGTGGGCGCTGATGCGAAAGCACACGATGATCGGTGAGCGCGTTCTTGGCGCCGCGCCGGCGATGAGACAGGTGGCGAAGATCGTGCGGGCAACGCACGAGCACTGGAACGGCGGCGGCTACCCGGACGGCCTGGCGGGTGAGGAGATCACGCTTTGGGCACGGATAATCCTGATCTGCGATGCCTACAACGCGATGACCGAGGGGCGGCCCTACAGAAAGCCGATGAGCGCCCGGGAGGCGATCGAGACGCTGCGCGAGGCATCCGGTACCCAGTTCGACCCCGAGCTGGTAGACCTCTTCACGAAGCGCGTCGAGCCCAATCTGGTCACTTCGCCGGGGTCGACTGTGCTTTCGCAGACACTCGACGAGCTTGGCCGTTGAAGGACCAAACACTTGACCTTCAGGTCCCAACGCTCGCGCTCAGCGAGTCCTGACTGGCGGATTCTGCTGGCGGGAAGCCATAATGAGGATCCCAAGGGCGGTTAGCTCAGTTGGGAGAGCACCAGCTCGACAAGCTGGGGGTCACTGGTTCGAGCCCAGTACCGCCCATCGCCGGAAAGCCAGTGTTCATGCGGATTTTGTACACGTGAGCCACCCTCGACTTGCCCCCGGTCCCGGCATGGGTACCACATTTGGGTACCAGAACGCGGGCGTGAGTCCGGCTACCTCGCTCGCTGAATTGTCTAGACCGCTTGTGCATTGAACGACTTCGGTTTCCTGCTCGCGGTCCCAGCGGCGCTGGTGGCGGCGGCCTTCTTCGCGGCGATCGCGAAGCTTTCAGTCAAGACGGGTGCCCTGCCAGGCTGGCTCAGCGGGCTGGCCGTGCTCGCCGCGATCACCAGCGCCTTCCCGGTAGGAGGTTTCTTCAGCGACAGCGGCGTGTTTAACGCCGGCAACGGCGCACTGGGTTTCTACGTGCCCTTCATCAGCTTCCTGCTGTGGATCCTGCTTGCGAGCATCGTGCTCACAGCGCGCGCCGGCGTCGAGGCGCCCGCGAGTGCAGGCGGTTGATTCGGCGCTGAACGGTGCTAGGGAATGCCGGTCGCGTAATGGAGAAGAAGCGATCGATCTGCGCTACCCCCTTCGCAGGGTAAGCAGGCGCCAATGGCAGCGGCAACTCCGGCGGCGCAGGCTCGACCCGGCCGAAGAATCCCACCCCACACACCCCAACTCCTCCATACTTTGGCTGGGATTGACGCGGTGGGCGTGCCAGACCAGGCTTACTTCGGCTTTCTGCCCCAGGCTGCTACCAAGCTGCTGCAGGTGAGGAAAGTTCCCGGCTGGCCGAAATAGTCTTCTAACCTGGTGACGTTCGCATCCGTCAGGATGCCGGCAGCGGCCAATTTGGGGGCGGACTCTAGTGTTGTCGCTCGTGCAAGCTCATACTCGGGCTCGCCTGGACCACTGACTGGGGTGTCGATCCTGGTACCGAGCAGCGAAAGTCCACACCCTGAGAGCAGCGCCGGCAGGCTACGTCCGAACTGGGCGTCGAAGATTCCTGCTTCCTTCATCGTGTCGAACGTCCGGTGTGCGATCTCGCTCATCTCCAGGGAGTCTGGATGTCCACCGTAGTGAAAGAGACCAAAGTCGGGCTCCTCGGCGAGGAGCAGGCCCCCCGGTTTCAGGGCCGCGGACAGTTTGGTGAGTGTTTCAGCGGGGTCTGGCAGGTGCATCAGCAGCGCTCGGCAATGCACCAAGTCATAGGCTTCGGCCTCGATCTCATCTTCACGGATGTCCAGTGCCCGCACCTCGACGTCTTCAGGCATATCGGTCAGGAAGCGTAAATCGATGTCGGCGGCTGTGACCGAGCCCCCCGGGCTGACCTGCTCCGCGAGCCAGCGGGCAATTGAACCTCGTCCAGCGCCGACCTCGAGGCAGCGCCAGCCAGGCCCAACTCCGAGCTCCTCGAGCTGGCGCATGGTCCCGGGATCGCGGGAGGACTCGAGCAGCCCCAGCCGATCGGACTCCGTCTCCATGTTGTTGTCGGAATTGATGTACCCGCTGTCATGCGTCATAACCCACTCCGTTCGCGGCTCTATGTTTAATTGCGTCGGGCATTATCGGCTTTCTGGAGGGCCTCGCGCATCGAGATAGCTTGAACTCTCGGCTGATTGTCGTCTCGTCCCTGCCGGGGATTGGCCCACCTGTCCCTAGTCGGCGCCGCCCCGCCCAAGCTGGCGGTAACCAGCGCCGCGCTCGGGTGTTTGTTAGTCGTAACTATCCGCACTATCTTCAAGGAGAAAGAGATGGAGATGCTCAAGCGGTTTGAGCCGATCGCGCTCCTCATAATCGTGCTCGGCGCCCTCAATTGGGGCATGGTCGGGTTGTTCAACACGAACGTGCTCTCGGATGTATTCGGCGGCGGCACGCTGACTGACGTCGTCTACACGGTCGTCGGGGTATGCGGTCTCCTTTATGTCCCCCAAGTGCTGGAGAACATGCACCTCAGCGACCACTTGTCACACCCGCGCGGTATCTGAGTAAAGAGATATCGCGAGTGCAGACCGGCCCAGATGGGCCGGTCTGTCGTAGAGACACTCTCGCGCCGCTGACCCAGCCACGACCGGGTAGCCAGCTAGCCTCGTCGCCATGCCGGTCTCCTCAAAGAGGCGCCCCGTCTCCGGTCGCCTCGCCTGCATCGCCCTGATCGCGGCGAGCGCCTGGGCGCTCACGGCGACGAGCGAGCGCCTCGCCGCCGACAGCATCTACTGGGCCAACGAGTACAGCCCGATCTCTCACGCCAACCTCGACGGCTCGGGCGGGGCTGACCTCTCCATCTCCGGCCCGGCCGCAGAAGAGCTCGAGGGAATCGCGATCGACCCCGCCGTCGGAAAGATCTACTGGGCCAACTGGAACAAAGACGTCATCGCCTCGGCAAGCCTCGCCGGCGGCGCGGCCACGGAACTCAAAACCGCGGGCGCCACGGTGGATCTTTCCCGAGGGCAGTCGCGATCGACCCCGCCGCCGGCAAGGTCTACTGGACCAACTACGACGGGGGCACCGGTGGAAAAGGGGCGATCTCCTACGCCAACCTCGACGGCTCAGGCGACGCCGGCGATCTCAACACGACCGGTGCCACGGTGGAAGAGCCCTGGGCGCTCGCCATAGACCCGGCCAGCGGGAGGATCTACTGGTCCAACCAGGCGGCGAACGGGTCGATCTCCTATGCCAACCTGAACGGAACCGGCGGTGGCAATCTCGCGACCACGGGAGCGACCATGGAAGGGCCCGAGGGCATCGCGATCGAACCGGTGACGGGGAAGATCTACTGGGCCAACTACGAAGGGGGCAGGCAAAGAAGGATCGTCCATCTCCTACGCCAACCTCGACGGCTCAGGCGGCGGCAATCTCAAAGTCCTCGGCGCCGCGGTGGAAGACCCGAACGGCGTCGCGATCGACCCGGTGGCTGGGAAGATCTACTGGGCAAACCGCAACGAAGGAGCGGAATCGATCTCCTACGCCAACCTAGACGGCTCAGGCGGCAGCGCCCTCAACCTCACCGGGGCCGCGGTGGAACATCTTGGCCTTCTCGCCCTCCTGAAAGCGCCAAGCCCGACGGGCGCCCCGCTCCTGAGCGGCAACCCGACCCCCGGGTCGGTCCTTTCCTGCTCGCAGGGAGGCTGGGCCACCGATGCGCTCTCCTCACAGCTCTACCAGGCCCCGCAGAGCTTACGCCTATCAGTGGTCAGAGAACGGCCAGCCGATCGCCGCTGCGACGACGACCACCTTCGCTGCGAGCCAGCCCGGCAGCTACACCTGCACGGTCACCGCCACCAACGCCGCCGGCTCGACCTCCCAGACCAGTGCTGCTTTGGTTATCTCGACGCTCAAGCTGACCAAGGTCAAGCTGAATAAGCGCAAGGGCACAGCCATCATCTACTCGCCGAGGTTTCGGGACCCGGCGCCCTGACCCTGACCGGCAAGGGCCTCGTCAAGCAAAAGGGAACGTCGCACGCGCTCGGCGTCGTCAAGCTCGCCGTCAAGGCCAAGGGCAAGGCGAAGAAGCTCCTCGCCAAGAAGGGCAAGGCCACGGCGAGGGCAAAGGTCACGTTCATGCCTCAAGGCGGAACGGCCCTCAGCGCGACGAAATCGATCACGCTCACGAAACGCGTACGCCACTAGGCACGGCGAGTTTGAGTCGGCGAGACGGCTCGCTGTATCCTCCTGCTCGCCGATAGGCAAGCGGCGCGGCGTGAACCGCCCCCGCCCCCAGGTGCCCGCTGAGGCCGAAGAACCGGCGCGGGGGGAGAGGGGGAGCCACCGGCCCGCGCCGCCGTCCCCGCCAGAATCGACCCGGCGCCGCGCAACTTCCGCAGAGTCGGCCGGTCCGCTTCCTACGCTTCCCGCAGGTCCCTCAGCCTCGGTAGGTCTTATACCAATACGCACACAAACTGAAAGGGTTTAGCCCCCGGACGTCGTAGTCCGGGGTCATGAGAACCCAAGCATCACCTCCAACCACCGAGGCACCGAAGAGGCGGGGCCCTCAAGCCCGGCCCTTCCCGCCAGGGACCGCCGAGCGCATGGACGAGCTGCTCGCCACCGAACCGCGGCCGCGCGAGCGCGAGCGGGTGATGTGCATCCGCCTCTTGGCGAAGGGCCGCAGCGCCCCGGACGTCGCCGAGGTGATCGGGCGAAGCCTCGACACCGTCTATCGCCACAAGCGCGAGTTCCTGGCCCGCGGCGAGGATGCGCTCTCGGCCGAGAGCTGGGGTGGGCGGCGAAGCGCCGTGCTCACCGAAGAGGAGGAGGCGGAGTTCGTCGCCGGCTTCGAGCGGGCCGCCCGCGACGGCGAGCTGGTCACCGCCGAGGCGATGATCGAGGCGCTCTCGGAGCGGATCGGCCGGCGGGTCGACTCCTCGACGATCTACCGGATGCTCGCCCGCCACGACTGGCGCAAGGTCGTGCCCCGACCGCGCCACCCCGACGCCGACCCCGCTCGCCAGGAGGCGTTCAAGGAAACCTCCCGGAGCTGGTCGCCGAGGCCCGCGGGGCCGACCGGCGCCAGATGCGCCTGATGTTTATGGACGAGGCGCGGTTCGGGCGGATCAACCGGCCAGTGCGCTCGTGGGCTCCCGCGGGGATGCGGCCCGTCGTCGACTGCCAGACGGTCCGCGAGTACGCCTACGCCTACGGCGCGGTCTGCCCGGCCGACGGGATGCTCGACTCGCTCGTCCTGCCGAGCATGCAGACCGAGTGCTTCGAGCGCTTCGCGGCCCTGCTCGGCGAGCGCCATCCCGACGAGCTGGTCGTCGTGGTCTGCGACGGCGCCGCCTCGCACACCGCCGGGGCGCTGCGCCTGCCCGAGAACCTGCGGGTGCTGACCCTGCCCCCCTACAGCCCCGAGCTCAACCCGGCCGAGCAGCTATGGGACGCGATCCGCGAGGGCTGGTTCGCCAACCGCGCCCACGAGAGCATGGACGCGGTCCAGGAGACGCTGGTCGAGAGCCTCGTCGCGCTGGAGGGGAACCCGGCGAGGATCCGCTCGCTCACCCACAGGGAGTGGATCTGCAACTTGGACGCAGATTAGTATTAGTCGCGCTTCAACGCCTCCTTGACCTTGTCGGCCGCCTTGTCGGCGCCTTCCTTGACCTTCCCGGTCGCCTTATCGATCTTGCCCTCACGTTTGAGGTCATCGTCGCCGGTCAGGCTGCCGGCAGCTTCCTTGAGGCGCCCTTTGGCGTCGTCCTTGTTGCGAACGTCATCGGCCATCTGAATTCCCTCCTTGCAGTCGTTCTTCGCTACACGCGAGAGCCGCCTGTGCGTCTGGCGCTGATCCGCGGCCAGAGCAGCAGCACAAGCCCGATCACGATGCAGATGATCCCCAGACCGTAATTCACCAGAATGGCCAGGACGATCCCGATCACGATGAGAAGCAGCGATAGTGGCACGGTTGTCGATTACCCCTTCTGGTCTCCCTTAAACGCTGTCCTGAGCAATACGCGCCCCCACCTCTTCGCTCGGCGCCTCCGCTCGGTGACCGACCGGGTCGGCGGCTGAAGCGTCGCTAGCGCAGCCGCCAAGTGGGCAGCAACGTCCGTTTCGCCCGAGCCGGGCGAACCGTGCTATCGCGCTGCCGGTGACCCCGCCCGCTCACCGCATCCATCTCACCTCTTCGCTGCCCTCTCCATTCGCAGATCGGCCAGCGTCGGCGGCTGAAGCGTAGGTGGAGCAGCTACATCTCTCAGCTCGGTGATCGGTCGGGGTCGGCGGCGAAGCGTCGGTAGCTCAGCTGCCAAGCGGCCCGACGGTGAACACGCCCCCGCCCCGAGGCGACCGTTGAGGTCGTCCTTCCGCCTCTCGACGGCTGAAGCGTCGGTAGCGCATGGTTAGCGGCGCCGGCGTGGCAGCTCGCCCTGACTCGCACCGGCTGGGAGGTCGACACCACAGTCAGGAGCGGCCCGGCGGCGAGGTGTCGCGCGGCACTCGATCGCGGTAGGCACGAACCTTTGTGCGGTTTCCGCAGACCGCCATCTCGCACCAGACCCCCGAGCGGTTGCGCGAGCGGTCATAGAAGGCCCAGTGGCAGTCGGTCGCGCGGCAGGCCTTGGCGCGCTGCCACGAGTCGTCACGAACCGCATCGGCGACGGGCACGAGCAGCCGCGCCAGCGCGCCGGTGAAGCCGCCGACTCCGGGTTTGAGGCTGACCAGGCCAGCGGATGTGAAGTGGACGCCGAGCTCGCCTCCGCGCGCGACCCGCTCGAGCTCGCCGGCGGCGCGCTCGTCGGCGCCACCGCCGTTGTTGGCGAGCATCAGCGCGCGCAGCGCCTCGCGCAGCCGGATCGCCTGCTGGAGATCGATCTCGCTCAGCGCTGAATCTGCGGGCTTCAGGAGCCGCTTGCCTTCCAGCCACGCCTTCAAGCCCTCCGGCGTCGCGAGCGCGTCGGTTCCCTGGTCGATATCGAGCGTATTGACGAACTCGATCGTCAGGTCGAGGTCGTGGGGGGGATGGCGCTCTGCTGTCGTCATTGAAACCAGCGTAGCCAAGTGATAGGTTACGACACCGACTATCGAGCTACGGAGGTTTCAAATGCTAGCGAATGATGAATTCCTGGTCACCAAGAGCGCCAGCCCCACTTGCGCCGAGAGCGCCGGTTGGGTGCTTGAACCGAGCTGGGTCACTCACCTCGCCGCCCGCGTGCGTGGCGGCGCACTCGACCGCGCGCTGATCGGTGGCGCCGATCCCGCGGCCTCTCGGCAACTGGCAACCCGTGTCGCACAGTTGACCTCAACGCGCAAGCGGATCTCGATCGCGGAGGACCTCGAACGGCTGCTGCGCGTCGCGCAGAGTCCGGCAAGCCGCTGGGGCGTGCTCCCGCGGCGCGGCCCGGTGCTCGCGGCCGGCGCCGAGTTGGGAGCGCTGGTCGCACTGCTGCGTGGCAGCACTCCGCTGTCCGCGAGGGGCATCGCGATGCTCGCTCAGATGCTGGGCGATGGGACCGGCCCGGTATACGCCGGTCAGGATGACCTCAAGCGCCGGCTCGGAGAGGCGCGGACAGCGATGGAAGGAGGGGGCAATGTCAACCGATGAATCGCATTGGCCTTTTTTCGAGACTTTTGCGGTCTAACCCATTTCCCCGTCGGTGGCAGTAATCCTAGTCCAGAGCCGAATCCGGGCTATGGGCACGGCTGGTTCGAACCAGCGACCTCTCGCGTGTGAAGCGAGCGGCTTTACTTTCTGCGATCCGCATCTGGTGCTGTTTTCCCCGCTGCAGAGCCGAAAATAGCGCAAGCGTATCTGGCTCCGTAAGGTTCTATTTGGCTGCGTTTGACACCAGGAATGACACCACGGATCTCCAGTTGGAGACGGCGGCATTGATGCCGTGCCTCCGTTGCGATTCTCGGGCGCACCGATGCTGGCGCTCACGCGCTTGGCGGCTCTCAACATCACCCTCGGGTGCACCTTGGTGATGCGACGTCGCTTCGACCCGGAGCGCTGTCTTCCCGCCGATCTGCGGGCTGCGCCTCGGTTGGTGGGGCACCGCGAGACAGGACGAGAACCGTCATGAGGAAGGTAAACACCCGACAGATCGCTAGCGATGGGAGAGGACCGGGCCAACGCCTTCTCGCCAGCTGCGAATGACGCTCCGTTTGCACATAGCCGGCTGGTTCCAGACGCCGGCCTCGCTCATGCGTTAAGACTTGGTCTTCTCAGGGACCATGGGCGCCATCCAAAGAGCCGAGGTCGAGCACGAGCGTATCCAGGACGCGATCATCGCCTTGGTCGCCGAGCGCGGCCTAGAGGCCACCACGGTCGAGCAGATCGCCGAGCGCGCCGGGGTCTCGGTCGCCTGTTTCGAAACCTACTTCGCCGACAAGCAGCAGTGCTTCGATCTGGTCTTCGAGGAGCTGCTCAACGCCTACATGTCCGGCGCTCGTCAGGCATTTGCCGGCGGCGGTCCTTGGCGCGATCGGCTGCGGGCCGTTACCTACTTCAGCCTGCGAACCCTGGAAAACGACTCCGCCATCACCCGGTTCGTCATGGTTGGGGCGCTCTCGGGTGGCGAGATCGCCTTGGCACGTCGGGACCGCATGGTCGCCTTCCTAATTGATCTGGTCGACCCTGGGCGTCAAGAGCTAGAGGACCCCGATTCGGTGCCGCGGGCTAAGGCCGAGGGCGCCGTTGGTGCCGCCTATGAGCTCATCGTCGCAGCGACAATCAAGGGCACCCCGCAGGCCTGGCGCGAGGTGGCTCCCCGGTTCATGTACCTCGCCGTCCTGCCCTACCTGGGCGAGGAGGCCGCCCAAGAGGAGCTGCGTCGCGGCCCGGCGGACCTTGCCCGCTACCTCCGCGGCGAGATCTACCTCGACCACGCCGACAAACACAGGCCCAAACCGTTCCTGAGCTCCTGAGCTTTTGCATCCGTCGCCTCCTCGACGTAACTGCTCGCCATCGAAAGCGCTGGCTGCCACAGTTCGCCGCTCCCGCTGAGCAGCCAATCTCTGGCAGATTCGGCGCTTCCCCCATACACCAAGTCCTGCCCCGCCTCAACAAACCTCACGAAAGTAAAGCGCGATGAGAGCAGATCTCGCGGCGCCCAGGCCAGACCGTGCGGAGCTCTCCATCAACTGACCGAACCCTGGCACGCGGCAGGTCCTGCGCGCAGGGAGCAGATCGCTTGGCGATCGCAGGCTCCGTCCTCCTTCTCCCACGCCTAACTTCGAACAACCTACGAAAATCCCCGCGTGTTTCTCGAACTTTCGGGGTGGCGCAACGGGGTTGGGGAGAGCCATCCTTCTATACGTCCGCTGGGTTGCGGGCAGGGAAGTATTCAACGACCGGGCTAGGGGCCCGAGCCCTTCAGATCTTCGGAGGGCCGGGAAGACGGCCGGTCAGAGCAAGGAGCTTTCAAGTGAAAACGCAGTCGGGACGGGCATCACACCTTCACGAAACGGCGCCGCACCCCCTCCCTGGCAGATGTGGCGTCCGGAACGGCGCGGGCGGCCTTCGACGCCTCGGAGGCTTTCCCGAGCCTCCGGCTGAGGCCGCCCGCGTCAGTTCCACCCTTCATGTTATTACCGCCAACCCGTCTAGCGCCACCGCGCCAAGGACCACAGGCCTGGCCCAACCCCTCTCGGCTGCCAACGACTCAGGTACCACCCACCCCAGCTGGGCTGCAGTCGCCACCACGGCGGCCGCAGTCCGAGTCCGAGCGACAGCGAGCGCCTTGACAGCGGTTTTCGACCACAATCACCCTAGGTCGGCAGAGCGCGCTGCTCACGCGCATGCCCTCGACCTTCACACGCTCCACGACTCAGCGCCCCCTGCCGGCCTGGCTGCCTCTGTCGCAGTAATTGCTTTGAATTCTAGTGACTTCGCAGGGACCGCCACCTACCTCTCGTACCTAACCGTTCCAGATGTTTCCGGTGTTGCAGCAATTGTCCACTTCGTGGGTACCGCACCCGTCTCGGCTAGGCCTCCCGCCGGCCTCATAGAGAAGCAATCAACGAGGCTGGGTGAGATCGCCGGCGCTCATTACGCAAGGAGTGAATCTCTGATGCCACGTCTCAAACATCCTGTTCGCGCGATCCGCGAACCCTTCGGTAAAGCGGGCCTCACCGTCGCGGTCGTCGCGCTCGTGATGGCAATGGTCGGAGGCGCCTATGCCGCCGGCAAGCTGACCAGCGGCCAGAAGAAGGAAGTCGAAAAGATCGCCAAGAAGTTCGCCGGCAAGCCCGGGCTTGCCGGCGCAGCTGGGACCAACGGCACCAATGGAACCAACGGCAAACCTGGCACCAACGGCAAAGAAGGCCCCGAAGGCTCCCCCTGGACCGCGGGCGGCACCCTCCCCGCTGGCAAGACCGAGACCGGCGCTTGGAGCTTCATCGGCTCCTCCGGCGGCGGGTACGTTTACGTCCCGCTCTCCTTCCCGATTCCGCTGCCATACACAGCCGAACCACACAGCGAACCCGCCATCTCAGAAGCAGACGCTCACTTTGTCACTCAGTCGGAATGGGAACACGAAGGACAACCAGAAGGATGCAAAGGAGGCACGACCTACAAACCCACAGCGCAGCCAGGCAACCTCTGTGTCTACCAGGGATTGCATGAATCCGAATCTGGTTCGGAGGTCGGGTTTGTGAATCCTGGTGCCCCGACCGGCGGAGCTGGCGCTAGTGGCGCCCTCGTCCTTTTCGCAGGAGTCGGAGATACAACGGTAGAAGCCCGGGAGGTTGGCACCTGGGCGGTTACCGCGCCATAGTTAATTGAGTGCGAACGCTTCCCCTGGCACCGGCCGCCGGGGGAAGCGTCCGGCTCTCACGAGACACGAGCCACACCCCACCACACTTCATACGCGATCTCTACTGAGCAGATGAACCACTACCAAGAGAAAGGGAAAGGCACCAAGGTGAACCGCGAGAACACCGCCAAGACGCCCTCCGTCAACACGGGTCGTCTCGCGGGGCTTCGTCCCCTTCGCTCCCTTCGCGGGATAGCTGCGCTCCGCGCCGGCGACGGCAGCGGCGCGCCTTCTCACCGCCGCCGTCCGGCCCTTGTCTTCTCCATCCCCCTTGCGGCCGTCCTGCTCGCCCTCACCGCTGCGCCCGCCCTCGCTGCCCCCGCTATCCACGAATTCACAGCATCCTTTGGTGCTGCCTCCTCCTCGCCCCCCAACCCATATCCCCTCTCCGAACCGAGCGATGTTGCGGTCGACAACTCAACCGGCCCCTCCGCAGGTGATATCTACGTCAGCGATACCGGCAATCATCGCGTCGAGAAGTTCAGTCCCGCGGGTGAACTCCTCCTCATGTTCGGCAAGGATGTCAACGCGACGACCCACGGCAACGTCTGTGCTGCTTCGGAAGTCTGCCAAGCAGGAGCCTTAGGCGCCACTCCCGGCGTCCTCGGGAGCCCAGGATATATTGTCGTCGACAACTCAACCGGCCCCTCCGCGGGTGACATCTACGTCCTCGATACCGAAGACCGATCGATCTCCAAGTTCAACCCGTCGGGTGAAATCGTCGGCACCTTTGGTGACGGAGGCAAGGTTGAAGTCCCGAGCTCAGAACCTCTTGTGGTCGGCATCGGGGTAGAAGCAAGCGGCAACGTTTGGGCTGCCACCTATTTTCACCGCGGCGGCACGGACGAAGGCCCCAACCTCTATGAGTACAACGAAGTTGGCGAAACCCTGCGGACTCTGTCCGTCAGCGGAACAGTCGACGACGGCTTTGCGATCGCCCCCACGGGAAATGCCTTCTATATACGCGTCGTCGGCTGGACCGAATACAGCGCAGACGGAGCCCAGTTGGGCTATGAAGTGGCTGGAGGCTCCCTCGGGATCGCTCCTAATGGCTTCCTCTACTTCATTACGGAAGGCGAAGTCTTTGAGTTCACCCGCCTTCACGAATCATACGGTGGGCCCTTCGGCTCTGGCGTACTCAATGGCCCTTCTGGCCTGTCCGTCGACGGCGCCACCGATGACGTTTACGTGGCAGAGAACGGCTCTGGAGAAGTAGCTGTCTTCGATTCCACGGGCCCGCTCGTGACAACCGATCCCATTGAAAACCCTGGCCACACCACAGTCACCCTCTCTGGGCACGCCGATCCGCTCGGCCGTGGCGAAGTCACCGAATGCGAGTTCGAATACGTCGATGAATCCGAATTCCAGGCCAATGGATTCGCGGGAGCCGCGACCGCCCCTTGCGAACCCGCCACGCACTTTGTTGGAGAAGCGGAGGTTCATGCTGCACTCTCTGGCCTCACCGCAGAGACCACCTACCACTACCGTCTCGTCGCAGAAAACTCCCACGGCGCCGTACCTGCCCCGGACCGGAGCTTCTCCCTCCGAGCTGTGTTCGGGCTTGAAACCAAGCCGCCGACCGAAGTCACCCGACACGGTGCCACCTTCAACGGCTCCCTCAATCCCGATGGCATCGAAACGCACTACCACTTCGAATACGTCGATGCCGCCCACTTCCACCCCGGAACGGCAAATCCCTACAGCGAAGGTGCCTCGGTGCCGGTTCCGCCCGCCGCGCCGATCTCCGGTTCCACCGAGCAGAGCGTAAGCGAGCACGAAGCCCTTACTGTCCAGACCACCTATCACTACCGCCTTGTCGCAGAAAACAAATACGGCACCACTTATGGGTCCGATGAAACCTTCGAAACCGTCCCTGATGTGCTGGAAATCAAAGCGGAAGCCGCGACTAATGTGCAGCCCGAAAGCGCCGTCTTGCACGGCTCCTACGAAGGCGACCCCGAAGGCGGCGACACCAAATGCTACTTCCAGTACGGTCTCTCTGAAAACTACGGCGAATACTCTGCTACGCCCCCTGGGGTCGATTACGGCTCGTCCTCCGGCTCGCACGCCATCGAAGCCGAAGTCACCAACCTCTTCCCTCACCGCACATACCACTATCGTTTGGTCTGCGAAAACACCATCGGTACGACCGACAGTAAGGACGAACACCTCGTGACCACCCCGTTCGTCTCGATCCGGAACCTCACGACCCAGACCGTCGGTCCCGAACGGGCCGAGCTCAAAGCCGAACTCAACCCCAGTGGGTTGGCCGGCTCTTACACCTTCCACTACGGCGAAGAAGCCGGGAACTACTCCGGCGGCGCCTCGCACGGCAACCTTGGCCTCGGCGACGAATTCGAACAGGTCACCGCGACCTTTACCGGCCTCAAGCCGAATACCACATACCACTATCAGCTCGTCGCGGAAGACTCCTTCGGTACAAGGAAATCCTCCGACCTAACCTTCACCACCGAACACTCCTCCACCGAAGAACGAGAAGAAGAACACTGCTCCAACCAAAACCTGCGCGAAGAAAACAACTCGCTCACCCTCCCCGACTGTCGCGCCTACGAGAAGACCACCCCCAACGAAAAGGGAGGCAGCGAGGCATTTCCGGCCGTCACCCTCGCCCCCAGCGGTGAACGCGTCCTCTATTTCTCCGACGGAGCATTTGCCGGCACCGTGCAGAACGAAATCTTTAGCCCATACATCGCCCACCGTACCCCCACCGGCTGGGTTTCCCAGGCCGTTTTCGCAAAGCGCATTGCTCCCGGCTACGAACCGCAGCTCGGGCTCAGGTACACGCCTGAATTAACCAGTTGGCCTTTCGCCGAGATGCCTGGTCTCTCTGCCGAAGCCGCCCGCGGCGGCAAATCCGGCTTCCTCTCCATCGGCTTCGGCGACGGCTCCTACAATGTCCACGCGACTCCCACCATTACCCTCCAGGAAGATGGCGGGGAAAATACAGAAGCGCGCTCGTGGTACTACTTCATGGAAGTGACGGCGCAATCTGAAGATTCCTCTCATCTCTTTATCTCCACGGCGTCCCACGACCTGCCCGCCCCGGAAGATCCGCGGCCGGGTGATCCATACTTTTTTGGCATTAAGACCCGCATCTATGAAGTCTCCGGTGCGACCGGTCCTAACCCGACCATGAAGCTGATCGTCGAGCTTCCCCTCAATCTGTCTCCCGGCACCCCCTACACCCCGACAGGTTGTGATATCGACCCCTACGGAACAGATGGGCTGAGTGGTGAACAGAGCTCGGCCGACGGCTCCACCCTCTTTTACACCGCTCCCGTTGACAACGTTCCCGGAGAAGACTGCGGCAACGGTACCCCAAATCCGATCGGCTTCTTCGGCCTCAAGCACGGTGAAGCACCGCTCCAGCTAAACGTCGCCCCTGCCTCGCAGTGCGCCTCGCCCGCCCCTTGCGCGACTGCCCCCACCGTCACCCCTCGCCTCCAGGGGATATCGCCCGAAGGCAACTTGGCCTGGTTCACCACCACGCAACCGCTCATCAATTCCGACACCGACACGACCAACGACCTCTACCTCGCCAAGCTCGAACCCGACGGCCAGCTCGCCGAACTTGTCCAGGCCTCCGCCGGCGAACCCACCGCCACTCACCCTCACCCCGGCGAAGGCGCCGAAGTACAAGGCGTCGTCGCTGTCTCCAAAGATGGAACTCACGCCGCCTTTGTAGCCTCCGCCGTCCTGACTGAACACGAAAACGCGCTCCACCAGTCAGCCGCTCAGGGAGCCGACAACCTCTACGTCTACGACGCCAGCAGCGGCGAAACCAAGTTCGTCACCCGTCTCTGCTCGGGCCCCGAAAAGTCAGGCTCTGTGACCGACACGGCCTGCCCTGAAGGATCCGGCGAAGCTGACTCCGAACTGTGGCGCGAATACTATTCGAAATCCGAACTCACCCCGAACGGCAACTACCTGCTCTTCACCAGTGTCGGTCGCCTCGCGCCTGGCGACACCGACAACGTCGCGGATGTCTACCGCTATGATTTCCAGACCGGTCAGCTTATCCGTGTCTCGTTCGGCCGCGACGGCAACGACGGCAACGGTAATGACAACCGCTTCCCGGACGAAATTAGGATGGGAGGCGGCAACGGCCCCCGAGAAGATGATGCCCGCTCGATATCCGAAGACGGCTCGACCATTATCTTCGGTACCGCCGCGCCGCTTGTCTCCCACGACACCAACGAAGGCGCTAATCCTGGCTGCGGTCCTGGTCAAACGGGCTGCGACATCTACGAGTGGGAGGAACAGGGCCACGGTACCTGCCAGGAAGCTGGCGGCTGCATCAGCCTCATCTCCGACGGCACTGATCCGCATGGCTCCATCTCTGCCGTAATCGGCTCCTCGGGCCGCGACATCGCTTTCGGGACCAGTGATAACCTCATCCCCGAAGACACCGATGGCGTCGGCGACATCTACGATGCCCGCGCTGAAGGCGGCTTCCACGCCGCGCATCCGCCCGCTCCTTGCGGCAGCCCGGAAGCGTGCCGCCCCGCCCCTGGCGCCCAGCCGAGCCCGCCCACGCTCGGCAGCGAAACCTTCGTCGGGCCTGGCAACGCCAAAGAACATCTCACCTGCACCAAGGGTAAGGTCCGCATCAAAAAGCATGGCCAGGTCCGCTGCGCCTCCAAAAAACACCATAAGCGTCATAAGCATCACAAGCGAGCCAACACCAATCGCGGAGGTGGACGATGAGCGCGGAGCGAGTGAAGCGTCGCAATCTGATGCCTCGCAAGCGAGTGAAGCGCGATTCATTTGTAGCGAATCTGCGCTGCCTCATTGTGATCCCTCGTTCTTCACAGCCTGAGGCCGCCCCCGGGCGTTCAGCCGACGCTCCCCGTCCCATCGGCTCGATGGCATTTGTCGTCGCGCTCTTTGTCGCCGGGCTGCTTCTCGCTGCCCCTGCCGCCCAGGCTGCTGTTCCCTCCGCCGCCACCGGCGAAGCCACCGAAGTCCATTTCAACCAGGCCACCCTCAACGGGACCGTCAACCCGGGCGGGGCCGAACTGGAAGAATGCCAGTTCGAATACGGCGAAACCGAAGAACCCTACGAACACATGGTTCCCTGCGCCGAGACCCCTGGCGAAATCGGCTCTGGTGCCTCCGATGTCACCGTCAACGCCGAAATCTCCGGCCTCACCGCGACCTCCACCTACCACTTCCGCCTCACCGCCAAGGGTCCAAGCGGTACCGCACATGGTTCCGACCAGCCCTTTAACACTCCTGCGGGTCCCGAATGGAAGCTAACTGTTACCCCGTACACCAACTACGTGATCTCCGGCTCCGAAGATCCCGGAGAATACAAACTCGAAGCCGAAAACGTCGGTGTGGCAGCGACATCAGGCTTGGTCACGCTCCAAGCCATGCTGCCTAGCCCTCTCAGCGCCAGCGTGGTGGCGTTCTATGACTCCGAAATCGGATATCCAAACAGTGCGGCACTTTGCCCGACCACCGAAAAATGCGAATTCCCGGGCCTTCTCGAACTCTTTGGAATCAAAAGCCTTCAGCCCCACCAGAGGCTCATCATGACCGTCGTCGTACCGGTCCCCTCCAGCTTCGTTGGTCCGATTAAAGTCGGGTGGAAGGTCTCTGGCGGCGGCGCCCAGGCCGCCGAAGCCAGCGCCACAAACGAAGCCAACCCCGAACCTCCCTTCGGCGAGCTCGGCTTCAATGCCGCGATCACAGATGCCTCCAAGACCAGCCCCTACACCCAGGCCGGTGGGCATCCCTACCAGGTAAGCACCGAATTCAACTTCGAGACTTATGCCTGCGAAGAAAGTGGAAGCGGGGACTGTCCAATGCACGATCCCAAGGACATCACCGCCGACCTGCCGCCTGGCTTGCTGGCCAATCCCCAGGGCGTCCCTCACTGCCCCTTGGCCAGCTATTTCAATGGGGAATGCGAACGAAACAAAGTTGTCGTCGGCTGGGCCGGTCTTCGCCCCTACGCTTGGAATGAGGGTGCGTTCAGGTTTGTCGAACCGATCTACAACTTGCAGCCCGAGGCATCCTACCCAGGCCAGCTCGGCATCACGGTAGGCGGAGCGCCGTTCATCGTGATCACGACGAACATCAACCCAAGTGGTGGCTACGGCGTTACCGCCACCAATGTCGCCATCGAGGCCGGTCTCAACCGCGTCCGCCTCACCCTATGGGGCGTTCCAGCCGACCCAGAACACGACCAGATGCGCGGCAAGGAATGCTGGGCAAGCTGGGGACCAAGTGAATTCAGCTCTGCCCGAGAGATCGAAGAACGTTGCGAAGCCGAAGGCGGCAGCCACTCGGCCGAAGTCCCCCTGAAGCCCTTCCTCACCATGCCCACCGAATGCTCTGGCGTCCCACTCGACGTCGGCGGCCGCTATGACGCCTGGGCTGATCCCGGCGTCTACGCCGAAGCCATCGACGCCGTCCCCGCCGTCGATGGCTGCAGCAACCTCAGCTTCGAACCGACGATCGAAGCGCGGCCCACCACCAACGTTGCCGACGCTCCCTCGGGCTTCGAATTCAACCTCCACGTCCCCCAGAACGAAGATCCCGAAGGCGTTGCTACCCCCGAGCTAAAGGAAACGGCGGTCAAGCTGCCCGCGGGCTTCACCCTCAACCCGGCTGGCGCCGAAGGGCTCGGTGGATGCAGCGAAGCTCAGATCGGCCTCCACACCGACGAACCGGCCCATTGCCCTGATGCCTCAAAGCTCGGCACGGCCGAAGTCAACACCAAGTTGCTCTCGGAACCGCTCAAGGGCTTCCTTTACCTGGCGACCCCGCACCAAAACCCCTCCGGCGCGCTTCTCGCCGGCTACATCGCCCTCGAAGGCCAGGGCGTCAATATCAAGCTGCCGGGCCACTTTGAAACCGATCCGCAGACCGGCCAGATCACGACCGAGTTCCTCGAAAATCCGCAGCTGCCCTTCGAAAACCTAAAGCTCGACATCTTCGGTGGCGCCCTTGGCGCCTTGCGCACCCCCACCGTTTGCGGCAGCTATGAAACCACCACGTCGCTGACCCCCTTCTCGGCGCCCGAATCGGGTCCACCGGCGACGCCCAGCTCCACCTTCGAAACCACCGTCGGCCCAGGGGGCGGCGAATGCCTATACGAAGCCCATGAAGAGCCCAACGCCCCGCGCTACCGCGCCGGCACCGAAACTCCCCAGGCCGGGATCTACTCGCCCCTCTCGCTGAAGCTCGTTCGCGAAGACGGCTCACAGGAAATGAAGAGCCTGGAAACGACGCTGCCGCCGGGCTTGGTCGGCCGCCTCGCCGGCACTCCCTACTGCCCCGACGCCGCCCTCGCCGCTGCCGCCGCCGAGTCCGGAACCGAAGAGAAGGCCAGCCCCTCCTGCCCGGCCGCCTCCGAAGTCGGCACGGTCGATGTCACCGCGGGGGTCGGCCCCACACCGATCAACGTCTCAGGCCGCGTTTACCTGGCCGGCCCGTACCAAGGCGCTCCACTGTCCGTCGCGATCGTCACCCCGGCCCTAGCTGGCCCCTTCGACCTCGGCACCGTGGTCGTTCGCGCCGCCCTCTATGTCAACCCCGAAACGGCCCAGATCACCGCCAAATCGGACCCGATCCCGACCATCCTCGAAGGGATTCCGCTCGACGTGCGCTCGATCACGCTGAAGATGAGTCGGCCCAATTTCACCCTCAACCCGACCAACTGCAATGAATTGGCCTTTACCGGCAGCGCCCTCTCGATCCTCGGCGCGGCCGCGCCTCTGAGCCAGCGCTTCCAGGTCGGCGGCTGCCAAGCGCTCGCCTTCAAGCCGAAGCTGGCGCTGAGGCTGACGGGCGGCACCAAGCGCAGTCAGAACCCTGCGCTGCACGCGACCCTGACTGCCAAGCCCGGAGAAGCCAACATCGCCTCGACCTCAGTCACCCTGCCGCCCACCGAGCTCCTGGACAACGCCCACATCAAGAACCCTTGCACCCGAGTCGTATTCGCCCAAGGCTCCGCGCCCGGCGAACGTTGCCCCCCGGGCTCGGTGATCGGCTTCGCCAAGGCCGAAACGCCGTTGCTTGAAAAGCCGCTCGAAGGTCCGGTCTATCTTCGCTCTGCGCCCGAAAACAAGAGCGGCTTACCCGACGTGGTGGCAGCCCTCAACGGCCAGATCGACATCACTCTCGACGGTAAGATCAGTACCGTCCACGGCGGTCTGCGCACCACCTTCGGGATGGTTCCCGACGCCCCCGTAACCAAGTTCACCTTGAACCTCGACGGTGGCCGTAAGGGCCTGCTGGAAAACAGCCCTAACCTCTGCAGAGCGCCCCAGAGCACCCCAATCCAGATCACCGGCCAAAACGGCAAGAGCCAGGAAGCCAATCCGCTGCTCAAGGCGAGTTGCCCCAGGCACGCCAAGAAGCACAAGAGCCACCACAAGCGACGCACGCTGCGCGCGGCTGAGTAAGCAGAGTGGGTGTAGTGTCTCAGAACTCACAGCGCTGTCGCCCAGGCGGAGGTTCCAGGTACCGCCTGGGGCTGGTAGCCCTACTCGCCTTGGCCGCGACCCTTGCTGCCGCCTCCACCGCCAGCGCGGCGGGCCCTCCCCAACTCGGCGCCACCTGGGTAACCGAAGTCAGCGCCGGCTCGGCGAGCTTTCATGGCGAAGTCAACCCCGAGGGGTCAGCCACCACCTACTGCTTCGAATACATCACCGATCAGTCTTACCAGGCCAACGTCGGTGCTGGGCACGAAGCCTTCACCGGCGCCGCCAAGGCCCCGGCCGGCGGCTCGTCCTCCCTCGGCTCGACTTCTCCGGTTTTCGTCGTGGTCTCCCAGCACGTCAGCGCCCTGAAATCCGCCACCATTTACCACTACCGCCTCTCCGCCACCAACGGCGGAGGCACCACACTGAGCTCTTCGCTCACCTTCACCACCCGGGAAATCTCCGGCGCCTTCACCCTGCCTGACCACCGCGGGCTGGAGCTGGTTTCCCCTGTCAACAAAAACGGCGGGGCGATCCAGGGTTTCGGCAAAAACCACGGCGGCGACGTCCTCCAGGCCGCCGCTTCGGGCCCTGGCGCTATCACCTACACCTCTACCTCCTCCTTCGGCGGCTCCGAAGCCCAGGGAGCCCCCCAAGCCAGCCAGTACATCTCCCGCCGCAGCGCCGACGGTTGGTCGACCGAAAACATCACCACCCCGGTCCTCTCCGGCTCCTACGGCAACGAACCAAACGGCGTTCCCTACCAGCTCTTCTCGCCCGACCTCGCAGCCGCGGTTCTGCTCAACGGCGTCCACTGCCGCGGTGAAGGCACAGACTGTCCGGTCGCCAACCCGCCGCTGCCGGGCACCGGTGCCCCGGCGGGCTATCAGGACTATTACCTGCGCGACAACGAAAACGGCAGCTTCAGCGCTGTGCTGACCGACTCAAACGACTCCGAACTGAAGCTCAGCCCCGAAGACTTCAACCTCGCCTTCGCCGGCTCCAGCCCCGACCTGCGCTACCTCGTTCTCTCGACCTGCGCAGCGCTGACGCCTGCTGCCACCGAAGTCGCGGGCACAGAAGGCTGCGATTCCGACGAGCCGAACCTCTATGAGTGGGGGGAGGACAGCTGACGCTGGTCAACGTCAACCCCGGCGCCAAACTCGCCGCCCCCGATGCCGCCGTCTCCACGGACGGCTCCCGCGTCTACTTCACCGAAGCAGGCAAGCTCTGGTTGCGTGAAGGGATGAGCGCACCGCAGGAAATCGCCGCAGGCGGCGAATTCCAGACCGCCACCCCCTCGGGCGCGATCGCCTTCTACACCGAGGCCGGGCACCTCTTCAGCTACGCCGCGGCCAGCCACACCGCCACCGAACTCACGCCCTCCGGCGGTGTGGTCGGCGTCCTCGGTGCCTCCGAAGACGGTTCGAGCGTCTACTACGCGACCGCTGCCGGGCTCTTCCTCTGGCACTCCGGCACGACGACGCTGATCGCCTCGACGCCTGGGGCCGCCCAGCCAAGCGACTACCCGCCGAGCACCGGGACCGCCCGGGTCAGCGCCGACGGCCCCCGTCTGCTCTTCCTTTCCAAAGTCTCCCTCACCGGATATGACAACACCGACGCCAACAGCGGCCTGCCCGACTCCGAGGTCTTTCTCTACGATGCCTCGGGCGCCGGCTCTCTGACCTGCGTCTCCTGCAACCCGACCGGCGAGCGCCCGATCGGCCCCTCGAGTATCCCCGGTGCGATCGCCAACGGCAAAGCCGAAGGCTCCACTGACTCCTACAAGCCACGCGACCTCTCTGAACCGGACAGTCGCGTCTTCTTTGACTCCGAAGACTCTCTGGTGGCGCTCGACACCAATAAGGCTTCTGACGTATACGAGTGGGAGGCCCAGGAAGTCGGCAGCTGCCAGCGCGCCGGCGGCTGCCTAAGTTTGATCTCCAACGGCAAAGACCCCGAAGGGGCCTCCTTCGTCGACGCGAGCGAATCCGGCGAAGACGTCTACTTCCTCACCTTCGAATCGCTGGTGCCCTCTGACCCCGGTTCGGCCGACATCTACGACGCTCGCGTCGGAGGTGGCTTCCCGGTGCCCACGCCGCCGATCCCCTGCGAAGGCGACGCCTGCGTGCCGCTGCCCGTTGGTCCCGAAGACCCGACGGTCGACAGCCTGATCCCCGGCATCGGCAACCCGCCGGTGCATTTCCCCAAAGTCCATCACAAGAAAAAGCATCACAAGAAAAAGCATCACGTGCGCCATGAACGCAACAAGAGAAAGAAACACCATCACCGAGGCAAGAAATGATCGGTGAACCCTTGAAGCGGCGCTGTATAGGAGATAGAGGTAGGCCCTCTGCGCTCGCCTTGCAGGAGGAGAGCGCAAACCACCGCAAGGTGCGTCGGTCAAGAGCCGTTCGTGCTGAGCGTTGCGGCAAAAGGCGCACCAGTGAGTGCGTCAGGTATGACCCGATGAAGACGAGCGAAAGCGAACCACCGACGAAGTGTCGAAAATTTGCAGATGGCATCGAAACCAGGCCATGTGGTGGTGCCTGGGATGAGCTTGGGATGGCACCTGTTTACTGCCCAGGCGGTGTCCGGCATGTAGGTGGCGTGAGCGCGGGTCAGGCTCCTATACGGAACATGGGAACCTGTCGTCTCGCGGGAGAGCGGCTCATGGTCTCTGACCTCCGGTCGCTCGGCATCCCAGGGAAGGCCCCAAGCGGCAGAAACCGCAAGGAGCCATATCCCCAAGCGAGGCACAGGGGCGGACCGCCTGGTATTAGCGATGAAGGCCCGGTAATCGGGCTGGAGCGAAGCGGGCGGGCCATCCAGGCAAGGACTGAGGTCAACCACGAAGTGTGTGGGAGGAGCCGATGACCAAGCCAAAGTCGAAGGTAAAGAAGTCGTTTGACATCGAAAAGAGGGTGGTCTGGGAGGCCTGGCAGCAAGTAAGGGCCAACCAGGGCGCTCCAGGTGTTGATGAGGAGTCGGTTGCAGAGTTCGAGAAGAACCTCTCGGGGAACCTCTACGTAATCTGGAATAGGCTGTCCTCTGGTACCTACATGCCGCCGCCTGTGAGGGCGGTGCAGATACCGAAGCGCGATGGGCGAGGGGTCAGAACCCTCGGCGTGCCCACCGTCGCCGACAGGGTCGCGCAGACGGTCGCCAAGCTGTACTTGGAGCCCGAGGTGGAGCCAGTATTCCACCCCGACTCCTACGGCTACCGACCGAATCGCTTGGCGCTTGACGCGGTAGGGGTGTGCAGGGAAAGGTGTTGGAAGGCGGATTGGGTTCTAGATTTGGACCTGAAGTCGTTTTTCGACTCCGTTGACCACAAGCTCATGCTGAAAGCGGTAGCCGCCCACACCAAGGAGCGGTGGGTCCTCCTCTACGTTGAGCGCTGGCTGAAAGCCCCGCTCGATACGGGGGACGGCAACCTGGAAGCGCGTGATCGTGGCACCCCGCAAGGGTCCGCGATCTCCCCGGTGCTCGCCAACATCTATCTGCACTACGCATTCGACATGTGGATGGCTCGGGAGTTCCCGGTCGTCCAATTCGAGCGCTACGCAGATGACGTTGTCGTGCACGCCAAAAGTGAGCGCCAGGCGCGGCTTGTGCTCGGCGAGATCAAGAAGCGGATGGCGGACTGTCACCTGGAGTTAAACCAGGAGAAGACCCGCATTGTGTACTGCAAGGACGGGAAGCGCACTGGCTCTCACAAGCACGTGCGCTTCGACTTCTTGGGGCACACGTTTCGTCTCCGATCGGCCAAGAACCGGAGAGGAGAGTTGTTCACCAACTTCCTTCCCGCGGTCAGCGACGACGCCGCCAAGCGGATACGCCGAACGATCCGACGATGGAGGCTTCACCTATGGAGCGGGACGCCCCTTACGGACATCGCACGGGAGATCAATATGACCGTGCGAGGCTGGATCAACTACTACGGGAAATTCTACCGGACCAAGTTGAAGCAGTCCCTCCAGTGCATCGACGACCATCTGGTGCGCTGGGCGATGCGGAAGTACAAGCGACTCAAAGGCCGCCGCGAGCGGGCCTGGGAGTTCCTGGCGGACGTGTGTGCACGCGAGCCGGAGCTCTTCGCCCACTGGCGGCTGACCCAAACCTACGGCCGGAAGGTGGGAGCCGTATGACGGGAGACTGTCACGTGCGGTTCTGCGAGAGCGGGGGGGCGCAGTCCTCCCTGCCACTCACCAAGCGAGGTCGCCGATGAGGCCCGCCCTGACTCGCGCCCGAGCACTCGCCGGGCTGCTCTTGCTCACCGCTTGTGCGGTGGCGCTCCTTGCCGCCCCCGCGCAGGGGGCGGAATCCTTCGGCTTTCGCCCTGGCGCCGAAGGTTTCGACTTCGCCGCCACCAAACAAGACGGCACCCCGGCCACCGAAGCCGGCACCCACCCCTACGCGCTGACCGGCACGGTCAACTTCAATGAAGGCCCCGAATCTCCTGGCCAGCCGGGGGTCCCATTCCCAGTCGCCGACCTGCGCGACATGCGCTTCGAATTGCCCTCAGGTCTGATTGGAAACCCCAGCGTCGTCAGCCAGTGCACGCTGGCCCAGTTCAACACCCCTCGCTCCTCGCCTTTTGAAACCAGCCTCTCTGGGGAGAGCTGCCCGAACAAGAGCCAGGTCGGGACGGTTTCGATGCGCTCGGCCCTCGATGGAGGCTCGACCCGCACCTTCGGCCTCTTCAACCTCACGCCCCCGCCAGGTGTGGCGGCGATGCTGGGCACCGCCCCCTTCGGCGAGCCGATCGCCTTCGGCGCCCAGGTCCGCAACCACGCAGGCGAATACGGCCTCAACATGGAAGCTAAGAACTTCCCCCAGGGCCTGGCGATCGACGGGGTGCAGATCGCCCTCTGGGGCACCCCCTGGGCGGTCTCCCATGACGGCGAACGCGGCAATTGCCTAAAAGAGGGCGAACCTTCCTTCCCCTGGGGCAAATGCTCGGTTGGGCCGCCGAAAAGCAACCGGCCCGAGGCTTTCCTCACTCTGCCCAACTCCTGCACGGGGCCGCTGCCGTTCTCGGCCAGCGCCGACTCCTGGCAAGCGCCCGGGCGCTGGGTCAACGACAGCGCGGTCAGCCACGATGCCGAAGGCAATCCGCAGGGCCTCGAACGCTGCGACCGGATCCATTTTCAGACGACCTCCTTCTCCCAACCGACCACGGTCAGAGCCTCCTCGGCGACCGGCTTCGAATTTAATCTTTCAGTCAACCAGGAAGGCCTGCTCGAACCCGAAGGGCTGGCCGGATCGCAGGTCAAAACGGCGGTTGTGGGGCTGCCCGAAGGCTTCACGATCAATCCCTCGGTGGGGGCGGGACTGGGTGTCTGCACGCCAGCCCAGTTTGCGGCCGAGACGGCAACATCCGTGCCGGGTGCGGGCTGTCCGAATGCCTCCAACATCGGCAAATTTACGGTGCAAAGCCCGCTGGTGGTGGAACCTACGACCAGCTTCGAACAGGAAATCAACGGTTCGATCTATCTCGCCGAACCCGCCGATAACCCCTTCAACACCCTGATTGCCTTCTACCTCGTCGCGCGGGCTCCCGGCAACGGAATCCTGGTCAAGGTCGCCGGCGAGCTCGTCCCCAACCCGGCTACCGGCCAGTTGGTGGCCGTCTTCGAAGGCCTCCCCCAGATCCCCTACACCAACCTGAAGATCCACTTCCGTGAAGGCCAGCGGGCGCCGCTGGCCACTCCAGCCGCCTGCGGCACCTACACCACGGACGTCGAACTGACGCCTTGGCAGAGTTCTGCTCAAATCGTTCCCTCCGTCCTTCATCAGAACTTCGAGTTCCCGATCTCCCAGGGAGTCGGCGGCGGCCCCTGCCCCACCGGTACGCCCCCCTTCAACCCCGGCACCGAAGACGGCTCCGTCAACTCCAACGCCGGCTCCTACTCGCCTTTCTACCTGCACCTGACCCGCGCTGACAACGAACAGGAGATCACCTCCTACTCGGCGCTTTTGCCAAAAGGGCTGACCGGCAAGATCGCTGGCATCCCTTACTGTCCCGAGGCCGACATCGAAGCGGCCAAGCGCGAAACGGGGATCGGCGAGCTCGAACACCCCAGCTGCCCGGCGGCTTCGGAAATCGGCCACACGGTCACTGGCTATGGCCTCGGCTCGGTCCTCACCTACGCGCCCGGCAAGCTCTACCTGGCCGGCCCCTATCACGGCGCCCCGCTCTCGATCGTCGCCGTGGACTCGGCTCTGGTCGGGCCCTTTGACCTCGGGGTCGTGATCGTGCGCTCGGCGATCGATGTCAACCCGATCACTGCCCAGGTCTCGATCAACTCGGCGGGCTCAGATCCGATTCCGCACATCATCGACGGCATCCCGCTTCACCTGCGCGACATCCGCGTTTACATCTCCCGCCCCAACTTCACGCTGAACCCGACCAGCTGCGAAGCGACCGTCGCCACCTCGACCCTGACCGGCTCCAGTCCCCCCTTCGTCAATCCCGAGGACATCAGCTCCTCGCCCAGCTCCCCCTACCAGGCCTCCAACTGCTCCTCGCTCGGCTTCTCCCCTAACTTGACGATGAAGCTGATCGGCAAGACGAACCGCGGTGCCTACCCCGCCCTGCGGGCGCTGGTCCGCGAGCAGCCCGGCGATGCCAACGTCGGCAGCGCCGCGGTCGCCCTTCCCCACGCGGAGTTCCTCGCCCAGGAACACATCCGCGGCGCATGTACCACCAAGCAGTTCGAATCACACGCCTGCCCGCCGGACTCGATCTACGGACACGCCAGAGCGGTCACGCCGCTGCTATCAGAACCCCTCGAAGGTCCGGTCTACCTCAAAACCGGTACCCATCCGATCCCCGACTTGGTGGTTGCGCTTCAGGCCCGCGGGATCGAAATTGACCTCGACGGCCGGGTCGATTCGGTCCGCGGCGGAATGCGGGCGACATTCGAAGTGCTTCCCGACGCCCCGGCCACAGAATTCGAACTCACCCTCGACGGCGGCAAGAATGGCCTCTTGCAGAACTCCGCGAACATCTGTTCCTCCCCGGGCGTCGCCACGGCCGGCTTTGTCGGCAAGAACAACACCGGCGTGGAGCTCAAAGTGCCGCTGGGCAACGACTGCAAAAAAAAGCATAAGGGGCATCGCCGATGATCCGCTGGCTCTCACCGAAAGGCGCCATCGGTTCCCGTCATCCCATGGCGACTTCAAGGAGCACAGACTCTGATTCCTCGCGAGCGGGAGCTAGGCCGAAGCCTTTTATGGCGAGAGTCGTGGCATTCAAGCTGTCCGCGGTCGCCGGCTGCGTCAGCGGGGCGATGGTGCTTCTCTCGCTACTCATTCCGACGAATTCCATCGCGGCAGTCACCCACCCCTTCCTCTCTACGATTACCGGTCCCCCAACAGCCAGCGGTGGCTTCGAAGACGCCTGCGGAGTCGCCCTCGGCAACGGCGACGTCTACGTTTCCGACTATTACCACGACGCCGTAGAAATACTCAATCCCTCCAGCGAACCGCCGTTTCAACTCGAAGCCCAGATCGCCGATGAGAGCCCTGGCAGCGGCCCCTGCAAGCTCGCCCTCGACTCCTCCAGCAACCTCTATGTCTACAACTGGCACCTCAACGTGGTCAAGTATGAACCTGGGGGATTCTCAGCTGGCGCGGGCACCGTGATCGACTCCGCTCAGCCCACCGGCCTCGCGGTGGATCAGACGACGGGCGACGTCTACGTCGCCCACCGTACCTATGTCGCTGAGTACGGCCCTACGGGCGCTCTAATTACGGACGAAATCGGCCTCGGCAGCCTCGAAGAAGGTTACGGCGTCGCAGTCTCCGACTTCTCTGCCACTAAAGGCTTTATATACGTTCCCGACGCCGCCGATCACACGGTAAAGGTCTATGACCCGGCGGTCGAACTGGAAAATCCGGTCGAAGAAATAAACGGCGCGGCGACCCCGCAGGGCGCCTTCAAATCTCTCCTCAACTCCGAAGTCGCGGTCGACAACAGTACCACCTCGCCCTCTTACGGCCACGTCTTCGTCCTCGACGATGTCGGTCACGGCCTCTCCGAGCACCCCGAAGCGGTGCTTGACGAGTTCAACTCCGCCGGCGCCTACCGCGGCCAGATTACCGGCTTCACCGATGCCGAACCTTCGGGGGTGGCGCTCAATCCCACCAACCACGACGTCTATGTCACCTCGGGCAACACCGAAGGCTCGGCGATCTTCGTCTACGGGCCCGCCGTACGCGCCGATACGCTCAAAGTCGTCAAGTCCGGTGCCGGGGGTGGCAGCGTGAGCAGCCAACCGGCAGGGATCAACTGCGGTGAAGCCTGCACCGCAGAATACAACGAAGAACAGCAGGTCACCCTGTTCGCCAGCCCCGACGCCCACTCAGTCTTCACGGGGTGGACGGTGAGTGGCTCTAATCCCTGCCCGGGGGGGGAAGGATCGACCTGTAGCGTGGTCCTCGGCACCAGCGTCGATGTCCACGCCAACTTCGAAGAACCCACCCAGCAGACCCTCCAGGTCTCGGTGAGCGGCTCAGGCTCGGTGACCAGCTCCCCTGCCGGGCTTATCTGCAACTCCGGGACCTGCAGCGAACACTTCAGCCAGGGACGCCTTGTTACCCTTACCGCTCACCCTGCCGCCCACTCCGAGTTCACCGGCTGGGGGGTCGGCGACTGCGAATCCGAAAGCGGCCCCGGCAAGGAAGAATGCAGGGTGACGATGAACGCCGCCAAAGCGGTCAGCGCCGAATTCGCCTCAGTACCTCAGAAAGCCCTCACGGTCACCGTGACCGGCTCCGGCGAAGGCTTGGTCAAGAGCTCTCCCGTCGGCATCTCCTGTCCTGGGAGCTGCTCTGAACACTTCGACGCAGAAAGCGCCGTTACTCTCGTCGCCACCCCTTCTCCGAACTCGACCTTCGCCGGCTTTACGGGTGGCGGCTGCTCGGGAAGTGGCATCTGCGATGTGACGATGTCTGAAGCGGAGTCGGTCAGCGCCGAATTTGTCTCCCTCGATCCGTCGCCGCCACTCAAAAGCACCATCGTCTCGCCTCCCTCTGGCGCTCCGCTGAATGCCTCGCCACCTCTGGCGGCGGCCGGCCTCTACCTGCGCAGCTTGCCCGGCGGGGGCCTTGCCGCAATCGTGTCGGGTCCCGGTACTCTGAGCGCGGCTGGCAAGGGCCTGAAGCGTGCTGAATTCCACTCCACCACGGTGCCCGACACCGTGACCTTCCACCTGGCGCTGAGCAGGGCCGGCAGGCGGGATCTCGCGAGATCCAGGCAGCGCCGGCTCATGGTCGAGGTTAAGCTCACCTTCACACCGAGCGATGGCGGATCCGTCGCCCACGCTTCGAAGCTTTTGAGATTCGCAACGAAGAGCGGATAATCCGCAACTGAGCTGCTCGGGGTGTGTTTTCACACCAGGTGACCGAAAGCTCCAGACCAGAGACTGAGAGAGGGGTAGAGGTGACGGTTGAGAAGATTTTCGCAGCGCGCAGGATTCGAGCCATCGCCCTTGCCTTGGTGCTCCCGCTCGTGCTCGGCACAGCCCTCGCCGCCGCGGAAACGGTAGGGATGGGGAACCTCGAAGTTACCGTCACTGGGAGCCTCTCCCCGCACGTGCTGCCTCGCAGCGGGGAGGCTCCGGTTGCGGTATCCGTCGCCGGTCACATTGCAACCACCGACGGGAGTCAACCGCCCCGGCTCGAACAGCTGAAGATCGAAATCAACAGCCATGGGCGGCTTGATCTAAGCGGCCTGCCTACCTGCAACGTCGGGCAGATCCAGCCTGCGTCCAACTCCCGCGCCCTCGCCGCCTGCCGTGATGCCAAGGTCGGGCAGGGCAGCTTTTCGGGCACGATAACGCTGCCCGGATCGGAACCCTATCCGACCAATGGTCCGATGCTGGTATTCAACGGCGGCCGCAGCCACGGTCATCAGATTCTGCTCGGTCACATCTATAACTTCCACCCGTTCTCCTCCTCCTTTGTGATCATCTTCGAAGTCAGCAACCATCGCAACGGTACGTACGGCACGACTCTGACAGCCAACATGGCTAAGGCTCTCGGCAACAAGCGCAGTCTCACCGAAATCAAGCTGACCCTCTCCCGCCGCTATTCAGCCGGAGGAGGTCACCATAGCTTCATTAGCGCCAACTGTCCCGCCCCAGCCGGCTTTCGTGTCGTCTCCTTCCCGCTTGCGCGTACGATGTTCACCTTCGTAGGTAATGAGAGGCTCACATCTACACTGACAAAAACCTGCGGGGTCAGGTGAAGGGCATGAGCGCGCTAGCCGCGATCTTCACCACACCGACCGACGCGTTCGCCGCGTCGTGGGGGTGGCTGAGTTGAGCGACCGCTCCGTCGCGATCCTCCTCGCCGTCCTTGCGGCGGTCGGTCTCGCCGCTTGCGGTGGCGCCACCAGCTCGACGTCTTCGACTACGGCCCAGGGCGGCCCGAGCACCGCCACCACGGCGCCCGCTACCACGACCACGGCCGCCAAGGCTCCGCGCATCCCACGCTCCTCCTCTGCCTCACGTAGGGAAGGCAGCGCCCCCTTCCGCGTTCACGGCGGCGACAACAGCATTCCGGACTACGGCTCCGAATCCTCCGCCGCCCAGCGCGGCGAAGCCACAGAAACGTTGGGCGCCTACCTGGAAGCCCGCGCCAAAGACAACTGGCGCGGCGCTTGCTCTTATATGGGGAGCGTGTCGCAGCACCAACTGGAAGTGCTCGCAAAGGCCGCTTCCAGGGGCAAGTCCAATGGCTGCGCGGCGGCCTACGCGACGCTCTCGATATACGCCCACGCCTCAGAACGCGCCAACCCGCTCTCCAGTGGCCTCGCGGCCTTTCGCGTCAAGGGCGACAAAGCCTTCGCCCTCTTCTACGGTTCACACAACCAGAAGTACATGATGCCGATGGTCAGGGAAAGGGGGGGCTGGAAGGTCAACCAGATCACCCCGGTTGCCTATCCGATTGGAGCGCCCACCAGAAGTGGATGATGCTGTCGCGCCGGAGACCTGGAAGGGCATTCAAGAGGATCATGGACGGCTTGTGCCGGCCGTGATCCTTGGCGCCACGGATTCATTGGTGCAGGCTGAGCTGAGCATCAGCGCCAACCTCGTCGTCACACCTTCAACGGCGGCATCCCTGTGACTGCAGCAAACTGTGTTGCGCGGTGGTTTTGGCGTACTCAGACTGTAGCGCCTCGCTTTCCAGCGTCCTTCAACGCGGCGCGGGCCCCGCTTTCAGCTGTTGCCTTACACCGCGCATTCGGCCTTTACGCACCGACTGCGCTGGGAGCGTGTCTTTAATGCGGCGAACATTTCGGGGAATGGTCGCGCTCACAACCTGTGCGATTCTGGGGACCGGGATCGCACAGGCCGGGATCTTCGGTGGGGAAAACGTCCGCGCGTCATTTGTTGGCAGGCTCACGCCGCACGCCCTGCCACGCGCCGGCTCGGTTCCCGTCGCACTGCGGATGGAAGGAGCCCTGGAAAGCACCAACGGCCAGGAACCCCCGCGGCTTCAGCGCATGGAAATCGCGATCAATCGCTTCGGGAAGGTGTCAACTATCGGACTTCCAGGCTGTCCGGTGCGTCTCATCGAGTCAACCACCACTAAACAGGCACTGGCCGCATGCCGGAACGCTCTGGTCGGTAGCGGGCGTTTCGGCGCCCACATCACAATTCCATCGGAGGCGCCGTTTCCTGCTCACGGGAAGATGCTTGTCTTCAACTCGGTGCTGCACGGCCGGCACGTGATCCTCGCGCACATCTACGGCACCGATCCGGTGCCGACCTCACGCGTGCTGGTGATGACCTACCAACGTAAGAGCCCCGGGACCTTCGGAACGACCCTTTCCATCCTGATGCCGGATCTGACCGTCAACTGGGGCTATGCGACCAGCTTTAGGCTGACCCTGCACCGCCTCTACACCTATCGGGGCAGGCCGCGCAGCTTCATCAGCGCCAGCTGCCCCGCCCCGAGGGGGCTAGGCGTCGCACTCTTCACGGCCGCAAAAGGGACCTACTACCTGGCGGATGGCCGCCAGCTCTCCCGCGTCCTCGAAGGGACTTGCACGGTGAGAGGCTGATGCGTCGTCCCATGAACTGAACTTACTGTGGAAGGTTGAACCTACAGTAGTGAAAAGACCATGCTCAGCACCTCGTTGTTGACGAGTTTACTGCCCCCGGTTCGGGCGACAAGTTAGGGCTTCTGATTCCGCTACAGCAAGGCTAATACGGCAAGTTTCACGGTATGGGTGGGTCTGGCCCGAAACCCTGAGGTCGGTCCGGATTCCTGCTCAGCCTCAAGAGACCCTGCCGTGGTCGGTGGGTGAGTGCGGATCAGGCGACGCAGGAATGCAGGCGCCCACCAGTTCCAGTCCTGAGCAACCGCATCAAGGCCGGCACCAGCAGGCACCGCACCAACGTCGCGTCGAGCAGGATCGCCGCCGTCGTGCCGAAGGCCACCTCCTTGACTTCGACGATCTGAGAGCTGGCCACGCTGCTGATCCGCTGGCCGCTCGGCATTGATGCGCTCAGCGTGCAAGGACCACGCGAATGGACCCCACGACCGCCTCGCCGGCCAGCTCAACCGGCTCGGCGCTGCGCAGAGCGCGACTGAGGACGAAAGCGCCCTCCAGAGCGGCGAGCATCCCGATAGCTAAGGCTCGAGCTTGGCGGCGGGAGATGCCTGCCAGCGCGAAGCGCTCGGTGCTGCCCTCGATCCAGGCGCCGAAGACCTCTGCGCAAGCCTGTCGCAGCTCCTCGTTGGTGCTCGACACCTCCAGGGCGACTGTTGCAATCGGGCAGGCGTCGGCGTAATCGGTCTCGCGCAGTGTCTGAGCAGCAGCGGAGAAGAAATTGCCGACGCCCGTAATAAGGTCAACATCGGGGCCGACGAACTCGACGAAGAGAAGTCCGTAGAGCGCCCCCGAGCGCCGGATCGTCTCGGCGCCCAGCTCCTCCTTGCCACCGGGGAAGAAGTGGTAGAGCGAGCCGAACGGAGCGCCGGCCTCTTTGACGATCTGCTTGACCCCGGTGCCCATGTAGCCCTGGCGGCGGAACAGCTCCCCGCTCGTCTCCAAGATCCGATCCTTCGTGTCGTTCGCCAAACCGACCTCCTCTCGACTACAGGCCCGAGAGCCTGATGCTAGATTGCTGCATATTAGAGCGATCTATCAAGGAGCTTTCCCATGTATTCCTGGCTCGCGAAGCGCATGCTCACTCACGCCTACGATCGCCTGAACGTCGGCGATCCAGGCCTGCTGCTGCGACTCGATGCAAAGGATGTTCATTTCCGATTCCCCGGCGAGAGCTCTTGGACAGCCGACATTCGCGGCAAGGACGAGGTCGAGCGGTGGCTGAATCGAATGATCGCCACGGGGCTTCAGCATCAACCGGAACAGGTGGTCGTCCAGGGGCCTCCGTGGAACATGACGATCTGCCTGCGGAGCACCGATCACCTTGCCACCCCGGAGGGCAAAACCATCTACTCCAACCGCTACGTCATCTGGGGTCGAATGGCGTGGGGATTGCTACGTGAGTACGAGGTATACGAGGATACGCAAAAGCTTCAGGCACTTGACGAATACCTCGTCAATCGTGAGGGTGCCGCCATCTAGAGGATTGATGCGGCTTGTTATCGCAGCATAGGTTTCCGCGCAGGGACCTGATACCTCGCAACATCCCAACGCCCATTTTCCCACGGGTCTCATGGTGGCACTTGCGCAGCGATACCGCGCTCGGGTGCCACGCGACGCAGGAATGCAGGCACCCACCAGTTCCAGTCCCCCAGTAGCCGCATCAGCGCCGGCACCAGCAGGCACCGCACCAGCGTCGCGTCGAGCAGGATCGCGGCCGTCGTGCCGAAGGCCACCTCCTTGACTTCGACCAGCTGCGAGCTGATCACACTCCCGAAGGCGACACAAAACAGAAGCGCTGCGGCTGTGATCACGCGACCGGTGCGCTCCAGGCCGAGGGCCACGGCCTCCTGGTTGCCAAGACCGCGGCGATGCCCCTCACAGATCCGGTCCAGCAGGAACACTCCGTAGTCGGTGGAGAGCCCGAGGACTACCGCTAGCATCACGACCGGCTGGGCGATGTCGATCGCCCCGGGACTTTCGTAGCCAAGCAGTCCCTGCAGGTTGCCGTTCTGGAAGACTAGGACCACGATCCCGTAGGCCGCCCCGACCGTCAGCGCGTTCATCAGCAATGTCTTCAGCGGCAGGATCACCGAGCCGGTCAGCAGGAAGATCGCGATCGTCGTCACTGCGATCACCAGCGCGATCGCGATCGGCAGGTGTTCTGCGAGGCTGCTCTTCAGGTCCAGGAAGGTCGCCGCCTGTCCGCCAGCGCGGGCTGAGAACGGCGGGCGTAGGGCGCGGATCCGGCCAATCAGGCGCTGGGAGGCGGAGCTCAGGGCCGTCGTTCGCGGCGTCACCGAGAGCACGGAAAGCGCCCTTGAGATGCGCTGGGGCGCGGTGACCGCGGCGACGTCTGCCAGGCGCCGGAGCTGGGCCCGGTAGCGGCTCAGCTGGCCCGGGCGAGCGCCCTGCGTCAGGATCGGCACGGTTTGCGATGGGACCGTCGCGAAGCTGTCGGACCAGCGTTTCGTTCACCTGCCTGGCGCTGGCGCCGCGCGGTAGCGAGTTGTTGCCCGTGGTGGTCAGCCTGATCGTCGCGAACGGCAGCGCGAGCGCGATCATCACCGCGCTGACCGTGAGCGCGATGAGCACCGGTCGGCGCATCACGACCCTCGCTAGCCGGTACCAATAGCCCTCTCTCGTCGGTCGGGCGCTGGAGCTCGCTGAGCGCTGCAGCCAGGCCGGCGCCAGCGCGTCGACGCGATCGCCCAACAGAGCGAGCAACGCGGGCAGCACCAGCAGCGCCGATGCACTGCTCAGCAGCACGACTATCGCGCCGCTGAGCCCCATCGAGCGAAAGTAGGGCTGCGGGAAGACCAGCAGCGAGGCCAGCGCGGCGGCCACCGTCATCGAGCTGAAGCAAACCGTCCGCCCCGCGGTCAGCATCGTCTGGCGCAGCGCCGCGGGAACATCGTCGGGGTGGGCGGCCAGCTCCTCGCGGAAGCGCGAGACGATCAGCAGGCTGTAGTCGATCGCCAGGCCGAGGCCAAGGGCGCTCACCAGGCTGAGCGTGAAGACCGAGATCGGGGTCAGCCCGCTCGCGACTCGCAGGGCGAGGTCGGTCAACAGGATCGCCACCCCGCCCAGCGTCAGGGGCAATAGCGCCGCGACCACCCCGCGGAAGAACAACAGCAAGAGGACCATCAGGATCGGCAGGGCGAAGAGCTCGGCGCGATGCAGGTCCCGCTGGACCGTCTGATTGCCCTCGGCGAAGCTGACGTCGGTCCCGCCGAGCGTCACCCCGGAGATGCCCTGCAGACCAGCGGCGAGCGCCTTCGCGGCATCCTGGTGGCCCTTCGCGGACGCGCGGCGAAGCTGGGCCGCAACGACGGTCATCGTGCCCCGGCGCGAGACCAGTGACCGACCCTCGCCGTCGAGATAGCTGCTCGACCCGTCCGACGGCGGGGTCAGCCCGCATCACCCGCTCGATCCGCCTCACCTTCGCCCTGATCGTCGGCCTGTAGACGCCTCCCGGCGCTCGCACCAGCGCCAGCAGCCCGGCGCTCGGTTCGATTCCGCTCACGCGTTCGATTTCCGCGACGGCCTTGGCGCTCTGTGAGCCGGGGTCGCTGGCGTCGTAGGGGTCCAGGCGATTGCCTACGCCCGCGCCCAGGATCGCCGCGAGGACCGCGAGGACAAAGGCAAGCGCCAGGACCGCGCGAGCGTGCTCGGTCGCGAGCCCTGCGAGGCGGCTGAGGATCGAGCCTCTGACCATACGACTGTATCGTATACTCTACGAATGTATGAGTACCGTCTCCTCCGACCTGACCGGGCTGGCCCGTATCCGCAATGCCGCCCTTGAGCTCTTCGCCAGAGATGGCGTGGCCGCAACCTCTATTCGCGATGTCGCCAAGCAGGCCGGGGTCTCGCCGGGTCTGGTCCAGCACCACTTCTCGACCAAGGCCGCGCTGGTCGAGGCCGTCAACGAGCACGTCGTAGCGATCGCGACCGATGCCTTCGGCGACCTTCCCGCGAGCGGTACGCCGGTCGACGTCCAGCAGGAGCTCGGCGATCGGGTCACCGCGTTTGTGCGCGAGCACCCGACCGCGCTGCTCTACGTCGCACGCTCGGCTGCCGATCGCGATGACGCCGCGCTGGGGATCTTCGACGCGTTCGTCGCGATCGCCGAGGGCCTTTGGCGGGGGCTGGCCGACCACGACCTGCTTCGCCCCGGCGTCGACCTGACCTGGACGGCGTTGCACTCGGTCGTTTTCGTGCTCGGCACCGTTCTGCTCAAGGACGCCGTCGGTCGCCACCTCCCGGAGCCCTTCTTTGACCCCGAGCAGCTCGAGCGCTGGAACGCCGCCAGCAACGCGCTGTTCAGGGAAGGCGCCTACCGCGCCACCGACGCGGAAGATTCCTAGGTTTGAGTAAGCAATGAGCGATAAGGCTCCCTCTGATCCTTTCGAAGCAGCTCTCGGGCCCCTGCACACTGTGGAGCTCTCGGCCGGGCCGCTGCGCTACCGCGATCGGGGCGCGGGCATGCCCGTCCTCTTCCTCGCCGGGTTGGTGCTCTCCAGCGGATTCTGGCGGTGGGTGGTGCCGGCGCTGCGCCAGCCGGTACGTGCGATCGTCCCCGACCTGCCGCTCGGCGCCCACACCGTCGCGCTGCGCCGCGACGCGGATCTCTCCCCTCCGGCGATCGCCGATCTGCTCGTCGAGTTGCTCGACGCGCTTGACATCGGGGCGACCGTGATCGTCGGCAACGACACCGGCGGGGTGATCGCCAAGCTGCTCACCACCCGTCACCCGGAGCGGGTCGAGGCCCTGGTGCTGACCCCGTGTGAGTGCTTTGAGAACTTCCTGCCCCCGATCTATCGCTACCTGCAGCTGCTTCCCTACCTGCCGGGGTCGATCCGGCTGCTCGGTCATGCGATGCGCTTCGCGGCGCTCCGCCGCTTACCGATCGCCTTCGGCCGGCTCACCCGCCGGCCACTCGACAAAGTGGCATATGACAGCTATCTGGCGCCTGGACGCCGCAGCGGTGGAGTGCGTCGCGACAGCGCCAAGGTGCTGCGCGGCATCCGCCGCCGCTATACGCTCCAAGCCGACGCTGCGCTGGCCGCCTTTGAGCGCCCGACCTTGATCGCCTGGGCGAGCGAAGACCGGGTATTTCCCTATCGCCACGCCGAGCGGCTCGCCCAGATCCTGCCTGATGCCGAGCTCGTCTCGATCGCCGACTCCTACACCTACGTCCCCGAAGACCAGCCGCTGGTCCTGGCGGAGCTGATCGACGGGTTCATCGAGCGGATCGAGTCCACCGCGGCGGACCCCGACGCTTCCTGATCGATTCATGGCGGATCGCCGTGCAGGTGAGCGCACGGCAGTGGAGCATAGGACGGAAACGACCGGAATCGCCCCATCGTTCATCGACAAGCAGTGGCGTCGAGAGGAGCCGGCTCCCCAGAGTTGAGGCCACGGCTATCCGGAGGCCAGCCATCCCCCGCTTACCTACGCAGCCGGCGCTATTCGCCAGCTGGCAACTTTGTGGCGAGGCTACGCCCTGGGTATCCTCTTAGCGTGGAGACTCTGCCCGGACACCTGCGGCGCATCTCTGCCGGCCAGGATCCCTTCCAGGCGGAAATGATGTCGCGCGATCACCGCCAGCGCATTCTCGCGGCGCTCGCCGAGGTGGTCAGCAAGCGCGGCTATCAGGGCACGACGGTCGAGCTGATCATCAAACGCGCCGGCGTCGCGCGGGCCACCTTTTATGAGCATTTCGCCAACCGCGAGGACTGTCTGTTGGCCTGTTTCGAGGAGACCCTGCAGGCGCTCAGGGCCTGCATCTCGGCCGCCGCGACCGCCGAGCAGGAGTGGCCCGACCAGCTCCGCGCCGGCCTCACCGCCTTCCTCGAGTACGTCGCCGCCAATCCTGCCCAGGCCCGCACCTGCATGATCGAGGTGGTGACCGCCGGCTCCAAGGGTCTGGAGCGCTACGAGGAGGCGCTGCAGAGCTTTGAGCCGGCTCTGCGACGTGGCCGCGAACTCGCCCCCGAGAGGGCGCTGTCCGAACCACTTGAGGACTCGTTGATCGGCGGCATCGTCTGGATGGTCCACCAGCGGCTCATTCACGCGGAATTCGAGGCGATTCCGGGCCTCCTGCCGACCATGCTTGAGTTCACCCTTGTCCCATATCTGGGCAAAGAGTCAGCGGCGCAGTTCGCTGCCTCGGCCTGAGCGCCGGCCCCACGTAGCCTCGACACCGGCCGCCGACCGAGCCGCTGATCGCCTCATCGCGCGGCGCGCTCCTCAAAGCGCCTCTCGCCCGGCCCATAGCGGCGGGGTATCCGGCCGGCGATATCGTCCCCAGCGTGGCAGGCAGAGGGTCAAGTTCAAGCGAGGAGCCTGGGCAGATCCGGCCACTTCACGGCGGCCGCCACAGCCTCTCCGCAGACGCGATCGCCTTCAACCAGCGCGAGCGGCTGCTCAGCGCCCTCGCGCAGACAGTCGCCGAACGCGGCTATGACAAGGTGACGATCGGCGAGATCGCCGACACCGCCTCGGTCTCGCGGAGCACCTTCTATGAGCACTTCAAGGGCAAGAAGGGAGTGCTTCGCCGCCGCCTATGACGCCGTCGACTCCTACCTTGGCGACGAGATATCCGTGATCGTTGGCGCTCAGACCGAGTGGCCCGACCGGGTCGCCGCGGTTCTCGCCGAGCTGGTCCGCTTCCTCGCTTCCCGTCCCAACCTTGCCCGTCTCTATCTTGTCGAGGCCTTTACTGTCGGTGCGGGGATGGCGTCGCGACGCGAGGCCAGCGTCGGGCGCCTCGTCGCACTGCTCGAAGCCGGTCGCGAGCGCCTCGCCACCGAGCGCGAGCTCCCGGAGGGGATCGAGGAAGCCCTCGCCGGCGGTTCCCTCACTCTTCTCGCCCGCCGCGTCCTGGTCTCCGAAGCCGAGCAGCTGCCGCGCTTCCTTCCCGCCCTAATCGAGCTGACGCTCGCGCCTTACCTCGACGCCGAGGAGGTCCAGCAGCTGATCGACCGTCACTCCTCGTAGGGTTCTGATACCAATACGCACACAAACTGAAAGGGTTTAGCCCCCGGACGTCGTAGTCCGGGGGTCATGAGAACCCAAGCATCACCTCCAACCACCGAGGCAGCGAAGAGGCGGCGGGGCCCTCAAGCCCGGCCCTTCCCGCCAGGGACCGCCGAGCGCATGGACGAGCTGCTCGCCACCGAACCGCGGCCGCGCGAGCGCGAACGGGTGATGTGCATCCGCCTCTGGCGAAGGGCCGCAGCGCCCCGGACGTCGCCGAGGTGATCGGGCGAAGCCTCGACACCGTCTATCGCCACAAGCGCGAGTTCCTGGCCCGCGGCGAGGATGCGCTCTCGGCCGAGAGCTGGGGTGGGCGGCGAAGCGCCGTGCTCACCGAAGAGGAGGAGGCGGAGTTCGTCGCCGGCTTCGAGCGGGCCGCCCGCGACGGCGAGCTGGTCAGCGCCGAGGCGATGATCGAGGCGCTCTCGGAGCGGATCGGCCGGCGGGTCGACTCCTCGACGATCTACCGGATGCTCGCCCGCCACGGCTGGCGCAAGGTCGTGCCCCGACCGCGCCACCCCGACGCCGACCCCGCTCGCCAGGAGGCGTTCAAGGAAACCTCCCGGAGCTGGTCGCCGAGGCCCGCGGGGCCGACCAGCGCCAGATGCGCCTGATGTTTATGGACGAGGCGCGGTTCGGGCGGATCAACCGGCCAGTGCGCTCGTGGGCTCCCGCGGGGATGGGGCCCGTCGTCGACTGCCAGACGGTCCGCGAGTACGCCTACGCCTACGGCGCGGTCTGCCCGGCCGACGGGATGCTCGACTCGCTCGTCCTGCCGAGCATGCAGACCGAGTGCTTCGAGCGCTTCGCGGCCCTGCTCGGCGAGCGCCATCCCGACGAGCTGGTCGTCGTGGTCTGCGACGGCGCCGCCTCGCACACCGCCGGAGCGCTGCGCCTGCCCGAGAACCTGCGGGTGCTGACCCTGCCCCCCTACAGCCCCGAGCTCAACCCGGCCGAGCAGCTATGGGACGCGATCCGCGAGGGCTGGTTCGCCAACCGAGCCCACGAGAGCATGGACGCGGTCCAGGAGACGCTGGTCGAGAGCCTCGTCGCGCTGGAGGGGAACCCGGCGAGGATCCGCTCGCTCACCCACAGGGAGTGGATCTGCAACTTGGACGCAGATTAGTATCAGACCCTCGTGTTGGCCGCTTTGCTGCCCTTCGAGGCTATGTCTGTCGGAATAAGTTGCTGTTCACCCCAGTAATCTCACCTTGACAGAGCCGTTCCTTCGTGCGACGATTCCAACGTTCACCCAGCCAACGGGAAGGCTTGATGGGAATGGATCAGCGCCACGTAGAGGGCAGCGGGGTGCCACGGGGCAGAGCGGCTCACCGAGAAGTTAGGAGTTACCTCAGCCGCCGTTCGACGACGACACGGCGCCCGGAGTTGCTGCTCGCACCGGGAGCGCTGCCTGGCTGATGAAGGCCCTCGACCTAGCGCCCGCGCCACTCGCCACCTCCCCGTCTCTCGGCGCGGCTCCGCAAACGCCCACCACGGTCGCTGTCGACCTCGACCGCCTCGTTCGCGACCTCGAGCGGATGCTCGACGTCCCGCGCCGCCGTCCTGAGCGCTGGAGGGAGCGAGTCGAGCCATGGATCATCGAGTCAGCCGCCGAGGAGATCGCCAGGTTCAGTCGAGACGGACTGCATGAGGAGCTGCGCGGCTTTCGTCGTGGCGCCCTGCCAGAGAGCTGCCCAGAGCATGCCCGCATCGCAGCTCGGGTGATCGCCGCCTTTCCCAAGCCCAAATCCCTCCTCGGTGCCTACCGCATCTCCCACATGGTCCTCTGGGATGCCTGGCTTGACCTGGTTGAGGGAGTCCCGGGCCTGAGTGCCGCCCAACGCCGCGAGCTGCTGCGCCATGGTTCCGATTACTTTTTTGCCTACGCCGATCTCCTCAACGAGTTCCTCGCCGAGGCCTACCGCAAAGAGCTCGGCAAGCACGGCCGCAGCAGCGAGCGCCGCCGCTTTGAGGCGATCAGCGGCGTGCTCGAAGGCGATCCGTTCGCCGCGAGCTCGCTCGATTTCGATCTCGAACGCCACCACCTCGGGTTGATCGCCTGGGGCGAGGAGCCCGGCTCCGCCGCTCAGCAGCTGGCCGGAATTTTGAGCAGGCCGCTGCTGGCGGTCAGCCCGCTTGAGCCTCAGAGCTGCTGGGCCTGGGTTTCAGGTTCCCATCCGCTCGATCGCGCCCAGGAGCGGGCGCTGGCAGGCTTTGAGCCCACCACGGGGCATGTCGCGCTCGGCTTGGAGGCCTTCGGCGAGGCGGGCTTCCGCGCTACGCACCGTCAGGCGCTGCGCGCCTGCCGCTTCGCCGGCCAGTCTGGCCCCTCGGCCCTGCGCTACGAGGACGTCGTGGTCGAGGCGCTTGCCAGCGAGAACGAGGACGACGCAAGGGCCTTCGTCGCCCACGAGTTGCGTGGGATCGAGGACGATTCGCTCGCCTCGCGGCGAATCCGCGAAACGCTCGAGGCCTACTTCACAGCCGGATACAACGCCGCTTGCGCCGCCGCGACGCTCGGCGTCCACCAGCAGACCGTTGCCAACCGGTTGCGGACCGCCGAGGAGCGGCTCGGGCAGAAGTCAATCGGCGTTCGTCGAGTCGAGCTCGAGATTGCGTTGCGGCTGCGGGCCTGTCTCGCCCGCGAGGAGTCCTCGCTGCCGGCCAGCTAGCTGAGCGCCCATTATTCGCAGACATTACGAGTGCGGAGCCCAGTTTTTTGGGGTATCTGTGTAGCGAGAAGGGACTGGCAGTGACGAGACTTCTGCGTGTGTGTAGGGGCACCGCGTCGCTGCGGCTGGCGGAGGTGCGAACAGCGACGATCTAGCCAACAGGGGATCCGGGGCCTTTTCGAGGAATGAGCGAGTTTGATCGCCTTGGCTGCGAGCTGGAGGCACGCCTGGACTCGCTTGTTGACTCGACTCTTCAACGGCTGCGCGACCGGGTCCCGGCCTGGATGATGGACACCGCCTTCAGCGGCGATGAGATCAGAGAACTCGCCCGTGCCAGCATTGGTACCCAGCTTCGAAGCTTCCGCCGTGGCCTCCTGCCTGAACGCTGCCCCGAGGTCGACGCTGTCGGAGCAAAGACGGTAGCGAGGATGGGCGAGCTGAAGGTTCTGCTAAGCGGCTATTCGGCGTGTCAGATGAGCCTCTGGGAGGCCTGGCTCGACCTCGTCGAGAGCTCAGTGCAAGAGCCCGAGCATCGGCGCGAGTTGCTTAAGATCGGCTCGGACTTCTTCTCTCGCTACGCCGGGCTGCTCAGCGATTACGTAGCCGACATCCACCAGCGCGAGCTCGAACAGGCCGCCAGAGACGCTGGGGGCCGACGCCTATACGCGATTAAGCGCCTGCTCGAAGGCGATCCGCTGGCCGTCTCGGGTCTTGACCTCAACCTCAATCAGTATCACCTCGGCCTCGTCGCTTGGGATGAGGGCGGCGAGGCCGCGGCGCGCGAGCTCGCCGCGGCGCTGGGGCGGCCGCTGCTGATCGTCGAGCCGTTGAATCGCACCTGGTGGGGCTGGATTTGTGGCGCGCGCCCGTTTGACCGAGCCGATGAGCGAAAGCTCGAGGACTTCCGGCCATCCTCCCAGGCAGGCATCGCGCTCGGCTTGCCGGTATTCGGTGAGACAGGCTTTCGTGCGACCCACCATCAGGCACAACGCGCCCGTTGGGTCGCGGGTCAGGGTGAGCCCTCGCTGATCCGCTATGCCGACGTTGCGGTCGAGTCGCTCGCTGGCGAAAACCAGGAGGACGCCCGCCTTTTCGTAGACCGTGAGCTTCGCGGCATCGCCGACGATTCGACCGCCTCCAAGCGGCTCCGCGAAACGTTGACCGTCTACTTCGCCGCCGGGAACAACGCTGCTTCCGCCGCCGCGACGCTGGGCGTGCATCAGCAGACAGTCGCCAACCGCTTGCGCACCGTGGAGGAGCGACTCGGGCATCCGGTCGGTGCGCGCCGGATCGAGCTCGAGGTGGCTTTACGGCTGCGGGCGGCCATGGCCCGCACGGAGTCGTAGGCCCTACGAATGCCACATCCTTGCCTTCGCAACATATGCGTGGCGAGTTCGCAAGGTTGCGGCAATCCTTCTGACCTTGGGCAGGGCGGGCGTCGCTTCTTAGCAGCGCAACGAACAAACAGGTGGCCCTGGGCGCCGGAGTCCTGACTGGCGTCGGGCGCCTGCGTCCAGGAAGCCCGCAAAAAATGAACACCCCACAAATCCATCGGCCTCACACAGAGAAGCCCCTCCCGCGGCCGCACCCGCGAGATCCTTGAGCGCCTCAAGAGCAACCGCATCGCAGCGCAAGGCTTCCCTCAAGCATCGCGTCCGGCCGTGCTTGAGCAGATTGTCGCCGTCCAAGGTCCCTGGCGGACGGCGGCAAAAGGGGCATCCCGACTTTCCCTGGTCGGGAGGCGCCAATGCAGTAACCGAAGCGGTCCTTGGTCTCGGAGGAGCACTCTCTGCCTCCGTGTCCGACCGCAAAGGCGCAGTGGCCCTCGGGCGCCAATGGGGCCGTCCCAGCCTCGGCGCCCGGGGCCTCTGCATTTCGGCTGCCCGCGCTGCGGCGCCGGCCCGGCCATGACCCTCCCCGATTGCCTGCGTGCTGGGCCGGTCGGTCGCCGGATGCTCCCTTTCGAGGTGGTGCAGGCACAGCGCCGGGGGCGAGTCCTCGCAGCTGTCACCGACATCTTTGCGACCCGCGGCTATCGGACCACGACGATCGATGACCTCGCCGTCGCCTCCCACATCGGCGTCGGTAGCTTCTACACCCTCTTCGAGGGCAAGGAGGACTGCTTCCTGCTCGCATACGACCGCGTCATCGACGCAGCCTCCGAGCGGATCGCCGCCGCGCTCCCCGCCGCGGATGTCTCCTGGCTAGAGCGGACCCGTGCCGCCTTGGAGGCGCTATTGGGCTGGATCGCCGCCGAGCCGCTTGCGGCCCGGATCGTCCTGATCGAGGCCCAGGCGGCGGGCCTTGCGTCGCTCGCCCGCTATCAGGCGACGGTGGAGCGCCTCTCCTCACTTCTCCGCGCGGGACGCGCGCACAGCTCAGCGGGCGGCGAGCTGCCGGCGAGCTTCGAGTACGCGACCGTCGCCGGCCTCGCCTGGCTCCTGCGCGAGCGCCTCGTGGACGGTGAGAAAAACGGGGTGAAGGTTCTGCTGCCCGACCTGGTCGAGTTCGTCCTGACGCCCTATATCGAGTTCGAGGAAGCGACCCGGGTAGCGCGCTTCGATTTGGTGACCGCGAACGGCCCCGCCCTGGTTCACCAGCCGTGAGCTCCGCCGCCCCCAACGGAGCCTCGTCCGTCGCGGCCTTCGACCACGGCGCTGAGCGTCTACTTGAGACGATCACCGCCACCTGCGACCCTCGCGGCGGCTTCGCCGCCCAGGTTGAGACTGCCCTTCGCGCCATCAACGTCAAAGGCGCCAGCAGCTCGGCCCACGCCTCTCCTTCGGCTTTTGCCACGGTCTTCGGTGGAGACGCGTCCGGAGAAGGCAACCCTCACGGCGATCCCTCCCGTTGCGGGTCTGCACCGCCTGGCCCGCCGAGCTTCGCCGCCAGCTCGCTGGGGCGGGTGCCAAGGCCCGCTTCCAGCAGGTCGTGATCGAGCGATGCCAGCGTCGCTCCGCGGCTCTCCGCCACCGCGGCATAGGCGGCGTCATAGACGGTCAGCTCGTGGCGGGCGGCGAGATCGGTCGCGAGCCGAAACTCCTCGGGGTCGGGCCGCACCGCGGGGCAGAGCACGGCGAGCGCATCTAGCACCGCTGCCACCTGCTCGGCGCTGGCCGCGGCCGGCCGTATTTGAAAAGCTCCTTGAGCGGCCCGGACCTCAGGCAACTGCGGTTGCGGTATGCGGCCCTGGCACCCGGGCTGGGAACCTCGAAGGCGTCCAGTCTTCTTGGAAACCTTCACATTGATATTTGTAGACGGAATCCTCTAGAATCGTTCACGCCTGCAGCGGTGGTCCCGCCACCAGCAGGTATTTCCAACTCAAACGGCAGCCGTCCCAGCTGCCGGGGCGCCGCTCCTCCCCTGAGAGCGGCGAGGCAGGCACAAGCGGTCACGGACGTCGAGTTCTCTCCCGGCGCCCGGCTCTTGTGCTGCTTTCGGCCGCTACTTTCGGCGCCACCTTGGCCACCGGCTCGCTCCATCCCGCGAGCCGCGCCCAACTATCGCATCCGATATCCAGGCAGGATCAGGGGAGCCGGCCCTGCCACGACGGCTTGCCCTTCCCCCAACCGAGTGAGACCGAGACGCGTGTGCTCGCTGCACTCAAGCGCACAGCAGGTTTTGCTACCCGCCTCCATGCCAATTCGTTGGCAAGTCACACCCGCCGTCAGGCTGCGCGCAGCAGGGTCAGCTCTTCACGCCCTGCTTCGTCGCCGAAATAGGCGGCGACTATCAGGTGGGCCAGCTCCGGCACCGCGGCAGTGAAGCGTTGTGGCTCATCTGCCGCCAGCGCTTCACCCACCGAGGACTCGATCGCGCCTATCATGAAGGCGGCAGTGATTGGAGGTGGAGAGTGGCGAGACCCGGTCTCGCGGCGTGCGCTGTCGAGCGCGTGAGCGAGGCGCTCGAACACTTCGTCGCGCTTGATGCCCGCCGGCCCGCCGGCGACCAGAGCCTCTACCAAGAGCCCGCGAGCGAGATCCGGGTGCCGGCTGGCGAAGCGCGACAGCTCGCGCAGCGCCGCCCGCAGCCCCTCTCTCCAGCTCGGCTCGACCGCCGCCGTGCCCAACAGAGCCGCGCAGAGCCGCTCGATTCCGGCCTCATAGGCTGCCGCATAGCAGTCCGCCTTACTGGCGAAATGGCGATAGAACTGGCTTCGGTAGGCCCCGGAGAGCTCCAGCACCTCGGCCACCGTGATATTTCGGTATCCGCGTCGCCCGCAGGCGACCAGCACAGCCTCTTCGATCTGGCGCCGAGCCCCCGCCTCCCTCTCAACCTGAGTCCCCCGCAGCCGCGCCAGCGCACGCCGTGGCGTCACGATCTCCTGCGCGCCATTGCCGTCGCCTCTTACCTCGAATTCGTTCTCTTGCATCGATCCCTGTCAGCGCTCGGGCAGTTCCTATCTCCGCACCCGACTCGCCTAGCAATGAAAACGCTAGCATCTTTAAATAGAGACGCTGACCTCACGCCAATCCTCAAGCCGATCGGTGTCCGTCTCCTGCGCCGCACCCCAGGGCCCCTTGAACAGCGCCTCGAAGCCGTCTTCCCCTCTTGCCATGGCGCGCTGGCGCTATCCTCGAGCGATGGCGAACCTCCCAGATTCCCTCTCCCCACGTCCGGTTGGGCGGCAGCGGATTCCCCGCGAGGTGATGGACGAACACCAGCGCGAGCGCATCATCGATGCCGCGATCGGGGTCTTCGCCAAGCGCGGCTACAAGGGGACCACGATCGACCATATAGTCGCCGCCTCCCACGTCGGCGTCGGCAGCTTCTACGCGCTCTTCGAGGGCAAGGAGGATTGCTTTCTCCGCAGCTACGACCGCATCGTCTCGACCGCCTCCGAACAGATCGCCGCCGCCGCGCCCGCCGCCGCGCCTTGGCCCGAGCGGGTTTGCGCAGGCCTCCGCTCCTTGCTCGAGTTGATCGCTGCAGAACCCCTGAGCGCCCGCATCGCCTTGGTCGAGGTGCAGACGGCCGGACCGCCCGCACTCACCCGCTACCAGGTGACACTCGACGATGCCATCGCCACGATTCGCGACGGGCGCGAGCTCTTTCCCCGCGCCGACGAGCTGCCTCCCACCCTGGAGGAGGCGGCGGTGAGCGGAGTCGCTTGGCTGCTTCACCAGCAGCTGGTCATGGGGGAGGTCAAGGGCATCGGGCAGCTTTTCCCCGACCTGGTCGCGATCCTGCTCGAGCCCTACGTCGGCAAGGCCGGCACCGAGCGCCTGATCGCCGCCTCGCTCGCTGCTCGCTCCACCACCGCCTGACCTGCTCCGCACGCCGGAGCGATCATCGCCTTCGATCACGACCCCAAAGCCGAAGCCGCTCAGTCCTCCACATCTGAACCATGCTTCTCGGCGCCCGATTTCGCCCTCAAGCCGGCCTTGCATCTCCCGAGTGCGAGCGCCTCGCCGCCGCGGCCGTCGACCTCGTCCTCGAGCGCGGCTTTGAGGCCACCACCGTCGACCCGCTGATCGAGCGCGCCGGAGTCCACCGCGCCGACTTCGAGCGCCACTTCGGCGACAAGGAGGACTGCGTGCTCGCCGTCATCGACTCCGAAACAGAGCGTTTTATCGAGGCAGTCTTCTCGGCCTATGAGCAGCACGCCCGCTGGCGCGAGGGCATGCGCGCCGCGGCCTACGCGGCGGCCCGGATCGTCCGCGACAACCTGCGCTACATCCGCTTCTCGACCGTGATGATGAACGACGCCACCGACCTCGCCCGCACACACCGCGACATGTCATTCCAGCTATTCGCCAAGATCGTCGACGCGGGCCGCTCCGAGCTCGACGACCCCGACTCGGTCTCCCCCGAGACCGCGCTCACCGTGATCGGCTCGATCGTCGGGCTCATCTTCCGCGAAGTCGAGCGCGGCCGCAGCGCCGCCGCTGCCGAGAGCTTCGTCCCCGACCTCATGTACCTCGCGGTGCGACCCTATCTCGGTCACACTGAGGCTTTGAAGGAGCTGGAGATCCCGCCGCCGCCCCGGACGCCCCCGCATGGTTGAGTCAGAAGCCACTCGGAGCTCGCGGTCGGCGGCATCCCCCGCGAGCGGATCGCCACCGCGATGCTCGACCTCGTCCTCGAGCGCGGCTATGAGGCCACCACCCTGGAGGCGTTGTGTCAGCGCGCCGAGGTCTCACCAACCGGCTTCGAAGCGCACTTCGCTGACCTCCAAGACTGTCTGATTGCCGTCTACGTCGACAACAATGAGCTCTTTGACCAGCGCGTCCAGGCCGCCTACGCCGCCCAGGCGGGCTGGCGCGACTCCCTCAGAGCCGCCGCCTACGCCGCCGCCGACTTCCTCAGCGAACGCCCCCGCGAGGTGCGCTTCAACGTGATCGCCGTCCTCGGTGCCGGCGAGATGGTCACCGCCCGCCGCGACGCCTACCTGCGCCAGCTCGTCGACCTCGTCGACGCCGGCCGCTTCGAGCTCGACGATCCCGACTCGCTCGGGCGAGGCGCCGCAGAAAGCGCGATCGGCTCGATCTTCGAACGGATGCTGCGCGACGTCCATCGCGGCGGAGACGTCACCGACGCCCGCGCCGTCGTCCCCGAGTTGATGTACATCGCCGTGCGCCCCTACCTTGGCCACGAGATAGCCCGCGAGGAGCTCAGCATCCCACCTCCGCCCAGGCCTTCACCAGAGCAAGCCTGATCCATCGAAAACAAACTCGCACTCAAATAGAACGCGTAGTGCATTTTCATCCTTCCCGCCGATATCTTCCGCCGGTGGCAAAGCCCGAGCCCCCGCCCGAGGATCTTCCGCCGGGCCTCTCCCGCCTGCCCCCTGGCCGCCACGGCCTGCCGCGTGAGTTCGTCGCCAAAAACCAGCGTGACCGCCTAACCGCCGGCATCATCGCAGCGGTCGCCGAGCATGGCTACCACGACGCGACGATCACCCAGATCGCGGCCGCTGCCGGCGTCTCCCGACGCACCTTCTACACCTACTTTTCCTCCAAGGAGGAGTGCTTCTTCGCCACCTACGACGTCATCGGCGCTCATCTTTCCGAGGCGGCCCTGAAAGCCGCCGCGCCCTTTGAGCGCTGGCCCGAGCAGGTCCGCGCCCAGCTCGCCGCGGCGCTCGAGTTCTTCGCCGCCAACCCCGACCTCGTACGCTTCTTCTTGATAGCGCCGCCCCGCGCCGGCGAGCAGATCTCCGGTCGCTACGGCGTCGCCGCGAGCCGCGTCATCGCCGAGCTTACCCACGGCATGCCGTCCGACGTTCGCGAGCCGACCGCGGCCGTCCAGAGCGCGCTCGGTGGCGGCATTGCGGCGCTGATCGTCCGCAAGGTGCAGGCGGGGGAGGGGGAGCGGCTGGGTGAGCTCCTGCCCGACTTGGTCGAGCTATTCCTGACGCCCTACCTGGGCCGCGAAGCCGCGTTGCGCCTGGCGCACGACGCCATCTAGCAGCGACTCGTCCTCAACTTTGCCGGCCCATTGCGGCGTGCCGCCGCCTTTTCGAACCTTGACGGAAGTCGCTTGCACGCTCGCGCGGCGTCCATAAAAAGTCCGTACTTTGAATATTTGTAGACGCAGCCCTCGAAATCAGCTATAGTGGCCCGGCTCGCCAGGGAGGTGAGCGGGGTTAGCACCGAAACGGCCTCAAAAACCGGGCGACCGAGAGTTCTCGGGCAGCATCAGGGCCGCACGGCTAGGGAGAGTTATCGAGTGATCAGGGAGAGTTATCGAGGGATCGCATCGGGCTTGGAAACCGGCTCGCCTTGCCAGCGGATTCGCCGCGCCGCAATGGCGACCAGGGCCGAACGGTGCCCGTCGCTCTCCTTGGCAAACGGCGCTTCCTCGATGTCCTTGCCGGCTTCGTTGCCCGTCGTGCGCCCTCTCAGTGCGTTGGGGCCGCCTGAAGACGCTGCACCGCGCGATGTCCGCCACCGCCAGGGCGGTTCTCGGTTGCCTCGTGGCAGGGCTGCTCCTCGTCCTTGCTCCCTCTGCCTACGCCGATATCACCCACTTCCGTGAACCCCAGGCATCCTTCCCTTTTGAAAATCCCCATTCTCCCGATGGCCTCGCAATCGACCAGGCCAAACAGTTCGTCTACCTCGCCACCCAAAGTAACGAAGGCTATGAAGGCACGATCCTTAAGTACGACGCCTCCGGCCATCCCGCGAACTTCTCTGCTCTCTCCTCCCCGACGCTTCCGTCACAACGGTACCTCAGCGGGCTCGCCGTCGACAGCTCCGGCGACATCTACGTAGTAAGCGGCGGAATCCCTGGCGTCGTCTACAAATACCTTCCTGAAGGCAAACCGGATCCCATAACCCCGGAAATCGGAGCGGCCACCCTCAAGGTACCGCAGGGGATCGCGATAGGTCCCTCCGGCGACATCTACGTCACTAACGGCAATTCAGGCCAGCAGGGGAACGGGGAAGGCAACCCCGAAATCGATGAGTTCAGCCCCACGGGCAAACTTGAAAACTCTTTTGGCGGCGTCACCTTCAGCGAACTCAACCCTCGCTATATAGCTATCGACTCCACCGGTGTCGTCTACGTTGCTGCCGGGAGCGGCGGTGGAAGCACCGGCCCGTTCGGCGGTTTTGTGCCCAAAGAAGGGGGGGTCTTTGCATTCGAAGCGAACGGCACCTGCCTTTATTCCTGCAACCCGATCGCCAAAGGCGACCCACTGTCGGTCGCGGTCGAACCTGGTACTAACCGTCTCTATGTGAATATGGAAGTTCGCCCCCACGGTGAAGAACCCCCTGGACCCGGGAAAGACATCATCACCGAGTATGAATCCGCTGCACACGGCAACATCGAACTCGGCTCATTCACCTCAGCAGATCTCGAAGCAAATTCTCCGAATATGGCTATCGACGGCACTTCCGGGAACGTCTACGTCGGTGACCTATATGGAGGCGAACGCGGAGAAGGCCACGTAGCCGTCTTCGGTCCCACCGTCATCGTTCCGACTCTCACCACTGCGCCGGCGTCGAGCGTTCAACAGACGTCGGTCACCCTCAATGGCACCGTCAACACCGCTGGCACCGCGCCTGATACTGCGCTCACCGTCTGCCACTTCGACTACGTCACCGAAGCGGCCTTCAAAGAACACCATGGTTTCTCCGATTTGAGCTCCGGTGGTGAAGTGCCCTGTGTGCCACCCCGCCAGCTCGTTTCCCAACGATGGCTCCGCTCACGCGGTAAGCGCCAACGTCACGGGCCTTACCCCCGCTACGGCGTACCGCTTCCAGCTCGTCGCCGCAAACGAAAAGGACGAAGGCGAATTCGTCCGCATGAAGGAAGGCGAACCCTTTACCACTGCGGCACCGCCGGGCATTGACGTTCAGGGCTCGGAAAAACTCGAACCGGATGCGGCTGTCCTGCACGCAAAGATCAACCCCTTCGTCTTCGATACCAATGTCCACTTCGAATATATCACCGAAAAGGCCTTTAAGGAAAACCACGAAAGTTTCAACGGGGCTAATAGCGCCACCAGCACTGCGGTCAAAGACATCGGTACCGGGGTCGGCGATAAGTCCATTGAAGAAACTGTCTCAAGCCTTCAGCCCGAAACCACCTACCACTTCCGCGCCGTCGCGACGAATTCCGCCGGGACCGTCAACGGGCCCGATCAGACCTTCACCACCCTGACACCGGCCTTGGTCGACGTGCTGATGCCGACAGAAATAAAGTCCACCGAAGCCAGGTTGCAAGTTTACCTGAACCCGGAGGGGCAGGAAACGTCATACCACTTCGAATACGGCACCGATGAAACCTATGGGCACTCCAGCGCAAGCGCAAATGTGAGCTCGGGCAATGAACCGACGCTCGGCAGCGCCGTGATCTCCGGCCTGCAGCCCGAAACCACCTATCATTTCCGCACCGTCGCGGCCAACTCATTCGGCACGGTCCAGGGGCCCGACTCCACCTTCACCACCCCACCGGCGAGCTGCCCCAACGAAAAAGTCCGCACCGGCCTCTCGGCGAGGCTTCCCGACTGCCGCGCCTACGAGCAGGTAAGTCCGGTCGAAAAGGATGGTAATGGCGCGCAAACCACGGCGGTGAGCGCGAACGGCGACCGCGCCGTCGTCCAGCTCCTTGGCAACGGTCTTCCGGGCGCCCAGTCGGCCCCCGTCTTCGACACCTATCTCGCCGAACGGGGCTCCGACGGTTGGAGCACAGTCTCGGTGGATCAGCCCAGCGCGCACTGGCAAGTTTCCCGCGATCACCTGGGCGACCAACACGGAACTCAGCGAGTTCGCGGGCCAGATCGACCACACTAACAATCTCGCGGGCGAGGGAGGGATCGACAGCGGCGCGGCGACCATGCGCAATCTGGACGGCTCGATCGAAGAATTCCCGCTCGAAAGCGCCGACGGAAACAGATGGAAGCAATGGTGGGGCGCCAATCATCGTTGGCGCTAACGCCTGATCTCTCGATCTCTTATATTCGAGCGGTCAGCAGCTCCTACAGTCCGATCCGCAAGCATCTGGTCCCACCCGCTACTACGATCTGGTTGGCCTGGGAAGCGCCTTCTCCGTCGCTGCAGCCTGGTCTCAGTTGACAGCAACGGCATCCCGCTCAGTGAAGCGCCTGGGGTGTGCAGCAACTGACTGAGCAACCTGGGCGAAGGGAACAGCCCCGATCTCGGCAGATGGCTCGAAGATCTTCTTCGAAGTCCATGGATGACACTGAACGGAGGTGGATGCTACATATCGTTCCTTGCGCGTGTCAATGGCGCCTCCACCGTGCTCCTCAACGAGCCCACGCCCAACGACGAATGTACCACCAATGCTTGTTTGCAAGCCCCCGGCGAGCCGGCCGGGGCGATTGCCGACTCGGCCAACGGTTCAAAGTTCTTCTTCGAGGACGGCCAACAGCTCACCAACAACGCTACCGAAATTAATCATGCCCCTCGTTACGATCCCATACGGGAACGGTTTCAAAACGACGAAGACGGCGAATCCGAACAGATGTGCAAGGAAGTGGAATGGCAGCACACCCGGCGGGTGAACGGTTGCAACCTTTATGAGTACGACTTCGAACGTCCCGAAGGCCACAACCTGATCGACATCACCGCCGAAAGAGACATGAGCGGTTACGGCCCCCAGGTGCATGATGTCGTGCGGGCCTCGCCTGATGGCTCGCACGTCTACTTCGTCGCCGGCGGCGTCCTCACTTCCCAGCCGAATGCTTTAGGGCAGGCCGCCGTGCCCAGCGCCGAGAATCTCTATGGCTATGACACCGTGACGAACACGATGAAATTCGTCGCCCAGGTCTGCTCACATCGCGCCGAAGTGCCTGGAGGTAGCTCGGGACCGTTCGGCGAAATAATCAGCGGCGTTCCGCCCGACCCGAGGTGTCACGGCACGGGCGAAAGACGAAAGCACCCAATCGATTGAATTCAGCCGGCTCAGGGAGCACTCCGACGTCACTCCCGACGGTCGCTATCTCGTCTTCGCCAGCTACGCACGACTCACCCCAGACGACACCAACGAAGCCCGCGATGTCTACCGCTACGACTTCCAGACCGGCAGCCTTATCCGTCTCTCGGTCGGCCAGACGGGGAGAAGACGAAAACGGCAATGGTGGGGGTCAGGATGCGGATGTGGCAGCCCCTCGGCGCAGGGCTTCCTCAAGGGGTCCCGAAATCCATGACATCAGCAACGACGGGCAGACGGTCGCCTTCACTACCGCGCGGCCACTTCAGAGCACCGATACCAGCGAACAAACGGAAGTCTATGAGTGGCACCAGGGTGAAGTGTCGCTTGATCTCCGGCGGCGAAGATCCGATCGGATCCCACTCACCGTATGTCACCCCCTCCGGCCAGGATATCTTCTTCAGTACGACCCAAGGGCTACTGCCCCAGGACAACGATCACGTCACCGACGCTTACGATGCCCGGGTTGACGGCGGCTTCCCGCCCCCGCCGGCCCCGCCGCCCGTCTGCGAAGGCGGCGAAGCTTGCCACGGTCCCCCGGCGCCGGACCCGCCGCCCCGACCCTGGGTACCGAATCGTTCGTCGAGCCCCCAATGCCGAGTGAAGAGTTGCCGGGCCTTAAGTGCAGGTAAGCGCTTCGTCCATAAGCGCGGGAAGTGCGTCAAGAAGGCCAAGTCAGCGGCACAAGAAACACCACAGGCGGGCCGCCGGCACCAGCGTGGGGGTGGGAAGTGATCTCCCTGGTGCCGCACCGCCATATCGAATCTCCGATCTGACAACGAGACAGCGATTGCCAGGCCCGTTGGCGCGACGACCCTTGAGCGGACCGCCGGACCTCCCTGCGATGCCGGCACGTGCGGCGCGGCTCACCCTCGGCCTCACTCTTGGCCTGCTGCCATGTTCTTTGCGCTCGCGCCCGCAGTCCGCCTCGGCCTCGGTCGCGCCGGCGCCGGGCTGGCAGATCGAATCGGTGGCCGAGCCGACCAACTTCGCTCCTGGCGATACGAGCGGTCACGACATCTACGTTGTCACCGCCACGAACTCCGGGTCGCGCGAGGCGAGCGGCAGCAGCGCTGTAATCACGGACACGCTGCCAGCGGGCCTTAAGGCCACGAGCGTCGAATTCTTTACCAGCGACGGTACAGGAAAATTCCATCGGCGGCGTCAACTCGCTCCGTTTCGGGCTTGCACCAACTCTGCTTCAGTGCGATTCCCCGACCCAGTGCTCGAAGGTTTCGGGCTGCACCTCGAACTCCAGCCCAACCAGAAATTGCAAATGGTCGTCCATGTTGAAGTCGAACCGACCGCGCGAAGGATCGGTGACCAATGAAGCGGAAGTCTCCGGCGGCGGCGCGCAGAGCGCCTCGACGAGGGCCCAGAACGAAATCAGCCCAGAACCCACTCCGTTTGGAGTTCAGGAGTCAACGAGCGTGACATCCTAAACGGCAGCCCCTTCACCCAAGCAGGCGGGCACCCCTATGAGATGACCACGACAGCAAACTTGAACACCGAATTCAGTTCCTCTTCAAACAGGTTCTCGCCAGCCGAACACTTTGCGTCACCAGAAGAGAGTCAAGGACATCGAGCCGTCAACTTTCCCGCCGGCCTGATCGGCAACCCACAGTTTGGTAATCCACGCGGTGCCTCGCTCTGCTCAGCCGCGGACTTTGGTCTTTCCCAGTGTCCGGTGGTCAGCCAGGTCGGTACGATCTCGTTTGGCTAGCTGCCATCGGCGTTAACGGCATCATCGGCCTTTATGACCTACAACCTGCGCCCGGGTATGCCGCCGAGTTCGGCTATCACCCTCCCGGACAGTCGGCATTGGCGCCGTCTTCACGTCAGGCGTGCGACCGGGAGCGACTACGGCCAGCGCACGCTCAGCACCAATCTTCCCACGGTATAAGCCTGCGCTATGTCTCCTTCACACTGTGGGGCGGTGCCGGCGAAGTCCGCTCCACGATCGCAACGCGGCTGTGAAACTTCAATCAGCTTCGGTTGTAAGGCCGGCACGCGGGCAGGCGAGCGGCGCCGAAGAACGCCCCTTCCTCTCGATGCCTTCAGCTGTACATCGGGACCATTCACCGCCAGCGTCACGGCCGACGGCTGGAATCTGAAAGTCGACAAGACGAGCGACCGTGCACCTGCCCGCAGTGGATGGTTGCAACCAGATCCACTTCGAGCCGACCTTGAAGCCCGCCCTACGCACCAACCTCGCCGATAGCCCCTCTGGGCCTCGAATTCGACCTTCACAGTCCCCCGCAACGAGGTACCCCGCAGGCCTTGCCATCGCCAATCTCGACAAAGCAGCTGCGTCACCCTTCCCGAAGGAATGGCGGTGAATCCCTCTGCCGCTAGCGGTCTGGCGGCCTGCTCAGAAGCCGAGGTCGACCTTAAGAGCGAAGGCCCGAGCAGCTGTCCCGAAGCCTCAAAGCTCGGCACGGTCGAGGTCGACACCGACTCTCGACCACCCGCTTGCCCGGGACGGTTTACCTGCGCCAGGCCCGACGAAAACCCCTTCGGCAGCCTGTTGGCGGATCTACGTCGCCGTCGATGACCCGATCTCGGGCGTAATCATCAAGCTCGCCGGCAAGGTCACCCCCGACCCGGCGACCGGCCAATTCACCGCCAGCTTCGAGGAAAACCCCCAGCAGCCCTTCGAAGACCTGAAGCTGAACCTCTTTAGCGGCGCCCAGGGCGCGTTGCGCACCCCCGCCACCTGCGGGATCTATGAACCGACCTCGGAATTGACGCCCTGGTCGGCGCCCGAATCGGGCCCGCCTGCGACGCCGATCGATGAATTCGCGATCAGCTCCGGGCCAAACGGCGGCGCCTGCGCCCACAACCCTTCCGAAGAGGAAAACAAGCCGCGCTTCCTGGCCGGCACCGAAGCTCCGCAGGGCGGCACCTATTCGCCCCTCTCGGTGCGCCTGGTCCGCGAAGACGGCTCCCAGGAAGTAAAGGAAATCGAAACCACCCTGCCCGCCGGCCTCACCGGAAAGCTCGCCGGCATCCCGTACTGTCCCCAGGCCCAGATCGAAGCCGCCAGGCACAACACCGGCGCCGCCGAGCAGGCCAGCCCCTCTTGCCCCGCCGGCTCTGAAGTCGGCACCGTCAGTGTCGGCGCAGGCGCGGGTCCCGACCCCTACTACGTCAGCGGCCACGTCTACCTCGCCGGCCCCTATCAGGGTGCCCCACTCAGCCTGGCGATCATCACCCCCGCACTGGCGGGCCCCTTTGACCTCGGCACCGTGGTCGTGCAGGCGGCGCTTCACGTCAACCCCGAAACGACCCAGATCCAGGTCACCAGCGGCCCAATCCCGACCATCTTGGAAGGCATCCCGCTCGACCTGCGCTCGATCACGCTGAAGGCGAACCGCCCCAACTTTACCCTCAACCCGACCAGCTGCGATGCAATGTCCTTCAGCGGCGCAGAGACCTCCGTCTTAGATCAGATCGCGCCGCTCTCCCAGCGCTTCCAGGTCGCCAACTGCGCCGGTCTCCCCTTCGGCCCCAAGCTCGCCACCCGCCTCACCGGCTCCACCAAGCACACCGGCTACCCGCTCTCTCCATACCGTCCTCACCTACCCAAAGGGCGGCCCCATGCCAACGTAGCCCGCGTAACCGCGACCCTGCCTCACTCCGAGTTTCTCGCCAACGGCCACATCAAGAGCCCTTGCACCCTGGCCCAGTTCGCCGCCGGCAAGGCCCCCGGCGAAGGTCGCCCCCCCGGCTCCGACATCGGCTTCGCCAAGGTCGAAACCCCCCTCCTCGAAAAGCCCCTCGAAGGGCCCGTCTACCTCCGCACCGCCCCCGGGCGCCACATCCCCGACATAGTCGCCGCCCTAAATGGTCAGATCGACATCACCTTGGTCGGCCTGTCGAAAGTGTTCCGGGGCGGCTCCGCACCACCTTCGAAACCGTCCCCGACGCCCCGTCTCCAAGTTCATCTTGACTCTCGATGGCGGCAACAAGGGCCTGCTCAGACCTCGCTCGGAGGTGGACTCTGTTCCGCCACCGAGCATGTCGCCGTCGATGACCGGCCAGAACGGCAGGGTGATCGACACTCAGCCCCTCGTCGCCACTTCCTGCAAGAAGAAGGCCAAGAAGCACCGCAAGAGGGCAAGGGGCTAGGAGATGAACGACGCTAGGCGCGGAGCAGCCGCGCGGCTCATCGCAGCGACCCCCACCCGGGCCGCGCTCACTCTAGCCGCGACGCTGCTCGTTGCCGCGGCGGCACTTGCCGACTCCCCAACGCCCGCCCTGGCCGCGGCGGCTCCTCAGGTTGGAGCCTCCTGGTCGACCGGTGTCAGCTCGGGCGCTGCCAACTTGAACGCCGAAGTCAACCCCGAGGGCCTGCCCACCACCTACCGCTTCGAATACCTCACCGAAGCCCAATACCAGGCCAACCTGGCGGCCCCCCTAGAAGGCTTCGCCGACGCCACCAAGGCCCCAGCGGGTGCCGAAGCCAACCTCGGCGCGGCCTCGACCGTCCAGCCCGCCCTTCAGCACATCGGTCCGCTCTCCCCTGCCACGACCTACCGCTACCGGATCATCGCGACCAACTCCGATGCCCCATCCGGGGCGTCACCGGCCCCGAACACACCTTCACCACCCAAGAAACCACTCGCTCCCTCGCCCTCCCCGATCACCGCGGCTGGGAGATGGTCTCGCCGATCGAAAAAAACAGCGGGGCGATCCAGGGTCCCGGCCAGAACTTCGGCGGCGACGTCCTGCAGGCCGCCGCCCAGGGCGGCGCCATCACCTACAGCTCGGCCTCCTCCTTCGGTGAAGCCGCCCAGGGCGCCCCGCCCGCCAGCCAGTACATCTCGCGCCGCGGGGAAGGCGAAGAGGGTTGGTCAACCGAGAACATCACTACCCCCACGGTCTCGGGCTCCTATGGCTCAGAACCCGACGGCGTCCCCTATCAGCTCTTCTCCCCCGACCTCGCCCGCGGCCTGCTCTTAAACGGGGTGCGCTGCCGCGGCGGCGGCACGGGATGCCCGGTCGCCAACCCGCCGCTGCCCGGCTCGAGATGCCCCGACCGGTTATCAGGACTACTACCTGCGCGACGACGAAAGCGGTGGATTCTCGGCGCCTGCTCACCGGGGCCGGCATCGCCGAACTCGCCTTGGGCCCCGAACGGTTCGAAGTCAGCTTCGCCGGTGCCTCTCCTGACCTGCGCCACGTCGTCCTATCGAGCTGCGCGAAGCTGACCCCCGAAGCCACAGAAGTGCCCGGATCGGAAGGCTGCAACCCGGCCGACCAAAACATCTACGAGCTCTCCGAAGGTCAGCTGCCCGAGCTCATCAACTTGCTGCCGGGTGAAGCCCACGGCACCCCAGGCGCCAAGCTCGCCGCCCAGAGTGGCGCGGTCTCCGAAGACGGCAGCCGCGTTTACTTCACCGACGCAGGCAAGCTGTATGTGCGCGAAGCCGCGGAAACCAGGCTCTTTGGCAGAAGGCGGCGAATTCCAAAACGCCACCCCGGACGGCTCGCTCGCCTTCTACACCAAGGCAGGACACCTCGAACGCTACGACGCCGGGACCAAAACGAGCGAACCGATCGCCACCGGAGTCAAAGGCGTGCTCGGCGCCTCCGAAGACGGTTCCTACCTCTACTACGCCAGCGCCACCGGCCTCTTCCTCTCTCATGAAGGCACCAGCACCGAAGTCGCCTCGGGGGCCGTTGACCCAAGCGACTACCCCCCCGCCACCGGCACCTCGCGCGTCAGCGCCGACGGCACCCGCCTCGCCTTCCTCTCGGAAGCCTCCCTGACCGGCTATGACAACACCGACGCCAACAGCGGACTACCCGACTCCGAGGTCTACCTCTATGAAGCCGGCAGCGAAGAACTGAGCTGCGTCTCTTGCAATCCGACCGGCGAGCGCCCGCTCGGCCCCTCGACGATCCCCGGGGCGATCGCAAACGGCAAAGGCCCTACCGCCACCGACTCCTATAAGCCCCGGGCTCTGGTCTCCGACGGACGCCGTCTCTTCTTCGATTCCGAAGACGCCCTGGTCGCCCAGGACACCGACAACCGCCCTGACGTTTATGAGTGGGAGGTCATCGGGCGTTGGAACCTGTGAGAAGGGCGGCGGCTGCCTCGCCCTGATCTCCGGCGGGCGCGGCAGCTCAGGAGCCGCCTTCATCGACGCCTCAGAAACCGGCTCTGACGTCTTCTTTTTGACCGGCGACTCATTGGTCAGCACTGACCCCGGCTCGACTGACATCTATGACGCCCGCGAAGGCGGCGGCTACCGGGTTCCGGTCAAGCCGATCGAATGCGAGGGCGACGCCTGCCAGCCGCTGCCCGAAGCGCCCGAAGACCCGACGGTCGGCACCCTGATCCCCGGCCCCGTCGACCCGCCGCTGCAATTCGGCACGACCGCCAAGAAGTGCAAGGCGGGCTTCGCACGGAAGCACGGCCGCTGCGTGAAGAAGCCCCACCGCAAGACGAAGTCCCACCGCGGGACCCACAAGCCGGGAGCTCACCGATGAGGGCCGCCGCCCCGCGCACGCGCCTGCTGCAGGTGCTGACATGCCTTTGTGCCTTCGCCACGGTGGCAGCGATCGGCGCACCGGTCGCGAGCGCCGCCGGTGCGCCCTCGATCGACGCCACCTCGGTTACCGACATCCAGGGGATCTCGGCGGTGCTCAGCGGCAAGGTCAACCCCAACGGCCTCCCCACCACCTACCGCTTCGAATACGGCACCTCCGCCTGCCCGGGCGGCTGCACCTCCACCCCAGAGGAAGAGCTCGGCTCGGGCAGCGGGGATCGCTCCGCCTCTGCGGCGATCTCGGGCCTCTCGCCCGACACCACCTACCACTACCGCCTTCTTGCTACCAACTCCGCCGCAGAAACCGCCACCGGCCCCGAACAGACCTTCACCACCACTCACGGCTTCGGCTTCCTCAGCGGCGCCGCGGGCTTCGAGGCCGCCGCGACCAAGCTCGACGGTACCCCCGACGCCCAAGCCGGCTCGCACCCCTACGAACTCACCACCTCGGTCAACCTCAACCAGGGCGGGGAATCGGCCGCTCAGCCCGGGGTCCCCTTCCCCGACGGCGACCTCAAGGACCTGCGCCTCGAACTGCCGCCCGGCCTGGTCGGCAACCCCAGCACCGTCAACCAGTGCACCCTGGCAGAGTTCGGCACGCCGCGCTCTTCGCCCTTCGAAGCAAGCCTCTCCGGCGAGAGCTGCCCAGACGCCAGCCAGGTCGGCGTGGTCGCCGTTCACTCCAGCTTCGGCGGCGGCTCGACCCGCTCCTTCGGCCTCTTCAATCTCGTCCCGCCGCCCGGGGTCGCCGCCGAGCTCGGCTTTGCACCCTTCGGGGACCCGGTCACTTTCGACGGCCACGTCCGCACCGCCGAAGGCGAATACGGCCTCACCCTCGAAGCCAAGAACTTCCCACAGGACCTCTCGATCGATGGCGCCCAGGTGAGGATCTGGGGCACCCCCTGGGCGCTCTCTACGACTCCGAACGCGGCAACTGCCTAAACGAGGAAGACGCCGCGGCCGGCTGGGCCAAATGCACGGTCGGCCCGCCCAAGAAGTTCCCGCGCCACTCCTTCCTCACCTTGCCCACCTCCTGCGAAGCGCCGCCCGCCTTCAAGGCCGCCGCCGACTCCTGGCAGCGCCCCGGCACCTTCGTCTCCGATAGCTGGCTGAGCCGCGGCGAAAGCGGCCAGCCCCAGGCCCTCGAGGGCTGCGAACGGCTGGTTCCCAACTCGATCCCCTACGGCCAGCCGACCACGGATCGGGCCTCTTCGGCGACCGGCTTTGAATTCAACCTCGAAGTACCTCAGGAAAACTTGCTCGAACCAGGCGGGCTTACCGGTACCCAGATCCGCGACGCGATCGTCTCCCTGCCTGAAGGGATGACGATCAACCCCTCGGTGGGGGCCGGCCTCGGGGTCTGCACACCGGCCCAGTACGCAGCCGAAACAGCCAGCTCGGAATCAGGCGCGAACTGCCCCAACGACTCCAAAATCGGCGACTTCAGGGTAGAAACTCCGCTACTCGAAGAAGCGCTGATCGGCTCGATCTTCCTTGCGCGGCCGTTCGACAACCCGACCAACTCGCTGATCGGCATCTATCTGGTCGCCAAAGCCCCGGTGCGCGGCGTCGTCGTCAAGGTTGCCGGTCGCCTGACCCCGAACCCGACTACCGGGCGCTTGGTCGCGAGCTTCGAAAACCTCCCCCAGCTTCCCTATACCCACTTCAAGGCCTTTTTCCGCGAAGGCCAGCGTTCCCCGCTAGCCACCCCGGCGAGCTGCGGGAGCTATGCGGTTCAGATGGAGCTGACCCCGTGGCTCGCTTCCCAGACGCCGCTGCAGCGCGAATCCGAATTTCCGATCTCAAGCGGGGCAGGCGGCGGCCCCTGCCCCGCCCCCGGGGCGCCGCCCTTCGTCCCAGGAGCAAAGGACGGCTCGGTCAACAGCGACGCCGGGGCCTACTCGCCCTACTACCTGCACCTGACCCGCAACGACACAGAACAGGAGATCACCTCCTACTCGGCGGTGCTGCCGCCCGGGCTGACCGGCAAACTCGCCGGCATTCCGCTCTGCCCCGACGCCGACATCGAAGCGGCGAAGGCAAAGACGGGGGTCGAAGAGCTCGAAGCGCCGAGTTGCCCGGCCGGATCGGAAATCGGCCACACGGTGGCGGGCTACGGTCTGGGTGGCGTCCTTGACTACGCCCCCGGCCGCCTCTACCTGGCCGGCCCCTACCATGGCGCGCCGATCTCGATCGTCGCCGTCGACTCCGCCCTGGTTGGCCCCTTTGACCTCGGCGTGATCATCGTCCGCTCGGCGCTCGACATCAACCCGCAGACCGCCCAGGTCTCGATCAACACGGCGGGCTCCGATCCGATCCCCCACATCATCGACGGCATCCCGATCCACCTGCGCGACATCCGCGTCTACATCAGCCGCCCCAACTTCACCCTCAACCCGACCAACTGCAACCCCTTCGAAGCCACCTCGACCATGAACGGCTCAAGCCCCCCCTTCACCAACCCCTCCGACATCACCGCCTCGGCCACCGACCTCTACCAGGCTACCAACTGCTCGGCGCTCAAATTCGCCCCGGCGCTCAGCCTCAAGCTGGCCGGCGGCACCAGGCGCGGCCAGTACCCCGCACTGCAGGCCGTCATCACCGAGCGCCCTGGCGACGCCAATATCGGCCGTGCCGTCGTTACCTTGCCCCACGCCGAGTTCCTCGCCCAGAACCACCTCTATGCAGTCTGCACGCCGAAACAGTTCGCATCGCAGGCCTGCCCGCCCTCCTCAATCTACGGCCACGCCGAGGCCTTCACACCGCTGCTAGCCGAACCCCTCGAAGGTCCCGTCTACCTGCGCTCCACCACTTCCACCACCAACCCCTTGCCCGAACTGGTCGCCGCGCTGCGCGGCGACGGCGGACTTAGCTTCGACATCGACGGGCGTGTCGACTCCGGCCCTAGCGGTGGGCTGCGCGGCAGCTTTGAAGTCCTCCCCGACGCCCCCGCCTCCAAATTCATCCTCACTCTGGAAGGCGGCAGCAAGGGCCTGCTCCAGAATTCGACCAACATCTGCAGTTCCCCATCCTTCGCGATGGCGCAGCTCGCCGGACAAAACAACGCACCCGAGACGCTCAAGGTGCCGATCGGCCGGAGTTGCCGGAAGTCCGCTGCGAGCCACCACAAGCGGGCCAACAAGCGCCGCCGCCTCGCGCACAAAAGGAGGACCCACTGATGCGCCGCTCGCGTTCGATCCTGCGCTGGGTGGCCTTTTGCGTGCCGTTTTTGGCGGTCGCCGTTCTTGCCAGCCCTGTGTGGGCATCCCCCGTGATCGAAACCCACCCCTTCATCTCCGAACTTGGCGGTTCTCCGCCGCAGCCCGAAGGGGGCGGCTTCGAAGACGCCTGCGGCGTCGCCCTGGACTCCAACGGCGACCGCTATGTCGCTGATTACTTCCACGATGCAATCGACATCTACAGCAGCGAAGGCGGCTATGTAACCCAAATCGCCGCTGAGAGCGCCGGCAACGGTCCCTGCGGCATGGCGGTCGACAACGATCCCTCCAGCTCTTCCTACGGCGACCTCTACGTCAACAACTGGCGCCACGAGGTGGTCAGGCTCACCCCCTCCTCCTATCCGCCCGGATCCGAAACCACCTATAGCGGGCGGACCGTGATTGACCCAGGTCCGGCCAGTGGCGTAGCAGTCGGCCCGAATGGCGATGTCTACATCGATGATGGCACCCACGTCGACGAGTACGAACCGTCCGGTACCCAGATCGCCGAAATCGGCCTTGGCACCCTTGAGGAAGGCTTCGGCATCGCCGTCTCGGCTTTCCCGGCCACCGAAGGGGACGTTTACGTCCCCGACGCGGCCACCGACACGGTCAAGGTATTTGACCCGGCTGGCCACCCCCTCCCGGCGATCGACGGCCACGGCACCCCGCAGGCTGGCTTTGCCTTCCTGGGCGAATCGACGCTCGCCGTCGATCCCACCGACGGGCATGTCTTCATCCTCGACAACATCGGCAACGGTCAATCCGAACATCCCGAAGCGGTGATCGACGAGTTCGACGCCGCCGGGGACTACCGTGGCCAGATCGCACGCTGGATAACCCACCCCGAAGGAGCCCCCGGCGTCAGCGTCGAACACCGCCTGACCGACGGCGAGCCATCGGGACTGGCGGTCGGTCCCACAGGCGACGTGTACGTGACAAGTGGCAACTTTGAAGCGGGTGAAGTCTCGGGGCTCGATAAAAACGGCAAAAAGATGGAATATTCACGGCTCTACGAGTTCGGCGCCACCAATCACGCCTACACCCTGATGCTGACCAAGACTGGCAGCGGGGTAGGGACTGTGACCTCCAATCCCGCTGGGATCAACTGCGGCACGGCCTGCGCCGCCGAATACAACGCAACTGGCGAAAGGGTCGTCCTTACTGCCACCCCCGACTCCCACTCGACCTTCAAAGGCTGGAGCGGCAGTGGATGCTCGGGGACAGGGACCTGCACGGTGGGGATGAACGAAGCGAGGTCGGTCAGCGCCGAATTCGAAGAAATCCCCCAAAAGACGCTGACGGTGACCAAGGTCGGGGAAGGCACGGTGACTAGCGGCCCGACGGGGATCGAATGTGGCAGTGCCTGCTCTGAACACTTCAACGAAGCAAGCACCGTCACCTTGAAAGCTACGCCGGCCATCCACAATCACCTCGTTGCCTGGAGCGGCTGTAGCTCCGAGCCCAACCCCGACGAATGCGACGTGACGATGGGCGCCGCCGAGTCCGTGCACGCCGAATTCGCCCCCACCCCCCAGCAGACCCTGAGCGTTGAAGCCAGCGGCGAAGGCACTTTGACCAGCGTCCCGGCCGGGATTGAATGCGGCATCTCCTGCACCGAACACTTCGACGCCGAAGGGCCGGAAAGCACGGTTATCCTGAGTGCCGTCCCCGGTCGCCACGAGGAAGTGATCTGGAGCGGCTGCGAAGCCCAGCCGAGCCAAAACGAATGCGAAGTGACGATGAGCGAGGCCAGATCGGTGAAGGCCGCCTTCGTCCCGATCCACCATCGCCTCAGTGTCAACGTTGTCGGCGAAGGCTCGGTGAGTGCCTCAAGCGGCGCCGTCTCGGGCTGCACCGCCACCGCCGGCACTTGCACGGGTTCCTATGAGGAAGTGGAAACTTTCACTCTGGTCGCCACCCCGGCGGCGGGGTCTTCCTTTGCCGGATGGTCGGGGGGCTGCGGGGGCACCGGGCCCTGTCACCTTACCCTCGGCGCCGACACCGCGGTGACCGCCAATTTCGCGGCCAACCCGCCGCCCCCGGTCGAACTGTCCTTCCCTGCTCAGCTAACCCCCGGCCAACTCACCGTCAAGGGCGCCACTGCGGCCTTCAAGGTGACCGCCTCTGGACCCGGCGATGTTCTCGCGAGCGGCAAGGGGTTGAAACCACTCAGCGTTCATACCAGCAACGGCGGCACCCTCACTCTGCACTTGGCGCTCAGCCCCTCGGGCAGCCGCGCCTTTTCCAAGGCAAAGGAGCTCAAGATCAAGGTCACGCTTACCTTCACGCCCAGCGATGGCAGCGCGCCTGCCTTCGTCACGAGGGTCGTGACCTTCAAGGTCAGGAAGGGCAGATGATCCGCATCCAATCTGCTCGAAGTGTGTTCTAGGATCTAGAAGACCGAAAGAGAGGCAGAGGTGGGGAACAAGAGGAACTTTGCGGTTCCCGTCTTGACGGTGGCCGCAGAAACCACCCGCAACGAATACGCTAAAAAGGTTGAACCGATCTGCAAGGCAGATACCCAGGCCAACGAAAAGACCCTTCGGCACGTCAAGCAGTGGGCAAAGCATGGCAAGCTGAAGCCCGCCTCCCTCGCCTTCACCAAGGCGCTGAAGACGACGCATGCAGAGCTAGAAGCGATCCCCCAGCCCGACGCTGACCAGAGCACCCGGACCAAGTGGCTCGGTAAGATCAAGGCCGAGATCGGCTACTTCGAAGCGGTCGCCAAGAAGCTCAAGCAAGGCAACAAGAACGCCGCTGAAGAGATGGTGGTCAACTCACTCATAACGTCGAACTGGCAAAATGACACGGTGTTCGGCTTCTATCGTCACTATTTCAAGGCCAATACAGCGAGGTTCACCTAGATGAATATTTCCACCACCTCAACCCGCACCCCTATCCGCAGGCTGCAGCTTCGTATCGTCCTTGTCCTCGCCTTGGCTGGTCTACTTGCCATCAGCGTTGCCTTCGCCCAGGCCGAAACTACCCAGAACGGCAACCTGCGGGTTACCGTGAGCGGCAAGATCTCCCCTCACTCCCTGCCTCGCACCGGAGCGGCGCCGATCGCGGTCTCGGTTGCCGGTCAGGTCTCGACCACCGACGAAAGCCAGCCACCCCATCTGAATCTGCTGAGAATCGAAATCAACCGAAGTGGGCGCCTTGAATACAGCGGCCTGCCGGTCTGCAATCTGCCCCAGATCCAGCCCGCATCCAACGGCCGCGCCCTCGCCGACTGCCGCTCCTCCCTGGTCGGGAAGGGCAGCTTCTCGGCCACCCTCTCGCTGCCCGGTCAGGCTCCTTACCCCACGCAGGGCCGTCTGCTCGTTTTCAACGGCCGCGAACACGGTCGCCAGGTCCTGCTCGGCCACATCTACAGCAGCAAACCGTTCTCCTCCTCCTTCGTGATCACCTTCCAGATCAGCACTCACCGCCACGGTCCCTATGGCACCACGCTGACGGCCAACCTCTCGAAATCGCTCGGGGGCAAACGCAACCTCACCGGGATCGAAATGACCCTTTCCCGCCTCTACTCCTACCACGGGACAAAGCACAGCTTCCTGAGCTCCGGCTGCCCAGCCCCCAAGGGGGTCCGCAGCGCCCTCTTCTCCCTGGCGCGCACGAGCTTCCTCTTCCCCGGCAAGACACTCACCTCAACCCTGACTTCAACCTGCGGAGTCAGGTGAAGACGGCAGTTTTCCTCGCCCCCACTACGGTCGCCCTGATTGTGGTCGGACTCCCCGCCTGTGGGGGCGGCTTAAGTGCCTCCTCGACAATCCAGGGCTCCACCTCCACCACAACGAGTTCGGTGCCTGCCAACCCCCAGGTCGCTACCCACCAGTCTGCCGCCAAGGCCCGCCATTCCTCTGGCTCTGTTCCGGCTGGCGGTGCGGCGGCCTTTCGTATAGGGGGCGCCGACAACAGCATCCCCGACTATGGTGAAGAAGCAAACGCCGCTGAGCGTAGCGCGGCGGGGACGACGCTAGCAGCCTACCTAGGGGCGCTCGCCAATGGCCAGTGGTCAAAGGCCTGCCCTCACGTGGCGAGTTCCTTGCGCCGCTCGTTGGAACGACTCGCCTCCACCGGCAAGCAGCTCAAGGTCGCTGGCTGCGCGAGAGACCTGAAGGCGCTGGTTGGCAGGATCCCCTCCGTCCGCGCCGATCCGCTTACCGGCGCTCTCGCCGCCTTCCGGGTTAAGGGCGCCCAGGCCTTTGCTCTCTTCGAAGGGCCTCATCGCCGCAAGTACTACATGCCGATGGCGGGTCAAGGTGGCGCCTGGAGATTCACTCAGACTGCTCCAGACGCCTACCCCCTCGGCGCCCCGACTCCCGCTTCGCGGTAGGTGTTCGATCAGGTAACACACTCTGCAGATGGCATTGCGAGGCAAGCATCGCCACCCTCAATGGCTCCCAGCCGCAGGCACTCTAGGAGCTGATCATCGACACCGACAAGAGCGCGTTATCAACGCCTAGGGACCACCACCACTGTGCGGTACTACAGGACGGAAGTGAGTACACCCCCACTCCGGTATCGCCGTGTGCCGCTGGAGCGACCACGTTGAGCGCGAAGCACGAAGAGTCCCCGTTGGGTTCCTTTCATGCCTACCGTCTTCCCCGCGGGCGCCACGACCTCTCACCTGCGTTCGTCACCGAGAGCCAGCGCTGGCGACTGCTCGGCGCTGCCGCCGAGGTCCTCGCCGAGCGCGGCTACGCGAATACCCGCACCGCCGACATCGTCGGTCGTGCTGCCGTTTCCTCGGCGACGTTCTATGAGCACTACGAAAACGTTGACACCTGTTTGTGCGCCACCTTCGCGATGGCCGCGGAATGTATTTGCGGCTTGGTATCCAGCGCCTGTGAGAATGCGCCGCAGGCAGAGTGGCGGGGGCGCCTGCTGGACGCGGTCGAGGCGATACTGGCCTTTCTCGCCTCCGAGCCGTCTCTCGCTTACCTCCTTGGCCCTGCGGCCCCGGCCGCTGTACCCGCGATTTCGACCGCTCGTGAGCGCCTCATCGAGCACCTGGCGAAATTTCTGCGAAGCGGCCGTACACTTCGTGGAGAGGCGGTGCCCGAGCTCCCACCCGACACCGAGCGCCGTCTCCTCACCGGGGCGCTTGCTCTCCTCCCCGGCCGAGTCGACGCTGGCGGGCCAAGCGCCCTCCAGGACCTCGCCCAGATCGCCGAGATCCTTCTCACTCCTTACGCGAGCTAGGCCACCCGAGAGCATCGACGGCTGCCTCACCGAGGCGCTTGACGCCAAGATGCCAGCAGCAAGGTGTCATGGTGAGACCACTCCTGAGAGTGAACATGGGGTCCCGAGGACTGGTCCTACAGGACTCATTGCTTTTTCAGCCGACAGTCCGCTTCGATAGGGCGATGCCGCCAGCTCAATTAAAGTGGACGGAAGACGTATGAAGCGAGTCCGCAGGCGCACGGCGACCATAGTGTTCGCGTTGATCGCCGCGTTCGAGTTGCACAGCCAGGCGGCCGATCTCCTCGCCATGAACTCCGGGACCACGATCCTGGCCGGCAACTTGGTGATCCACATCGAGGGCGCTCTCAGCCCGAAGGCGCTACCCAAGAACAAGATGGCTCCGGTCAGCTTCCATGCGAGCGCTTCGGTCTCAACCGCCAACGGCAGCCACGTCCCGCCAGCTCTGGGAGCCGAGCTGCAGGTCGACAAGCACATCAGTATCGACACCGCCGGACTGCCGGTCTGCACTTCCGCCAAGATCGAGGCCTCCTCACCCTCACAGGCTATGAAGGCTTGCGGGCCGGCCCTGATCGAAAGGGCAGAGCCACCGCCCAGGTCGATTCCACGAATCGCTCCCCTTTACCGCCAAGGGCCCACTGCTTGCCTTCAACGGCCCGTCGGTCGGTGGCGGGTCGGCACCACCCCCTTGCCCTCGGTCGCCTGGGCGAGTCGGTAGCTCTCGGACCCATCGGTGACGATTACGTGCGCGTGATGAAGCAGCCGGTCGACGGTCGCCGCGGCGAGGGTGCGCGGCGTCGGCTGGTCGAAGCCCGAGGGGTGGATGTTCGAGGTGATCGCCAGGGAGCGCCGCTCATAGGTGGCGTCGACGAGCCGGAACAGCGCCTCGGCGGCCTCGGGGGAGACCGGCAGCATCCCGACGTCGTCCAAGATCACCAGATCGGCGCGCAGCAGCTTGGCGATCGCCTTGGAGAAGGAGCCGTCGGCGCGGTGGCCGCGCAGGAGCGCCTCCAGGGACTCCAGGGTGTGCCAGGCGACCGCCTTGCCCCTCTCGATCGCCAGGTGCCCCAGGGCCTCCACGAAATGGCTCTTGCCGGTCCCCGAGGGCCCGCAGACGCAAAGCGTCTCGGCCCGCTCGACCCACTCCAGGGTGAGCAGCGCCTGCTGGGTGGGCTTGGGGATCGAGGAGGCGGCCTCATCCCAGGCCTCCAGGGTCTTGCCGGCGGGCAGGCCCGAGCGCTTGCGCCGGATGCGGACCGCCGCCTCGGCGCGGCCGGCCAGCTCGGCCTCGAGCAGGACCCGCAGCGCCTCGGAGGGCTCCCAGCGCTGCGAGGCGGCGGTGGCCAGCACCTCGGGCGCCGCCTGGCGGACGTGGGGCAGGCGCAGGGCGCGCAGCATCCCCTCCAGCTCGGCCGAGAGGGGCGGCGGCTCGGGCACCTTGACCGCCATCATCGCGCCCTCTCCCAGAGCTCGGCGACCTCAGCCGCCATCAAGAGCTCGAAGGCGAGCTCGCGTGCGCGGCGAGCGTCGATTGCGCAGAGAGCCGACGGCGCCGCTCGCCACGGGGGACGCTCGGGATCGTCGCTGAAGACGAGCTCGATGTCCTGGACGCGGATGCCGTTCGGGTACTCCTCGAAGCGGTCGGGGTTGAGTTCGAGATGGACCTCGCAGAAGGCGGTCATCGTCCGAACCCCTCCCAGGCCGCGGTGGAGCTCTGCAGGGTGGCGGCCTCCGGCGCCCTGCGCGGCAGCGCGACCACGTTCGTCAGGCGGCGGTGGGCGAGGATCGAGGCGAGGTCGCCGCTGCCAAAGCGCCCCGCCTCGGCCGCCGCCTCGAGCGCCTGATCGAGCGCCTCGGCGCCGTGCAGCTTGGCCAGCTCGGTTGCCTCGGCCATCTTGCCGCGGACCCGCGAGGCGCCCGCTGCGGCCGCCTGGGTGAGCCAGCGCTCCGCGCCGGGCCCGATCGCCAGGAAGGCGGTCTCCTCGGCGCTTCTGGGCCGGGGGCGCCGGGCAAGGGCGCCGGGCGGTCGCGGTGGGTAGTGCTCGTCTGCGATCCGCGGCCGCCCCGGCGTGGTCAGCTCGTGGCGGGCGACCTCGCGCGGCCCGGCGGCGCCGTCGGCGTGGACGACGATCAGCTGCCTCTCGTGCGCCCGCGCCCAGACCCGCTCGCCGATCAGCTCGTGGGGGACCGAGTAGACCGCCGAGCCGACCGAGATCGTCGCCTGCCGGGAGACCCGCCGCGTCTCCCCGAAGCAGAGCGTGTGGGGCGAGGCGGGGAGCGGGTGCAGGCGGGCGCGCTCCTCGGCCAGCATCTCGGCCGGGACGCGCCGGGTAATCCGGTGCTCGCGGGCGTTGACCCGCTCGCAGAAGGCCTCGCAGGCTTCCTCCAGCTCGGCGAAGCTGGCGTAGCCGGCTCGCAGGTTGTGGTCGGTGGGGACCAGGTCGGCCTTGGCGATCCGAACGGTCGCCTCCGAACCTCCCTTCGTCTCTGGATCCGCGGGCACGCAACTGGCCACGGTCAGCCCGTAGTGGCGGGAGGCGGCGACGATCTTCGGGTTGCGCACCGCGATCCCGCAGACGTGGTCGACGGTGACCGTCTTCTCGTTGTCGGTCAGCGCGTAGGTGGTGGCGCCGCCGGCCGCCCTCAGGGTGCGGTCCAGCGCCATCACCACGCTGGGCAGGGTGCGGTCTGCAAGCGGCAGCACGACCCGGTAGCGCGACCAGGCGAGCCAGGCGCAAAACAGCGAGGTGCGGCGCCCCTCGATCAGCGGGCCCTCGCCGTAGTCCCACTGCAGCCAGAGGCCGGGCTCGGGGATCCAGGGGCGGGTGACGCGACCATTTCCGGCCTGCCAGAGCGCCTTGGCGCGGGCGACCGCTCGGCGGGTGGTGCGCTCCGAGCCGCGGTAGCCCATCGCCAGCAGGCGCTCGTGCACCTTGTCGGCCCTGACCTTGCCCTGGGAGCGCTCCACCCACTCGGCGATCTTCTCCGCGTGGGAGTCGGTGCGCGGGCAGGCGCGCCCTTCCGGTTGCCACTCCCCGCCGGCCTCTTCTCGCGCGGCGACGTAGTGGCCGACTGTCTTGTGATCGACGCCGACCAGCTCCGCCGCTCCCCGCAGCGTGCCGACCAGATCGAATGCCTCGAGAATCTCCATAACTACCTCCGCTTGCTTCACTGCCTCCTCCTCGCTGGGCTTGCCGAACGCGGCGAGCCCTAGCGCTGGGGTCGGTCGGTGCCGGCCTCTCGGCCGGTGGTCGTCAGTCGTCGGTGGGGAGTTCCGATGGCCGCCCATGGGGAGGTTCGGCGTCCGCCAGTGGGGAGTTTCGATGGCCGCCTACGGGGAGATTCTCATGGCCGCCGTCACC